>DATAUE010000105.1:0-1548 GCA_036268425.1 Allostellaceae bacterium
CCTGATCATGCGCGCGGTGTTTTTGCGCGGAGCATTCACCGGGGCCGACGCTGCGGCAGCCGGCGCGACGCTCGCGGCGTATGCGGTTGGCCTGATTCCGTTCGTGACGATCCGCAGCGCGGTCTCGGCGTTCTACGCCCGTAAGGATACCGCAACGCCGGTGAAGGCCTCACTGACCGGACTCGCGGTCAATCTGGCCTTAAAAGTGCTGCTGATGGGATCTCTGGCCCAGGTCGGGCTGGCGCTGGCGACCGCGACCGGGGCCTGGATCAATCTGTTGCTGGTGCTCGGTTTTGCCGTGCGGGCCGGTTATCTCGAATTCGACAGGGCGTTGACGCAATCGCTGGTCAAATTTGCGGTCTCCGGCGTGGTGCTGGCGGCGGCCCTTTGGCTGGCCGCGAAATTCGCCGGCAACTATCTGGCGCACCTGCCGGTGTTCCGCGACGAGACCATCCTGCTGGTCCTGATCGCGGTCGGCGCGATCGTCTATGGCGGCTCGATTTTGCTGTTGTTCGGCAAGGGCTGGCTGCGGTCGCTGGTGCGCAGCTAAACCCTTTGCGCTTCGCCACGATCCGCTGCAATATAGCTGCAACCAACGACAGCAATTGGAGAAACGATGGCTGCTCCCGTTAAATTTGGCGTCGGCCAGAGCGTGCTGCGCAAGGAAGACGACAAGCTCATTCGCGGCAAGGGCAACTACACCGACGACCACGCGCCGCAGGCATCACAGCACGCGCTGGTGCTGCGCTCGCCGCACGCGCACGCGAAATTCACCATCGATGCGGGCCGCGCCCGCGGCTTGCCGGGGGTCGGGGTGATCCTGACCGCGGCCGATGTGAGCGATCTCGGCGGGCTGCCCTGCCTGTTCAATCTGGAAGTCGATCCGTTCACCGGTCCGGACTATCCGATCCTGGCCGAGGGCGAGGTGCGCCATGTCGGCGACGCCGTCGCGTTCGTGGTCGCCGATACCGTCGATCATGCGCGCGACGCCATCGAAGCCATTGAAGTCAACTGGACGCCGTTGCCGGCGGTGGTCGGGCTTGCCAATGCCGTGAAGCCGGGTGCGCCGCAAGTCTGGCCCAAGCATCCCGGCAACATCCTGTTCGACGTGCCGATCGGCGACAAGAAGGCGACGGAAGCTGTGTTCGCCAAAGCGCATGCGGTGGCGGAAATCTCCGTGGTCAATCCGCGCGTCGTCACCAATTTCATGGAAACCCGCGCCGCGGTTGCCGAATACGACGCCAAGCGCGATCACCTGACGCTGACGATCGGCAGCCAGGGCAGCCACCGCTTGCGCGAGATCCTGTGCCAGAACGTCCTGAAGATGCCGATGGAAAAGATGCGGGTGGTCTGCCCCGATGTCGGCGGCGGCTTTGGCACAAAGCTATTTCCGTATCGCGAATACGCACTGATTGCGGTCGCCGCGCGAAAGCTGCGCAAGACCGTGAAATGGACCGCCGATCGCGCCGATCATTTCATGGGCGACGCGCAGGGCCGCGACAATGTCACCACCGCGCGGATGGCGCTGGCCGAGGACGGCAAGTTCCT
>DATAUE010000106.1:0-22614 GCA_036268425.1 Allostellaceae bacterium
CTTGCGGGGAGAGGGAGTTCGCCTGCGCCTTCGTCCAATAAGCAGTCATTTCAGGGACAAGCCCAAACCTCGACGAGCGTCCCCTCGCCCCGCTTGCGGGGAGAGGGACAGGGTGAGGGGCAACAGCGGCTGCTGGAAATCTTGGCGCGCGCCTCAGCGGGTGAGACGCTGGTGGAAAGCGATATCGTACGGCTGTTTCAGGCGCGCGGGGAGGAGTTCGACCTGGTGTGCGCCACGGCCGACCAGCTGCGCCGCCGCATCAACGGCGACACCGTTACCTACGTCGTCACCCGCAACATCAACTACACCAACATCTGCTATTTCCGCTGCCAGTTCTGCGCCTTCTCGAAAGGCAAGCTCAGCGAGAATTTGCGCGGCAAACCCTACAATCTGGACATGGACGAGATCGTCCGGCGCAGCGAGGAAGCCTGGGAGCGCGGCGCCACGGAGGTGTGCCTGCAAGGCGGCATCCACCCGGAATATACCGGCGCGACCTACCTTTCGGTGTGCCGCGCCATCAAGGAAGCGCTGCCCGACATGCACGTACACGCCTTCTCGCCACTCGAAGTGTGGCAGGGCGCCAAGACGCTCGGCCGCAGCCTGCCGGATTTTCTCGCCGAATTGCGCGACGCCGGGCTCGGCTCATTGCCCGGCACCGCGGCCGAAATCCTCGATGACGAGATTAGGGCAATCATCTGCCCCGACAAGGTCAAGACCGCCGAGTGGCTGCAAGTCATGGAAGCGGCGCACGGCGTCGGATTGCGCAGCACGGTCACGATCATGTACGGCCATGTCGAGCGCTACGCGCATTGGGCGCGGCATTTGTTGCGGGTGCGCGGGTTGCAGCAGAAGACCGGCGGCTTTACCGAATTCGTGCCGTTGCCGTTCGTGCCGATGGAGACGCCGATCTCGCTGAAAGGCCGCTCGCGGCTCGGCCCGACTTATCGCGAGGCGGTGCTGATGCATGCGGTGGCGCGGCTCGCTTTGCACCCGGTGATCCCCAACATCCAGTGTTCCTGGGTCAAGCTCGGGCCGGAAGGCGCCGCCGCCTGCCTCAATGCCGGCTGCAACGACATGGGCGGCACGCTAATGAACGAAAGCATCTCGCGCGCCGCCGGCGCCAGCTTTGGCCAGGAGATGCCGCCGGAAAACATGGAGTCGCTGATCCACTCGCTCGGCCGCACGCCAAAGCAGCGCACCACACTTTACCGCGACCCGCCGCAATCGCGCGTCGCCGCCTCGTTCGGCGCCGCCCCGCTGACCGACCCGATCAACACCCCGGCCCGCAAATACGACCGGGCGGAAGCCGCGGCGGGCGACTGACGGTCGGTCATATCTATTTGCGCCCCGCGGTTTGCAGGGTCGGGAAACGATATCGCGCAGCGTCGCGATGACCGCGTTTCACTGAGCAGGTGGCGCATCAGCAGAAAAAATCGGCGAGCGCCGGGCGTTCCTGCTGTTGCGGCTGTTCCGCGACGGCTTCAGCGACATCTTTGTCGAGCGGCCCAACAATCGCGTCGAGCCAGCTCCAATCATTGACTGTCGCCTTGTCCGAAGGATAGCTCCATACGGAAAGCACGAATTTAACCCAGCAACGCCTTAGCGATTTCTTCCCATTCCTGGTCGAGCGGCGCGGTTGATGGGTTTTTGCCGGCACGTTTGTACCAGCCGCCGGCGTTTCTTTCGTCACCTTCGACGCGGTGCAGGTAGGCGTGCGCCCAGGCGCCTTTTTCGTCGTGCGAATCCTGGCAACAGCCGTGGGCGCGGTGCCAATCGCCTTTGGACTGCCACCACAAGGCCTGCATCGGCAGGCTGACGCCGGCAGGCGGCGCGGCGCCGGTCAGCGAGGATTTGAATGTGTCGAACTGCATGGCGTCCTCCTGATATCGGTTTAAGGGCGAGGATAGCGCGTTCTGCCGACCGCGCGCGACCCGGATCATGCAAGCAGGCGGTCGAGGCGGTCGCGCATCCGGTAATAGCCGCCGATCATCGGCAGAAACCAGGGGTTGCCGGTGTAAAGCGGGTGGTCGGGAAATTCCGGGCCGTCAAACGCGCAGGGGGCATTGGCAATGCGCGCGATCTTGCGTGCCGTCTGGGTGCCGAGATAGGTCATCATCGCGACGCCGCTGCCATTGCACCCGAGCGCATAATGCAGCCCGCCCTCCTCGCCCATATGCGGCAGCGCGTCGAGGTGAAGGCGGTATTACCGGTCCAGCTATGGGTGATCCGCGCGCCGCGCAGCTGCGGAAAACGCGCGCTCATATAGCCGTGCAATACCTGGCCGCATAATTCGGGATTGGCCGGGGTAAAGCGGGCGCGGCCGCCGAACACCATGCGGGTGCCGTCCGGCGACATCCGATAATAGCACAGCACGCGCTTGGTGTCAGAGAGGCTGCGCAGTTTCGGGATCAGCGAGGCCGCGAGATCGGGCGGCAACGGCTCGGTCGCGATGATATGGCTGGCAATCGGCACGACGCGCCGCCGTAACGCCGGGGTTATTGCGCCGGTGTAGCCGTTGGTGGCGATTACGACATCGCCGGCTATCACGGTGCCGCGGCGGGTCCGTACCCGCCAGCCATTGCCCTCCGCCACGATGTTTTCGACCGCCGCCTCGGCACAGATCGACACGTTGCGGCGGCGGCAGGCGTCGAGCAGCCCCTTGTAATACAAGGCTGGGTGCAGGCTCGCCGAACGCTCCACGACCATCCCGCCATAGTAATAATCGCTGGCGATTTCCTCCCGCTGACGCCCGCGCGGCACCATAGAGGCGCCGGATTGGGCGTCATCGTTGAGGCTGGCGAGGCGCTTCTGCTGATAGGCGTAATGCGCCGGCGTCCACGCGCCGACAAATCGGCCGCGTTTTGCCCAGAAGCACGCAATGCCTTCGTCGGCGATCAGCCGCTCGATCAGCGAAAAAGCGTCGGAGGCATCGGCCAGCAGATGATGCGTGCGTTCTGCGTCGACCGGGGTAGCGCGGCCGCTGAAGCTCTTGCCGATATTGACCCCGCCGCTGACCGAGCCGCCGTTGCGGGTGCTGGCGCCGATGCCGAGCGCCCCAGCTTCGAGCACCACCGCGTCGATGCCGAGCCGGGCAAATTCGAGCGACGCCGCCAGCCCGGCATAGCCGCCGCCGACGATCGCCACGCGCGCTTCGCGCGGTACATCGGCAAGGTCACCGGCAACCGGCCGATACGCTTCCCACCAATAAGGCGTCGGCGAATAATCCGGGTGGAAGATGCTGGAGCGGGTCATCGCATCACACCGTGACGGCGGATTGGCGGCAACGATATTGGATGATCAGTCTCATGCACGGCGCTTTCCCTTTGCGCGCGCGACGCTAATGCAAATACCCCGCTGCCAGAAGAGCGATGCCGGGCGATAAATCGCGATTGTGTTGCAGCGTCCGACGCGCTGGGATTTTGGCGGAAGCCGCTGCTATGGTTTCGCGTCCCAGTGGGAGAATTTGCCATGCCGGAACCGATATCGTCCGACCGTTTCGCCTTTCTCGCCGAACGCGCCGGCCTCAGCGCCGAGAAGATCGGCGCCGAGCGCTTTGAGGAACTGCGCCAGGGAACCCGCTTTCTCGAGCGATTGCGGAACAGTGTTCGACGGCAGCGCAATGGCGCACCGCGCGACCGCTCGGCAGAACCGGCGCATATCTTCGTGCATCCGCGAGGCTGAAGACGATGGACCCGACCCAGCTTTCCGCGGCTGCGGCCGCGCGCGCCGTCGCCGACGGCAGCCTGTCGCCGGTGGCGATCACCGAGGCCTATCTCGACCGCATCGCCGCGCTCGACAGCCAGTTGCACAGCTATGTCCTGGTATTGCGCGACGAAGCCCTCGCGGCCGCCCGGACGGCGGAGGCAGAGCAGCGCGCCGGCCGGGCGCGCGGCGCGTTGTTCGGCGTGCCGATCGGTCTCAAGGACATTTACAAAACCAACGGCATCCGTACGACAGCGGGGTCACGGGTCT
This sequence comes from Allostellaceae bacterium, assembly GCA_036268425.1. Classification (GTDB taxonomy): domain Bacteria; phylum Pseudomonadota; class Alphaproteobacteria; order ATCC43930; family CGMCC-115725; genus DATARH01. The sequence goes on from DATAUE010000106.1 coordinate 3,973, forward strand.
ATCTCGACCATGTGCCGAATGAGGACGCCGCGACCTGGGTGCGACTGCGCAATGCCGGGGCGATCCTGCTGGGCAAACAGGAAACGCATGAATTCGCGATCGGCGGCCCCGATGTCACGTTGCCGTTCGAGCCGGCGCGCAACCCCTGGAACACGGCGCATTACCCGGCGGGGTCGTCGAGCGGCACCGGTGCTGCGGTCGGGGCGCATCTGTGTGCCGCCGGCATGGGTTCCGACACCGGCGGCTCGATCCGCGGGCCGGCGGCCTATTGCGGCATTATCGGGCTGAAACCGACCTACGGCCGGGTCAGCCGGTGCGGCGTGTTTCCGCTGTCCTACACGCTCGACCATTGCGGGCCGCTGACCCGCACGGTCGAGGACAGCGCGCTGATGCTGCAGGTGCTCGCCGGTTACGACCCCAAGGACCCGGCCTCGGCCGACGTGCCGGTGGCGGATTACACCGCCGGGCTGACGCCGCGGCTCGACGGGGTGAAAATCGGAGTCATCCGGCATTGGCACGAAAAGGATGCGGTTGCCGGGTTCGGCGCCGACAGCGCGCCGCTGCCGGGCTACGTTGCCGCCTTTGACGCCGGCTGCCGGGCGCTCGAAGGCCTCGGAGCGCGGCTGGTCGATCTCACCGTGTCGCCGCTCGCCGATTATGCCGATGCCAACCGCATCATCATGGTCTGCGAAGCCTACGCGCTGCACGAGCACGATTTCCGCGAACGGCCGCATCTGTTTGGGCGGCACATGTTCTCGCGGATCGGCCTCGGCGCGTTCCTCAGCGCTGCGGATTATATCGAGGCGGTGCGGCAACGCCGCGAATTATGCGTCGAGATCGCGGCGGCCTTGGCCGGCGTCGATGTCATCGTTTCCGCCAATGCGACCGGGCCGGCGCCGCGCATTGACGCGGTCGGCACTTACAGCACCTTTGAGCGCGCCTCGTATACGGCGCCCTACAACCTGACGGGCCTGCCGGCCCTGTCGGTGCCGATCGGCTTTATCGACGGGTTGCCGGTGGCGTTCCAGATCGCCGGCAAGCCGTTCGACGAGGCCGCCGTCCTGCGCGTCGCCTTTGCATTCGAGCAGGGGACTGAGCATAACCGCCAGTCGCCGCCGATCGCGGCCTCGCTGCCGGGACGGTGAAGCGGTTGCAGTCGGCCCTCGTCGCACTCGCAATGGCCGCGGGTTTGACGGGGGCGTCCTGCAGCGGCGTCGGCGACAGCGATGTACTGAGCGACGCGCAACAGGTCATCGCCGACATGAAGCTCGGGCCGTCCGACCTGAGGATCATCGGCGCTGTCGATCATGCGGATCGGCGCTATCGGGTCGGCGAGCGGATCATGCTGTCAGCGGACGTGAACAAAAACGCCTCCGTCGCGGTGCTGCGGGTGCGCTCGAATGGCGATACGACGATCATTTTTCCCAACAGCACGCATTCCCAGGCGGCGATCGCAGCCGGCTCGCCGCTATCGGTCACGACGACCGCTGACAAGCCGGGCAATCTCGTGTTCGAATTTGTCGCGTCGACCCGGGCCGACGCTTGGTTGTTCAGCCGCAAGCCGGCCGGCACCGCGGAATTTGCCGAGCTTGGTGCGACGACGCGGTCAATTGCGAAGGAAATTCTGGGCGGCGTTAGACCCGGGCCCGGCGCGTCGAATTCAACGGCGTCGGTGATCGTAAAAATCAGGGATTAAGCCGGGTCCTCATCATTCTTGCTGCGGCGGTTGCCGGCAAACGCAGAGTTCAATAATGGCCCCGTCTGCTGTCTACTCGACAATGCGATAGGTCGTTTCATTGTTGTCACGCTTGTCGATCGCGCGGAACTGGACATCCTTGCGCTCTAGAACGAGTGTCTGGATCTCGCAGATAAACGTATCTTATTGTGCGTTACGATAGAATGTGCCGATCGTCATGGTTTTCTTCTTGTTGTATACGAAGTCGCCGCCACGGTGACCGCAGGTGACTGGATATTACAACGAGCGACCAGCCGAGCCGGACTTTGCACTCGCCGTGTACGCGTTAGCTTGTCGCCCAGATTATCGATGCGGAATTGACACCCGCCTGTTGGCGACAAGAATCGCCTACGCTTTTGGCCGCGCGTCTCGGCGGCAGGACCTTTTTTCGTCGCGGCACGCCACCGTGCTCAATCATAGCGATCGGCGGGGCTGAGCGTGGACGAACGCCGGGTGCTTCGCGTCTTCATCTCGTCGCCTGCCGACGTGCGGCCCGAGCGTCTCATGGCAGAGCAGGTGGTGCGGCGGCTGGATCTTGAATTCTCCCATTACTTCCGCGTCGCGCCGGTGCTGTGGGAGCGCGAGCCGTTGACCGCCGACGCGCATTTCCAGGAACGAATCACCCTGCCCAGCGCGACCGATATTGTCGTCGTCGTGCTGTGGTCACAGCTCGGCCTGCCGCTACCGGCGGAGAAGTTCCGCGGGCCGCTCAGCGGCCGGACGGTGACCGGCACCGAGTGGGAGTTCGAGGACGCGCTGAAGGCGAAGCGCGAGCGCGGCCTGCCCGAGTTGCTTCTCCTGCAGAAGACGGCGCGGATCGAGGGCTACCTGGATGATGAGGCAGAACTCGAGACCCGCCTGACGCAGCGCCGCCTGGTGAGGCAGTTCCTCGACCGCTGGGTGGGAAGCGCGGCGAGCGGCGGCTTCAAGGCGGCGGCCTGGGAGTTCGCCGATGCGGCCGGCTTCGAGACGCTGCTCGAAGAACAGCTGCGCGCGCTGCTGCGTAAGCGCCTGGGCGACGGCGCGGCCAGCGCGACCGGACGGCCGATCACTTGGCATCAAGGCTCGCCCTATCGCGGCCTGCAGTCGTTCGAGCCGGAGCATGCGCCGGTATTCTACGGCCGGCGCCGCGCCCGCAACGAGCTGCGTGAGCTGCTTGTGCGGCAAATCGCCCGCGGCCGCGCGTTTGTGCTGGTGTTGGGCGCCAGCGGCTGTGGCAAGTCGAGCCTGGTGAAGGCCGGCCTGCTGCCGGAGCTGGCGCTGCCCGGCATGATTCGCCCGGTCGCGCTCTGCCGGCATGCCATCACGCGTCCGGGCAACGGCACGGGCGCGCCGCTCGAAGGACTGGCTGTCGCGCTGCTCTCCGCCACGGCGCTGCCGGAGCTGACGGCGTTGCGCTACGACGCGGCGGCGCTTGCCGAGCTGCTGCGCGATGCGCCGCGGCAGGCGGTACTGGCGGTCGCGCAGGCCCTCGACCGCGCCGGGCAAGCGGCGCGTCTCACGCCGCCCGGCGAAGCGCGGCTTCTGCTGGTGGTCGATCAGCTGGAAGAACTCTTCACTGCCGAGGCGGCCGCATCCGAGAGCCGCGAGCGGTACGTCGACGCGCTCGACGCGCTCGCCCAGTCGGGCCATGTCTGGGTCATCGCAACGCTGCGCAGCGACTTCTTTGATCGGCTCCCCGACCTGCCGGCACTTGCGGCACTCAGCGCCGGGGAGGCGCGCTATCTGCTGACGCCACCCGACGCAGCCGAGCTTGGCCAAATCATCCGCGAACCCGCGCGCCAGGCTGGGTTGCAGTTCGAGGTCGATCCGGTCACCGGCACCAGCCTCGACGAGGCGATTCGTGGTGCCGCCGCGACGGACCCGGCAGCGCTGCCATTGCTCCAGTATCTGTTGCAGCAATTGTGGCTCACACGCATTGGAGGCGGTGTGCTGACCCACGCCGCCTACAAACGGCTGGGCGGCCTCGAAGGCGCGATCGGCCGCCGCGCCGAGGAAGTGCTGGCCGCGCTGTCCGAGCCGGTGCAGACAGCATTTCCCAGCGTGCTGCGCGCCTTGGTGACGGTTGGCGACCTCGCGCATGCCGCGCCGGCCGCCCGCATGGTCACGCTCGACCAGTTCGCGCCGGAGACGCCATCGCGGCAGCTGATCGAGGCGCTGCTGGCACCCGACGCGCGCATCCTGGTGGCTGAAGGCGAAGGCGGTGTCACGCGGCTGCGCATTGCGCACGAGGCGCTGCTGACCCACTGGCCGCGAGCGCGCGAGCAGATCGCGGCCGACCGGCAGGACCTGCAGATCCGTGGCCGCTTGGAAGCAGCCGCCGGACGCTGGCGCGCCGCGACCGCAGGGGATCGCAGCAGTCTCCTGCTGCCACGCGGCCTGCCGCTTGCGGAGGCGGAAGGATTGCTGGCGCGTCGGCGCGTCGAGCTGGGAGATGATCTGGTCGCCTATGTGGAGGCGTCGGCAGCGGCGGTGCGGACGGCGGAACGCCGCGCGCTCCGGCGGCTGCAGCTGGTCGCGGCGGTGCTCGCGTTCCTGGCGCTCGCCGCGACTGCCGGGGCCGCGCTCGCCTATTTCGGCCAGAGCGAGGCGCAACGTCAGCAACAACTGGCGAGCCGCCAGGAGGCGGAAGCGCGTCATCGCCTCGCCGAGGCGCAGGTCACGCAATCGCGTTTCCTGGCCGACCGGTCGCGGGCTGCGCTGGCCACCGGCGATGTTGCCAAGGCGGAGCTGCTGTCGCTTGCCGGCCTGCCCGTGCATCCGGATCGGCCGGATCGGCCGCTGGTGCCGGAAGCCCTGGCCGCGCTGAGGCAAGCGGCGCTGCTCGACCGACAGCGTGGCGAGCTGCGCGCCCACAAGGTGATGATCGACGAGATCCTGTTCAATTCCGACGGCAGTCGTCTGGCGACGCGGTCGATCAATGGAATGACGGTGCTGTGGAACGCGCGGTACGGCACGCCGCTCGCCGTGCTGCGTGGGGCGAGCGCGGCACTGGCCTTCGCGCCGGACGGCCGGCAGCTCGCTTCGCGCACCCGCGACGGCGCGGTGCAGCTGTGGGACGCCGACAGCGGCGCCGGACCGAAAATGCTCGAGCACGCCGCCGGGGCATCCAGCCAGATCGGCGCCGCGCTGGCCTTCAGCCCCGACGGCCGTGTGCTCGCGGCGGAAACCGGCGACGGCGCAGTACGGCTTTGGTCGGTCGAAAACGGCAAAACACTGGCGGCGCTGGACAAGGGCGAGGCGCCGATCATACGGCTCGCCTTCGACCGTACCGGCGCGCGGCTGGCGACGGCGGCGGCGGACGGGACGGTAGCGGTGTGGGATGCGCACACCGGCGCATCACTGGCCAAGTTCGCCGCTCATGCCTCGGCAGTCGGGGCCCTTGCGTTCAGCCCTGACGGTGCACGCCTCGCCACCGGGGCGCGCGACGGCACCGCGCGGCTGTGGGATACCGGCAGCGGAGCCTTGGTGCAGCAGCTTCCGGCACATCCCAAGGAGGTGACTGAAATCGCCTTCAACGCCAGTGGCGATCGGCTGCTGACCTGGTCTTTCGGCACCGCGCGGCTGCACGACCCGCGCAATGGCGCCGACATTCTGCAGGTCGACGACGCCGTCTCACGCGGCACGTTCAGTCCCGATGGCGGGCGCTTCGCCGTGGCGCTCGGCGACGGATCGGTGCGGCTGTTCGATGCGCAGAGCGGCGCCGAGCTTGCCCAGTTGCGCGGCCACCAGGACACCGTCACGTCGATCGCGTTCAGTCCGGACGGCACCGTGCTGGCGAGTGCGGGAATGGACCGCACCGTCCGGTTGTGGGATGCGCACACCGGCAGAGCCATCGCCACGCTCAAGGGCCACGCCGAGCGGGTTACCACGATCGGCTTCAGTCCGGATGGCCAGCACCTGGCGAGCGGCGGCTGGGATGGCGAGGTGCGGCTGTGGGACGCGCATAGCCGTGTGCTGATCGCTGACGCCAAGGGGAGCGATAGCGACTGGTCGATCCACTTCAGCTCGGACGGCAGCCGCCTTGCCATCGCCCGGCCGGGCGACTCCGTGCAGCTTTGGGATGTGACGAGCGGTCGCGCGCTGGGCCGCATTGCCGGGCCGAAAGGTACCATGGCCCTGGTTTCCGTCAGCCCGGACGGCAACCGCCTCGCCACCGCGACGCTCGGCGGCCTGGCGGCGCGGGTATGGGACGTCGCGAGCGGGTCGCTGGTGGCGGCGGTGCCCGGGCGCATTTCGGTGCTCGACTTCGGCCCCGACGGCCGGGTTTTTGCTGCCGGCGGCGCGGACGGCGTCATCCACCTCTGGACCGCCGGCCGCGGCACGTCGACCCTCGCAGGGACCGCAGCGGGCGTGACGCAGTTTGCCTTCAGTGCTGACGGCCGCCGCCTGCTCGCCGGTGCAGCCGATGGTTCGGTGCGACTGTGGGACGTCGCCGGCGGTCAGAGCCTGCTCACGGTCAAGGGCGACGCCAAGCCGGTGACGGCATTGGCACTCAGCCCCGACGGCGCTCGCCTCGCCTCCGGCGCGGCGGACGGCACGGTACAGCTGTGGGATGCGCACAGCGGAGCCGCCGTCACCAAACTCGCCGGCCATGCCAAGACAATTTCCGGATTGGCGTTCAACGCGGATGGATCGCGTCTGATCAGCCGATCCGTCGAATCCGCACGACTGTGGCGGGCGGGGGACGGCGCGCCGATCGCCGAGCTGCAGGGCGATGCCAATACCGTCTTGGCGGTCGAGTTCAATCGTGACGGCCGGAGGCTGGCTGTGTTGCACAGCACGAAATCCTTCGAGCAGACTGTCGAACTGCGCGGTACCGCCGACGGCCGGCTGATCGCCGAACTGCGCGATCCGGGCGAGCGCGTCGCGACCTTCGCCTTCAGCCCGGCCGGCGATCGGGTAGCGACCGGCGCCGGCAACGGCCGCGTGCGGCTCTGGGATGCGGTCGACGGCGGTGCCCTGGCCGAGCTGCGCGGCGGCAAGGGCAGCATGTGGAAGCTCGCCTTTGATCCCGACGGCAGGCAGCTCACCGCCGCTTCGCTCGATGGCGCCGTGTGGCGTTGGCCGATCCAGGCCGTGCAGTTCGACGCTGCCGCGTTGATCGCCTGGCGCCAGATCGTCGGTCTGCGCGTGCTGACCGCAGCCGAACGGGAGGAAGCCTTTCTGGCGCCGGCACCCGACGTCGCGGGCAGCGAGCCTCAGGCCAGCACCAGCGGCAGGCTCGCGCACGACCCCGAGGCAGCGCTGTTGCAGCTAACCGTCGCCGCGAGCCAGGCGGGCGCAAAGGAGGTCGATGCGCTATCCGCGCGTCGCGGCACGCTCGCATGCAACCTCGACCCGGAGCGGGCAATCGCTGTCTGGCGGCAGGCCCAGGACCCGCATCCTGCGCCGCTTGCAGCGGCGCGTTGAGCGGGGTGTCGGGCTCGGGGCCGCCGGCTAACCAACGTCTCGGGACCCGCGACGCGCAAGGTGATCGTCGCCATCGGATACGCGAGGCTGCTTCGGGAGACGGCTGCATGCGGCATCTGCGGCATATTGATATCGACGCCGGCACCGAAATGCCGGTCGAGGGCTTGGTGATCGGCGACACAATGACGCTGTCGAAGCGCGACCGATCCGTTGGATCGTGCACCGCCCGCGACCCAGCGCCAGCACGCGCAAATTGATACTTTCCGTGACCAATTCTCGGCTGGCGATCTTGTAACTGTCGTTCGAGAGGCTCTGCATGACCTGATCCGTCATATCCAATAATGACAAGATGACAACGTTGCAGATCATGCGGGCTTCGCCTATGCCCCGCGGCGTTAGATGATAATTGCGTTACAACAATTTGAACATTGCTTTTCAGGGACAGGAATATTTGTCGGAAATTGGATTTATGCCGGAGGTTGCATTTGCGATTGTCGCGGAGTGCCGTATGGATGATTCCCTACCGGACGAACTGGTGCCCGAGCAAAGGCGATTGTATGCACAGGAGCGTCTGATGTAGGCTGCGGTCGCCGCTCAGTTTTTCTTGTATAGTAAGAATTGCGCAAGAAACCGTCGCGACCCCGTCGAGGTATCTGTTTTGAGGGCGAGATGGCGAGAACGCCGCGCGGAAGTAAAGGTAAATCCAAAACGATCGAAGTCATCGAAGATCAAGCGGCAAAGCCGGCGGCATCAATCACGGGGCAAACCAACGAACTCGAGGGCAATGACCTCCCGGCTGCAGGGGTTGCCCCCGAAATACCGGGCGTCATACCCTCCGGCGCCCGGTCTCCCGGCATTATGCCGTCGGCCATGATGTCACCGGGTGCACTGGAGCCGGTTTTCCCCGCGCCACCGGTGTTGCAAGGCTTTATCGACGACGCGAACGCCGAGCGCGTCAGCGGCTGGGTCTGCGATCCGCGGCAGCCCAACAAGCCGATTACCTTGGAACTGGTGACCGACGATCGAACAATCGCGATTGCCCGGGCAGACGGCTATCGAGCCGACCTGGAGCAGGCCGGCATCGGTAACGGCCACCACGCCTTTCTGTTTTTGCTGCGGGCAACGCCGCTCCCTCACGCTCGCAACGAAGTACAGTTGCGATGCGCCGAAACCGGCGCGGCAGTGCCGGGTTCGCCGTTCATCATCGAGCGTGAAGGCGCGATCTCCGGTGCGGACGCAAAACTGCTCGACGCTGGGTTCGGCGAACTTGTCGCGCCGGCGGCTTATCGGGTGTCGACACCCGCGAACGCCTCTTTTGGAACAGATGGCAGCGCAAAGAAAGCCGGTGCGGCAAACGCCAGCGATGCGGATGCAGATGCCGGCGCGGCCGGCGCGATGGGGCGCGAGCAGGTCCCGACCGTAAGCGGGGCGGCTGCCTTCGCCGATCTCGATATTGCGGGTTACGCGGAAGCAGAGGCGGAGGCTTTGCCGGGACGATTGTCGGCCGCGCCGCGCCGCGATGCCGTGCGATCGGTGCCGCGCTTGATCACGCGGGAGCCGGCGCATCACTTCGAAAGTCCATTGCGGAGCAATATCGATTTCGCGGATTGGACCGGCATCCGGGGGTGGGTGTGGGATCCCGAAAGTCCCGACCGCCGTGTTGAACTGGAACTGCTCGATGGCGACAACTACTTGGCGACGATCGTGGCGAGCGATTTTCGTGAGGATCTCGAGCAGGCGAAGATTGGTGACGGGCGACACGGATTCGTGCTGGCGTTCAGCGAGACGCTGCTGCCGTTTGCAAGGCATGAACTGCATCTGCGGTCGGTCGGTTCGAAGTTCGAAATTCCGACCTTTCCACTGATCCTGACGCGCGAACAGACCGGGTTCGACCCGAGCGTCATGCGCTTTATCCTCAGCAATGTGCTGGCCGAGACGGCGCGCGCGCAGAAACCAGAGGACCTTTCGGCGCTGATCACCAGCTTGGTCGAAATGATCGACCAGACGCTCGCTTATTATTTTGAACTGGCCGGTGATGCCGCGGCGGCGCCAAACCCGACGGATCTTTTGAGCCCGCAGGATTTTGCGCCGCAGCTGCAAACCCTGATTGAATCGATTCAGCAGAACTACCCAACCCTCTCAGTGGACAATAATTGGGAACCGATCGTATCGATCATCATCCCAGTCTATAATAAGTTTGATCTTACCTATAATTGCGTCAAATCACTCATTGAACACGGTGCAGAAATTCCGTTTGAGATCATTATCGTCGATGATTGCTCACGCGATGAGACGGTTTTGGGCGGCCTTGTATTTGGACGCGGCATCCGGCTGGTCCGCAACTCTGCCAATGTCGGGTTCATCCGGTCGTGCAATCGCGGTTTTGATGCGGCGAACGGAGAATATGTTGTCTTTCTGAACAACGATACCGAAGTCAAGGCGCGCTGGCTCGACGAATTGTACGAAACGATCCAGCGCGATCCCAAAATCGGCATCGTTGGGTCGAAGCTTCTGTTCCCCGACGGCAATCTTCAAGAATGTGGCGGTATCATCTGGCGCATGGGCGACGGCTGGAACTGGGGTCGCGGCGAAGCTGCCGACGACCCCCGTTTCTCCTACATGCGTGATGCCGATTATGTCTCCGGCGCGGCGCTAATGCTCAAGTCTCGCGTTTTCGTCGAACTGGGAAAATTCGACGAGTATTACCTGCCGGCTTATTATGAAGACACCGATTTGTGTTTCCGTGCACGCCAGCATAATTACCGCGTCGTGGTGCAGCCGGTCTCGGAGGTCATTCATTTCGAGGGAGCGAGTGCCGGAACCAGCACGACCGGCACCGGGATGAAGCGATTTCAGGCGATCAATCACCGCAAATTCTTCGATCGGTGGCGGGACGTGTTGGCGACCCATCGCTTCAACGGTGAACTGCCGGGGATGGAAGCCGAGCGCAATGTCCGCCAACGTGCGCTGTTTATCGACGATTCGGTGCCGGAACCCGACAAGGATGCCGGCTCCAATGCCGCCTTTCAGCATATGCTGTCGCTGCAGCGCCTCGGCTACAAGGTGACGTTCATCCCTGGCGACAACATGGCCCGGATCGATCCGTACACGAGCGACCTGCAGCGCCGTGGTATCGAATGCCTGTATCACCCGTATTTCTTTTCGGTCGAGGATGTCTTCCGCAAACAGCAGGCCGCCTTCGAACTGATCTATCTGCATCGCTATTCGAACGCGTCGAAATATGCCGGAATGGTCCGTCAGCATTTCCCGCAGGCGCGCATCCTGTACAACGTTGCCGATCTGCATTTCCTGCGCACCCAGCGCCGGGCGGATGTCGAGAACGATCCGAAGCTGCGCGAACGGGCCGACCAGCTGCGGCGGCTCGAACTTGGCGCCATGTCGTTTGTCGATTGCGTCATTGTGCACTCCGACACCGAGGCGGCGCTGCTGAAAGAGCTTGCGCCCGATGTCGAGGTGCAGGTCATCCCGTGGACGGTGTCGGTGCGCGACATCAGCAAAACCGCAGCGCCCACCCCCGGCATCGCCTTTATCGGCGGTTATCGCCATCCGCCCAATGTCGACGCGGCGGTATGGGCGGCGCACAGCATTATGCCGCCGTTGCGCCGGCAGGTGCCGGGCATCGAGCTGTTGCTGGTCGGCAGCCACATGCCGGCGGAGATCACCAACCTGACGGCAAAAGACATCGTGCCGATCGGCTACGTACCGTCGCTCGACAGCATATTCTCGCGGGTGCGGCTGACGGTGGCTCCACTGCGCTATGGCGCCGGTCTGAAAGGCAAGGTGCTGGAAAGCCTGGCGGCCGGCATTCCCTGCGTGATGACGCCGGTCGCGGCCGAAGGCGTCAACCTGCCGGAGAAGCTGCAATCGCTGGTCTCGGACGATCCCGATATTCTCGCGGCCCGCATTGCCTCGCTGTGTCAGGACGATGCCGAGTATCAGGAGATCGCCGAAGCGGGCAAAGCGCATATCAGCGCCAATTATTCGCCGGAACGGATCGATGCGCTGATTCGCGAGGCTTGCGCCGCCGAATGACCATCGGGTAAACCGCGACTGCGTCGGCGGTACAATCCACCGTTGCAGCCTCTGTTGCCGCTATCGGCCGCGCCGGCGCGCGCGCCCGTGCGGCGTGTCGCAGCGAGCGCCGATCGATGGTCGTTTCTTGCCGATGAAGGTTCTCGTCGTCTTCGGCACGCGCCCCGAAGCGATCAAGATGGCGCCAGTCGTCAAGGCATTGGCGGCCACCCCGTCGATCCGCCCGATTGTCTGCCTGACCGGACAGCATCGCGACATGCTCGCCGGCATCCTCGATTTTTTTAGCCTGAAAGCCGATCACGATTTGGCGATCATGCGGCCGGGCCAGGATCTGGTTTATGTCACCAACGCGGTATTGAGTGGCGTGCAGCAGGTCATCGCCGCCGAGCAGCCGGATTGGGTACTGGTGCACGGCGATACGACCTCGGCGATGGCGGCGGCGATGGCGGCGTTTTACGCCAGGGTGCGCATCGGCCATGTCGAAGCGGGCCTGCGCAGCGGCGATTTGCGGCAGCCGTGGCCCGAAGAAATGAACCGCAGCGTCATCGATCGGATCGCCGATCTGATGTTTGCGCCGACCGAGGGTGCCCGGACCAATCTTCTGCGGGAAAACCTCCCGGCGGCAAACATCGTCGTCACCGGCAACACCGTCGTCGATGCGCTGCTCGCGGTGCGGTCGACATTGGCCGCCGCTCCGGCGCTCGAACAGCGGATTGCCGCTGATTTCAAATTTCTCGACCGAACGAGGCGCCTCGTTCTCGTGACCGGCCATCGGCGCGAGAGCTTTGGCGCGGGCTTCGAGCAGATTTGCGCGGGGTTGCGCGACATTGCACAGCGCGACGACGTGCAGATCGTCTATCCCGTACATCTGAACCCGGCGGTGCAGGGCCCGGTCCGCCGCATCCTCGGCGATTTGCTCAATGTCCATCTGCTGGAGCCGGTCGATTACGTCCCGTTCGTTTACCTGATGGCGCGCAGCCATATCATCGTTACCGATTCCGGTGGCATCCAGGAGGAAGCGCCGTCGCTCGGCAAACCGGTGCTGGTGATGCGCGACGTGACCGAACGGCCCGAGGCCGTCGCAGCCGGCACCGTCGCGCTGGTCGGCGCCAACCGGCAACGCATTCGCGACGCGGTCGTCGAGCTTCTCGACGTGCCCGCGCGCTATGCCGCCTTTGCCCGTGCGCATAATCCTTACGGGGATGGCCTCGCCAGCGAGCGTATCCGCGAGGCCCTGCTCGGCATGCTTGCCGCGCCGGCCGCATAGCGCGGCGACGTGACTCAACCGACCGCGTCCGATCCCTTCCTGTTTATCGTCGCCGGCGAGCCTTCGGGCGATGCGTTGGGCGGCGCGCTGATCACGGCATTGCGCGAGCGCACCGGTGGACGGCTGCGCATTGCCGGCATCGGCGGTGAGCAGATGGCGGGGCAAGGGCTGCAAAGCCTGGTGCCGCTCAGCGATCTGGCGGTTGCCGGGATCGCCGAGGTGTTGCCGCGGGCGCCGCTGATCCTGCGCCGGGTGCGCGAAACCGTGGCGGCGATACAAACCATGCGCCCCGACGCGGTGGTCACGATCGACAGTTCCGGCTTCAGTTGGCGGATTGCACAGCGGTTGCGGCGGCGCGGCGAAACCCTGCCGCTCATTCATTATGTCGCGCCGATGGTCTGGGCGTGGCGCGCCGGCCGGGCGCAGCGCATGGCGCGCTGGTACGACCATTTGCTGACCCTGCTGCCGTTTGAGCCGCCCTATTTCGAGCGGGTCGGGCTGCCAGCAACCTATGTCGGGCATCCCGTCCTGGAAAGCGGCGCCGACAAGGGCGATGCCGCCCGGTTTCGCGCGGTGCACGGCATCACCGGCGATGAGTTGGTCATTTCGGTGCTGCCCGGCAGCCGTGGCGGCGAGGTCCGGCGGCTGCTGCCGATATTCGGCGCAACGCTGCGCCGGCTTGAAATGATGATCGGCCGATTTCGCGTCGTCGTGCCGACGGTTTCCACGGTCGCCGACGCGGTTGCCGAAGGCGTGCGCAGCTGGCCCGGCCGGCCCGTCATGGTGCGTGGCAATGCCGGCAAATACGATGCGTTCGCGGCGAGCCGTGCGGCGCTGGCGGCCTCGGGCACGGTGGCGCTCGAACTGGCGCTGGCGGGATTGCCGATGGTGGTTGCCTACCGGCTCAGCCGATTATCGGAGGCGGTGATCGACCGGCTCGTCAAGGTACGCCAGATGAACCTGATCAATCTGCTGCTCGAACGCCCGCTTGACCAGCTGCTGGTGCCGGAGCATTTGCGCGACGCCTGCACGCCGGAGCCGCTTGCCGCATCGCTCGCCGCGTTGATCCGGGACGAACGGGTTCGCGGCGCGCATCGTCAGGGCTATGATGAAGCGATGCAGCGGTTGCGCGGCGACGGAAGATCACCCAGCCGCGCCGCCGCCGATACGATCCTTGCAGTCCTCGCCAGCCGTCGCGATGACAGCACGACGCCAAGCCAGGAGGGAGACCGAAGATGAGTGACGCCGCCGGTATCGGCAAGGCCCGCTTTCTGCACACGATGCTGCGGGTTATGGACCTCGACAAATCGCTTGATTTCTACACGCGCCTGCTCGGGATGAAGATGATCCGCAAGCAGGACTACCCGACCGGCAAGTTCACTCTGGCGTTTGTCGGCTATGGCACCGAGGAAGACAGCACGGTCGTTGAGCTGACCCATAATTGGGAACAGAAGGAGCCGTATGCGCATGGCGGCGCCTTCGGTCATCTCGCGGTCGGCGTGCCGGATGTCTACAAGACCTGCGAGCAACTCGCCGCGGCCGGCGTCAAAATCCCGCGCCCGGCCGGCCCGATGGCGCATGGCGGTTCGGTCATCGCCTTTATCGAAGACCCGGACGGCTACCGCATCGAACTGGTGCAGCGCAGCTGAGCCCGGTGTGGCCCGCCGAGCGGGCTGAGCAAAACGATAGACGACGTGGACTCCACCAATAACAAACCCGGCAAAAACCAACCGGCCGGACGCTGCCCGGCCGTGTTGCATCGATGCTGCCGTAAGCGGTGATTCGTCACCGCCGACTATCAGCGTCCATAATACTGATGATACGCGCGCCAGTACTGGTGCCAGCGCCACCAAGCGTAGTGCCGATAGCCGTAATCGGACGGATACGAGCCGTAAGCCGGATTGTTGTACTGGTAGGAGTAGTACTGCGCTTCGGCGACAGGCGCGGTTGCGAGACCAATAGCAAGGGCGCCGCTCACGACAACAATTCCGGCCATCAGCACCCGCCGAATACTGCCTGTCCTGTTGACGATCGACATGTGAAACTCCTCTTTCTTCGTTCACATCGATTATTTATGGGCACCGGTGCGTTTCGTGCCCGGCCTCCGGCCGCCGAAAGCAGGCCTCACCTCCGCGCGCGAAGCGGGGCACGCTGTCGCAGTTGCGGGCCTATTGTATGAGCGGAAGTCGCGTCGGTAACAATTTGGTTAGTTACGCTTCGCCGCATACAACGCGACTGTATGACCCATGCAAAGAGGATTTCACCGTCCGCACCGGCACGGTCTTTGAACGGTCGCATAACCCTCTGCACAAGTGGATTTACGCGATGTGTCTGCTGGTCACGTCGCGTAAGGGCATCTCGTCCATGCAGCTCGCCGGCGAGTATGTTTGCGATGACGTGACGACAAACGGCATGGAAAGCGTTTGGGCCGTTTTGAAGCGCGGCCTGCACGGCGTTTACCACCACGCCAGCGACAAGCACTTGCACCGCAACGTTGACGAGTTCACGTTCCGTCTGAACGAAGGCAACGTGAAGCGCCACACCCTCGACCGCTTGGACAGCCTCACTGACGGCGTGGCTGGCAAGCGGCTGAGCTACAAGGATTTGATCGGATGAATACGCCGCCGGTGAAACTGCCGGAAATTCTAGAAAAGATCGCAGATTTGGTTTTTGGCGCATCGACCAAAAACAAATCCAAAGCTGATAAAAAAGAAGCGTGGGAAACAGGGCAAACCCAAATCACGACCCGCCTCCTGACTTTCGCAAGCTTTTAACTAGTCTAGACGATAAAGCCCCGCGCCAGCGGCGAACAGCCACGAGAGAGCAGTCGCGATGCCCACGTACCTCACTTCAATTCTATCGGGCACTGCTGAGCCATTCTGGCCCCATCTAATTTTGCTATCGTTAAGCGTGCTAGCCGGAATAGTCGTCGGCGGGGCAATTATATTTGAAGCCGAGAAATATTCAAAACGCGTGCAACAAGCGGCAAAATGGGCCGTAATCATAGCTGTGGTTGTCGAGTCATGTTGCACTATTTCATTATTTATTATCGACGAGTGTATAAGCAGTGCGCAGCAATCTGAAATCATAAGGCTCAGTCGGCAAATTGCGGGACGAATGCCGGAAGCCGAACAGTTCAAACTGATTGCGGAAGAACTAAAAGGTAAAAAGGGATCGGTTCCGCTGCTGACAGTCTTGCCGACAAATGATCCAGAAGCAGAGCAATTCGCCCAATGGATATACCTTTCCTTGTTTGATATAGCCGACAAAATCACCGTCTCCGAACCAATCTCTGTTGATTCGCCGTTGGGGGCATTTACAACAGGGACAATGCTGTACAGCGTTGACGCAAAGTCAGACCCAATTGCGTCGGCCTTCCGTAGGGCAAAATTAGCTAGCATTTTTGATATTGCGGCGCTTGGCAAAACACCTTTCGGATTGCCAAAGGACCGCGACACGCTTGTTGTGGGCCGAAGATCCGCACCAGCGCCGTTTGGCATGCATTGAGCCGCTGATGACGCTAACAACAGGTCGACTAGAAAAAGGGAGTGAAATGTATAATTTCCCATCGGTATCGATAATGACGTTTTATGCGTCTGTCGCACGAGTGCTGACGGAAGCGAGTAGTTGTGTAGATGCGGAGTCGTGTGCTCGGCGGCTGCCGTTCGGCGAATCACCAAAGCTACCCCTTGTTCCCGCAGGAGGCGGCGCGGCCGTGAGTAGACGTTAAGTGGTTGATCCAGCGGCATCATCTACGTGCATGAATCAAGATACATGCACGAGGTAACTGCGACGTTTGTCACGCGCGAACGAATGTCGAAACAAATATTGTCCGCGGACGTACCATCCAGCTTCTATTTGGAAGTGTGAACGCTGGTCAGATCGCGGAAGCTAAACACTGTGCCTGATGCGGCGCCGTATTCGATCTCCACAAATTGGCCCGGCTTCAAACTGGTCGCCGTGTCGAGTGTGAGGTCATACTCACGACCGCTGAGGATCAGTTCGCCCAAGCTTTTCTGCGGCAAAGAAACCTTTTGTACTTCTCCGGTCGCGTGCCTGCGAGGGGCGACGAAATCGCCTGCTAACATCCCCAGACCGAATACGACAACGAACGCTCCGACTATCGCGAGGCCTAGCTTTTTTTTCTGGCTTATGTGAGTCTATCTGCGTTATCCAGGCCAATATACCGAAACCCATAATAGTAAATGCAATATATCCATCAGCAATCATGTGGATGGAACGATTCATTAAAAATAGAACGGCTATTAAACTGGTACAACAGATAACGTCGACAACCAAAGCGATCCCGGTTCGCTGTCCGCTGAAACGTTTGTAGCGACGAAAGGAAACGTAGCAACAGACGCCAACTAGGAAGTTGAAAGGCCATATCACATAGCTGAATGGGCCAATATAGCCCGAATACTCGATGGCATACGACGCGAGAGCGACGCACAAAACATATCCGATGGGAGCGGCGATCAGCCAAAACCAGAAGATCGGCGCTTTTCGTATGCCCTTTAGTATCGTGCTGAACTCGTTGCCCTGGTACGGCACCATCTCGACATCGCGCAACCCGCCTCGGGGCGCGGAAGGTACGCCGTCAACTATCCAAAGTCGAGGTCAGCGAGAACGGCATCCTGTAGGTTCTTCTGGATGTCGACTTCTCGCATTGGTCAAACGCCGAACTGATGATCCGTGGGGGTTCGAGCACCTGCTGTGTCGATGGTGCTTTCCGTTGCCCGTGCCGGCGTTAAGAATTTTCCATTACAAGTCGAAGGCGACAGACATCAGTAAGTTAGCGTGCGGAAATTCGGTGCAAATAGCCAGCGGTCGGGGCTAGCTCCGACGGATCGGTTGAGGCCTGCGGCGGCCCTCGAATTGCTTAACACCATGAGCCGGTATCCATTGCGGTCACTGTAATCTGTCTCCGCTCGCCGGCTGTCTCAATCCAACACCGTCACCGTGAAGCATCCGACGCCCTGAAGCAGCCGCGTCGGACATTCATTCCGGCAATGCCGTTCCGCTATGGCGGCGATAGAATCGCGGTATTTTGCATATCGCGGCGCAGGTTCTATCGTTCGGCCTGCACAAATCAGGAGCGGTGGGCGATGCGGTTTGGACTTTTCGGCAGCGCACAGGCAAAGCGCCCGGAGGCGGGCGCGGAATTGACCGACAGCAGCCAGGGCTTTCACGACTGGGTTGAGAACAATGTCGAGGCTGAGGCGCTCGGCTATTACAGCACCTTTGTCGTCGAGCATCATTTCACCGGCTTCGGCCAGGTCTCGGCGAGCCTCAACCTGTTGACCTGGCTTGGGGCGCGCACCTCGACCCTGCGCCTCGGCACCGCGGTTCTGGTGCTGCCCTGGCACAACCCGGTCTTGCTCGCCGAGCAGGCCGCTACGCTCGACCTGCTGTCGGGTGGACGGCTCGATTTCGGCATCGGCAAGGGCTATCGCTACAACGAGTTCTCCGGCTTTGCGATGCCGATGGAGGAAGCCGACCCGCGCTTTGAGGAATCGCTCGACGTCATCACCAAGGCGTTTACCAGCGACAAACCGTTCAGCCATCACGGGCAGTTCTGGCAGTTCGACAACATCGTCGTCGAGCCGCCCTCGGCGCAGCGCCCGCATCCGCCGTTCTGGATGGGCGCCGGGTCGGTCCGCTCGGTGCGGCAGGTCGCCGAGCGCGGCTACAACATGCTGCTCGGCCAGTACGATCTCGCCGAGCAGGTGATCGGCCATATCGCGCAGTTCAAAAACGAGATCGCGTTGCGCGGCCGCGCCTACAACCCGCTTGAAATCGGCGTCGCTCGCGCCGTGCATTTCGCCGACGCCAAGGAAGACCTGACGGCGGCACTCGAGCGCCGGTTTCAGGGCCATATGCGGATCAACCGCCTCGCCGAGAAGCCGGGTGGCGATACCCGCGACCGCTTCAGCCACGAAGACGAGCGCGAGGTGCGGCACATTTGCGACGACACCGCGCTGTTCGGCACTCCGGACGACATCGCCCGCAAGCTGGAAAAACTGCGTGCCGGCGGGGTCGAATATGTCGTGATCAATTTCGGCGGCTCACGGGAAAACATCCGCCGCTTCGCCCGCGACGTGATGCCGGCTTTCGCCAACGAGCCGCCGCTTTCGATCGCCGCCAAGTAATTCGACCGGCGCCGCGTTTCCGT
>DATAUE010000107.1:0-3251 GCA_036268425.1 Allostellaceae bacterium
TTGCGCGGGGGCTGGACAGGTTTTTGCTGATTTGCCCGTCGAGTTGAAGTGTCGCACCCCGCCACGTCAATTCGCTCTTGCATGACGGGGCAAATCAGCTTTCCGCCATGGCCAGGATCGCGCATATCGAAGCGCCTTCAACAACGCCTGGGTCGAATATGCCGACCGGGGGCCGACCGAACAGGAGCAAATCGCCCATCGCGTCGCCTGGGCGGCGGTCAAGCACAGATATCGGAAGGCCGGCGATCGATGGGTTGCGCATGACGCGGAATGATCCGGCCGGCGATTTTCGAGACCTCCGCCGCCGCTGATCCCTCGCCTTGATGCGGATCAAGAACGCCTTCGGCGAATGTGGCGGTGTAGCGGCCTGAAAGGAGATCCACCATGATCGGGATAACGTTGAGCTCCGAGCAAATCCGTGCCGCTCCGGCAGATGTCCGGCAATGGGTCGAGCGCGAGGTGATCGCCTCGCTTGGGCTGCAAGGCCAACCGGCGAACGTCGAAAGGCCGCAACGGGAGAGACTCGCCTCGTGCAGCGCTGAGGAAGCCGCGGCCATATTGGCGCAGATTCAAGGCGTGCTGCCCGCGGTCAACGTGTTTTTCGAGTTCGGCCGCCAGGGCGCGATCGTCGAACAGGCCGGCCTCGAGGCGTTCCGGCTGGTCGATATCGCACACCACGCCCATTTGCAGCCGGCCCAGGTGCTCTCGTGCCTGGAGTTGATCAACGAGGCGTTCGGCCGGGCCCGAAAGCTTCCCGATGCCACATTCTGCGGATTCGACCGTGAGGGACATTGTTTCGTGACTGTGGAAACGCAGCAGAACATCCTGCGCCTTTGGCAGAGCGTGATCGCCAACCAGCAACTGGCGTTCGTCGATGACAAGCAGCCCGCATCGGCGCCCTCCCCAAAAGGCGACGCCCCGGGCGCGGCCGCGCCGGTCTTCGGCGGACCCGGCGGTGAACAACCGATCGACCGATGGGCTGAGCGAGACGAGGAGGTCAACCAGGTTTCGTAACCCGCCGGAATAATTCCATGCCTGCCGATGCACGGCGGTTATCGAGAAACCCGATCGGGCCAGGAGAGCAAGCAAGCATGAAAACGGAGAAACCGGACCTCGGCAAATTGCAGGTGCCAAAGCCCGCGCACCCGGTCAATCGACGGGAGCCGCTGCCCTGGTGCTCGCCAAAGTCTCGGGAAGACGATCCGGGCGCCCCGGCGCGCGTGCAGGCCATCCTCGACAGCCCGAGTTATCGCCGCGCCGATGCCGATCTGGATTTTCTGGCGCTGGATGAAACCAGGGGCGTTCGTCTCCAGATCGATTATCTCAAGCCAGAACTGCTGTTCGAGCAGCACCAAATTCACGACACCATCGTGGTTTTCGGCAGCACCAGGATATGCGAACCGGCCGCGGCCCGACGCAAGCTCAAAATATTGCAGGATCAGCTCGCCTCTGACGCCGGCAACAAAAGCCTGGCGCGGCGCGCGGCGATCGCCGAACGTATCCTGGCCAACAGCAAATATTATGAAATCGCCCGGGAATTCGCCCGGCTTGCCAGCGCCGCGCATCCGACGAGCCATCAAAGCCAGGCCCTCGTGACCGGCGGCGGACCCGGAATCATGGAAGCCACCAACCGCGGCGCGTTCGATGTCGGCGCCAAGTCGATCGGGCTGAACATCAGCCTGCCGCATGAGCAATATCCGAACCCCTACATCACGCCGGGCCTCTGCTTCAGCTTTCACTATTTCGCCGTGCGCAAGCTGCATTTCCTGATGCGCGCCAGGGCGTTGGTCGCCTTTCCCGGAGGCTACGGCACCTTCGACGAGCTTTTCGAAGTCCTCACCCTGGTGCAGACCCGAAAGATCAAACCGATGCCGATCATCCTGGTCGGAGAAGCCTACTGGCGGCGGGCGATCAACCTGGATTTCCTGGTCGACGAAGGGGTGATCGATCCGGAGGACCGTGAACTGTTCTGGTTCGCCGAGACCGCGGAAGAAATCTGGAACGGCATATTGCATTGGCACGATATCACCGGCCAGCCGATCGACCGCGCCTGACAATCGATCCGCAGCACGAAGGAACATCCGTTGCAATTATCCTTTCACGGCGCCGATCGCGGCGTCACCGGCTCGTGTCACCTGGTCGAATGCGCCGGCAAGCGGATACTGATCGATTGCGGGATGTATCAGGGCAGTCTCGAACTGGACGAGGAGAACGCGCGGCCGTTCGGCTTCGAGGCCTCCAGCATCGACTATGTACTGCTGACCCATGCCCATCTCGATCACTGCGGCCGGTTGCCGCTGCTGATCAAGCGGGGATTTCGCGGCGAGATCATCACGACGGCCGCGTCGCTTGAGCTGGTACGGCTGGTATTGCTCGACGCGGCCCATCTTCAGGAAGAGGATGCCCGCTACCGGGCGCGCATCGCGGCACGGCACGGCGCAAAGAGTGAGACCAGGCCACCGCTTTATTCGGTTCTCGATGTGTTGAATTCGCTGGATCGTTTCGGACGAACCGCGGTCTACGACGAGCCGATCGAGCTTGCTTCCGGTGTGCGCGCCACCTTCGTCAACGCCGGTCATATCCTGGGCTCGGCCAGCATTCATCTGCAACTGAGCGAAGGACCGCGGCAGTCGACCGTGCTGTTCTCCGGCGACCTCGGCAGGCCCGGCGGAGCCTTGTTGAGCGATCCCAAGCCGCTGGCCGCGGACAACATCGTGATGGAAACCACCTACGGCGACCGGCTGCACAAGTCGCTCGGGCCCACCCTCGACGAATTCTACCCCGCCATTGCCGAAACTTTCGCGCGCGGTGGAAACGTCATCATCCCGACCTTTGCGCTGGAACGCGCGCAGGAGCTGCTTTATTTCATCAACCAGGGCATCGAGCAGCATCGATTGCCGAAATCGGCGCAGGTATTCGTCGATTCGCCGATGGCGATTTCCGCCACCGAGATTTTTCGGCGCCATCTGGAAGGCCTGCGGCCCGAGATCGCCGGGCTGATCAGGGACGGACGCGACCCGTTCGATTTTGCCGGACTGCACTTCACCCGGGAAAGCGCCGAATCGATCGCGCTCAACAACATCCAGTCGGGCGCCATCATCCTGGCGGGGTCCGGCATGTGCAGCGGCGGCCGGGTCCGCCATCATCTCAGGCAACACCTCGGCCGCTCGAAATCCAGCGTTATCTTTGTGGGATATGCGGCGACCGGCACCCTGGCCCGCCGCATCATCGACGGCGCCAGCGAGGTCAGG
>DATAUE010000108.1:0-136356 GCA_036268425.1 Allostellaceae bacterium
CTCGACGAACTCGAACGTTACCTCCGGCTCAGCTACCTCACCCAGCCGAACCGCAGCCCTACCCTGTTGAGCAATCAGCGGGCCCTTGTCCGGGCGCTGGTCGAGGGCTCCGCCGACAAGGCGGAGGCGATCATGCGTCGCCAGCTCGAGGATACCCGCGAGAATGTGCTGCAGGCACTATTGTCGCGCCGTGAGATCCTCAGCATGCCGCTCGAAGCGGCCTAGAACCGCAAACTGGTACGGTGGGCCAATTCGGCGATACGCGCTTTTACAGCCCCGCCGCGCCGCTGACGGCATTCGGCGACATCCGCGTTCATCTCTGTGCGAACCGTGTTGTAGGATCGCCCCGCCATAAGGGAGAAACGCCATGCCGATCGAAGCACG
This sequence comes from Allostellaceae bacterium, assembly GCA_036268425.1. Taxonomy (GTDB): domain Bacteria; phylum Pseudomonadota; class Alphaproteobacteria; order ATCC43930; family CGMCC-115725; genus DATARH01. The sequence continues at coordinate 385 of DATAUE010000108.1, forward strand.
TGCCTATGACCGTCCGCTGCCCGATACGGCGTGGCTCGGGAAGCTCCGCGAGCAGATACTCGAGCCGGAGTTGCCGATCGTCGATCCGCACCATCATTTGTGGGATCATCCGGGCAGCCGGTATCTGCTCGACGAGTTGCTGGCCGACGTCAATTCGGGGCACAACATCGTCGCGACCGTCTTTATTCAGTGCGGCTCGGGTTATCGCACCAGCGGCCCCGAGGAGATGCGGGCGATCGGCGAGAGCGAGTTCGTCCGCGCCATCGCGGAGGAAGGCGACCGCCGCGGCGGCAAGACGAAAATCTGCGCCGGCATCGTCAGCTTTGCCGATCTGCGGCTGGCCAATGTCGATGCCGTGCTCGAAGGCCAGATCGCGGCGGCCGGCGGCCGCTTTCGCGGCATTCGCCAGATCGCGGCATACGACCCCGCGATCATCAGCGGCTCATCGTACATTCCTTCGGCCGGGTTGATGGACGAACCAGATTTCCGCCGCGGCCTGAAGCGCCTGCCGGCGCACAATCTGACGTTCGAGGCGTGGATCTATCACCCCCAGATAAAAACGCTGACCGACGTGGCGCGGGAATGCCCGGAGGTGAAGATCGTGCTCAACCATTTCGGCGGCCCGCTCGGGGTCGGCCCCTATAAGCGCGACGAGGTGTTCGCCGGCTGGCGCGCCGACATCAAGGCGCTGTCTTCTTGCCCGAACGTTTATGTCAAGCTCGGCGGGCTGGCGATGATCGTCAACGCTTTCGATTTCCACCTGGCGCCGTTGCCGCCATCGTCCGGCGAGATGGCCAATGCGTGGCGTCCCTATGTCGAGGCCTGCATCGAGGATTTCGGCGCCGATCGCTGCATGTTCGAAAGCAACTTCCCGGTCGACAAGGGCGCCTGCAGCTATCCGGTGTTGTTCAACGCGTTCAAACGGCTGGCCAGCGGCGCCTCGTCTTCGGAGAAAGCCGAGCTTTTCGCCGGCACCGCGTCGCGCTTCTACCGCCTGTAGCGCTCTTCAATCGACCGTGTCGCGGTAGGACCACACCGCGATTGCCGCTACGGCAGCGGTAAAAGCCGCGATCGGCCAGAGCCCGGTACTGGCGACACGACCGTGGACATCGCCGCCTACATGACGAAGCTGATAACCGCCCTCGGCTTCTACCTCGCCAAATTAGGCGTGCCGGACGAAAACCCAGGGCCATCCTAACGCCGAGGCGCATCGTCGGTTGGTTGCCGGTCGACGACGCGCGCGATCAGTTCATCGATACGCGACAGGAAGAGCTTGAGCAGCGGCGAGGTGTTTGCCTTGTGGTAGCCGAGCATCAGGTCGACGGTCGGCGCGGTGCCCGCGAGCGGGCGGCTGATTACCGAGGCGGGCAGGAAGTTCAGCGCGAAGATCGGCAACAAGCCGATGCCGCCGGTCGAGGCCACCAACGAGATCGCCGCCGCTAGATTGTCGGCCTCGTGATCCGGCGTCAGGGCGACGCCTTGTTCTTCCAGATAGTCGTCGATGACGGCGCGCAGGACCGGTGCGGTTTGCGACACGCTGATGAAGGTGTCGCCGACCAGATCCTGCACCGCGATCGCCGCCTGCGCGGCCAGGCGATGCTCGCTGCGCAGCACCACCACTAGCGGCTCGCGCTCCAAGAGTCGGTAGGTCAAGTCCGGCAAATGCCGTTCGGCCCGCAGAAAGGCGGCATCGAGCTTGCCGCGCATCAATGCGCTGGCGAGTTGCGGCGAGGTCTGGCTGCAAATCATCACATCGATCGCCGGCAATTCGTCGCGCAACAGCCGCATGGCTTCGGAAAGCCATATCGTCTCGGTGCCGGTGAGAAATCCCATGGCAAACGACGCCTTGCTCGGATAAGCGGCTCGCCGAGCCGCCTCGCCGGCTGCCTCCACCTGCGACAGCGCCAGACGCGCGTGATCGAGAAAGGCGCGGCCAGCCGGCGTCAATTCGACCCCGCGCGCACTACGCGTCAATAATTGGGCGCCGATTTCCGCTTCGAGATCGCGCAGTTGACGGCTTAGCGACGGCTGCGCCGTATGCAACCGCCGCTCCGCGGCGAGCGTGACGCTGCCCTCTTCGGCCACCGCAACGAAATAGCGCAGATGCCGCAGTTCCATGCCGATCCCATGCCTGTGAGGTATGCGACAAACCCTACAAAGTCTTTCTGAAGCCGGCCAGCCGATCCCAATTCTGCCGTCGTCGTCGCATGCCGCTGGAACCCCGAGTTTCCGGGAGCGCCGGCCGAAGATGCTTCTAGGGAGTGGCTACCATGAATGCACAAGTCGTTCTGATCACCGGCGCGTTGACGGGCATCGGGCGCGCCGCGGCACTGGCTTTCGCGCGGCAGGGCAACCGCATCGTCGTGTCCGGCCGCCACGCCGATGCCGGTCACGCCTTGGCCGCGGAACTGCGCACCCTCGGCGCAGAGGCTGAATTCATCGAGGCGGATGTCAGCCGTGACGACGATGTGCGCAATCTGCTCGACGGAACGGTGGCGCGGTTCGGTCGGCTCGACGCGGCCGTCAATAATGCCGGTACCGAAGGCAGACCCGGCCCGGTGACCGAGCAGACCGCCGGGAGTTACGCGGCGACGTTCGACACCAACGTGCTCGGCACGCTCCTCAGCATGAAGCACGAGTTGCGCGTCATGCAGACACAAGGCAGCGGCAGCATCGTCAATGTCTCATCGACCTATGGGCATCGCGGCGCCGGCGGTGCATCGATCTATGCCGCCAGCAAGCATGCCGTCGAAGGACTGACCAAGTCCGCGGCGATCGAAGTCGCCGGCTCGGGCGTGCGCGTCAATGCCGTCGCGCCCGGCCCGGTCGAGACCGGGATGCTCAACCGCTTCACCGGCACAGCCGAGCGCAAAGCCGGCCTCGCCGCCGGCGTTCCGATGCGACGCGTCGGCGAGCCCGATGAAATCACCGGCGCCATTCTCTATCTCACATCCGACAAGGCGTCCTTTACCACCGGCCTGATCCTTTCCGTCGATGGCGGAAAGTCGGCCGCTTAACCCAGCGAGGCAAGCCATGGAACAGAAGCCGATCAAGGTCCCCGGACCCGACCATCCGATCACGATCGAGCATAATCCGAACCGGGTCGTGGTCTCGGTCGCAGGCCAGGTCATCGCCGATACGCGCGACGCCCTGACCCTGCGCGAGGCGCACTACCCGGCCGTTTGGTACGTGCCGCGCAAGGATGTCGAGATGGCGCTTCTGGTGCGGACCGACCGTTCCACCTACTGCCCCTACAAAGGCGACGCTGCCTATTTCAGCGTCTCCGCCGGCGGCGAGCGGTCGGTAAATGCGGTGTGGAGCTACGAGGCGCCCTACCCCGCCGTCGCGGCGGTCAAGGACCACCTCGCCTTTTACCCCGATCGCGTCGACGCAATCGAAGAACAAAAGGTCTAGTGGAGGGCGAATTACTGAAATTCTTCAAAAAGGTGTGAGGCTCGTCACATCGATTCCCCTCGGCGGCGGCTACAGTCTTTGCACGACAACAGCACCGCTTAGGGGAGACCGGAGATGATTGAGCATCCGACGATTGCGCCGATCGACATGCTGCGCAAAGCGATGGAAGAGAACCTCGGTCTCTCGCAGAAACCGAGCCTCTCGATGATCTGGGTTCTTGATCCGACGACGGGCAAACCGGTGGCGCGCTGGGTCGCCGAACCGATGGAACCAATGCAGCCCCTATCGCTACTTTCGGCCGCATAGCTTTCGCGCAATTGCGGCAAGAATCCAGCAGCGCGACCTCAGCCGGGGCAAGATGAACATCGTCACCGAGCTGGCCGAGACTTACAAAATCGGCGATGACGGGACGTTCGAAATCAAATTGCGCCCCGGCGTCAAGTGCCGTTACTCAGCGCGGCGAGCGGCGTTGAACTCGCCTGTCACCACCCACTGCCCGGCTGATCAGCGCTGCGGCTCGACGATCACGGTGCCGATTTTGCCGCCGGCTTCGACCGATTTGTGCGCCGCAGCCGTCTCGTAGAGCGGGAAGCGGCCGGCGACCGACAGGATACGGCCCGGCGATGCGATCCAGGCGGCGATATCCGCTTGGGCGCGACGCCGATCGGGATGCGGTACGCCGGCCAGCGACATCGAATAGATCGCCATGTTGCGCTGCATCAGTTCGCGCACCGGCACACGTGGCTCGCGGTCGCCGTTGGTGGCATAAACCGCGATGCTGCCGTTGATGCGCAGACAGCCCAGGGCGGCGGCGAGGTTGCCGCCGAAATCGACCTCGACGATGTGATCGACGCCGACGCCGCCGGTAATGTCGAGGACGCGCGCCGCGACATCCTCGCGGCGGTAGTCGATGACATCAGCTGCGCCGCCGGCGCGAGCGCGTTCGGCCTTTTCCGGCGAGCTGACCGTCGCGATCACCCTTGCGCCGGCCCAGGTGGCGAGTTGCACCGCATAATGACCAACCGCGCCGGCGCCGCCGGTCACCAGCAGGGTCTTCCCCTGCACCGGTCCGGCGACGAAGACGCAGCGATGCGCCGTCATGCCCGGCACCCCCAATGTCGCCCCTTCGGCGAACGACACGTGCTCGGGAAGTTCGGTCACCAAATCGACGGAAAGCGCGATAAATTCCGCGGCGGTCCCTTGCCAGCGGCCGTTGCGCTGGCCGTTGTAAAGCCAGACGCGCTTGCCGAGCCAGCGCTCGGGCACGCCGGCGCCGACCTGATCGACGATACCGGCCCCGTCACTGTTGGTCACGACCCGCGGATATTCCATCGCCGGCGGTCCGCGCCGGCGATAGGTGTCGGACGGGTTGACCCCCGAGGCTTCGAGCCGCACCCGGACCTCGCCGTGCCCGGCTTCGGGGGTCGGCAGTTCGCCGCAGACGAGCACCTCGTCCGCGGCGCCCTGCCGGTCGTACCAAACCGCGCGCATCGACCTCTCCCCGAAACCTGTCTCAGCTCTTGACGCTGGACGCCCGATAGATCTGGTCGATGGCTTTCGCCAGCGCCGCGTTGAATTCGGCATCGCTCATCGAGACCTTGAGTTCTTCGACGAGGGCCCGCGAAAAGCTCGCGATCATGCCGTGATTGGCGGCGAGGCGCGTACAGGCGTCGTCGCGCGTATAGCCGCCGGACAGCGCCACCACGCGCTCAATGCGGGGATGGTTCACCAGCGGCAAATACAGATCCGGCACATCGGGGATCGTCAGCTTCAGCATCACCTTCTGGTCCGCCGGCAATGCATCGAGGCCGCGCTTCAGTTCCGTCAGGAGAATGGCCTCGGCCGACGCCTTCTGCGGGCTTTTGATCGAAACCTCAGGTTCGAGGATCGGCATCAGACCGTGCTTGGCGATCTGCGCGCCGATTTCGAATTGCTGCGCGGCGATGGCTGCGATGCCGCCCTGCGAGGCAAGGCTGATCGTCGAGCGCATCTTGGTGCCATAGATGCCGAGCTTCGCGGCACGCGCCAGCAGGGCGTCGAGTTCCGGCATCGGCCGCATCACGCAGACGCCGTCTTTCTCGGCCTCCAGCCCTTTGTCGACCTTGAGGAACGGTACGACGCCGCGGTCTTCCCACAGGAATTTCGGCACCGACTTGCCTTGGGCTTCGCCGTCCATTGTGCGTTCAAACAGGATGGCGCCGATGACCTTGTCGCCGGTAAAGGCCGGCGAGGTCATGATCCGCACGCGCATCGCATGCATCAGCGAAAACATCTCGGCTTCGCCGCTATAGGCGCTCTCGGGGATGCCATAGAGGCGCAACGCACCGGGGCTGGAACCGCCGCTTTGGTCGAGTGCCGCGATAAAACCCGGTTTGCCGGACATTTGCGTCTTCATTTCAGTGCTGGCCATCGTCGTCATCCTTACGTGAACTCCCAGCACATTATCTCGGGTGGCGAACGCCATCGCAAATTGTTCCGAGCTTGACGCGCACACATTGCCCGCCGATCTCACCATACCAGCCGATGACGAGGTGACATGCCGCTCGACCACACGATCACGACCGTCGAAATGCACACCGCCGGCGAGCCGTTCCGCATCGTCACCAGCGGCATCCCGCGCCCGCCCGGCGCCCGCATCGTCGACCGCCGCGCCTGGCTGCAGGCCAATGCTGACCACCTACGCCGTGCCTTGATCATGGAGCCGCGCGGCCACGCCGACATGTATGCCGGCATCCTGACCGAGCCGGTGTCGCCTTGTGCCGATCTCGGCATCATCTTCGCGCATAACGAGGGCTACAGCGATCATTGTGGGCACGGCATCATCGCGCTGGCCACCGCCGCCGTGCAGCTCGGCTGGGTCAATCGGAGCGTGCCGGAAACCCGCGTCGGCATCGATGCGCCCTGCGGCTTTATCGAGGCCTTCGTCGTCTGGGACGGCGAGCGTGCCGGCGCTGTCCGCTTCATCAACGTCCCCTCTTTCCTGTTGGCGCGGGACGTTGCGGTGGAAACGCCGAGCTTTGGCCGGGTCGTCGGCGACATCGCCTATGGCGGCGCCTTCTACTTCTACACCCCAGGCGCGCCGCACAATCTGTCGATCGTCGAGGCCGATCTCGAACGGCTCGTCCGCTTCGGCGCGGAAGTGAAAGCCGCCGCCAATGCCGCCCACCCGGTGTGCCATCCCGACATTCCCGAGATCAACCACATCTACGGCACGATCATCGACGGCAAGCCGCGCAACCCCGGCTCAAGCCAGAGCAATTGCTGTATCTTCGCCGACCGCGAGATCGACCGCTCGCCAACCGGCTCGGGCACCGCCGGACGGGTCGCGCAATTGCACGCGCGCGGCCGTCTCGCGCCCGGCGCCGCGCTGATCAACGACTCGATCATCGGGTCGGTATTCTGCGGCCGCGTCGTCGGCACGGCGCAGGTTGGGCCGCACGCGGCGGTGATCCCGGAAATCTCGGGACAAGCCTATTTGTGCGGCTTCGCCACCTGGACGCTCGACCGCCGCGACCCGCTGCGCCACGGCTTCCTGCTGCGCTAGCAGCCTTATTTGCGCAGGAAGATGTAGTCGGCCGAGTAGGCTTCGGCGCGGAAATCGCCGGCTTTGTCGCAGGCGCCGCTGAGGGCGCCGCCCTTTGTGTCGATGCGCTGCACGGTCGTCACGTCCTTGAGCGGTCCGTCGCCATGTCGGTCGGTGACGTTGAGCTTCAGCCAGGCCACATCGCCCGAGGTCGCGCCCGGCGCGTTCGCCGCCACCTTGCCAACGACCGTGCTGCCCTCGATCTCCCAATTCGGCCCGGCGTAATGCCGGCCGATGGTCTTGCCGTCGCGCATCAGCGTCGCGATCGGCTCGCGGAATTGCCAGATCGTCTTGCCGCTCGCATCGGCCTTGCACTCGTAGACCTGCGCGCCCAGCGCGTGGGTCTGCAGCACGATTGTTTCGCCGAGCGCCTGGATTGCCGGCGGCAAGTCGGCGCCCGATGCCGCGAACGCCGGTACGCAAGCCGCGGTGGCCAGAATGACAACGCGCATAAAATTGATCGAATGGTTCATCTCGGCACGCAATGGTTGAGGCTGTCAGCCGGATAACGGCGGCGCCCGCCGTTTGATCCGGGCAAGTCCCTACGATGGATTAGCCGCTTTGTCCAAGACGCCTTGCAATGTCCGGGCGCCGGCCGCGAGATCGACCGTTTTCGGCATTTGGCGTCCCTGTTCGGCGAGGCGCTCGGCCTGGGCTTTCTCCCAGTTGGCGCCGCCGAAAAAGCGCTCCGGTTTGAGGGTCGTTTGGTCGATGTCGTCGAGACAGCGGGCATTGACCGACAAATGGTCCGGCCGCGAACGCGGGATGTAAAACGCGTGCATGCCGCAATGCGAGCAGAAGGTGTGCTGCGCCACGCCGGTGCCGAAGGTGTAATTGGTCAGCGCCGCGCCGCCGCTCAGCAATTCGAAATCCGCCGGCGCGACCGACAGGTGCAAGATGCCCTTCTTGGTGCAGATCGAGCAGTTGCACTCCGACAGAGTCGCCAAATCCACCTTGGCGCGAAACCGCACTTGTCCGCAGTGACAGCCGCCCTCGCGGGTTTCCATCATCGCCGATCTCCGAACCTCGTTATTGCGCTGACAGTCTATCATGGGCGCTATCATTGACGGCGCGGTTCTTACGCCGCTTACGGCACCGCCGGATGCGCCTGAGGAGAGCTTTCGATGCGACGATCTATCGGAACGCTGGCTACCGGAACGCTGGCTACCGGAACGCTGGCTATCGGAACGCTTGGCCGGATCGGTGCGGCAGCGGCATGGGTGGCGCTGGCACTCTGCGCGCTGCCGTTGCCGGCGAGCGCGCAGAAGCAGGGCGGCATCTTGCGGATCATGCACAACGACAGCCCGGCCAGCATGTCGATCCTCGAGGAATCGACGATCACCGCCGAAGGCCCGATGATGGCGGTGTTCAACAACCTCGTGATGTTCGACCAGCATGTCGCGCAGAACAGCCCGGCGACGATCGTGCCCGACCTCGCCGAGAGCTGGTCGTGGAGCGACGACAAGACGGCGCTGACCTTCAAATTGCGCGGCGGCGTCAAATGGCACGACGGCAAGCCGTTCACCGCCGCCGACGTCAAATGCACCTGGGACCTGCTGATCGGCAAATCGAGCGACAAGCTGCGGCTCAACCCGCGCAAATCCTGGTACCAGAACCTCGACTCGGTAACCGCCAACGGCGAATTGGAAGCGATTTTTCACCTGAAGCGACCGCAGCCTTCGATCATTTCGATGCTCGCTTCGGGCTGGTCGCCGGTCTATCCCTGCCATGTCCCGGCGCGCGAGATGCGGCAGCACCCGATCGGCACCGGCCCGTTCAAATTCGTCGAGTTCAAGCCGAACGAGTCGATCAAGCTGACGCGCAACCCCGATTACTGGAAGCCGGGGCGGCCTTATCTCGACGGGATCGAGTATACGATCATCCGCAACCTCTCGACGGGGATCCTGGCGCTCGGCGCGCACCAGTTCGACCGCACCGGCGAGGGTTATCTGTCGGTGTCGCTGTTGAAGCAGTTCAAGAGCGAGGCGCCCGGCCTGCATTGCGATATCGCGACGTGGAACACCAGCCGCTCGCTGATCCTCAACCGCAAGGCGCCGCCCTTCGACAATCCCGATTTGCGGCACGCCATCGCCTTGTCGCTCAACCGGCAGGCCTTTATCGACATCATCGGCGCCGGCCAGGGCGATATCGGCGCGACGATGCAGCCGCCGCCCGAAGGCATCTGGGGCATGCCGCCCGACATGTTGCGCACGCTGCCGGGCTATGGCGGCGATATCGCCAAGAACCGCGCGGAGGCGCGCGCGATCATGGAAAAGCTCGGCTACGGGCCGAACAAGCGGCTGGCACTCAAGGTCTCGGCACGCGACGTTGCGTCGTTTCGCGACCCGGCCGTCATCCTGATCGACCAGCTGAAGGAGATTTACATCGACGGCGCGCTCGACACGGTCGACACGACGCAATGGTATCCGAAGGTCATGCGGAAGGACTACGCGATCGCCTTCACCGTCACCGAAACCGCGCTCGATGACCCCGACCAGATGTTCTACGAAAACTATTCCTGCGGCTCGGAGCGCAACTACACGGGCTATTGCGATCCCAAGGTCGACGCCTTGATCGCGCAGCAATCGGCTGAACCCGATTTCGACAAGCGGCGGCAGATCGTATGGGAAATCGAACGCTACCTCGCCGCCGACGCGGCCCGGCCGATCATCTTCCACCCGAAATCGATCGGCTGCTGGTACCCCGACCTCAAGGTCACGCCGATCATGGTCAACAGCCCCTATAACGGCTGGCGCATGGAAGACGTCTGGCTCGACCGCTAAATGGGCGAGGGCTGCCGGTTGGCGCGAGGCCGGGCGAAATGCCAAGATGCCCAGACCGCAATCACCGGAGACCTGCGATGATCGAACTCTACGCGATGGGCAGCCCCAATGTGGTCAAGATCTACCTCGCGCTCGAGGAAATGGGCCTGCCCTATAGGGTGCATCCCGTCGACGTATTCGGCGAGGGACAATTCTCCGCCGAGTTCCTGAAGCTCAACCCGAACGCCAAGGTGCCGGTCATCGTCGACGACCAGGGACCGGGCGGCAAGCCCTACACGGTGTTCGAATCGGCCGCGATCCTGACCTATTTGGCCGACAAGAGCGGCCAGTTCCTCGCCAAGGATGGCGCCGAGCGCTATGACGCGCTGCAATGGATGATGGTGCAGATGACGACGCTCGGGCCGATGTTCGGGCAATACGTCCATTTCATGCGCTTCGCCCCCAAGGGCAACGACTATTCACTCGACCGCTATCGCACGCAGGTACGCCGCGTGCTGGAGGTCATGGAAAAGCGGCTGGCGGCGGTGCCGTTCCTTGGTGGGCAAGCCTATTCGATCGCCGACATGGCGAGCTTTCCGTGGATCCGCAATGTGGGAACCCTGCTCGGCAAACCCGCCGAGGCCGATTATCCGAAGCTGAAGGCATGGGTGGCGGGCATCGCGGCGCGGCCGGCGGTGGTTCGCGCCTTGGCCGCGGTCGATGACGTGCGCGGCAAGACCACGCAATTCGACAAGGCGGAGGCCGAGGCGATGGACCGGCTGTTCGGTCGCGGCAAGTTCTCCGCCGCCGCGTAGCCGCGCTTCCTATCCGCACCTCGCGCGAGCGGCGCGATGAAGATCGCGACGTTCAACGTCAACGGCGTCAACGGCCGCCTGCCGCTGCTGTTGCGCTGGCTGGCGGAAGCCGCGCCGGATGTCGTGTGCCTGCAGGAATTGAAGGCGCCGCAGGACAAGTTTCCCGCGGCGGCGATCCGCGAGGCCGGTTACGGCGCGATATGGCACGGGCAGAAAAGCTGGAACGGCGTCGCGATCCTCGCCCGCGGCACCGAGCCGATCGAGACGCGCCGCGGCCTCCCCGGCGACCCCGAGGATTTGCATAGCCGGTACATCGAAGCGGCAGTCGGCGGCATCGTCGTCGGCTGCCTGTACCTGCCGAACGGCAACCCGGCGCCGGGCCCGAAATTCGACTACAAACTGCGGTGGTTCGACCGGCTGCATTCCTACGCGGCGGAACTGCTCGCGGCCGGTGTCCCGGTGGTGCTGGCCGGCGATTACAACGTCATGCCGACCGATCTGGATGTGTACGCCCCGGAACGCTGGATCGACGACGCGCTGTTCCGTCCCGAGGTGCGGCAGGCCTTTCACCACCTCGTCGCGCAGGGCTGGACCGACGCCTTGCGCACGCTCCACCCGAACGAACGCATCTACACGTTCTGGAAATATTTCCGGAACGCCTACGCCCGCGACGCCGGGCTGCGCATCGACCACCTGCTGCTCAGCCCGTCGCTGGCACCGCGCCTCAAGGCAGCCGCGGTGGACCGTACGGCGCGCGGCTGGGACCACGCGAGCGACCACGCCCCCACCTGGATCGAACTCGCCGACACTCCCACCACCGCGTCTCTTACTCGGCGGCGGCCCGCGCGATTTCCTGCGGCTGCCAGCTCTTAAGTACCTGCAATACTTCCTTGGCAAACAATTTCAGGCCGCGTTCGGCGGTAGCGTAGGGGATGCCGCCGAAACGGAAGGCGACGTTGAGCTCGAAATCGCCGACGACCTTCCGCCGTTCTTCGAGCATACGCAGGATCTTGTCGGGCGTGCCCCAGCTTGCCGCCTGCATGAAGCCGTCGACCGCGCCTTCGAGGCCACCCGCCTTGCGCGCGAGATCGGCCTTCTGCTGGTAGGCGTCGTAGCCCTTCACCGACTTGAAGTGGTCGCCCAAGAATTCGTAGTGGTAGAAATTGCTCTCGACGAATTTCCCCTGGTAGCGGCGCGCGTCCTCCTCGGTCTCGGCGAGGTTCGGGCCGCAGACGCAGAAATCGACCAGCATCGGGGTCGGCGGCTCGGTGCCGTGGAATTGGCGGTGCAATTCGCGGCCGCGCTCGATGATCGGCGCCCGCATGTGCCACGGCCGGTCGGCGAACATGACTGCGTGGGCGCCGAGTTTCGCCGCCGAGACGATCGAATCCTCGCTCGAGGCGACGGCGTAGATGCGGCCGTCGAACGAATGTTGCGGGCGCGGGCGGATTTCGGTGCGCGGCTGCTGGTAGAAGGGTCCGTCGCCCTCGATGAAGCCGGTCTTCAGCGCGTTGACGATCATCGGCGCCGCCTCGTCGAAACGGCCGCGCGACTCGTCCATGCTGAGGCGGAAGGCGGCGAACTCGCGCCGTGCGAGACCGCGCCCGAGGCCGAGACGCAACCGCCCCTTACTCAACATATCGAGCACCGCGGCGTTCTCGGCGACGCGCAGCGGGTCGTGCCACGGGACGATCACCGCCGCGGTGCCGACATCGACGCCGGGGCACAGCGCCGTCAGATAGCTCATCAGCTGGATGTTGTCGGGGACGAATGAGTAGTCGTTGAAATGATGCTCGGCCGACCACAGGCAGCCGAACCCCGAATCCGCGGCGAGGCGCGCCAGCCGGATTTCTTCGTCCCAGACCTGCTGGTCGCCGGTGTTCTCCCAGCCATAGCTGGCAAACACCATCATCAAGCCGACATCCATGGCGTCCTCCTTCAGCCCGCGCGCTGCATGCCGCCATGCGCTTCGGCGACAATCTCGAACGATCGCTTGCGTTTATCGTGGTCGAAAATATTGCCGTTGACCATCAGCTCGTCGGCGCCGCTGCGCTCGACAAAGGCGTCGAGACCGCGGCGCACCGTGTCGCGGCTGCCGATCACCGCTGACGACATTGCATCGTCGAGCACAGCGCGCGCGAACGGGTCGAGCTGTGCCTCGAAATTCTCGACCGGCGGCGGAAGGCGGGTGGGCCGGCCGGTGCGGTTGTTGACGGTGGATTGCTGGGCCGAGGAAAAGAGGAAGCGCGCCTCGTCGTCGGTCTCGGCGGCGATGACGTTGACGCCGAGCATGACGCGCGGCGCAGCGAGTTGGGCCGAAGGCTGGAAGCGATCGCGATAGATGGCGATCGCCTCCATCATCGCGGCCGGCGCGAAATGCGAGGCGAAGGCGTAAGGCAATCCGAGGATCGCGGCGAGTTGCGCACCGAAGAGGCTCGACCCGAGGATCCAGATCGGCACGTCGAGCCCGGCACCGGGCACGGCCAGCAACCGTTGGCCGGGTTCGGGCGGTCGGAAATAACCCATCAGCTCGACGACATCGCGCGGGAACTGCGCGTCATCGGCCATCAGGTTGCGGCGCATCGCGCGCATCGTCAGCTGGTCGGAGCCTGGTGCACGGCCTAGGCCCAATTCGACCCGGCCGGGATGCAAGGCAGCGAGCGTGCCGAACTGCTCGGCCACCATCAGCGGCGCGTGGTTCGGCAGCATGATGCCGCCGGCGCCGATGCGGATGGTCTGCGTGCCGGCCGCGACATGCGCCAAAGCCACCGCGGTCGCGGCGCTGGCGATGCCCGGCAGGTTGTGGTGCTCGGCCATCCAATAGCGACCGTATCCCAGCGCCTCGGCATGCCGCGCCAGATCGAGCGAATTCCTCAGCGATTGCCCGGCGTCGCCGCCTTCAAGGATCGGCGAAAGGTCGAGGACGGAGAGCGGAACCATGCGGCGACCACGAACGGAAATTGGCACAACAGCTCAACAACATGGGGCGGCAGCACGCGTTATGCCATCTCCAGCCGTCCCCTGCGTTGTCATTCCGGGGCCGCCGCAGGCGGAACCCGGAACCTATGAACACGGTCGTCAAAGGCGATGGTTCGTTGTCGCAGCCTTCTTGCCCGCGGCCTGTGTTCATGGGTTCCGTGTTCGCTGCTGCGCAGCGGCCCGGAATGACAGATTGTGGGGGTTACTTCGGGTCGGGCCAGCGGGCGTCTTGGGCGAGGTAGTGGACGGCGCGAATGGCGGTCGCGAGTTCCGCCGGGCTGGCGAGCGGAGGCTTGGTTCCGCCCTTCATGCCGGCAAGGACAGTGCGCACCGCATGCACGGTCGCGGCCAGAATTTCCTGCGGGTAGACGGCGATCTTGATGCCGATGCGCTGCAGCTCGGCGTCACCAGGCATGAAATGCTTGCCGGCGGGCGAGGTTACCGCGAGAGCCGGCTTGCCGTTGCAGGCTTCGATGCCGGCGCGCATCTCGGCTTCGCTTTGCGGCGAGTCGAGGAACAAGATGTCGGCGCCCTCGGCGACGAACGCCTTGATCCGCGCCAGGGCCTCGTCGAAGCCGCGCGAGGTGCGCGCATCAGTGCGCGCCAAAAGCAGAATACCTTCCTCGCGACAGGCCTCGGCGGCGGCACGGCAGCGCAAGACGGCGGCGTCACGCTCGACGACCAGCTTGGCGCCGCCATGGCCTAGCGGGCGCGGCCAAATCTTGTCTTCGATCAATACGGCTGCGGCGCCGCGCCTGGCATAGGCGCGGATCACTTTTTGCACCGCCAGCGCGTTGCCATGGCCGGTGTCGCCATCGGCCAGCCACAACACGTTCGGTGCGGCGGCGATGCAGGCTTCGACCGTGTCGGCCATCTCGGCCAGGGTCACCAGATCCATGTCCGGCATCGCCAGCCGCATAGCCGAGATGCTGGAGCCCGAGACGAAGGCTGTCTTGAACCCGGCTTCCTCAATCAGCCGCGCCCCCATGCCGTCGCCGCAGCCCGGCATGATCTGTAACTCGGGCTGGTCGAGCAGTGTTTTCAGTGCGGCGGCTTGCGATCGCATCGTGTTGTCCTTTCGAGCGAGGTTCAGGCGCCGACCTCGGCGAGGCGGGGCTTCGGCACGGGTTTGCGGCCCGGTACGCCGAGCGCCAGAAGGGTCGAGACCAGCGCGCATCCGGCCAGGATGTAGATGCCCATGGAATAGCCGCCGGTGCGGTCCTTGACCCAGCCGAGCAGCATCGGTCCGAAAAACCCGCCGAGATTGCCGATCGAATTGATCACGGCGAGGCCGCCGGCGATCGCCGCGCCGCTGAGGAACTGCGACGGCAGCGGCCAGAAAACCGGCTTCATGCCGTAGAAGCCGATCGAGGCGAACGTCATCGCCGGCAAGGCCCACCACGTCCCGACCGTATAGCCGACCGCGACCATGCCGACAAAGGCGCAGCCGCAGGAAATCACGAGGTTCCAGCGCCGCTCGTTCATCCGGTCGCTGACATAGCCCCAAACGATCATCGCGATCGACCCGACGACATAGGGGATCGACACCAAGACGCCGGTCATCATGTTCGACACGCCGAGCTGCTTGATGATCTGCGGCAGGAACGCGACCATGCCGACGCTGGCGATGCCGATCCCGAGAAAAAGGATCGCCAGCGACAGCACCCGTGGGTTGATCAGCGCCTGCCACAGCGTAAAGACGCGCGACGCTTCAACCGCACGGCGCTCCGCGTCGAGCACACCTTGCAGCCAGTTCCGTTGCTCGGCAGTCAGCCAATGAGCCTGCGCCGGGCGATCCGTCATGTAGAATGGCACCACCAGGCCACCGATCAGCGCCGGAATCGCCTCGCAGACAAACAGCCATTGCCAACCGGCGAGGCCGAGACGGCCGTCAAGCTCCATCAGCGCCGTTGAGATCGGGGCGCCGATCGCGACTGCCAACGGCAATGTCACGAGATAGCAGGCGATGATGCGACCGCGGTACTGAGCCGGAAACCAATAGGTGAAATAGAGAAAAATCCCCGGTGCGAAACCAGCTTCGGCGACGCCGAACAGAAAGCGCACAACGATAAAACTGGTCGGCCCTTGCACAAGGGCCATCGCGCCCGACAAAAGGCCCCAAGTGATCATGATGCGGCAGATCCACAGCCGCGCCCCGAGCTTTTCCAGCACGACATTGCTCGGGACCTCGAACAGGCAATAGCCCCAGAAAAAGATGCCGGCGCCCCAGCCGTAAAGGGTCGGGGTCAGGCCGATATCCTTGTTCATCGTCAGCGCGGCGAACCCGATATTGATCCGGTCGATGTAGCAGATCAGGTAGAGCAGCGACGTAAACGGTACGATCCGAAAGAACACCTTGCGGATCGTGGCGCGTTCGAGGGCGTCGGGCACGGCTGTTCCTCCGGGATGTCGTTGTTGTTTGCGGCAATGCTAGCGGGTTGCGACGCCTCGGCAAAGCTGTCGTCTTTAGACTGCCCGGGCTTGCGGCATGGCTCAGCCGGTCGGTTGCGCGACTTCGTCGAGCGCGACGCCGCGCGCCTCCGGCCCGACCTGAGTTACGGCAAAGGCCGCGATGACCAGCGCGATCGCGATTGCGACAAACACCGCCGATAACCCGTACGCGTTCTGCAGGATCAGGATGCCTGGAATGATAAAGGCGCTGGCGATCCGCCCGGCCGATTGTGCAAGGCCAAACCCCGAAGCCCGCGCATTGGTCGGGAACACCTCGGCGATAAAGATCTGCGACGAGTTGCCGGCGAGCTGGATGAAAAACACCATGACAAAGCCGAGCGCGGCAAACATCGCCGCCGATTGCGCCAGCGACACCGCGACCGCGGACAGTCCGGCCAGGATAAAGGCGGCGACCGACGTCGTCTTGCGGCCGAATTTCTCCAGCGCATACATCATAAAGGCGCTGGCCAGCGGAAAGGCGAGGTTGATCCCGGCGGTGTAGACGAGCGACTTGCTGATCGTAAAACCGTGCATGTTGGCCATCATGCTCGGCAGCCAGTTGCCAAGGCCCAGCGCGACGCCGAAAAACGCGACAAAGCACACCATGCCGGCGATCACCCGCTTTGGAAATGCCCGGAAGATGATGCCGAACGGATCACTTTTGGTGTCGCTCGCCGCGTCGGTTCGCAGCGTATCGAGCGGTACGGTGCGCAGCCCCATGCGTTGCAGCAGGTCGAGCGCCCGCTGTCCCTGGCCGTGTGTCGCCAGCCAGCGCGGCGATTCGGGCAGCGAGAACCGCAGCACGAAAATCACCAGGGCCAGAATGCCGATCACTGTCCAGATGCCGCGCCAACCGAGTGTGTCGCGAAAACCCAGCACAAACAGCACACCGAGCGGCCACGGCCAGGCGCCGCCGATGAACTGCATCAGCGCAATAATCCGGCCGCGGATCAGCTTTGGGGCGTATTCCGCGGTATAGGAAAAGCACAGCGGCTGCTCCGCGCCGAGCCCGATGCCGGCGAGAAACCGCGCAACCACGAGCCAGCCATAGCTCGGCGCCCAGGCGCCGGCGATCGTTGCCAGGCCGAACAGCAGCAGGTTGAACTGGTACACCGCCTTGCGGCCGAACCGGTCGGTGAACTCGCCCTGCCCGAGTGCCCCGATAAAAAGGCCGGCGAGAGTCGCAGTGCCGATCAGCCCGGCCTGTTCCGGCGACATGAATTTGCTGCCGACCAGATCGGGGATCAGCGCGCCCAAAATCGTGTAATCGATGACATCGATAAAATAGCCGGAAGCCACCAGCGCCAGCACCCGCCAATGGATGGTCCCCATCGCGGCATTGTCCATCTGCTCGCCGACAAAGCGCTCGATGGTCTGGCTCGCGGCTGACTGCCGCGCCGACTGTGCCATGCTGTTCCCCCCTTCCCCGCCATGTCCGCGCAATGCCACTCAGGCCATGCCCATTTTGTCGCACGATTCTAGCATGCCGACCTGACCCAACGTATAGCTTCGTCACCGTGCGGTGACTCGGCTCGGGACACGGTGCGTTCGGCATGCTGAACGATATTCCGGGTCGCGCCGCGCCGGCCGCTGCGCTAGCATGCCCGCAACAGCTTTTTCACTGCGGAGGAAGCGCCATGAGCCGCGCCTACAATGTCGTCGACGCCGACGGTCACATCCTGGAGCCGCTCGACATCTGGGACAAATACATGGACCCGAAATTCCGCGACCGGGCGCCACGACTGGTCCTCGACAACGAAAGCGGCAAGGAAAAGCTGCAGATCGAAAACCAGATGCTCGGCAGCCAGCAGGGCATGGGCGGTATCGGCGGGGTTGGCGCCCGGCAGGGCAAGGTCAATTCGGCCAATATGAAATACGAGGAGGGCATGCCCGGTGGGTTCGATCCGCACGCGCGCATCCCCGACATGGACCTCGACGGCATCGACGCCGCGTTTCTGTACCCCAGCATGGGCCTGTTTGCCGGCGCAGTGCATGACCCGCAGCTCGCCAGCGCGCTGTGCCGTGCCTACAACCGGTGGCTCGCGGATTACTGCGCGCCCTATCCCGACCGCCTGTTCGGCGTCGCGATGCTGCCGATGCAGTCGGTCAAGCACGCCGTCGCGGAAATGGAGTTCGCGCGCAAGGAACTCGGCTTCAAAGGCGTCTTCATCCGCCCGAACCCGTACAACGACAAGATGATCAACGACAAAATGTACGAGCCGTTCTGGTCGGCGGCGGAAGACCTCGACATGGCGGTCGGGTTCCACGAAGGCGGTTCGAGCGGCATGCCGACGGTCGGCGTCGATCGCTTTTCAGGCCGCGCCGAGCGCCACATCGTCAGCCACACGATGGAAATGATGCTGGCCTGTCTTGCGGTGATCTGGGGCGGCGTCTGCGAAAAGCACCCCAAGGTCCGCATTGGCTTTCTGGAATCCGGGGGCGGCTGGATCGCGCCGTGGCTCGACCGGATGGACCGGCACTTCGACGACCAGGGCTTTAACGATTCCGGTCTGAAGACCCGTCCGAGCGATCTGTTCCGGCGCAACTGCTGGATTTCGTTCGAGCCGGTCGAGGGCAGCCTCAACGTGCTGGCAGACTATATCGGCGCCAACAAGATCATGTGGGCGACCGACTATCCGCACCGCGACGGCTTTTTCCCCGGAGCCCCCGACATGGTGCGCGAGCGCCTCAAAGGCACCTCGCCCGCAACCCAGCACGGCGTCCTCGCCGGCGGCGCGCTGGGCTTTTACGGGATGAACTGACCTTCGGCGTCCCCCGCTCACCCGGCGGAGGGCGCCGGCTTCGGTAACGGACTTTCTTCCGGGGGCGCTCGAAGCCCGGTGCGAGCGCTCCCGATGATCGTTAAGATTGCGCATGTCTGCGTTATCTTCACTCGATCTGGTATTTTATGCGGCGGTGCTCCTCAGCGCATTCGCGGTTCGCAGCGCGGCCGGGTTTGGCGCCGGTTTGATCGCCATCCCGATGCTTGCCTTTGTCCTACCGGTATCGACCGCCGTGTCGATCGCTACGGTTTTTACCACACTCAGCTCAATACAACAGATTAGCCGCGAGTGGCGCCAAATCGCCTGGCGGCAGTTTATGACGATTTTCTTTTACTCGATGGTCGGTGTCGGCCTGGGTCTGTATTTCATCAAGCTGCTTAACGAAGACTTGATGCGGTGTCTTCTTGGAATATTCATGGTCCTGTATTCGATACATGCGTTACGGGCGACAGACACCTCGCGATTTTTACCGAAACAATGGCACGGCGTTTTGGGCGCCGGCGTCGGGATTGTCGGCGGCTTGTTGAGCGCGTTGTTCGGGGCCGGGGCTGGACCGGTTTATGTGGTCTATTTCGATATCCTGCGTCTGGAGAAAGCCGTCTTCCGCGCCACGATGAGCGCCGTCGTCGTGCTCGGTGGGGTCGCGCGCATCGTGGGATATGGCACCTATGGGTTCTACGGGCCCTCGACCGTTGCCCTGCTGGCACTCGGTATCCCCGTCGTGATCATCGGTTCCTGGCTCGGCGACCGAATCGTTTATCGGCTCAGCGCCCGCTCGTTTTCTCGATTCGTCGCGGCGATCATACTGCTCAGCGGGATCACGCTGCTGGTACGATAGGTCTTCTCCGGCGCGACTCGCGGACAACCATTCGGTATTTTGAACGACATTCAGCCTCGCGCCGCGACGGCAGCTGCGCTAAGGTGACGCAGTCGAAAAAACGTCTGGCCAATACGGTGTGGCCAATACCGCTTGGGAAGGAACCGCTGATGACTCGCGCCTACAACGTCGTCGACGCTGATGGTCACATCCTCGAACCGCTCGACCTCTGGTCCGAGTACATGGACCCGAAATTCCGCGATCGCGCACCGCGCATCACGAAGGGCGAAAACGGCAAGGAATGCCTTGTGATGGACGAACATGTCGTCGGCAACAATCAGCGCGGGGTCGGCGGCATCGGCGGCGTTGGAGCGCGACAAGGCATCGTCGCCTCCGACACGATGGAGTACAAAGACGGCAAGCCCGGCGGGTTCGACCCGCATGCCCGCATCCCCGACATGGATGCCGACGGCATCGACGCGGCCTTTCTATACCCCAGCCTCGGCCTGTTCTCCGGCGCGATCCAGGACCCGGAACTCGCCGCCGCGACCTGCCGCGCCTACAACCGCTGGCTCGCCGATTATTGCAAGCCCTACCCGGAGCGCCTGTTCGGGGTCGCGATGCTGCCGATGCAATCGGTCGAGCTGGCGATCGCCGAAATGCGTTTCGCCAAAAAGGAACTGGGCATGAAAGGCGGCTTTATCCGCCCGAACCCTTACAACAACAAGATGATCAACCATCCGGATTACGAACCGTTCTGGGCCGCCGCCGAAGACATCGACTTTGCGATCGGCTTCCATGAAGGCGCGTCGGCCGGCATGCCGCAGGTCGGCATCGACCGGTTTGAGGGCCGCGGCGCCCGCCACATCATCACCCATACGATGGAAATGATGCTGGCCTGTCTCGCGGTGATCTGGGGCGGCGTCTGTGAAAAGCACCCGAATATCCGCATCGGCTTTCTCGAAAGCGGCGGCGGCTGGATCGCGCCGTGGCTCGATCGCATGGACCGGCATTTCGACGACAAGGGCTTTAACGACTCCGAGCTGACGACCCGCCCGAGCGACCTGTTCCGGCGCAACTGCTGGATTTCGTTCGAGCCGGTCGAGGGCAGCCTGAAGGTGCTTGCTGATTACGTCGGCGCCAACAAGATCATGTGGGCAACCGATTATCCGCACCCGGACGGGTTCTTCCCCGGCGCACCCGAGATGGTGCGCAAGCAGATCGCCGGCTTGTCGGCCGCAACGCAGCACGGCGTGATGGCCGGCGGCGCGATGGGCTTTTACGGCTTGAACTAGGGAGGGCGTGCCCGTACCGGATAGCCTTCCGCGACCGGTACGGGCCGGGCTTACGGGCTTCACGTCGGCGGCCCAGCGGGCACTGGACGGCGACCTCGTCGCGCTGGTGCTGCTCGGGTCGGCGGCGGAAGGGCGGTTGAGCCCGCGCCCGGCGTCCGGCCGCGACCGGCAGCCGCTTCCGCTCAGCGCTGCGGCGCTTGCTGCCGGGCACCGCCGGCTCTTGACCGGGCTGGACCATCGGCCCAAAACTGGAACAGCGTTCGAGAATATCAAAACGGCGGAAACTCGCCCCGGCGAGCATGCCATAACGGGAGGAATACCGATGCCGCGCGCGTACAATATCGTCGATGCCGATGGTCATGTGCTCGAACCACTTGATTTGTGGGACAAGTACATGGAGCCGCGGTTTCGCAACCGCGCGCCACGGCTGATCAAGGACACCGACGGCAAGGAACGGCTGGTTATCGAAGAACAGGTGCTCGGCAGCGCCCAAGCCGGTCTCGGCGGCGCCGGTGGCGTCGGGGCGCGGCAGGGCGTCGTCGCCTCCAACACGATGGAATACAAGGAAGGCAAGGCCGGCGGGTTCGACCCGCACGCCCGCATGCCCGACATGGACGCGGACGGTATCGACGCCGCCTTTCTGTTCCCGACGCTCGGGCTGTTTTCCGGCGCGATCCATGATCCGGAACTCGCCGCCGCGACCTGCCGCGCCTATAATCGCTGGCTCGCCGATTATTGCGCTGCCTATCCCGACCGGCTGTTCGGCATTGCGATGCTGCCGCTGCAATCGGTCGATCTCGCGATTGCCGAAATGCGCTTTGCCAGAAAGGAACTCGGCTTCAAGGCCGGTTTCATCCGGCCGAACCCGTATAGCGACAAGGTGATGGTCAGCGATGCGATGTACGAGCCGTTCTGGGCTGCCGCCGAGGAACTCGATGTCGCGATCGCCTTTCACGAAGGCGCCGGCGGCGGCATGCCGCAAGTCGGGATCGACCGTTTCGAGGGCCGCGGTGCCCGCCACATCATCACCCATACGATGGAAATGATGCTAGCCGCGCTGGCGGTGATCTGGGGCGGCGTCTGCGAGCGTCACCCGAAATTGCGCATCGGCTTTATGGAATCCGGCGGCGGCTGGATCGCGCCGTGGCTCGACCGCATGGATCGGCATTTTGACGACCAAGGCTTTAATGATTCCGGCCTGAAGACGCGCCCGAGCGAACTCTTCCGGCGCAATTGCTGGATTTCGTTCGAGCCGGTCGAAGGCAGCCTCAAGGTGCTCGCCGATTATGTCGGGCCGCACAAGATCATGTGGGCGACCGACTACCCGCACCCCGATGGCTTTTTCCCCGGCGCCCCGAAAATGGTGCAGGACCAGATCGCCGGCCTCTCCGCCGAAACCCGCCGGCAGATCATGGGCGGCGGCGCCAAGGCCTTTTACGGGCTGAACTGAGCGTGGGCGACATCGGCAAGGGAAGGCTTAAATTAAGAACAACCGGGGAAGGCTGCTAACCTTCCCCGGCGTCCTGGTCCCAACTGGAGACGGATATGGATCGTGATCCTGATCCGTCCGAAGCGAAGGACCAGGAGGAGACGGAACGCTCTCATTCTTGCCGGCGGGCCTATTCCCGCCGCCAAGAATGAGCATACAGATGCGGTCGGCGACCGCCGTCCCTCTCGGCCGTAATCTTTTAGATTCAGGCGGTCACCGGAGCAAACGCGTGGTCGTGCGCCGCAACTTGCTCGGCGTAATTGTCGCGATAGACCGTGTAGACCCGTTCGTGGCGCGCCAGCGCCGCAGGATGCAATTCGCCTTCGGGGCGGGGGATCAGGTCGAAATTGCCGCCGGTGTCGCGGCCGCGCACAAGGCGGGCGCACATCCGCACCGAACCGGTCAGCCGGCAATGTGCCGGAATATAGCTGATGCCGATGCCGACCCGTCGGTGCGCCGACCGGTTCGGCGCCGAGCGGTGGCAGCACAGCGTGTGGTGCAGTGAAAACTCACCCGCCCGCAGCGCCATCACCTCGCTCTCTCCGTCAAAAAAGCGTTCGACGATCGCCTGGCCGCCGCCATTGATGCTGTGCGCGAGGCGCAGCGCGGCATGATGCATTTGGCGCGGCTGCCCTTTCGCCGACACCACCTCCATGCAGCCGGCCTCTTCACCCGCGTCGCTTAACGCCACCCAGGCGGTGACATGCTCGTGCGGATCGAGGCCGAAATAGGTTGCGTCCTGGTGCCATGCGGCAAAGGTCGGGCTGGCGGCTTCCTTGATAAAGAACGTCGCGGTGTAGACCAGAATGTCGGGCCCGATCAGGCCTTCGACGACATCGAGAATGCGCGGGTTGCGCGCCAGCGCGTCGAGCCACGGCAGGACCACATAGCCGGCCGAGCGCCAGCGACGGTCGGACTGGTTGACCGGCTGCCCGAGCCACGCCTCATAGCGCGCCAGCCCCGCATTGCATTCGGCCAGTTCCACCGGTGACAAAGCCCGAAACGGGTAGAGATAGCCATTGTAACGGTACTGCTCGATCTGCGCTGGCGTCAGCATGCCGGTCCCTCCGCTTGCCGTGCCGGGAAGGCTAATCCTGTCCCCTTTTCAGCGGAAGCGGCATTGAGCCGCCGCGATGCCGCCGGTATCCTTGCAGCAATCGAGGGAGGACCCCGTCATGGATTTTGCCGACGCGCCCGAACATGCCGAATTCCGCCGCGAGTTCCGCGGCTGGCTCGACGCCAACCTGACCGACGATCTCAAGGTCGAGGATGCCTCGGATTCGCGCGTCGCCCCCGATCGCGAGACGCTGGAAAAACGCATCGCCTGGCAAAAGAAGATGTATGCGGCCGGCTGGGTCGGCATTTCCTGGCCCAAGGAATATGGCGGCCGCGGCGCCAGCTTTATCCAGCAGGTGATTTTCGACGAGGAGTATTTCCGCGCGCACGCGCCGATATTACCGGGGCATAGCGCGCTGAACCTGCTCGGCCCGACCTTGATCCAGCTCGGCACCGAGGCGCAGAAACAGAAGCATCTGCAACGCATCCTGGCGGGCGAGGAGCGCTGGTGCCAGGGCTTTTCCGAGCCGGGCGCCGGCGGCGACCTCGCCAGCCTGAGAACCCGCGCCATCGATGCCGGCGATCATTTTATCGTCAACGGCCAGAAGGTATGGACCTCGGGCGCGCATTTCGCCGATTGGTGCTTTCTCCTGGTCCGCACCGATCCTGAAGCGCCAAAGCACCACGGCATCTCGTACCTGCTGGTCGACATGAAGACGCCGGGGATCACCGTGCGGCCGCTGGTGCTGCTGAACAAGCACCGGCATTTCAATGAAGTGTTCTTCGAGGATGTCAAAGTCCCGAAGGAGAATCTGGTTGGCCAACTCAACGAAGGCTGGAAGGTTGCGATTACGACGCTGATGTTTGAGCGCGGCGGCGCCGGCGGCCGCGACCATGTCGGGCAGATCGCACGCCTCACCGAACTCGCCAAGCAATTCCCCAGCCGGCAGGAGCCGGCTTGGCGCGACAGCCATGTGCGCCAGCAGCTGGCGCAACTGGCGATAGATGCGCAGGCCCTGAAAGTCACGCGGCTGCGCGGATTGACTCGGCGGCTGCGCGGCGAGGCGCCGGGTCCGGAAGGCTCGATCCTCAAGCTGTTCGGCTCGGAGCTGGCGACCCGCATCGCCGATTTTTCCGGCTCGCTGCTCGGCCCCTACGCAACGCTCGAAACCTCGACCGATATGGTGCCGGATGCACCGCGCTGGACCAACCGCGTGCTGGGGTCGCGGCAATACACGATTGCCGGCGGCACCAGCGAAATCCAACGCAACATCATTGGCGAACGCGTGCTGGGCCTGCCAAAGGGTTGAGACGCCATACGACGCATAGACGGGATGACAGGGCCTGAGCCGCTCTCGCCGGCCGGCGGCGCATCAATCGCGGGGTTCGACCTCGCCCAATCGCTATTTCCGTCGGCAAAAGCGGCAATCCTCGATGCGCTGCTCGCCCACCACATCGTCGTCTTTCCCGACCAGTCGCTGACGCGGGAGCAGCAATTTGCGTTTGCGGCAAATTTCGGCGAGGTCGAGGCGCATGGCGGGCATCGCGGTGAGGCCAAGCGGTACGGCGTGGCGCATGTGATGTCGAACCTCGACGCCGACGGCAAGCCCATGTTGAGAATCTCGCAGGCGGCGAATTACCACTGGCACACTGACAAGCCCTACCATCGGGCACCGCCGTCACTGACCATGCTGCATGCGGTGGAGATGCCGCCGAGCGGTGGCGACACCGAATTCGCCAATGCTGCGTTGGCGTACGACGCTCTGCCGGATGATACCAAGCGGCGCATCGCCGGACTGCGGGTTGTTTTCATGCCGGCCTTCGATCCGGAGGGCGCGAGTGTGAATCATCCGCTGGTGCGAATTCACCCCGAAACGGGCCGCAAGGCGCTCTATCTCGGCAACCACGCGACGCACATCGCCGGCCTGCCGGCGGCCGAAAGCGAAGCACTGCTCGCTATGCTGCTTGAACACGCGACGCAGCGGCGATTCGTCTACGTCCATCGCTGGCGGGTTGGTGATCTTGTGATGTGGGACAATCGCTGCCTGCTGCACCGCGCCGTCGCCGACGACGCAGTGCGAAAATACCGCCGGATCATGCATCGCAGCGTCGTCAAAGGCACCATGCCGGTCTGACGCGGCACCCTCTTGCCCGTTACCGGTGGTTGCCTCTAGCCTTGGGTTGGGAGGACCAGATGGACATCGGTTTTACGGAAGAACAGGAATTGCTGCGCGATACCGCCCGCAAATTCCTCGACGGGCAGTGCACAACGAAGTTCGTGCGCGAGATGATGGCGACCGATACTGCGGTGACCGGCGAGTTCTGGCAGAAGCTCGCGGATCAGGGGTGGCTCGGAATCGCCTATTCGGAAACCGATGGCGGCAGCGGGCTGGGGCTGGTCGATCTGGTCGTGCTGATGGAAGAGGTCGGGCGTGCCGTGATGCCCGGTCCCTATCCCGCGACCGTCCTGCTCGGCGGCGCGGCGATCGCCGAGGCCGGTTCGGCGGCGCAACGCCAGGAATGGCTGCCGCGCATCGCCTCCGGCGAGGTCAAGGCGACACTCGCCGTGACCGAGCCGAATGTCCGCTGGGACGCCTCGGGCGTCACCGTCACCGCCCGTGAGGAGCGCGGCGGTTATACGTTGTCCGGCACCAAGCTGTTCGTTCCCGACGCCAATCTCGCCGACGTGCTGGTGGTCGCGGCGCGCACCCGCGACGGCAGCACGATGGAAGACGGCATCAGCCTGTTCCTGGTGCCAAAAGGCAGCGCTGGCGTTGTCGTGCGCCAGCTTCCCTCGGTCGATGAAACCCGCAAGGTGTGCGAGGTGCGCCTCGACAATGTGACATTGCCGGGTTCCGCTTTGCTCGGCGAGTTGCACCAGGGCTGGAAGCCGCTGTCGCGGGTGCTGGATCGCGCCGCGGTCGCACTCGCCGCCGAGATGTGCGGGGCGGCGCAGAAAGTGCTCGAAATCACCGTCGATTACGCCAAAATCCGTACCACGTTCGGCAAGCCGATCGGCAGCTATCAGGGCGTCAAGCACAAATGCTCCGATATGCTGGTCGAGATCGAAAACGCCAAATCGCTGACCTATTACGCCGCCTGGGCGGTCGACGAGGAAGACGCGGATGCAGTGATGGCGGTGTCAATGGCCAAGGCCGCGGCGTCCGATGCCGGGCGCAAGGTCTGCGCCGCCGGCATCCAGTTGCATGGCGGCATCGGCATGACCTGGGAACACGATCTGCATCTGTACCTGAAGCGTGCCAAGGCGTCGGAAATAGCGCTGGGCGACGCGACATGGCACCGTGAACGTATCGCCCGCCTGATGGGGGCATAGAGACTGCTCGCCAATTTGCTCTGCCCGTCTGCCCGCTCTGATAGCGGCGCCCCTCTGCAGGAACCTGCGATGAAAAAAATGACAGGACGGCTTCTGGTTCTATCGGCAATGCTGATGCTCGGCGCCTGCGCCGATGATCGGTATTTCGGGCAGCCATACGGCTACCCCGCGGCGCCGCCGCCGTTGCAGCCTTATGTCGAGCCGATCGGTCCGATGGCACATCCACCCCAGCCGGTGCGCCATTACCGGCACCACTATCGGCGGCATTATCATTATCATCGCCGCGTGCATTGCCGCTGCGCGCAGTGACTGCGGGGCGGCTGCGTCTGCTGCCGCCAAGTCTGGCACGGCTGCCGCAATACGAGGCGGCGCTCACCGCCGGCTGGTCGCCCGATACCGAACGCGATGTCAGCGCCGAACAGCGTGTGCGGCTGCGATGCGACCCGAACGCTTTCCTGGCGTTTTTGACCCGCCAGGACGGGACTGTCATCACCGCGTCCGGAGCCGAAGTGCCGCGTCTGCCGTCACGCGTCTTCTGGCTCGATGACGGCGAGTTCTGCGGCGTCATCAATCTGCGCTTCGCTCCCGGCAGCGACGCCCTGCCGCCGCATGTCTCCGGTCATATCGGTTACGCTGTCGTGCCGTGGAAACGGCGGCGCGGTTATGCCAGCCGGGCGCTGGCGCTGGTGCTGCCGGTGGCGCGCGAAGTCGGCTTGAGCCAGATCGAACTGACCTGCGACGACGACAACGAAGCCTCGCGTCGGGTCATCGTCAAGAACGGCGGCGTTCCGATCGGCGAGCGCACGGCATCCGGCGGCCGGGTCAAACAAGCCTTTCGCATCAATCTTGCGCCATTTGCCGCGGCAGGCTGAGAGGACAGCCTCAGGCCGCCCGCGCCGCCTCCAGGCGGGTCAGCACGTCGCGCACCGGCAACAGCGGCGAGCGTTCGGCGGCATAGGCAACGACGCTTTCGAACTGCGCCGGGGTGCAGCCGTATTCCGATGGCGTTTCCGCGATATCATGGGTGTAGAAGATCAGCCACCCGCCCAACGCAAGGTTGCGGTCGATCAGCTTGCGCATCGCCGCGTCGCTGAACCCCGGCGCATAGATGCGAGTGCCGCGTAGATCGGCGAAATCGGCGGTGCCGTGATTGACCCCGCCGGCCGTACCGCGACAGGTCGCATAGAGCGGCGCCACTTGCCGCTTTGCCGGCGATAGATAGCGCCCATAGGGATAGGCGAAATTGGTCGGGGTATACCCGTCGAGCAGTTCGGCGAACGCCGCTTGATTGCGCCGCAGGTCGTCGGCGATTTCGCCCGCCGCGGCGCGGCTGCAATCGAGGTGCGAAAAGGTGTGGCAGGCCAGTTCATGGCCGCGTTCATGGGTTTCGCGGATATCGTCCAGCGTCGCTATCGGGCCAAGTTTGCCGTCGCTGCCGGCAAGGCCGAGCGCAACGTAATACGTGCCGCGCGCCCCGTATTTTTCGAGGATCGCCCCACCGGCTTCGAGGGCGGATTTCGGAAAATCGTCGAACGTGAATGAAACCGCGCCGCCGCTCCCGTTGACGCTGCCGGGGCGGACGCGCATCAGCGGCCCGAGCCTGCGGGCGATATGGCTCGCGATCGAACCGTTCATCTCTGCCTTCCTGCCGCCGGGTGCGACGTTGTCCCGTGTTGGTCGTACACCGAGTTTATTGTCAAGATTTTAACCGCTCGGCCTATAATTTCGCGGCACGACGATGAACGCTGCAGCCCTCCATCGGCGCATCGCGAACGCAATTTGATGATCGATATCAGCATCCTCATTCCAACCTTTCGCCGGCCTCGTCTGCTGACCCGCGTGCTCGACAGCTGTCTTGCGCAACAGGATGTCGCGATGCCGTTTGAAATCGTCGTCATCGACAACGACCCGGATGGTTCGGCGCGCCAGACCGTCGAGACGAAGGCGCAAGGCAGCGGGGTGCCGATCCGCTATGTCCACGAGCCCCGCCCCGGTATCTCCCACGCCCGCAACACCGGCATCGCAAATGCGTCGGGGCGTTATGTGGTGTTTATTGACGATGATGAGGAGGCTGCACCAGGCTGGCTCGCCGCGTTTCTGGCGACCGCGAAAACCTGCGGCGCCGATGTCGTGATCGGCCCTGTCCTGCCGCGCTTTCCGCCCGGCGGACCGACGCCGGATGCGTATCGAAGGCGTGTCTACACGCGCAACGCGCAGGTGCCAACCGGCACCGTGCTGTCGCGGTGGAGCGGCATCGGCAACACGCTCCTCGACAAAGAGCGCTGTGTTGCCGGTATCGCCGAGCCGTTCGATCCACGGCTCGGTCTGTCGGGTGGCGAGGATTCGCTGTTTCTGCGGCAGTTGATGCGGCGCGGCTGCAAGCTCGTGTGGTGCGCCGAGGCGGTGGCGTGGGAAGAGGTGCCGGTGGATCGGCTCGGGACCCACTATCTGCTGCGCCGGGCGTTTCGCGGCGCGCAAACGACGACCTTTGTGTGTACAGCGATCACCCCGCCGGAATGGGGCCGGGCGATGCTGTGGATGGCGATCGGCTGCGCCCAGGTGGTGCTTTATGCACCGGTCGCACTGCTGTTGTGGTCTTTCAAGGATAAGCGCTGGCTGCGGATCGCCGACAAGGCGGTCGGCGGCCTGGGAAAGGTTTTATGGCACCCGAAAATGCATTTACGGCTTTATCGCTGATGGATCGACATGACACGGGGATCACCCTGGCGCCAAATCCGCATAACCCCGAGGCGACCGACCGGAACGTGCCATCGATGATCGAGATCAGCATCATCATCCCCTCATATTTGCGGCCCGGGATGCTGACGCGCGCCATCAACAGTTGCCTCGCCCAGACCGGGGTTACGGTGCCGTATGAAATCCTCGTCGTCGACAACGACCCCAAGGAGTCGGCACGGCAGGTCGTTGAGGAGATGGCGCCGACCTCTCGGGTCCCGATCCGCTATATCGGCGAGAGCCGTGCCGGCATCTCGCACGCCCGCAACAGCGGCATCGCCAACGCGGCCGGCCGCTGCATCGCCTGGCTCGACGATGACGAGGAGGCCGAGCCGGGCTGGCTCGCCGCCTTTGTCGCGACCATGCAGGAAACCGGCGCCGACGTCGTCTGCGGCCCGTGCTATCCGCATCTCGACGGTGCCGACCCTTACACCCGGCGCGTCTACACGCGCGACGCGCGGGTCGAAACCGGCACGAGGCTGTGGAACTGGAGCAAGCTCAACGGCCTGTTCGACAAGGCGCGCTGCTTCGGCGACAACCCCGCGCCGTTCGATTTATGGCTGGGGCTCGCGGGAGGCGGCGACACGCTGTTTTTCCGCCAGTTGATCCGATCAGGCCGCAAGATCGTGTGGAGCACCGACGCCGTAATCTGGGAGACGATCCCGCCCGACCGGGTGGCGCCGCGCTATGTCCTGCGCCGCCGCTTTCACCACGGCCAGATCACGACCTTGGTGCGCATGGCGGTCAAGCCGGCGCAACCGGCGCAAGTGGCGCTGTGGATGGCGGTCGGCTGCGCTCAGGTGCTGCTTTATGCGCCGGCGGCTTTATTGTTCTGGGCATGCAAAAGCGACCGCTGGCTGGCCGCGATGGGACAGTGCGTCGGCGGTCTCGGCAAAGTGTTCTGGCATCCGAAGATGCACCTGCGGCTCTACCGGTAAAGCGTCGATAGGATCAGCGCCCGGTGAAACGCGCCGGGCGCTTTTCGAGAAACGCGGCGGCGCCTTCGCGATAATCGGCGCTGTCGAGCGCTGCGCGGATCAGCGCCTCGATCGCAGGCCGCTCGCGCTCGACATTGCCGGCGCCCAGACCTTGCAGGATGCGCTTGATGCCGGCGATGGCGAGCGGTGCGTTTGCGGTCATCTGCGCGCCAAAGGCCATTGCGCTGCCGACCACATCGCCGTCGATCACCGTATCGGCAAAGCCCATTTCATGCGCCGTGACAGCATCAAGCAGATCGCCGGCATAAAGAATGCGCTTGGCGTTGGCGAGGCCGACCACCGCGTATAAAAGCCGGCATTCCTCGATCGTGTAGATCGTCCCGAGCTTGGCTGCCGGGATGCCAAAGCGGGCGCCGCGATGCAGCACGCGAAAATCGCAGCACAGCGCAATCGCGCAACCGCCGCCGGCACAGGAGCCGGCGACTGCGGCGATGCTCGGTTGCGGCAAGGCGCGGATCGCATCGTAGCAGGCGGCAACGTCGCGCTCATAGGCAGCGCCTCCGGCGCTGTCGGCCCGCAGCCGGGCAAATTCGCTGATATCGGCGCCGGCGCAGAAATGGCCCGCCGAGCCTGTCAGGATTACCAGCCGCACCTCGCGCTCGCCGGCGAGGCCGCGAAACGCCGCCGCAAGATCGCGCCATGCCGCAAGGTTGAGGGCGTTGCGCCGCGCCGGGCGATCGATTGTTACGACCGCAACCGCCGGCGTCGGCCGGCTCAGGGAAATCTCGGGCAACTCTCAGTATCCTGTTCCGTTGGCGCGAGGAGACAGCAGCCAGTCGATAGGCAAATCGAAACATACATCGCGTAAGATGTTCGCAATGAGTTTCTTTCTTTGCGATAATGAACAGTGTGTTTGAAAAAAATAAGCAACGAAGGGATGCGACGCTGGAAGATTTGGACGATCGGATACAATCCGGGTCGGAGCGCACCGAACAACTCGGAACATATCGTCGTGTGACATAAGTCGATGACGGCGCGCGTCTTCCCGAAAAGCCCAAAAGCCCGCAAGCCGCAAGCGCTCAAAGACTGGCGCGCGTCGGAGGCTTGGGTACCGAGGGCTTTAGTGACGGAGATGATGAGTTCACCGGTTTCGGCACCGCGTTCGTCCGAGGGCGCCGTTCTTCTCGAATCCGGTGTCCTTGCTTGCCGCCGCGGCAAAAACGGCGAACCGCAAATCCTGCTGATCAGCAAAAAAGGTTCCAAAAACTGGGGCATTCCAAAAGGTCGAGCGGAACCGCACCTCAGCTTCGGCGAGAATGCCGCCAAGGAAGCCTATGAAGAAGCCGGTGTCTTGGGGAACCTCTCGACAAATGCCATCGGGATGTTCCGCGCCCGAAAACGCAGCCACAACCCGCGGGAGCGTCTGGTCATCGAAGTGTGGATTTATCTGCTCCTTGTGACGCAATGTCTGGCCAACTGGCCGGAGGAGCAGAAACGCAAAACGAAATGGGTGTCCTGCGAATATGCCGCCGCGCACCTGCGTGAGCCGGTGCTGGCGGATCTCTGTCATCGGCTGGCGCAGAGCTAACAGAAAGCAGGCGCAGGGCGCGTCTGGCTTAATGCCCCACGGCGGTCGCCGCCCGCTCGGCGGCTGTGTAAAGATCAAGGCGGGAATACACACCGAACGCCGAACCGTTATCGAGAAAACCGCCGCCGGGCCCCTCGGTCGCGGTCAGGATATCGTCCGCCTGGGAAAGCGTCAGATGGGGAAAGGCGACGGTGAGCAGGTAGCCGGCCTCCGGCGCCAGAGCGGCGACATTTTCCACACCAGAGGCGTTTTGTGTAAAGACCGTGGCGAGGCCATAGGTTTGCGTCGACGCGTAAAACGCAGCGTTTTTCGCAGGTTCGGCAAAGCGGCTCTGGTCCTGCGCCGCGCAGGTTGCGACGCTGCCGCCGCAACCTGCTTCGAGGGCTTTTGTCAAATCGGCGCGGGCCGTTGCCAGGGCAGCGCGAAAATCATCGATACGCTGGTGGCCGCGGCCGCGTTCGACCCCGACATAGCCCGGCTTATTGGCGAGCATCTGCGCGAGATCGAACAGCGCCAGCGTGCGGCCGCCCAGCACATCCATCGTGTAGTGCGCCCCCATGATGATGCGGTCGTTGCCGTATTCCGCACCGCGCACGATCATCTGCTGATACCGTTCGGGCACCATCAGGGCGAGCAGTAGCGCCTCGGTATAGCCGTAAGTGGTATGGCCGCTCGGATAGGACGGGCTGTCGGTCAGGTTCTGGGTCGGGCCTTGCAGATAGGCGGCATTGCCCGACGCGACGCCAAAGAAATCCGCGCCGACGATCGGCATCAGGTGCGGCTCGGTTTGAAACGGCCGGGAATTGCCGTAAGGGTCGGCACGAGGACCGCCGGCGGGCCGGCCATACATCTTGCCGAAGATGTCCGTGGTACCACTGACTTCCGACATGATCGCCAGCGCGGCGGCCGAGACTGGTGTCGTTTTGTCTGTGGTGGCGTTGCCGAAGAAATATTTGCCCGACCTGGCATCAGCCCGCGTCGTGGCATTGGCATAGGCGATCAGCGCCGCGATGGCTGGTGACACGCTCGTGAAATGCGAGGTCTGGCCGTCGTCCGCACTGGTGTAGGTGGCTTTTGTCTGATACGCAGCGCCAAGTCGGCTCCCCAACCCATCCGCGAGGTCCGCGGCGTTGCCGCCAGTGATGAACGCATCGCGCAGCGCCTGTTGTTGTTGCGCGGCAAACGGCAGCAGTGTCGGTTGCTGCGCCGTGCCGTCTTGAATGGCGCCGGTCTTTGCCAGATTGTCCGCCAGCGCCGCTTTGCCAGCAACACTGTTGCCGAGTGCGCTGACCGGTGACAGGCCGTGCAGTGCCGCCAAATTCACGGCATCCTGCGCCGACGCTTCACCCGCAAGCAGGATGCCCGCGACAGTAACAGCGACCCGCACTTTCGACGCCGACAATTTCCACATCGACATTTTCGACATCGACCAGTCCACCCTTTCACTGCCGGCAATACCAGCGGGGCACTGACGGTCAGCGACGGGACATACCGCGCATCTGACGCAGTTCGGATCGTACACGCGTGTCGAGCCCGCCGAGGATCAAAAAAACTCGGGCGTGCAGCGAGGGTACAAAGCCGGCGGCACCCGTGATCGGAAAAGCATCGATTTCGGTCACGGCCACAGGCGAGCCGCCAGGCGATCCAGTTCGGGAGGCGGGCTGGCATTCGCCCATCGCCGCAAGGCGACAATCTCGATGCCGTGAGCAAATCGCGATATCGTCTCGACCGTCTCCCGGAGATCAACAGTGCTCCCCGGCGTCTCGTTGATGATGAGCGCGAGGACGTTGAGGCCGCGCCATCGCAACACCTCGACGGCCGAAAGCGTGTGGCTGATCGTGCCGAGATAGCTGCCGGCGACCACCAGGAGCGGCAAGCCCAGCGCAGCCATCCAATCCAGCACCGTATGCCGCTCGTCGAGCGGCGCCATGATGCCGCCGACGCCCTCGATCAGCAGCGCATCCATCTCGGGCTGCGCCGTCTTACGGCAAAAATCCAGCAGTGCCGCAAAATCGACGCCGCGGCCTTCCCGGCGCGCCGCCATGTCGGGCGACAGCGCCGCCGCAAACCGCCAGCGCGAGGCACGATCGAGCGCATCATCGTCGATGTCCCGACCGAGCGCCGCGATCAGAAGCCCCGGATCACTTTCCGCGGCATGCCTGCGATCAAACCCGCTGGCTACCGGTTTCAACGCATTTACCGATCGGCCGCGGGCGCGCAGGCTGCGAACCAGACCGGCGGTGACAAACGTCTTGCCGATATCGGTTCCGGTCGCGGTGACGAAAACCGCCGTCATTTTTCGCGTTCGAGAATGCGGGTTTGAACAAGGTCCGCGAGCCGCTCGATCGCGCTATCCGGATGCAGCGCGGTGAATGCCATTCTGAGGCGTGCCGTGCCGGCCGGCACGGTCGGCGGCCGAATCGCAGCAACGAGATATCCTTCCTGTTCGAGCAGGCGGGACGCTTCGAGCGTCCGTTCGACATCGCCGATGACGATCGGAACGATGGTGCTCTCCGCCTCCGCAAGGCCAAGCCGGCGGGTGAACGCCTTGGCCTTCGCGAGCGGCAGCGCCGCGTAAACGGGTTCGCTCTCGATGATGTCGAGCGCCGCAATCGCAGCCGCCACCATCGCCGGCGGCAGACCTGTCGAATAGATCAGGGTGCGGGCACGCGTCTTAATCAGGTCAATCGCCGCGGCCGAGGCGCAGAGATACCCCCCCTGGCTGCCGATCGCCTTCGACAAGGTTCCCATCTGCAGCGGCACATCGGCTTTGACGCCATCGGCAAAGGTCGAACCGCGGCCGCCCCCAACCACCCCGACGCCATGCGCGTCGTCGGACATCAGCCAGGCATCGTGACGCCGCGCCAGTGCTGCGAGCGCGTGCAGCGGCGCCAAATCACCATCCATCGAAAAAACGCCGTCGGTGGCGATCAGAGCGTGGTGGTGCCGATCGCGGTATGTCGCCAGCAATTCTTCCGCATGGCCGACATCGTTGTGGCGGAACCCGAGCACCCGGCCCCCAGTCATCCGCGCCCCGGCCCACAGGCAGGCATGCGCCAGTTCGTCGACCAGCACCAGATCGTCGCCGCCGACAAGCGCCGGAATGATCCCGGTATTCGCCTGGTAACCCGAATTGAACACGCAAGCCGAGGCGGTGCCTTTCAAGCGCGCCAGCCGCGTTTCGAGTTCGGCGAAAAGCGGGTGATTGCCGGTAACCAGGCGCGACGCCCCTGAGCCGGCGCCATAGCGCCGCAGCGCCTCGGTTGCCGCCTCCACCACCAGCGGGTGCCGCGTCAGGTTCAGATAGTCGTTGCACGAGAACGACATCAGACGGCGACCGTTACGCACCACCCAGATGCCGTCTTCGCGCACGGTGTCAACCAGCCTGCGACGCAGGTTGTGCTCATCGAGTTCGGCCAGCTTCGCCGCCGCAAAACGGTCGAGCGAGTCTGGTCCCGCAGCGCCCCGGGCTGATGGCATCACGACCTCAGTTTCGTTCGGCCGGCATGGTGCTCGGCGAGCACGGTCTCGATCGCCCGTATCAGCGTCGTCAGATCAGCGTCGTCGATCGTCAAGGCCGGTGTCAGGTAGACGATGTTGCCGAACGGTCGAATCCACACGCCGGCGTCGATAAACCGCCGCTTCAAGCGGTTCACGTCACCGAGGCTATCGAGTTCGACGACGCCGATCGCACCCCTGACGCGGACATCCCGGACCCCAGCCAAATCGCGGCACGCCGCGAGGCCGGCTGCCAGTCTTTCCGAGATCGCCGCCGCCTGGGCCAGGCGGTCCTCTTCGGCAAACAGGTCCAGCGACGCATTGGCCGCGGCGCAGGCCAGGGCATTGCCCATAAAGGTCGGTCCGTGCATCAGGGCCTGCATCGGGTCGTCCGACCAGAACGCCTCGAAAACCTTGCGGTTGGCGATCGTCGCGGAAAGCGGCATCGTCCCGCCGGTCAGCGCCTTTGACAAGGTAATGATGTCGGGCGTCACGCCGGCCGCCTCACCGGCAAACATCGTCCCGGTGCGGCCGAAGCCGGTGAAAATTTCGTCGAAGATCAGCAGGAGGTTGTAGCGGTCGGCAGCGTGGCGCAGGTGGCGCAACACCTCCAAATCATGGAACAGCATGCCGCCCGCCCCCTGGACCAGCGGCTCGACGATAACGCCGGCGAGTTCACCGGCGTGGCGTTCGAGAAACCGGTCGAAGGCGGCGGCGCTCGCCGCGTCGCGCGGCAAATCGACGACATAATGCTGCGGCAGAAACCCGGCAAATATCCGGTGCATCCCGTCATCCGGATCGCACACGGCCATCGCACCGGTCGTATCGCCGTGATAAGCGCCCTTGAAAGCGACAAGCCGGGTACGGCCGCGTTCGCCACGGTTCAGCCAATACTGCACCGCCATCTTCATCGCAACTTCGACAGCCACCGACCCTGAATCCGAAAAGAACACCCGGTCCAAACCTGGAGGCAGCAATGCGCAGAGACGCTGCGCGAGCGTGTAGGCCGGCTCGTTCGCGAGATCGCCAAACATGACATGCGGCATCAGGTCGAGCTGGCGACGCACGGCGGCGCGGATTTTCGGATGGTTGTAGCCGTGGCACGCCGTCCACCACGAAGCGATGCCGTCGACCAGTTCACGCCCGTCGGCGAGCACGATTCGCGTGCCCTCAGTGCGCGCGGCGGGGACGGCGGGCATCGCCGTCTTCATCTGCGTGTAGGGGAGCCAGACGTGCCGGGCGCCGGCGTTGTACCATTCAGGAACCGGAGACACGATCGCGGTGCCTAAGCGCCGGTCGCGACGAGTCCGAGGCGCTCGAACAGCGCGCGGTCGTGATCGACGTCGGGGTTGGCGGTCGTCAGCAGCTTGTCACCGGCAAAGATCGAGTTGGCGCCAGCGAGAAAGCACAGCGCCTGCAATTCGTCACTCATCTGCTCGCGACCGGCCGACAGCCGCACCATCGAGCGCGGCATCGTGATGCGCGCGGCAGCGATCGTGCGCACGAACTCGAACGGGTCGAGGCGCCCGGTGCCGGCAAGCGGCGTGCCGTCAACCTGCACCAGGAAATTGATCGGAACGCTCTCCGGCGGAACCGGGAGGCCCGCCAGCGCCGCGATCAGGCCGACCCGGTCGTCGCGCGCCTCGCCCATGCCGACAATGCCGCCGCAGCAGACATTGATCCCGGCGTCGCGCACATGACCGAGCGTCTGAAGCCGGTCCTTGTATGACCGGGTCGTAATGATCTCGCCGTAGAATTCCGGCGAGGTATCGAGGTTATGGTTGTAGTAGTCGAGGCCCGCATCCTTAAGTCGCTGCGCCTGCGCCGACGACAGCATGCCCAGTGTAACGCAACTTTCGAGGCCGAGCGCCTTCACCCCCTCGACCATCGCGCAGACCTGGTCGAGGTCGCGGTCTTTCGGTTCGCGCCATGCCGCGCCCATGCAGAAACGGCTGGCGCCGTTCGCCCTCGCGGCCCGCGCTGCCGTCATAACCTGATCCAGCGGCGACAGCTTGCTGGCGGCGACGCCAGTGTCGTAATGCGCGCTCTGCGGGCAATAGGCACAATCTTCCGGGCATCCGCCGGTCTTGATCGAGAGCAGTGTCGAGACCTGTACCTCGCACGGATCGAAATGCCGCCGGTGCACGCTCTGGGCCTGAAAGATCAGTTCCGGAAACGGCAACTCGAACAGCGCCGCTACCTCGTCCTGGCTCCAGGTCCGAGGGTTGGCGTTTCCGGCCGGTCGTAGCTCGGTAGCAAAATCGGACATCGGCTTTTGTCTTTTTCCTGGGATCGGACGCTCGACCATATGCCAAGCAATACCCGATATGAGCATCTGTTTCGCGGTACAGCCACCCACCGGCCAACGCTCGAAACGACAGGCTATTCTACAGCGTCGGGAAAGTTCAACTTCAAGTCGAGTTCGAGGTCGCGGCCGCGCAGGCTCGGCGGCAGTGGCGGAAAGCGGCCAACGGCTACAACCATCTGCTGGATTCGCGCGTCGATATCGGGATAGGTCGAACTGCTGGCAACGCGGGTCCCGGCGATTGTCCCGTCGTCGAGCACCCGAACCGCGATGACCGTGCGGCCACGGCGGCCGCCGATCATGTTCATCGGCAGCATGTCGATATGCTGCCGGGTCAACGTGACGAGATAAGCGAAATAGGCGTCGCGCGAATCTGCGGGACCCGATACCGGGGCACCCGCGGCCTCGCGCGGGCGTTCGGGGAGCGGTTGGCGCTCCGGTACCGATTGGCGCTCGGGCGCGGGTTGGCGCGCAGCAACAGTTGTCACCGACGGCGGCGGCGTCACCGCAGCCCTCGGTGCGGGGTTGCGCGGCACGGGACGCGACGGCGGCTCGGCAGACCGCACCGGCGCTGGTGCCGGCTTGGGCGGAGCAGCCGCGGCCATTTTTGGCGGCACCGGCGGCAGCCGCCTTGGAGTTGGCGTTGGCGTTGGCGCCGGTGCGGATTTGGCCGGCTCGGGTTTGGTGGGCTCGGGTTTGGTGGGCTCGGGTTTGGTCGGCTCGGATTTGGTGGGCTGGGGCGTCGCCTGTGCCATTTTCTCAGCAGCGATGTGGCCCGGTGCCGGCGGCTGGTCTTCGGGCGGGGAGGCTTCCGGTTGTTCTTCGAATACCAGCTGCACTGGAACGCCGGGCTGTGCAATATCCGGCGGCGCCGTCCACCACGCGATCAGCAGCAATAGCGGCAGCAGATGGATTGCCAATGACGGTGCCATGCCGCGCGAAGGCAACGGGGGGCGCGACGGTGATGGCTTTTCATCCGGCACATCTCCGACCGCGCGTTCCGGGTCGAGCTGGTTGCCTTCCGCAAATTCGACAAGATAGGGCTGCAGCACAAGCGCCGGGTCCGGCCATTCGCCGGCGGGCAAGCTCGTTTCGAGGGGGTCGATCTCAAACAGATCAAGGAGATCGCCCGGTCGCTGTCGCACCTTCATCAGGAATATTCCGATCGGCCGAT
The DNA here is from genome assembly GCA_036268425.1 of Allostellaceae bacterium. GTDB lineage: Bacteria > Pseudomonadota > Alphaproteobacteria > ATCC43930 > CGMCC-115725 > DATARH01. The sequence goes on from DATAUE010000108.1 coordinate 39,402, forward strand.
CGTACGCATCCCCATCAGATTAAAGCGCTGCCCATCGTGCCGTGGTGATACTCCGCTCAGCCTTGCGGAAACACCCATTCCAGCGACAACATGACGCTTGGGCGCTGAATCCATTGCGGCAATGGCGGAAACCGCCGCACTGAACTCACCATCCGTTCGATCCGTTCGTCGATGTCGGAATAGCCCGAGCTGCGCGCCACCGCGACGCGCGCAATGGTCCCGTCGTCCAGCACCTGCACCGTAATGACCGCGACGCCGCGTCGGCCGGCGATAAACCCCGGCGACAGGATGCCTTGATACCGGCGAATCATCCCCATGCAATAGGCCAGATACTCGTCATGCGTCGCGCTGGGTCCCGGACTGCCGGTTGCGGCGGCTGAGGGGCGCGGCTTTGGCGCCGGACGTGCCTTGACGACACGTTTCGGCGGCGGTTTCGCCTCCTGGTCGGGCGGTTCCACCGGTGCTGCCAGCGCCGGTTCGGGCGGCGGTTCTGGTTTCGGCAGCGCCGAGATCAGATCATGCGGCGGCTTTGGCGGCGGCACCGCCGGTTTTTCCGGTTCCGCAGTTTTCGGCTCTGCAGTTTTCGGTTCGGCAGGAACCGGCGGGCCGGGCTTTTGCGCGGGTGCAGTCGTTTCCAGTGATGTCAATTCACCCGGCGGTGGCTTTTTCGGTTCCTCGACCTTCGGCACCGGTTTTGGCGGGGGCGGAGGTGGAGGTGGCGGCTCGAACACGACCTGCACCGGAACTGGCGGCGGCAGCGGCGGTGGCGTGAGTGCCAGCGGCAACAGTGCCAGCAACGGCAGCAGATGCGCCGCGAGCGACCACAGAAAGCCGCGCGACGACAGGCGTTGCCGCAATCGCGACGGCGGCTTCTCCGGCTCGACGCGGGCGCGGCCGGGATCGAGCCGCCTCGTGTCGAGCGGCGCAGTTTCCTCGAATTCAACAAGAAACGGCGCCGGTACCAGGATCGGTTCCGGCCGACCGCCGGCGGCAAGCGGCTTTTTGCCGGTATCGATCTCGAAGCGTTCGAGAAGATCGTCCGGCCGCACGTTGTGTCCTCGGGGCGGCAGCCGCGTCAGCCGGCTGTCGCGGCTGCGCCGGCGAGTTCGAGCCACGCCGCCTCGTCGAGCGTCGTGACCCCGAGCGCGGCGGCGCGCGTCGCCTTCGATCCCGCATCGGCACCGATCACGACATAATGCGTCTTGGCCGATACCGCACTGGCGACATTGGCCCCCAGCGCCTCGGCGCGGGCCTTGGCTTCCGAGCGGCTCATCGATTCGAGGCTGCCGGTGAAGACAATGGTCTTGCCGGCGATCGGCGAGGTGGCACGCCGTGGCGGCGGCTCGTAGTCGAGCACCGTGACCTCATTCGCGAGATTGTCGAGGATGTCGCGGTTATGCGGCTCAGCGAAAAACCCGACAAGATCGGTTGCCATATCGGCACCGATGCCGTGCACATCGAGCAGTCCCGTATAGGCGGGCGTCTCGGCCTTGTCGGCTTTCTGCGGCTTGTCGGTACTTTCGGCGCCTTCCGACTCTCCGGAGCTTTCGGGCTTTTCCAATTCGTCCAGTTCGGCGGCCGCCGCCTCCATCTCCGCGCGCCAATGCGCCATTGAGCGATAATGCCGTGCCAGCAGGCGTGCTGTCGCTTGCCCGATTTGCGGGATGCCGAGGGCGTTGATAAACCGGTCAAAGGCGATACGGCGGCGCTCGCCGATCGCCGCGACCAGCTTTTCGGCGCTGATCTTGCCCCAGCCTTCACGACCGACGATCTGATCGGCCTGGAGGCGAAAGATGTCGCCCGGCGTGCGAACCAGCCCGTCTTCCCAGAACGCGGCGATGTGCTTGGCGCCCATCCCCTCGATATCGAAACAGTCGCGCGCCACAAAATGCTTGAGCCGCTCGACCGCCTGCGCGGCGCAGATCAGCCCGCCGGTGCAGCGCCGCGCCACCATCCCCTCCTCGCGCACCGCAAGGCTGCCGCAGATCGGGCATTTTTCGGGAAACCGAAACGATTCGGCGCCGGCCGGCCGCTTGTCGAGCACCACCGAGACGATCTGCGGGATGACATCGCCGGCGCGCTGGATCACGACCGTGTCGCCGATCCGCACATCCTTGCGGGCGATTTCGTCTTCGTTGTGCAGCGTCGCGCGTTGCACCACGACACCGCCGACCGTGATCGGCTCCAGTACCGCGACCGGGGTCAGCGCGCCCTGCCGCCCGACCGAGATCAGAATATCGTTCAGCACGGTCTGCGCCTGCTGCGCCGGGAATTTGTTGGCGAGCGCCCAACGCGGCGCCCGGCTGACCATGCCGAGCCGCTGTTGCAGCCCAAGGTCGTTGATCTTGTAGACCACGCCATCGATGTCATAGGGCAGCGAGGCGCGTGCCTCGCCGATCTCGCGATACGCCGCCAACACCTCGTCGACCCCATGACACAGCCGCGAGCGCTCGTTGACCGAAAAGCCCCAGATGCGGAATTTCTCCAGCGCCTCGGCATGGGTCGCGGCAAACGGCTCGCTGGTCTCGCCCCAGGCATAGGCGAAAAACTTGAGCGGCCGCCGTGCGGTAATAGACGGATCGAGTTGCCGCAACGAGCCGGCCGCAACATTGCGCGGGTTGGCAAAAACCGGTTCGCCGGCCGCTTCGCGCTCGGCGTTGACCGCGAAAAACCCCTCGCGCTCCAGGTAGACCTCACCGCGCACTTCGAGCACCGCCGGCCAGCCCTTACCTTTGAGCCGTTCCGGTACATTTTTCAGCGTGCGCAGATTGGCGGTGACATCCTCGCCGGTTACCCCGTCGCCACGCGTCGCGCCAAGCGCCAACCGCCCATCTTCATAACGCAGCGACGCAGACAATCCGTCGATCTTCGGTTCGGCCATCACCTCGATTGTATCTTCGGCGACGCGCGCGACATCCTCGGGCCGCCGGAAGAAATTGCGGATGCCGGCAAAGAAATCGCGCACATCGGCTTCGTCGAAGGCGTTTTCCAACGACAGCATCGGCACTGAATGCGTGACCTTGGCAAAACTCGATGCCGGCACGCTGCCGACCCGGCGCGACGGGCTGTCCGCGCGGATCAATTCGGGAAAGCGCGCCTCGACCGCGTTGTTGCGCTTGCGCAGTTCGTCATAATCCGCGTCGCTGATCTCGGGCGCATCCTGGCCGTGATACAGTTCGTCGTGGTGAGCGATTTCCGCCGCCAGCCGCTCTAATTCAGCAGCCGCTTCCTCCTCGGTCAGCCGCTCGACCGGGCGTTCGCCGAGACTTTCGACCGCTTTCACGAGCGTGCCCCGGCGATCAGGCTGGCCGCGGCGGCGCGCGCCTCAGCGGTGACGGTGCTGCCCGACAGCATGCGCGCGATCTCCTCCTGCCTGGTGTCGTCGTCGAGTTCTTCGATGCGGGTCACGGTGGCGCGCGCCGCCTGGCTTTTGGCGACCCGCCAGTGATGCGCGCCGCGCGCCGCGACCTGCGGCGAATGCGTCACGACCAGCACCTGCAACCCGGCGCCGAGCCGCTGCAATCGCTCGCCGACCGCCGCCGCGACCGCACCGCCGATGCCGCTATCGACCTCGTCGAAGATCAGCGTCGGTACCGACGACGTGCCGGCCAATACCAGTTTCAGCGCCAGCATGAAACGCGACAGCTCGCCTCCCGACGCAATCTTTGCCAGGGCGCCGAACGGTGCACCGGGATTGGTCGCAACCTCGAAATGGACGCGCTCGACCCCGTGTTCGCCCCACTCGGTTTCGGTGAGCGGCGTCAAAACGGTGCGGAATTGCGCCTTGTCGAGCCGCAGCGGCTTCAACTCGACCGCCACGGCAGCATCGATGCGCTGTGCGGCGCGTTCGCGGCCGCGCGTCACCACAGCAGCGGCCGCAACGTAACCGGCGCGCGCCGCAGCGCTCGCCTCACGCAGCGCAGCGAGGTGCTCGGTCCCGCCCTCGATCGCCGCCAGCCGATCGGCCATCGCCTCACGCAAAGCCGGCAGATCGGCGACCGCGACATTGTGTTTGCGGGCGAGCGCACGCAATGCAAACAGCCGCTCCTCGACCTCTTCGAGCGCCCGCGGATCGAGTTCGAGCGCCTGTCCGGCGCTCATCAGCGCATCCAGCGCTTCACCGGTTTCGGTGGCGGCGCGCTCGGCCGCCGCGACCGCCTTGTCGAGTAGCCCCTGAGCCCGGTCGCGCGCCCGTTCGAGACGGCGCAAGGCGCGCGCCAGCGCCCGTTGTGCGCCGTTTTCGCCATCAACTTCGGAGATCGCCTCGGAAATCGTCTCACCAAGCCGCTCGGCATTCTGCAACAGCGCCCGGCGGGCGCCGAGCCGGTCCTCTTCGTCGCCTTCCGGCGCCAGCGCGTCGAGTTCGGCGCGATGGTGCCGCAGCAAATCCTCCTCGGCCTGGTTCTCCGCGAGAAGCCGCTCTGCCTCTTCCACCTGTCCTCGCAGGCCGCGCCATTCCCCCCAAGCCTCCATCACCGCCGTCGCAGCGCTCGCATTCACGGCAAAGGCGTCGAGCAGCGCGCGGTGCGTCCTAATGTCGAGCAGCCCATGTTGCTCGCCCTGGCCCTGGATTTCGACGAGGCTGTCGCCGAGTTCGCGCAACAGGCCGACGCTGGCCGGCTCATCATTGACAAAGGCGCGACTGCGGCCATCCGCGCCAACCAGTCGGCGCAAGACAATCGTGCCGGCGAGATCGCCGGAAATGCCGGCCTCGCGCAGGATCGCCGTGGCCGGGTGGTTGTGTTCGACCGCAAATTCGGCGGCGACCGCGGCCTGCTCGGTGCCGGGGCGCACCAGCCCGGCATCCGCCCGCCGTCCCAATGCCAGCCCCAGCGCATCCAGCAGGATCGACTTTCCGGCCCCGGTCTCGCCGGTCAGCACGCAAAGCCCCGGGCGAAACCCCAGGGACAAGCGGTCGATCAGAACGACGTCGCGGATGGTAAGGCCGAGCAGCATGCCATCGGTCAACCGGTCAAGGCCTACAATATATAGGCCGCGACCGGCGCAGACCAGCAACGCCGCTCCCCGCGCGGACGGACGCCGCTCAACGTGCCGCAGAACCGTCTAGGCGCGGATTTCCTGGCGCTGGAACACGATGTAGGTAATCACGAAGATTACGATGACTGTCGCAATCAGACCGGTGAGCTGCGGCCAGATCAGGATAAAGCTCTGCGAAGCCGGCAACGGCGCGCCGAGCAGCGCGCCTTGCAACTGGCTGATCAGCACCGGCCCCAGCGCACGGGTAGCCGGCTGCAATAGGGCCAGCGCGCTTTCGGCGTAAAGCGTGTTGGGCGACAGGCGATCGATGATCGTCTGCGTCTGCATGTACGCCATACGCGGGCCGAACATGCCTTCCGGCGGCCCGGCAAGCAGATTGGCGAGCATCGGCGTGATAAACGACCAAAACAGCGCGAACACCAGCCATATCCCGAGCGCCGCCAGGGCGGCGGTCGCCGGAGCACGGAAGATCACCGAGCACAGCAAGGCGACCGCCAGCCACACCCCGCCATAGGCGATCGTCGCGACCAGAAAGCCGAGCATCCGAATCGTTTCTTCGGTGCTGGGCGGCACCCCGAGCAGCAACAGCCCGAGACCCAGCACCAGCAGCCACAGCGACACCAGCCCGATGGTCAGCGACAGCAGCCCGGCGAAGAACTTGCCGAGCAGCAGTGCGTCGCGGTAGATCGGCTGCGCCAGGATGCGGCTGAGGGTACGGCGGTTGAATTCGCCGTTGACCGCATCGAAGGCCAGCGCAATCGCCACCAGCGGGATCAGAAAACCGAGCAGCGCGATAAACGACGGCAACGGGTCCTGCGACAGCGTTAGCAGGCGCAGAAACAGAAACGGGCTTTCGCCGAGCGTTGCACGAATCGTGCGGATCGCCTCATAAGCGGCGGCAATCGCGGTCAGAAACACCAGCCCTTCCAGGATGCGCATCCGCGCGCTCGATAGATGGTCGGCGGTTTCCTTGGCAATGACGGTGCCAAGGCCGGTCCACGGTGAGCCGCGCCGGGTTCGGCCAGCTTCGTTACGCGGCGGCATGGCGCGCCTCCTCGAAATAACGGTTGTACACCTCGTTGAGGCTCGGCGCGGCAAAATGGATGCCGACCAGATCGATTTCGGCAGCCAGGCGACGCGCGATGTCGGCGCGCATGTCGCGTTGGCAATCGACGCGATAGCGCTGGCTGCCCGGCCCGGAATCGAGCCGCTGCACCCTTACCACACCGGGAATCGCGGCCAACCGGCCGGGAATATCGATGCCGTTCGCCTCGACATCGATAACGTGACCGCCCCCCAGCACCTGCCCCGCGAGTTCGGTGACCGAACCGGAAAGGACGATGCGGCCGTGATTGAACAGCGCGACCCGGTCGCACACGCTCTGCACTTGATCGAGGTGGTGCGAGGACAGCAGCACAGCGGTACCGTCGGCCTTGAGGCCGCGGATCATATCGAGAAATTCCTGCGTCGAATGCGGATCGAGCGCGGTTGTCGGTTCATCGAGGATTGCCACAGTCGGCCGCTTCATCAGGATTTCGGCAAGACCCAGCCGCTGCCGCATACCTTGTGAAAACGTGCCCACCCGGCGCCGCTCGACCTCGGCCAGCCCGACACGACGCATCGCGTCGATAAAGCGCTCGTCGATATCGCGCCGCGACAGCCCCGCGAGCCGGGCGGTGTAGGTGAGGTTGTCGCGCGCCGAAAGCCCGTCGTAAAACCCGACCTGATCCGGCAGATAGCCGACCCGGCGCTTGACGTCGAGCGGGTCGCGCAGCGGATCAAAGCCCGCGACCAGGGCGCGCCCGCCGGTCGGCTCGGTCAGGCCCAGCAGCATCAGGATCGTCGTCGTCTTACCCGAGCCGTTGGGCCCGAGAATGCCAACGATTTCTCCAGCGCGGACTTCGAGGTTGATGCCGTCGGCCGCCAGGTTGGTGCCATAGCGCTTCGTCAGCCCTTCGGCCTGAATCACCACAGCGCCCGTCACCATATTGCCCGATGCTGCCTCGCCTGCCATGACGCGGCTCCTAACGGCGGCCGAAGCGGGCAACGGCAAACACCACGACCAACAGGGCTATGGCGATAATCGCGATGGCGATCGCCCCCCACAACGTCGAGGTCAACACGGTAATGCGGAAATTGGCCGATTCCGATAGCCCGCCGGCCGCGTTGGCGCGGATCGTCGTCTGGTAATCGCCAGCGATCGCCTTGTCGGACGGCGTAAACGTTACCTTGACGTTCTGGGTGCCCCCGGCGGCAAGCTGCGGCACGGTTTTCGGATCAAAAGCCGATTTCCAGCCCTCCGGCGCCGTCGCGCTGAGTTCTACATCGCGCGCCGCCTCGGTACCGTCATTGCGCAGGACGACGGTAAGTTCGCTGGCTTTGCCGGCATAGGCATCGCCGCTCAGCCGCCCGCCTTCGCCCGATACCGCAAGACGCGGCTGACCGACGATGGTCAGGGTGACCGGCAGGTCGGCGCTCGCCGCTTCGGTTTTCGCGTGCAGCACCAGCTTGTAATCGGCGGCATTGGTTTCGCGCGGGATCGTCAGTGCCGCTTCGACGTCCTTAGACTTGCCGGCTTCGATCGGGATGCTGGTGATCTGCTGGCTGCCGTAGGCTTCGGTGAAGCCGACCTGGAAATTCTTGGGCGAATCGGCGCTCAGATTGACTGTTGCGTCATGCCCGCTGTCGTTGTTGACCGTGACTTTGTACTTGAACGAGGTCGTCGCGGTGCCGCGCAGTGCCGGGAAGTTGGTCGTCAGCTTGAGCTTGGCCGGCACCTCTTCGCCGATCATCACGGTGATCGGCAATTTCTCGTCGTATTGCGCATCCCGCGCCTCGACGGTGAAACGGTAGTCGCCATGCCCGATATTCGCCGGCGGCTCCAGCCGTAACTGCAGCCGCTCCTCGGCATCCGGACCGACCTGTACCGCGGCGACCGGCTGGCCGCCGCCGAGGATCGTCGCCTTCCACCCCTCCGCTACCTGCGGCACGCTCAGCGCGAGCGATTGCGGCGGCAGCCGGAAATTATGCACCGACAGATCGATGGTCGTCGTCTCACCGGCGCGCACGGTCATCGCCGGATATTTCGTCGTGACGAAAAGGCCGCTGATGCCCGGGCCGTTCGCCGCCGACTGTTCGGCCGCACACGCCCCCGTGGCGGCCAGCAATAGCGGGAAAGAGACAGCGAGGAGCCGTCGCAACATGAATCCGATCCTCCCGATTCGCCCGTGACGCGGCACCGGCCGGCGCGAGCCGCAGCGGCCCACGCCAGAACGTGACGCAAAATAATACTGCGCTGAATAGATCAGCCGCCGGGCAAGCTGAAATTAAGTTTTTTTAATGTGATCCAGACAGACCGGCTTAGAACGGGTTTGCTCAGAACACATTATTGACGAGCTTGCCGAACCACCCCTCGCTGGCGGTCGCTGGGGTGCCGGCATTGTTGCTGGTGACCAGCGTATACGCATCGGTATACCAGTGGCTGCCGGGATAATTAAAGCCGAGCACGGCGGCATTTTCCTTCGCCTCTTTATTGAGGCCGAGCGAAAGATCGCACTCGACGAGACGTTCGAGCGCTTCCGGTACATGCGTCGTGGTTTGATAGGCCTCGATGACCCGCTTAAACCGGTTCATCGCCGCGAGATATTCTTGGCGTTGCAGGTAGTACCGGCCAATCTCCATTTCCTTGCCGGCGAGATGATCGCGGGTGAAATCGAGCTTGAGCTTGGCATCGCGGGCATATTTGCTATCCGGGAAGCGCCTGACGACCTCGTCCAGCGATTTCAGCGCCAACTGGGTCAACTTCTGGTCGCGTCCGACATCGGTAATCTGCATGTAGTAGCAGACCGCCTTTAGATAATAAGCATAAGCAACGTCACGGCTGCCGGGATGAAGCTGAATGAATCGCTCGGCTGCGAGGATCGCTTCGTCGTATCTGCCATCCTGGTACAGCGCATAAATCTGCATCAACTGGCTTTTTGTGGCCCATACCGAATACGGGTGCTGGCTTTCTACCTGGTCGAAAGTCTTGGCAGCAGTATTGTAGTTTTCATCGACCAGTTCATCCATTGCCTTGTTGTAAAGGTCGTCAACCGGCTTTTCGATATAGACTTGGCTTTTCGAATCCCCACCGCAGGCGGCAAGACCGAAAAGCATCACGACAGCGGCAAGCCGCAGCGACGGGACCAGCAGGCGCATTGATTAGTCTCAGCCTCGACAATCTCGGCGCGGTTATATCACGGAATCAGCCAATCACGGGGCGGCAGATTCAGCGCAACGGCTTCCGCCCTTGCAGTATCGGTCGCCGCGTGCCGGTTCAAGCGCTTGCGACGCGCATTCCGTCAGACCAGGCAGCGGTCCCAAGCGCGGCGGTTTCAGCAATCGTCGTGACGCACCAGGCACTGCTGTCGGCGAACAACGCCATCAGCAGGCGCCGCGTCAGCGCATGACCCGACCTCACGCCGCGGAAATGCCCGATGATCGGGCCGCCGGCGAGGTATAGATCGCCCATCGCGTCGAGCAGCTTGTGCCGCACGCATTCATCGGCAAACCGCAGCCCGCCGGCATTCAGCACCTGCGTGCCGCTGATCACCACGGCGTTGTCGAGTGACCCGCCAAGCGCCAGACCTGCCGCTTTGAGACGCGGCAGGTCGTCGAGCAGCCCGTAAGTGCGGGCCGGCGCGAGCTCGGTCGCAAAGGTTTCAGGCTCGAATGCCAAAGACAGATCCTGCCGCCGGATCAGCGGGTTGTCGTAATCGATCGCAAAGCTCATCGAAAAGCCGTGATCGGGCAGCAGCTCCGCGGTGGCACCCTTGTCGCCAACGCGAATCGGCCGCAACACCTTGAAGACCCGCCGCGCCGCGTCTTGCGCCATAATCCCGGCATGCGCGATCAGCCGCATGAACGGTGCCGCGCTGCCGTCCATGATCGGAACTTCGGCACCGCTCAGTTCGACGATCGCGTTATCGATCCGGCTGCCAGCCAAAGCCGCCATCAAATGCTCGATCGTGCTGACCTTGATCCCCTCGCCATTGGTCAGCACCGTGCACAAGGCGGACTCGGTAGTGTTCGCCCAATTCGCCTCGATTTCGGCGCCCGCATCGAGGCGGCGAAAGATAATTCCGGTGTCCGGCGCGGCCGGACGCAGCGTCATCGTGACGGGCCGGCCGGAATGCAGGCCGATCCCGGTGCAGCGGGCCACCGCCCCCAATGTCCGCTGCGGCGCAATACTGATATCCCCCAACATGTAACCACGCTTAAAAATGCAACGATCCCGGCGCGCAAATTATGCCCGCCAATACCCCACCACAAATCAAGGATTGTTGCCGATTATTGCATACATTTCCGGAGGTCGGCGGCGACGCCGGACCTGCCGTGGACCCTGCCGCGCAACCTCTGTCACAGGGCCGCGTTCCTGGTAGGATTAGCAGGTTTTTAATTCGTCCGGCCTAGCGTCTTGCAATCTCATTTCTAGGGGTCGGTCATGGCAAACGATGTCCTGACGCAACCAGCCTTCGACCGCAACGCCGTCGATGCGCCAGCGAATCGGAAATCGGCGCCTCGATGGCTCGATCTGCCGCGGCAGCCGCTTGACCGCAATGGGCCAACCGCGCGGCCCTACAAGCCGTTCGACCGAAATTGGATCGAACAGCCGATCTTTTACGGCTTTTGCGAAGTTGCGGCGGCGGCGCCCGACCACATCGCCGTCGATGACGGCAGCCGGCAACTGACCTATCGGCAGCTGCGCGACGGCGCCGGCCGGCTGGCGCAGGCCCTGGGGACAGCGTGTCCGGCGGCGCGCCCGATTGGCGTCCTGCTGCCGAACGACGCCAACTACCCGATCGCCGTACTTGCCTGCCTCGCCGCCGGCCGGCCCTGCGTGCTGCTCGACAGCAATTATCCGCCGGCGCGCAACGCGGCGATCATCGCCGATGCCGGACTCGGCGCCCTGATTGTCGCCGACGCCGATAAGCCGGCGGTGCCGGCAGGTGTCGCTGTGGTGCCGATCGCCGCCGCTTTCGACCAAGGCCGCGCTGCGGAAGCACTGCCCGGTATCAGTTGGGCCCCGGATGCGCCGGCCCTGATCGTCTACACCTCGGGCAGCACGGGGCAACCCAAGGGCATTGCGCTGGCGCAGCGCACTTTCATCCACCGCACCGGGCAGTTGATCGACGCGCTGCATCTGAACTGCGACGACCGGATGATGCCGCTCGGCTCGCCGTGTACCGTCGCCGGCCTGTTGCAGATGTTCGAGGCGTTGCTGGCCGGTGCGATTCTGATCAAGCTGGATTTGCAACGCAGCGGCATCGGGACCGTGCTCGACACGATTGCGCGTACCGGCGCAACGACCCTGCTCGCGACGCCGGCCCTGCTGCGCAGCCTGTGCCGGCTCGAGGGCGCGGCGGAAAAACTTGCCAGCCTGCGCTGCGTTCATGCCGCGGGCGATGTGCTGCTCAATGTCGATGTCGAGGCGATGCGCCGGCACCTGTCACCGGATTGCCTGTTTCTGGTGACCTACGGCGCGACCGAAGCGCCGGCGATGTGCCATTGGTTTGTCGTGCCCGAGGCGGCCGATGGTGCGCGCGTCGCGGTCGGCTACCCGCTGCCCGACTACCGCTATGCGATGCTCGACGAGGCCGGCGAGCCGGTCGGCCTCGACGAACCTGGAGAACTCAGCATCTCCAGCCGCTACACGGCGGTCGGCGAATGGCAGGGCGGATGCCTCGTTCCCGGTCGCTTCACCATCGACCCCGATGATCCCACGGCGCGCATCCTCAACACCGGCGACCTCGTGCGGCGTCGCGCCGACGGCCTGATGACCGTGCTCGGCCGCAAGGACCGCCTCGTTAAAATCCGCGGCATGCGGGTCGAGCCTTACGAGATCGAATGCGCGTTGCGGCGCTCGCCGGATGTCGCCGACGCCACGATCGTCGTCCGGCAGAACGGCGAAAACGCCGCGCTGATTGCCTTTGTCGTGCTGCAGCCGGACGCGGCCATCGGCTCGATCGATGAGTTGCGCGCCGATCTGCGCCGCTCGCTGCCGGCCTACATGCAGCCGGCGCGCCTCCATCCGGTCGAGACGCTGCCGCTGCTGCCGGGGCACAAGATCGATGCCGCGGCACTCCTCGCGATCGATGACAAGCGCCTCGCCGCCGCCGCGCAGGCAACAGTGATCGCGGCACCGGCGAGCGGTCTGCTTGGCGACATCGCGGCCTGCTGGGAGCAGGCGCTCGACCGCGCCTCATTCGAGGCCAATGCCCCGTTCGACGAGGCCGGCGGTGATTCGTTGAGCCTCTTGATGTTTGTCTGCGAACTGGAAAAGCGTTGCGGCATTCCGTTGCCGCTGGTCGATTTCGACCTGGCGATGCGGCCGGGCGACATGGCGCGGGTGATCGGCGAGATCGACGCCAGTGCCGCGGCCGCGGCACCGCCCATCACATCCTCGGCCCTCGTGCTATTGAAGCCCGGCGCCAAAGGCCCGCCGGTGTTTCTGACTCACGGGCTCGGCGGTCACGTCGGCGAACTTGCCGAACTGGCGCGCCACCTAGAATGCGATCATCCGGTCTATGCGCTGCAACTTCCGGGGCTGGCAGCCGACGATCCCGCGCTCGACCGGATCGAGGCGATGGCCGATCTGTTTATCGAGCCAATCCTGCGCGCCGAACCCGACGGCAACTATCTGCTTGTCGGCTACAGCCTCGGCGGGCTGATCGCGTTCGAGCTGGCGCGCCGGCTCCAGGCGCGCGGCAAGGAGACGCGCCTCCTGCTGCTCGACAGCCACCCGCACCCGCGCTACTGGCCGGTGGACGCCTGGATCGGCTATCTCGCGGCGCGCATCCGAGCGCAATGCCGGGCGCTGACGCGACGCGGCGCCGGCGATCTGCCGGGTTACGCAAATCATCTGATGCACAGTTTCGTCGATCACCTGCGGGTGCGCCGCGGGCTGCGGCCGGTCTCACGGATTCCGACCTGGCTGACGCCGTCCGCGACGTTGCAGCGCCTGCGCTCCGGCATGATCGCGGCGAAAGCGAGCTACAGCCCGCCGCCTTATCCCGGCCGGATTGCCTTTGTGCAGCCCGAAACAAGACAGATCGGTACGCCCGAAAACCCGATCGGCGCATGGCGTGGCCGGGTCACCGGCCTCGACGTGGCACAGGTTCCGGGCGATCATCTGTCGATGATCATGGTCCACGCCGGCGTCACCGCCCAACGCCTCGACGGTTGGATCAACGGCGACCGAATCGAATAAGGCGATCGTCGAGCGCAAAAAGGGTCGAAGGCAGACGATGACGGAACTGGTATTTCGCGACGATAGCTACGTCCGCTCGTGCACGGCGCATGTCGTCGCAGTCGACGAACGCGGTATTCGCCTCGACCGCACCGTGTTCTACCCGACCGGCGGCGGCCAGCCCGGCGATAGCGGTCTACTGCGCCTCGCCTCCGGGGCGACCGTCGCGATCGCCGAGGCCATCAAAGGCGACACGCTCGACGAAGTCATCCATGTGCCGGCGCCGGCCAGTGCGCTGCCGCAATCGGGCGCCGAGGTAACCGCGGAAATCGATTGGGAGCGGCGGCACCGACTGATGCGGATGCATACCTGCCTGCATCTGCTGTGCGCGGTGGTGCCAGGATCGGTGACCGGCGGTCAGGTCTCGGACGGGCGCGGCCGGCTCGATTTCGACGTTCCGGGGTCGAGCCTCGACAAGGAGGCAATCACCGCCCGGCTCAACGAACTGATCGCCGCAGGCCACCCCGCCGAGCCGCGCTGGATCAGCGACGACGAACTGGCGGCGCACCCCGAACTGGTCCGCACGATGTCAGTCAAACCGCCGGTCGGCTCCGGGCGAGTGCGGTTGATGGAGATCACCGGTGTCGATCTGCAGCCGTGTGGCGGCACGCATATCCGCAACACCGCTGAGATCGGCCCGGTGACGATTACCAAGATCGAAAACAAGGGGCGGCAGAACCGCCGCATCATCGTCACTTTCGCCGGCTAGAACCAAAACCATGTCATCCCGGCCTGCGTATTATGCCCCGGGGGCTCCTGCCAATTTCCTGGGTCAGAACACCTGCGCCGGGATAACGCTAATCATTTCTGCCGTCTTATTTCCGTTGCCCGGTCAATAGGCCGGCGCCGGATGCAGGGTCATTGACCATCAGGGCACCGGTCGCGGCTCATCCGGCGATCATGCCTCAGTACGAGGGCGGCTGTTCTTCGCCGGGCGGCTGAGGCTGAGGCTGCTGTTGAGGCTGGGTGGTCTGGAACTGTGCTTCCTCGCCGTCCTGGCCGTCGCCGTCGCCACCGGCGGCCATCTCCAGATCGGCCGGGGTGGTTGGCCGCGGCGGCTGTCCCTGGCCTTCGCCGGCGGCATTCATCACGCGAAAATAATGCTCGGCGTGCTGATAGAGGTTTTCCGCCGCAACCCGGTCTCCGGAGGCCTGCGCCTCACGCGCCAATGCGACATAGCGCTCAAATACCTGATAAGCGTTACCGCGGATTTTTACACTGGGTCCATTGCTGTCGAACGTCTGGACCCGATGCGGCATGCGGGGCCGGTTATGATGCGGACCTCCGCCTCCGCCTCCGCCGCCTCCCCCACCGCCGCCGCCATTGCGGCCGCGTGATCGCTTGTTCTGTCCTGGCCTCATGACACCTGTCTGGATAGCGGGTGAATACTGGCGGACACTGGGCCCTATCGGGATACCCTCAGGCCTGCGCCTTGGCGCGGCCGGTCAAACTGCGCGTCGTCTCGATTGGCGCAAATCCCGAACACGGTGAGCGTAGACGCCGCGACGATGCATTCCAACCCTTTTTTGGCTAACTTTTTTTGCCGGCTCCGCTACGCCAGCTTGAACCCCTGGCGCGCCAGCAGCTTCCAGCCACCCGCCTGCTTCTGCCAGACCTGCAACGCGCCGAGCTTGATGCTGCTGGCCTTGCCGTCCAGTTCGCTGTCGGAAACGTAGAGATGGCGTGCGACGCCGGCATCGCCGGTGACTGCAACCTTCAGGTCGGGAAAGGTCAGCGTCTTGACCTTGGCCTTGCGATTGACGACGCCGTCGATGAACTCGGCCTTGGTCTGCACCCGGCCGTCCGAATGGCCATAGCTGAGCTGTTCGGCGGTCAGCGCCGCCAGCTTGGCCTTGTCAGCGCCGAGAATCGCGGCGCGTAACTCTTCGATTGCCTTGTCGAGCGCGGGATCCGCGCCATCCGCCGCCTGTGCCGGTGAAGTCCGCAACAAGCCGGAAGCACCCAGCGCCATGGCGCCGGCAATAGCCAACTGACGACGGTCCATCTTCATAATGTTCCTCCCGGTTTAGCTCGGCCGACCGGTTTGGCCGGGCGGTCGCCCGCGATCTAAGCGCAACCAGGCGCCACCCGCAATGGCGGTGCCGGAAGACGGCCAACTGAAAACCTGTCACGGTTGCGGCTGCCGGCTTTACCTTCGATGTATACGGTGCCGGTATCTGCTGGAGACCCGATGGAATCGATCTCGCTCAACGACCGTCGCTACAGCCTGCCGATCCGGCCGACCGTCGTGATCTGCGCCGATGGCTGCGACCCGACCTACCTCGATGCCGGAATCGCCAAAGGGGTGTTGCCCACAATCGCCCATTGCCGGGAGGCGGGCTTCTACGCGCTGGCCGATGCCGCGATGCCGACCTTCACCAACCCCAACAACGTCTCGATCGTCACCGGCGCACCGCCGTCGTTGCACGGCATCTCGGGCAATTTCGCGCTCGACCGCACCACCGGCGCCGAAGTGATGATGACCGACCCGGTGATGCTGCGCAGCGAGACGATCCTCGGACTGATGTCGCAGGCCGGGGTCGCGGTGGCGGCGATCACCGCCAAGGACAAATTGCGCCGCATGCTCGGCCGCGGCGTCGCCACCGGCCGCGCCGGCATCTGCTTTTCGTCGGAGCAGGCAAATCTCTGCACCGAGGCCGAACACGGCATCGCCGATGTCGAGGCGCTGGTCGGACGCGCCACGCCGGATATGTACTCGGCCGACCTGTCGTTGTTTGTGCTCGATGCCGGCATCCGCCTTGTCGAGCAAGCGCGAGCGCAGCTTCTCTACCTGTCGCTGTCGGATTATGTGCAGCACGGCCACGCCCCGGACGAAGCGGAGGCGCTGGCGTTTCATCGCGCGCTCGATGACCGGATTGCGCGGCTGCTGGCGCTCGGCTGCGTCGTCGGGGTCACCGCCGATCACGGCATGAACGACAAGGCATTGCCGGACGGGCAACCGCATGTCCTGTTGCTCGAAGATATCCTGAACCAGCGGTTCGGTGTCGGCACGGTACGGGTGATCTGTCCGATCACCGACCCGTTTGTTCGACACCACGGCGCGCTCGGCTCTTTCGTGCGCGTGTATCGCAAGAACGGCGTTGCGGCCGAGGCATTGGCCGACGCCGTGCGCGCGCTGCCCGGCATCGACGCCGTGCTGACCCGCGAGGACGCCTGCGCCCGGTTTGAATTGCCCTATGACCGAGAGGCCGATCTCGTCGTCACCGGCGACCGCAACACGGTGATCGGCGCGACGGCAGCCGAGCACGATCTGTCGGCCTTGGCGGGGCATCGGTTGCGCTCGCATGGCGGGGTCAGCGAGCAGACTGTGCCGTTTCTGCTGTCGCGCCCGCTTTCCGCGGAATACGTCGCAACGGCAGGCTCCCGGCGGCTGCGCAATTTCGATATCTTTGAGTTTGCCCTCAGCGGCACGCGACACTGAACGACGCACAAAACGACACGGAACGGGGTGCTGCCATGACCGCACGCTCGCTGCGACAAGGGTCGCGGGTTGTCATCGTGATTTGCGACAGCCTGCGCCGCGACCTGATTGGCCCCGACGACACGCCATTTCTGATGGAACTGGGCGAACGCGGCGCCCGGTTCGAGGCGCATCGCAGCGTCTTCCCGTCAACCACAAGGGCCAGCGCCGCATCGATCGCGACCGGCTGCCTGCCGGCGCGGCACGGGCTGCTCGGCAACACGATGGCGCTCGATGAAGGCGACGGGCTGATCTGCCGCTCCGCCGGCCACCCGGATTTTCCCGACCGGATGCGCCGCGCCACCGGGCGCACGCTGTGGGTGCCGACCCTCGCCGAGCGGCTGCGCTGGCACGGCGAAGTGTCGGTGTCATGCGCCAACGTCTCGCCCGGCGCCGCCTATTTCCAGGATCCGGACGGACACGGCTGGGTCTATCACGCCGCCGGCAGCTATGGCCCGGGACACGAACCGGTGGATGACCCGTCCAGCGCCGCGCTGACCAAGGGGCTGGCCGGCGACAAGGCGATGACCGACCGGTTCTGCGCCGAAATCGTCGAGGAGCGGGCGCCGTCGCTGGCGATCATGTGGCTGTCGGAGCCGGATTATACCGGGCACCATTCGCCGCTCGGCTCGCCGCAGCACCGTCGCGCCATTGCCGGGGCGGATGCCTGCGTGCGGCAGGTTTTCGAGACGGTGCGCCGGCTCGACCCGACCGGCCAGGACATCCTGTTCATCACCGGTTCCGATCACGGCATGGAAACCATCGGCGAGGCGATCGACCTCGACGGATTGCTGATCGCGGCCGGGCTCAAAGAGGGGCCGGGTTCCGGTGATGTCGTCGTCGCCCCCAACGGCACCGCGGCGACGTTGTATTTCGCCGCGCCTGGCGGCGATCGCGTGCCGCAGGTTGCGCAATTCCTGCGGCGCGAGAACTGGGTCGGCGATGTTTTTCTTGGCGAGCGGCTGACGTCGGTTGGGCTGCCAACCAACACCGCGATGCAGATCGCGCTGACCCTGGCCTGCGAAGACCTCGCCAACCCGCACGGCGTTCGTGGCTATTGCCCGATCGTCAAGGACCCCGCCGACAACGAAAGCAAAGCGGGGTTCGGCCAGCATGGCGGGCTCGGTCCCGACGAACAGCGGCCGTTTCTGATGATTGACGGCGGCGGGTTCGAGCCTGGAGCGCGGCCCGCCCCGTCGTCGTTGATCGACATCGCGCCGACCGTGCTGCGCCACCTGCACATGGACCATGACGACATGGACGGGCGGGCCTTGCCGCAAAGCGCGAGTTGAACCGCATTTACCGGTGCAACCAGCCCAGGCAGGCAATGCGGTAGAGGTGTTCCGTGCGTTTCTGCGTCTCGGCCTGACCAGTTTCGGCGGACCCGTCGCGCATCTCGGCTATTTCCGCGCCGAGTTTGTCGAGCGCCGCCGATGGCTCGATGAAGCGGCCTATGCCGACATCGTGGCGCTGTGCCAGTTTCTGCCGGGGCCGGCGAGCAGCCAGACCGGCATAAGCCTCGGCATCCTTCGCGCCGGGTTGCCCGGCGCATTTGCCGCCTGGCTCGGCTTTACGATGCCGTCCGCCGTCGCGATGATGCTGTTCGGCTACGGCGTCACCCGCTTTGGCAATCTGGCAGATGCTGCGTGGCTGCGCGGGCTGAAAATTGTCGCCGTCGCCGTCGTGACACAAGCGGTTTGGGGCATGGCGCGCAGTCTGTGTCCTGACCGCGAGCGTGCCACGATAGCGGTCGGCGCGACGGTGCTGGTATTGGCGCTACCATCCGCGATCGGCCAGATCGGCGCTATCGTGGCGGGCGGGCTGATTGGCTGGAAGCTGCTGCACGCGAACCCGTCAGCCGGGCAGACCGGTGCGCCGCTCGCGGTGCGTCTACCGCGGCACTGGGCGATCGTCGCAGCAGTTCTTTTTGTCGGCTTGCTGTTCGGCCTGCCGTTACTCGCGGCGGCGATGCCGGTGCAGCCGATCCGGCTGGTCGATGCGTTCTATCGCTCCGGAGCATTGGTGTTCGGCGGCGGGCATGTCGTCCTGCCGCTGTTGCAGGCTCAAATCGTGCCTCAAGGGTGGGTACCGAACGACATTTTCCTCGCCGGCTACGGCGCAGCACAGGCGGTGCCTGGCCCGCTATTCACCTTCGCGGCCTATCTCGGCACGGTGGCGCGGCCGTCGCCGAATGGCTGGGTCGGCGGGCTCTTATGCCTGGGCGCGATTTTCCTGCCCTCATTTCTGCTACTGATCGCCGCGCTGCCATTCTGGGATGCTTTACGGCGGCGGCCGACCGTGCAGTCAGCCCTACGCGGCATCAATGCGGCGGTTGTCGGCGTGTTGCTGGGTGCGCTCTACAACCCTGTCTGGACCAGCGCAATTCTAGGCCCGGTGGATTTTGCGCTCGCAGTCGTAGCCTTCCTGCTGCTCGCGGCGTGGGCCGTGCCGCCGTGGCTGGTGGTCATCGCCGGAGCCGTGGCGACGAGCATTGTAGCGGTCTTGTAAGCGGCCGGCGCACGGCGGCATATTGCGCCTCAACAGCCCAATGATCGACCGACAACGAGGACGCGATGCCGATCACCCTTTATGACCTCGCCGGCGCCGAGGCAGACCGCCGTTTCAGTCCGTTCTGCTGGCGTACCCGGATGGCGCTCGCCCATAAAGGATTCGACGACGTCACAACGGTGCCGTGGCACTTCACAGAAAAGGACAAATTGCCGACGCCCAATGACGGAAGGGTGCCGGTGATTTGCGATGGCGGTCGTGTCGTCCACGATTCGACGGTGATCGCGGATTATCTCGAAGAGCGCTATCCCGAACGGCCATCCCTGTTTACCGGCGGCGGGCGCGGGCTTGTGCGCTTTGTCCAGAACTGGACCGAGACTGTCGTGCAGCCGGGGCTGATCGGGTTGGTCGTGCTCGACATCCATCGCCATATCGGCCCTGAGGATCAAGTCTATTTCCGCCACTCGCGCGAAGCGCGGCTCGGCCACAGCCTCGAAAAAACCGTCGAGGATCGCACCGAGCGACTGCCGGCCTTCCGCGCCAGCCTCGAACCGTTGCGCCGTACGGTCGAGCGGCAGGATTTCGTGTCGGGCGACGCGCCGGGTTATGCCGATTACGTCGTGTTCGGTGCGTTTCAGTGGGCCCGCGCGATCAGCGATTTCGAGTTGCTCGCCGCCGGTGATCCGGTGCGGGTGTGGCGCGGGCGCATCCTCGACCTGTTCGGTGGCCTCGCGCGCCGAGCGCCGGCTTACGGCGACTGAGCGGGGGCCGGAACCGTGGGAAGCATCGATACGATCGCCACCATCGCCGTCATTCTGCACATCCTGTCGGCGGTCGTGTGGGTTGGCGGGATGTTTTTTGCCGTGCTGGTACTGCGACCGGCAACCGGGCCGATGGAGCCACCGGCCCGGCTTGAGCTATGGGGCCGGGTGCTCGGCGGTTTTTTCCGTTGGGTCTTTGCCGCCATCGTGCTGCTGCTGGCGAGCGGCTATGCGATGGTGTTCGGAGTGTTTGGCGGGTTCCCCAATGTCGGCCTGCATGTCCATATCATGCAAGGAATCGGCATCCTCATGATGCTGGCGTTCTTCCACCTGTATTTCGCGCCGTGGCGACGCTATCAGGCGGCGCTGGGGCGGCGCGACTACCCCGCCGCCGCGGCCCAGCTTGGGCAGATTCGAGCGATCGTGATCGTCAACCTAGTGCTCGGTCTCGCTACCATCGCTATTGGCAGCAGCGGGCGCTACTGGGGCTGAATCAGGGGCCGAATCCAGCATATTCGCCGCGTGCTCGGCCACGATCTGCGGGTCGATCGGCTTTAGATGTGCGGTCATCGAAATCTGATGGTCGATCGACATCCAGGTCGCACCGAGGCCGCCATCCTGCTTTGGGCGAAAGCGCAACGTGCTTTTGCCTGGCTCGTCGAAAACAAAAACGTCCTTGACGATATGGCCCTTGCGCCGGCTCCAGGCGGCCGGGTTCTTGTTGTCGATGCTCGGGCCGATCGCGTAAATCGCCGTCAGATCGTCGCCATGCGCCGCTTCGATGCCAAACAGGATTTCCCGGCCGTTCGGATAGAACCCGTACCACACGTCGCGCAGCCCGTGCGGCGGCACGTTGCCGCCATCCGGCGCGGCTGCCGAACCGGTCGGCGAGGCGGCAACCCGCTTTGCCAATGGCTGCGGCGGCGGGTCTGCAAGCTCCGGCGGCAGTTTCATTTCGGCGCTTGGCATCGTGCCCCAACGCGGATTGCAACGCTGCTCGCCGGTGAGCGCTGCATTATCGGCGAAATCACGGATGCAGTCGCCAAAGCGCCGCAGGAATAAGCCGCTCGACGACGCCCAATGCCCCGTCAGATAGGCCGGCTGGTCGATCACGGCAAAGGTGAGACCGCGTTGCGCCAGAATCTGCCGCGAATGCTCGCCGCGCCCGCCGGGATCGAAGTCATCGCCATGAAAATAAAACACCATGACGCGCGCGTGCTTGACCTCCTCCAATAGCGGGTAAAGCCGTGACGCGTTCGACTGCCAACTCTCGTAGAAATCGTCGAAATTGCCGTAAGCCGCCGGGGCGGTGGCGATAACCGTGTCGACATCATTCGACGCGTCGGCCGCCATCAGCGCCAGGAACGCGCCAAACGACTGCCCGGCCAGCGCGACCTGTTTGTAGCCCTTCTGCTTCAGTTCAGCGGAATAATCGACAAGGCGCTTGCTGCTGTCCTTCAGCGTATCGCCCTGGCTCAGCCGGTCGAACCGCATGATATCCCAGCCATCGTCGCGCAACGCCTCGAGGTAGATCGGCGTGTGCGCCTGTGAATCCTCGGCGTTGATCGACCGGCCGTGGCTCCAGACGACGACGCCTTTGGCATGCGCCGGACCGAGGAGAGGATCCGGGAACGCGGGGTCGAGGCCGAGCGCCCATGCCGGAGATGCCGCCGCCACCCCGCCAGCAACCCCGAGAGCCAGGACTATTCCGGCCATCGCTGATCTGACCAAGGCTATTCTGGCAAGCACCTTGGGCAACAAGCACTTCATGCGCACGATCCCCCATGCCGTTCAGCATACGGATAACCGCGCGCAGCTTAACAATGAATGTCTTTTTATGTCACTTCGTAACAGTGACGGCGCCGATACGTTTGGCCGTGCTAAGCCGCGGAATTATTGGGCTTTGCAGCGTTCCCGGCGGAACGCGACCAACTGGCGCAGACCGATTTCACGAGCAATAGCAGAATTATTCCCGTTGCAGGCTCATCAACACCGCCGATCCGAGCAAGACACCGAGCGCCTCGACACCCAGGGCGATCTGCCCAAGCGCCAGACAGAGAAGTGTGCAGACAGCAGTGGTAGAACCTAAAAGCATCGGCATGACAGGGCATCCGCGGTTGACGGAACCAGAAAGCGGGGGTGTAACGAGGCCGCGAGGCGCCTTATTCCGGACAGAAACAGCGAGAGGCCGATGTCGGTACTATTTGTCGCACGCAGCGTAAAGCTCAGCCAATGGGCGTCGGATGTCGGTTTCGGCAAACACGTCTATAAGGTCGGCGTCACCGACGCGGACCCCAAGGCGCTGGCCGCGATCGGCTGGGCCGGCGAAAGCGACTGGAAGATCGTCAAGCGCGAAGACATCGAGGGGGTCGGCGAAGCCGACGTGCTGGAGCGGCTTGGGAACAAAGAAAAAACCATCGACCCGAATCTGTATCCCAAGCTGAAAGGCGCTGCTGGAATTTTCCGTATCGCCGCCGACCATGTCGAAAACCACATCATCGTCGGCCGCGCCCTATCCGGCGCCAGCGACCCTGCCGACCTCAAAGTGAAGCCGGCCGATTTCGCTGCCTATCTGATCCACAACGCCAAGCGATAGACTGACACCACCCTCGACAAGCGCCTGCCAAGACAATTTTTTGCGTTGGCCAGAAGTCAGCCCCCTCTTGACCGGCGTGCGGCAATAACCATCTCGGAGCTGTGCGGTTGCCACTTTCGGGACCGCCACCTAGCCTCGGCCCCGGCCAAATGGGCGGGTGCCTCAACCCATGTTGCTCACTGGAGAATATGGTTATGGATCGCTTTGACTTCTCCCCGTTATTTCGCTCGACGATCGGCTTTGACCGGCTGGCACGCTTGGTCGATGCCGCCACGCGCGTCGACAGCACGGCTGTCTCCTACCCGCCCTACAATATTGAAAAAACCGGCGACGATTCCTACCGCCTGACGATGGCGGTGGCCGGGTTCTCGCAGGATGAGATCGATATCACGGTGCATGAAAACACCCTGATCGTCACCGGCAAGGCGCAGAACAGCGAAGAAGAGGGCCGCTATCTGCATCGCGGCATCGCCCGCCGCGCTTTCGAGCGCCGCTTCAGCCTCGCCGACCATCTCAAGGTGACCGGCGCCAGCCTCGACAACGGCCTTCTGCATGTCGACCTGGTGCGCGAGGTTCCGGAGGCGATGAAACCCCGCACGATCAAGATCGGCAGCAGCGAGCCCGCACGCCCGCAGGTGACCGAGCAAAAGCAGGCCGCTTGACCCGAGGCTGCCAACGCAGCACCCGAAACGAAACGCCCCTGGGAAACCGGGGGCGTTTTTGCGTTTATACGGCCCGGGGCAACCCTCGAGGTTCAGCGTGGCGTGTGCTGTGCCAGAAACGCCTTTACTCGGGTCTTCGCGGCATCGAGCGCCGCACCGCTTTTCCATTCCGCGATGAATTCGCAATTCGGCAGCAGCTTTGACAATTCCTCAGAGATCGCCCACGGATGCGCATCGTCATTGCCGGCGAGAACCATGCAGGGGGTCTTGATTCCGGAAACGAAGTTGCGATCGGCGCAGTAGACAAAACCGGCCTCGTACAGGTTCTGATTGAGCGCGGCGAGCACCTCCGCCGTCACTTCGGGGTGGCCTTTCAGCGATTCCGCCCAGGCAGTAAACCGTGCGCTCGGCGCCGCCGGCATCGCGCCGACCCGGCCGATCGGCTGCGCCAGCACCGCGCTTTGAACACGCGCCGGCTGTTTCTGGATCAGGTTGATGATGAACGACCCGCCGATGCACTGCCCGTACAGATGGCAGCGATCGATGCGCAAGTGATCGAGCAGCGCAATGTGATCGGCGGTATAATCATCCCACCCGTCCCGCGCGGTGATTGGCGCCCGCGATTGACCGCCGGCGTTGCGCTGGTCCATCGCGATGACGCGGTAATTAGCGGCGAATTCAGTGGTCGGGTTGATCGGTGCCGAGGGCTGGCTCCACACGTCGATAACCGATGCCAGCCCGGCCGGCGCGAACGTCAGAATGGGAAAACCCTGGCCGAATTCCTGATAATGAATTTGCGCGCCGTTATGATCAAAGCTCGGCATGTCGGTATCCCTTTCGTCAACAGCAGCGGCCGGTTCACGCGTCCGCATCCGTCGTGTTATCCGGTAGCGGCGTAGCCTCTGTGGATTTGGTGCGGGCAGTCGGAATCGAACCGACACTCCCAGAGGGAACAGGTTTTTGAGACCTGCGCGTCTACCAGTTCCGCCATGCCCGCATCACCGATAGCTATAGCGCGTGCCGCACCGGTTCGCCACTCGCTATCGGCATCAACGCTAACCCCACGCAGGTTTAGTGAACCCTCAAGCGGCCGATTATGTGCTGCGCGCCTGATACCATTACACGCAAAAATCGGCGCATCACGCGTTGCACAACACAAGAATGTCGAGGACCGCTGTTCTTTGCCTTGCGGAATCAATCGGCGGCGTCAAAACCCGCATTTACGGCATCGCCACGGGGATGTTATCGATCAGGCGGGTGCGGCCGAGGCGGGCGGCAACAAGAAGACGTGCCGGGCCGGTGAGGCGCCGCATCGGCGCCAGATCGGCGGCGCAGCGCAGTTCAAGGTATTCGACGACAAAGCCGCCGGCTTGCAGCGTATCGACACCCTGCGCCAGCACCGCCGCGACATCGTTGGGGTGAGCCGCGAGCGCCTTAGCGCCGTCGCGCAGAACTCGGTTGAGTAAAGCGGCGGTACGACGTTCCTCCGGCGACAGGTAGACGTTGCGCGACGACAGCGCGAGCCCATCGGCCTCGCGCACTGTCGGCACGCCTTCAATCCGCACCGGAATGTCGAGATCGCGCGCTAGGCGGCGCACTACCATCAATTGCTGGTAATCCTTTTCGCCAAAAAATGCGGCATCCGGCAGGGCCTGCAACAGCAATTTGGCGACAACCGTCGCGACGCCCTCGAAATGCCCCGGACGAAAGGCGCCACACAGCCCTTCGCTGACCTCATCCACCCGTATCGTCGTGGAAAATCCGGGCGGGTACATTTCGTCCGCGCTCGGCATGAACACCAGATCGACCCCGGCCGAGGCAAAGGCGGCAAGGTCGGCCGCCTCGCTGCGCGGATAGGCCGATAAATCCTCGTTCGCACCGAATTGCCTGGGGTTGATGAACAGCGAGGCGACGACCCGCTCGCACTGCGCACGAGCGGCGTGCGCCAGCGCCAGATGCCCGTCATGGATCGCGCCCATCGTCGGTACCAGACCGACGCGCTCTCCCCGCGCCCGCCAGCCGGCAACAGCCTCGCGCAACACCGCGACACTATGGGCAACGGCGATATCAGGCCTTGTCATCTCCGCCTCTTCGACTGTCATGGCCGTCCGACCTGATCACGCGACCGGATCAAGCCAGTAGATCGCCGCGCCGTGTCAACGCCGTGGCAAGACACGCAAGAGATGATCGATCGTCGAGCCGGCAATGATATGGGCAGGCACAGGCGCCGCTTCGCCTGGCGCGGCAGCGTTTTTCAGGCCGTTAACCCTTAATTCGTGCCACGCCCGTCGAGCACCCGGTCGACCATCGCCTGCGCCGCGCCAAGATAATTGGCCGGGTCGGTCAGCGCACGCAACGCCTCCGGCCCGAGCGGTCGGGCAACTTCCGGCGTTTCCAGCAACACATCGTAAAGCGGCCGGTCGCTTTCGATCGCGGCGCGGCAGGCGTCGTAAACCAGATCATGCGCCGCGTTGCGCCCGGTATGCGGCGCGAGACCCATCATCACCGCCTCGGCGACAATCAGCCCGTGCGTCATATCGAGATTGCGGGCCATGCGCCGAGGATCGACAATCAACCCGCCGAGCATAAAACTGCCCTGGTGCAGCGCCCCAGCGGCATAGCCGAAGGCCTCCGGCACAGCGATCCATTCGACATGCCACGGTCCGGTGGCGCGTTCGAAATCGCTGACCATCGCGTCGAGCACCAACCCGGCCTGCTGGCGCAGCGCCTTTGACGCCGCAAGGATCAGTTCGCACGAAATTGGATTGCGTTTTTGCGGCATCGTCGAACTGGAACCGCGCCCGGCGACAAACGGCTCTGCCGCCTCGGCGAACTCGGTCGCCGCCATCAGTATGACATCAAACGCGATCTTGCCGAGACTGCCGCCGAGCAACGCGAGGAACTGCACGGTCTCGACGATCGCGTCGCGCGCGACATGCCAAGTGATCGGCGGATCACCGAGGCCGAGTTCGCGCGCCAGTTCGCGGCGCGACGCGAGGCTGGCCTCGCCCGGCCCGAGCGACGCCAGCGTTCCGGCAGCACCGCCGAACTGCGCGGTGAGCACCCGTGGCTTCAGTTCGGCGAGGCGCGCGGCATGCCGGTCGAACCCGGCGAGCCAAACTGCCGCCTTGTACCCGAAGGTGATCGGCAGCGCGTGCTGCAGGTGCGTGCGGCCGGCCATTGGCGTGTCACGATAGCGCCGCGCCAGCCCGGCGAGATGCTGGCGCACCGCCGACAGATCGCGCTCGATCAGCGCCAGCCCGTCGCGGATCTGGAGCACCGTCGCGGTATCCATAATGTCCTGGGTCGTCGCACCCCAATGCAGATAGCGCCCGGCCTCGCCGGCGCGGTCGGCAAGCTGCCGCACCAGCGGCAGGATCGGATAGCCGACATTCTGCGTCTCGAGCTTAAGCCGGTCGAGATCGAGGCTTTCCGGGTGTGCCGCGACGGCTTTCGCGGCAGTAGCGATGGCTGCCGCAGCCTCCGCCGGCACGATCCCGGCGCGCGCCTGCGCGGTGGCAAGCGCGCCTTCGACCTCGGCGCAGCGCGCGAGAAACGCGAGTTCGCCGAACGCCGCACGCATCGCGGCGGTGCCGAACATATCGCCGAACAGCGTCGATTGCAGCACGCCGATGCTCATCGGGCGAGTGGTGCGTCCGGCGTGAACGGCATCCAGTTTCCGTTAGTCATGCATTCGAGCGCCGGGAAGCGCGCCTTGTAGGCCATCTTGGGGCTCTCGGCGATCCAATAGCCGAGATAGACGTAAGGCAGCCCGTGGCGGGCGCACTCCTCGACAAGCCACAGGATCGACCAGGTGCCGAGGCTGCGGCGTTCCAGCGTCGGATCGAAATAGCTGTACACCGCCGACAGCCCGTCATCGAGCCGGTCGACCAGCGACACCGCGAGCAGCGCGCCGCTGGGATCACGAAACTCGACGACCGCACTGCGCACCGCGGTATCCTCAACCATGCCGCGGTAGTCGCCGAAATTCATCGTCGCCATGTCGCTATCGGCGTGGCGCGAGCGCTGGTAGGCGGTGAACAGGCGGAACTGCTCGACGGTCGCGCGCGGCACCAGGACCTGTCCGCTCAACGCACGGTTCGCATTGCGGACGCGCCGCGTCGACCGTGTATGGGCAAAGCCGGCCACTGCGATGCGCACCGGTACGCAGGCCGTGCAGGAACGGCAGGCCGGGCGATAGGCAAAGCGGTGGCTGCGGCGAAACCCGGCACGCGACAATTCGTCATAAAATTCCGGCGCCGAGCGGCCGGCGAGTTCGACGATCAGCTTGCGCTCGGCCCGGCCCTCCACGTAAGGGCATGGCACCGAGGCGGTCGCGAAAAATTGATGGAACGGCCCGAGATGGTCGGCGGCCGGGCGCGGCGGCAGGCGGAGCGTGCCGCCCTTCGGCCTGGTACTGTCGCCGGAGCCGATATCCATCGCGTCGCCCCTCGCTGATGCGCTGCGCCAACAGTCCAGCCTACCCCAGAGCATGCCTCGCGTACGCCGGAGGATGAGCATGCCAGAGGGCACGCAGGCAGACAACCGCACACCGTTGCCGCACCCCGCTGCCCAGACTTGTTGCTAACCACCATTTTCATCGATCGGCGGCCCCTTTCCCGCGCGGTTCCCGGCCCGCCCGCCCCTCGCCAAAACCCCGCGCTTTCGGCGATACTACAAACGATGTGTACGACCGTGAGGCGACGGGAGTTCGCCTTAACCTGCAATTAACAACGTTCGCCGAAAATCGGATCGAGCATGAAACGGGATACGGCCAAAGCAATGTTCGGGTTCGCTCGACGAAACAGGCACGCGGTGGCGCCGGGCATGGCAGACCGTTCGCACGGAATGCGCCGGCTGGCATGGAAAGGCGTCCGGCGGGCGGCCAATTCCGTCATCCATATGGACAATCGCGGCGCGACCCTGATCGAGTTTGCGATCGTCGCACCGATGCTGCTGCTGCTGATGACGACGATCATCGACCTCGGCATTATGCTGACGACGCAATCGCTGCTCGACGGCGCCGCGCGCGATGCGGCGCGTCTGATCCGCACCGGCCAGGTCAGCACCTCCGGCAACCCCATTTCGACGTTTCAAACACTGCTGTGCTCGAAACTGTCGCCCATTATGAGCACCGCAACGTGCCAGTCCAAGGTCATCTTCGACGTTGAAGTGTTCCCAGATTTTGGCGATGTGAGTTTTAAGCCGTGCACGTTGAATAACAATCAAACCGGCACCGGGACGGTCTGCAAGTTTTCCTCGGGTGGTTCGACCGACATCGTTGGCGTCCAAGTGACCTACAATCGCACATTTATCGTGCCCTGGGTCGGCGCGTGCCTGACCGGCGGCTCCTGCTGGACCGGCACCGGATCGGCCATCGGAACAAAGCCTGGCGCCAATTCAGTACCGTTGGTCTCGACTGTCGTATTCAAGAACGAGCCGTTTCCCGCCAGCAGTCCAGCATCATGAACAGGTTGCACATGCGCAAATTGTTTCGGCTGATCGCCGGCGCGAAAGTCTTCACCGATCAGTCGGGCCTCGCGGCGGTTGAATTCGCAATGCTGTTACCCGTCCTGCTGACGCTGTTTATCGGCAGTTACGAGACGTCCGCGTTGTTGCTGGCCTATCTGAAACTCGAAGCCGCGGCGGAGACCGCCGCCGACCTCGTGGCCCAGACCGACGTGAAAACGACATTGACCGCGGACAGTTTCACCAACATCACCAATGCCGTAGACCAGGTGATGACGCCGCTATCCACCACCAATCTGAAGATCGCCTATGCCAGCGTCACCTATGATACCGGTAAAGCCGTAATCGACTGGCAGGATCCGACCTCCGGCCCGATTTCGCTTGCCAGCCTGCCAAATGGCGTCAATGCCTCTACACTCGGCGCCAATTCGTCGATGGATAGTGTCATCGTCGTAAAACTGACCTATCCCTACACGTCACCCCTGAGTTCATATTTCAGCAGCAACTACACGTTGACCGCGTCAGCCTTCAACCGGCCGCGCTACGTCACCTGCGTACCAAGCTACCACAACACAAACTCCCAATGCCCTTGAAAGCACATCCGATGAAAAGTGTATTTCGCGTATTGCGTAATCCGCTTGCAGCCGCTGCGGCAACATTGCGCGGGCTGATCGAACGACGCGAAGGCAACGTCGCGATCCTGTTTGGTCTGGGAGCGATTCCTGTGATCATCGGCGCTGGCATCGCGACGGACACCGCGCGAGCCTATCTGATCAAAACGCGTCTGGGTGCATCGCTCGACGCCGCCGCCTTGGCGATCGGCTCGCAAAGCAACCAGACGAGTTCAACACTCAACACGACGCTGAACAACTATTTCTTCAACAATTATTGTCGGACGGTGCCCGCCGGAACCTCGGTCAGCCAATGCAGCGGCACGGTTTCGGCCGAGACCAGCATCTCGGTGCAGGCGCTCGGCGATATCACCGCAGCAACGGTCAATTATCAGGCGACTGCGACGGTGCCGACCACCTTTATGCGGCTGGTAGGCATCAACAACCTGACCGTATCGGTCACCGCACAGACAACCAAATTTCCAGGTATGGAAATCGCCGTGGTGCTCGACAATACCGGGTCGATGCTCTGCGGCGCCAGCGATTCCAATTGCACGAGCGGCGTCCAATCGGCAGACACCGATTGTACCAACGTAAACAACAGTAGCCGTATTTGCACATTACGCAAAGCCGCCCTGCAATTCGTCACCACGTTGCAGCAGGCGATTACCGGGCCGCAATCGATTTATATGTCGATCGTTCCGTATGTGACGACGGTCAATGTCGGTTCTTCGCTATGCACCAATTCGACAACCTGCAATCACATAACAGGATCAAACGGCAATTTTACCGATCTGCGTGGCAATATAATGCCGGTCGTCCCGATCATCGGGAATACGACCAACGGCAACACAACGGTTTCAAGCGTCTCGATGCTTACCCCGAGCGGTTCGGTTTCGGGGACAGCAGCGATCCAATCTGGGATGCTCGTTTATGGCCAGGGAATTCCATCAGGGGCAACGGTCAATAGCGTCAGCGGTTCGTCGTTCACACTGTCCTCGGCAGCGACCCAAACCTATACAGGCAACTCGCTGGCGCTCGGCCCTCAATCCAATACTGCAACTGCCAGCACCCAGGTTGCGGTCGCCAGCCCGGTGGTGAACCCATTTAACATCACAGGCACCTGGGCAAATAACAGCACTTCGGTCACCGTCAGCAGCACTGCAGGCATCGCGATTGGCATGTTCGTCAGCAGCAGCAGCAGCGGCATATCTTCCGGAGTGAAGGTCTCGGCAGTCGGCAGCACAACCATCACTCTTTCATCCAAGGCGACGGTAAACCAGACCAACAAGACGCTAACCTTTACGCCGGTCCAGGGCGGGACGAGCAATGGCAGCGCAACCGTCACCCTCTCCGGCAGCAACACGAGCATCAACAACATCATGCTCGGCTGGCTCGTCAGCGACTCGTCGTCGAAGATACCCAACAATACCTATGTCAAAGCTGCGACCTCGACGCAAATCACGCTATCGAACAATGCGACCGGTGCGGCCAGCTCTGATACCTTGACATTTACCAGCCAGGGCGGCACAACCACCACCGGCA
This sequence comes from Allostellaceae bacterium, assembly GCA_036268425.1. Classification (GTDB taxonomy): domain Bacteria; phylum Pseudomonadota; class Alphaproteobacteria; order ATCC43930; family CGMCC-115725; genus DATARH01. Next base: position 70,320 of record DATAUE010000108.1, read on the forward strand.
ACACGACAATCAGCAATGTCTCGTTTCAGCATACGCCGGTTATCGGGGCGGTAATTGTTGGCAACGGCATCCCGGCGAATACCACGATCACGGACACCAGCGGCGATTTCAGCAGCGGTTCTGGCACATTGACAGTCTCGGCCGCCGCCACGAAACCGAGCAATTTTTCGAGCTCGACAGACACGACGTTCAATACTGCGCTGTCGTATTATAGCCCGATGACTTTTGATTCGACGTATAACTCAACCAACCAGCAGACACCCAATTGGGGCGGCTGCGTAATCGAGGCAACCAGTTCCGGCGAAAACAGCAGCGGCACCGGCGTGCTCAGCGTCTCCGGCAATCCCGATACGTCCGAACCGGTGAGCGGAACGAGCTGGTATCCCTATTACTGGCTGAAGGACTCTTCGAATAATTGGAACAACTCCAACATCTCAAAGCAGGACAGCTCAACCGAAACCCAAGGCCAAACAAACAACGAGTGGCTTGCGCAGGATGGGCCGAATCAGGGGTGCCCGGTCGCGGTACTCCCGCTGACCGATCTGACGACCTCTGACGGCCAGCAAACGATCCAGAACTCGATCAACAGCATGTGGCCGCGCGACGCCGGGGGCACCCAGGTTCATGTCGGCATGATCTGGGGCTGGCGGGTGCTATCGCCGAATGGACCGTTCGCGGTAAATAACGGACATCCACTCGACTACACGACAGCCACTGCCCGGGGATGGAAAAAGATTATTGTGCTGATGACGGACGGCGAAGAGGAGTGGCCAGCGGCAGACAATCTGACCGGCCTTGGCCAGATTACCGATGGCAAGATCGGGACGACCAGTACCACCACCGCGGTCAACAACTTGAATTCGCGCCTCAGCACCTTGTGCAGCAATATGGCGACTGACGGCATTCAGATCTATACGATCGGCTTGGGCCCCGGCGGGTCCGGGAATACCCAGCTGGCAAGTTGCCCGGCCAATGGCGGGTTCTACTCCGCGGCAACGCCAAGCAATCTCGCAGCGGTTTTCCTGAAAATCGCAGCATCGATTATCCACCTAAGGCTGACGCAGTAAGAAGCCATAGCGGCGAGTGTCATCAAACCGTCGTGAGGCCGCCTGTAGGTTCCGCGGCTTCAACGTTTTTGAGACCCTTGCGCATGTTCCGCTGCCGGTTCCGCGATTTCTTGATTCTGCCGCTGCTTGCCGCGTTGCCGCTGTCCGCAGCGGCCCAAACCCAAACGGCGCAAAGCCAACCGCGACACAATCTGGTCCTGTTCGTGCCGGATGGGCTGCGCGCCGCGATGGTCGGGCCGGAAACCGCACCGGCGATGGCGGCGTTGCGCGATCGCGGGGTCAATTTCACCAACCCGCATTCGATGTTTCCGACCTTTACCACGGCCAATGCTTCGGCGATGGCGACCGGACACTATCTCGGCGATACCGGCGATTTCAGCAACACGATCTACACCGGCTTTCCGGTCACTGCGGCCGGCGGCAGCGTCACGCCGTTTCTCGAAAACGACAAGGTGATTGCCGAGGCCGACACGCATTTCGGCGGCAATTTCTTTGACGAGGAAGCGCTGTTAAAGGCGGCGCGCGAAGCCGGGTTCAGCACGGCTGCGATCGGCAAGCTCGGCCCCACGCTGATGTTCGACCACACCGCCAGCGACGGGGCGACGACGATCATCGTCGACGACGCGACCGGCACGCCGAGCGGCGTGCCGCTATCGCCGGAGGTCGCCGCGGCGCTCACCGCGGCCGGATTGCCGGCGGCAACGCCGGGACGTGGCGCCAACGGCAAGGCCGGCGACGCGACCCATCCCGGCACCACCGTCGCCAATGTCGAGCAACAAAGCTATCTGGCCGATGTCGCAACCCGAGCCGTGCTGCCGCTGTTCAAGAAACGCGGCAAACCGTTTGTCCTGGTCTTCTGGTCGCGCGATCCCGACGGCACGCAGCACAATCAAGGCGACAGCCTCGGCCGGCTGACACCCGGGATCAACGGCCCAACCTCGCTCGCCGGCATCCGTAATGCCGACGATACTCTGGCAAAGCTGCAGCAGGGGCTGAGCGCGGTCGGGCTGGCGGACACAACCGACATCGTTATTGCCGCCGATCACGGTTTTTCGACGATCTCCAAGGAAAGCGCGACCAGCGCCTCGGCGAAGGCCACCTTTGCCGACACGCCGAAAGGCTTGCTTCCCTCCGGCTTTTTGGCGCTCGATCTTGCCGGCGCGCTGGGGATGCCGCTGCTGGACCCGGACGCAAAGAACGCTCCGGTCGCGCCGGGCGCCCACCCTGCCAAGGGCAACGGCCTGATCGGCGGCACCGTGGAAGCGCCCGACATCGTCGTCGCCGCGAATGGCGGGTCGGATTTGATCTATCTGCCGACCGGCAACGCCACGGCGAAACAGGCGCTCGCCGCCAAGGTGCTCTCTACGCTGTTGGCCGAGGATTATATCAGCGGCCTGTTTGTCGACGACGCGCTCGGCCGCTTTCCCGGCACTCTGCCGCTCAGCGCGATCAACCTCAACGGCGCGGCGGTGACCCCGCTTCCGGCGATCGCGGTCAATTTCCGCTCTTTCGACACGGGCTGCGATATGCCGGTACGCTGCACGGCAGAGCTTGCCGATACGCCCTTGCAGCAAGGCCAAGGCATGCACGGCTCGTTCAGCCGAGCCGACACGATGAATTTCATGGCCGCCGCCGGGCCGGATTTCAAACCCGGCCTCGTCGATCCCGCGCCGGTCAGCAATGCCGATATCGGCAAGACGCTGGCCCATCTTCTGGGGTTGAAACCGGTGGCGAAGGGGCATCTTGTCGGCCGCGTCATCGATGAGGCGCTGCCCGGCAGCGCTGCGCTGCCCCAGGTGGCGCGTGAGACCGTGGCTTCCGACCCGTCGCCGCAAGGGCTGCGCACCGTCGTCGATCTGCAACGCATCGGCGAGACGCGCTATTTCGATGCCGCCGGTTTCCCCGGCCGTACTGTCGGGCTTTCTGCGGCGCCGACTGCCAATCCCACCAACAACATGGCCAACGCACCCGCGGCCCGTTAGCATCGCGTCCGATCACCGGCCGCGGAGGGCCGGATCAATGTTCGGAGCGTGCCATGCCGGCCTATTTCGTCGCCGAAGTCGAGGTCACCAATCCCAGCGGTTATGAAGCGTACCGGCCGCTCGCCGGCGCCAGCGTCGCGCAGTATGGCGGCCGTTTTATCGCCCGCGGCGGCAAGGCAGAATTGATTGAGGGCACCCCGGAACCAAAGCGCGTGGTCATCATCGAGTTCGCCGATACGGCAGCGGCGCGTCGCTGGTACAACTCGCCGGAATACCAGGCGGCATTGCCGATCCGGCTGGCCAACTCGACCGGCCGGGTCCTGATCGTCGAAGGCGCGTGATGGCGGAAGAGTCCGCTCGCGGCCCGAAAGGGCCGCTTAGTGGCGTCACCGTCCTGGATTTGTGCAGCTATCTGGCGGGTCCGTACGGTTGCACGCTGCTGGCCGATCTCGGCGCCGACGTCATCAAGATCGAGGCGCCGAGTGGCGACATGCTGCGGCATTTCCCTTCGACCCTGGAAGGCGACAGCCGGTTCTTTGTCGGCACCAATCGCGGCAAACGCGCCCTCGCCCTCGACCTGAAGCAGCCCGAAGGGCTGGCGGTACTGCATCGGCTGGTGGCAACCGCCGATGTGCTGGTCGAGAATTTCCGGCCGTCGGTGCCGGCGCGGCTCGGCATCGATTATCCGCGCCTCAAAAAGATCAATCCGCGCCTCGTCTATTGCGGCCTGACCGGCTATGGCGATCAGGGGCCGCTCAGCGACAAGGGTGGTTTCGATCAGGTCTTGCAGTGCCTGACCGGCATGGCGGTCTTTCAGGGCGCGGCCTCTCGCGGAGACGGACCGCAAAGCCCGCAACTGGTGCTGGGTTCGGTGCTCGACTACTTTACTTCGGCGCTGCTCGCTTACGGCGTCGCGGCAGCCTTGTTCCACCGCGAGCGCAGCGGCACCGGCCAATATCTGAGCCTGTCGTTGTTGCGCAGCGCGCTGACAATTCAAGCTGGCCGCTTTGTCTGGGCGGAGGGCGAAGGCCGCGATGTCGCGCGGGATTCCGGTGCCGGCGGCCTGACCGGTATCCATCCGACAAAAGAGGGGGCGCTGTATATTTCGGTCCACTCAAACCATTTCTTCGCCGCGTTGTGCGAGCTGGTCGGACGGCCGGAACTGGCCAAAGATCCGCGTTGTGAATCAATGCGCAGCCGGGCTGCTCACGCCGCAGAAATACTGCCGGAATTACGCGCCGCCCTGGCCACTCGAACCGCCCTTGAATGGGAGGAGATTTTCGGCGAGCGGGTGCCCTGTGCCGCGGTGCGCCAGATCGAAGAGATGTTCGATCACCCGCAAGTGCTTGGTAACGATCTTGTAGCAACGTTCGACCATCCCGTGGTGGGCCGATATCGGGGCTTGTCGAAACCCGTCCACCTCGCGGAAACACCGGGTCCGACACCCACCGCCGCACCAGGATTTGGACAGCACAGTAGTGAAATACTTAGTCAATACGGTTATTCGACGCAGGATATCGCCGTATTGCGAGAACGCGGGATCGTGCTTTGAATCGAGCGAGATAGCGCATATTTTCCGCGAAAATGATGGTGCCCGAACTCACCGTTGACGCCGACACCGATGGACCTCGACAAAAATTCGCCGAGAATCGCGCGCCAGATACACGGTTTGTCGTAGTATAATCCGGCGATTTCTTATAGGCTGCGCTCCTCAACTACGGGAGGAGCCCGATGAAACGTGTTGTCGCCCTATGTTCGCTGCTGGCCCTCGCGGCGTGCGTGCCCCCGCCGCCCGAACCGCCGCCGCCGCCTCCGGGACCGGTTGTCGGGATGCCCGGCGGCGCGCGCGTCTTCACAGTGTATTTCGGCTGGAACCGCTCGTGGGTTGGCCCCGCCGGCATGGCCGTGCTGCAGCAGGCCGCTGCGGTTTACCGCGCCGGTGGCGTCGTGACCGTGCAGGTGACCGGCTATACCGACACATCGGGTTCACCGCGGTACAACCAGCGCCTGTCGGTTCGTCGTGCCAAGCACGTCGCCTACATCCTGGCGCATATGGGCGTGCCCTGGAACGTCATGGCGGTGTCAGGACGTGGCGAAACCGAACTGGCCGTACCGACGCCTGACGGCGTGCGCGATCCGCGCAATCGCCGCGTCACCGTTGTCGAATAGCCCGCGCCGCATAGGCGTCGAATAACCGATCGCAAAACCGCCGCGCAGGGTAACTTGCGCGGCGTCTTCTTTGTTTGTACCAGGCGGATAAAATAAGGGCGCTCGCTTGGAGCGCCCTTATTGTTACAGTCCCATCATTTAGATTTTTTCGTAAGGAAACCGCCGAATCTTCTGGACGTTGCGGCCTTCGATCCGAATGAGACGTGTCGCGCCGTCGCGGCGCGGCGAATGCAGATCGCCTTCGTTGTAAACATAGGCACTGCCCGGTGTGAGTTTGTACTCACGAACATGGCGTACCCGGCCCGGCTCTTCCTCGCTCGCCGGCGAGACCAGTGCCCAATCGGTCATAATGGTTTCACCCAGGGCCTGGCCGTAAATCGCCCAGGTCGGCCCGTGATCGTGCGGCGGACTTTCCTTGGCGCCCTCGTGGACATGGCCGAGGATGCAGAAGCCAAGTTCCGGGTCTTCGAACAGGATTTTGCGTTCGGGTCCGTCGGCCGGCAGATGCTTGGCGACAAATTCCGGATCGGTGCAGGCCTTCTGCACCAGCGCACAAACCTGCTTGCGTCCCTCAGGGCCGGGATTTGCCGCGAGAATGCCGTGACAGTCGCTGGAAAATTGCTCGATTGTATATGACATCAGCTGACCTCTTGTGTCGTTCCGGCCGCCAAGCCGAGTACTATACAGGATATCGCCGTATGCCGATGGCAGGCAAGACCGCCCCGCGCACCCATCGGCAACACAACTCACGGTGGCAAGGCTGACGCATGCGCGTGCCGCTCATGTCGCCTTGCCTTTGCTTCTTCGGCTAGGCTTCGCCACTTCCATTAGACTTTGCCGAAGAAACAGCCAGAATCGAGCGTTATGGAGCCTGAACCGTCACCACCCGCCGCCTCTTCCACGACGCAGCGCATCGCCCGCATAGCGCTCGGCACCGCGGTTGTGGCGGTTGCCCTGTGGATCCTTGCGGATTTTCTGCCCGCGCTTGCTTGGGCCGGGGTGCTCGCGATCGCCCTCTGGCCGCTCTACCGGCGTCTGGAGACGCTGTTATCGGAGCGCCGCGGTGAACGGATTCTGGCGCCGTTGCTGGCGACGCTGATCGTCGGGATCGTTTTTATCGCACCGATCGTCCTGCTTGGTATTGCCCTCGCCCGCGAAAGCCACGTTGTCGTCGAATTCATCATCAAGGCGCGCCATACGGGCATTCCAGTCCCGGGCATCGTTGCGCAACTACCGTTTATCGGGCCGAGCATCGCCGGTTGGTGGCAGGCCAATCTGAGCGATCCGGCGATGGCGGAAGAGCTGATCGGACGCGTCGATCTGCGCACCCTGACCCAATCGGTGCGGGAGTATGGCGGCGAGGTCGTCCACCGTCTGGCATTATTCGTATTCACCTTGCTGACGCTGTTTTTTCTGTTCCGCGACGGCGATGCGCTGGCCGAGCAGATGCGCGACATCAGCGACCGCCTGATCGGCCGCCGCGGCGAGCGCATCGGCCGCCAGATGATCGCCGCAGTGCACGGCACGGTAAACGGCCTCGTCCTGGTCGGCCTCGCCGAAGGCGTGCTGCTGGGTGGCGCCTACGCGGCGGTCGGCATGGCCTATCCGGTATCGACGGGAGCGCTGACCGGCGTCGCGGCGGTAATCCCGTTTGCCGCGCCGGTGGTTTACATTCTGGCCAGCGCCTATCTATTCGCCATCGGCAACACGGTTGGCGCGATAATCGTTTTTGTCTTCGGCAGCGTCGTGGTTTTTGCAGCGGATCATTTTGTCCGGCCGTTTCTGATCGGCGGCTCGACGCGGCTGCCGTTTCTGCTGGTGCTGCTCGGCATTCTCGGCGGGTTGCAGACGATGGGGTTTCTCGGCTTGTTTCTCGGACCAGCGATCATGGCGGCATTTATCGCGCTGTGGCGCGAATGGACCGAGCCGGTCGCCGATGTCGATGCGGTCGGGACGACTCCGGCGCAGCGCCCCGCAGTCCCGCGCCCAGCCTAAACCGAGGGCAGGTAGCTGTTGACACACCGCGGACTCCGGATTTTGTTTGACGCCGCACGTCGTCGCGCGACGACGCCCAATGTCGCCGGAAACCTTGTGGAGGACGCATGAAATATGTTTGCGACGCCCCCGGCGACAAGACCTGGTTCCGCCTCGAAACCGAGGCCGAAGCCGTGGCTGAATCCGAGATCATGCACCATGCGGTCGAAAAATATTTCCGCAAGGAGCAAGAAAAGGCGGCTCAGAGCTTTCAGCCGGTGTCACGCGTGTATTTCGAGCAGGAAATCGGGCTGAAGGCGCATATCCAACGCGAAATGCCGCTGTTCCTGACCCTGCGCGACGGCGACGGCAACCCGCTCGCAACGGCGATGCTGCCGCCGAGCGGCCATGACGACCGCAGCTTTCGCCCGATCATCGTCGGCCCCAGCAATGCCGACCCTTATCCCGACCAGGGCGACGCAATCCGCTCACTCGCCCAGCATTATGCGATGACGCTCGAACGGGCCCGCTGTTACCCGTATCGCCGCGACTGACCCGCCGCGCCGCTATTTTGCGTCGGGCGGCATTGGTTCGGGGCGGCGCCCGATCCACAGAGTTGCCGCGTCCGCAGCCATCGCCGGATCGGAAACCATAGGGGCGGTGATATTGGCGCTTGCCAATGCTGTCTTGAGCAAGACCGCCTTGGCCGGTGGCCCGTCGCGGTCGCGCACGACGATGGCGACCCCGAAAACCTGATCGAGCGACCGTGGCGCTGCGCGACGAATCTGCTGGCCTTCGATCTGCCAGCCGACTTGCGATAGCGCCGACGCAATGCCCTTGGCGTACCCGACGCTGTCCTCGACAGAGAGATGCGCGATGATCGTCACCTGCCCCGGCGGCTTGCCGACCAGGCTCTGGATGATCTGCTGACGCTGCCGGTCGTCGACGCTGCGCACCACGCCTTCCTCCGGCACCCCGCTGACCTCGCCGAGCTTCGTCAGGACCGCCTGCGGATCGAGCCGGTTCTGCACGACGCGGTTGACGATGTCGGCAAGCTGGTTACCCAGCGCCTCGGTCAATCCGGTGCAGGCGATCGTCACATCGCCCTTGTTCTGCGCGCCGATATTGACCGACGCCACGCTGCATCCGGGCGGCGACGGCTCGTCGGCTCGCGCCGCAACCGCCGGCATCACGAGCGCCGACAGCAGCAAAAGACTGGAGGAAACCGCTGACCATCCTGTCCGCATGACGCCAAATCCCACCAACATCACACTATTCAAACGACAATCGCGGCATTCTCGCGCCGACTGGGTTAAATATCCGTCGACGGACAGCAAGGCCGAAGGAGACATCGCTATGACGGCACGCCAGACTTTGCGTCATCTGATCGGACGCAGCGGATACACGATGGTCCCCGGCGCGTACGACACCCTGACCGCGCGCCTTGTCGAACAGGCCGGCTTCGCAGCAGTCTACCTGACCGGCGGCGGCTATTCGCGGGCTAGCGGCTATCCCGATCTGGGGCTGCTGACGCTCAACGAAAACGCGCGGTTTATCGGTCTGACCGTCGAGGCTGTCGGCATCCCGGTCATCGCCGATGCCGATACCGGCTATGGCAACGCGATCAACGTGATCCGCACCGTGCGCGAATACGAAAAATCGGGCGTCGCCGGCTTTCACATCGAAGACCAGGTTGCCCCGAAGAAATGCGGCCATTACGAAGGCAAGGAGGTCATCACCCGAGCCGAAATGGTCGGTAAGATCAAAGCGGCCGTCGATACGCGGCAGGATGCCGACATGGTCATCATCGCGCGCTCCGACGCCCGCGCGATCGAGGGCCTCAACGCCGCGATCGACCGGGTCAACGCCTATCTCGAAGCCGGCGCCGATGTCGGATTTGTCGAGGCGCCGCAAACCGTCGACGAGTTGCGCATCGTCGGTCGCAGCCTCAATGGGCCGGGTCTCGTCAACGTCTTCGAGGGTGGCAAAACCCCGATGCTCGCGGCCGGCGAACTCGAAGCGATGGGCTTCCGCCTCGGCATCTACCCCTCGCAAACCCACCGCGCCGCGATCCGCGCCGCACAGCGCGTGCTGCGCGCGATGAAGGAAGACGGCGACACGCACCGCGTCGAGGCGGATCTCGCCACTTTCCAGGAACGCGAAGAAGCGGTCGGCACGGACCGTTGGCGTGCCCTGGAGGCGAAATACATGTCAATCGAGGGAGAATAGCTGCAGTACAAGCTGGCTAAATTAGGTTGCCCGGCGCTCCCGACTTCAGGCCACTGCCGGTTCGCGCGGGTGCAGCGTGCCGACGTAGCGTCCAACATCGATGTCATCGATCTGCTCCCGTAGCAGAAAGATGTCGGCATAAGCGCGGTAGACGCCGGAGGTCAGGAACAGTTCGAACAGGTCGGGGTCGATGTGGTGCTCGCGGCTCATGCGAGCCATGATGTCGATGCATTCTGACAGTTTTTTGCGGGCCTTGTACGGCCGGTCCCGTGCGGTCAGCGCCTCGAAGATGTCGGCGATCATCATGATCCTGGCCGGCACACTCATCTGATCGCGTTTCAGCCCGCGCGGATAGCCCGTTCCGTCCATCTTTTCGTGATGGCCGCCGGCCCACTCCGCCACCCGGCGCAGGTTCTTCGGAAAAGGCAGCGCATCGAGCATGATGATCGTCTGCACGATGTGGTCATTGATGTGATAGCGCTCTTCCTCGGTCAACGTACCGCGGCGGATCGCCAGATTGTACACCTCACCAAGATTGGCCTTGCAGGCCGGAGGCTGGATCACAAAGCCCCAGCGGTTGTCGGCAGCGATTGGCGCCGCATCGTGTTCGATGATGTGAGCGGGCTTGTCTGCGAGCAGGTGTTCGGCCGCCGGCAAGCTCCGGTGCGCATGCGGTTGCCGTGCGCTTTCTTCCCATGACAGGCCGAGCCGGTCGTCAAGTGTACGTTCCCAGGTGATATCGGCGATGCGCTGCACCCGGGCGATTTTTTCCGGCGCCATGAACTCGCCGCCGATATTGCATTCGGCGATAAAGGCGAAATCGTCATCGAGCTGCGCCAACCGCTTATCGCGCGCGGCGCGCAAGGCGGGTTCGCTGCCGCCGGCCGTCACCGCCCGCAGATACTCGATCTCGGCATCGCGCTTGACGACCTCGAAGCGCGTGCGGATTTCGTGGATGCGGTTATAGTTGGTTTCGAGCTTGGTCGCCTTGTCGACGACGAATTCCCGCGTCGTGACCTTGCCGCAATCGTGCAGCCCGCCGGCCACTTCGAGTTCGTACCATTCCTCGTCGTTCAAGTGAAAATCGGCAAGTGGACCGTCGGTGGTGTCCGACGCCGCCCGCGCCAGCATATTGGTCAGTTCGGGAACGCGATGACAGTGACCGCCCGTATAAGGCGATTTGGCGTCGATGGCGCTGGCGAACACCTTGAGCACGGCACGAAACAGGTTTTTCTGCGCGTCAATCAGCATCTGGTTGTCGAGCGCCACCGCTGCCTGGCTCGCCAGCGCCTCGACCAGCGGCACGATGTCACCGGAAAACGGAATGGTCGAACCATCGGGCGAGCGTGCGTTGATCAACTGCAGAACGCCGACCACCTCAGTGTCGTGGTTTTTGAGCGGCACTGTCAGAAACGACTGCGAGTGATAGCCGGTGCGCGCATCAAAGGCACGCGTCCCGCTGAAATCGAAACCGGGGGCGTTGTAGGCGTCGGCCAGATTGATCGTCCGGCCGGTGCCTGCCGAAGTCGCAACAACGCTTTTCGAATTGAACGTGCCGTCGGGGGCATGCATCTGTACCGGCGCAAACGGAACCGGCGCGCCGGTGGTGCCACCGAGCGCAATATTCATCGTGTCATTGCGCATGATGCCAAAGAGCAACTCGCGCTGGTCCTCACTGACCAAATACAGCGTGCCGCCATCGGCGTTGGTCAATTCCTTGGCGCCGAGAAGGATCGTTTCGAGCAGGCGGTTGTGATCCCGCTCAGCCGACAAGGCAATGCCGAGCTCGATAAGCCGCCGGTAACCGAGTTCCCGGTCAGCTTCAAGTACCCGGCCTGCTTCAAGCACCCGGTCTGCTTCAAGCACCCGGTCTGTTTCAAGCAAATGAACGGCCATACTCTCCTCCAGGAGAGCCGCAAGTGTCGCGTCCGACGGGCGGGTGGCGGCGCTTGCGGCTCAAATCATGTCTTTCAGCCGTGCCTCACCAGATAGGAGAACGGCCGCCATCGACATTGATCGAGGTGCCCGTCACATAGGAGGCGGCGTCCGAGGCCAGGAAACAGGCAACGCTGGCAAATTCCTCGGCGCGCCCCATGCGGCCGAGCGGCACGCCGCGGCCGGCCTGCGCGATGAAATCCTCCAGCGACACGTTGGCGCCTTCGCGCTTGTGCCGGCGCACGATCTGGTCGCTGACGATGACCCCGACATGCAGCGAATTCGCCAGCACATTGTGCGGCGCGCCTTCCTGCGACAGCACCTTGGTAAAGGCCAGTTGCGCCGCGCGGCTGATCGACGTCGGAGCGCTGTCAGGTCCGGGCGCCTTGGCGCCGATATTGAGGACGCTGATGATGCGGCCCCATTTGCGCTCTTTCATCTGCGGAAAGATCAGGCGGCAGAAGCGCACCTGGGCAAACAATTTCAGGTCGAAATCGGCCTGCCACATTTCGTCGGTGATCGTCTCCGACGGGCCACGCGTCGATTGCCCGGCGTTATTGACAAAAATGTCGATCTTGCCGAATTCCGACATGATCTGGTCATAGGCGCTGCGGATCGGCGCGGCTTTCGACACGTCGCAGCTGAGCGCCAAGACCTTGCCCTTGCCGCCCTTCGCCTGGATCTTCTGTTTTGCTTCGTTCAGCGCGCCCTGATCGCGCGCCAGAATGGCGACATCGGCACCGGAGGCCGCGTATTCCTCGGCAATCGCCAACCCCAGCCCCTTGCTGCCGCCGGTAACGATCGCGCTTCTGCCGTCCAATCGGATTTCCATGACCACATTCCTCCCACAAGCTGGTGCCGGCACGGCCGGCTCGCGGGCTAGTTTGCCGTGATGCGATCGATCTCGTCCATGTCTTCCCGCGACAACGCCCAGCCCGCCGCCCGAACATTGGCGGCGATCTGCTCCGGCGAAGTCGCACCGGCAATCACGCTCGCCACCGCCGGGCGGTGCAGCAGCCAGCTAAAGGCGAGTTCGAGCAAAGTGTGGCCGCGCGCCTCGCAAAACGCCTCGAGCCGCTCGACGCGCTGCCAGTTCGCCTCGGTCAGGTAACGCTCGGCGAGCCGCGTCGTCGTCACCAGCCGAGCGCCGGCCGGAAACGGCGTGTTGCGCCGGTATTTGCCGGTCAAGAGGCCGTTGGCCAGCGGCGAAAACGGGATCAGCCCCAGCTTGTACGATTGGATAACCGGCATCAGCGCATCATCGAGCTGACGTTCGAGCAGGCTGTAGCGCTCCTGGCAGGCGATAAAGCGGTCGAACCCGAGATGCGTCGAGGTCCATTGCGCCTCGACGACCTGCCACGCCGACAACGTCGAACAGCCGATATAGCGCACCTTGCCCTGCCGCAGCAGATCGTCGAGCGCCCGCAGCGTCTCTTCGATCGGGGTGCGCGGGTCTTCGATATGCTGCTGGTAGAGGTCGAGGTAATCGGTGTTGAGGCGTTTGAGGCTCGCCTCGACGGCGCTCATGATGTAGCGCCGCGACGCCCCTTGCAGACGCCCATCATCATCCATCGGGCGCGCGAATTTGCTGGCGAGCACGATCTCGTGGCGACGCCCCGCCAGGGCACGACCGAGATATTCCTCCGAGCCGCCGCGGTCACCATAAGTGTCGGATGTATCGAAAAAGGTGATGCCGAGATCGAGTGCCTTATGCACGACGGCGCGCGTTTCTTCGCTATCGCACCGCCCGCCGAAATTATTGCAGCCGAGGCCAACGGCCGAGACGATCAGACCTGAATGCCCGAGATTGCGCTGTTCCAACAGATATCTCCGCTCCCGATATATGCGGCCTTCACTATAGGGGACAGGCGACACGGCAGGTCAGTCATGTCGCGCCGACCGTCTTCGGCGGCGGCCATTCTGGAGGGCGATCACTGTTTTTGCGTTAACGTCCGTTTCATAAGCGCCGAAGCACGCTCCGGATTGATGCAGCAGCGCCGTCGCCGGCCTTTACCTTTGGTTGCGCTATCTGTAGGCAATCCGCGATGTATCATGCGGCAATCGACTTTGCGGCAAACCGGACGACGAGGAGGAAATGGATGCGGCGCCGAGCTTTTATCGCGACCGGAGGCCTCGGGCTGGCGGGCGCGGCCCTGGCGGCTCCGGCCATCGCGCAAACCACGCCCGAGATCAAATGGCGCATGGCGTCGAGCTTTCCGAAAAGCCTCGACACGCTGTTCGGCGGTGCTGAGTTTATTGCCAACCAGGTCGCCGAGGCGACCGACAACAAGTTCCAGATCCGGCCCTTTGCCGCCGGCGAAATCGTCCCGGCGTTTCAGGTGCTGGACGCGGTGCAGAACAACACCGTCGAGATGGGACATTCCGCCAGCTATTACTATGTCGGAAAGGACCCGACCTTCAGTTTCGACTGCACGATGCCGTTCGGCATGAATTATCGCCAGATGAAGGCCTGGATGATCCAGGGCGGCGGCACCGATGCGATGCGCAATTTGTTCAAGGACTACAATATCTACAATATCCCGGCCGGCAATACCGGCGCTCAGATGGGCGGCTGGTTCCGCAAGGAAATCAAGACGACCGCCGATCTGAACGGCCTCAAATTCCGTATCGCCGGGCTGGCCGGGCAAATTCTGGGAAAACTCGGCGTCGTTGCGCAGCAGATCCCCGGCGGCGATATCTATCCGTCACTCGAAAAAGGCACAATCGACGCGGCTGAATGGGTCGGGCCGTATGACGACGAAAAGCTCGGTTTTTATAAAGTCGCCAAATATTACTACTATCCCGGCTGGTGGGAAGGACAAGCACAGCTTTCCGTCTACATCAATACGAAACAATGGGAGACGCTGCCCAAAAATTACAAGGCAATCCTGACCTCGGCCTGCACCGAGGCAGAAACACGGATGCTCGCCCGGTACGACACCGACAACGTCGCCGCGCTGCGCCGACTCGTCGCGAACGGCGCGCAACTCCGGCCGTTCTCAAAGGAAATTCTCGACGCGTGCTATAAAGCGACCCAGGAACTCTACGCTGAAATTTCCGCAAAGAACGCGAAATTCAAGGCGGTCTATGACCCGTGGAAGAAATTTCTCGACGACGAACATCAATGGTTCCGTGTCGAGGAACAGCAATTCGACAACTACATGCTGTCGGTCAAAAGCTGACCGCCGAATAACAGTAAATAGGACGCGTACTTTATTTAGGAGATTATCCGGCACTAGAAAACCAAGCCGCCCAACCTCATATTCTTTGCACTCCTATTGCTCGTTTTCATAATTGGCATTAGCGACGGTCACAAATCTACCTTTAGTTGGATCAAATTTGCGCGCGAATAATATAAAAAGTCCACCTGATACAGGGTCTTTGTATGTAATCCAACCCATGAAATAGAGTGCCCCATCTTGGGTAAGGTTATTCGGGAGAGTTCCGTCAAAGGTGAAATTCAGAGCGCATCCGCGGTCTGCGGTAGGCAGTGCGCATCCAGGACTTACTACTTGAGAGCATGGAGTTGGCTGTTTCAAATAGGGTCGAATCATTGGAAGCTCAGTAGGAAGCCAACCGCTGTAGCACACAATACTCAATTCGGAGGCCTTCTGTCTTCCGATGTTTATAAATTGTGCCTGCCCGTTATAATGCATTCCAGGCGTCAGTTTGGTGATTTCTTGGCTTTTGTTATCCAGAATTATAACGTCAAAAAGTTTCAATTTGGCAGGATATTCAAGTCGCAGGTTATTTGTAGCAGCCTCGGCTTGAATGCGGGTCGCATCGGCGGCGACCTGCGTAGCGCAGAGAGTCTTATAAATAACAAATAAAGCAACGAAGGAGCCTAGAGCCGTGAAGAAAGTTATGACATTCAGCCATTTGCTGACACAAATCTGCCGCCGCCAGTAGTTGCGCTCCTCAGTTTGGTGCGACATAGCTGAGCGTTGCTGCTGAGGTCGCACCCAGCGCGGCGACCCACTATGATCCTTCCGAAATGGAATGGGATTTGACCTTTCACACCTTCGTATTGTTGCAATGGAGGCGGACTACGCCATCGGACCAACGGCACACGACCAAGAAGGCGTTGCATCTTCGATCGGGCATCGAGCGAGGAATTCGTCGAATTTCGTAACCACGATTATATGGCGTTGACTAATCTGGTGTTAAGAGTCGGAAATCACCTCTTATTTGAATTCGATTTGAGGAATCTCGCCGGGTGCGGTTTGCGGCACCTCGATCTGGATCGAATTGGGATTGACGTCCGACGCCTTGTCGAGCGACGCCAGCACCATTCGCGGAAACGCAATGATCGCGGCCACCATCAACAGCTGCATGACGACAAACGGTACGCTGCCCCAATAGATCTGCGCCGTCGTCACCGGCGCCATCAGGCGTCCGGTGACTCGGTCTATGGTCTCGCGCATCGGCGCCACGCTGCGGAAGTAGAACAGCGCAAAGCCGAAAGGCGGATGCAGGAACGAGGTCTGCATGTTGACCCCGAGCAGCACGCCGAACCAGATCAGGTCGATGCCGAGCTTGTCGGCCACCGGGCGCAGCAACGGTATGACGATAAAGGCCAGCTCGAAGAAATCGAGAAAGAATGCCAAAAAGAAAACCGTCGCATTGACGACGATCAGAAAGCCGATCTGTCCACCAGGCAGGCTGGTCAGCAGGTTCTCGACCCATAAATCGCCATTGACCCCACGAAAGGTCAGCGTAAACACCGATGAGCCGATCAGGATGAACACGACAAACGACGACAGGCGCGCGGTCGAATCCATCGCCTGACGCAACAAGCCCCAGGACAGGCGGCGTTTCACCAGCGCCAGGATCAACGCGCCGGTCGCCCCCATCGCGCCGCCTTCGGTCGGTGTCGCGATGCCGACAAAGATCGTCCCGAGCACAAGAAAGATCAGCGCCAGCGGCGGCATCATCACGATGACGACTTGCTGCGCCAACCGGCTCAGCAGCCCGAAGCGCAGAAACCGGTCGGCCAGCGCAACCGCGTACACCACCAGCCCCGCAAGCCCGGCAGCCCAGATCGGATGCATCGCATAAGTCAGCAGATAGCCGCCGGCCGCGGCCAGCACGATCAGCACCACCAGCGACCCGTACCCGGCCCCGCCGCCGTCCTCGCGCATCGTCAATGCCTCGGGGGGCAAGGCCGGCGCCGATGCCGGCCGGACGATGGTCATCACAAACACGAACCCGGCATAGAGCGCGGCCAGCGCCAGGCCAGGGATAAAGGCGCCCTGGTACATATCGCCGACCGAGCGCCCGAGCTGGTCCGCCATCACGATCAGCACGAGGCTCGGCGGGATGATCTGCGCCAGCGTGCCGGACGCGGTGATGACGCCGGCCGCGAGCCGCCGGTCATAGCCGTAGCGCAGCATGATCGGCAGCGAGATCAGCCCCATCGAGATCACCGAGGCGGCCACGACGCCGGTCGTCGCCGCCAGCAAGGCCCCGACAAACACAACGGCATACGCCAGACCGCCGCGTACCGGCCCGAACATCTGGCCGATCGTCTCCAGCAGGTCCTCGGCCATGCCGCTGCGTTCGAGGATCAATCCCATAAAGGTAAAGAACGGGATCGCCAGCAGCGTGTCGTTGCGCATGATGCCGAACACGCGTTCCGGCAAAGCCTGCAGCAATTCCGGCTTCAACAAATCGAGATGGATCGCCAGCAGGCCGAACAGCAACCCGTTCGCCGCCAGCGAAAACGCCACGGGATAGCCCAGCAGCAGCAGGATGACGAGGGCCGCGAACATCAGCGGCGCCAGATTGGCAACCAGCATCTGGGTCATAGCGCGGTCCCGCCCGACATCTCCTCGGCGACCGGCTCATCATGCTTTTCGAGCGGATCGGGGATGTAGCCGGCAAGAAAGGCGATGCGTTTGATGATTTCCGAGACGCCCTGTAGCGCCAGCAACAGGAATCCGACCGGGATCAACAGCTTGACCGGCCAGCGCAGCAGGCCGCCGGCATCGCTCGACATTTCGTGGCGCAGGTAGGAATCGACCACCATTGGCCACGACAGCACCAGGATGATGACCGCCATCGGCAGCAGAAAGAGCGCCCCGCCGAACAGGTCGATCACGGCGCGCGCCTTGGCCGGCAGGTGCACGTTGATCACATCGATCCGGACATGCTCGTTGTGGCGCAGCGTGTATCCCGCGGCGAGTAGAAACACCGCCGAGAACAGATACCACTGCAGCTCGAGCCAGCCATTTGAGCTGGCGTCAAAGGCATAGCGGATGCTGGCGTTCCCGGCGCTGACCAGGACAGCAACCAGCACCAGCCAGTATACAAGGCGGCCCACCCCGTCATTGAGCGCGTCGATGGCGCGGCTCAGACGCAATAACAGCGTCACGGTAATTCCCCCAAAGTGCTGGCCGCTGGATGGCGCTCCCGACCCTGCGTCGCTGCCCCTGCCCGGCTCTCTCCCGCGACCCCCGGCTTGGGCTATCCTATCGAACTGGCTCTGCGCAAGACGAATTGCGGCGCGTCCGGACTGGGGACATAACGGGGGGACATGATGGCCGATGACGGCTCCGCGGCCCGCTATCACACCAACCTGCAAAGCGAGGTCGACGGCGCGGCGCTTTACCGCGCGCTCGCCTCGGCGGAAAGCGATCCTCATTTGAGTGAAGTCTACCGCCGCCTCGCCGCGGTCGAGGAGGCGCACGCGGAGTTCTGGGGCCGAGAACTCAAGCGGATCGGCGAGCGCCCCATGCCGCGGCGGCCGGGGTGGCGCACTCGTTCGCTGTCGTGGCTGGCGCATCGCTTTGGCCCGCAATTCGTTCTGCCGACCCTGAGCGCAATCGAACGCCGCGACAGCGGACATTATGACGGCCAGCCGGAGGCCGTCGCCGGCGGTTTGCCGCATGCCGAGCGCTCGCATAACCGCATCGTCGAAGCAATGGCAGCGGGGTCGTCCGGCGGCGTCCGGGGCAGCGGGCTGGCGCGCGTCGAAGGCCGTCACCGCACCGGCGGCAACGCCTTGCGCGCCGCAGTGCTCGGCGCCAATGACGGCCTCGTTTCCAATCTCAGCCTCGTGATGGGCGTCGCCGGCGCCGAAATGGCCGGCGGCACGATCCTCTTGACCGGACTCGCCGGGCTGATCGCCGGCGCCTGCTCGATGGCGATGGGCGAATGGCTGTCGGTCACCAGTTCGCGCGAACTGAACCAGCAGCAGATCGCGGTCGAGGCCGACGAACTCAACCGCATGCCCGAAGAAGAAAAAGAGGAAATGGTGCTGATCTATCAGGCCAAAGGTCTCGACGAAGCGGCGGCGCGCGCCCTCGCCGACCGACTGATGGCCAACAAAACCATCGCGCTCGACACGCTGGTGCGCGAGGAACTCGGCATCGACCCCGACGAACTCGGCGGCTCTGCATGGACCGCCGGCACCGCATCGTTCGGGCTGTTCGCGACCGGCGCGATCTTTCCGGTCGCCCCGTTTTTCTGGCTGAGCGGCATCCCCGCCCTAGCCGCCAGCCTCGCATCGAGCGGCATCGCCCTGCTGCTGGTCGGCGCCGGCACCTCGCTGTTCACCGGCCGCTCGATGCTGTTCTCGGCTTCGCGCCAGCTTGCGATCGGCTTTGCCGCAGCGGCCGTCACGTTCGGGATCGGCCGCATCGTCGGCGTCTCGCTTGCCGGTTGACGGAACGCAACACCACCGATTCTGGTACGTTTAATGCTGTGAATTAACCTTAGTGTAAAATTAACCCTATAATTTGCGCGCGACAGGTACGGCTGCGACGGCAATGAGAGGGCGGGGCCAGTGAATGATGTCATGTCGCTCGAAGGATACGATTACGACCTGCTGGTGATCGGCTCGGGACCGGCCGGAAAGCGCGCCGCGATTCAGGGCGCCAAGCTGGACAAGCGGGTTGCGGTGGTCGAGCGCACCACGGTGCTTGGCGGGATCAGCGTCAATCTCGGCACCATCCCATCAAAGACGCTGCGCGAAGCGGTGCTGGAATTGTCGGGCTACCGCTCGCGTGAGTTCTACGGCGCCTCCTACACCGTCAAGCAAAACATCACGATTCAGGATCTGCTGGTGCGCACCAACAAGGTGATCCAGCACGAAATCGATGTGACCCGGCATCAGTTGATGCGCAACGGCGTCGAATTGATTTCCGCAACCGCGTCGTTCTGCGGCCCGGACACGGTGCGGCTCGATCTGATCGACGGCAGTTCGGCACGCACGGTGCGGGCGCACAAAATCATCATCGCCAGCGGCACCGACAGTACCCGCGACCCGCATATCCCGTTTGACGGCAAGCACATCTTCACCAGCGACGATGTCCTGAAGCTGGAGCGCCTGCCGCGGACATTGGCGGTGGTCGGCGCCGGCGTGATCGGCTGCGAATACGCCAGCATTTTTGCTGCGCTGGGTGTGCGCGTCACCCTGATCGATCAGCGCCACCGCCTGCTGCCGTTCATCGACGAAGAAATTGCCGACACGCTCGGCTATCACCTGCGGGAAAACCGGGTAACGCTGCGCCTCAACGAAAGCGTGCGCAGCATTGAGATCCTCGACGACACTCATGGCAGCCGGGTCCGGCTGCATCTCGACAGCGGCAAGACGATTATCGCGGACAAGGCGCTTTACTCGGTCGGTCGGACCGGGGCGACCAGCCGGCTGGCGCTCGACCAATGCGGCATCGCCTGCGACGGCCGCGGCCGTCTCGTCGTTGATGAAAATTATCGCACCAAAGTGCCGGGCGTTTATGCGGTCGGCGATGTGATCGGCTTTTCCGGCATTGGCCTCAACCTCGATGGAGCAGGGGCGCCTTGCCGTGTGCCATTGCTTTGGCGTCGAATCGTGCAGTGTACCGGCGCTGTTTCCGTATGGGATTTACTCGGTGCCGGAAATCTCGATGGTCGGGAAGACCGAGGAAGAGCTGACCCATGACGGCATCGCCTATGAGGTCGGCAAGGCGCGCTATCGCGAAATCGCCCGCGGCCAGATCATCGGCGACACCACCGGCCTGTTAAAGCTGATCTTCCACAGCGAAACGCGCGCGCTGCTCGGCGTTCACATCATCGGCGACGGCGCCAGTGAGCTGATCCATATCGGCCAAGCCGTAATGGCCTTTAACGGCACGATCGATTATTTCATCAATACTGTGTTCAATTATCCGACCCTGGCCGAATGCTACAAAGTCGCTGCATTCGACGGCGTCAACCGCCTCGGCATCTTCCACGACGACGTGGTCGAAGACGACGTGGTCGCCGTATAGGGTCCGCCGCAGTCGCCGTCTCTCATTCCACCATTTCAGTCGCCAATTCCGCATCACCCTCAGCCGCCACGGCAATGCCGTACAGAGGGTCTTCGGGAGCGTCGGCCGTCGATGGCAAGGCTGCCTGGAGCATGAATCAGGCTACTCTACCGGATGTAGCACAAAGCCGGCCGGGCGGCGGGAGCGGGCGGCCGCTTCGGCTGGGCTGAGCGAGGCATCCCAGGCATTGGCGTCGAAGCGATAGCCGTTCACCTTGTCGGCCTCGCGCGACACGACGTAGAGCAGCGGCGGCACCATCTCGTCGGGTTCAACAAGGCGTGCGGCACGCCCCTCTCGGCTCATGTCGCGCATCTCCACCGCCATGCCGGGTGTATTGGCACCGGCACCGGGGTTGACGATATTGATCGTCAGGCCGGTGCCCTCGGTGTCTTTTGCCCACACTTCTGTGGCCAGTTCGAGCGCTGCCTTTGACGCGCCGTAAGGGTGCGTGCCGTGCCGGTTCATCGTGTCGAGCTTGGTCGTGACGTTGACGATGCGGCCCCACCCGGCCTCCAGCATCGCCGGCGCGACGCGGCGGCTGAGCCGATCGGCCGCGAGATAATTGGTGGCAATGACGTTCTCGATGATCTGGTCGGACACCTGCCAGAATTTCTGCGGGGTCGGCCGGCGATAGCGATCCGGATCGATGTAGGTGAAGGTCAGCCCGGCATTGTTGACCAGAATGTCGATGCTGCCAAAGCGCGCGCGAGCTTCGCCGACGATCTCGTCGCAATCGGCTGGCTCGCGCAGATCGGCCGCCAGCGGCAGGATCATCTCGCGAAGATTAAGTGCCTCGGCGGCATTCTCGATTTCACCGATGTCGTTGAGAATGTGGCCGACCGCGGCGACGCGGTAGCCGCTCTTTGCCAGCCCCAGCGTCATCGCGCGCCCCAGGCCTCGCAGCCCACCGGTGACGAGCGCAACCTTGTCCTGCATCTGCCCCTCCTCCGTTTGGATCACGCGATCAGTGATTTGAGCCGCGTCACTGCCGCTCCTGGTGCCGTCAGCACCGGGCACGGCAATACCCCGCGCACCGCGGCCTCGGCGCGTGCGGTCGAAAAATGCGCCAGCAATACCGCATCGCACTTTGCGAGCCGCGGCGCCGCCTCGGCAAGCAACCGGTCATGCGTCGCGCCGTCGCCGCCCTTCAACGCCGGCATCGCGCCAGCGACGCAGATCGTCTCGATCTGCGCGGCGGCGCCGCGCTGCGCCGCCAGCGCGCGAAACTCGTCTTCCATGCCGCCGACGCTCGGCTCGAAGGTCGCCAGCATGCCGATGCGCTTGCCGGCCGACAGCGCCGCCTCGAACATCGCCTCGTTCGGTTTCAGCACCGGCAGTTTGCTCGCTGTGGCGGCAGCTTCGATCGCCTCGCCGAATGCCGAGCAGGTAAACAGGATGCCCGCTGCGCCAGTGCCCTCGGCGTAATCGGTGAGCGTGCCGATACGACGGGTCATCGCGGCAGTCAGTTCGCCATCGCGTTCGCGATCGACCGCCAGGGCGGTATCAAGAAGATCGGTGCACTCGGCCTCCGGCCACAGCCGGGCAAAGGCTTCATGCACCGGCGCCATCGCGACAGTGACGGCATGTATCAGGGCAATCCGCATGGTGTCTTCCGATAATGGCGCGCGCGCTCAGCGGCGCGATGTTAATACAGATTACCGCCGCCGGGGTAAGGAGAACGCGCGATGGAGATGGAGACGGTTGGGCTCGGCCTCTACTTCGAGGATCTACCGGTCGGGCGGCGCTTCAAGACAATCGGGCGCACGGTGACCGAGGCCGACATCACTAATTTCGTCAACTGCACCGGCATGGTCGAGGTGCTGTTCACCAACACCGAGTTCCTCGCCCATGAAAGCGACATCAAGGGCCGCCCGGCGCCGGGAGCGCTGGTGTATTGCTTTGCCGAAGGGCTGCTCGTGCAATCGACGATGCAGCACACCGGCTTCGCCTTTCTGCACATGGAATTGACGATCGAGAACCCGGTGCTGGCCGGCGACACGATCCATGCTGAATGCGAGATCATCGAGTCGCGCCGCTCGAAAAGCCGGCCCGGCCGCGGCCTCGTGCGCACCCGGGTGCGCGTCGTCAAACAGGACGGCACGACCGCGCTGGTCTACACCCCGCTGCGCATGGTGATGTGCCGCGACCAAACCGCTCTTTAATCTGAAACTGCTCGCAGACCGACTGCGGCCAGCCCGTCCGTCGGCCAATCCCACGCTGAAGCGATCTCGATCGGCTTTTGCTCGCGCTGTGCCGCAGAACAGCGCCAACAAGGCGAGTCCGGCGCAAAAACTGCGCTTAACGCAATTCCTTCACCTGCTTTTTTGTCAGAAAGCGCGTCTTCGCGCCGCGCAACAACAGGTAGAGCTTGGCGGTTTCTTCGAGTTCCTCGATCGCGTTGACCGCGGCGTCAAGGCTCGACCCGGCGACCACCGGACCGTGATTGGCCAGCAACACAGCGTGGTGCTTGCCGGCAAAACCGCGTACGGCTTCGGCGAGGGCCATATCGCCCGGCTTGTAATAGGGCACGAGCGGCAGGCGGCCGACGCGCATCACATAATACGCGGTGATTGGCGGCAGTACGTCATGCGTGTCGATCTTGGCAAGGCACGACACGGCCACCGAGTGCGTCGAGTGCAAGTGCACGACGGCGCCGGTGTCGCCACGCTCCTCATACATGACACGATGCAGAAAGCTCTCCTTGGTTGGCGCGTCGCCGTCGAGCAATTCGCCGTCATCGCCAAGCTTTGACAACCGTGCCGGGTCGAGCCGGCCAAGCGATGCATTGGTCGGTGTCATCAGCCAGCCGCCATCGACTCGCATGCTGATATTGCCGGACGACCCCGCAGTGAGGCCGCGGTTGAAAATTGACGCCCCGATCTCGCAGATCGCTTCGCGCGCCTTCGCATCACTCATTATTCGCTTCCCGTGTCTGGCCTCCGACCCGCCGGCCACAGCGGAAGCGGGTGAGGTTCATGCTGCTGTTTCTAAAACGTCGAAGGCGCGCAGGAAGAAATCGGGGGCGCCGAAATTGCCGGATTTGAGGGCAAGGGCGATTGGCGGCTTGCCGAGGCTCATCGTCCAGGGAACGCCTGGATCAATCTGCCGGCCGATGCGCAACCCGGTAACGCCGAGCGCCTGCACCACCGCCCCCGCGGTCTCGCCGCCCGCCACGACGAGACGACGAACTCCGGCCGCTTCTAGGCCCTTTGCGACCGCCGCCAGCGTTTCTTCAACCAGCGCCCCGGCGCGCTCGCGGCCGAGCCGCTGCTGCACCGCTGCAACAGCATCGGGTGCCGCTGTCGCCGAGACCAGGATCGCGCGTTCGCCGAGCCGAGGCTTCGCCCAGGCCAATGCCTCGGCAGCGACATCGCGTCCGTCCGCCACCGCGAGCGGATCGATCGTGAACACCGGCGCGCGCTCCTTCATGTAGGCGACCTGCCCCTGCGTCGCGGTCGAGCAGGAACCCGATAAGACCGCCGCCGCGCCGCCAACGACCGGCAGTACGTCCGCACCATCGGTCGCGGCGAGCAACGCGGCACGGCGAAAATTTTCCGGGAGGCCAAGCGCGATGCCCGAGCCGCCGGTGATCAACGCCAAATCGGCGGCGGCCTCGCCGATCGCTTCGAGGTCATGGTCGGCGATGGCGTCAACCACCGCGTGGCGGTAACCCTGCTGCCGCAGGGCCGTGAAGGCGGCGCGGATCGCGGCGGCACCCTGCGCCACCGTCGCATGCTGCACGAGGCCGACCTTGCCCGCGGTTTGGCGCTGCAATACGCGCACCAGCGACGGGTCGCGCATCGGGGTCAGCGGATGGTCGCGCATTCCCGATTCCGATAGCAGCACATCACCGACAAACAGATAGCCCTTAAAGATCGTGCGTCCGTTTTCCGGAAAGGCAGGGCAGTAAATCGTGAACCCGGCACCAAGTTTGTCCAGCAGCGCATCGCCGACCGGGCCGATATTGCCGGCATCGGTCGAATCGAAGGTCGAGCAGTATTTGAACAGAATCTGCCGCGCGCCGGCATGTTGCAGCCAGGCCAGCGCGGCAAGGCTCATCGCCACCGCATCATCCGCGGGGATCGTGCGGCTTTTGAGCGCGATGACGACAGCATCGGCATCCGGCGCCGGACTTCCGGGCGGTGGCACATCGATCAGCTGCACCGTGCGCATGCCGCGCCGCACCAGCGTGTTGCACAGATCGGTGGCACCCGTGAAATCGTCGGCGATGGCTCCCAGCAGCACGCTCACGATGGTTCCCCTTGCGGCCTCCGGCGCATCGGCTCTTGTGCTGACGCGCGCCTCGGGCCAACAGTAGCCGTCCGCCGCGCCGCCGGCAAACAGGCCGCGGCACCGCTTTCCGGGGGAGCGCCAATCGTGCCGAAATTCGCCGCCAACCTCAGCATGATGTTTCAGGATATCGGGTTTCTCGACCGCTTCGACGCGGCCGCGAAGGCCGGATTCAAGGGTGTCGAGTTCCTGTTTCCTTACGAGCACCCGCCGGAAATCATCGCCGAACGTCTGGCGCGCAACGGCCTAAGCCTCACCCTGTTCAACACCGTTCCGGGCGACTGGAATGCCGGGGAGCGCGGGCTGGCGGCGCAGCCGGGGCGCGAGCAGGAATTCCGCGACGGCGTCGACAAGGCGATCGCCTATGCCAAAGCGGCCAAATGTCCGCTCCTGCACACCATGGCCGGGCTGTGGCCCGAAGGCCGCGACAAGACCGAGGGCGAGCGCGTTTATATCGAAAACCTGCGCTGGGCCGCCGACCGCATGGCACCAGCCGGCCTTACCGCCCTGATCGAGCCGATCAATACCCGCGATATTCCCGGATATTTCCTCAATTACTCGCATCAGGCGCTGGCGATCATCGACAAGGTCGGGCGGCCGAACGTAAAGCTGCAGTTCGACCTGTATCACGCGCAGATCATGGAGGGCGATCTCGCGCCCAAGATCCGCGCCCTTGCCGGCCATTATCCGCATGTCCAGATCGCCGGCACCCCCGGCCGCCACGAGCCGGATATCGGCGAGGTCAATTACACTTTCTTGTTCGATCTGTTCGACGAGATCGACTTCGGCGGCTGGATCGGCTGCGAATACCGCCCCAAAGGCGACACGGTCGCCGGGCTGGGCTGGGCCAAAAAATACGGCATCGGCCGAGGGCATTGCAGCCTGCCTTGAAGGACTGAACTCATGCGCATTGTGATTACCGGCGGATGCGGGTTTCTCGGGCGGCGGGTGGCGATGCGGCTGCTGGACGAGGGATGCGCCCTCGGTCCGGTCGACGACCTCGTATTGTTCGACAACGCGCCGCCAGCTCTGCCGTTGCCGCAGGACAAGCGTCTCCGCCTTGTCACCGGCGATATCGCCAGCCGCGAAACCGTGACGCGGCTGATCGGTCCCGGCACCGACGCGGTCTTTCATCTCGCCGCGATCGTCAGCGGTCAGGCCGAAGCCGACACCGACCTCGGCTATCGGGTCAATCTCGACGGCACCCGCGCTGTGCTCGATGCCTGCCGTGCGCTCGGACACAGAGAGCAACGATTGCCGCGGCTCGTTTTCGCCAGTTCACTAGCGGTCTATGGCGGGGCATTGCCGCCGGCGGTCGGCGAGAACACGGCGTTGACCCCGCAAAGCTCATACGGCACGCAAAAGGCGATCGGCGAATTGCTGGTCAACGATTACAGCCGCAAGGGGTTTGTCGACGGCCGCGTGCTGCGCCTGCCGACCGTCGTGGTGCGGCCCGGCCTGCCGAACCGCGCCGCCTCGACCTTTGCGTCATCGATGATCCGCGAGCCGTTGACCGGCAGGGACGCGGTGTGTCCAGCCTCGCCCGATACGGTCATGGCCTTGGCGTCGCCGCGCCGCATCGTCGCCGGGCTGGTGCATGCGCTCGGTCTCGGGGGTGAGGCGCTCGGCGGCAACCGAACCTTGCAGCTGCCGGGTTTTTCGGTGTCGGTCGGCGACATGGCGGCGGCCTTGCGCCGAGCTGGCGGCGAGGCCGCTTATGCCCGCATCCATTGGCAGCCCGACGCGACAATCCAGGCCATCGTGTCGAGCTGGCCGCAAGCCCTGGCGACACCGCGCGCCGAAGCCCTCGGCTTCGGCCGGGACAGCAACATCGACGAGGTCGTCCAGTTCTTTATCGAAGACGACCTCGCCGCACAGAAAGCGATGGTTGGCTGATCTTGCTGCGTGCGAGAGCAATCCACCACATCTCCCGCCACGCGACGGTGGATTGCCTGGCTTTCCCGACGCGAAAAGTGTCAGGCCGAAAACGGTGGAGCCATGAAAATGGTTGTTGCATACCGCTTAGCCGCCTTTAACCGTGAAACGGACGAGTTGATCGCCTCTACGGTCATTCCTCGGAAATTCCTCGCCGCGGTCCGAAAGATTGCGGGAATTCCGGCATCCGACGATGGTGCCGGCGACTATCCGCTAAACGCCGCACAAGTGCAGCTGATTGCCGCGAACCTCCACGTCGCCGTAAATCCCGAGGCGGCCGACTATTTCCTCGAACCGTATCGCTCACATGCAGACGCCGAACTGCCCTCATTAACAGTGAGCGAGCGCTGAAGCCGTCAGCGCTCGCTCACATGCAGGTTACCCCGCAACCGTCGCCGGCTGGCCGGCGACCTGTGCTTTTGCCGGCGTCTCGCGGACGCAGACCGCGGAGACGATCGCTGCCAGCAACGCAAACCCGGCGAGGGCGTAGAGACCGCCGGCATAGCTGCCAGTGTAGTCCTTGAGCCAGCCCATGATCGGCGGCGACACGCTGCCGCCGAGAATGCCGACCGAGTTGACCCAGGCGATGCCGCTCGCCAGAGCCGGCCCGGCCAGGAACACTGACGGAAGCGGGAACAGGTGGGCATTGCCGGCATACAGCCCGATCGTCATCAGCGACAGGCCGACGATCGACACCCAGGTGCCGGCATACATCCCGGCCAGGATGCAGCCCAGCATCATCACCGTGCAGGAGCCGGTCAGGTTCCAGCGCCGCTCGTTTTTTCGGTCGGAGTAATTGCCCCATACGATCATGCCGATCGTGCCAAAAATGTAGGGGATCGCCGTGGTGAACCCGGTTTCCATGTTGGTCAGGCCCATGCTTTTGATGATCTGGGCCGAAAACACCGCGAGACCGACGCTGACCGCCGCCTGACCAAAGTGGATGGCCGCCAGCGCCAGCACACGCGGGTTCCACAGGGTCTGCAGCACCGAGAAGGTACGGTGCTCGGTGACCGCCGTTTTCTCCTTCTGCATTTCATTGTCGAGCCAACGCTTTTCCGCGTCGTTGAGCCATTTTACCTGGGCTGGACGGTCCGGCAGGAAGACCAGGCACAACAGACCGAAAACCAGCGCCGGCACCGCCTCGCCGATAAACATCCATTTCCAGCCGGCGATGCCGAGAACCCCGTTCAGTTCGAGAAACGCTGTCGAAATCGGCGCGCCGAGACCGAGCGATACCGGAATCGCCGCCATGAAGCCGGCAACGATGCGCGCACGATGCAGCGGCGGGAACCAGTAGGTGAAATAGAGGATGATGCCGGGGAAGAACCCGGCCTCCGCCAACCCCAATCCAAAGCGCAGGCAGAAAAAGCTGATCGGCCCCTGGGTAAGGGCGAAAGCGCCGGAAACAATGCCCCAGCTGATCATGATGCGGCAGATCCAGCGCCGCGCCCCGACCTTTTCGAGGATCAGGTTGCTCGGCACCTCGAGCAGGAAGTAGCCCCAGAAAAAGGCGCCGGCACCGAGGCCGTAGATATAGCCGCTCAGGGCCAGATCGGTCCGCATCGTCAGCGCCGCAAACCCGATATTGGCGCGATCGAGATAGCAGATGAAATAGAGGATGAAGCAGAACGGCAGGATGTGCAGGTAGACCTTGCCCATCGTCTGCCGTTCGATTGCCGACCCCGCCTGCATCGCATGTCCCTCCCGTTCGTTCGGTTTATCGCGGCGTTCGAGGCCGTGTTTTTTTTGGCGAATCCCGGTTTACCGGTGATTACACCTTATTGTCATACGATAAGGGATTCCGATGCACCAGCACAAAAACCACAGCCCTCGGTTTCCCGGCTGTGGTGTTGTTGCCGCCCAACGGGTGAGGGGCGCCGCTACCCGCGCCCCTCAGCCCGTGCAGCCGTGGTCAGGCCGGCTTCAGCGAAGTGGCGACTTCTTCGGTTCGCCCAGCGCCGCTTTCGGTGACGATCTCGAGCTGACCGACCGTCTCGCGCCCGAACATGACCGGGATCAGCGCGCCGGTGCCGACGACAAGCGCCAGTGCGCCGAAAAACACCGTCGCCGACCCGGTTTGCGGCTCCAGCAAAAACGGGATCAGCACGCCGGCAAACAACCGCCCGGTCGATTCGTCAAAGAAATGTCCGCGGCCGCGCAACGCGGTGGGGAACTGTTCAGAGATGTAGACGCGCACCGCCGGGAAGCTCGACAGCACGGTAAATCCGGTGATCAGAACGCCGACGATAAAGATCGTTTCGGCCATGCTACCGAAGCGATGCGCCAGCATCATCATCAACAGGCCGGGCACCGACAGCGTAAACGCCAATGTAATCGTCCAGCGCCGGCCGATCACCTCCATGATGTAGCCGTTGAAGAGCTTGCCGGGGATGCTGGCGGCGAAGATCAGCGTGCTGAGGCCGAAACTCATCGACACCGCGGCGCCCTGGTCCACCAAGGCCTTTGGCAGCAGGATCGCGGCACAGTAATAGCAGGTGCCGGCGCTCAAGCCGCATAAGATGCCGACTACCGTCCAGCGCAACTGCCCCGGACGAAACAGCGCGCTGAACGGCGGCAACTCTTCACGCGCCATCGCGAGATTGGGGCCGAGTTCGGCGATCGACAGTGGCGCAACGCGCCCGCCGCAGCGCCGGATCAGCAGATTGACCGTGTTGACTGCATCGTCGACGCGACCGCGGCGCAGCAGCCAGCGCGGGCTTTCGGGAATGAAAAAATAGATCAGCGCCGGCGCGATAAACAGCGTCACCCCGCCCGGCAGGCCGACCAGCTTGTAGCCGATCGGGTTGCCCGCCAGCCAGAACCCGACAAACGGCAGGAGGGTAAACGACAGCGCCAGCATGACCTCGTAGATCGCGCCGTAAGTGCGCCGATGCTGCGCCGGCATCAGTTCAGTGGCGATCGGAAACGGTGCCGAAATCGTAAAGCCGAGACCAAACCCGGTGATCAGTCGCAGTGCGATCAACACGGCGGCGCTGTCGGCGAACATGATTAGCAGTGTGCACAGGGTGCTGATGATAACGCCGGCTTGCATGACGCCGACCCGGCTGATCCGGTCGGACATCGCCGCGGCGCAGAAGCCACCAATCACCACCATGAATTGCGGCGCCACGGCCAACCACCGGATTTCGGAGGCCGACATATGCAGCGGGGCCTTGGCCAGAACCAGCAGCGACCCGGACAAAGCCAGATCGTAACCTTCGACAAAGCCGACAAACCCCAGCACCACGATCAGCACGATGTGATAGGCGCTGAACGGGATGCTATCGAGCTTGCGGCCCAAAACGTGACTGGCGGGTATCGATTGCCGGCTGACAAAACCGGTAGCGCTCATGGCGTCCTCCCAGATCGGGTCCAATCCGGGGCCGGTGCGCCGACAAAGAATGCACGACCAGCGCTACGCCTGGCGTCAAAGGTGCGATTAGAAAATCAAAAATGCAGCGCCGCTATCGCGTCGTCTCCTGAGCCAGCCGCGCGTCGACCGCCGGCGTGAACGTGTTGCTTCCAAGTTCTTCGCGGCGGTTGTTGGCGCCGCTTTATATCCGCCGGCTTGTTGCCGACGGTCTCGCACCGTAATCCGCCATGCCGGAACTGTCACCGGGAAATTCAACCGCGATCGAACACGGCGACGCCATGACGCTGCCGCCGTCGCGAACGCCGACGAGGCTATTTGCGCGCCGTGTCGTAAGGATAGAGCACGTCGCCATCCTTGTATTTGGCGGGCCACACGACGATCGGGTTCTTGCCGTCCTTGAATTCGTCGAGATCGGCGCTTTTGACGTGCTGATACTGCACCATCAGTGCCCGCGACTCGGCGAGTTCGCCATCGGGACCAAACGCAATGTCACCCATCACGGTCTTGAACGTATGACTGCGGATGTAGTCGGCGAGCTTGTCCTGGTCGAGTCCCTTGGTGCCTTCCACCGCATCGCCGAGGATTTGCAGATACGCGTAGGACCACGGGCCGAGATAATAGCCCAGCGGGTCGACCCCTTGGCTCGCGGCGCGAAGCTGGTATTTCTTGAGGAAATCCATGACGCCGGGAAACTGCAAGGTCGGCGCCGGCACCCAGAAATCATAATTGACGATGCCGTTGAGCAATGGACCAAGCTGCGTCTTGATCGAAGTCGTCTGCAGCCCAACCATGCCGCCGCCGAACAATTTGGTTTTGAGGCCGGTTTCGTTGGCGGCGCGGATGATCCCGACGCTGTCCGGCGGGTACGACGCTACAAAAATCGCATCGGGATTGGTCGCTTGCACTGCGCGGACGATCGGCGTGTAATCGACCGTGTTGGGAGGATAGGTCTTGTCGTAGACGATTTTCCAGCCATAGGCCTTGGCGTTCTTGCGCACCCCTTCCGAGGCGTTTTTTGGGTATTCCGCATCGGCGGCAACCAGGGCCAGTGTTTGCGGCTTATCCTGCTGCGCCGCACCGACGTCAAAAAATCCTTTGGTCACGGCAACCGCCGCATCCGGGCCGGTCGGGGTCATCGTAAAGTATTTGGGATAATGAAACTCGGTATTCACGGCGAGGCCGAACAACGACAGGAACAGCCGGTTATGCGCCATCACCACCGGCATGGCCGGCGCGATCATGTTGGTCGCGTAGCCCGACACCACCAGATCGACTTTATCGACATCGAGCAGCTTGGTGTAGATGCCGGGCACCGTTGACGGATTGCTCTGATCGTCGTAGGCCACAAACTCGACCGGCCGGCCGAGCAAGCCGCCTTTGGCGTTGATGTCGTCCCGCCAGATCTGCATACCGAGCAACGCCATCTTGCCGTTGGCCGCGATGCCGCCGGTCATCGCCATGCCAAACCCGATACGGATTGGATCGGCCGCCAACGCCGCACCCACGGGAAGCGTCGCCGGCACCGCGGCGAGCGCCGCTGCGGCCAAAATCGTACGTCGAAGCATTTCCACCCCTTGTGTTCGTCCCCGTCGCGCCGGGTATGTTGTCGCCCTGCTGTCTTGTCCCGACAGGGGCACTCGCTCCGACAAGGTTGCCCGGCCGCGCCGGTTGCGCAAGCGGGATCGGTGCGCCTGCCGCGGTTTGTCGATGCCGCCCTCAGATTTGGCTTCCCGCGAATACCTACATCTGTTCGACCTTGTAGTTCTTTGCGCGCAACTGGCTGACGATGCCGCGCTCGCCAACCATGTGGCCCGCCCCGACGGCGACGAAATAGGTTTTCGGAGTCTTCAGGAACTCCTCGATTTTCTGCGTCATCGTATCGTTGCGTTCGTCGATGATCTTGGTCTCGACCGGTTTGAGCCAGGGATACTCGTGAACCGGCTGCGTGATGATCGCTTCCAGCGCGTCGGAATTGCCGGTTTTCCAGGCGTTCAATATCTCGTGCAGCTGCTGCGTCGCTTTATTGGCATCACGCAGCGCTATCATCAGCAACTGGTCCTGCAGGACATCGGAAAATGAGGCAATCAGCCTGAGATGGCCCTCATTGGTTTCGAGGCCGACAATCGGCTTGTGCATTTTAAGGGCCTCGTCGGCGAAATGCTTGTCCAACCCTTTTGTGCCGTCGAGACCGGCGGTTTTAGCTTCGATATTGCCGACGATCATGCTCAACGCCCAAGGCCTTATATGCAAGATGACCTGTACATTAAGCCCGTTCGCCGTCACGAACCGCGCGAGCTGGTTGCGGGTTTCTTCTCGCAGATGATTTGAAATGAAATCGCCGACGACAAAGGCACCATTCTGCGCCACGAAATTCTTGGAATTCTTGGTGTCATCGACATCGGTGATGTTTATTTCTTCGACCAGTGTACTGGATTTGTTGAAGCTGCTCTCGATTACCGGCGGCAGCGGGTACAAATCAGCAGTGCCGACATGGATGGTTCCGAGCAGGAAAACGACACCTCTGCCACTGGTCACCTTCCAGAAAAAATGCTTCTGCGGCGCCGCATTTTCTGCGGTGTGGCCGGCGATGGCGCAGCAGCATAGCGGCAGGACCAGCGACAGTATCCGCCGCAGCGACTGCGGTCTCACGCGATCGTCAACCCCAATATGCCACCGGCAGTCAGGTTGAAATCGATCATATAATCTTCGCAAAAGGCGCTTCTGCGCCACCGCTCGACTTGTTACGGCAATCGCCGCGATCGTTTCCGCAATCGCCGCGACGGCGAAATCCCCCAATCAAT
The DNA here is from genome assembly GCA_036268425.1 of Allostellaceae bacterium. Lineage (GTDB taxonomy): Bacteria > Pseudomonadota > Alphaproteobacteria > ATCC43930 > CGMCC-115725 > DATARH01. The sequence continues at coordinate 103,368 of DATAUE010000108.1, forward strand.
GCGCCGCTTCCTCTTCGGGAGCGCTTCAAGCATGCCCCCACATTGCCCGTGCGATGATAATGCTCGCATTGCCCGAATGTGGCCAGCCGCCCAATTGCCGATTTAGGCTGGCTCGCACCTCTCGCTGCGCTACCCTGTGCTTGCAGGCGATGGAAAGGGCCACGGCCATGTTCGAAGGATTTACCCGCACTGAAATCGACACCTCGGGCGCGCGCATTCATCTGCGCCACGGCGGCGATGGGCCGCCCTTGCTGCTGTTGCACGGCAATCCGATGACGCATGTGTCGTGGCACAAGATCGCCAACCGCCTCGCCGAGCATTTCCACGTCGTGTGCGCCGATCTGCGCGGCTACGGCGACAGCGTCGGCCCGGACGATGGCGGCGAAAACAACATCAACTACTCGTTCCGCGCGATGGCGCTGGATCAGGTCGAGGTGATGGAAAAGCTCGGCTACCGCCAGTTTTTCGTCGCCGGGCACGACCGTGGCGCGCGCACAACGGCACGCATGTGTCTCGACCACAACGACCGGGTGACGAAGGCGGCAGTGATCGACATTCTGCCTAACCACCACGTCTGGACGCATGCCTCGATGAACTGGGCGCTGAAATCGTGGCACTGGTCGATGATGGTCCAGCCTTACGATTTCCCCGAGCGCATGCTCGCCGGTATTCCGGCGCAGTACTTCATGGAGAAGAAACTGTCGAAGCCCGGCATCGGCCTCGGCTTTTTCGACCCCGAAGCGTTCGCGGAATATGTCCGCTGCTTCAACTGGAAGACGATCAAAGGCTCGTGCGCCGATTACCGCGCCTGCGCGACCTGCGACTTTGAGATGGATACGGCCGATTTCAATGCCGGCAACAAAATCACCTTGCCGCTATTGGTGATCTGGGGCCAGCGCAGCCACACCGAAAGCGTCCATGGCGATGTGCTCGCCGTGTGGAAGGCGAACTATGCCACCGATGCCTGGGGCGGCGCCCTCCCTTGCGGTCATTATGTGCCCGAGGAAGCGCCAAACGAGACGTACGACCATCTGATGAAGCATTTCAAAGGCTGAACTGATGTAGCGGGTCGGGTGATCGCTGCATTAGTTTGCGCCTTCTTTGAGCGACCAGGGGAAGCGGGATGGATTTCGAACCTTCAGACAAGGTGAAGGAGCTTTCGGCGCGGGTTCGCGGCTTTATGGAGAGCCATGTCTATCCCGCCGAAAAACTGTTCGAGCGGCAACTCAACGAGGCGCCGACCCGCTGGCAGATCCCGCCGATCCTCGAAGAACTCAAGGCCAAGGCGCGGGCTGAAGGGTTGTGGAACCTGTTTCTGCCGGAAAGCGAAAAGGGCGCGGGACTGACCAATCTCGAATACGCGCCGCTCTGCGAGATCATGGGCCGCTCGCCGATCGCGCCGGAGGCGTTCAACTGCTCGGCGCCCGACACCGGCAACATGGAAACGCTGGTGCGCTACGCGACGCCGGCGCAGCAGGAGCAATGGCTGAAACCGTTGCTGGCCGGCGAAATCCGCTCGTCCTTTGCGATGACCGAGCCGGCGGTCGCCTCGTCCGACGCCACCAATATCGAGGCATCGATCCGCCGCGAGGGCAACAGCAGCTACGTCATCAATGCCCGCAAATGGTGGACATCGGGGGCGATGGACCCGCGCTGCAAAATCTTCATCCTGATGGGCAAGACCGATCCGAACGCGCCACGTCACCAGCAGCAATCAATGATACTGGTGCCGCGCGACACGCCGGGCGTCACGGTGATGCGGCCGCTGACCGTTTTCGGCTATGACGACGCGCCGCACGGCCACGCCGAAGTCGATTTCAAGGATGTGCGGGTGCCGATCGAAAACATCCTGCTCGGCGAGGGGCGCGGTTTCGAGATTGCGCAAGGGCGGCTCGGGCCGGGGCGCATCCATCATTGCATGCGGATGATCGGCCTCGCCGAGCGCTCGCTCGAAGCGATGGTGGCGCGCGTCAAAAGCCGCGTCGCCTTCGGCCGGCCGCTCGCCGACCAAGGGGTGATCCGCGAATGGATCGCCGACTCGCGCATGGAGATCGAGCAGTCGCGCCTCTTGACGCTCAAAGCCGCCTACATGATGGACACGGTGGGCAATAAGGGGGCGCAGGCCGAGATCGCGATGATCAAGGTGGTGGCGCCGAAGATGCTGCTGGCGGTGATCGACCGCGCCATCCAGGCGCATGGCGGCGCCGGCGTCAGCCAGGATTTCGGCCTCGCGTATGCTTGGGCGCGCTCGCGCATCATGCGCCTCGTCGACGGCCCGGACGAGGTGCACCGCCGGGCGGTCGCGCGGGTGGAATTGCGGAAGTGACCCTCGAAGCGGCCGAACTGATCGAGCAGCGCGCCGATGAACGGCTCGATACGACGCGGCTCGAACCGTATCTGCGGGCGCACCTGGAAGGTGCCGAAGGCACGCTGACGGTCAGTCAATTCCACGGCGGCAAGGCCAACCTGACTTACCTGCTGTGCTTCCGTGGCAACGGCGTTGAACACGAGTTCGTGTTGCGGCGGCCGCCGCTTGGGCCGATCCCGCCCGGCGCGCACGACATGCGGCGCGAACATCGCGTCCTGTCGCGGCTGCACCGGCAGTTCGCGGCGGCGCCGTGCAGTCTGCTGCTGTGCGCGGATGACAGCATTATCGGTGCGATCTTCATCGTCGAGCAGCGGCGGCACGGGTTTGTCATCCGCGACGATATTCCGGCCGAATTTGCCGGCCGACCCGACCTCAACCGGCGCATCGGCGAAAGCCTGATCGACACGCTCGCCGATTTGCACCGCGTGTCGCCGGAAGCTGTCGGCCTTGACGATCTCGGCCGCCCGGACGGCTTTGTCGAGCGCCAGCTTTCCGGCTGGAGCCGGCGCTGGCACGCCTCGCAAGGCGGCGAGGAAGCCGAACGCGCCGCCGCCGCGATGGCTCCGGTCCTCGACTGGCTTGCGGCAAACCTGCCGCGATCGGGTGCCGCAGCCCTGCTGCACAACGATTTCCGCCTCGATAATTGCCTGCTCGACAACGCCGATCCCGGGCGGATCGAGGCGGTCCTCGATTGGGATATGTGCACTCAGGGCGACCCTCTGGCCGATCTCGGTTATGTGCTGAATTATTGGGTCGAGCCGGGCGACGATCCGGCCTGGCGCGAAATCGCGGCGATGCCGACATGGCGCGACGGCTTCCTGTTACGCGCCGAGGCAGTCGCACGCTATGCCGCGCGCACCGGCTTTGATGTCGCCGCGGTCGGCTGGCATCAGGTGTTCGCGGCGTTCAAACTCGCGGTCATCATTCAACAGATTTACATCCGCTTTGTCCGCGGCCAGACCCAGGACGAACGTTTCCGGCATTACTATCGCCGCGTCATCGGCCTCGCCGACAAGGCGCGCGGTCTCACCAGCACCCTCTGACCGCGCCGACATGAAAAAGCTGTTCCTCGTGGGGTGCCCGCGCAGCGGGACGACGTGGCTGCAGATCATCCTCGGCAGCCACTCGGAAATCGCGACACGCCGCGAAACCCACCTGTTCGACGGCTACATGGCGAGCCTCTACAACCATTGGCAGCGCGAAGTCTACGCACCGCACAAGGACGGTTTGCGGGTGCTGCTGGATCAGGCCGAGTTCGACACCGCCATCCGGCACTTCTGCGATGTCGTGTTCGCCAAGATCGCCGCTTCGAAGCCCGGCGCCGATTACATCCTTGAAAAGACGCCGGGCCACGTTTTGCATCACCACACGATCCGGCGGCTCTACCCGGAATCGCGCTTTCTGCATCTGGTGCGCGACCCGCGGGCCGTCGTCGCCTCGCTGCTCGCCGTAAAGAAAGAGCCGTGGGGCAGCTGGGCGCCTGCGGATGCGTTCCAGGCAGCGCGGATCTGGCGCAATCACGTCGCCATTGGCCATGAACTCGCGCGCGATCATGCCGCCTGTCTCGAGTTGCGCTTTGAGGATCTGGTCGCAACGCCCGACGCCGTGCTCGACCGCCTTTATCGTTGGCTGGGCCTCGACCCGGTGACTTACGACACCGAACGGTTTTCCCTCTGTCACCTCAAACAGCACCAGGGCGAGGGCGAACAGTCTGATCCCGCTCGGGAAGATCGCGGCAACTTTTTCCGGCACGGACTGGTCAATGGCTGGGCGACCGAGCTAACCCGCGCGCAGATCGCCGTCGTCGAAGGAATATGCGCCGAATTGATCGTGGAACTGGGTTACGCTCCACAGCAGGTCGGCGTTATCGGCTACGCACCAACGCAGTAGCCAAACGGCCCGCGTGAGAACCCCTTCAAGGAGTAGGCCATGACGGAAATCAAAGCGCTGGTGCACGACGTGTTCGGCACGGTGGTCGATTGGCGTGGCGCGGTGACGGCGGACGGCGAGGCGCTGGGCGGTCGCCTCGGCATTACCGGTGTCGACTGGCAGGAATTTGCCGACCAGTGGCGCGGGCTTTACGCGCCGTCGATGAACAAGGTGCGCACCAAGGAACTGCCGTGGACCAATCTCGATGCGCTGCATCGCATGGCGCTCGACTCGCTGCTCGACAAGTTCGGCATTGCCGGCAAGCTCAGCGAGGAGGACAAGGTGTGGTTCAACCTGACCTGGCACCGGCTGAAGCCGTGGCCGGATTCGGTGCCGGGCCTCACCCGCATCAAAAAGAAATTCATCATCGCGACGCTGTCGAACGGCACGGTGCGCCTCCTGACCGACATGGCAAAGCATTGCGGCCTGCCGTGGGATACGGTGCTCGGCTCCGACATCCCGCGCGCGTACAAGCCTGATGCGGGGATGTACCAGTCGGCGATCGAGTTGCTCGGCTCGGGTGACCCCGGCGCGGTGATGATGACGGCGGCGCACAACAACGATCTTGTCGCCGCCTCGAAGCACGGGATGAAGACGGCCTATATCAACCGCCCCTATGAAAAGGGCACCAAGCAGGATCGCGACTTCAAGGCCGAGCACGATTTCACCTATGTTGCCACCAGCTTTGAGGATCTGGCGACGCAACTCGGAACCTGATCGGGAACCCAGAGACGCCGCACATCGTTTCGCCGCTATACGGCGGAGCCGGCAATGGCGCTTGAAGAATATCAACGCAAACGCGATTTCGGAAAGACACCGGAACCGGCCGGCGCAGCCTCACGCCGCAAAAGGCCGGCCGTCGCGCTGTCATTTGTCGTGCAGAAACACGCCGCGACCCGGCTGCATTACGATTTCCGCCTCGAACTCGGCGGCGTCTTGCTGAGTTGGGCGGTGCCCAAAGGGCCAAGCCTCGACCCCGGTGAAAAGCGCCTCGCGGTGCATGTCGAAGACCACCCGATCGAATATGGCGGGTTCGAGGGCGTCATCCCGAAAGGCCAGTACGGCGGCGGCACGGTCTTGCTCTGGGACCGCGGCACCTGGACCCCGTTGGAACCGGACCCGGACGCGACGTACCGCAAGGGCTCGCTGAAATTCCGCCTCGACGGCGAGAAACTGCGGGGCAACTGGGCCTTGGTGCGGATGGGCGGAAAGGCGGCCCCCAAAAAGCCGGGCGACCATGAAAACTGGCTGCTGATCAAGGAACGCGACGAAATCGCCGAACCCGACAGCGGCAGCGCGCTGGTTGACGACAACCCGCTCAGCGTCGCGACCGGCCGCGCGATGGACGCGATCGCCAAGGAGCGCGACCGCGTGTGGGATTCCGGGAAGGGCGAGGTAACGCAGACCCCCGCTTCTTCCAAGCAGCGCGTCCCGGCAAAGCAGGCCGCGGCGGCACGGCTGCAGGGCGGACGCGCGGCTGCGATGCCCGATGTTGTCGCGCCGCAGCTCGCGACCGCGGCGGAGCGCGCGCCGGACGGTGCCGATTGGCTGCACGAGATCAAGTATGACGGCTATCGCCTGCTGGCGCGCATCGAGCGCGGCACTGTCCGGCTGACAACCCGCAAAGGCCTGGACTGGACCGCGAAGTTTCCGGCCCTCGCGGAAGCGCTCGCTGAATTGCCAGTCGACACGGCGTTGCTCGACGGCGAAGTCGTCGCGCTGGCACCGGACGGCTCAACCAATTTCGGCACCTTGCAGGATGCAATCGCCAATCGCGACACTGGCGCCCTGCTCTACTACGCCTTCGACCTGCTGTACCGCGACGGCGACGATTTGACCGCCGCGCCCCTCGACCGGCGCAAGGCGGCGCTCGCGGAAATCGTGCCGGTGCAGGCGGACGGTACGATTCGTTACAGCGACCACCAGGAAGGGCGCGGCTCCGATTTCCTGCGGCACGTCGCACAATACGGCCTCGAAGGCGTTGTCTCCAAACGGCGCGACCGGCCCTATCGCCCCGGCCGCAGCAGCGACTGGCTCAAGATCAAATGCACTAACCGCGACGAGTTCATCGTGATCGGCTTTACCGATCCGAGCGGCACAAGGCTTGGCTTCGGCGCGCTGGTGCTGGGCTATTGCGACCCGCAACAGCGGCTGCATTACGCCGGCCGCTGCGGCACCGGGTTCAGCGACGCGCTGCTGCACGATCTGCGGCAACGGCTTGATGCAACGGCGCGCGCGAAATCGGCCGCGAACGTGCCCAAGGGCATACCGGTCAAGGATGTGCATTGGGTCGAGCCGCGCCTCGTCGCCGAAGTGCAGTATTCGAACTGGACCTCGGACGGTGTTCTGCGGCACGCCGCCTTCTTGGGGCTGCGCGAGGACAAAAGCGCGGAGGAAGTCGTGTGCGAGCCGAAAAATCCCGCGGCCCGGGCAGAACCGGCCGCACCCGCAAGCGCCAAGCCGATAGCAGCATCGGCGCAATTGGGGAGCCCTACGGTGTCGGCGCCGGCGCGCGACGGCAGCATCACCTTCGAGGGCGTGCGGATCACCCACCCAGACCGCGTACTGTACCCCGATACCGCCATCACCAAACTGGGGCTGGCGGAATATTACGCGGCAATCAAGGACTGGGCCTTGCCGGAACTGGCCGACCGGCCGCTTAGCCTGGTGCGCTGTCCCGATGGCCAGGGCAAGGAGTGCTTTTACCAGAAGCACCTGAGTTCGGGCGTGCCGGACGCGCTGGGCCGCGTCGAGCTTCCCGAGAAATCCGGCAGCGAAATCTATCTGGTGATCAACGACCTCGCCGGTCTGGTCGCGATGGTGCAGATGGCGGTACTGGAAATCCATCCGTGGGGCTCGACCACCGCCAAGGTCGAGACACCGGACCGCATTACCTTCGATTTCGACCCCGACGAAGGGCTGCCGTGGGAGCGAGTCACCGAAGCGGCAATCGAGATGCGCGAGGCGCTCGCCGGCATCGGGTTGCAAAGCTTTGCCAAGACGACCGGCGGGAAAGGACTGCACGTCGTCGTGCCGATCGCGCCGAAACTCGACTGGGATGCGGTCAAGGAATTCGCGAAATGGGTGGCGGAACGGTTTGTGACCGCCTATCCCGACCGCTATACCTCGAACATGGCAAAGCGCGCCCGCACTGGCCGCATCTTTATCGACTATCTGCGCAACGGCCGCGGCGCCACCGCGATCGGCGCCTATTCCCCCCGCGCGCGCCCCGGCGCCACGGTTGCCACGCCGCTATTCTGGGAGGAGGTTGAGAAGGGCCTGAAACCGGCCGACCTGACCGTCCTCACCCTCCCCGCCCGCCTCGCCAACCTTAAATCCGACCCCTGGGCCGAGATGAAAAGCCTGCGCCAATCGATCAGCGCCAAGGTGCGCCGGGAAGTGGGAATATAACGGCCAGGCCTCCTTAAAAGCCAAACGGCGCGTTCCGCCAATTCTTATCGCCATCCCTCAAGCCGCTCGGCAAAGATGTTTCACGCAAGACATGGCATGCGACACATCTGCCAGCAGCAGCACAACTCCGTCAGGTTTGCTGCCGGTAATGCGTCAGACCGCCGACGACTTTCGGCGGGTGGGCACGGATGGCGTCTTCGATGGGGTCGCAGCCCCAGCCGGGGCGGTCGGGTACGGCGAGGTGGCCGTCGACGAATTCGGGAGCGTGGGTGAAGAGTTCGCCGTCCCAGGGCAGGCGATCGACATCGATCTCCATGATGCGCAGGTTGGGCACCGCCGCCGCGAAATGCAGGTTCATAAATGAGGCGAGGTGACCGTAGAAATTATGCGGCGCGATGTTGACCTCATGCGCTTCGGCGGCATTTGCGATCTTCATCGATTGCCAAACGCCGTTCCACACCGCGTCGATAATCGCGACATCCATCGATTGCGCCCGGAAATACGGCAGGAACTCGCGCATGCCGAGCAGGGTCTCACACGAACTGATCGGGTGCGGGCTGTGGCTTCTGACATATCCCAGCGCTTCAGCGCTGTAGCTGTCGATCTCGATCCAGAACATGTCGAGATCGGCGATCGAGCGCAGGATTTTCAGATAACCCTCGGTCTTGGCGTTGAAATTGAGGTCGAGCAGCAGGTCCATGTCCGGTCCTGCGCCGTCGCGGATCGCGTCGAGATGCGTGCGCAGGTTACGCAGCACACGCTTGTCGACATTCAGCTCGGGGAAAAACGGCACGCCAAAGCCCGGTCGCCAACCGCGCGGCGCCGCCTCCGGGTTGTCGTACAGGAAGACATTGGTCTTCAGCGCGGTAAACCCGCGCTCTTTGGCTTCGGCGCCGATCTTTTTGACGCCGTCGAGATTGGTGATCGGCGGCGTGAAGAAGCTCGGATGGTTGATCCGCCACGTCGCGCAATGCGACCAGTATACTCTGACACGATCACGCAATTTGCCGCCGAGCAGCACATGGCACGGCACGCCGAGCGCTTTGCCCTTGGCATCGAGCAGCGCGTTTTCGATCGCCCCCAGCGCCTCGGCGACGACCCCGCCGGCTGCCGGCCGCGTCATGCAGTAAAGTTCAGCGAAGATGCGTTCATGCTCGAATACATTCTGGCCGGTGACCCGCGACGCCAGCCGCTCGATGACCGCGGTGATGCCGGGCGAGCCGAACCCTTCGTCGAACTCGCTCCAGCCGACGATGCCGTCATCGGTCGACAGCTTGAGGAAGTAATAATTGCGCCAACCGGCGTCGGCCCGCAGCACCTCGAGCCCGGTCACTTTCATCGTCATGTCTCCCGATCCTCTGCCGCTCCGGAAATCGGCAAAAAGTTGCGTATCCTTGCTGCCGATAAGGGTAAAGCGTTCTTTTCGATGTCTTTTGATTGCCTCGCGCGGTTACCCTACAAATCCTGAAGTGTCCCCTCCGGGCGAGTGATGCGACGACGATGCCTTTGAAGGTTAAGGGCTAGTGCCGTTCCAGATCGCGTGGCGCATTCTGACGTATCAGAAAGGCCGCACCGCGCTTGCCACCGGCGGCATTTTCATCGCGATCCTGCTGATCTTTGTCGAACTCGGCTTCTTTGTCGCCGTACCGCAGGGCGGCATGTTGATCTACGACCACATGCGTTTTGACCTGCTGGTGTGCTCCGACAAATATCTGTTCCAGACGTCACCGGGGCAGTTTCCCCGCGCCCGGCTGACGACCGTCGCGCGGGTCGCCGATGTGGCGCAGGCCAGCCCGGTCTATCTCGGCCCCGCGATGTGGCAGGATGCCAAAGGCGGCGTGCGGCTCGATTCGCTGGTGCTGGGATTTGATCCGCATTCCAGGGTTTTTGCCGTACCGGACATCGAAAGCCAGGTGGCGGTGCTGGAGCGACCCGACACCGTGCTGGTCGACAGCACGACACGGTCGCTGTTCGGGCCGCTGACGGCTGGGCGGCTGATCGACCTCAACGGGCACAAGGTAACGATCGGCGGCAGCTACACGCTGGGCACCGGGTTTCTCGGGCTCGGCGTATCGATCGCCGACGAAGCGAATTTTTTTCGCATTTTCCGCGGCCGCCCTGCTGCTGAGACAGTCAATCTCGGCCTCGTAACGCTGAAGCCCGGCGCCGATCCCGCTGCCGTCGCCAAGGCCCTGCGCGCGACGCTACCCGCCGATACGCAGGTTTTCACCCGCTCCGAACTTACGACGCGCGAAGTGTCGTACTGGACGACCCGTACCGCCACCGGATTGATTTTCGGGTCCGGATTGGTGGTGTCGTTCGTGGTCGGGATCATGGTGCTGTACCAGACGCTCGCGACCCAGATCACCCGGCAACTGCCGCAATTCGCCACCTTGAAGGCGATGGGCTACACCAACCGCTTTCTCGACGCGATTGTGCTCGTCGAGGCGTTTCTGATCATGCTGATCGGGTTTGTACCGGCGCTCGTCGCCGCGCTCGGCGTCTACGCGCTGGTGCGTCGCCAGACCCTGCTGCCGCTCGATCTGAGCCTGCCGCAACTCGGCATGGTGTTCGCGATCACCCTGGTCATGGCAGGGGCGTCAGCCTTTCTGTCGCTGGGCGGATTGCGCCGCGCCGCGCCGGCTGATGTCTTCTGATGGAGGCCGGGTTTTTGCGCGGAACCGGATGGTGAAAACGTCGGAAACGGCGGTCAGGTTCGGCAGCAGCCGCTTTGTGCCGCTGGCGCTGCGCAACCTGCTGTCCAACAAGGCACGGCTGGCGCGGTCGAGCGCCGGCATCGCCTTTGCCGTATTGCTGATGCTGGTGCAGCTTGGCTTCGAGCGCGGGTTTTTCGATGCGTCACTGGCCACCGTGCGACAGCTCGACGGCGATCTGTTCATCTTTAACGCCAGCAAGTACCGGGTAATGAACCATGACCCGTTTGCGCACCGCTATCTGAACACCGCCGCCGGTGTCGCCGGGGTTGCTTCGGCAACACCGTTATTCGGGGCCTGGCAGGATTTCTTCTGGAAGGACCCCGCCGGCGACCAGACCTATCTCGTCCAGGCGTTCGGTTTCGATCCAGACCACCCGGCATTCCTGCTCTCCGATGTCAAAGATGACGCCGGCCGGCTCAAGCAGCAGGACGCGGTCATCGTCGATCGCCGCGCCCGCGCGTTCCTGCACATGGATACCGACGCCAAGGAAACCGAGATCAACGGCCATGCCGTGCATATCGCCGGCCGCTTCACGCTCGGCCCGGACTTTATGAGCGACGGCACCGTGATGATGAGCGAACAGACCTTTGCTCGCCTTTTGCCCGGTAACCGGGACAATGCCGCCGCGCTGCCGGTCGATATCGGCATCGTCAAATTGCGCGCCGGCGAAAACCCTGCGCAGGTCCGTGACGCGCTGCGCGCGGCATTGCCGGCGGAATTGCGGATAATGGACAAGGCCGAGCTGGTCGCGTTCGAGCGCAGCTTTCAGGCCGATTTGTCATCCGCCGGCCCGATATTTCTGATGGGAACGGTCGTCGGATTTGTCGTCGGCATGCTGATCTCGTACCAGATCATTTACACCGACCTGTCCGACCAGCTACCGCAATACGCGACGCTCAAAGGCATGGGATACAATACAGGGTATCTGGTGCGCGTCGTGATGGAACAGGCGGCCCTATCGGCGCTCGCCGGCTATATCCCGGCGTGGCTGCTGTGCCTTGTCGTCTATCGGGTGATCGGCACGATCGCCCTGCTGCCATTGCACATGACGGTGGGGCTGACCCTGCTCAGCCTCGGCCTGACCATCGGCATGTGCCTGATTTCGGCGGGGCTGGCGATCCGCCGGGTGATCCGGGCCGACCCCGCGGAGGTTTTCTGATGCCGGCTCCCCAGTTGATCGAACCCGCGGCGCAAGACCAGGTACTGCGCGCCGCCGGGGTGGATTTCTTCTACGGCGAGGGCGAAGCCCGCAACCAGGTGCTGTTCGATATCGGCCTCGACGTCAAAGCCGGGCAACTGGTCGTGATGACCGGCCCCTCCGGATCGGGCAAGACGACCCTCCTCACCCTGATCGGTGCGCTGCGCACGCTGGATAAAGGGGTGATCGAGGTGCTGGGCCATGATCTGGCACAGCTTCGCCCGAATGCGCTGGTGCGGGTGCGGCGCGATATCGGCTTTATCTTCCAGATGCACAATCTGTTCGAGTCGCTGACCGCTTACGAGAACGTCAAGATGGCAATGCAGCTTTCCGGCGGCCATACCGCCACCGAAATGCGCGAGCGCGGCGTTGCGATGCTGGAGCGGCTCGGTCTTGGCGCGCGGGTCAACTATCGGCCGCGTTCGCTGTCGGGCGGACAGCGCCAGCGCGTCGCGATCGCGCGCGCCCTCGCCAACCATCCGAAGCTGGTACTGGCCGATGAGCCGACCGCCGCGCTCGACCAGGATTCGACGCGCAACGTCGTGCGCCTCTTCAAGGAAATGACCGAGGAGGACGGCACTGCGATCGTCATGGTGACGCACGATCACCGAATCATCGAGCTGGCCGACCGGCTGGTGCACATGGTCGACGGGCGCATCGTTTCCGACATCGTGCTCAATGACGCGCTGCGCATATGCGAGTTCCTCAAAGGCGTCGACGGGTTCAAAAACCTGACCCCGACCGAGTTGACGCACGTCGCCGAGCACATGACGAAGCGGCATTACCTGCCCGGCGACCCTGTGATCCGCGAAGGCGAGGCCGGCCACGAGCTGTTTTTGATTTCCGACGGCGAGGTCAAGGTTGACCGCTCCGGGCAGGAGGTCGCGCGCCTCGGCCCCGGCGAGTTCTTTGGCGAACTGGCGCTGTTGAGCGGCGAGCGGCGCAACGCCTCGGTGATAGCCACCGATGCTCTTGAAACCTATGTTCTCGGCGAAGCGGAATTTCATGCCGCCATCGAAAAGAGCGCGAACTTCCGCGATCAGCTACGCCGGGTTTATTTCCTGCGGCATTAGTGGTCCTGACCGACGTTGCTGATGTAGCATCGCCCGCACGACCTCCTGGGAGACCCGCCATGCCTGATTACCCGTTGGCATCGAGCAACCCGCAGAGCCTCGGCTTTGCGCAGAAGCCGCTCGAACATCTCGATCATCTGATCCGCTCGCATATCGAGGAAGGCCGCTATCCCGGAGCGCAGATCGCCCTGGCACGCAATGGACAGCTCGCGCTGTTCCGCACCTATGGCGACGCCAAGACCGAAGGGGGCCGCACCGCCGCGACCGACCAGACGCTATTCCTGTTGTTCAGCCAAACCAAGGTGCTGACCAGTTCGGCGATCTGGGCCTTGGTCGAGGAAGGCAAATTGTCCTTTATGGACAAGATCAGCGACCACCTGCCCGAATTTGCCAAGCGCGGCAAAGCCGACATCATGCTGCATACCGTCATGACGCACCAGGGCGGCTTTCCGTCAGGCGACGTGACGCAGGCGACCTGGACGGATCACGCCAAAATGCGTGCCGAAGTCTGCGATTTCTCGCTCGACTGGACGCCAGGCACCCGGCTGCAATACCACGCCCGCGCTGCACATCTGACTCAGGCAATGGTCATCGAGTCGGTGACGGGCCAGGATTATCGCCACATCATTCGCGACAAAGTGCTGGCACCGCTGGGGCTCGCCAACGACATTTTCGTCGGCGTTCCGGCCGAGTTGCAGGGCCGCTGCGCCGACACCTACGCGCCGGAAGGCCGCGACAACTCGCCGGAATTCAAGGCGGCCGGGATGCCGAGCGGCGGCGGCTATGCCACCGCGCGTGGCATGGCGGCATTCTATCAGATGCTGCTCGGCAAGGGGCGCCTCGGCGATGTCCGGCTGTTTTCGCCGCGGCTGATCGCGTACGTCACAAAAAACCACACCGGCGATCGCGGCGACGACCAGATGGGCGGCATCCCGATGCATCGCGGCCTGGGGCCGCATGTCCGCGGCGAAAGCGACCGCATCCGCGGTCTTGGCACGATCGGCGCGCCGCAGACCTTTGGCCACGGCGGGGCCGGCACCTCCTATTCCTGGGCCGACCCGACGAGCGGCGTGTCGTTTACCTATATCACCAACTTTGTCGCGCCTGATCCGTGGCACTCAGCCCGGCTCGACCGCATCGCCAATCTGGCGCACGCCGCGATCGACTGACGCGAGCGCCAAGCTCTTGCTAATGCGGCATCGGCGGCGGAACCTCTGTCGCCGGTGCCGGATTTAATGCGGCGGCCGAGGATAAGCTGGCGCGCGCCGCATCGACCGCGGCAAGCTGCTTTGCAACGAGATCGCCCGGCACGAAGATCATTTTGCTCGCGCCGGATTTGGCGGTGAAACTCACCTGCAAGCCGCCGATGCCCGCCCGGAGCAGCGGCTCCGGCAGCGCGGCGGCAAACTCCTCGGCATATGAACAACCACCACTGCAGGTGATTTCGTTCTTGCTGATCGGGATAAAGCGCAGTTCCTGCCCGGTGGCATCGCGCGCCGTGTCCCAATTCCGTTCATCGCCGAAATAGCTGCTTTCGACATAAAGCTGGTCGACGGTCTGACCATTGCGCGTGTCGACCCAACTGCGCAATGCATAGATATTCGTCGAGGGCACGCCGAGAAACGGCTCGTCGTGCTGCCGCCGCGGCCCGACCAGCGCGATAAAGCGGCCATCCTGTTCGGTGGAACGGCTGACGTCATTCTGCAGGATTGGCCGAGGCACCGGCGCCACCCCGCAACCGGCGAGCCCGGTTAACAACAGAACCGGCAACAAAAACCTCACAGCAACCGGCGTCGGCAGAAATTTCATCACGTGTCAGCCTAATTTTGCTTCGTTGTCTTCGCCGAGCGCCGGCGACGCCTTGGCAAAAGGCGGTCGCACGCCGTCAAACGATAAGGGAATACCGACCAGGCCAACATCGCTGCCGGGCTTACGCTGGATCATGCCGAGCGCCTCGGTCTGCGGGTCGGCGATGACTTGATCGAGCGTGTGCAGCGGCCCGTTCGGAATACCGGCCTTTTCAAACAGCGGCGCCCAATGCGTCACCGGTTTCGTAAAAAATATCTCCGACAGGATCGCAATCAACTCGGCGCGATGCATCACCCGGTCGCGATTGGTGCGGAACCGCTCATCCTCGGCAAGCTCGGGCCGCTCCAGCGCGGCGCACAGGCGGCGGAACAGATTGTCGTTGCCGGCAGCCACCATCATGTAGCCGTCCGAAGCGGCAAACGCCTGATACGGCACGATCATGTCAACGCCAGAACCATGCCGCTCGGGAACCTTCTGATCGACCAGGTAGCCGGCGATCGGGATCGTCATCCAGGCGAGCGCGGTCTCGTACAGCGACGTATCGATTGTGCCGCCTTTTCCGGTACGCCCACGCTCCTGCAATGCGGACAGAATGCCGATGATCGACCACATGCCGGCGGCCATATCGATGATCGACACCCCGACCCGCACCGGCGGCCTGCCATCCTCGCCGAGAATGCTCATCAGCCCGCTATAGGCCTGCATCATCGGGTCGTAGCCGGGTTTGTCGCGCAACGGCCCGACCGCGCCGAACGCACCGAGATTGCAGCAGACGAGGCTCGGCTTGGCGGCGATCAGCGCGGTAGCGCCAAGCCCGTAACGGTCGAGCGCGCCGGCCTTGAGGTTTTGCAGCACGACGTCGGCACGGTCGAAAATCAGCGTACGCAGCCGCTCGACATCGGCCGGGTCGGCGAGATTGATCGTGATGCCAGCCTTGGCCCGGTTGACCGCGTGAAAACAGGTCGCCGCGCCTTCGAGAAACGGTGGTCCCCAGCCGCGGCAGGCGTCGCCGCCTTGCGGGTTCTCGACCTTGATGACCTCAGCGCCGAGCTCGCCGAGAATCATCCCGGCATACGGTGCGGCGATACTGTGACCGATCTCGACGACGACGAGACCGGACAGGGGCTTGTTGCTGGACATCGACCCTCCCGGTCGCAAACACCCTCGCCGGCTTCACGTCGCGCGAAAACGGCGATTCGCTCAAAACGAGACCGTTCTTAGTTTGGTTTGCGCCGGGTCGCCAGGGCCGATGTGGCCTGATGACCGGTCGCCACCGGGCCGCTATGTTTCCGGCGGCCACGGTCCGCACGGCCGAACGGAATGCCGAACGGGGGAGAACGCCACCATGAAACGACGATCCGATGATCTTGTCGCAACGGTCGGCGAAAAACTGCCGCGCCGCGCGCTAATGCGCGGCGTTACGGTCGGAGCGGCAGCCGCAGCACTGAGTGCCGCGGCTGGCCGGGCGCGTGCTGCAGATGCAGTGCCGTTTCCCGAGCATCCGCGCTGGAAATTCGTGTTCGTCAACCACGTCACGACCAATGCGTTTTTTGTGCCGTGCCAATACGGCATCGCCGACGCCTGCGCGCTGCTCGGCTGCGATTATCAATGGACCGGCTCCGACACGTCCGATGTGGCGCAGATGGTCAACGCGATGAACGCTGCGATCGCCGGCAAGGCCGACGGCATTGCCGTCTGCATCGTCGACCCCAAAGGCTTCGACCGGCCGGTGGCGCGGGCCTTGGAGGCCGGCATTCCGGTGTTCAGCTACAACGCCGACGCACCGCATGGCGGCGACAACAAGCGCCTCGCCTATGTCGGACAGGACCTTTTTCTCTCGGGCCAGTTGATGGGCGAGCGCATCGTCAAGCTGGTCGGCGAAGGTGAGGTGGCGATCTTTATCGCGACACCCGGCCAGCTCAATTTGCAACCGCGCGTCGATGGCGCGATCGATGCGATCAAGAAATCCGGCGCCAAGATCAACGCGACGATGATCGCGACCGACCCGACGGTAAACAACTCGCTGTCGAAAATCCGCGCCTATTATCTCGGCCACCAGGACGTTAAGGGCATGTTCGCGGTCGGCGGCGGCGACACGATGAATACCGGCCAGATCATGCGGCAATACGATCTCGGCAAAAAAGGCGTCCATGGCGGCGGCTATGATCTGCTGCCAAAATCGCTGGAGTCGGTACGCGACGGCTTTCTCGATTTCGTGATCGACCAGCAGCCCTACCTGCAAGGCTTTTACACGGTCATGGAAATGTTCGCCTTCAAGGTATCGGGGGGTCTCGTCGGGCCGGCCGACATCAACACCGGGCTCAAATTCGTTACCAAAGACAGTATCGAGCAATACATGAACACCCAGACCCGCTACGAAGGCAGCGCCGATAAGGCCCAGATCGTCCCCCGCACCGGCGCCATCGCGGGTTGATCGCAGAAATGGTCCGATTTAGGTCGGCAAAACAAATGCGACACACCCAAGCCACCATTTCCGATCAATTCGTGGGCATCCCGGCCGGCGCCGGGATGGCTAAAGACTTTTCCCTGTTGCCGCAGGCGCGGACGGGCGATGCCTGACCGGGGGTCTCCTGCCACGGCCGGTGTGCGGTGGCTGCATGGGCTGCTGCTGCGCCCCGAGGCGAGCGTCGTCGTCGTGTCGGCGGCGCTGATCGTCTATTTCGAGCTGGTCAACGTCAATTTCCTGACCGACGCCAATCTCGAAACGCTGTCGCAATTCGTTGCCGCGCCGGTGATCATCGCGTGTGGCGAAATCATGCTGCTGATCTGCCGCGAGATCGACCTTTCGGTCGGGCAGACCTTTGCCCTGGCGCCTTTCGTCATGGGGTATGCACAGGCGATCGGGTTGCCGGCGGTGGTGGCGATCCTGCTGGCGGTAGTGGTCAGCGGCCTGATCGGCCTGATCATCGGAATGATCACGATCGGCCTCAGCGTGCCGTCGTTTATAACCACGCTCGGCATGCTGTTTCTGATCAACGGCGCGACGCTGACGATTTCCCGCGGCTTCCCGGCCAACATGCCGGACGGGCCGATCCTGACCGGCATCATGGGCGCCTGGAGCTATGCCGAGATCGTCTGGGCCGTCGCGATCGTCGCGGTCATGCATATCGTGTTGCGACACACCCGCTGGGGTCTGCACACCATCGCGATCGGCGGCAACCTTGTCGCCGCGGCCGAATCCGGCATCGCGATCAACCGGGTCAAGATCGGCAATTTCGTGCTGACCAGCACGCTCGGCGGGTTTGCCGGCCTGATGGAGGCGTTTCGCGTCGGCTCGGCCGACCCGCTGGCCGGCGGCAGCAACATCATGTTTCTCGGCGTCGCTTCGGGGGTGATCGGCGGCACCGCGATCGCGGGGGGCGCCGGCACGATCATCGGCGGGCTGGTCGGCGGGATTCTGCTGGGGGTGCTGCAGGACGGGTTCACCCTGCAAGGTATCAACGCCTTCACCTTTAACATCATCATCGGCGCGGCGATCCTGATCGCCATGATCGCAAACATTCATCTGGCACGCTGGCGCCGCGGCGGCCCATGAGCGACGCCCCGCAAACTGACGCCCCGCAGGCGATCCGCGCCGAGCACATCATCAAGACATTCGGCAGCGTCCAGGCGCTGGCCGGCGTGTCGATGCAGGTGCGGCGCGGCGAGACGCTCGGCATTCTCGGCGATAATGGCGCCGGCAAATCAACGCTGATCAAAATCCTGACCGGCTACCACCAGCCAACTGAGGGTCAGCTCTTCGTCGATGGCACCCCGGTGCGACTCGGCTCGGTCGATGAGGCACGCTCTCACGGCATCGAGTGCGTCTATCAGGACCTCGCGCTGGTCAATGGCCTCAGCATCTACCACAACATGTTTCTGAACAGGGAATTGCTGTGGGGCGGTCCGCTGCGGCTGCTCGACCATCGCGAAATGCGGCGGCGGGCGGCGGCGGCATTGGCGGAGATCGGCGTTAATATCCCCTCTGTAGAGCTTGAGGTTGGCGCCTTGTCGGGTGGCCAGCGCCAGGCGATCGCGGTGGCCCGCGCGGTCTATTCCAACGCCCGCATCCTGTTGCTTGACGAGCCGCTGGCGGCGATGGGCGCACGCGAGGCCGGGTTGATCATCGACCTGATCGACCGCCTGAAATCGCGCGGCGACATCGCCATCGTGATGATTGCGCATAATTACGCGCAGACGCTCGAAATCTGCGACCGCATCATGCTGATGCAGCACGGCGAGGTAACCTTTGAAAGCCCTGCCGCATCCACCTCCGCCGCGGAACTCCTCGACATCGTGCGCCGCGAATACCGCGCCGCGCGGGCCGGGTAAGTAACAGGTCGGGTGCAATACCCGTCAGCCAGTTCTTGTCCTGAAGCGGGTAAGACCCAGAAATACAAAGATCGCGCGATCGAGACGGATTATGTCGGTTTTGGCAAGGCGGCCGATTTGCCGTTCGAGTTTATGTCGTGGAACCGTCGTGATCTTGTCGACCATCAGCCGGGACGGCACATCCAAGCCGTTTGCTTCGGTCGGTTCGATCTGCAACCGGAAAAGAGGCGCCTCCGTCGGATCAGTCGTAAAGCCACAGATTGTGACGGAAGCCGTTGCGTCGAACCGGTCATCCTGAACGATAATGACGGGGCGAGGCTTGCTGGCATAATTGCGGCCACCGGATGCCGTCCAGACCTCGCCGCACTTCATGGATCGTCTTGATCCGATATGGCATCGATGAACGCCTGGTCCTCCGCCTCGTGGGTGCTCGCGGCGACGGCAGCCGATTGACGGTGAGCTTCGGCTGCGAACGTTGCAGAGCGGGTGTCAGGAACCCAGACCTGAACCGGGCGCAAACCCTGTCGTCGCAGCCGTTCGCGATGGCTTTCGACGCGCTCCCGCGTTGACGACCGTGACGGTGCTGACATTTGAATCTCCCGAACGAATCTCTCACCGCATACGTTACATGTAATATACAAAGCGCCGTTGGAAAGGTCATACCAGCGGACATAGGGCCTCGCCCGCAAATTGGCGAATTGCCGTGGGTGGCGTTATGGTGGGGCAGCACCCATTTCCGTGTCTGTGGAGCATGTGATGTCCGACGAAGCCGTGACAGTGGCGCTGGGTGAGGATTACCCGGAACTGCGCGAGTCGGTTGCCAAGATCTGCGAGAAATATCCCGGCAGCTATTGGCGCAACCTCGAAGCCAACCAGGCCTATCCCACCGAATTCATCGAGGAATTGACCCAGGGCGGGTTTCTCGCCTCGCTGATCCCCGAGGAATATGGCGGCTCCGGGCTGCCGTTGCGCGCCGCTGCCGTCATTCTGGAGCAGGTCAACGCTTCGGGCTGCACCGCCAGCCAGGGCCACGCCCAGATGTACATCATGGGCACCGTGCTGCGGCACGGCAGCGAGGAGCAGAAACAACGCTACCTGCCGAAAATCGCATCCGGCGAATTGCGCCTGCAGGCGTTTGGCGTCACCGAGCCGACCACCGGCTCCGACACCACCAAGCTGAAAACCCGCGCGGTGCGCCAGGGCAACAGCCACTATGTCGTCAACGGCCAGAAAGTGTGGACATCGCGCGCCCGCCATTCCGACCTGATGCTGCTGCTGGCGCGCACCACGCCGGTCGAGGAGGTCAAGCGCCGCACCGACGGGCTGTCGGTGTTTCTCGTCGATCTGAAGGAAAGTCTGGGGAACGGCGTCGATATCCAGCCGATCGACGCGATGATCAATCACAACACGACCCAGGTCTTTTTCGACAATCTGAAGGTGCCGGCGGAAAACCTGATCGGTGAAGAGGGCAAGGGCTTTCGCTATATCCTCGACGGCATGAATGCCGAGCGCATCCTGGTCGCGCAGGAATGCATCGGCGACGGCCGCTGGCTGCTCAACAAAGGCATCGAATACGCCAAGGAGCGCGTCGTGTTCGACCGGCCGATCGGGCAGAACCAGGGCGTGCAGTTCCCGCTGGCGCGCGCCTATGCCGAATTGGAGGCGGCCGACATGATCTGCCGCCGCGCCGCCGCGCTGTTCGATGCCGGCAAGGAATGCGGCGCCGACGCCAACATGGCAAAGCTGCTCGCTTCGGAAGCCGGCTGGCATGCTGCCGAGGCAACGATGCAGACCTTCGGCGGCTTTGCCTTTGCCCGCGAATACGACATCGAGCGCAAATGGCGCGAAATCCGCCTGTATCAGACCGCGCCGATCTCGACCAACCTGATCCTCGCCTATGTCGGACAGCATGTGCTGGGCATGCCGCGGTCGTATTAGCGCGCGGCAGAAAGGAAATCGCGATGTCGAGCCATACGCAGATCCGGCGGGTCACTGCACCGGAAATCAGAGGGCGCAAGGGCGCTGAAAAGATCGTCTGCTTGACCGCTTACACTGCGCCGGTCGCCGCGGTGCTCGACCCGCATGTCGATCTGCTGCTGGTCGGCGACTCGGTTGGCATGGTGCTGCACGGGCTGACGACGACGACCGCAGTCACGCTCGACATGATGATCATGCATGGACAGGCGGTCATGCGCGGTGCGGCACACGCGCTGGTGGTGGTTGACCTGCCGTTCGGCACCTACGAAGGCTCGCCGGAGCAAGCGTACAAATCAGCCGTCGAGGTCATGCAGAAAACCGGCTGTCAGGCCGTCAAGGTCGAAGGGGGCGAGGAAGTCGCCGGTTCGATCGCGTTTCTCGTCGCGCGCGGCGTGCCGGTGGTCGCGCATGTCGGGCTGCGGCCACAAGCCGTGCATATCGATGGCGGGTTCAAGGCCAAGGGGCGTGGCGAAAGCGAGCGTCAACTGGTGCTGGCGGAAGCCCGTGCGGTCGATAGTGCGGGCGCGTTTGCGATTGTCGTCGAAGGCGTCGCCGCCGATCTCGCGGGCGAGATCACCAAGGCGGTCGCCGCGCCGACCATCGGCATCGGCGCCTCGCCCGATTGCGACGGCCAAATCCTCGTCACCGACGACATGCTCGGCATGTTCGAGTGGACCCCAAGATTCGTCCGACGCTACGCCGAGTTGCGCACCGGCATCGATGCGGCGGTCGTGCAATATGCCGCCGATGTACGCGCCGGCGCTTTTCCCGGCACGGCTGAAACCTACCGCCTCAAGCGCGGCTGACGCGGCAGCTTTCATCTTCTCCCACCCGGCCCGGGAGAAGGTAACGCGGAGTCGCTACGCGGGATGCGGCGCCAGCTTGCCGGCAATTTCACCGATGCCGCGCGCCATCGCGACGAACTCGCTCGGCATCATAATGATCGTCATCGTGTTCTGCTCGGCGCCGACTTCGGTGATCATCTGCATGCGGCGCAGTTCGAGGCCGGCCGGGTTCTGCATGATGACCTCGGCGGCCTCGCGCAGCTTTTCGGCGGCGTCGAGTTCGGCTTCAGCCTTGATCAGCCGCGCCCGCTTTTCGCGCAACGCCTCGGCTTCCTGCGCCATCGCGCGCTGCATGGTCGGCGGGATTTCGACGTTCTTCATCTGCACCTGCTCGACCTTGACGCCCCACGGCTCGGTGACCGCGTCGATCGCCTTCTGCATGACTTCGGCGATCGAATCTTGCGCCTTCAGGATGTCGTCGAGCGTGTGCTGGCCCAGCACCGTCCGCAACGTCGTGACCGAGACCTGCACGACCGCATTGGCGACCTCCCTCACCTCCATCACGGCTCGCTCGGGATCGACGATACGGAACCAGATCACCGCGTTGACCTTGATCGGAACGTTGTCGCGGGTGATGCCCTCTTGCTCTTCGACATCACGGGTGACGGTGCGCAGATCAAGCTTGATCTGCCATTCGACCAGCACCCAGACAAAGTACAGGCCAGGGCCGGCGGTGCGATGAAATTTGCCAAGGCGGAAGATAATGCCGCGTTCGTACTGGTTGGCGACGCGGATGCTGCCAAGCAGCGCTAGGATCGCCAGGATGAGAACAGTCGCCAAAAGCGGCTGTGACGCAATGAATTCGAGCACGAACATTCTTGCCCTCCGTGCGGGCCGGCGAACGGCTCGGGTCGAGCCGCAATACCGGCGCTCGCTAGATGGGGCGTGTCCGGCTAACCCGAATGTCGCAATGGCCGACGTTTTGGCATTCCCGCCATCGCTATACGCGAGAGGTCGTATGCGCGCCTAATCAAACGCCGGAAGGAATGACCGGCAACACCAGATGCGACGGCCGCTCGCTATCGACAAAAATCCGGTTGCGAGCCGTGCGTGGCCGCTCTGCTTTGCCCTCCGGCTCGCCGGAGTTCGGGTTGATGTCGAAATGCGGAAAGTTACTGCCCGCCAGATCGAGCCGCAGCCGGTGGCCGGTCTTGAACAGATTGGCAACCGGAAATAACGCGATCGTTACCGCATAGATCTCGCCGGGGTGCATCAGCGACGGCGCCTCCCACGAGTCGCGGTAGCGCAGCCGCAGCACCCCTTCGGTGAGGTTCATGGCGAACCCCTCCGGAAAATCGGCGCTTGGTGGCGTGACATCGACGAGCTTGGCATGAATATCGGCGTCAGGCGTCTCGCAGGCGACCCATAGGTGCAACTCGACGGGGCCGGCGATTTCGAGATCAGCTTCGAGTGGTCCGGTCATTAGCGACAGCACGTCTTCGCGTTCCGCGAGCGGTCCGAACGGCCCCACGGCACCGAACAACTCGGGCGTTGTGCGCTGATCGTAGGCGCCGCCGCGCATGACCGGCTCGCCCGAAGACAGAGCACCGCCGATCGTCGGCACCGGATGCCGCGGGTCGGCTGTCAGCACCAGCGGCGCCGCGTCGCCGGAACTGGCCGCGAGGTCCAGGCCACCATCGCTCCGCAGGTAGAATTTCGTCCAGGCGGTGCCCGGCAGCGGCCACGCATCGGCGTCGCGCCAGCGGCCGCCATGCTCGATCCGGCCGACGGCGTTTTTGCGGCCGGAGCCGCCGCCCATCACGAACACCCGCACTGCCGGGTCACGGTCGGCGCCATTATCGATGCCGCGCACCCAGCGATCAAACCACCGCCGTCGCAGTGCAAAAAAATCATCCGCGAGATTGCCGTCGACCGCAGCCAGAGGACCGAATTCGACATCACCGGCATAGCTTAGCGAGCGGTCGCCATGCGTCCACGGCCCGAGGATCAGCTGCGTCGCACCGGGGTTGCGGGCGGCGAGGCCGAGATAGTTCTCCATTGCCGTGCGAGCGTAAGGATCATACCAGCCCGATAGATGCACCGTCGGCACCGCGGGGTAGGTGCCATAGGCGCCTTCGGCGTAAATCCCCGGCTGCTGCCAGAACGCGTCGAAACTGCCGTGTTCCCACTGCTCGAACAGATAATCCTCGTATTCGGGCGCAGCGCTGACTGGCGACTCCCCGCGTGACCACGCGCGGTCCGGCAGCCGGGCGATCCATTCCGCGATATCCACCGCGCCGAGCGCGGCCTGTGTCGCGGGGTCGCGCGCATCGGCCAGCGCGTTGCGGTAGGCCCAGGTCGCCTGTTTCAGATCGAACGCGCCGCCATGCCGGATGCCGCTGCGATAGGCGTTGGAGAACCCGCCGCAATCAAGAAACTGCGCCGCGAGGCCCGGCGGATCGAGGCAGCCAAGCGCCATCTGGGTATGCGCTGCATAGGACAGGCCGATCGTCGCGATGCGGCCATCGCACCAGGGCTGCCGCACCAGCCAGTCCAGCGTATCGTAGCCGTCCTCGGCCTCGCTCAGATATTTGGTGAATGTCCCTTCCGAGCGATAGCGGCCGCGGCAATCCTGGTAGACGATGGCATAACCCGCCTCGACATAATACCGCGCCACGGCCTCGCGTGAGCGTGGCGACGCGACCAACGCGGTGCGCTCCGAACGGCTTTGTGCGGTCTTGTCATAAGGTGTGCGTTCGAGGATCACCGGGAACGGGCCGTTTCCAGCCGGCCGGTAGACATCGGTGGCAAGCCCCACCCCATCTCGCGCCGGGATCATCACATCCTGTTCGACGACCATGCCGTAATTCGACCCGGCCGCGGCTACGTTCGTGTTGTCCACATCCCTCCTCCGGCGACACACCTATGTGCTGCTTTTCTACGCCCAGAACCTTGCCCACCGGCGGCATTTCCGCTAAACCCCCGTCCTCGTTCCGCACGGAACCGGGCGCGTAGCTCAGCGGGAGAGCACTACGTTGACATCGTAGGGGTCACAGGTTCAATCCCTGTCGCGCCCACCATTCTTTCAGAACTTGTCCGGATAACTGTCCGGAAAACCCACTCTGCCGCGAGTCGTTTCCCCTCCCGTTCACAAGGGAGCGCGGAGGCATGAGCGATCAGACCACAGCACATGATCCTGGCGGCAAAACGAAGCTGGCGATGATAGCCGGCGTAGACGGGAAAGCGGAATTCAGCCCCTGTGGCCGATATCGATATTGGCTGAGCCGTGATTGGTCGATGCGTCGTTTCTCAGATGGGCGCGCTCCCTACGCGTTGTGGATCGGGATGAATCCGAGCGTTGCTGCGGCCGATGTTGATGATCCGACGATCCGCCGCGAGATGGCCTTCACCAAGGTTATGGGCATTGACGTTTATGTGAAATGCAACATCATGGATTACCGCGCAACGGACCCGACGGCACATGAGGTCATGCGCCGGATCGTTGACGAATACGGCCACCGAGCACGGCAGGCCGAACGACAGGAGGGCGTCGATTGGAAGGCACTCTCCCACGCCGTTCGCGTCGGGTCACAGGCGGTCGAGCTACTACAGACCGGCTCCGTGACCTTCCCGCGGCCAGACGCGCCGCATCTGATTGCCATAAAGCTTGGCCAACTGGCTTACCGGGAGGTAGCCGCGGAGATCGAGGAATTGCTTATTGACGTAGAGCGCGAAGCGGAACGATCGACGCTGCCGGAATTGGCCGACCAAGAGTGGATCGACGATTTCGTCGCTGATATCTATGGCCACGCCATCAAGCGCCGGATCTGACCGACAACCACGCTGGAGGCGCGGTGATGAGCTACTGTCGTTGGTCGAGTGACGATTGGCGCTGCGACCTATACTGCTACGAGGATGTTTCAGGTGGCTGGACCACGCATGTCGCCAACCTTCGCCGGGTCGGCAATATACCGAAGGTAGATTGGAATTTGTTGTCTACTGACGTAAGAAAATTTAACAGACAGTATGCAGCGCAACGGGCTTCTCTCGATAAGATGGAACTCGTTAATATCGGCCTACCTCATGACGGCGAGACGTTCCATGATTACAGTCTCGAAGATTTCCGTGACCGCATTACTATGTTGCGCGATGCGGGGTATAGCTGTCCGGATTATGTTTTGGAAGAAATTGATGAGGAGATACAAGAGCGCGATGCGACGCCGAACTAGCGGAGGCCCTGGTCACCGCCGATTCCCCGGGGCCGTTCCGTTCCAAAAATCCTGATTTAGTCCCAATTAGGAGTTTGGCTAAATTTAGCCTCTCGACTTATTTTCGGCACCGGCAGACGTCCCCTGGCCCCTATGCGCCTCAGCCGTAATGGCTGGCGAACCATAAACCTAGTTGTTATTTCTGCCAGTTTGGCAAAATCTTTGGGTTCCGACACAAGCTTAGGTCGCTGCTATTTGCGTTTTGTATTCCTCAAGAATATCTTCTTGTTGGATAATTCGCCCCATCATGTTTGGAGTATAATTTTTGGACCACGCTCCATCATCTCGATGGGTCATGGCCACAAGCTGCGCATGACTCTTCGTCAACAGATAGTCGCAACCTTCTTTTACGACCGCATCAATGCCCGGCGGGAGACTCGGTTTAGCAAACGCAAAAATGTCTTGCACAGGCTTGCTTCCGAAAATTCTTACTTTCCGATATAACGACGGAATAACGGGACCGTAGTCCCAAGCCTCAAAGGACTCTCGGATCAACCGATCGCCATTATGACGGCCCGCATAAATCATATGCGTGATGTATAGGATTTTCTGAAGCTGTAGGTTCGGTACCGTCCAGCCGCTTAATTCGCAGACCCGACGCGCCGCGTCAATCGCCGCAATGCTCATCGTTCCACGCCGAATATGAAGCACCCCGGCACCATTGCAACGACGCCGCCGTTGGTGCTTAAATGGGAACGGTTCCCGAGATGAGCAAGCCACCTCACACACCTGGAAACAGGTAATTAGCTGCTTAGCCGTCCGTTGCGGCAACCGCAGTCAAGAGATCCGGGGATGGCGTCCCGGCGGGAAGCCTACCCTGGCAGCCGGAATGCCTACAGGAGAAATTCTCGCATTGGTCCGCATGCTCCGGGCCAGGGCATAGCGGCGGCTTCGGGTGCATGTCCGACCATTTTGGTGACGTCAACGAAATGGTTTTGCTGGTCTCATGCATGCATGCTTTGCCCATTAGCATGCATGCTGGCAAAGACAGTCTGTGTCACGCGACCGGTTCAAACTCGGTCGTGCCAGCGATCTGCCGCGACGCCCAGCGGTACGCGGCCGGCGGCTGATCCATCCGGTAGATTTGCGAAAATCGACTGTCGAGGATCAGTGGCTCAAGATCGCCATCGTCAACCGCCAGAACGGCGTGATATTCGCCCGTCTCGACGTAGCAGAGCACGACGGATAGGAGGCCGGGGGCCCAACCAGCGGCGCGCAGCCGATCGGCTTTCGCCAGGACATAGTCGCGACATACCCATGATTGCCCCGGCACCGGTTCGTCGGTCCACCAATCGTTCGGCTCATGCGCACCGATCGCCGCCTCATAAGGCAGCGCGTTGACGCTGGTATTCACGTCGGCGAGCTGATCGAGCTGCTCCTGCGTCGCAGTCATGGGCAAGTCCCGTGATGAGGATGCGCGGCGCAAAAGGCGCTAAAACCCGGCTCTTGCGTGCGGCCGAACGCGTCTGGCGCGACGGCGCCGCAGCCGGCCAGCAACGTCATGATAACGATTGCCAGCGGCAGGACG
The DNA here is from genome assembly GCA_036268425.1 of Allostellaceae bacterium. Lineage (GTDB taxonomy): Bacteria > Pseudomonadota > Alphaproteobacteria > ATCC43930 > CGMCC-115725 > DATARH01. The sequence continues at coordinate 130,763 of DATAUE010000108.1, forward strand.
ACGAACGGCACGAGGCCGATCGCCTGATCCGGAACGCGGATCATCGCTCAAACCAGCCCGATCAGGATAGGCAGCACGACAGGAACGAGCTGCTTGGCCTCGCTCCATACGAGAGCACCCCAATCGGTGGAGACACCGACCGCCGGGACGCCGTTGGTGCAGGCTGATTTGGCATCTGCCCAAAGCACGCCGAGTGCCGAATGCGGGTCTTCCGCATCGAGCGGGCCGGCGACGGCGGCATTGCTCTCGGCAGCCTGCACGTCGGTACAGACGGCGCTTGCGGTGTTGGTCGCGGTCTGCACCTGAGCCTGCGTGCAGCCGCCGGCAAGGAGGCTGAGGCCAAGGACGACGGGGAGGAAGAAGCGTGTCATGGTGGAGTTGTCCTTTCGGGTGAAATAAGGTAGTTGTTACAAGCTGTCTGGTGGCTGAGTGGTTTAAGGCGCTCCAATAGGGGTGGGCTCGCACCTAGCTCTACGAATGCCCCGTGGGTTCGAATCCCACCCAGTCAGCATAAAAGATCGTCAGGGTTTCGGCGTCGTTGCGAGCGTGCGGATTTCGCCGACAGCTTGATCGACCGCCGCAGCGTCTTGGGGGCAGATGATTTTGAAGAAACCGGCGAGCGCGACCGCACCCTCAACCGACCCGGTGAGGAAATAGCAGCCGACGCCGAGCAACAGACCGACGCCGATCACAGTCGTCGACGTGGGCGGCCACTGTTTGAGTTGAGCGAACATAAAGTCTCCTCGAAAATAGAAATGACCCGTGGCCTATGATTTGCGCGCGGGTACGCGAAAGGTGCTTGGTTCCAGGCCAGGAAGGGGTTATGTCGGCTCGGGTCCTTGACAGTTCGGCCGGACGCACCATCCCTCCATGACGACTTGATCCTTCTTGCGGAGGATCGTCGCGCGCAGCCATGTCGCGCCGCGCTCGTACATACGATCGGCAAGTTGACGGATCAGATTGCCGGCACCATTCGGTTCGCCGATAAACTGTCGTTCGACGAAATCCGGCGGCGTTAACTCGGCCATCACCCCTGCGCTGCGTAGCGAGCGCGAGTAGCGGCTTTCGTTGTTTCGGCGCCGATAACCCCATCGATCTCGCCGGTGTAGCCGTAGGCGCGCAGCGCGATTTGCAGGGTCTTGATCATCGCCATCACCTCGCTCGGGGTTGCCCGCATCGGGGGGATGGCGTCTGTGGTGGTGGTTTCCATTGCCTCTCTCCTATCCGCGGTCTGCTGCCGTCAGCGGGTGCTTGCGCATGTAGCTCTGCGTTGCCGCCAGGGTCTGCGGCCCGAGGATGTGATCGACCGCCCCAACGGCCTCGCCGGCGACGCTCAGCGCGGTCTGCAGCGCGTACACCGCGCCATAGACGGGATCGGGATGGGTCGGGAGCGGCGGCGTCTGGACCGGAGCGACGGCGACCGTGGCGACACCCACCTGCCAGCCGCCAAAGTCGGCGGTCAGCGCGACATCGCTGTCGATGCTGATGCCGAGGTTGAGGCCGCGCTTGTCGCCCACGTCCTGAGTCATGGTAGCGCGGCCGGCGGCGGCGAAATCAGCCGAACCGCGCATCGCCATGCCGCCGGCCAACCATGTGTAATCGACAAGCTGATGGTTCCGCGCCGCCTGGCAGGCCGCGCCGTTGGCGTAGGCGCCCATCTTGTACGCGCCACCGAGCGCTGCCCTGGCGGCTGCGAGATACGCCAACACCACGGTTGTCTGTGCGCTGGTCGCGTCAAAATCGACAGCGAAATAGATCGCGCTGCCTGATGGCTGGCCGATAGAACGCGCCTGTGTCAATGCCTTAGTGCCGTCTGCCGTGCCGCCGGCGCCGCCGGATAAGGATCGCTGGGCGGTGCTTTCAAAGATCGACACGATCGACAGGCCGGCCGCGGAAAGCGTGCGCGCCTCGGCGACCGAGAGGTTCTTCAGATAACGGCAGACGAATGTCGCCCCGCGCTCGACCGCCAGCGCGGCGACGTGTGAACAATCCTGGTCAGCGTCAAATCCAATGGCGACGGGCTGCGTCATGGCGCAGGTCCTTTCGAGGTAGGGGGATGTGGGTGTGCGTGCTTGCGCACGAGGTCGACCAGTTCGGTGATCCGGAGCGGCTTCGCGAGCCACGCAACGAAACCGACCGATCGGAGAACATTTTGATCGAATGCTTCCAGGATGCCGCTTACTGCGATCATCGGAACATCGCTGCCGGCGGCTCGGGCACGGCGCGCAAATTCAACGCCGTCCAGGCCATCAAGCATCAAATCGACGATGGCGAGTTCGTATGGGCCGGTAGAAAGGCTCTCAATTGCAGATTCGCAGGTGTTGGTGATAGTCGTATCCCAACCTTCACCGGCCATCGCTTTAGCGAACACCTCGGCCATTTTGGGATTGTCTTCAACAACAAGGATCATCGATTGATGCCCCCGTTGCGCAACAGTTCGAGTAGGGTCCGATTGAGTTCCCGGATCGCGTCGTCAAACCGCTTTACTGTTTCGGTCAAATCGTTGCGAGAAACAAAACGCTGTTCTTTTGCGAGGTCCGAAGCGGCAATCTGTCCGCGTAACCCGTCGAAATCAGTGTTCAATTTCCCGACTTGGGTTTTAAGCTCCTTCTGAGTTCCGTCGATCTGGTCAAACCGCTCGTTGCGTTTACCGTGAAAGAAACCCAATGCACCGATGATTGGGACAGCCAGTCCCAACCCTTCGCCGGCAGCTTTTACAACGTCGAGCCAATCGGTCATTTCTGAGCCACAGGTTCCGCGGCTTTCAACCCAGCGATGTAGTCGTGCACCCAGGTTTGCAGCGCGGCGAGCTGCGCCTTGTCCTTGGCCCGCGCATCCACAAGCGCCTTCACGGCTTCGATGAAATTCTGCTCCTGCGTCTGGGCGGCTTGAGCCTGTTGGACGAGGCGGGTTTCGACCGGGTCAGGGTCCTCGGCGAGCGCAGGGACGGCTGCCAGCATCAGTACGGCGGCTAGGGCAAGGCGGGCGCTCATTGGCCGGCCGTCACGGCGATCGGTGCGGGTAGCGCTGCTATGGCGGCCAGCCGCTCGAAGTCAGCCACATGTGCCTTCAGGTAGCTCAGCACGTTCGGCGCGATGAGCGTCTGAAAGACCTGCGCGGCGGTCAAAGTGCCGGTTTGATACGAATTGACCAGCCGCGTCGCATCAGCGTCGGAGACGGTTGCGGTTGCGGTGGCCGTCCCCGCTGATGTCGTGATCGAGAGCGTGATCGAGCCGGCGCTGGCCGCCTGAGTGTGGAGCAGCAGCGCAGCGGCTATTGCCGTGCCACACGCGATATTTTTTAGCATGTCGTTGACCCCACAATGAGACCGCCCTTGATCGTGATGGTGATGCCAGTCGTAACGTTGGCGGTATTGATGGTGCAGGTTTTGGACGCGAGACCAGCGGTGCCGGCAGCTTCGTAAAGGGTGGCATTCAGCGTGCCGGCCGCGCTACCGGGAGCACCGGTGCCTACATTGATGATGCCGGCAGCCGAACGCGAAAGACCGGTGTCTGCCGTGCCTGATCCGTTGTCCCAGGCAAACGAACCCGAACTGGACATGGTCATCATCTGCGTCGGGGTAGTGACGCCGCCGAACCCGATGTTTCCTGTGCTCAGGATAAATACGCGCGGGGTGAGCGTCGTCGCGGTTGTGGCTTTAGTCGATAAGATCAGATTTCCGGAACTTCCCGTCGCGCCCGACCCGGCGATCGGTGCAGAGATGGCCGCGTATGTCGCGAGAGCAACGCTTGCTCCGGTATCGGTGCGGCCGAAGAAGCTAACTTCAGCACCGGCGCCTACCGTAGCAGTGTTGATCTGCTCTCGAAAATTAGTATCAAGCTGACCAAGCGTTGTGCTGGTATGAGAAGCGGGTGATCCTGGCGCACTGATATGCAACAGCGTGTTCGGAGTGTTTGTGCCGACGCCGGTAAAGCCCGTTGACGTAAGATAGATGCGACTGGCGTTATTGGTGCCCAAAAGCATGTCATTGGCGCCAACTGTACCAAGCACCAAAATTCGACCCGATCCACCGTTTGTCCCGGTCACCAATTGCGCGGTGCTGGACAGGGTGAGACCGAACCTGGTCGCGGTGTTACCGCTGCTCGGCAGCATCAGCGAGGCGTAATCCTGACCGTTGTTATCGCTGAGCTGATACCCGCTATATGCCGCGATGCCGTTGCTGGTATTGCGAATTTCCATGCCAATACCGGCGTTGGCGTTGGCGGATATGCCCTGCTCAATAGTGAAGCCGGTAACCGGGCTGGTCGAGAACAGTCCGCCGATATCAAATGGAAACAGCGGAGCGCCGCTCGTTGCGATGCCAACAAAACCGCCAGAAGCTCCCAGCTTCAAGTTCTGCGCGGCCGCCGCAGTTGCCAAATTTTGCAGCGCGGCCGAGGTCGCATTGGAGCCGCTGGTCGCCATGCCGGGCACCGCCCAGCTACCATCGGCGCGCAGGAAATTTACTGTTCCACCGCCCGAAGACGGCACGATGCCGGAATCGGCATCAGTAAATACATCTATTCCAAGCGAACACCCTTCTCCTTCAAATAAAGGCGGATTAACTGTGGTAGCTTGAAATAAATTTCCATCAAAAATAGATACTATACAGGTATTCCCTTCTGGGATATTAAGTGTGCCGCTGCACAGCGGGCCAGCATCTGAAATATCCGAGCACGTCGCCGACCGGAAAGTCGGAGCTGCGGCGGACCCATCGATGGGGCCCATCAAGGCCGCATGCGCGGCTTGTAGATTGAGAGAGGCGGCCAACGTCCCGGATGACGTGACGGGATCGCTTGGCGTGTCGGAGAGAACGGTGCCATCTCCGGTGAACGTCACGCTAGATACGCCCCCACCGCCACCTTGCCCTGGCTGAACCTGCGCCTGCGTCGCCACAGAAAAGAGTGACGCAAACGAAAGCGCCAGAACAAGATTCAGTGCGCGGAATTTCATCTCGCGATGTCCTTAGAAATGCAAAAGGCGCCCGCGGGGGAGCGCCTTTTGTCTCGACTTACTCGCGCCTCAGTGGCAGGTTGCCCGGCGCGCTACACGGTAGAGGCGAAACGCCTATGCGTTGGTTATGTCTGGTGGCCGCGCTCGCCGTTTCCGGCTGCGCGCAAACGATCTATTGGCAAAAGGCCGGATCAACTCCGTCCGATCTGGAACGCGACGATTACACTTGCGAAAAGGACATGCGCCAGAGTGGCCACTTCGGGGGCGGCCTAGTCGGAGCGCTCAACATGGGAGAATTTCGCAAAAAGTGCATGGTGGCGCACGGCTGGTCCGAGGGGCATCCTTAGTGTCTTGTCACCTCTTGCGGCCAGCCCACGGATGATCAAGCTCCTTGCTATAATGATGCCAGCCGCTGTTATTCTCGGCATCGCCGCTATCCTAATTATGATCGGAGGTGTATTTGACTTTTTTCACCCACCACCACCACCATTGACATCCGCACAACACGACAAATTCGACGCGGCGTTTGAATGCGCTTCACCACACAGAGAGAAACTGAACGACCTACAGTCGATCGAACGATTCAAACGGTCTGGTGTTGTTGACCGAGAGGCGATCCTTTCAGAGGACGCGGCCGTTTC
>DATAUE010000109.1:0-3076 GCA_036268425.1 Allostellaceae bacterium
CCGAAGCTGCCGCCGGAATCGCGCGGGATGCGCAGCCGCAGCCGGTTGCCCGGCACTTTCAGCGCGCGCGCGGCAACGCTGTGCAGGCTGAACGGCCCTTGGAAATTGGTGAGGACATCGTAGGCGTCCTGGTGCGGATCGTATTCGGCGATGACGCCGTAGGTCTCGATCGGCGAGCCGCTGTTGCGCGGATAGCGCGTCGTCACCGTGACGGGTCGCGCCGCCGCGGCAAAGGCCGCATCGGGATCGCCGTAGCGAAAACTGCGGTCGCTGATCAGATTGCTGCCGGCGGCGTCGTGCAACAGTGGCGCATCGGATGCCAGCGCGGCGACCGGATCGACCACCGCGGGCCGCTGCCGGTACGACACGTCGATGAGGTCGAACGCATCTTCGGCGATGTAGCGGTTGGCGGCGACCACCATGGCGACCGGTTCGCCGACATAGCGCACCCGATCGACCGCCATCGGCCGCGCATCGATCGGCGCCCGCACGCTCGATGCCAGCGTCGCGGTTATCTTGGCGAGGTCGGCGCCGGTGACCACCGCGATGACGCCGGGGTGCGCGCGCGCCGCCTCCGCGTCAATCGAAACAATGTCTGCATGCGCATGCGGCGAGCGCAGGATGGCGGCGTCGAGCGTGCCCGGGCGCACCCCGAGATCATCAATATAACGGCCGGCGCCGCTGAGCAGCGCCGCATCTTCCACCCTCTCGACCGATTGCCCCAGCCAGCCGGCACGATCGTTTGCCAATGCGCGTTCCCTGGTGGTTTCCGCTCTCGCAACCTTATGTCGCCTTGGCCTCGGCCAGCGCAGGTTGCCGAATGACGCTACGGCGCTTGATCCGGCGAGGCAATCGTTTCAAGCGAAGTGAAAGTGCACGTAGCGACTGGACCAATCAGACGAAACGTCGGCGCTGCGTGCAAAGTTCCGCCCGAACAGTGCAAAGGCCTATGTCGGGTGCTTCGCCTGCGTTACCCGCTCGCAGGCTTCGCGGATGATGCGGTAGGCATCCTCGACGCCGCCCCAGCGCGACACCTTGGTCCACTTGCGCTCTTCCAGATCCTTGTAGTGCTCGAAGAAGTGCTGGACCTGTTGCAGCGTGATCTCCGGCAGGTCGCGGTGGGATTTGATCGCATCGTAGCGCCGCGTCAGTTTGGTTGTCGGCACCGCGATGATCTTCTCGTCCTGGCCCGCTTCATCCTCCATGAACAGCACGCCAATCGGCCGCACGCTCAGCATCGCACCGGGCGTGATCGCCCGCGTGTTGACCACCAGCACGTCACATGGGTCGCCGTCCGCCGACAAGGTGTGCGGGATGAAGCCGTAGTTTCCGGGATAGCGCATCGAGGTGTAGAGGAAGCGATCGACCACCAGGATGCCGGACGCCTTGTCGAGCTCGTATTTGATCGGTTCGCCGCCGATCGGCACCTCGACAATGACATTGACCTCGCGCGGCGGATCGGCGCCAACCGGAATCGCGTCCATCAGCATGGGTTACCTCGCTCGGCTGATTGTCGTCCTGCGCACCGCCCGGGGCAAGCTGCCAATAGCGGCCGGCGGTACCGGAGATTCGCTTGATGGATTGACCGGAGGGAAGCGCATTGCCACAACGGCATACTGAAGCCGAAAGTAATGGGTTTCGCTTCGCTCGACCCGTCCTACGGTGTCCATTGTTTCGTTTGGAGGTACAGGATGAAGTTTCCACGCCGTGATATTTTGCGTCTCGCAGCCGGTGCCGTTGCGTTGCCACTCGCGCCCGGCGCGGCGTGGGCGCTCGACTATCCGACCCGTCCGGTGCGCGTCATCGTCGGCTTTCCGGCGGGGATCGGGCCCGACATTACCGGGCGGCTGCTCAGCCAATGGCTCTCGGACCACCTCGGACAGCAATTCATCGTCGACAACCGGCCGGGCGCTTCCAGCAATATCGCGACCGAAATGGTCGCCAAGGCGACCCCGGACGGCTACACGCTGCTGGTCACCGTTTCGACCAACGCGATCAACGCCACGTTCTACAAGAATCTGAATTTCGATTTCACCAAGGACATCGCGCCGATCGGCTTCATCGGCGCCACGCCTTTTGTCATGGTGGTGCCGCCGTCATTCCCGGCCAAGACCGTTCCCGAATTCATCGCCTATGCCAAGGCCAATCCCGGCAAGATCAACATGGCCTCGCAGGGCGTCGGCACGTCGCCGCATATCACCGGCGAATTGCTGATGATGTTGACCGGGATCGATCTCGTTCACGTCCCCTATCGCGGCAACGTGGTGCCTGATCTTCTCGCCGGGCAGGTGCAGCTCTATTTCAGTCCGTTGCCGCAGGTCATCCAATACGTTCGCAACGGCGGGCTACGCGGCCTCGCGGTCACGTCGAAGACCCGCTCCGATGCACTGCCGGATGTGCCGGCGCTCGCGGAATTCGTGCCGGGTTACGATGCGAGCGGCTGGTACGGCATCAGCGCACCGACCGGCACGCCGGCCGAAATCATCGACAAGCTTAACCAGGAGATGAATGCCGGCCTCGCCGACCCGGGCGTGAGAGCAAAGCTCATCGCCGTCGGCGTCGTACCGCAACCGATGACGCCTGCCGAATTCAAGACGTTCATCGCCACCGAAATCGACAAATGGGCCAAGGTGGTCAAGTTCGCCGACATCAAGGCGGAGTGAATTGCCCTGCCCGCGGCGTTTGATTGATGGCGTCGTTCCATATATTAGCGTGGGGCAAGTCCCCCGCCCAAAGGAGCGCGACCGATGCCAGGAACCGTGCACCGCCTGCCGAACCGCGATATCGCGCTGAAAGCGCTCTACGATGACGTGTTCTCCAAGCACATGTTCCCGTTCTGGGCGACTGCCGCGGATGTCGACCACGACGAGGTCAAGCAGCTTCTGGCGACCGCCAGGGCGGTCCCGTTCCTGTGGCGCTGCGCCGAGGACATCGAACCGATCCTGCATCGGGCGGTCGAGTTGATCACCATGGATGACTCCGAGCGCCGCTCGCTGATCCTGGTCAATCCCGGGCTGGCGCCGCGCCGCGCCACCGTCAGCACCATGTATACGGCCTATCGGCTCAACGATGCCGA
>DATAUE010000110.1:0-1826 GCA_036268425.1 Allostellaceae bacterium
GGGGGTTGCGCAAGACCAATTTGTGATTTGGCCTGCCCAATCGGCTCTGCTAACCCCGCCGCCGGGGCCGAATGGCCGGAGCGTCCAGACATACCCAGACATCGGTCGGGTATTGTCCGGGACAATAAATCGCTTAATTACAGGTCGAAAGTATGGGTTTTCTCGCCCTCGCCGCACCACATTTGCGGTAGTGTTTGTCGGGTCAGATTCAACCGCACTCTAGACTGCTCATCCTGAATGCGCGGCGCGCTGCCGCCGCGCCAAAAACGTTAACAAACGCGAGAAAACTTGATGTCACCTGCTTCCAACAAGATTGCGCTCTTCATCGATGGCGCCAACCTCTATGCAACTGCCAAGACGCTCGGCTTCGACATCGACTACAAGCGCCTGTTGAAGGAATTCCAGAGTCGCGGGACATTGGTACGCGCGTTCTATTACACCGCGATTATAGAGGATCAGGAATATTCCTCGATCCGCCCGTTGATCGACTGGCTCGACTACAACGGCTATACCGTGGTTACCAAGGCGACCAAGGAATTCATCGACGCCAGCGGCCGCCGCAAGGTCAAGGGCAACATGGATATCGAACTCGCGGTCGATGCGATGGAATTGGCCGAGCATGTCGACCAGATCGTGCTGTTTTCCGGCGACGGCGATTTCCGCTCGCTGGTCGAGGCGGTGCAGCGCCGAGGCGTCCGGGTCACCGTGATCTCGACCATCTCGAGCCAGCCGCCGATGATCGCCGACGAACTGCGGCGCCAGGCCGACGTCTTCACCGACCTCGTGGAGTTGCAATCCAAGCTCGGCCGCGACCCGTCCGAGCGTCCTGCCCCGCGCGAGCCGCGCCATCACGCGCCGCAATTCCTGCAGCGCGCCACCACCATGGCGCCGAGGGGCGATGACGACGATTTCGACGACTAGAAATAACCGCGGGCGTGGCAAGCCACCGCTTGCCGCCGCCGCCCCGCTCTCCACCGAACCCGACCGCAATTGCCCGCTTTGTCCGAGGCTGGTGAGCTTCCGCGAGGAGACGCGCGCGCGGGAACCCACCTGGTTCAATGCGCCGGTGCCCTCGTTCGGCGATCCCGACGGCCGGCTTCTGATCGTGGGTCTCGCGCCGGGCATGCAGGGCGCCAACCGGACCGGGCGGCCGTTCACCGGCGACTACGCCGGCGACCTGCTCTACGCCACTCTGCTGGAATATGGCTTTGCCAAAGGCGTCTATCAGGCGCGGCCCGACGACGGGATGACCCTGGTCGATTGCCGGATCGGCAACGCGGTGCACTGCGTGCCGCCGCAAAACAAGCCGCTGCCCGCCGAGATCAACACCTGCCGGCAATTTCTCGCCAACAAGGTCGAGACCATGCCGAAGCTGCGCGCGATCCTGGTGCTTGGCCGTATTGCGCACGACTCGACGTTGAAGGTGCTGGGCTTGCGCGCGGCGGAAGCGCCGTTTTCGCACGGCGCGGTGCATCAGGCAGGCAAATTGAAGCTCTACGACAGCTATCATTGCTCGCGCTACAACACCAACACGCGGGTGCTGACGCCGGAAATGTTCCGCAGCGTGTTCGCCGCGGTGCGGGCGGAACTGGGTTAGCGCGCCGTCAAACCGGATTTGCCTTCAGCCACTCCAGCACGTCGCCGGCATTCCGGTCCGGCGGAAACACCGGATAGAACACGTGGGTGATGCGGCCATCGTCGATGATCAGCGCCAGCCGTTTGATCAGCGTCAGGCCCGCGACTTCCATCACCGGCAGATCGAGCGCGCGGGTCAACGCCAGTTTCTCGTCGGACAATACCGGGAACGGCAGATGCAGCCGCGACGC
>DATAUE010000111.1:0-1839 GCA_036268425.1 Allostellaceae bacterium
GTCGTCGCACACGAGAAATCGCAACTTGTTGAAATCGATGCGGAACATGGCGCGGCTCTGAGCGTATGCCGGACGGCCCGGTATACTCCGCGTTAACCATATCCCGCGCCCGTTAACGAATGGTTGCGATCGGGGTAGGGAGCAGCCGGCGCTTTCTTCACGCGAACCGGTGTCCACCCCGGATCAAGTCCGGCGCAGGCTTTCGCTTGAAAACGCTCTAATAGCCGAATTGCTCGCTCAAAATGCGCTCTTCCAGGCTGTGGCCGGGGTCGAACAGCATCCGCATCGAGACGGTCTTGTCGGACAAAACCTCGACCCGGCGGACGTCGCGCGCTTCCTCGCTGTCGGCGACCGCAGCTACCGGGCGTTTGTCGCCTTCCAGCACCTCGATCACGACGAAGGCGGTGTTGGGCAGCAAAGCGCCGCGCCAGCGCCGAGGCCGGAACGCGCTGATCGGCGTCAGTGCCAAAAGATCGGCGTTGATCGGCAGGATCGGGCCCTGCGCCGACAGGTTGTAGGCGGTCGAGCCCGCCGGGGTCGCCACCAGGATGCCGTCGGCGATCAGTTCCGACATGCGCTCGCGCTCGTCGATCAAAATCCTCAGGCGCGCCGCCTGGGGGTTCTGTCGGAACAAATAGACTTCGTTGATCGCGTGGTGGAGATGCACCCTGCCGTGAGCGTCGGTGGCGCGCATCAGCAGCGGATGGATCACGGTTTCCCGCGCCGCCGCCAGCCGGCCATGCAAATCGTGGGTGGAGTATTCGTTCATCAGGAAGCCGACGGTGCCGCGATGCATGCCGTAGATCGGCTTACCGGAATGCATGTGCCGGTGCAGCGTTTGCAACATCAGGCCGTCGCCGCCGAGCGCCACCACGATTTCGGCGGAAGCCGGGTCGTGATTGCCGTACATGTCCGACAGCTGCGTCAGCGCCTGCTGGGCTTCGACGCCGGCACTCGCGACAAAGGCAATCCGGTCATATTTCTTGGCACTGGTCATGTCGGGCAGTTCATGGGGGGCTCGTGCTGGCGCGGGCAGGGCGGGTGCACTGGGAACGTTCAATTGGCTCGTCTATACGACGTGGGCCGTGCTTGTCGAGATAGGCTGACGCCGCGGCAATGTCATCAGAATGTATTGGGATTGTAATGGGATCGGCGGTTTGGCTCGCCAACACGGTTAATTGCGGGCGGCGCGCTTGCGAACCGGGCCCGGCTGTCGCAATTTCGCGCCGGAAATGCCGCCGCTTTTCGAACCGGCTGCGACAAACAAGCAAAACAGGGAAGGCAACCGATATGGCCGCATCATTCGCCGCGCCTCGCCACGCCGGCCTCGCGCTGACGCTGCTGGTGCTGCTTTGGGCCGTCGGCGTCCGCGCCCAGGATGCGCCGCCGCACCCGGAGCAACCCGCCGCGACGCCGTCGGGCCAGAAGGCCGGCGAGAAGGGTGGTCACGCCAACACGCCCGCAACACCGGCCGCCGCCGAACTGCACAGGCTGCCGCCGGATTCCACCACCAAGCAGACCGTGGTGCTTCCCGGGCGCACGCTCGCTTTCACCGCCACCGCGGGCTCGATCCGGCTGTTCGACGCAAAGGGCGAGCCGCAGGCCGACATCGCCTACATCGCCTACCAGCTCGATGGTGCCGACGTGGCGACGCGGCCGGTGACCTTCCTGTTCAACGGCGGCCCGGGTGCTGCCTCGGCCTATCTGCAACTCGGCGCCACCGGACCGTGGCGGCTGCCGATCACGGGCGATGCGGCGGTACCCTCGGCTTCGCCGGAGTTGCAGCCCAATGCCGAGACCTGGCTCGACTTTACCGATCTCGTCTTCATCGATCCCGTC
>DATAUE010000112.1:0-20929 GCA_036268425.1 Allostellaceae bacterium
ACGTCATCGAGCGCACCAACTGTCGCATCAAGGACTTCCGCGCCATCGCTACCCGATACGACAAACTCGCCCGAAACTTCCTCGCAGGCTTGTCCCTCGTCGCCGCCCTCATCTATTGGTTCGATTGAGTCCACACCCTAAGCCCGACTGGTTTATGCCCGACTGGTTTATGCCCGACTGGCTTAAGCTCGACTGCTTTAATCGGGGCTGGTTTGCCCACGTTGAGCGAGCCTAGAAACCAAAAGAGGCGCGGAACCCCAGTTCGCCCGCCGGGGTGACGACGACCGTGCGCGATCCCTCGGCACGCCGGATCCAGTTCAGTGCAAAACAGCGATCAGCCAGGGCAGCGCCGAGCATGCCGCCGACATGCAATCGCCGCTCGCTCCAATCAAGGCAGGGCCGGCAGAAAAGACGTTTGCCGGAGCGTGGCGCCGCCGCGAGATCAAGACCGAATTCACCGAAAAACGCGAGACCCGCATTCGTTACCGCGCCGCCTTCCGACGACAACTCGATATGCCCACGCTCGACAAGGCTATCGGCAAGCGTGACGCCGAGTTGACCGGCAAGATGGTCGTAGCAGGTGCGGGCGGCGCGCATTGCGCGGTCGCGCGGACCGGTAACAACGGCACGGCGCGGCTGAGCGGCCGCGCTTTCCGACACCGCCATGAGGCTTTCAAGCATCCGCGCCACCGAGGCCGACGCCAGCCGATGATAATGGTGCCGGCCCTGGCAGTGCACCGAAAGTAGGCCCGCCGCAGCGAGGCGGCCCAAATGGCCGCTCGCCGTTTGCGGCGTTACGCCCGCGACTCGCGCCAATTCGCCGGCAGTCAACGCCCGCCCGTCCATCAACGCCAGCAACATGCCGGCACGCGCCGGCTCGCCGATCAGTGCCGCTGTTTCCGCCAGGGCAGACGTGGTGGGCATCGTGTTGCCTCGGTAAAACACAAGTGGAGGCCGAAATTACCAAAATCCTGGTCGTAATGCTTCGGCGGCGATCAAAGTGATTTGCAACGCCTGATGCTAACTCGCCTCGTTGAGGCGGCCGCGCAACCGGCGCATGCCGCCGAGCCACCGGTCATAATCGTCGGTTTTGCGGCGCATATACGTCGCGACTTGCGCGTGCGGCAAAATCAAAAAGCGTTCGGCATCGAGCCCGGCAATGACCGCCTCGGCGACCTCGGCCGGCGACAATGCGCTGTCTACCGTCTGGGCGCCGCGCGGCAATGAGCGCAGCATCGGCGTATCGACGCCTTGCGGACACAAAACCGAAACCCGGATGCCGTCGTCGCGGTGCGCGATCGCCAGGCATTCGGCGAAGCCAAGCGCGGCGTGCTTGGTGGTCGCATAAACCGCGCCGCCAATCTGCGACAGCAGGCCGGCCGCCGACACCGTGTTGAGCAGGTAGCCGCCGCCGCGCATCGCCATCCGCGGTACCAGCGCGCGGGCTGCATAGACATGCGCCATTACGTTGACCGCCCAACTGCGCGACCACGCCTCGTTGCCGGCGCTTGCGGCGTTGGCCTGGTCCGGATCGAACAGGGCGATGCCGGCATTCGAGCAGAACAGGTCGATCGGCCCGAAGCGGCTTTCGGTTTCGTCGATCAGTGACACAATATCGGCTTCCTGCGACACGTCGCAGCGGATCGCCGCGCCGCCGACCGCCCGCGCCACCGCCTCGGCCCCACCCGTATTGAGGTCAGCGACGATAACCGCCTTGGCGCTCTCGGCGGCAAAGCGTTCGCACAAGGCGCGGCCGATGCCTTGCGCGCCGCCGGTGACGACAACCACCTTTCCGGCGATTTTCACCTATTTGCGCCAGCCGCGGGCGTTGCGGCCGCCGACAAACCCGGCCTTGACCCGCTGCTTCAAGAGACCGGGCGGGCGGAAGCGCTCGCCGTATGCGTCATGCAGGATTTCCGACACTTGCAGGCACAGTTTCGAGGTCGTCGCGTCCATCAGTTCGAACGGCCCCATCGGATGCCCCAGCCCAAGCTTGCAGGCGGTATCGATATCTTCGGGCGTCGCCACCCCTTCTTCAACCAGCCGGATCGCTTCGTTGAGGAAGATCAGGAACATGCGATTGACCGCAAACCCGGCGACATCCTTGATCAGCACCGCCGTCTTGTCGTTCTGCCGCATCAGCCGCATCGCGGTGTCGACCGTCGCGGGCGCGGTGTCGAACGCTGGGATGACCTCGACCAGCTTCATGCGTGAGGCCGGCGAGAAATAATGCGTGCCGACAAATAACGGCCGCCGCGCCTCGCCGACATACGACGCCAGGGTCGAAATCGGGATCGTCGAGGTGTTGCTGGCGAAAATGCAGACGGGTTTGCAGATCGCATCGAGCTTGCGGTAGATCTCGGCCTTCACGCCTTCGTCCTCGAACACGGCCTCGGTGACGAAATCGCAATCGGCAAAGGCATCGAGCGCCACGCTGGTCGATATCCGCGCCAGCGCCAGCGGTTTCTCCGCATCCGTGTAGACGCCGCGCCCGATGCCGCGATCGAGCGCCCGCCCGAGTCGTTCGAGCGCCGCCGACAAGGCCGCCTCGCCGGTATCCGACAGCACCACCTCGTGGCCGGCGAGGGCGAAGACCAGCCCGATCTCCGCGCCCATCAGCCCGGCGCCGACGACGCCGACTTTTTCCTTCGCCATCGCCCGTTCCCTCTCCGCGATCAGCGTTTGGCGAACTGGGTCGAGCCGAACATGTTCTCGCGTTCGGCTTCGGTGATCTGCTTGACCTCGCGGGCAGCGGTCAGCACTTCCAGGCCGCGCTGCACACCGGGGCGCGCCATCATTTCGTCGTACCAGCGCTTGACCGCCGGATACTCGGCGAGGTCGATGTAACCACGTTCGGCAAAGCGGGGCGACTCGTCGCTGGCGGTGCGCAGCCACGGGAAGGTGATGATGTCGGCCATGCTGTATTCATCGCCAGACAGCCAGTGCGTCTCCTCGAGACGATGGTTCAGTACCCGAGTCAGCCGCTTTGCCTCGCTGAAATAGCGGTCGATCGCATACGGAATTTTGTCCTTGGCGTAAGCGCCGAAATGATTCCACTGGCCGAACATCGGGCCGACGCCACCCATCTGGAACATCATCCATTCCAGGCATTTGTAGCGCCCGACAGGATCTTTCGGGATCAGCTTGCCGCCGCATTTCTCCGACAGGTAGACCATGATCGCGGCGGATTCGAAGAGGGTGAATTTCTTGCCGCCGGGGCCGTCGGAATCGACGATCGCCGGGATGCGGTGATTGGGGGTGATCGCCAGAAATTCCGGCTTGAACTGGTCGCCAGCGCCGATATCGATCGGGATGATCTTGTATTCGAGGCCAAGCTCTTCGAGGGCAATATGCACTTTATGCCCGTTCGGCGTCGGCCAGCTCCACACTTCAAGCATCGCGGAACCCTCGGTTGCTGCGGTCGATGATGAACGATGTCATCGCATGCCGGGCGACGCAATCGCCAGCATCTTCCGGTTACGCCCGCCGCATTATGTCGGTCTGGCGTGCCGGCTACGGGCCTGTCGGCCGGGCTGCGCATCGTCTTCGAGGTGGACCGGGGTATTGGAAAAGAGTGGTGCCCAGGGGCGGAATTGAACCACCGACACACGGATTTTCAGTCCGTTGCTCTACCAACTGAGCTACCTGGGCATCTACCTGAGCTTGCAGGCTTCTCCTCGGTGTTCCGATCGCGAGCCATGCTCCGGTTGCCTCGTGTCTTTTTCCGAGGCGGCGGGCTTTAGAGCATACCAAACCTGAATTTGCAATCCCGCACCGGCGGCGCTCCAGCGGGCAGACGCACCGCGCCTCGAACGGTTCGCATAACCGGCGAAAGCGGCGCGGCGATACATTTGCGCTTGCTCAACGAGGCGAGTCGGTTGGCGATCGCCGCGAACCATACCGACCAACGAAATCTCCGAGAATTGGGATCGATCCCTCTTGCGGCGAGTAGCCGTCGGGCTTTGCGGCGAGCTGTCGCAAGGGTTAAGCTGCGCGACAGCCAAGGGAGGAACCAGCCATGACCGCGATGATCGACATGCATGCTCATTGGAGGCCCGCCGAAGTCGCCGACGCGCTGCGCGCCCGCACCAGGGAGCCGCGCATCATACGCAACGCGGACGGCGTTGAGGTACTCAAGGCTCCCCGGATGGGCGAAGCATCCCTCGCCGAGGCGTTCGACGATGTCGGGTTCCATCTAGCTCGGATGGACCGCCAGGATGTCACGGTGAGCGTGTTGTCGCTGCTCGGTTCGTTCTGTTGGGTCGAGGCTCAGCCGCTGGACGTGTCCGGACCGCTGTGCCGGCGCATCAACGACCGGCTTTCGGCGATTTGCCAGGAACATTCCGGTCGCTTTGCCGCTTTCGCGGCGCTGCCGCTGGTCGATATCTCGGCCGCCGCGGCCGAACTCGATCGGGTGATGGAACTGCCCGGCATGATCGGCGCCCAGATTCCCGGCAACGGTTTCCTCACGCGCCAGGATGCCGAAGCGATGCGTCCGCTCATGGACGTCGCGAACCGCCGCAGCGCGGTGCTGTTTATTCACCACGGCCCGCGGCCCGGTGATGCTTTTCCCAAGGTCGGGGGCGATACCGACAACGCGCGGCGCCGCAACGGCACCCTCGACATGCAAGCGAGCCTGTCGTCGGTAATGGTGACGCTGTGCCTGACCGACTACCTCGCGCCCTACCCCGACGTAACGATCCAGGTCCACAATCTGGGCGGCAATATTCCGTATGAAGTCGAGCGCATGGACCATCGCTGCCTGCTCGACACTCCGAGCGAAGAGCTGCCGTCGGCGCGCTTCCGGCGGGCGAAGGTGTATGTGGACTGCAACTCGTTCGGTCCCCGTGCGATCGAGGCAGCGGTGAGCCTCTATGGCGCCGAGCGCATCGTGTGTGGCACCGACGGCAGCGAGTTCGGGGTCGACTGGACCCGGAAAGCGCTCGCGGACGCCCAGATCAGCGAGGATGCACGGGAGCAGATCCTGCACGGCAATGCGGCTGCGATGCTCGCCCGCATCACCGACATCGCGCACGGCCAACGGGCTGCAGCCGAATAACCTCAGTTGCGCCTATGACACGGCCCTTGGGCGTCTCGGTGCCCAAGGGCCTGGCACACGGCAGGGGCTGCGGCGGATAGCGATCTGGTCGGCGCAGAGAAATCGCTGAGCCGAATCATTTGCCCGGCAGTAAAGCCACTCTGTCGGGACTTGGATGCGCGACTTCAGCCCGGCAGCCGCCCAGGGCTGAGCGAGGTGCGCTGGCCTGCGTCGGTTTGCTCCCATGCCTTCAGCACCTTGTCCAGCGTCAGCGGGTAATCGCGGATACGGATGCCAGTGGCGTTGAAGACGGCGTTGGCGAGTGCCGCGCCGGCACCGCAAGTACCCAGTTCGCCGATCCCCTTGCTCTTCATCGCGCTGGAGCGGTCATCGGTTTCAGGGATGAAAACCGCATTCATCTCGGGAATATCGGCGTTGGCGGCGACATGGTATTCGGCGAGGTTGTTGTTGACGAACCAGCCGTCACGCTTATCCACGGCGATCGCCTCCATTAGCGCGGCGCCGACACCAAAGGTCATACCGCCGATCGCCTGGCTGCGCGCCGTCTTTGCATTCAGCACGCGACCCACCGCAAACACGCCAAGCATGCGGCGCAGGCGGATTTCGCCGGTCACCGAATTGACCCCGACTTCGGCGAAATGCGCGCCGTAGGATTGCTGGACAAAAGCCTGGCGGGAATCGCCGGGGGTCGCGGCGCCGTCAGCCGAGACGCCGTCGCCGGCGAGACTGTCGAGCGGAACGCGCTGATTGCCCACCAGGGCGGCACCGTCCGCGAATACCGCACCGTCGGCTTGCAACCCGGCCTTGCGCAGCAGCGCCTCACGCAGATTCATGCAGGCATCATAAACAGCCGATCCTGCGGAATTGGCACCAAACGATCCGCCTGAACCGGGAGCAGCCGGGAAACTGGTATCGCCGAGTTCCACCCGCACCCTGTCGATCGGCAACCCCAGCAGATCGGCGGCAATCTGGCCGAGAATCGTGTAGCTGCCGGTCCCGATATCGGTCATCGACGTCCGAACCGTCAGAACGCCGTCATGTCCCAGGGACGCGCTGGCTTTGGCTGCCAGCATCGGATTGCCGCGAATGGCGGCCGACATGCCGATGCCGACCAGCCATTCGCCATCGCGAACCGATGCCGGCCGTGGATTGCGCTTGTTCCAACCGAACAATTCCGCGCCCTTCTGCATGCAGGGAACCAGGGCGCGCGTCGCGAACGGCTTGCCGTTCTGCGGATCGGTCGTCGGCTCGTTTTTGACGCGCAGCGCAATCGGGTCCATCCCCAGCAGCGCCGCCAGTTCATCCATCGCGCATTCGAGCGCCAGCAGGCCCACCGCCTCGCCCGGCGCGCGCATCGCCGCCGACACCGGCAGATCGAGCGTCGCCAGGCGATGCGCCGTCAGCAATGCCGGCGTCGCGTAGATATTGCGGGTGGCCATCGCGGCGCCTTCGAACCCGGTCTGTCCGGGCGCGTTGTCGGACCACGATTCGTGCGCTACGGCCTGCAGCGTTCCGTCCCGTTCCGCGGCCAACCGCAGCCGTTGGATGGTGTCGCTGCGGTGCGTGGTGACGGCAAAAACCTGCTGCCGGGTCAATGCCAGCTTGACCGGACGGTTGAGCATGCGGGCAGCCATCGCCGCAAGGATCGCATCGGCCTGCACCTGGAGCTTTGCGCCGAACCCGCCGCCAATATAACGGCTGACGAGACGGATCCGGTCCTTCGGCATCCGCAGCGTGCCGGCGACGGCTTCAATGCCGCGCGGCAGCATCTGGTTGGCGGTGTAAAGCGTCAGATGGTCGCCATCCCATCGCGCGATCGTGGCGTGTGGTTCCATCATCGCGTGCGATTGCGGCGGGGTGGTGTAGGTTACATCGATCTTGATTGGCGCGGCCGCGATCGCACCATCGATGTCGCCTTTGCTGCTGTCGGGCGCGTTGCCACCCCTGGATGCCGGAACCGACGCCTTCTCCTGCGCAGCGGCGAGATCATGGGCGCCGGGTTCGGGCGCGTAAGACGGCTTTACCAGGTAGGCGGCAGCGCGCGCCTCCTCAAAACTTTCCGCGACGACGAGCGCCACCGGCTGGCCATGAAACAACACCCTGTCATCGGCCAGTTGCGGCACCGCGCCACTCGATCGGTCACCCTGTTTCGATGCATTCGCGTGGGTCATCACCAGCAGCACGCCGGGTGATTTTTCCGCCGCGGCCGAGTCGATTGCGATGATGCGTCCTTTGCCGATCGACGCGACGACGACAAAACCGTAGGCAGGTGGCGCTCCGACCTCACCCTCTCCGCGATATTCATAGGCATAAGTCGCCCGGCCCGTGACCTTGAGCGGGCCGTCGATGCGGTCGAGCGCTTGCCCAAGAAGGCCGCCGGGCCGGTCGAGCGGCGTCGACCCGATAGGATTGCTCATGTCGATCATGATCTTATCCTCAGGCCGAGCGTGTTGCGGCGGCCAGCGCCGCTGTTAGTGTCCGCTTGACCAGGGGCAGTTTGAAATCGTTGTGCCCATGACCACGTCCTCCGGCGATCACGGCCTCGCCCGCTCTGGCAAAGGCGGCGTCGCTCGGCGCATTACCGGCGAGCGCACGCTCGGCGTCGACCGGCCGCCAGGGCTTGGGCGCAATGCCCCCGAAAGCGAGCCGCGCCGAGCGGATTTTCCCGCCTGTCGTCTCGACGATTGCGGCGACCGATACCAGCGCAAAGGCGAAAGAGGCGCGATCGCGGACCTTGCGGTAAATCTGCACACCGGCGGGCGGCGGTGGCAATGTCACGGCGGTGATGATCTGGCCGGGCTTCAGCACGGTTTCAATATCGGGCGTCTTCCCCGGAAGACGGTAGAAGTCGCTGAGGGCGATCGTCCGCAGGCTGCCGTCAGGCATCGCCGTCTCGACCTTGGCGTCGAGCGCTTGCATCGCCACTGCCATGTCAGAGGGGTGCGTCGCAATGCAGTCGTCGCTGGCGCCAACAACCGCATGGATGCGGTTGAAGCCGCCGATCGCCGAACAACCGGACCCGGGCTCGCGTTTGTTGCAGGGCTTGCCCGTATCGTAGAAGTAATAGCACCGCGTCCGTTGCAGCAGATTGCCCGCGGTGGTGGCCTTGTTGCGCAACTGCCCCGACGCGCCCGACAGCAATGCCCGGCTGAGCACCGGATAATTCTTGCGCACACCCGGGTCGGCGGCGAGGTCGCTATTGCGCACCAGCGCGCCGATTTTGAGACCGCCCTCGGTTGTCTCCTCGATTGCGGCGAGCGGCAGCCGGTTGACGTCGACGAGATGCGTCGGCGTTTCGACATCGAGCTTCATCAGATCGAGCAGATTGGTGCCGCCGGCAATGAACTTCGCACCAGGCGTCTCGGCGATCGCCCGCGTCGCGGCCGCGACGCTGTCGGCGCGCTCGTAGGTGAAGGCTCTCACAGCGTCTCTCCCGCCGCATCGCGGATCGCCGCGACAATGTTGGGATAGGCTGAGCAGCGGCAGATATTGCCGCTCATCCGCTCGCGGATTTCGGCGGCGGTCAATTCCGGCCGGGCGGCCAGATCGTCGGTCACGACGCTGGGCCAGCCGGCTTTGTGCTCGCCCAACATGCCCGCGGCAGAACAGATTTGTCCCGGTGTGCAATAGCCGCACTGAAACCCGTCGTGATGCACAAAAGCCGCCTGCAGCGGATGCAGCCGCTCGCCATCCGCAAGGCCTTCGATCGTGGTGATATTGTCACCGTCATGCATCGCCGCGAGGCTGAGGCAGGCATTGATGCGCCGCCCGTCGATCAGCACCGTGCAGGCGCCGCACTGCCCGTGGTCACAGCCCTTTTTCGAGCCGGTAAGGCCGAGATGCTCGCGCAACATGTCGAGCAGCGTCGTGCGCGTGTCGAGCGTCAGGCTTTGCTCGGTGCCGTTGACCTTGAGGCGTACCGGTACGGTAACGGCCCCCGCACCTGCCGGCAGCACCAGTGGCGCGACCAGTGCCGCGACGGGATTTGGCGCCGCCGACGCGGCAAATCCCGGTCGGACATAGCCGAGGACGGCGACCGCCGTTCCGGATTCCATTACCTGGCGCCGCGTCGGATATCCCCGGCGGTAGTCGTTGTCGCTCATCTTTGCCTCGTTCGGATGCCGCCTGAAAGTGCGAGAGCGGAAAACGCACGATGATCAGATCGTTTCGCTAACGCCACCCGGATGCTTGCGTTGCAGGGCGGTGCCGGCAAATGCCGATTTCGGCCAAAGGCAGTGCGGCACGGATAAGCCTCGCCGCAGGATAATCCTCAAGATGCCGCGAGCCGAACACTTGACGTCTTTGCCGCAAGGCCGGGCGCGTCAAGGCGCCCGACCCGACCGCGATTCCTACATCCCGCCCTAAATCCGAGGATTACTATTGGACGAGGACCCACCGGCTTTCCCACTTGCCGCCATGCACATATCCCTGCTCGAGGACATAATGTGGTTGCACGCCGGATGCCGGCGCCGCCGGCTGCATTACCTGCCCAGGCTGACTAACTTGGACTGGCTGAACAACTTGGGGCTGGACAACTTGGACTGGCTGAGCCGGTGCCGTGCTTTCCATCATGCCGGTCCAGTTGTTGCCGGATGATGCGCGCGGCCCATCGGCAAGCGCGGGCGACAACGATGCCGCTGCGGCGACGGTTACCGCAACAGCGGCAAAAGCGATATTTCTCATAACGATACCCATGCGGTTGATTGCATTCACTGCACGATGTTCAATCTCGACGATGTCACACGATTGTGTTCCTGAGCACCGCAACTCACCACGCAATACCGGTCGCAGGTTTGTTGATCTGCAAGCGGCCGTCGCGGCAATACGCAATTATCAAGACACTCCCATCAAGACATCCGCCGGTAATCGAACAGCCAACAGATGGGGAGCGACGCCGCCAGACAAGACCCCTTCCTCGCGGCCGGCAATCCCGGTCACCATTGCTGCACCGCATTCAGGCGTCGGATCGTAGCTCCCGGCGCCTGTTCAAAACGAGCGCCACCCGCAGCGCGCCGTCGGCGGCGTAACGCGCTATCTCGTTGAAATTAATAATTTATTTTCATGGATTACGATACATTTTGATCGCTTTCCGGTGAAACCCGGTCCGCCTATCGTCGCCATTCCAGAACCTCGCGATGCGCCGCGACCGTGCTGCGCGGCGGCGCAATGCCGCAGCGCAGCAATGCGCTCTCGATGACCCCGGATCATCGGAAACAGCACTATTATTCAACGGATATTATATCTGCGGTATCGGTATCGGTATCGTGAGCATATATCGTTCACACCGGTCCTATGCGGCGAAACAGTCCTGAGCAGCCGTATATACCCCAGAACTCGAACCGCCGTGGATCCAGCCCATCGAGGACGCCCTGGTACACACCGTAATCCGGCGCGTCCTGCGCCGCGTTTCTCGGATCATTGAAGTCATGAAATAACGCAAATGCCCCGACATACATCACCCGATGCAGTGACTGACAGACATCAAAAACATACTCATATTGATGAGAATGGTCTACAAAGGCAAAATTAAACATGCGTTTGGCGCGCGCCAAATCTCGCACCCCCTGCCCGGCCTCGACGCTGAATAAATGGACGCGCTCGTGTCCGGGGCGATCTCGGAGATTTTGTCGAGCGGTCTCGGTTTCGGTGGGACTCATGTCAAAGCTGATGACGACGTTTTCGATGCCTGCTTCTGTCGAAGACAGCGCCGCAACCGCCGCTGACAAACCGCGATATGTGCCCAATTCCAGAACATCGCCGCGACAGAAGTGAACCAGCTCATACAATTTGAGAGCATCGGCAGGCAACAGCCATCCCTCGATACCGAAATCGATCATTCCGTTTGCATCAATTCCAGATACTACCGATCGGTGCACATCATCGATAAAATCACCATCAAACTCGTATGTCTTGATGTACGGACATTCAAAACGACGATCGACCGCCGTTTCGGCCAGCGTCAAGAACGTATTCAAGTGCCGCACCGGCACGACATCAGTACCGCGGATCATATCGTCTCCCTGAGTTCCTCGACGCCGTCTGCCGATGTGTCGCTGGCAATAATCATCTCATAAATCGCCGCCAGGTCGTCTGCCTGTTCGGTAGCTCGCCGCAAAGCCGGCTTGACTTTCGGCGAGGTAACGTATCGTTGGGGTTGATTGTCGATCAAGCGCAAGACATTCCTCAACGCGTTCGGGTTAGATACATCGATGACAAAACCATTCTCGCCATCGGTGACACAATCACCAATGCTGCCGCGATCCGATGCAACAACCCAACAACCGCACAACAGTGCCTCTCGCGATACCAGTCCAAAACTCTCGAACCAGACCGACGGCGCCAGCAGAACATCGATGTTTGCGTAGAGCGCCGCGACCTTGGGTTCCGGCGTCTTCGGCACGAAGTCGACGGGCGTGGTATTCCATACAGTTCGCTTCGAATCGCCAGGTTCCAGTCCGCTGTCGATAACCAGAAGACGAAGATTATTAAAGGGCTCCGAAAGTAATGCATATTTGATGATGTCGTACCCCTTAATATGCCCGATGCCTCCGATAAAAGCGAGGCGCACCCGGCCATCCGCCGACACCGACCGCGCCTCGACCCGTATATCCGATACACCGTTCGCCACCGTTTTTACGTTCGGTACGCCGCAGGCCCGGTAGAGATCGGCGAATTTCTCTGACACCGACAGGACATTCTTGGCGGCAGACAGAGCGGGCCACAAGCGCATCATGCGATGATATGACGACGTGCCCCATTTTCCAGCAGTCGCAAACGGATCATTGTAATCATACAATTCTGGATCGTTATTCTGGTTGATTAGAAATTGATTGTCCGAAACCCACCATCCATCATGGGCCGTAATCAGATATGGGATCTTCCTTGATATTGCTGCCGACACAATTGCGACACTCAGGCGCTGAATGCAATGGAAATGGATGACCGCAGGGTTGACGCGGTCGAGATATTCTAGAAATATCTGAAGCATCCTCTCATCATAGACGACATGATCCAAGTTAGACTGGTGCGCTCGAATGACGCTGGTAATGGAAACTCCATCAAAGGCATAAGAGCGAATTTCGTAATCGCGTTCTTCTGGTCCCCAACCCGTAGTAAACACTTTTATCTCGAAATTCCCGCTATAGTTCTTCGAAATGTTAAGAACATTATCATGTACAACTCTGGTCGCACCACCGATCGCCTGTGGCGGGTAGAATACGTTTACGATGACGACAACGGGTTTTTTGACATCTGCGTGCTCCGGCGCTGCCTGCGCAAGGATCGACGCCAGATTTTTACCCATCGCCTCCATGTTGTACGAGCGACACACGACCTCCCAAGCGCGCTGGCCTATTTGTAGACGACGGTCTCCGTTTCGCACCAATAAGTCGAGCGCGCCAATCCACTCTTTTACATTGTTGCAGATGATACCCGTGGCACCGTCTTCCACGACATCTTGATAGGTCGCGCTCCCGCTGACGATCGATGGAATTCGGAACATAGCGGCTTCAAGCCACTTGATCTCGCTCTTACAATCGGTCATGCCTGTGCGCTTGAAGACCGCCAGATTGATATCACAGGATTGCAAAATCGTCCAATAAGATTCGATATCGAAAATCGGGTCCAATATAATCAGATTTTTCTCGATGCTTTTCATTTCGTCGGAAAGAACGTAATGGCCGACCAGAACGATCTGAATACGTTGTCCAAACCGCTTAACGATTTCAACCAGCGCAGGCTCGATCAGATCGCGGAAATCGTCCTTATGAGATTTGGTGGCGGAGCCATAAAAAATCCTGACGCGGTCGCTGCGTTGTCGATGAGGTGCTCGCGCCGCGAGCACCTCATGCAGTTTGCCAAAGCCGTTGCGATGGACAAAAGCCTGCTTTTTCCGGACCAGCTTTTCCATCTCAGCAGCAAGGGCCGGCGTCGACGCGATCGCATAATCAGTCAGCGATATCGCATGGCGAAACAACGGAATGCCCAAATGCAGCCCTATATATTCGTCCAAACTGATCAGATTGAAAAAACTTTCAAAACTCTCGGGATACCCGCCGCCGCCGAATACCAGGTCATCGATGTCATAGAACGTAACGACCCCGAGTTCACGGCATTTATATATGGCTCGCATAACGCCGACAAAAGCCGGAACACGGAAGAAAATTACCGCATCAAACGACTCAATCTGCTCCAAAAATCTGGTCGTGTCTGAGCGGAAGTCAAAGAATTTTGCATCATACCCCATCATCAAAAGTTGTTCGATTTTCTGTTCAACTCGATAAAAATAGCATTGTTTCAGGCCGGCATCACCGAAAATGGCCACAGTACGAATCGGCCCGGTTCTATCAAGGGAGCGCTTAGGCGCCAACATTGCGGACACTTGCTCGCAAGCCTGATGCAGGCAGGCGCGCGCATCGTCGTAACGTCCGAGCCGACCAATGGCGATTGCTGTATTCCATTGTTGTTGCAGATAAGCGTCGGCGATGTAATGAAAGCGATCTTTCAGCGGTGCATCGTTCAGAAACAGATCGACACCCTGGTAAAGACAGGTCAATGCTTCATGCAGATGCCCAAGCTCTTCATAGCAGCGTGCTCGATTCAATATGCTCCAGATGGAATCTCCATACGTCGTTGCCAGCAACATATAGGATTGTGCGGCTGGAAGAAAAAACCGTTGGCGGAAAAGGCAATCCGCATAATGCGACAACGCTCTTTTATGCGTAGGCAAGCTTAATAGAATACGCTGATACAATGCACTCGCTTCGCCATCCTTGCCGTCCAGTGCGAAACGATCGGCGATCAGTGCCAGAAAGTCAGCGGTCTTTGCGTCAACCGGCAAATGCGGGCCGGGTTTCAAAACGTCGCTCGTGATAAATCGCTCGAACAAGTCTGCCCATTTTACGTCCGGCCGGTCGCGGTGGAAAAATTGTGAGCACACGCTCAGATCCAGCGCTTCGAGCGCTGCTGCGTCACCTCCGAGCCGTGATCTGAGCCAGTTGCCTTTTGCGGGATGCCAGCCTCGGTTGAAGCCGACGTGCAACCAGTGCCAATAGGCATTCGCCGAGCCGAGTTGGTGCGTCAAGTATGTCGCACAATAAAAGTCCGAATCAAACGTAAAATCGGCATTGCACAAAAGTAGACGATCAATCCCAGAAATGCAGAAATGCAGCAGGCAGAGAGACCATTCCAATTGTGGAATATCTGTTTGAGCGAGAGTGTTGACGTAAAAATAAAACCGATAATCGAAGACTGCGGCACTTTCCGATGCCAGGTTCGATGCTTGAAGAACGTATGCACGTTTAATGTCTGAGGCGTTCTCATCCGAAACAAAGTCTGGAGCCGGTAGCTTGCCGTAAAGATTGTTAAACTCGTCGACGTACTTCCGGCGGCCGTTCGATGTGTCAAAGCCGGGAACCTCAATACCGACCGCCTGAAGCTCGATCCGTGGATGCACCGATTCCGGCGCCAATCGATGCGCGGTCAGGTAAGCGTCCACAGCAGCATCGATTCGGCTCTGCATCTTTAATACATGGCCGAGTTGCAGAAACGTATCAGCCAGACGACAATCGAGGTCGATCGACCGCCGATAAGCGTGCTCGGCGGGGATTAGCAGACCTTGTTCCTTAAGTGCGTGCCCGTATTGTACCCAGATATGTTTTAATGAAGGATCGGCCGACAGGATTACCCGATACGCGTCTTCGGCTTCGCTCCACGACCGGCGTTGATTTGCTTCGTCGCCGCGTCGCAGCAATTCGTGGAGGTGATTCGGCTTTTTCTTGAGACCGCGAAAACCTATCGGCATCTTGCCTCTCGTCAGTTGTTTAAGCAGGCGGCTGCGTCTGAGCGCATACCATGCATCGGGGCCGGAATAGCGCGCCGGTGGCGCTGCGATTCGTCCCGCAGCCGCTATGGGAACGAACCAGATCAGAATCGTGTGTCATGCTCTGCGGGTGGCCTCTGAAGCGCAGATCGCGCAAGCCTAGCTAGCCGAGCCCGAGTTGATAGCTCGCGGGACACTCCGACATAGGAGCAGCCAGCGCGTCAACCTTCGAACCAGTCGCACTTCAGCCCTCCACCTCCTGCGAAGGAGCCGTTAGATGCACCACTTCCGCCTGAAATTCTTTCGTAAACCGTCGCTGCTGTGTCATGCGAGATCCTTTTTGCTTACTGGGAACTCTCCACTTTTCTGAAGCAAGTCCACCACTCCGATGCGCCGTTTGTGAAGGCCTATTCGTCTTCCGGGCACTCTCGCTGTCCCGCTGACCGCCCAACCCGCCAAGAAATCCCCACCAGCACTTCCTCACGACCGATAAGTAGTCGGCTCTGAAAAGGGCTAATACCAAGTGTTTCTGGGCGTGACTCACGTAGAGAATTCCCAACTCGGCGCGAATATGATTGACCGTGGCGAGCGTTTGGGGATTTGCCGTGGCGGCGGCGGTCGGGATACGGGGGGACTATGGATGCGGCGCGGCTGTGCGCGTTGGCGAAGCGGCCTGAGGATGCGGCTCAAACTCGACGCTTGCTGGCGTTGGCGGTGATCTATAATGGCGGATCTCGCGGCAAGGCGGCGAAGATTGGCAGTATCGGGGCTGCAAGCGGTCCGCGACGGGGTGCTCGCCTTTGGCGCCGAGAGACCATCCGGTCTGGCGGGCGCCCAGAGGCGATCATCACTTCTCATCATCCTCTAGCCCGGATTATTCACCGGGCCGTATAAAGGGATTGGTGCGAGCGGCATAAGTGTTAGATTAATGTATGAGTTTGTTGTCGAAGCTCGATCACGCGCGCCGGAGTTGATCGAACACCAAGTAGCGACGTTGGTCGGGCAGCGGGTGTTCGCGCTGGGCTACGAAGGGCAAGCCCAACCTCCCACGACTTCGCCAGCCTACCGCAGGAACTTTCCCTGCCGGTTGACAATAGCCTCGGCGGATGCAGATGACCGCAAATGGTACGGCGCTCGCCGGTGAGGGAGGCATGCATGAAAAAACTTCGCAAGAGGCGTTCTACCGTCGCCGTCGCCTTGCGGCTCGTGGCGACCATAGTCCTAGAGTTGGTCGCCGTTCCGGCCCTCGGCGGAACTTCCGCGGTTTCAGAGGCGAAACTGCCGCTCATCTGGCTGTCTTCTCCTCCTGTCGCCGATTACATGACCCTGTTCCGGGATCCCGCCTCCTGGAAAACGGGCCTTGCGCACACAGGCGTTCTGGAACTGTCCACCCACTTCGCATCGACGACCGGCGACAAGGCTCTGAGGGAAATTATCGTGTTTCTTCAGAGCCATCACATGGCGCTTGCCATCGACGGCAATTTGCAAACGCCGGGAAAAGACGAATGCGGACTCGGCATCGAAGGCTACGCCAATCCTGGAGAAGCCAAGTCGCTGGCCGCCCGGATAAAATCCCTGGGAGGCGAGCTTCGCTATATTACTATGGACGAGCCGCTTTGGTTCGGCCACATCGCCAAGTCTTATTGGCGTCCAAACCGCGGCGTGTGCCGGGACACCGTTGAAGCCGTGGCCACCAATGTCGCCGCCGTCCTAAGTGAAGTCCGCCAGATATTTCCGGACGTAGAGATCGGAGATATCGAATATCTTCCACCAAGCGACGCCGCCGAGTGGCCGCGTTATTCCGTCGACTTGAAATCATGGTTGTCCGTTTTCGCGAAGAAGACGGGCAGACCGATGAGTTTCCTGCATTTCGACGTGGGTTGGCAGCCCATCGCCCGCCATGGCGGCGAGGTCGACGAGGCGTGGCGGAACTCGCTCAAATCCGCCGCCCAGATCGCCTCCAATGAACGGATACCGTATGGGGTCGTATATAATGGCAGCCCGACAGACGAGGACGACGACGCGTGGGTCGCCCGTGCCGAACAACGATTTCGGATCGTCGAGGGCGCTCTGCAGCTAAAACCCGAGCATGTCGTCATTCAGTCCTGGATGAAGCACCCAGTCGCGGTCACGTCTGAAGGAACCTCCGGAACGCTTACAAATCTCTTGCTGCGGTACTTACAATGGAAGGAGCCCGGCGTAGCGGCGCCCAATTGACGCCTTCGCCGGCGTCTTTGTGAAACGCGCTGCCATCCCCCGAAGCGCGCTTTCGACAATGTTGAGGCCCAATCCGCATCTAGCTAATCTGCGCCGCAGATTCCAGATCTTATAAGGAATGACGTAAAAATGGTCGATGAAACCGTACAAGCTCGTCCTGCATTTTCGCTGACCGGCAAACTCGTGCAGAACGCTAAAGTTCTGGCGAGCCGACTCGACATACTTCCTCTTCTACCAAAAAACATCATATTTGTCGAAGTAGGTGTTGCGCTAGGCGACTTTACCGATGAAGTTTTGAAACAGTGCAATGTGTCTTCATTTATTGCTATCGATCTCTTTTGTTGGGATAAGTATCCGGACATGTGGAGAGGGCGCGCCGGGCAGGTTTTGAGCGGACGTCTGCATGTCGATTATTATAGAGAGCGTTTTCAGTATTACATAGATCGCGATATCCTGAAAATGCTAGTCGGAAACAGCATCGATATGCTGCGCACGCTGCCCGACAAAAGCGCCGATGTCATTTAT
This sequence comes from Allostellaceae bacterium, assembly GCA_036268425.1. Taxonomy (GTDB): domain Bacteria; phylum Pseudomonadota; class Alphaproteobacteria; order ATCC43930; family CGMCC-115725; genus DATARH01. Next base: position 17,622 of record DATAUE010000112.1, read on the forward strand.
GTCGACGCAAATCACAACTATCCCGCGGTCAAGGCCGAACTGAGCATCATTCAGCACAAAATCAAAGATGACGGGATCATCATTTTTAATGATTATTTATTGGGAGATGGCACTCCGATGACAATCGGTGTCGTTCCCGCCGTCAATGAATTTATGCTGGAAAAGGGATGGGAGATGATATACTTTGCGCTTCATCCACGGATGTTTTGCGACGTCGCCATTCGGAAACTATTGTGATCACTTCACGGCGCTAAGGAACACCGAAAAAAGCACATTTGGGAGCTTACCGCGAATAGAATCCGGCGGTAGGTGCTTCGGGGTGGTGCGATGCAGCGGCAGGGCAGCTTTTCGCAGGGGAGTATGCCGGCAAAAGAAGCAGACGCGGCGCGACAAGCTTTTGGCCGAGATGGAGCGGGTTGTGCCGTGGCGCGGTTGGTGACACGGCCGCAGCCATCCTACCCGAAGGGCGAGCGTGGCCGGCCACCGATAGGAGTGGAGCGGATGCTGCGGATCTACTTTCTGCAGCAATGGTAGCTGGCAGACGAGGCGCTTGAAGACGCGTTGTATGACAGCCAGGCGTTGCGCGGGTTTGCCGGTATCGATCTGGCCGTGGCGACGGTTCCGGACGCGACGATCGTGACGAATTTCCGCCATTGGCTGGAGCAGCATGACCTGACGCAGGTGTTGCTCGATGAGGTTGGGCGACGTTGGAGGAGCGCGGTCTGCTGATGCGTCAGGGCACGATAGTCGATGCCGCGATCATTGCCGCGCCGGTCTTTGCCAATGCCGGTTATACCGGCGCGGACAAGCGGCCAGGACTTTCCGAGCGCGACATCTCGTGGAACATCGATCAAGCGCGGCATTATCAAAGCCTCACCGAAAACTCTGCGCGACGTGGCAGAGCCAATTGAACGCGCGCTGTCGCAAGTGCGCCTGAGTCGAGCACCCGTTCCACATCATCAAAAACTTGTTCCGCCACAGGAGCCACGCTACCGCGGCTTGGCCAAGAACACGGCGCAACTGCACACGCTGTTCGCGCTCGCCAACCTGCGGCCACGTCTGGCCGCTCCTGCTTGCTGGCGTGCAGGATTTTTTTATAGCTGACCTCGTGACGATCGATGAACCGATCCGCGCCCCCGCGTGAGGGGCGACCAAGGCTAACAAGGGGGCAGCTCGGTCTTTTGCCGGTTTCGATCCGCGCCCCCGCGTGAGGGGCGACTTCGTTAGGCACGCTTGCGATTGCGCAGACATTGTTTCGATCCGCGCCCCCGCGTGAGGGGCGACAAAGGCTAACAAAGGGGCGGCTCGGTCTTTTGCCGTTTCGATCCGCGCCCCCGCGTGAGGGGCGACCGAACGCCGGCGCAGCTTCGGCGCTGACAACGACGTTTCGATCCGCGCCCCCGCGTGAGGGGCGACTTTTCATCGCGCCGGTCCTGCCGGGTGAGACGCTGTTTCGATCCGCGCCCCCGCGTGAGGGGCGACGCCGAAACGATGTTGTTTCCGGCCACTGAGAGCGTTTCGATCCGCGCCCCCGCGTGAGGGGCGACGACGGCTTGATCTTCGACCGCGCCGCGGCAGCTGTTTCGATCCGCGCCCCCGCGTGAGGGGCGACAGGTTGACTGGAGTTCCTGCGGCCCACGCGGTTGTTTCGATCCGCGCCCCCGCGTGAGGGGCGACCTGGCGGCAAGGTGGTCGCCGAGTTTCAGGAGATTGTTTCGATCCGCGCCCCCGCGTGAGGGGCGACGTGCGAGCCAGTGTGCGTTACGGTCAAATGCTGGTTTCGATCCGCGCCCCCGCGTGAGGGGCGACGAGGCGGCCGTCAAGCGCGCAGCCAAAGCTCCGGTTTCGATCCGCGCCCCCGCGTGAGGGGCGACACCCCGACAGGCGCCACCACGCGCACCAATGACCCTGTTTCGATCCGCGCCCCCGCGTGAGGGGCGACTCGAACGCCGGCGCAGCTTCGGCGCTGACAACGACGTTTCGATCCGCGCCCCCGCGTGAGGGGCGACCCCAACAGGCACCACCACGCGCACCAATGACCCTGTTTCGATCCGCGCCCCCGCGTGAGGGGCGACTACTTCCCTACCCCTATAGTCCCCTCCCCTTCAAGTTTCGATCCGCGCCCCCGCGTGAGGGGCGACGCGACTGGGGTAGGTGTTATCCCTCTGCGCAGTTGTTTCGATCCGCGCCCCCGCGTGAGGGGCGACCATTTTGGTAACGGCTGTCTTGTCGAGCGTCGCCAGTTTCGATCCGCGCCCCCGCGTGAGGGGCGACTGGCGATCAGCGCGACCAGTTCCGGGTTGGTTTGGTTTCGATCCGCGCCCCCGCGTGAGGGGCGACGATTTAGGGCGCCGCCGCGCCGCCGAAAACGCAGTTTCGATCCGCGCCCCCGCGTGAGGGGCGACGTTGGCCAGCAACTTAACACTGTCCCGAGGATATCGTTTCGATCCGCGCCCCCGCGTGAGGGGCGACTTTTGCTTCGCCGTCTAAAGCGCAGGGCGTTGGTGGTTTCGATCCGCGCCCCCGCGTGAGGGGCGACGGCTCGTCAATACGTCGCCGACGCAGGTGATGATGTTTCGATCCGCGCCCCCGCGTGAGGGGCGACAAGATAGCCCGGCAAATGACCTTGCAGTGTTGCGTTTCGATCCGCGCCCCCGCGTGAGGGGCGACTTGGCACGCTTACGTCCGCCTCAGTATGGCAACGTTTCGATCCGCGCCCCCGCGTGAGGGGCGACGGCAAACGAAATGAACATGCACCAAGCCAGAATTGTTTCGATCCGCGCCCCCGCGTGAGGGGCGACGCGCGTCTTCAATGATCGATAGCCGTATGGCCTTGTTTCGATCCGCGCCCCCGCGTGAGGGGCGACCATCGTTTGGCGCGGTAGCCGCCCATTTTCGTGGTTTCGATCCGCGCCCCCGCGTGAGGGGCGACCCGGAAACTCCGGTTTCTTCTCGTCACCCAGGAGGTTTCGATCCGCGCCCCCGCGTGAGGGGCGACCCGCCTCGTCCTGTCAACCGCCTTCCACCACATGTTTCGATCCGCGCCCCCGCGTGAGGGGCGACCATAGGTCTACGCCTATTTCACACGCAGCAGGTAGTTTCGATCCGCGCCCCCGCGTGAGGGGCGACTGCGCATCAATTCGTGCTCTACGCCATTAACGGCGTTTCGATCCGCGCCCCCGCGTGAGGGGCGACTCGGTACCGTGTGCGGCCGCAAGCACACCGTCACCGTTTCGATCCGCGCCCCCGCGTGAGGGGCGACAAGTGGGTCTGCCCAAGTGGCGTCGCTGCGCAGGTTTCGATCCGCG
>DATAUE010000113.1:0-2666 GCA_036268425.1 Allostellaceae bacterium
GAGGACGGTGCGGTGCTCAAGGCCGGCGGATCGCCGCAGACGGTCCCGAGCGGCCGCATCATCCTGCTGCCGCGCCAGAACGACTGGCGCGTGACCTTTCACCGCGACATGCGCGCCATCGTGCTATCGGTCACGGCGGAGAGCTTTGGCGGCCGCAAGATCAGCCTGCCGGAATGCCGCGACACCACTATCGTTCCCGCGGGCGGACTGGCCGACGTGCTCGGCCACACCCTGGAAGCCGCCGCCGAAGTGCTCGAGACGCTGTCGCCCGAAGCCTGGAACACGATCCGGCTCAGCCTTGCCGAGATGTTGCTGACGCTGTCGCGGCAGAAATCCTCGCACGCCGCGGAGGCCACCGGCGTCGGCGCCCAGGCCGCGCTCCTGCAACGGATCTACGACGCCATCGAACGCAAACTCGGCGATCCCGAACTGACGCCGGCGCGCATCGCCCAGCTCGAAGGCATCTCGGAGCGATATCTGCAAAAGCTGTTCGAGACCACCGGCGACAACTTTACTCATTATTTGCGCGAACGGCGGCTGCAGCGCTGCTGGAACGATCTGGCGAACGGCGCCGAGGCGCACCGCTCGGTGTCGGATATCGCCTTCGGCTACGGTTTCAGCGACGCCGCGCATTTCAGCCGCTCGTTTCGCGACCGCTTCGGATTATCGCCGAAAGCTTTCCGGCAACAGCAGGCCGAACGGCTGTCCGGCCTCGGTGTCCGCGCCGGGCAACGCGGCTGGCCGCAGGACGCGATCGCGCAATTGCGCCCGCATCGATCGGCGCCTGCGATCACCTCGGTCGGCCCGCAGCCGGTCGAACTGGCGGCGCGCCAGCAGGACGAGCCCACGCATCATCATCTGCCGGTCGATGCGAGCCGGGTGCATTGGGGATTCTTCAGTCGCGCGTTGAAACCGCTGATCGAGATCGCCTCCGGCGACACCATCACCGTAGAGACGTTGAGCCAGCACGCGTCCGACGATCCCGAGCGCATGATAACAGGTGATCCCGGCGCCGAGAGCGTGTTTCGCTGGACCCGCGACGGCAAGGGCGTCGAGCGCCGCGGCGCCGGCCCGATGGATGCCTCGATCTACGGCCGCGGCGCCGGCGAGGGTTTTGGCGTCCACATCTGCACCGGGCCGATTGCGATCAAGGGCGCCGAGCCCGGCGACGTGCTGGAAGTGCGCATCCTCGACATGGTGCCGCGCCCGAGCCGCAATCCTGATTTGAAAGGAAGAATCTTCGGCAGCAGCGTCGCGGCGTGGTGGGGCTATCATTACGAGGAGTTTCTGTCGGAGCCGAAACCGCGCGAGGCCGTCACCATCTTCGAGATTTTTCCCGGGGACGAACCGCATGCCGAAGCGGTCTATTCCTATCGCTGGCAACCGCAGACCGATCCATCGGGCGTCGTTCACCCGACGTACGACTATCCCGGCATTCCCGTCGCGCCCGAGACGATCCGGCGGCGGCACGGCGTGCTCGAGGGCGTGCGGATTCCGCTACGGCCGCATTTTGGCGTGATCGGCGTCGCGCCGCGCGAGTCCGGCCTCGTCGATTCGGTGCCGCCGGCCTATTTCGGCGGCAACCTCGACAATTGGCGGCTCGGCAAGGGCGCCGCGGTCTATCTTCCGGTGTCGGTGCCGGAGGCGTTGCTGTCGATCGGCGATCCGCATGCCGCGCAAGGCGACGGCGAACTGTCGGGCACCGCGATCGAATGTTCGATGACCGGCACCTTCGAGGTGGTGCTGCACAAGAAGGCCGATCACGCCGGCCGGCCGTTCGCCGATCTGACCTATCCGCTGATCGAAACCGAGACCGACTGGGTGCTGACCGGATTCAGCCATCCAAACTACCTCGCCGAATTCGGCGCCAAGGGGCAGAGCGAGGTCTATGCAAAGTCCTCGCTCGATCTCGCGATGAAGGACGCGTTCCGCAAAGTGCGCCGCTTCCTGATGAACACGAAAGGCTTGAGCGAGGACGAGGCGATCGCGCTGATCTCGGCAGCGGTGGATTTCGGCGTCACCCAAGTGGTCGACGGCAATTGGGGCGTCCACGCCGTGTTGAGCAAGCGGGTGTTTGCCGCATCGAAGCCAAACTGATCCCGAAGAGAGTATCGATGAAATTTCACATGATTGCCGGCGGCCCGAAACCGGTCGCCCCGTTCAGCCACGCGGTCGAGACCGACGGCTTCGTGCTGGTCACCGGCCAGATGCCCGATAGGCCCGAAGCGCCCGGCATGCTGCCCGAGGGCATCGTCGCCCAGACCCATGCGGTGATGGCAAACCTGAACAAGGTGCTGGCCGGTGTCGGGCTCGGCTTCGAGCATGCCGCGATGGCGCGGATCTATCTGACGGAGTTCAAGCGCGACTACGTCGCGATGAACGAAACCTATCGCGGCTATTTCGCGCCAGATCGCCTGCCCGCGCGCACCTGTGTCGGCGTCACCGGGTTGGCCTACGACGCGCTCATTGAAATCGACCTGATCGCGCGCCGGCCTGCTTAGCAGTTGCGATAGCGAAATTGACGCAACGCAGCAGACGCGACGCATAACACATCTGATCACGGCGAGGTTTGCTCGCGAGGATGGAGCGTGCTGTAAGGTGCGCCGCATCTTGCAGCCCGGAGTTTCGCCATGCCGCGTCTCGGTTTGACTTCTGCCGCCCTCCTC
>DATAUE010000114.1:0-264464 GCA_036268425.1 Allostellaceae bacterium
CGACATCACGCGCTGGCCCGACATCACGCGCTGGCCCGACATCACGCGCTGGCCCGACATCACGCGCTGGCCCGACATCACGCGCTGGCCCGACATCACGCGCTGGCCCGACATCAAACACCGGCGCGTCACCCGGCAAGGAGAGCGGCATCGAAACTGCCTTCAAATGCCAGCGTCGCCGGGCCGGTCATCACCACCTGCCCGTCCTCGCGCCACACGATGTCGAGATCGCCGCCATCGAGCGAGACCACCGCGTGTCGCCCGGTCAGGCCGCGCCGACAGGCGGCGACCTGTGCGGCGCAGGCGCCGGTTCCGCAAGCGCGAGTGATGCCAACGCCGCGCTCCCACACCCGCAGCCGGATATGTTCCCCATCACGCACCGAGGCGACGCCGATATTGGCTCGCGCCGGAAACAATGCGTCATGTTCCAGCACCGGCCCAAGTGCCGCGAGATCGATGGTTTCGACATCATCAACGAAAAATGTCGCGTGCGGATTGCCTATGCTGGTGCAGGCCGGATGCGCCAATGGCCCGGCTGCAAGGTCGACCGTCAGCGTGTCCATCTCGCGCGCCAGCGGAATGTCGCGCCACCCGGTACGCGCCGGACCCATGCTGACCGCAACGCGGCCGTCATCGAGTAATTCGGCGGCAAGAATTCCGGCGACGGTTTCGATGTGTACCTGTCGCTCACCGGTTTCGGCAGCGAGCAGACCGGCGACGCAGCGTGTGGCGTTGCCGCAGGCTTCCGCCTCGTTGCCGTCAGCATTCAGGATGCGCATAAACGCCTGGGCCGCAGGCTGCTGCGGCGGCTCGACCAGGATCAGTTGATCGCAGCCGATGCCGGTATGCCGGTCAGCCAGCGCACGCGCAGCAGCGGCACTGATCGCAATAGCGTCGCGGCGGCGATCGAGCACGACGAAATCGTTGCCCAGCCCGTGCATTTTACGAAACGCGATTCTGCCCATGACGACAGCTTATATGGCTGTCTGACCCACCCTGTCCAACAGCGCCCACCGATACCTGCCGGCAGCGGATCAGCGCCGCGACCGTCCGCTGTGCCGGCCGTGGCTCGAGGCTGGCCGGCTTTTGGCAGCGACGGTCCGGCCGCGCGCTGAATGCGAGGACACATGCGCGCTGCGCCGCTCGTGCCGCGCTGCATGAGCATGGCCGTATCGTCCACCGCGACCGTGCCCATGCACGACGCGACGCTCGCCCCGGCCCCTTCGCTCATGTACCCACACATGACGCCCGCGCCCAGCGCCGCGCCCGACGACGATGACGGCCCGGCCGCGCGGTTGTGGTGCGGTTACGCGCGGAATCGCCCCGGCCTGCCCGGCACGTGCCGCCGCGCCACCCTGCAGCGCGCCGCTTTCGTTGCTGAAATAATTCGGGACCGACCCCGGGGGTGTAAAATTTTTTGTTCCTGGCGGGGCTTCTGCAGCACCCGCCGACACTGCAATCACCGCCAGCCACAACCCCAGGCCGGCGGCCAGTACCCAGCAACCAAACCTCATCCGTTACGGTCTTTCCACTCGGCCAGACTCATCCGCTCCATCAGAAACAGATCGCTGGTGCGCGCGTACCACCCGCGGCCATGCATGCGTCCGACAAGGTTCATCTTATCCGTCTGAACATAAAAACGCTCGGGATCGACCAGATCGTCCTGGATATGAATGTGCACGACGCGGCCGATTTCGAGGGTCGACAGAGGGCCGAGCGACAACCCGGTGATCCGCTTGCACTCGAAACTGACAGGCGATTCGGCGATCCGTGGCGCACGGACTCCGACCGATGGCAGCGGTGTCAGACCCGCCATTTCCAATTCGCCCACCGCGGTTGGAAAATCGACGGCACAGACATTCATCCGTTCGGCAATCTCCTCGCTGACGAGGTTGACGACGAATTCGCCGGTATCGCGAATATTGCGCTCGGTGTCCTTGTAGCCGTCGCCGGTGCCCGAATTGGGATCGCCAGGGCTGATGCCGAGCACGACCACCGGCGGCACCGAACTGACCGCATTAAAAAAACTGAACGGCGCGGCATTGACGCGGCCGGAAAGGTCGACTGTCGTTGCCAGAGCGATCGGCCGCGGCACGACCGTACTGACCAGAAGCTTGTAGGCGTCGGTCGCCCGCATCGCCGTAACATCGAAATGCATGGGTTTTCACTCCGCCTTTGCCGCGTCGGCCGTGCCGTACAGCGCCGCAGCATAATCGGATTTTATCGTCAAACCAGCCGCTTGCCGAAGGCGTCCCGAGCGATGCCGCCCGGGCCGGCACCCGCCTGCGTGATCATCGCGTTATGGTTGAGCGCCAGTCATGCTATCGTGGTGGCTGGTCGGCGCGCTCCAGCACAGCATTCAGCAGCACATTGTTGCCGGCGGTCAGGTCGGCCGGGATCGCGTCCTCGATTTCGTTGTGACTGATGCCGCCGACGCACGGCACAAAGATCATCGCGGTCGGCGCGACGCGCGCCATATAGACCGCGTCGTGGCCGGCGCCGCTGATGATGTCGCGATGCGGCAGCCCCTGCGCCGTCGCCGCCTCGCGCACCGCGCCGACCATGTGCGCGTCGAACGGGGTCGGCGGGAAATACCAGAACTCCTTGACCTCCGTTTCCAGCCCTTGCGAGGCGGCGGCCTCGGCGCAAGCGGCGCGCAATTCGGCATCCATCGCGGTCAGCACGGCGTCTTCCGGGTGGCGGAAATCGACGGTGAAAAACACCCGGCCGGGGATCGTGTTGCGCGAATTCGGGCTGACCTGGACAAACCCGACCGTGGCACAGGCATAAGGGGCATGGGCGTGGCCGATACGGTTGACCGCATCGATCATCCGCGCCGCGCCGACCAGCGCATCGTGGCGGCGCGGCATCGGGGTCGGGCCGGCATGCGCCTCCTGTCCCGTCACGGTGATCTCGTACCAGCGCTGTCCTTGCGCGCCGGTGACGATACCGACCGGCAAGCCCGCGGCTTCGAGGATCGGCCCCTGTTCGATATGCGCCTCGAAATAGGCCGCGACCGGGTGCTGTCCGACCTCCTGCGGGCCGGCAAACCCGATGCGCTGCAATTCGGCGCCGAGCGTGAGGCCCGGCGCATTGTTGTCGGCGGTGGCAAGCGCCGCCTCAATCTCGAACACCCCGGTAAACGCTCCGGAGCCGACCATCGCCGGCGAAAACCGCGCGCCTTCTTCATTGGTCCAGGCGACAAGCTCGATCGGCGCCTCGGTCTCATAGCCGAGATCGTTCAGCGTCCGCAGCACTTCGAGCCCGGCCATCACGCCATAGGCGCCGTCGAACTTGCCCCCGGTCGGCTGGGTGTCGAGATGGCTGCCGGTCATTACCGGCGGCAAGGCCGGGTCACGTCCCTGCCGCCGCGCGAAGATGTTGCCGATGCGGTCGATCGTGACGGTGCAGCCCGCCTCTTCGCACCAGCCGATAAACAGGCGCCGCGCCTCGGCATCGAGATCGCTGGCAGCAAGCCGGCACACCCCGCCCTTCTCGGTCGCACCGATCTGCGCCAGTTCCATCAAGCTCGCCCACAACCGCTCGCCATTCACCTGCAGATTGCGCATCGCCGCCTCATCCAAGCTCGACCGAAACGTCAGGGTAGAACCGATACTCCCGCACGGCGAGCGGCCTTTGCCAGGTCCGCATCCCGCGTCGCGAGCGGCACGCCGCGGCGCATGGCCAGTTCGAGATAAGCCGCGTCATAGGTTGTCATCAGCTCGGTTCGTGCCAAGCCGACGATCTCACGCCATGCCCGGCTGGTCGTCTCGGTGTCGGTCGTGATCGGCAATTGGGCCAATAAATCGAGGCGCGCAACCAGCCCGCCCACAATGGTGCGGCCCCGTCGCTCGGCCATCAGCAAGACGTTTGCCATTTCGATGTGCCACAGAGACGGCACGAAGGCTCCGAAGGCTTTTAGCCGGTCGAGTATCGCGTCCGTATCCGCAGCGGCCTCATCTGCAAAACACCACGTTAACGCAACCGAAGCATCAACAACGATAGCGGTCACCGCCTGCCTTCATCGCGCAGCTCTTTCCACGACAGCCCCCCAAGCGTTGTTCCCTTACGAAACTCTTTCAGCCGTTCGACAACATCGTCGATCTTCGCCTGGTCGCGTACCGTCACCCCAACCAACCGAGCGACCGGCTTGCCGTGTTTGGTAATGACGACTTCCTCACCGCCGGCGACACGGTCGAGCAGGCTGGAAAGATGGGTTTTGGCTTCGAACGCGCCGACCGTGATCATCTGTCGCCTCTCACCCTCAACTGGTTTGAAAGTTAAACCAGAATGCAGACGATCAGCAACGGCTTAACGCGCCACCCCGATCCCCGCTAAGATCGCGGCAACATCGGAACGGCTGAGGCGCGGAGCGCAAGCATGCAGGCGTGGTACCATTGCGAGAACACCTATCCCTATGTGCCACAGGCGGTGCTCGATGCCGCCGAATCAGTGCGCGCGAGCCTGCCCAACCAGTATTGCGATCCGAAGCTGGCGGCCGACCTATTCGAGGAGTGCCTCGACGAACACCTGTGGTGCGACGATCTCGGCATCAACATCGTGTCGATCGAACACCATTCCGGCATCAACAGCCTCTATGGCGCCAGCCCGATGATCATGGGCATCGCCGCGCGCCAGACCAAGCAGGCGCGCATCCTGTCGCTCGGCACACTGGTCTCGGTGCGGCCGGACCCGGTGCGCATCGCCGAGGAATACGCGACCGCCGACACGATTTCGCACGGCCGGCTGGAGATCGGGTTTGTCAAATCCGGTGACAGCGAGATGGTGTCGGGCAACGCCAACCCGGTGCGGTTTGTCGACCGGTTCTGGGAGGCGATCGACGTCATCAAGCTGGCGCTGACCTCGCATGACGGCCCCGTCAGCTTTGAGGGCAAGCACTTCACGCATCGGCACATCAATCTATGGCCGGGAGCATATCAGCGCCCGCATCCGCCGTTCTGGGCGGCCACCGGCGACCCGGCGACCTCGGCAGAATGCGGCCGGCGCGGCTATGTCAACGCACTGGTGTTGCGCGGCCCCGAAGCGAGCAAGCGCGCCTTCGACGCCTATCGCTCGGCGCGCGTCGAGGCCAATTTGCCGGCGCCCGGCACCGACCGGTTCGCCTACGCCGCGCTGTGCTATGTCGGTGACACTGACGCGGAAGGCATCGAGGTCGGCAGCAAGTTGCTGTGGTTCCTCAACACCAGCCTGAAACAGGCGCCTCAGATGTCGAAATTCCTGCCAGGACGCAACCCGCCCGAGATGGCGCCGAGCATCTGGCGCACCGCGGCGGCGCGTGGGCGGCCCGCCGACAGCCTGATCGGCATCAATGCCGAGCAGGCGATCGCCCGCGGCATCCTGTGCGCCGGCAGCCCCGATACGGTCTACCGCCAGATCATGGACATTTACGACAAGGTCGGTGGCTTCGGCCATTTCATTTTCGTCGGGCGCTCCGGCTTCCTGACGCACGAGGAAGCGAATAAAGGCATCCGGTTGATGGCTAAAGAGGTCCTGCCGCGCCTGCCTGCCGCGACGACAACACCAACGGCGGTATCACAAGCCGCCGAGTGACTGGCCGTCCGCTCGATCGGCTTACCCCCCGGCTCTTCGGGTCAGCGCCCGCATCCAGTCGAAACAGAAGGGCACTCCGCCCGGACCATAGCGGCCCGTCAGTGGGCGCTGGCGGCGGTGGGCTTTCGGGCGGCCACCTTGCGCAACAGCGGCACGAAGAGCGTCGCCAGCACAAAGGCGACCATCACCGCGCGAAAAGCGTCGGCATAGGCCATCGTTGCCGCCTCGCGATAGGCCAGCTGCCACAACCCTTTCATCGCCGCGACATGACCGGCATCCGGCCCGAGCACCGTGGCGTAACGCTGCGTCATGCCATCGATCATCTGCTGCATCGCACCGTTGGCCGGCGTCAGGGTCGAGGCGATATCGTGGAAATGCAGATTGGTGCGGGTGTTGAGGATCGCGCCGCACACCGCAATACCAACCGCGCCGCCAAGGTTGCGCATCATGTTGAAAAGGCCGCTGGCATATTGCATCCGCGCCATCGGCAGGCTGCCGAGGCCCAAGGTCACGGCCGGCGCGACGACAAAGACCTGTGGAAAGCCGCGCAGCAGCTGCGGCACCAAAAGCTGCGCCGATCCCCAATCATGGGTGATAAAGGTGAATGACCACATCGACAGGCCGAACAAGGTCAGGCCGAACATCATCAGCCAGCGCAAATCGACCCCGCGACGCCCGAGCGCGACATAAACCGGCACTCCGGCCAGCGACGCCACTCCGGTCGAGAACACCGCGACACCCGTCTGCCACGCACTGAAACCGCGGACGTAACCAAGGAACAAAGGCGTTAGATAGATCGTCGCAAAGATGCCGATGCCGGTGACGAACGAGAGCGAGCAGCCGAGAAAGAAGTTGCGGTCGCGCAGGGCCCGCAACTCGACGACCGGCCGGGCAAAGGTCAAGCTGCGCCACACGAACAGGATGCCGGCGGCGCCGGCCAGCGCCGCGCAGGTACGGATCGTCGAATCGTCAAACCAGTTCCAGCGCGACCCCTCCTCCAGCACATATTCGAGATTGCCGAGCGCGATCGCCATCAACACGATGCCGAGGTAATCCGCGCCTTTCAGCAGGCCCGGATCGGGCTTGTCGATCTTGACCAGCAGCGGCACCGCGACGGTTATCGCGAGGCCCGGCAGCAGGTTGACGTAAAACAGCCAGCGCCAATCGAGCGTATCGGTAATCCAGCCGCCGACCACCGGCCCGAGCGTCGGCGCGATCGAGGCGATCGTCCCGACCACGGCGGCGGCGTACACCCGGCGCTTGTCGTCGAAATAATGAAACGATGAGGTGAAGACGGTCGGGATCATCGAAGCGCCGAGCAACCCTTGCAGCGCCCGGAACACAATCATGCTCTCGATGTTCCAGGCCAGCGCGCACAAGAGGCTCGCGACCGTAAACCCGGCCGCCGAGGCGGCAAACAGCCAGCGCGTCGAGAACACCCGGGTCAGCCATCCGGACAGCGGAATGACGATGATCTCCGCGATCAGATAGGCGGTCTGTACCCAGCTGATCTGGTCCTGCGCCGCCGACAGTCCGCCGCCGATATCCTGCAATGACGATGCGACGATCTGGATGTCGAGCAGCGCGATAAACGACCCGACGCACATCACCGCAAACGGCAGAATGCTGCGGACGAACGACTGGTCGTCGGCGCTCATTTGCCGTCTCCGGCCGTCCTTGTGCCACCAGCCGTTGGGTCGCCGGCCTTGGTGTCGATCGTCGCGGTGACCGACAACCCCGGACGCAACGCGCCGAGCGTACCGTCGCTATCGGCGATCGCGATGCGCACCGGCACACGCTGTACGATCTTGGTGAAATTGCCGGTGGCGTTCTCGGGTGGGATGACCGCAAAGACCGCACCGGTGGCCGGCGCAAGGCTCAGCACGCGGCCGTGAAAGCTGCGGCCGGGCAGTACGTCGGCGACGATCTTCGCGCTCTGGTCCGCACGCATCCGGGCAAGCTGGTCTTCCTTGAAATTGGCGTCGACCCAAAGACCGTGCGCCGGCACGATCGACAGCAAGGTATTGCTGCTCGTGACATACGCGCCGACCTGTGCCGCGCGCGCACCGACATAGCCATCGATCGGCGTGCGGATTTTTGTATAGCCGAGATCGAGTTGCGCGCTGCTCAGATCGGCCTGGGCTTGCGCAAGGCTCGCCTGCGCCGCGGCGGTTTCGGTGTCGATCACGGCGAGCTTCTGCCGCGCCGCCGCGGCCGCCGCTCCGGCGGCAATGACGCTGGCCTGGGCCTGCCGATCGGCTGCCGATGCTTTCTGGTCGTTCTGCAGCGAGCCATAGCTCGTCGCCGCGAGCTGGCGATAGCGAGAGGCCTCTTCGCGCGCAAACCCGGCGGTGGCGCGAGCGGCGTTCAGATTGGCCTCGGCCTGGGTGATCGTCGATTGCTGCAGGGCATATTGCGCCCGCAGATTGGCGACGTTCGCGGTTTCATGCCGTACCGCCGCCTCGGCATGCGCCAGCTTGGCGCGATAATCGCGATCATCGAGTTCGATGACCGTCTGACCGGCTTTTACGAACTCGTTGTCACCGACCAGGATGCGTGACACGAACCCGGCGACATGCGGCGACAATGCCGTAACATTGCCGCCGACATAGGCGTCGTCGGTGCTTTCGACAAACCGCCCGACAGTCCACCAGTGCCAGCCATAATCGGCGGCACCGATCGCCAGCAGCGCCGCCAGACCGGAAACCGCCAGTTGCTTGCGGGTCAGGCGGGCAAGATTGCGCCCTGGGAGCGTGGTCGCGACCCGTGGCAGAACCACGCTATTCATGGCTCGCGCCCTCCTCTTGCTGCGTCATGGCGGCGAGCCGCCGCTTGACCGCCTCACCCGCCGAGGGTCCGGGAACCAGGATGAAATCGGGCGACATGATGGGGCGGCCGCTGGTGCGATCGACCAGGATCGGATCGGCGACGCGGCCGGTGGCGCGGTCGACCAGCTGTACGCTGGCGCCCTCGGGCATGAAATGCCGGGTGCCCCAGGCGAGCATCGTCAACAGGACGGGGCGGAAATCTCGGCCGCGCTCGGTCAGCACATATTCGTAACGCGGCGGATGCTCGTTGTATTGGCGCCGCTCCACCAACCCGCCTTCCACCAGCGCATTGAGCCGCCGGGTCAGCATGTTGGGGGCGATATCGAGGCTTTTCTGGAACTCGTCGAACCGGGTCAGCCCGTGAAACGCATCCCGCAGAATGAGGATGCTCCACCATTCGCCGACCCGTTCGAGGCCGCGTGCCACCGGGCACTGCATATTGCCGAAACTTTTGCGTTGCATAACGGACCCTATCGCCAACGTAACTTGCATTATGCAAGTAAGGTGGCGGCATGGGCCCATCAAGAGGACGACGAGCGAAAATCGCTCGTCGGGTTGGCGGCAGCTTTTTGGTTAAGGAGAAACGGCAGCAACCTCGCCCCTAGCCCTCACCCGCATGCGCGGGGGAGGGTGTTGTCTCATTGAGGGCGAGCGAGCGGCGGGCGAGCGAGCGGCGGGGACGCGTGCTAGTCGGCGATGCCGAGCAGCTTTGCGGCGGTGCGGCCGAGGATCGCGATCTTGTCGTCGTCGCTGAGGCCGGGGACCGATAGAATGTGGTCGACCGGCGCGGTGTTCCACGGGAACGGATAATCCGTGCCCAGCACGACGTGCTCGATGCCGGCTTCAGCGATCAGGTGCCGCATCGCCTCGCCGGTGAACATGACCGAATCGAAATAAAGCTGGCCGCCATGCACATATTCGGTCGGCTTCTTCTTCGGAAACGGACCGACGCGATCGGGGAAGGTAGTCATCACCGCATCCGAGCGATTGGCATAGGACGGCAGAAAGCCGCCGCCATGCGCGGCGCAGATCTTGAGGCCGGGGAACCGGTCGAGCGTACCTTCGAAGATCAGGTGCGACAGCGCAATCGTGGTTTCGAGCGGGTTGCCGATCGTATTGGTGAGGAGGCCGTTACCGGCAAGCCGGCCGCTTGGTTCGAGTTCGCGGGTGCCGAGCGGGTGCATGAACACCAGCACGCCAAGCTCCTCGCATTTCGCCCAGAACGGATGAAACTTCGGGTTGGCGAGGTCCTCGCCGGCAACGCTGCCGGCGACGCCGACACCGCGAAATCCGAGATTCTTGACTGCATGCTCAACCTGCTGGGCGGCAAGGTCGGGGTATTGCAACGCGGCGGTCGCAAACCCGACAAAGCGGTCGGGGTGGGTGGCGCAAAATCCCGCCAACTGCTCGTTCTGCACCTTGATCAGGTCGGTGGCGGCGTCGCGTTCGGCGCGATACCAGTAGGGGTTGATGCTGAGCGCCTCGACATCGACGCCCGATTTGTCCATCTGCGCCAGCCGATCGCCGACATTCGCCCACAACAGCCCCGGCGCTTCGAGCGGGTGGTTGATGATCTTGGCGGCGTCGGGAACAATACAGTGCGCGTGCACGTCGACGGTCTTGATCCGCTTGCCGGCGATCACGACTTCCCAGCGCTTGTGCGCATGAGCATGGCCGTGACCGTGCGCGGCGCTGCCGCCGCCCGCCGTCGCACTGGCGCCGGAACTGACGCTCGTCCTCCCCGCGACCGTGGCGGTGAATTCGCAATCGGTGAAAACGATGCCGGCACCGCCGGTTATATTTGCATTTACAGACATTCCGCTGCTCCCCATTCAAAACCACACCCGGCCTCGCCGCGGCGGGCGGAGCCTACACCGCAGCGCGCGTAAAATCCCAGGCTCAAGTCAAAGAAGAGCGCTTCAAAGCACCGGCGAGATGGCTCGGCTTGGTCGACAAGACAGAGATGCCGCCACGCACCGCCGGTGCCGGAACGGCGCCATTTCTGCCCAGCGCCGAGCGCCCAGCAACAGATTTTAATGGAAGCTACGGGCAGATGATGGGATACGGTCGTCAAAAATGAGGGGGCGCCTGTGTCGGGGATAATGCGTCTGCGTTTGCTGATAAGTGCCGTTTTATGTTTGCTGGCGTCGGCGCCGGCCTCAGCGCAAAAATCGGGCGGCATTTTGCGGCTGTTTCATCGTGACAGCCCGGCCAGCGCGTCGATCCACGAGGAGGCGACGGTGTCGGCGATAGCGCCGTTCTCCGCGATCTACAACAACCTCGTCATCTTCGATCAGCACGAAAAGCAGAACCGCCCGGAATTCATCCGCCCGGAACTGGCAGATAGCTGGTCGTGGAACAACGACTACACGCGCCTCACCTTCAAATTGCACCAGGGCGTCAAATGGCATGACGGCAAGCCGTTTACCGCCAAGGACGTCAAGTGCACCTGGGATTTGCTGCTCGGCAAGTCGCAAGACAAATTGCGGCTCAACCCGCGCAAGACCTGGTATGCCAATCTCGACGACATCGTCATCGATGGTGACGACACCGCCACTTTTGTACTGAAGCGGCCGCAGCCGGCGCTGCTGATGATGCTCGCCTCAACGGATAGCCCGGTCTATCCCTGTCACGTCTCGGCGGCGGAGATGCGCCAGCACCCGATCGGCACCGGGCCGTTCAAGTTCGTCGAGTACAAGCGCAACGAGTACATCAAGCTGACAAAGAACACGGATTACTGGAAGCCGGGCCGACCCTACCTCGACGGTATCGAGTGGACCATCATTCCGAACCGCGCGACCCAGACGCTGGCCTTTATCGCCGGCAAGTTCGACATGACCTTTCCATACGAAGAGACCGTCGAAACCATCAAGGACATCAAGGCGCAGGCACCGAGCGCGATCTGCGAGATGGATCCGACGATGATGGCGATGAGCCTCTTGATCAATCGCGATAAGCCGCCGTTCGACGACCCCGATATCCGGCGTGCGCTGATGCTGACGATCGACCGCAAGGCGTTTCTCGATACCCTCTCCGAGGGACAAGGGCAGATCAACGGCGCCTTGCAGTCGCCTCCGGCGGGGCTGTGGGGCCTGCCGCCGGAGATTTTGCAGACCATGCCGGGCTATGGCCCCGATATCGCGGCCAACCGCGCCGAAGCCCGCAAGCTGATGGAAAAGCACGGCTACGGGCCGAACAAGCGGCTCGAGGTGCAGGTGCAGACCCGCAACATCCCGCAATACCGCGACCCTTCAGTGATCCTGATCGACCAGCTCAAGCAGATCTATATCGATGGCACCCTCGAAGTCGTCGAAACCGCCAACTGGTTTCCCAAGATCGCACGCAAGGAATACACCATTGCCGGCAACATCACCGGCAGTGGCGTCGACGACCCCGATGCGTGGCTTTACGAGCACTATTCCTGTGGCTCGGACCGCAATTACACGAACTACTGCAACCCCGAATTACAGAAGATGTTCGATCAGCAGTCGATGGAGCCGGATCAGGATAAACGCAAGAAGCTGGTACGGGAAATCGACCGTCGGCTGACCGAAGACGCCGCCCGCCCGACCATCTTTCGCTACAACGCCGGCACCTGCTGGTATCCGCGGGTACACGGCCTCACGATCATGGTCAACAGCATCTTCAACGGCTGGCGCTTTGAAGACGCCTGGCTCGACCAATAGCGGTCAGAAACTCGACCAATAGCCGTCAGAAAAAGGATATGATGATGAAAGCTGGGGTGGTTTATCCACAAATTGAACTTGGCGGCGATACGGGAGCGGTCAAGGCGTTTGCCCAGGCGGCGGAAGATTTGGGTTACGACCATATCGTGATCTACGACCATGTCCTCGGTGCCGTTCATGCCGGCCGGGAACCGAAGCTGACCGGCCCTTACAAGGAAAGCGATCCCTTCCACGAGCCGCTGGTCACCTACGCCTATCTCGCCGGTGTCACCAAGAACCTCGGATTGGCAACCGGCGTCATCATCCTGCCGCAGCGACAGACGGCTCTATTCGCCAAACAGGCCGCGGATGTCGACCTGTTCTCCGACGGCCGGCTTCGCCTCGGCGTCGGGGTCGGCTGGAACTGGGTGGAATTCGACGGTCTCGAAATGTCCGGACATTTTCGCCGCCGCGGCAAGCGGCAGGAGCAGCAGATCGCCTTGCTCCGGAAGCTGTGGGAACAACCCGTGGTCGAGCATGAGGATTCCGACCACCGGATCGACAGGGCCGGGATATTGCCGCGCCCGAAACGCCAGATCCCGATCTGGCTGGGCGGTTCAAGCGAAGCCGCATTCGACCGAGCGGCCCGAATTGGAGACGGATTTCTGTTTTCGGGCCGGACGCAAACCGAGGCGATTCAAATCAAGGCGAAGATCGAAGGCAAGCTTGCCGCGCTTGGAAGAAACGCCGATGCATTCGGCTTCGAGTCGATCCAGCAATACACGCGTGGCGACAACCAATGGCCCGGTGATATTGCCGCGTGGCGCGAGGCTGGCGGGAGTCACATATCGGTCGTGACAATGGGAGCGAACCTCACCACGGTGGACGGCCACATCGCGGCCATCAAGCGTTGGCGTGACGTCTACAATTCGGTCCGTTAGAATTTTACGACACTGTTGAGCCTGTCGATAAGGGACGTTCGAGCAAGCCGTCAAGCAACATGTTTGTCTGAGCCTCGATCAGGGCGCTCACGTCTTCCCAGGGAAAATCCGGACGGGGCCTAGCGATCAAAGCGGCGACCAGGCCGTGCACCGACGCCCAGAGTGCTTGGGCGACGAGCATAGGTGAGCCGAGATCGCTTCGGATGACCTGGGCCTCGATGGCCTCGCCGACCTTTTCGACCAGGCGCAGAAAGATCGGCACGGCGACGCGGGTGCCTTCGCTGGGCTGCTCCGGCTGCTCGGCGTTATAGGGTTTGCGATAGGTATTGAGCACCATGAACGCGAGACGATACTCGTCCGGGTGACTGAGACCGAAGGCGATATACCCCGCGATGCGGCGCCGCAGCCAGTCCCGATGGTCCGTCGCTGTCCGGTCGACCTCCTCGATTGCATGGTCCAGTTCTTCGAATGCATCGCGGATCAATTTGTTGAGGATGTCATCCTTTGCCTTGTAATAGGTAAAGAGAGCGGTTTGAGAGATCCCAACCCGCTCGGCGATTTTGCGGGTCGAGACATTTTCAAAGCCGTGTTCGAGAAAGAGTTCTCGCGCTGCGGCGAGAATTTCGCCAAGTCGTTCATGGCCGGACCCGCGTGCTTTGCGGTTCGCAAGCGAGATCGTATAGGTCTGGCCAGCCGCGGTTGTTCTCTTTCTGGGCATCGTCTCAAGTGTCTACGGGAACGGGACTTTGATCGCCCGATTATACCGGGCGACAGAGACCGTGTCCCGACGCTCGCCGCGTGGCCCCGACGCGGATCAGGTCGCCTCCCACCAGCCATGGCAACTAAACGGCAGATGATGCCGCAAATGGATTTTTGCGAGCGGACCATCCGCGATATGAGCGGCGTCGAAGATGGCGAGAAAGCTGGTTCCGCTTTGGCCATCGAGCACTTCGGCAATCAGCAGGCCATAATCCTCGCCGCTCGCCGCGCCGAGCGGCCAGTCCGGGTCGGGGACGAATACGGGTTCGCCCACATAATGGCCATGTCCGAAATGGAATGCCGCTGAATTTCCGGTTTCCGTGTCGATTCGTGCCAGTCCATCGTGGAACCAGCCTTGATCGGCGCCTCCTGATGCGACGTAACCGTATCGATGACGCTGACCGACTCGCCGCTGAGGAATAAACGGAAACTCGTAGTGGCCACCAGCGATCGTGTCGAGCCGCGTGCGCCCGGAATTGAGTTCCACGGTAAGGCGCCGGAGAGCGCCGGCCGATTTCGCCCGGCCCATCCGACCGCGCATGATCGCCCGAAAGGCCGCGTCGGGCCCCAGGAAATGGTCGGGAGTGTCGTACCCTACAAAGTCAGCCACGATTGTGTTGTCGGAGACATAGGCGTTGAGCGTGTGCCACATCCAGGTGGCCGGCACCTCGACGCTCACGGGGGGTCGCGTTCCCGTCGTGTCGATTACGACCAGCAAGCTGCCCTGTTCGGGCTTCCACGTCAGACAGTCGGCAAACGGATGCAAGCCCGCCAGCATCGGCAGCGGCGACAGCATCGCAGGATGCAGGTGCAAGATGACGTAGGGCGCTGCCCAGAAGAAATCATGAAAATAAGCTGATCCGCGCGGATTTCGGTGTACCGCGTGTCGCGTCTGTTTTCCTGTTGAGTCCTTCACCAGGACGTGCAGTTCGTGCTCGCGTCGACGGCTCTGCCCGACGAGTACCCACTCGCCGCTCGCGCCGTCAGTTTTGGTATGCGCCTTGTAATTAACGGGACCAGCGCCCGGTTCTCCCTCAAAAAGGTCCCTCTCCTGCTCGGCGTTCAATAGGGTCGCGTCAAGCGTCCACGCCGGCCCCAATTCGTCAAACGCATAGAGCTTGCCTGCTTTAACCACAGCCATCACCCCTGCCTGGCTGTGACTGGGAACACACGAAGCGTTCCTGCAGCCCGGCGCCGGCGTCGTCCAGGTCGGGTAGAGAAAGGCGCCGGCTTTCTCTTCGGCGTTAAATTTTGTCGTGCGCACGAAGCGGGTGCGGAAGCGCGCCCGGCCGCCGGCGAATGTCGTCGCCCGGATCATTCCGTCGCCGTCGAGGATCGACCATTTCCGGAAACCGTCCCGCTCGAACAATCCGGGGCCGCTCCGATAGAGCGTGCCCGACAGGCTTTGCGGCAGCCGCCCTTCCACCTTGGCGCAATAGTCGAGCCCGTCCGGGAGTCCTTCGGCCAGCCATGCCAGCCCGCCCGCGTCCCATGCTTTCTCGCGCGCCGCGCCCGCCAAGGCTTGCGGCGCATCCCACGAGCGGACCTCGCTGGTGGAAGGGGCCGCGGCGTGTGCGGTCGAGGTCAATGATTTAAGTCGCGCTATCCTCACGGTGACCTCCGGCGAGAGAACGGCCCCACGCTTTTTCGATGGCGTTTTGGGCGCCGCGTCCTCCGGAGATATATTTCTTACCGCTCAGTTGTCAACGCTCAGTAATCGGCAGTTGGTCATCCATCGACAACAGGGCTGCGTTGCCGCCTGATGCGGTGATGTCGACCGAGATGGTGCGTTCGGTCGCGAACCTGTGCAGGTAGCGTGGGCCGCCAGCCTTTGGCCCGGTGCCGGAAAGCTGCTCGCCGCCGAACGGCTGCACACCGACGACGGCGCCGATCATGTTACGATTGACATAAGAATTACCGATGCCGAGCCGGCCGAGAATGTGCCGGATGGTGGCATCGACGCGGCTGTGGACACCAAGGGTCAGGGCGTAACCGGTGGCTTCGATCTCGTCGAGAACCGCGTCGAGCCGCTCGGCCCGCCACCGGACGATGTGCAGAATGGGACCGAACACCTCGCGCTCGAGGCGGCGGGCGCTGTCGATCTCATAGGCTTGCGGTGCGACGAAACTGCCGTATTCAAGCACCGCCGGAAGCGTGCATTGGAACAGCAGCCGCGCTTCTCGCGCCATGCGCTCCGCGTGATGGTACAGTGCCGTTCGGCTATCGGCGTCGACCACCGGCCCGACATCCGTGGCGAGCAGGGCCGGGTCGCCGATCGTCAATTCCGCCATTGCTCCCGCCAACATCGGCAGAACCTTTTCCGCGATGTCATCCTGAAGATAGAGGAGGCGCAGCGCGGAACAGCGCTGCCCGGCGCTGTCGAAAGCGGAGGTTACGACATCGGCGACGACCTGCTCCGGCAGGGCCGACGAGTCCACGATCATCGCATTCTGCCCGCCGGTCTCGGCGATCAATGGGATAATCGGCCCGGAGCGCGCCGCAAGCGCCTGGTTGATGTTGCGCGCGGTCTCGGTCGAGCCGGTGAAGGCGACCCCGGCGATCCGGCGATCGCCGACGAGAGCCGCTCCGACTGCCTCGCCGGTACCCGGCAGCAGATGGACGATGTCGGCCGGGATGCCTGCTGCCAGCAGGCGGCGGATCGCTGCGGCAGCAACCAGCGGAGTCTGCTCGGCCGGTTTGGCGATGACGGCGTTGCCGGCGGCTAACGCAGCGGCGACCTGGCCGGTAAAGATTGCCAGAGGAAAATTCCACGGCGAGATGCAGACGAAAACGCCGCGCCCGTGAAGCGCGATTTCGTTGCGCTCGCCGGTTGGGCCGGGCAACGGCTCGGGCACGGCAAAATCCGCCCGGGCGCGAGCCGCGTAATACCGCAGATAATCGACGGCCTCGCGGACTTCCGAGAGCGCCGCCGGTATCGTCCGGCCCCCTTCGCGGATAATCAGCGCCATCAGCTCATGCCGGTCTCGCTCGTAGACCTCCGCAGCCTGTTCCAGCATCGCAGCCCGGGTGTCGGCCGCGGTACGATCCCAATCCCGCGCCGCCCGCGCGCCGACGGAAAGCGCCTTCTCGATCAAATCGGCACCGGCGACACTCACCACGCCGATTTGGCACCGTCGATCAGCGGGATCGAAAACCGGCGCCGGCGCATCGCTCGACTCGAGCCCGGCGACAATCGGACCTGCAGCAGCGGGGCGCTGGAACGCGGCAGCCAGGCCGTCGCGCAACCCCGCCAGAATATGCCGGTCGGCAAGATCGAGGCCTGACGCCTTCAGCCGCGACGGCCGCAACAGGTCGCGGGGTAACGGAATGCGCGGGTGCGGCTTCTCGTCCAGTTCCGCGAGTCGCGCGATTGGATCGGCGATGATCGCCTCGATCGGCTGCCGCTCGTCGACAATGCGGTTGACGAACGAGGTGTTGGCGCCGTTTTCCAGCAATCGCCTGACGAGGTAGGCAAGGAGATCCTCGTGACTGCCGACCGGGGCGTAGACCCGACAAGGCAAGGTCATCGGTTCGACGATCTCGTCGTAAAGCACCTCGCCCATGCCATGCAGCCGCTGGAACTCCCAATCCCGCCGATCGCCAGCCAGTTCGAGGATTGCCGCCAGCGTGTGCGCGTTGTGCGTGGCGAATTGCGGGTAGATCGACGCCGCGCCGGCCGCCAGCAGCCGTTTGGCACAGGCGAGATAGGAGACGTCGGTCGCGACCTTTCTCGTATAGACCGGGTAGGTATCGAGGCCGCGTTCCTGCGCGCGCTTGATCTCGCTGTCCCAGTAGGCACCCTTCACGAGCCGCACCATCAGGCGGCGTCCGGACCGCCCGGCCAGATCGGCAAGCCAATCGATCACCGCCAGGGCACGCTTCTGATAGGCCTGCACGGCAAGACCGAGCCCGTCCCACCCCGACAGGCTCGGGTCCCGAGCCACGGCCTCGAACAGGTCGAGCGACAATTCGAGCCGATCCGCCTCCTCGGCATCGATTGTCAGACCGACATTCGCGGTCTTTGCCGCGCGGCAGAGGGCGATGAGACGCGGCAGCAATTCCTGCCTGACTCGGTCGTGCTGTGCCGGCTCATAGCGGGGATGCAGCGCCGACAACTTGACCGAAATCCCCGGCGCCTCCGTAACCGGACGCCCTTTGGCGGCCGCGCCAATCTTGTCGATGGCATGGAGATAGGCCGCACGGTAGCGTGCCGCATCGGTGGCCGTGCGCGCCGCTTCACCGAGCATATCGTAGGAATGCCGGTAACCCTGTCGTTCGGAGGAGCCCGCGCGGGCAAGGGCTTCCTCAATCGTGCGGCCCATTACGAATTGGTGTCCGAGAATGCGCATCGCCGCCAGGATCGCCTGGCGCACGACAGGTTCGGCCGACCGTGCGGCAAAGCGGTGCAACGCGCTGGCAAGGTCGTGCCCGTCATCGTCATCGAGGAGGCGCCCGGTCAACATCAGCGCCCAGGTCGACGCGTTGACGAACACCGAGCCGGAATGACCGAGATGGCTTTCCCAATCCGCCGAAGCGAGCCGGTCGCGGATCAGCCGGTCGATCGTGCCAGCATCAGGTATTCGTAACAGGGCCTCGGCGAGGCACATCAGCGCGACGCCCTCACGCGATGACAGGGTATATTCATGGAGAAAGGCGTCGATGCCGCCTTTGTCGCTCTTCCCGCGTACGGCCGCCACCAGACGACCCGCCGTTTGCGCGATACGTTCGCCCGCGGCAGCGGGAATCTCGGCCGCCGCAAGAACGGCCGCGACCGCCTCGGGCTCGCGCCGCCGATGCGCCGCGCCGATCGCGGCGCGTAGCTGTGTTTCCGATGGCGTGGGAACAGCGAAAACGACATCCATCGCAGCGGCTCCAACCTGGATATGGATCAGAGCACAGCGCAGGGCAATGACAGCGTCAATCCAGCTGGAGGTCCAAGGGGGCTGGCCGCGTCTCCGGCATCGCGCCAAACGCGAGAAGGACGGCTAGAAGCCCGACGAGCGCAAGACTGACATAGGCGGCCCGAGTGCTGAACGCGTCGGCAATCCACCCGGCAAAAGTCGTGCTGATCGTTGCGCCGATGCCGATGGCAAGACCGATAAGCCCCATCGACAGATTGTACCGGCCCGACCGGCCCGCGATGTCGCTCGCGATCAGCGGCACCAGAATCCCGACGCAGGCGGCGGCGACCCCGTCGAGCGCCTGGATCAGAACCAGCGCGGCCGGGTGACCGAGCGTGGCAAACAGGATGCCTCTGACAGGCAATGTGCAAAAGCCGATCAGCAACACCAGTCGGCGACCGCGTTGCTCAGCGAGCCCACCCATCGCCGGCGAAATCGCCGCCACCACCAGTTGCGGCACGATGATGCATCCCGCAATCAGCAGACTGGCGAAATTCCCCGCCTCCTTGGTGAGGGTATTGGCCGCAAGCGGCAGCATGGCGGAATTGCCAAGCGTGAACAGCATCGCGCACAGAGCAAAGATCACCAGCGCACGGTTCGTCAGCAAGCCGGAAATCGGCGCTCGTGCCGGATGCTTCCCGGGGCTCGGTGGCGGTGCTTGCTCGCGCAGCCGGGTCAATGGCAGCAGCGACAGGACAGCCGGCAGCGTCACAGCCGCCGTCAGAAAAAACACCGCCCGCTCCGAAACATAATACCCGCACGCGCCCATCAACGCGGCACCGATCCCGTTGCCTATCGAGGCAAAGCGGGCATTGCGCCCAAGCCGGGAACCGAGCATCGCCGGCCCAGCGAAGATGAGGCTCATTGCAGCAATCGCCGGGCCCAGCGTGCAGCTCGAAAACCCGTGCAACACCTCCGCCGCATAGACCCACAGCGCGGTCGGGCGGATCGCGAGGAGCAAGGCGCTGGCACTGAACGCGAGAATGCTGGCAAACGCCACCACCGCCTTGTTGCGGATTGCATCCACCAGCACCCCGGCCGGGATCTGGCTGGCCATCGCTGCGATCGTCCCGAGGCTCAGCGCGGTACCGATAGCGGTCTGCGTCCAACCTTGGGTCGTCAGATAGACCGAAATGAACGGTCCGAAACCGGTCTGTATATTGGCGACGAAGAGGTTGAGGCCGTCGAGGCCACGGCCCACCGACACGCCCTCGTCGGCTTTGGGCTTGCTGTTTCCCGCGACCGCCGACATCGGCGGGTCATTTATGTGCATCGACCGGCGGCAGCGGGCTGCTCGGCGTTGTGACCACGTTCGCACCGGGCGGGCCGGGCTTATACTCCGGAGCGGCCGCGATTTGTGCCCGGTTAAGGCCAAGTCCGACTGTGTCCGCGCGCCCAAGCGACGTGAAATCCAACGCTTTCCAATCGACCGCCACCTTGCGGCTGCCGACGCCAAGAAACCCGCCGAAATCGATCACGGCAGCCAGCGGATGGCCGTCTGAATCGACCAGCACGTCGACGATCGGTCCCAGCTCTTCGCCGTTCGCGCCCCTGACCTTCTTGCCGAGAACCGCGGCAGCCTCGCTCGACGGCAACGGTTTGACATTCTCGGGCATTTTCGCGCCGGTCTTGGGCTGGTCTTCAGTCGGCGCCGTGAGTGACGGCGCGGGCGGCGCTGCCGCGGATGGCGGCGCTGCCGCGGGTGCCGGCGCGGGCGGCGCTCCCGGCTGGCTCTCCGCTACGACGACCACCGCCGCATGACACCGTTCGGCAAATGTCGCGACGCCTGGAAGTACCAGGACCAATGCACCGAGCGCGCAGCGGCTGCAGGCTACCGCCGCGCGCCGGCTAGTGACTGCGCTGGCTCTCATAGAGCTGACTGAAAGCGCCGTTGGGCCGCCGCAACAGGTCTCGCGGGGCACCGTCCTCGACGATCCGTCCGCGCTCCAGCACGACGATGCGGTCATAATTGCTGAGCGAAGACAGCCGGTGCGCGATCGCGATCACGGTGCGTCCCTGGACGAGGCGAACCAATGCATCCTGCACAAGACGTTCGGACACGGTATCGAGCGCCGAGGTCGCCTCGTCGAGCAGGATGATGGGTGCGTCATAGATGAACGCCCGGGCGATTGCGACGCGCTGTCGCTGGCCCCCCGAAAGCTTGGCACCGCGCTCGCCGACGATCGTGTCGAACCCCCGCGGCAGCCGCGCAATAAATTCCGTGCAGTGAGCCGCGGCGGCGGCGCGCTCGACATCGGCATCGGATGCCTCGGGCATGCCATAGCGCAGGTTCTCGATCAGCGGGCGATGAAATAGCGAGATGTCCTGGTGGACGACCGCGATCGAGCGATGCAGGCTCTCCTGCGTAACCTCCGCGATATCCTGCTCGTCAATCAGCAAGCAACCGCGTTCGGGATCGTAGAGGCGCTGCAACAATGCCAGGACCGTCGACTTGCCGGCGCCGGACCGCCCGACGAGACCCACCCGCTGCCCCGCCGGGATGTGTAAGGTAAAATCACGCAATACCCTGTCGGAATCCGGATAGCTGAAGCAGACATCGAGAAACGAGATTGAGCCGCCGAGGCTGATCAGCGGCCGCGCGTTTGGCGCGTCGGGCATTTCATGCGGCACGCCAAGTTCCCGGATGGCTTCGCCCAGTTTCGCAAATTGCTGCAACAGGTCGACCATCGCCATTGCGAAATCGCGCGAGGCGTGAAGCACGGTAAATCCCAACGTCGTCGCCAGGACGACGTCACCGGTGGTGATGCGGTGGGCGCGCCACAACACGACCGACCAGCTCAGAACGCCGGCGGTGACGATAAACACCGAAACGGCATGGAACAGACGCAGCCGTTCCAGCGATCTGAGGCTCGCGGATTGCGCCGCCATCTCGTTGCCGATGATTCCCATCAGCCGCTGCCGTTCGCGACCGGCCGCGCCAAAGGCCCGTACCAAGCCGATATTGCCGATAATGTCTATCAAATCGCCGGAGACACCGGCGGCGCGCGACGCGTAGCGATCGTGCAAGTGGCGGCCGCGCGCCGCAAAATGCCGTACAGCCAGACCCAAGACGACGGAAACAACCGCCAGCGTCGCCATCAAATGCCAGTTTACGAGGCCGAGCACCGCGATGCTGCTGACGACGGCCGCGGCTGGTGGGATGGTCGTCCAGGCAAGTGAATTCTCGATTGTCAGCGCCGCACTTGCCGCCGTGCTGATGCGTCCCCCGAGCGCTCCAGGGAAGCGATCGGCAAAATAGCTCGGCGCGTGACCGGACAGATGCTCGAACAAATCGAGCCGCAGATCGCCGCTCAGCTCGACGAAGGCACGGGCGGCAATCCAGCCGGCGAGCCGCCACAGCAGATTGTCGCCGGCGACCAGCACGAGGAGGACGCCGACAGCCATCCACAGCTTCCAGGCTGGGGGAAACTGCCAGCCGAGCACGTCGACCAGATTTTTTACGGCGTATTGCGAGCCGATCGCACAACCGACGGCGGCCAATATCGCCGCCAGCACGACCACATGGCCGCCCGGCCGTCTCTGGGCATAGTGAAAAAGAAAGGGAATTGGACCGCGCGCCGCATAGACAGGGATAGACATGGCATCAATCCTCGCGATACGAGCCCTGGCGCTACAAGCTCTGACAATTAAGAACTCCGGTACGACCTCTGGGATGCGACCGGCAGCCGAGCGCCGCCATTCAGTAGGCGACGACGATCTCGATCGACCCTTCGCGGCGCGTCACGTCAGTTGCGACGGCGTTGCCGTCACGCCGCAATACGAGGTCGATCGAGGCTTCGCGCAGCCGCAGGTTGGTGAGGCGCACCTCCGACAACCATGCCGGCAGCACCGGACGAAAAAAGCGAATTTGCTGCTGCTGCGGCACAAAGGAGATGCCCAAAACCGCGGCGAGCAGCGCGAAGACGGAGGCTGCCGACCAAGCCTGCGGCGCACAGGCGAGCGGATACGCGGTCGGACCGGCATTGCCGCGCCGGGGAAACCCGCAGAACAGTTCGGGCAGGCGCTTCAACGCAAAGCTCTGCGCCGCCCCGAACAGACCGTCCAGAATGCGCAATGCCGGAGCCTTCAACCCATAGCGGGCAAAACCAAGGGCAATCAATGCGTTGTCGTGCGGCCACACCGAGCCGTTATGGTACGACATGGGATTGTAGCGGGCTTGCCCCGCCGCGATCGTGCGCACGCCCCAGCCGGAGAACGATTCCCGCGACAGCAGCACATCGGCGACCCGTGACGCACGATCCGGCCGCGCAATTCCGGCGAACAGCGTATGCCCTGCATTGGACGATACGACACGCAGCGGGCGTTTGGCGCCATCGAGCGCCAATGCATAAGTGCTTGGCTCGTCGAGCCAGAACGCTATATCGAACCGGTCTTTCAGCTTTTCCGCTTTCGCTGTCAGCTCGCCGGCGCGGCCCGCCTTATCCAGTGCCGATGCAAGTGACGCGGCGCCGATATAAGCCGCGTAGGCGTAGGCCTGCACCTCGACAAGGGCAATCGGTGCGGTCGCCAGTGACCCATCGGCATGAAAGATCGCGTCACTGCTGTCCTTCCAGCCTTGGTTGTCGAGCCCGCCCGACGCTTTGCGGCTGTATTCGATAAAACCGTCGCCGTCGGCATCGCCGTAGGTCCCCATCCAGGCGAGCGCGGCTTCAATGTGCGGCCAAAGATCGGAGATCAGACCGGCATCACCCGTCCGCTCGTAATAGGCCGCGGCTAGCACGACAAAAAGCGGGGTGGCGTCAACCGTCCCGTAATACCGCCCAAACGGCACTTCGCCGAGCGCAGCCATTTCGCCAAGCCGGGTCTCATGCAGGATCTTTCCAGGATCTGCGTCCGCCTTGGGATCGTGCTCGGTGGCCTGGTTGGCAGCGAGAAAATGCAGGGTGCCGGCAGCAAGGTCGGGATCGATCCACAAGCTCTCGAGTGCAGTGATCAACCCATCACGCCCGAAAGCGGTCGAGAACCACGGCACCCCGGCATACGGATAGAGGCCATCCTGGGTGCGCGTCGCCAGCATGTCGAGATCGCCGCGCGAGCAACGCAACCAGTCGTCGAATGTGGCGTTGCTGGTGGCGATGCCGGTAACCCGCGCCCGACGCTCAGCGCTCCAGGCGGCTTCCTCTGCTCTGCTCTCGCCCCGGGAGGTTCGTCGCGCGGGCCGGCCATTGCGCTCGCAATGGACCGCCAACCGTGCACTCCAACTTGCGCCCGGTGCGAGGCTAAGCTGCCAACACGCGCACCCTCCGGTCAGTCGCGGTTTTGGCTCCAGCGCGAGGACGGTGCGCCGCGTTACATCGTCAAGTCCGCGATAGGTAAAAACCGGGCCCGCCGCCTCCATTTGCACCGGGGTCATAACCCCGCGCCGAGGCCGATGCGCGCCACGCACCTCGAACAAATCGACAAAATCGGCGTCGAGTTCGAGCGTCAGCTCCAGTTCCGCAGGTTCACGGCCATAATTATGGAGGTTGAAGGTAGCGAAGAGCGCGTCGCTGCCGAGCGTGATCTCGTTGAGAACATGGATTGACGCCGGGGCAAGGCCGGAGGGATCGGAGCCGACCGTCTCCGGGTTGGCGAGATCGACCAAAAGCATCGTGTTGCCTTCGGTGACCGTCGAAGACAGCAGCAGTGGCCGAGCGCCGTTAATCGCCATCGCCAGCCGCGAGAGGTGGCGTGTGTCCTCGAAAAACAACCCCTCGGCCGCTGCCCCGGACGCCTGGATCTCGCCGAGCCCGTCGAGCACGGCGAAGCTGTTGGCATTCTTCAGCACGTGTCGGCCATTCCCCACGGTGCTGGCGGTAACCGGAATTGAGAAAGACGAGATATCACCGATCTCGCCGGGTGAACTGCCTGACGCCGCCATTATCCTCAGACGGCTTGCTGCAACGGCTGATCGCGCGCAATCAACCGGCGATAGACGGTGACGTAATCCTCGGCCATGCGGCGGGCGGTAAAACGTTCTTCAAAGACACGTCGGACGCGTGCTCGGTCGAGCCCACGCAGTCGCCGCGCCGCGGCCGCTGCGGCCGCTTCGTCATCGACGATAAAGCCGGTCACGCCATCGTCAACGACTTCCGGAACCGAACCATTCCGAAACGCGATCACCGGCGTACCACACGCCATGGCCTCGATCATGGCCAGCCCGAATGGCTCTCGCCACGCGATTGGAAAAAGCAACCCTGCGGCGTTACCAAGAAACTCGGCCTTCTCATCCTCACCGATCTCTCCGATGAACTCGACGTGGGCGGCACCGAGCATCGGCTCGATACGCTCAGAAAAATACTGTCGGTCGACATTGTCCACCTTCGCCGCGATCTTGAGCGGCATTCCGGCCGCAGCAGCGATGCGAATCGCGGCATCCGGCGCTTTTTCCGGTGAAATCCGGCCGAGAAACGCGAGATATCCGCCTCCACCGAAGCCGGGCAGCAGCAGTCTTGCCGGGATACCGTGCAGTACGGTCGCGATATAGCCCGCGTGCGGCAACGGTTCGCGCTGCGAGTTCGAGATCGAAACCACCGGTACGTCGTCGAACGTCGCGTAGAGGGTTGCCAACTCCGGTAAATCCAATCGACCGTGGAGCGTCGCCAAAAACGGCGTCGCCGTCCGCCGCAAGATCGGGTAACCGAGGTAGTCGAGGTGCAGATGGATAATGTCGAACTCGTCAGCGCGCCGGGCGACCTGCTCCAACATCACGATATGCGGGGCAAGATAGTCGCGCATTCCGCTGTTGAGGCGCAGTGCACAAGGCCAGACCGATTCAAGCTTTGCCTCGGTGACGCTGTCACCGCTGGCGAACAGCGTAACGTCATGGCCTAATTCCACCAGCTGGCTGGTCAGGTAGGCAACGATCCGCTCCGTACCGCCATAAAGCTTCGGCGGGACAGCCTCCATCAACGGTGCGACTTGGGCGACTTTCATGGCTTTCCGATATGTGAGCGTTTCCGCAGGAAGCGGTCAGCGGTCTTGCCGCTCCTTCACCGCCATACGAGAGAGTTCATCGGGCCAACGTCGGACAGCTGTTTTGGTTGCCAGCGCGAGGTGGCGCCTGTGACAGCGGGCCGCACCTTTCCTTTGCTTCAGCTTAACAGCCCCTTCCCGCCTGCTCACCTCTCCCATTTGCTGCCGTCGACGTAATTACTCACCGCTTACTGGTCGTCCCGGATTCCTTACCGTCCGGATTGGTCGAGGCTCGATTTGTCGGTCCCCCCGGCGTTGCGGCATAGCCATGCCATCCCATCTGCGTTCCCGCCGCATTGGGGTTGACCGCAGGGTTCTGTGTTTCCGGCGACGTTGACGAGATGGTTGGCGCGGTTGGCCCGCTCGGCGTGACGGTCTTCGACGGGGCGACATCGTTGCTGCTCTGGCCGAAAGCCGCGCTGCCGGCGCTCGCCAGCAACAGCGTGGCGGCAAGGATAGCCTTGCGCATGGTGTGACCTCCTGGTCCTGGAATGAGCTTACCCGTGCAAGCCCTTCTCTCAACCGTAAACGTGGCCACTCTACGGAGGTTGCGCGAACTGACGCGCACGCCGATCCTGCCGCCGCTCTGTGACAAGCTGATCAGATTTCGGCTTCAGATGCGGCGGCAAGCGAAATGACGGAATAGCGCGCTCCGACGCGCGCCAATAGACGAACGCGCCAATAGACCAAACGGGCAGGTCAAACGGCGGCATGTCGGCAGAGCGGGTCGGTGATTTTGAACGTCAGGTATCCGCGCCGTCGCTCCCAGGCGGCTAAATTCGCCACCACTGCGCGATCATCGGCGGGTTGCAGCAACCCTTTGGTCAACTCGTCCCCTTTGACCACCTCGTCACCGTTGTCGGAGACCACTACAAAGCTGCGCTGCGCCCCGTGGTCGAGCAATTCCCGCTGCATCGCTGCTCCCTATCCTCTTGGTTTTAACAGGGCGGGTCTCCTTGCGTTCCCCGATATAGAGTTCCGGGACCGGAGGCTCCGGTTAAAGGAACGATCAAGACACGCTGCCGTTGTCGACGCAGAGCGCGCAACGAGGTTGGCATATGATGCTGGTTAGTCATCGTCTATCTGCAATACAATCAAGCCGAGAAGCCACTGACGAAAAAGCAAAAGAAATCGTTATGACTGCTTTTTTTGATATGCCAGCAGCGGCGGTGGACGAAGCCTTCGATGCCGCCTTAAAGAAATATTTGTGCGTATTTCCGCACGTCCCGAAGAAGACAGCAAAATATGCAGTTTCTTATATTCTGGACACTTTTTGCTGAATTATCTCCTAATACTGACAACCTTGGCACTGCCATTTCATTATTACGCTGCCCGCGATAGACGAGGGTTGCTGCCGGGAGGATGCTGGTGATCGTGGTTATTACCGGAGCGAGCGCCGGCATTGGCCGTGCGACGGCACGGCAGTTCGCGCGTCGCGGCTGTGATGTCGCGCTGTTGGCGCGAAACGAGGCACGCCTCGAAACCGCTGCGCGGGAGTTGCGCGAGAGCGGCGTCAAAGCGCTGCCAATCGTAGCGGATGTCGCCGATGCCGGCGCAGTCGAAGACGCGGCGGAAACGATAGAAGCGCGTCTGGGGGCGATCGATATTTGGGTCAACAATGCAATGGCGACGATCTTCGCGCCGTTCGATCGCATAACGCCCGCGGAATACCAACGCGGCACCGAGGTGACTTATCTCGGCCAGGTGCATGGGACGATGGCGGCGCTGTCGCGTATGCGCAAACGCGATAAAGGCACGATCGTCAATATCGGCTCGGCGCTTGCCTATCGCGCGATTCCGCTGCAATCGGTCTATTGTGGTGCGAAATACGCCGTGCGCGGCTTTACCGACTCGCTGCGCACCGAATTGCTGCATGACGGCAGTTCGATACGGCTGGTCATGGTGCACCTGCCGGCAGTCAACACGCCGCAATTCGACTGGGCACTTAACAAAACCGGAAAACGTGCGCAGCCGGTGCCGCCCATCTTTCAGCCCGAGGTCCCGGCGCGCGCGATTGTCGACGCCGCACTGCATCCGCGCCGGCGCGAGGTCTGGGTCGGATTGCCGACCGTGAAAGCAATCATCGCCAACAAGCTGGCGCCGGGTCTGCTCGACCGTTATCTGGCAAAGGCCGGCTATACGGGGCAGCTTACCAATGAGCTGGTTCCGGCCGATGCTCCGGCCAACCTGTTCAAGACTGCCGACGGCGATTACGGCGCGCACGGGCGCTTTGACGACCGCGCCCGTACGGTCTCGTACCAGGCCGTGGCGTCGCGGCATCGTGGCGCCGTAGCGCTGGGGCTGCTGGGTGTGGGTATTGGTCTGGCGGCGGCGCTGGTCGGTCGCCGACTCAGCTAGGCGCGAAGCTGTAGCGCGTCCAGTAATCGATCCCGGTCAACACAAACAGCACTGCCAGCCAGAAAAACCCGGCACCGGCGAAGACCCAGAGCAGCGAGACGCCGCGCTCCAACTCCATGAATACAACGAGCACGATTGCCGCCATTGCCACGGACGCCGCGATGTGCACAAGCGGCGCCGCGCTGCCGAGCCCGGCGAAAGCCAGCCCGATATTGCCGGCCAGAAGCGCCAGCAGCCCAAGCCATGCGAACACGATATGGCGCGGCGGGCGCGGCATCGCTAAAGACTCCGTCCCGGCAGGTAGATCAGCACGAACAGAAAGATCCACACGACATCGACAAAGTGCCAGTAAAGGCTGACGACGCGCACCGGGCTGTGATAAGCGCGTGAATACGCCCCGCTATTGGCGCGGCGGCCGATGATCGCCAGTGCCGCCACCCCTACCAGCAAATGCGCCGCGTGGATGCCAGTCATCACCCAGTAGAGGAAGTAGAACACTTCTCCAACTTTCGGCTCGGCCGTATCGAGTGAAAAGCCCGCGCCGGGCCACAAATTTTCGCCGATCTCCTGCGCATACTCGATGCCCTTGAGGCCGATGAACGTCAGCCCCAGCGCCGCGGCGATCCACATCAGCCGGCCGGCAAGGCGGCTTTCCCCGCCGCTCGCGGCGAGCGACGCCCACGACATGATAAAACTCGATGTCAGCAGGATGGCGGTGTTGACGCTGCCGATGACGATTTTGGTATGCGCCGCCGCTGCCGCGACACCGGCTGGATGCAGGTAGCGATAGACGCTGTAGGCGGCGAAGAGGCCGCCGAGAAACAGCACTTCGGTCGCGATGAACCCCCAGATGCCCAGTTCCGCCGTCTCGCTCTGATGCGCGAGATCGACGAATTGTTTTTCCAGCACCGGCACGGACATCGTTAGGCCGCCGGCTCGGGGTAGTCGTAAGGCGGTCGGGTGATGACCGGCGTGCGCGCGAAATTATCGGTCGGTGGCGGCGACGCCGTCTGCCATTCGAGCCCGGTCGCGCCCCAGGGATTGCCCGGCGCCCGCTCGCCGCGCAACAGCGACCAGGTAAGGTAGAACAGCGGCAGCAGGTAGGCGGCGGCCAGGATCGACGCGCCGGCCGAACTCAGCACGTTCCATACCTGGAACTCCGGCGGATAGGCATGGTAGCGCCGCGGCATTCCGAGATAGCCGAGGATGAATTGCGGAAAAAACGTCAGGTTGAACCCGAAGAAGATCAGTATCGCGGCAAAGCGCGCCCAGCTTTCGGGATAAAGCCGGCCAGTCACCTTCGGCCACCAGAAATGCAGCGCCGCGAAATAGGCGCTGACCATTCCGCCAACCATGATGTAGTGGAAATGCGCGATGACGAAGTAGGTGTCGTGCACATCGACATCAAACGCCAGCGTCGCCAATAGCAGGCCGGTCAGCCCGCCGATCGTAAACAACAGGATAAAGCCGAGTGCATAGAGCATCGGCGCCTCGAACGAAATCGATCCCTTGT
The DNA here is from genome assembly GCA_036268425.1 of Allostellaceae bacterium. GTDB lineage: Bacteria > Pseudomonadota > Alphaproteobacteria > ATCC43930 > CGMCC-115725 > DATARH01. Next base: position 29,512 of record DATAUE010000114.1, read on the forward strand.
GCAGCGTCGCCAGCCAGTTGAAGACCTTGATTGCCGACGGCACGGCGACGATGAAGCTGAGAAACGAGAACACCAGCGCCGAATAGATGCTTTCGCCGGCGACGAACATGTGGTGGCCCCACACGAAGAAGCCGACCACGGCAATCGCGATCGATGACCAGGCTATGAAATGATAGCCGAAGATCGTCTTGCGGGCGAAGGCCGGGATGATTTCGGAAATAACGCCCATCCCCGGGAGAATCATAATGTAGACGGCCGGGTGCGAGTAGAACCAGAACATGTGCTGGAACAGCACCGGGTCGCCGCCATGGGTCGGGTCGAAGACCCCGACACCCCACAAATGCTCGGCGATCACGAGCAGCAACGTCACCGCCAGCACCGGCGTCGCTAGCATCAAGATTACCGAGGTCGCATAGGTCGACCAGCAGAAGATCGGCAGCCGATACCAGGTAAGCCCCGGCGCACGCAGTCGATGAATGCTGACGACGAAATTGAGGCCGGTTAAAATCGACGAGAAGCCGTTTACGAAGATACCGAACAGCACGACGACCAAGGCGCCGCTGGCATAGCCGCTCGATAGCGGTTCATAAAATGTCCAGCCGGTATCGACGCTGCCGCCGATCAGCCCGCCCAGCACGATCAGCCCGGATGTCGCGAAGAGATACCAGCTCAACAGGTTAAGCCGGGGAAATGCCAAATCCTTGGCACCAAGCATCAGCGGGATCAGGAAGTTGCCAAAGGTCGTCGGGATCGACGGCACCAGAAACAGCCATACCATGACCACGCCGTGCAGCGTGAAAAGGCGGTTGTAGGTCTCGGCGTCGAACAGGGTGCCCTGCGGCGTCATCAGGTTGAGCCGGATCAGCGCTGCCCCGGCGCCGCCGATAAAAAAGAACACCGTAATCGACAGGCAATAGAGGATGGCGATGCGTTTGTGATCGTGGGTCAGCAGCCATGAGCCGAGCGTCGTGCCGTCGGTGAGGTAGCTGTCGCCCTCGCCCTGCCGCGGCAACTCGCCGATCGTCGTCACGGTCATCGGGATGGACTCCCTGCCGCCGGTTTTGCGCCCAACGATTTGATGTAGGCGACCAAAGACATCACCTGCTCTTCATTAAGCTGGCCGACGAAGGACGGCATGATCGGAGCATACCCGGTCGGCACGTTCTGCGCCGGCTGGAGGATCGCCGAGCGGATAAACCCCTCATCGGCAAGGGCGGTGCTGCCGTTGCGCAACGTCACCGCGCTGCCGTAGAGGCCCGCGAGCTTCGGTGCATGCACCGTGGCGCCGGTTTCATGGCAGCCGGCGCAGCCAAGCTTTCGATAAAGCACGCCGCCTTGCGCCGCGAGCGTGCCGCCGGTCGCATTGGCGGCGAGCCATTTCTGGTAGTCGGCGTCGCTCAGCACGCTGACCATGCCGCCCATCGCGGCGTGGTCTGTGCCGCAGAACTGGGCGCAGTAAAGATGATAATCGCCGATCCGGGTCGGGTCGAACCACAACGACACATAACGACCCGGCACCACGTCCTGCTTCAGCCGAAACGCCGGCACAAAAAAGCTGTGAATGACATCCTGCGAGGTCATCACCAGCCGCACCGGGCGGTTGAGCGCGACATGCAGCGCATTGATCTCGCGCTGTCCATCGGGGTGCTCCACTTTCCACATCCACTGCTTGCCGACGACGTAAATATCGGTGGCATTGGACGGCCAGCGGTGCTCCCGCAAGTAGAGGTCGGCGCCCCAGGCATAAAGCCCGAGGAACACAACGAATGACGCGGTGGTCCAGCCGACCTCCCAGCGCCACGACTTCCGGCCCCAGTGTCCGCGATCTGCCGCGTCATTGCCGCGCCGATAATGGGCGCAGAAACGGAACAGCAGCAGAAACACCAGGCCCAGTACCGCACCGGTGATTGCCAGAAGCCCGGCAAACAGGATGTTGAACTCGCCAGCGATCGTACTGGCGCTCTCCGGCAGGAACGGGACGCCGCCGCTCATGCCGCCCGCCGTACCGATGCCCGGATAAGGATCCCCAACGACAACAAGGTTGCGGCGCCGACAATTTCAAGCAGCCGGCCTATCGCCAGATCGTAGCGGCCGGTCTGCGGGTCATAGCAATAGCAGAAGAGGAGCACGGCCTCGGCGGGGGCGGCGATCCGGGCGGCGGCGGCTTCGCTTAGCGCCAGCCGCAAATCGAGCGGCCGCCAGTCAAACCCGAGGAGATAGCGCGAGATCGTACCGCGCGGCGTCGCGACGACAAAGCCAGCCGGGTGTGCGTATTGACCGGTGGCGTCGTCGCGGCGATAGGGAAAACCGACGGTATCGGCGATCCGGCCGACCGAAGCGGCATCACCGGTCAGTACGGTCATGCCGCGGCCAGCAATGCCGTGCGCCGCGGCAAAGGCAGCGGCGTCGGGCGGCGTGGCCGTCGGGTCGATATCGATGGCAACGAGCCGGTAATTGCTGCCGGCCCGAAGCGGCAGGGACCGCAGAGCGCCGGTCAGTTGATCGAGCATCACGCCGCACAGGGTCGTGCAGCGGTCATATTCAAAGTCGAGGATCACCGGTTGGCCGTCGAACAGGCTGCCGAGCCGCACCGGGTTGCCTGCGCCGTCGCGCAGCGTCACGTCGAGCGGCAGCAATGCGCCGGGGTGCTGCGCAAAAGCGAAGGTTGCGAAAGCGTCGGAAGGGATACTCGATGGCGCCGCCACCGCCGGCCCGGCAAGCCCCATTGCCAGCAGGATCGCGGCAGGCAAGCGCCTCATTTGGCATCTCCCGGCCAGTCCTTGATGCCTGCCGCGGCGACTGCTTCCATCGCCTGCTCGATCGGAATGCGCACGGTTCCGCGTTGCCGGTCGACCCAACCGTAGCTCGTCAGTGCGGCGCGTTCCTTGGTGCGGTGCGCAGCCAGATCGGCGGCCGGGTTCACCTGGAGGCGCGGCGCGGTGGTGATCAGCCGTGGTGCGTCGCTCGGCCCCGACAAGGCATGCGGGTAGATCGCCATGATCGCCAGCGCCGACACAAGGCAGAACACCGCGATACCGCCTGCAAGCATGGCGACAAGCCGGGGCGACACGTCGCTGCGTTCAATCGCGACGCCGGGATTGCTCGGCGGTTCAATCGCCGGCATGACCCGGCCTTGCTGCCAAAGGGTCGAGGTCGCGTCCGGCGACGAACAGGAACGCGGCGCCCATCCCGATAAAGGCCAGCGCATCGGCCCAGCCGAATGCACGTCCGAAATCGGGCACGGCCAGCCACCACGTCTCGGCGAGGTGTGCGACGAGCACCGAACTGGCTGCCGCCAGCACCGCCTTGCGCGACTGCCGCAGCTTCCGCCACATAAGGACCAGAAACGGCACAACGAACTGGAATGCCGCGACAGTGAGGGCGACCCATTCCCAACCGCCCGCGCTGCGACGCAGATACCAGGGGATTTCGTGGCTGAGGTCGGATTCCCAGACGACGACAAGCTGAATCACCGACAGATACGCCCACAGCAAAACCAGCGCGAGCAGGATGCGGGCGGGTGCGTCGAGCGGCTCGGTCATGCCGAGCACCCGCGGCCACGCCGCGATGACAAGTGCCCCAGAAAGCGCGCTCAGCACCCAGGCGGAGGAGACCAGCAGCCCGAAAATCGTCGATGTCCAGCCGGGTTCCAGGGTCATCAGCCAGTCGAAGGCCGCCAGCGTCGTGCTCGCAAACAACAGAATCAGTGCCGGCCACGCAAAGCCGGGCGGCAGCCAGCCGTCGGGACGCACGCGCCGCATTGCGCCGACGGCAATCACGTTCCACAGCACGACATAAACCACCGCGCGCGCCGCGAAGAACGGCAGATAGAGCCAGTCCCGGCCGCCGCTCGCGGCCCACGGGTAGATGTGCCGTGCGCCAAGTAGCACCGGCACCAGAAACAGCGCCAGGAGCGGCATGGCACGCAGCATCGCAGCGAGGCCCGGACGCAAGGTTAGCCCCCAGGCCCCGCCGGTCAGTCCATGCACCAGCACCAGATACAGGGCGCCGACCGGCGGCCCGACCCAGAACAGATAGGCCGCGAGCCACGCCTGGGCCGCAACGCCCACATGGCGCACGGCAATCAGGGCAACGATCGCGCAAGCCACCACCGCCGCGCCGAGGCAGATCTCGACAGGCGAAAACCGGCGCCTCATTGCAGCGCCTTCGCCTGGTCGGCCGGGATATCGGCGACGGTCGCCGAGCGCGCCCGCTGCAAGGCACGGATATAGGCGGCGATCGCCCAGCGGTCGTGCAACCCGACGCGCTCGGCAAATGAATACATGATGCCGTAGCCGTCGGTGATGACATCGACATAATGCTTTGTCGGCGCCGCAACGATGCGCGGCTCGTCGAGGGCGGGCGGTTGCGGAAAGCCGCGCTCGACGATCATGCCGCGCCCATCGCCGGTCGCCGCATGACATGGCGCACAGTCGATGTCGAAGCGCTGCTGGCCGCGCCGCAGCAGCGCCAGCGACAGTGCGGGCGGCGGCTCAGGTGCGTCGCGGCTCACCATGCCGCGGGGCGGGGTCAGCGGCCATTGCAGCCCATTGGGCGGCGGCTCGGCCGCGTGCCAGGTCTTGTTCTTGTTCTGGCTCGACATGTCGTCATCGCAGCCCGCGAGCGCGAGCCCGGCTACGATCGAAACGGCCGCGGTCACGACGGCCAGGCGACGACGCGGCACGACGTGATTTCCTTGCTGAGCCGGTCGATGTCGGCGGAATCGAAATGCGGATCGGCGACATCGACGACGAGAAAAAAGCGGTCTTGCGTCGCGCGCTCGAAACCGGGCAGCGCGTGGATCGGCTGATACGGTTTGGGTAATCCGGCCAGTGCGAAAAAACCGACAAAGCCCATTGTTACCGCGCACAGCACGGCAATCTCGAAGGCAATTGGGATGAAAGCCGGCCAACTCGCCGGCGGACGGCCTCCGATATTCATCGGATACGAAATGGCCGCACCGTACCACTGCAACAGGAACCCGCCGGCGAGACCCAGCATCCCGGTGGCGAATACCAGCGCCGGCAGCAGGTTGCGCGGCAGGGGCAACAGCGCGTCGAGCGCCTCGACCGGATAGGGGGTATAGGCTTCGATCGCGCGCACGCCGCGTTCGCGCAACCGCTGCGCCGCCTGCACCAGCGGCGTCTCGTCCGGAAATTCGAGAGCAATCCCGCTCATGCACCGCGCCCACTGCGGTGGGTGGAGGGAGGCAGGATTTCCTTCAGCTCGAAGATCGCCACGATCGGCAGGTAGCGCAAGAACAGGAAGAATCCGGCCGCCGCCATCCCGGCTGACCCGAACAGGGTCAACCAGTCCCAGAATGTACCGGCGAAATGTCCCCAGGCCGACGGCAGGAAGTCCTCGTACAGCGACGAGGTCACGAGCATGATGCGCTCGAGCCACATCCCGACGACGACGCCGAACGCAATGAGACACACCAGCCACGCGTTGCCTCGCAACGACCGCAGCCACAGCATTTGCGGCACCAGGACATTGAGGGTCACCGCGCCCCAGAACGACCACGCCCAGGCGCCGGTAAACCGGTGCAATGCGGTCGCACGCTCGAAATGATCGGAGCCATAAAACGGCAGCAGCGCATCGATCAGGTACGAATAGGCGAGCAGCAGGCTGCACAACAGCAGGAACGTAATCAGCAGATCGATGTGGCGCTCGGTGATAAAGGCTTCGAGCCGGTACAGCCGGCGCAATGGCACCACGATCAGCAGCACCATCGCAAAGCCCGAGAGCACGGCTCCGAAGACAAAAAACGGCGAAAACTGCGTCGAATGCCAGCCGGGCAACAAACCGCCGGAGAAATCGAGACCGACGATCGAATGCACCGACACAACCAGCGGCGCCATCAGCGCCGCCAAGAGGCCGTAGGCCGTCTTGTGCAACCGCCACTGCGTGTGCGACCCGGTCCACCCCATCGCCAGAATGCCGTAAAAGAGTTGCGTGCGCCGTGTCGTCGCACGGTCGCGCACCATCGCAAGATCAGGGAGCAGCCCCAGAAACCAGAACAGGATCGACGAAATCACATAAGCCAGGATTGCAAAAAAGTCCCACAGCAGCGGGCTTTTGAACTGCGGCCACAGTCCCATCGTGTTGGGGATCGGAAACAGCCAGTAGAAAAAGCCCGGCCGGCCAAGATGGAGGATCGGCATGATTCCGGCCGCCGCCGCCGCAAACAACGTCATGCTTTCGGCAATTCGATTGACTGCCGAGCGCCACTGCGACTGCGTCAGATAGAACAGGGCCGAAATGATCGTGCCGCCGCTGGCGATACCGATCCACCAGACGTAATTCGCAATCGCGAAGCCCCAGGCGACCGGAATGTCGATGCCCCAGATACCGATCCCCGCGACGAACAGATATTCGACCGCAAGGACAAAGCCCAAGGTCAAAGCGACGGCGACCGTAAACCCGGCCCACCACCACAGCGGCTGACCGGGGTGCAGCACGGCGTCGCCGACCGTCCGGTCGATCGCCGCCAGATCCTGGCCCGGCTGCATGATCGGCGCCTGGTCGATCGACGCCACTCAGCCCTCGACGATCGCGGGGTTGCGGTTGGTCAGCCGCGCCGCATAGGTCGTGCGGGGTCGCGTGTTCAGTTCTTCGAGAAGCGAATAGTCGAGCGGCGTCGCCTTGCGCCGGCGTACCGCGCTTTTCGGATCATTGAGGTCGCCAAAGACAATCGCCTCGGTCGGGCAGGCCTGCTGGCAGGCGGTCTTGATCTCGCCGTCAGCGATCGACCGGTCGTCGCGGTCGCTGGCGATTTTCGCCTCGCGGATGCGCTGGATGCAGTAGGTGCATTTCTCCATGACGCCGCGGCCGCGCACCGTCACGTCCGGGTTCCACGAGATCGACGGCCGCTTGTCTCGCCCGGAATAACCAAAGAAATTGAAGCGCCGGACCTTGTAGGGACAGTTGTTCGAACAGAACCGCGTGCCGACGCAGCGGTTATAGACCATCACATTGAGCCCGTCGGAATCGTGGTTGGTGGCGCCGACCGGGCAGACCACTTCGCACGGCGCATCCTCGCAATGCATACAGGGCACCGGCTGGAACAGAATTCCCGGCGCCGCGGCGTCGCCGCCCCAATAGCGATCGACGCGGATCCAGTGCATCCAGCGGCCGCGCATCACCTCTTCGCGACCAACCACCGGGATATTGTTTTCGGCTTGGCAGGCGGCGGTACAGGCGCCGCAGCCGATGCACGAATTGAGGCTGATCGCCATGCCCCAGGCATTGCCGGTATCGGCGTATTGCGGATAGAGCGATGGCCGCTCGTGCGCCGCCGCTGGAGACGGCTGGTGCTCGCTGAGAAATTCATCGAGGCTGCCTGTTCGCACGATATCGCGGCCGGCCATGTCCTGGTGATGCTGGGTCGTCGCGAGCACCAGTCGATCGCCGGTGGCGCGCAGCGTCGCATCGTCGGCCTGCCACAGCGCAGCGGACATCCGCAACGGATTGACGTCGCTGCCGATATCGGCGCCGACCCCGCCGATTGCCGTGCGGCCGTAGCCAAGCGAAAGCGTGAGGCAATTTTCAGCCTGCCCCGGCAGCAGCATTGCCGGCAGGCGCACGACACCCTTCCCGGCCGCAATCTCGACGACATCATCATCCGCAATCGCGAGACGCTGGGCGGTCGCGGGCGCGATCAACGCGGCGTTGTCCCAGGTAAGCCGGGTCAGCGGCCGTGGCAATTCCTGCAGCCAGCCGTTATTCGCCTGCGCACCCGAGCGCAGAAACGGGTCGGCGCGCAGCAGCACGGTGAGGCCCGATCCCGGCATTTGCGGTTTCGGCAGAGCGCTGGCGAAATCCGTGCGCACCGCCACGTCCGCGTCGTCCGCGTCGGTATTCGTAACGATGCCTTTGCGCAGCCAGCCGGCCCATTCCGTATCGAAATTGCCGGCGGCCCTGGCGCGCCAATAATCCTGAACCAGGCTCAGCGCCGTCACATCGGGTGTTCCGAGAAGCAGCGCCAGCATCTCCGACGCCGAGTGCCCCGGCACCAGCGGCCGGATTTGCGGCTGCAGGATGCTGGCGGTGCCGTCAAACGCACGGGCGTCGCTCCAGGTTTCGAACAAATGCAACGCCGGAACGTGAAACGTCACGCGTCGCGCTGTTTCGTCGGCATGCGTCGCGAACTGGACCGATAACGCCACCCGCGCCAGCGCGTCGGCGAAGCCGAGATCGGCCGGCGCGTCATAAACTGGATTGCCCTCAAGAACGATCAGCGTCTCGACCTTGCCGGCCGACATATCGGCAACGAGGTCGGCAATCCCAGCTCCCGCGTCGACGGCCACCGGCGCTATGTAACGAAGCGTCTTTCCTGGTGCGCCCAGCGCCGCGTTGATCGCGTGCACCAGCGCATGGTTTGCCGGTGTTTGTTCCGGACCGGCGTGAACCAGCGCTGCGCCACGATGCTCGACGAGGTCGCGCGCCACGGCACCGACCCAAGCCGGCTGCTCACCGCCGCGCCACGCCGCCGGTCCGGCGCCGGTTGCCGCCGCGATGGACCGCAGCGCCAGATCGATCTCTGTGGGGCGCAGGACAAAGCGGTGATCGGCGACGGCGCCGATCAACGTCGGCGTCGCCTCGATCGCATAGACACGGCTCATCGCCCCGGTGCCGGTTTCCGCAGCGCGGCGGCGCACCCCAAAGGCGCGGGCGAAGGCGAGATGGCCGGGTGCGCTGGAGACCGCATCGCTCTCGATCGCCAGGACAATATCGGCCTTGTCGAACTGCGGTAGCGTATCGACCGGCGTGCCGAAGGCGAGCATCGCACCGGCGGTGACGTTGTCGCGCGACGACGGCTCCCAACTGTGCCAGCGCGCCGCCGGATATTGCTTCAAAAGAGCCGTCATCTGCGCCAAAAGGGTCGGCGAGGTGACCCGCCCGCTCAAGATACGCAGCCCCGCACCGCCATCCTTTAGCCATTGCTGGCGCTGGCTCGCCAACGCCAGAGCGAGCTTGTTCCAGTCGGTCACCCGGCCTGCGCTCAACACGGCAGCGGAGCGTTCGGGGTCGTAAAGATCGAGTATCGCCGCCTGCATCGTCGCGTCGGCAGCGCCAAGGCTGGCCGGATGGTCGGGGTTGCCTTCGAGCTTGACCGGCCGCCCCATGCGATGCTGCAGAATGGCGCCGGTCGCGTAGCCTTCCTGCACGACCGCGGTTGCCACATAGCGCGCGGCGCCGGCGATTTCGCCGGATAATGGCTCGACACGCGGGACGATATCCTCGGGCGCTTGCGAGGGGCCGCACCCCGACAGCCCGGTCAGCGCCGCCGATGCCGCCATCAGTTGCAGCATCCTCCGTCGATCGACGGGCACCCCCGATGCGCTCGCGGCCGGGAATTCGCTTGTCAGTTGCGCGAGATAGGCGGGATCGCCCGCCTGTTCCGCAAGGCTGCGCCACCAGGTGACCGCAGGGCCCATTCCGGTCATCGGTGGCAGACCGAGCAGTCGGTGAGTTCGGCAGCACTGCGGATATGATATCGAGCGAACAGGGCCTTGCCGGATGGCGTGTCTTTCGAGCGTCGCCATGCCATATCGAATACCGCCTCGCGCGGACGCAGGTTCGGCCGCGGATCGCGATGGCAGTCGACGCACCACGCCATGCGCAGGCTCGCTTGCTTCGATGTCAGTGGCATCTGGTCGAGCCGGCCGTGGCAGGTCACGCAGCCGACGCCTTTAGCGATATGGATCGAGTGGTTGAAGTAGACGTAATCGGGCAGCTGGTTGACCCGATTCCAGTGCAGCGGCTTGCCGCTTGCCAGGCTGGCGCGCACAGGGGCCAGTACCTTTGCATTGGTCCACAGCTGCGAATGGCACGTCATGCACGTGTGAGTCGGCGGCATCCCGGCAGTAGCACTCCGTTCGACTGTCGTGTGGCAGAAGCGGCAATCGAGGCCGAGTTCGCCGACGTGATGCTGGTGGCTGAACGGCACCGGCTGGCCAATCGGATAATCCACTCGTGTCGCCCATTCCGTCGATGGCACGATCCAACCGATCAGGAAAACCACAACAAGGCATCCCCCCACCACGAGGAGCGCAAGCTTGGCAACGAGGTTAGCTCCTGGTGCGAAGATCGGCGCCAAACCCCGTCTCCGGAATGCGCTCTACTCATGGTGGAGCAACGCGATGGCGGGTCGTGGGTTCCGGAGTCGGCGCGTGGATATTTCGCCGCAAGGCCGTATACGGAATGACCTCAGCCACCGCCGCGCTGCAGTACCGGCCCGCAGAGACCGAGCGCGGTATTGATCAGGGCGAGATGACTGAGTGCCTGCGGAAAATTGCCGATCAGGCGTTCGCTTTGCGTGTCCCATTCCTCGGCGAGCAGACCGACATCGTTGGCGAGGCTGATCACACGCTCCAAATAAGCCCGCGCCTCTGTGTGGCGTCCCTGCATGGCGAGGCAGTCAGCTAGCCAGCAGGTGCAGGCAATAAAGGCGCCTTCCGCCGGGCCTGCGTCGCGGCGCCAGCGGCGCACCAACCCGTCTTCGACCAATTCTTGCTCGATCGCGGTGATCGTGCCGGCGATCCGCGGATCGTCGATCGGGAGGAAACCGACGAGCGGCAGCAGCAACAGACTGGCGTCAAGCTTTTCCGATCCGAATGTCTGGACGAAGCTGTCGCGCGCAACGCTAAAACCCTCGCGGCAAATCCTGCGGTGCATTGTATCACGCAGAGCATGGAGAGCTCGGCGGCGGCACGGCTCGATGTCCTTCAGCTTCAGGTAGCGGTCGATCCCTACCCAGGCCATGACTTTGGAATAAGTAAAGTGCTGGGGTTGAGCGCGCGATTCCCAGATGCCCTGATCCGGCCGTTCCCACACTTTCTCGATATGCGCCACGAGGCGCGTTTCGATCGCGATCTCCCAGGGCCTGTCGCGCAACCCCGCCTGCTCGCACAGATGCAGCGAGTCGATCACTTCGCCGTAAATATCGAGCTGGAACTGGTCGGCCGCTGGGTTGCCGACGTGCACCGGCGTCGCCGCTTCCCACCCCGACAGCCACGACACCTCGTGCGGCGCGATGTTGCGGGATGCATCGCTGCGATACATCGTCCGCAGGCGTCCCGGCACGCCCGCGACAGCGCGCAACAGCCAGTCGCGCCAGGCTCGTGCCTCTTCGTGGTAGCCGGCATTGAGAAACGCCGACAGCGTGAACGTCGAATCCCGCAGCCAGCTGTACCGGTAATCCCAGTTCTTGTCGCCGCCCGGCACTTCCGGCAGCGAGGTGGTCGGCGCTGCGACGATCCCGCCGGTCGCAGCATCGGTCAGCGCCTGCAATGTGATCAGCGAGCGCTTCACCGCATCTGGCCAATCCGTGTGAACGCGAAATTTTCCGATCCACTCGCGCCAGTATGCCTCCGTCGCGGCAATCGCAGGTTCGGGGTCAAATGGTTCCGGTTCCGACTCGTGCGACAGCCCGTACTGCAAAGAGAACTTCAGGCAGTCGCCGGCGCTGACCACAAATTCCGCTACGATACGCTCGTCGTTGCAGCCCAGATCGACGGGTGAGCGGAGAATGACCAGATCGGGACCGACGACACCACGCACAATGCGCGGTTCAGCCGAAAGCCACGGCGGGATGCTGCCGTAGTCGAAACGCAGCGCGAGATCCAGCACCATCGCAACCCTTCCGGCCTCTCCGGTCACCTGCCGGACGATGGTGCGATGCGGCGTTCCGATCGGCATAAGGTCGGTCACGAGCACTGTCCCGCCCACCATCCTGTGGCGCGTTTCGAGTATCAGTGTGTCGCCGCGATAGCGCCGGGTGGTGTGCTGCGGCAATTCGCGCGGAGCGATGCGCCATGTTCCGTTCCCGGCGTCACCGAGCAATGCGGCAAAGCACGCGTCACTGTCGAAATGCGGCCAGCACAGCCAGTCGATCGCACCGTCGCGCGCAATCAGGGCTGCACTGCGGCGATCGCCGATCAGGGCGTAATCCGCGATCGGTTTGCTCACTCTTGAATCACCTGCATAAGACCGTTCCCAGCCGGAACCGTACCTGAGACGCAACGTTAAACGAAACAGCAAGGCCAAAGGTTGCCCCCTCGGTTTTGCCCAGCGGTCTTTAATACTCCGATCTACCTTTACAAACCCGACTTACATCTTCCCGGCTTACATCCTAAGGACCCACCCATGGCAAAAACCGTCGGCGATTTCTTTATTGAGCGCCTGCATCAGTGGGGGGTACGCCGGATCTACGGTTTTCCAGGGGATGGCATCAACGGCGTTTTTGGTGCACTGCAGCGGGCTGAAGGCAAGATCGAGTTCATCCAGGTGCGCCATGAAGAGATGGCTGCGTTCATGGCCTCGGCGCATGCGAAGTTTACCGGTGAACTGGGGGTTTGTATTGCAACGTCAGGGCCGGGCGCAGCGCACCTCGTTACCGGGCTTTATGATGCACGGTTAGACCACATGCCGGTTTTGGCGATCGCCGGTCAGCAGGCGCGTGGCGCACTGGGTGGCCATTATCAGCAGGAAGTTGACCTGCCGGCATTATTCAAAGACGTCGCCGGCGCGCTTGTCCAAACCGCACTGCTGCCGGCGCAAGTGCGTCACTTGACCGATCGCGCAGTGCGCATCGCCACCGCGCAGCGTCGGGTGACGGCGCTCATTTTTCCCAACGACCTGCAGGATATCGAATACGAAGAGCCGGCACGCGCGCACGGCACGCTGCATTCCGGAGTTGGTTACAAAGCACCCAAAGTAGTGCCTTACGATGTGGATCTGCGCGCCGCCGCCGATGCGTTGAACGCCGGCAAGAAAGTCGCGATTCTGGTCGGTGCCGGCGCGTTAAAGGCGACAGATGAAGTCATCGCCGTAGCGGACAAGCTTGGCGCCGGCGCCGCCAAGGCACTCCTCGGCAAGGCCGCGCTGCCCGACGATCTGCCCTGGGTTACCGGTTCGATCGGCCTGCTTGGCACCGAGCCGTCCTACAAGCTGATGACCGAGTGCGACACGTTCTTGATGATCGGCTCGGGGTTCCCCTATTCCGAATTCCTTCCGAAAGAAGGGCAGGCGCGCGGCGTGCAGATCGACATTGCGCCCGAGATGCTGAGCATCCGCTATCCGATGGAGGTCAACCTTGTCGGGGACGCGGCCGAGACGCTGCGCGCCTTGCTGCCGCTGTTGCACGACCGATCGGATCATGCGTGGCGCAAGGAGATCGAGGGCTGGAACAAAGCGTGGTGGAAGACGCTTGAAGACCGGGCGATGCAGCCGGCGACCCCGATCAACCCTCAGCGCGTCACATGGGATTTGTCCCCCCGCCTGCCGGAACGGGCCATCATCACCAGCGACAGCGGCTCCTGCGCCAACTGGTTCGCGCGAGACCTCAAGATCAGGCGCGGCATGATGTGCTCTCTTTCGGGCGGCCTCGCATCGATGGGTGCCGGAGTCCCCTATGCGATCGCCGCGAAATTCGCCCATCAGGACCGACCGGTGATTGCGCTTGTCGGCGATGGCGCGATGCAGATGAACAACATGGCCGAACTGATCACGGTCGCCAAATACTGGCGCCAGTGGAAGACTCCCTGCTGGATCTGCGGCGTCTTTAACAATGAGGATTTGAACCAGGTCACCTGGGAACAACGGGTCATGGAAGGGGACCCCAAATTCAACGCTTCGCAGCGCATCCCCAATGTGCCGTATCACAAATTCGCCGAGCTGATCGGGCTCAAGGGAATTTTCGTCGACAACCCCGACCGGGTCGGGCCGGCTTGGGAAGAGGCGCTGGCCGCCGATCGCCCGGTCGTCATCGAGTTCAAGACCGATCCAGAGGTTCCGCCGCTTCCGCCGCACATCTCGTTAAAACAGGCCAAAGCCTTTGCCAGTACACTGATAAAGGGTGATCCCGACGAGAGTGGCGTCATCCTAGGCACAGCCCGTCAGGTGCTGGCCTCGGTGCTGCCTGGCAAGAACAAGTAAGATGCCCCCTGAAGCGCCGCTTGGAAGGGTCTCGGCCGCGGCCTATGAGATCCCGACGGATGCGCCGGAAAGCGACGGCACCCTTGAATGGGATCGCACGACGCTCGTCGTGGTCGAGATCGAGGCCGGCGGCAAAACCGGTCTCGGTTACAGCTATAGCGATGCATCGATCGTCGCGCTGATCGAAAACAAGCTGGCTGACATTGTCACCGGCCGTCCGGCATTCGACATCGTCGGTGCCAATGTCGCGATGTGGCGGGCCATCCGTAATCTCGGGCGCTCCGGCCTCGTCGCAACGGCAATTTCCGCAGTCGATGCGGCACTGTGGGATCTGAAGGCTAAGCTGCTCGATGTTCCGGTTGTGACGCTGCTGGGACGTTGCCGCGACAGCGTGCCGATCTACGGCAGCGGTGGTTTCACTTGCTATTCGGATAATCAGCTTCGCGAACAGCTGGCTGGGTGGGTCGAGCGCGACGGCTGTCGCTGGGTCAAGATGAAGATCGGCAGCGATCCGGCGCGCGACCCGGAGAGAGTCGCGACGGCGCGCCGGGGGGTCGGTAGCGCCGGCCTCTTCGTTGACGCCAACGGCGCGTTTGCCGCGAGACAGGCGCTGGCGCTGGCGCAACGGATCGCCGAGTACGAGATCGGCTGGTTCGAAGAGCCGGTCAGTTCCGACGATGCTCACGGCCTGGCGCAGGTACGAGCGTGCGCACCTCCAGGCATGGACATCGCCGCCGGCGAATACGGGTACAATCTCGACGATTTCCAGCGCCTGCTCCCGGTTGTCGACGTGTTGCAGGCAGATGTCACGCGCTGCGGCGGGGTCAGCGGCTTTATGCAGGTTGCCGCGCTGTGCGAGGCGCATCACATTGGTTTGTCAGGGCACTGCGCTCCCGCGCTGCATCTCCATGCCGCCTGCGCCGCCCCCCGTCTGCGCCATCTCGAATGGTTTCACGATCATGTCCGCATCGAGCACATGTTGTTCGATGGCGCACCCCAGCCTCGCAACGGCCATATCGTGCCTGACATGTCGCGACCCGGTTTCGGCCTCGACCTCAAGCGAAGCGACGCCGAAACTTTCCGGGTGCGCTGATATGCTGGCGAAACCTACGTCTTCGATCAGCCTGGCGCTCACATCATTCACCGTCGCGGCGGCAGCGGCCGCGCTGGAGAGCGCGCTGCGCACGCCTCCGCCGACTGGTGGTGCCGTCGCGCCTGAACGAGCGGCAGCGGCGCGTGGCCTCAACCGCGGGTCGGCGCTGCTGGCGGCTGCCGCATTGGCTGACAGCGCCGTCGAACACTATCGCGGAGGCTTCCACAACCCGACGATGATATTGCCGCTCGCGGTCGCCGCCGAGGCGCTCGGCACCGGGCTGCATGGCGCTCTGGACAAAAACCCACGGTTCAATTCGACCCGCGATCTGGGCAATGCGGTCTCGCTTGTCACAGGCATCGCGGGGACCGGATTTCATTTCTACAACATCTTGAAACGACCGGGCGGCTGGAGTTGGCTCAATCTGTTCTACGCAGCGCCGCTCGGCGCGCCAGCCGCGTTGAGCCTGGCCGGCTTGTTCGGGGGAATCGCCGAACGCCTGCGCGGAAATAGCAGGAAGGCGATCTACGGCTTCATGCCCGGCAAACTGACCGCGCGGCTGGTGGCATTGGGCCTGTTGGGCACATCGGGCGAAGCCGCACTCATGCATTTCCGCGGCGCATACCATAACCCGGCGATGGTGATCCCGGTCACTGCGCCGCCGGTGGCCGCGGCGCTGCTGGCCGGCGCCACGATTTGTCCCCGACTGGCGGAGCCGGCTCGCTGGTCGATGCGTCTGCTGATCGGGATAGGCTTCCTTGGTGCGGGGTTTCACGCCTATGGCGTCCAACGCAACATGGGCGGCTGGCGTAACTGGTCGCAGAACGTATTGAACGGACCGCCATTGCCGGCGCCACCCGCTTTTACCGCGCTGGCGCTTGCCGGGCTTGCCGCTTTGCGGCTGCTGGACGACGAACGATGAGCGCGCGTTTCCCCGGCTATGACGTGCTTACCAAGCGGAACACCCCGTCATGGAACGAAAAAACCCGGCAGGTCATCGACGAGCGGCTGGCAATGCCGCGCGAGCCGCGCTTTCTGCCGACCGAAGAGTTTCGCGTGCTGGAGGCGATTGCCGACCGCATCGTGCCGCAACCATCGGATCGGCCTCCTGTACCGGTCGCAGCAATGGTCGATGATAAACTCCATGCGGATCGTCGCGATGGTTATCGCGACCATCGCTTGCCGCCATTGCGCGATGCTTGGCGACGCGGCCTCGCAGGCATCGACGCGGAGGCGCGGCGTCGGCACAGCGTCGGTTTCGCTGAGATCGATCACGCCGAGCAGGATGCGCTGCTGCAGGCGGTGCAGGATGGCAGCATCGTCGGCGATTGGGACGGCATGTCGCCGGCGCTGTTCTTCGCAAAGCGTCTGCTGCTTGACATTGTAAGCGCGTATTACGCCCACCCGACCGCCTGGAGTGAAATCGGTTTCGGCGGCCCGGCCAGCCCGCGCGGCTATGTGCGCATGCATTTCGATCGTCGCGACCCGTGGGAAGCCGCGGAAGCCAGGCCCGGCCAGGAAGCACAGGCGCGCAAGGACAATGAACGCATCGGATGACCCGCAACTGACGCCGCGCGGCAAAGCCGGGCGCGCTCCAGACCCGTTCCACGTCGGCGGCTGGGTGCCGATGCGTGAATACCGTGACGACGAGGAGGTGGATTTCGCCATCGTCGGTACCGGCGCCGGCGGCGGCACGCTGGCCTGCCGGCTGGCAGAGATGGGGTTTTCGGTGGTCGGTCTGGATGCCGGCCCGTGGTGGCGGCCGCTTGAGGATTTCGCCTCGGACGAAGCGCACCAGCAAAAGCTGTACTGGACCGATGAACGTATCTGCGACGGCACTGACCCGATGGTGCTCGGCGCCAACAATAGCGGCTGCTCTGTCGGCGGCAGCACCGTACATTTCGCGATGGTGTCGCTGCGCTTTCGTCCCGAATGGTTCAAGTCGCGCAGCCTTCTCGGGTATGGCGCCGATTGGCCGCTCGATTGGCGCGAGATGTGGCGCTATTACGCGCAGGTCGAGCAGGCGCTGAAGATCGCCGGCCCGGTCAATTATCCGTGGGGTCCGAAACGGCCGCGCTATCCCTATCGCGCACATGAACTGAATGCCCCCGCGCTGGTGCTGGCGAAGGGCTGCGAAGCGCTGGGGATCGGCTGGGCGGCAACGCCGCTGGCGACGGTTTCGGCGCCGCGCGGCCAGTCTCCGCCTTGCGTCTACCGCGGCTTCTGCGTCCAGGGTTGCGCGACCAATGCCAAGCAGAGCGCGCTGATCACGTGGATCCCGCGGGCTGTCGCGGCCGGTGCCGAAATCCGTGACCTTGCAATGGTGGGGCGCGTCGAAACCGATCCGAAAACCGGCCTTGCGACCGGCGTACATTATTGTCGAGAAGGACGATGGCGTTTCCAGAAAGCGCGCAATGTCGTTGTCGCCGGCTACGCGATCGAGACGCCGCGGCTGCTGCTGAATTCAGCCGATCTGCGCCATCCGGATGGGCTCGCGAACGGGTCCGGCCTTGTCGGTCGCTATCTGATGACCCAGGCCAACCAGGCGGTCTACGGCACGATGAACGAGGAGGTACGCTGGTATAAAGGCCCGCCCTCACTCAGCATCAGCGAGCACTGGAACTACGAGGACAAGGGCAAGGACTTCCAAGGCGGCTATTGCTATATGGCGCAGGGGCCGTTGCCGATGGGCTGGGCCGGGATCGTCGCCGGCTCCAAAAAACTTTGGGGCCAGGCACTGCGCGACGAGATGGAAAAATATAATCACGCGGTCGGCTTAAAAATTGTCGGCGAGGTGCTGCCCAACGAAAACAACCGCGTTACCCTTGCTGACGAAACCGACGAGTTCGGCCTCAAGGTAGCCCGGGTCACCTTCTCTTATGGTGACAACGATAAAAAGCTGATCCACCACTCGATGCAGGCAATGCACGATTGCCTTAATGCGGCCGGCGCCCGCGACCTGTGGGACGAGAACGACGATACCTGCCACCTCAACGGCACGGCGCGTATGGGTGACGACCCTCGCTTCAGCGTCGTCAACGCCGACTGCCGTAGCTGGGACATCCGCAATTTATGGATTTGCGATGGCTCGGTATTCCCGACTGTGGGCGGGGTCAATCCATCGCTGACCATCCAGGCGATTGCGCTGCGCACGGCCGACCGCATTCGCGACCTGTCGGCACGCGGCGAGCTTTAGACCGACAATCTCCGAGCCAAGGTACTGCGGGACAGCGCTTTACGGGCAGGCTGTCCCCGATCCGTCAGCGATCCACTTTCAGCCTATGCGTCGAAAATCGTGGTGAACCCTCCATAAATCGCACGCTGACCGTCGAAGGGCATTTTGTCCTTGTCGGGCTGCATGCGCGGGTCGGTCCTCAATTTGAGCCAAGCTTCGTCTCGGACCTGCTTCGAAGGCCATTCGATCCAATTGAAGACAACGGTCTCTGCCTCGCGAGCTGCCACAGCACGACGGAAATCGGTGATCTTGCCGTCCGGTACATCATCACCCCAACCGTTGACCACACGCAGCGCGCCATATTCCCTGAATAGGCGCGCGCCCACGGACGCCATGTCGACATAGGCAGCGCGATTGGCCAGCGGCACCGGCACCGTGATGCCGTCGACATAACCGGTCACATCGGCCGAACCTTCCTCGACAACGACAGAAAACCCGCCGAAAATCATGCGCTTGCCGTCGAATGGCATAACAAGCGTCTTGGTCCGCTCATCCCCTTCCAGAGCCTTCATGCCGGCATCGCGCGCGTTCTTCGACGGCCACTCGACCCAACTGAACAGAACAGCTTCGCCGTCTCGCTTCTGTACTGAGCGATGGAAATCGGTCACCTTGCCGATCGGCACGTCATCTCCCCAATTCTCGACCATCCGTGTCGCGCCATGATCCTTGAACAGGATCAAGGCCTCGCGCACATGATCGAGGTAGGCCCGCTTGTTTTCTTGCGGCACCGCGGCCACAAAACCATCGATATAAGCCACGTCATTTCTCCTAGTCATTCGGTTCAGGCGGATGGAGCGGCGCCGTCAGCGATGCGCTCCAGTGCGGCAATGTCGATCCGCTTCATTTGCATCATTGCGTCGAAAGCCCGTTTCGCGCGGACCGGATCGGCACCGCTGATCAGCCTCATCAGCGGGCGTGGAACGATCTGCCACGACACGCCAAAGCGGTCTTTCACCCAGCCGCACTGCTCGGCCTCGGGCACTGCCGAAAGCGCATCGGCAAAACGGTCGGCCTCGGCCTGAGTCTCCACGGGGATCTGGAACGAAATTGCCTCACTGAACTTGAACTGCGGCCCACCGTTGAGGCCCGTGAACGGTTGGCCCATCAGTGTGAACTCAACCAGCAGCACGTTGCCCGCTGCGCCCGCCGGGTAATCACCCGGAGCGCGACGGATGGCGTCGACATGACTGTCTGGGAATACCGACGCGTAGAAATTGGCGGCCTCCTCAGCACGGCCGTCAAACCAGAGACAAGGGGTAATGCTGGACATGGCGTTTCCTCGTAAAGCGGCAGTGTCAGGCGGCTTGGTGGCTGCCCATGGCGGCCAGCGCGGCGTCGAGATCCATCCACATCGGCTCGAAAACATGGCCGTCCAGATCCTCGAAGCTACGGCCATACATGAAGCCATAGTCTTGCGTCGGGCAGGGATCGGCCTTGCCGCCCGCCGCCTGTGCAGCCGCGACAATCGCGTCGACCTCTGCGCGGCTGTCGCGCGACAGGCAAAGCAGCGCCTCGACCGACGAGCGCGCGTTGATGATCGTTTTGGACGTGAATTCAGCGAAATGTTCGTGGCTCAAGAGCATAAAGGCGATCGTGTCGGACCACATCATCGCCGCGGCGCTTCCCGGTCGGGAGAAGCGTTCGTCCTTGGTGAAGCCAACGGCTTTGTAAAATGCAGCCGATTTTTCGACATCGGCGACGGGCAGGTTCACAAAAATCATCTTGGGCATGAGACGGCTCCGTTCTGGGGTGGGTATCCTCAGCGGCGCTGAGGTTTGACTTTCATATCGCCGTCAGTTATAAAAAGCAACCATGAAGTCACAAAAAATAACTAACTTCGAAAAAACCCCGGAAAAGCGCTGGTATGACGATGCCTGCGGGACCGCGCTGGCCCTTGAACTCGTCGGTGAACGCTGGTCGCTGCTGATCGTTCGTGAATTGATGTTCGGGGGGCGGCGCTTCTCGGAGTTGCGATCCGGCTTGCCTGGAATCAGCGCGAATATCCTCACGCAGCGCCTCGAAGGCCTGGAGCGCGTCGGCATCGTCCAGCGGCGAAAACTGCCGCCGCCGGCCTCCATTCAAATTTACGAGTTGACCCCTTGGGGCTATGAAGCCGAAATCATATTGCAGGAACTGGGGCGCTGGGCGACGCGCTCGCCGTTGCATGATCCGACGCTGCCCCTGTCGGCTGCGTCGGTCATGATGTCATTTCGGACGATGTACTCCGCCGCGCGGGCGGGCGGCGAAGCGGCGACGATCGGTTTCCGTTTCGGAGACGACGTTTTTGTGGTCGATTTCGGCCCCGACGGAATTCACACCCGCCGTGCCGAGCCCGAAAAATGCAGGCTGGTCGTGTCGGCCAACCCGATGTCGCTTGCCTCAGTCGTTTATGGCGGCCGGCCGGTTTTGGACGCCGAAGCCAGCGGCGAACTCACACTCGCCGGAGATAGCGCACTGTTCGACCGGTTCGTCGGATGGTTTCCACTCCCCGAGAAACTCGCCTGAATCTCGCACTCGCGGGGGTCGGGCACGGGGGCGACAGTCCCCGCCCCCGTTGAGTTGCAACTGACGTGCTGGCGCTACTGGGCGGCGGCTGCCATGGATTGTGCTGCGGCAACAGGCCGATGAGCGCGGAGGAAGGTGCGGATGTGACGCACCGCCAGCGGAATCTTGTCCGGCGTGTCCTTCCACGGATAGAGGCTCACCTGCGCGTTGGGCGCGAGATGCACGGTTTCCATGGCGACGACATACGGATGCGGCGGCACGTCATCCGGCAGGACCAGGATCGGCGTCTGACAACTGCGCACGAAATCGCGCGTCACGGTGTACACAAAATCGGCGCGAGCGCCGCCGTACATGTTGGTCAAGAACGTATCGACCTGCGCCATCGAGATATCGGGTCGGCGCTCACACAATTCCGGGCCCCAGACTTTCATGTTGTTGTTATAGGAAAGCCCCGGCATCTCCGGACGGTAGCCGCTGGGCTGCGCCGGTACGGCGGCGACGACGCGGTCGCCCACCCGCTTCAGCAGGTTCCAGATGAACGGACCACCGATGCAGAAGCCGAGCACCATGAACCTGTCGATTCCGAGATGATCCATGAGAGCGAGTTGGTCATCGGTATAGGCATCCCACGGCCGATCGGCCTCGAGCGGACCGGAGGATTGGCCACCCTTGGCGTTGCGCAGATCAGCCGAGATAACCCGAAACTCGCTCTTGAACTCGTCAAACGGGTTGAACGGGTGCGTCGCGAGCCCCGCGACCGTCGAGTTGAGCCCGCCGCCGGGGATCACCAGCAGCGGAAATCCAGAGCCGACATCTTCGTAATGGATACGAACTTGGCCTTTTTCAAAGAACGGCATGGTTTTCTACCTTTCGCGATTCAGGCGGCGCTCCCGTGCGAAGCAAATCACGGTAATCGATGGGAAGGCTTCCGTCGGCCCGCTATCGCGGAAGTCGACGGAAACCGCAGATTGTACCGTGGATTACTGCGCGGCAGCCCGCATCGGGAGGTGCGATTTGAGGAAGGTGCGCACCTTGTTAATCGTGCGCTGCCTCAGATCCTCTGGCGTCCTCCACGGGAAAACGGTGATCTCGGAATTGGGCGCCAGGGACGCCACGTCGATCGAGGTCTGCAGCGGGTGCGACGCCGTATCGTCCGGCAGGACGAGGATCGGCTTGCGGCAGTTCTTGATGAAGTCGCGCGGCACGCTGTACAGGAAATCGGCCTGCACGCGCCACAGGCTGTGGAAATACTTATCGATCGTGTCCTGCGACACCTCGGGCCGGCGAGCGCGGAAGTCGGCCAGCCAATTGTCCGTGCTGTGCCGGTACATGACACCCGGGTCTTCCGGCCGATCTCCGACACTTTGGCAGAACACCGCCGCAACGACGCGGTCAGGCGCTCGCTGCAGCAGCTTTCCGGCGAAGCAGCCGCCGATGCAGTAGCCCATGTAAAAGAATTCGCGGATCCCGAGATGGTCCATCAGCCCGAGCTGGTCGTCGGCGAACGCGTCCCACGCATTATCGACCGGCACCGGCCCTGTCGACTCGCCGCCATTGGCGTTGCGCTGGTCCATCGTGATGCAGCGAAAATCGTTCTTGAACTCTTCCATCGCGTTGATCACGGCGTTTGGCCAGTTGCTGACGCGCGAGTTGAGGCCGCCGCCGGGCGTGACCAGCAACGGGAAGCCTGAGCCGGCCTCCTCGTAGCGAATACGAACGTCGCCCTTTTCAAAGAATGGCATGGCGGTCTCCTCCAAAATTGCAGCCGCGGCGCCGATCGCCGCAGCCTGATGCGCTGGCAGACGTTTTAAGCCAATCGGGAGAGTCTTCGAAAGCGTTTCGCGCGATGCGACTCCTGATAGGTCCCGTCCGGCCAAGAGGCGGACGATCGGCGGGGCCCGCTATGAACCGCCAACGGCACGCGCGCGAATCTCGGATGAGGAGGTGTCAAAGCGGAAGCGGTGCTCCGGGATGTCGGTAAAGAGAGCAGCATGGCGCTGCGGTACGGGGATGTCGTTCAAGGTGCGCAAGCGTCCCGCCGCGTCGATGCGCGCGGCCACCAGAAAACTGCACCCGCACCGGGCGATTTCGTCGAGCGCATCGTGCATTCGAGCCTCATCATCGCCGTAATATTTCGGCCCAAACAGCCGCTCGGCCGTATCCGCGCCGACCACGAAAATCGTCCCCGGAAACAGGCGCGACTTTTCGACAAAGGTGGGCGCCCTCGTGAGTTCCACCGGCGCCTTCCCGGCGAATTGCGCGAGCCGCTGTCTGACCGCCTCACCCGCCAGCGGCGGCTTGTCCACGTTTGTGACGGAGATTTCATAGGCCAGGGGCTGCAGCTTAAGCTCCTCGGCAACCCGCGCCAGCAAGACGTGTCCATCGTGCATCGGGTTGAAAGAGCCGGGAAACAGCACACGGGGCCGCGGCGCCGACAGCATCATCCGGCCATCCGGCTGGACGGTAACGCGATCGACATCGCCCGCCAGAAGCCGATCGATCGCATCCTCGGCCGCGACATCCGCTTCTTGAACGACCTCCTCCGCATAATGTTCGTCCGCATCGAGCACGCTGCGTGGCGACGGTGCGGCAACCCCGCAGCCGCGGGCCAGCCACAGGATGATTGCGTGCGAAACCAGGTCTTCTTCGGCAGCGCGGTCACGTCGCCCCTTGGCGAGCACGCAGGTGCAATGCATGACGCCGCCAGCGTTGGCGACGGCGACGTGAAATCGATGCTCGCCTTTGCGCGGGCGATCGCTGACCAGCGCCGCCGTCGCTCCCAGACCCACCAGGTCGCTGCCGGCAGGCATCAGGTTGCCGGCGCGCATCCGCGCCCCGTGCGCCATCGCCGTTGCGGTGTCGACACTGCACGCCTGTACCGGCGAAAAACCGAGAAACGCCGCCAGCGCTCGTTCGTCGTAAGGCACCTGCGCCTCGATCAGCAGCCGCGAGCCGCCGGGAACGCGCAGCAACTCACCGATCGCCCCGCTGCCACCTCCGGTGATCGCGAGAGCAGCCTTGCGGCCGGACTCGTGTGTTGCGGAAATCACTTGCCGCCAAGCGGCGTCCGACGGGCTCATGGTGGGATGTGGTCCGAAGCTGAAAATACGCTACGAACCGTGAAAGACAGAACGAACGGAGTCAACAGAGCGCGGGACATCGAGATGGAATGGTCGTGACGGGCCGGCGGTCACTGAGGCATTTGCCAACGGCCAGCTCGATTTCACCCTGCAGGGCGATCTGCTGGCGGTGATCGGCCGCGCCACCGGATTGAACACCAGGATGATCTTTCGTGGCCACTGGTTCGCCGACCGCCCTCACACCGGCTGATCCGCGCGGCAGCGCGGCCGACGGCGCGTCACCTATACGACTTCCAGCCGCACGGCACGCCGCGCGCTGCGGGCCGGGAGGTGCTGGTCGGTGAAAATGTGAAAGCGGCGGAAGCTGACACGGGCGCTGCTTCCCGCAAGCAAGCCGTCCGGCACCTCGTACCGGGAGATTTCGGCTTCGATTACCTCACCGTCGCGTTCGATGACCAACCGTACCCGGTTGCCGAGTGCCGCGCGGTGCCTGATCTGGGCGGCGGCGCCCAGGCGTGCGGCCGCATGATGGATGACGACATCATCGGGCCGTACATAGGCCGTGGCAGCGCCATCCGGCAGCATCGGATCCGGGCCGCCGGCCAGTTCCCAGCCGGCTGTCGCGCGGATGCGGCCGTTGCGTATGGTGCAACTGAGGCGATTGGCCCGACCGACAAACTCCATCACGAACGGGTTGCGCGGTGCCTCGTAGATTTCGTCGGGCGCACCGATCTGCTCGATGCGTCCGTCGCGCAGGATCGCAACCCGATGCCCAAGTTCGAAGGCTTCCGCCTGATCATGCGTCACGAACAATGTCGTCAGACCAAGCTGAGCGTGCAGTTCCCCGAGCCAGGCGCGCAGGTCGTGGCGGACCGCCGCGTCGAGCGCGCCGAACGGCTCGTCGAGCAGCAGCAGCTTCGGCGCAACCGCGAGGGCCCGGGCCAGCGCCACGCGCTGCCGCTGGCCACCGGAAATCTGCGACGGCAACCGGCCGCCGAGCCCGCTCAGCTGGACGAGATCGAGCAACTCCCCGACGCGCTGTTTTATTGCAGCACCGGCCGGCCGATCGCTGCGCTTCCGTACCCGCAATCCGAACGCGACATTATCGAAAACGCTCATGTGACGGAACAACGCGTAGTGCTGGAACACAAAGCCGATCCCGCGCTCGGCCGGCGTCAGACCTGTCGCATCCTCTCCGTCGAACAGCACCCGGCCGCCGGTCGGCTGTTCGAGGCCGCCAATGATGCGCAGCAGCGATGTCTTCCCCGAGCCGGACGGCCCGAGCAGCGCAACCAGTTCGCCGTTCCCGACCGTGAGATCGACGCAATCGAGCGCCCGGGTCGAGCCGAAATGCTTGGTGATGCCAGCCAACTCGACACGCATCAAACGACCTCCGTACGGACAGCCTGTAGCCGCTCCAACACCGTCTTGGCGACCAGAGTTGCCAAACCGAGCAATGCCAGCACCGAGGCAACCGCAAACGCCGCGGCCGCCTGATACTCGTTGTAAAGAACCTCGACATGCAGCGGCATCGTGTTGGTGACACCGCGAATGTGCCCGGAGACCACCGCGACAGCACCGAATTCACCCATCGCCCGGGCATTGCACAGCAGCACGCCGTATAGCAGCCCCCAGCGAATGTTCGGCAGCGTCACGCGGCGAAGCACCTGCCACCACGACGCGCCAAGAATGATTGCGGCTTCCTCTTCGTCGGTCCCTTGCTGACGCATCAGCGGCGTCAATTGGCGCGCGACGAACGGAAAGGTAACAAACAAGGTTGCCAAAACGATGCCCGGCACCGCAAACACGATCGCAATGTCATGCGCCGCCAGCAGCGGGCCGAAATATCCCTGCAGCCCGAACAGCAGCACGAACACCATTCCCGAGATCACCGGCGACACCGAAAACGGCAGGTCGATCAGCGCGCTCAGCAGGCTGCGCCCGGGAAAATCGAACTTGCCGAGACACCAGGCCGCGAAGATGCCGAAGACCGTGTTGAGCGGGACCGCGATCGCCGCCACCAGCAGCGTCAGCCGGATCGCGGCCAGCGCATCGGGCTGTATTATGGCGCGGCCATAGGCTGCGACGCCTTTGGCCAACGCCTCGCTGAACACGACGATCAGCGGCAGCACCAGCACGACCGCGACCACGCCAAGCGCCAGCCCGATCAGCCCGGCGCGCACGACCGGCGCCTCGCCGATCTGGCACTGCGCCCGCGTCACGTCATGTGCCATGCCGGCGCCTCACCCAATATTCGGTCAGATTGATCGCCAGCAGGATCAGGAACGCGCCCATGAGCATGACCGAAGCGATCGCGGCCGCCCCGGCATAATCGAATTGCTCCAGACGAAAGACGATCAGCAGCGGCACGATCTCTGAAATCCCGGGCATGTTGCCGGCGATGAAGATTACCGAACCGTATTCTCCGACGCCGCGGGCAAAGGCCAGCGCCGCCCCGGTCAGCATCGCCGGGATCAACGGCGGCAGGATTACCCGCCACCAGATCTGCCAACTGTTCGCCCCCAAAATCAGCGCCGCCTCTTCGGCCTCCCCTTCCAGTTCGAGCAACAGCGGCTGCAACGTGCGTACCGGAAACGGCAAACCGACAAAGATCAGCGCCGCCAGAATGCCAAGCGGCGTGTAGGCGACATCGATCCCGAGCGCAGAGAGCGGCGCCCCGAGCCATCCCGTGTCGGCGTAGAGGGCCGTCAACGCGATGCCGGCTACCGCGGTCGGTAACGCAAACGGCAGATCCACCAGTGCATCGACGACGCGCCGGCCCGGAAACGAATAGCGCACCAGCACCCACGCGATCAGCAGGCCGAGCATCGCGTTGATCGCGGCCGCCATCAGCGCGCTGCCGAAGCTGACGCGCAGCGCCGCGAGCACGCGCGGTTCGCTGACACTGGCAATAATGCCCATCGGGCCGAGCCCGGCGGCTTTCGCCGCAAGTGCCGTCAGCGGAAGCAAGACGATGACCCCAAGATAGAGGATCGTCACGCCGAGGCTGACGCCGAAACCGGGAATGACCGAGTTCCGCTTGAGTGTGAACGCAAGCGCGGTCACCGTCCGCCGCCCGGTTTGTAGATCTGGTCGAAGATCGCACCATCTGCAAAATGCTCGTGCTGTGCCTTCTGCCAGCCGCCGAACAGCTCATCGACGGTGAACAGCGATAGCTGTGGGAATTGCGCGGCGTTGCGCGCCAGCACCTCGGCCGAGCGGGGCCGGTAGAAATGCTTGGCTGCCAGCGCCTGCCCTTCGGGCGTGTACAGCATCGCCAGATAGGCTTCCGCGGCCGCCCGCGTGCCGTGCTTATCGACGACCTTGTCGACGACCGCGACCGGCGGCTCAGCCAGGATACTGACCGACGGCTGCACGATCTCGAACTTGCCGGGTCCGGCCTCTTCCATGATCAGGTGTGCTTCGTTTTCCCAGGCCAGCAGCACATCGCCCTGCCGGCGCTGGGCAAAGGTCATCGTCGAGCCGCGTGCGCCGCTATCGAGTATCGGAACATTGCGATAGAGCTTTTCGACAAAGTCGCGGGCTTTGGCGCCATCACCACCATCGGCCTTTAACGCATATCCCCAGGCCGCCAGATAAGCCCAGCGCGCGCCGCCCGATGTTTTGGGGTTTGGCGTGATTACCCGGACGCCGGGCGCTATCAGATCGCGCCAGTCGCGAATCTTTTTCGGATTGCCGGCCCGCACGACAAAAACAATCGTCGAGGTGTACGGCGCACTGTTATCCGGCAGTCGCTTCTGCCAGTCGCGCGCCAGCAGCCCTCCCTTTTCGGCAATCGCGTCGACGTCATAGGCCAGTGCCAGTGTCACGATATCGGCTTCGAGCCCATCGATGACAGCGCGTGCTTGCGCACCCGAGCCGCCATGCGATGCCCGCACGGCAATGTCCTGACCGGTCTTCTGCTTCCAATGTTCGCCGAACGCCTTATTGAAATCGGCATAAAATTCCCGCGTCGGATCGTAAGACACGTTAAGCAGCGTCTGCTGCGCCGTGGCGCGCGGACCGATCATCGTCGTGGCCACGGCAAGCACCGAGGCCGCATAAAGAAATTTGATCATGGGGCTCCTACCCTTTCGCTGTAACGGTCATGCGACCGGCGGGTGGATTTCTTGTCACGGCAGAGCGGGTGACAGAACGACCGGGACTCCCAACGCCTCGGCAAGACAGCGAGCAGACGGCAGCGACTTGAACAGCCGCAGCACATTGGTCACCTTTCCGTGCTCTGCCGAATGGATGCCCGCTATCGGATTGTCACGAGCGAAATCCACGATGTCGTAGTCGTGCCTGGTGCTCAGGCGATACAGAAAACGCCGGACACTTGCACGGCACCAAGCATCGTGCGTCGGCGTGGCGTTCCGATCCAGCGCTACCAGCAACAGCTCGCGATAATCACGCAGCCACTCGGATTGCGGCATCGCGATCGGGAGTACGGCGGCACACTCGACCACTTGCAAATCGGTGAGCCAACGGGAATAAAGACCCGAATATGGCAGCTTCCCGTTTTGAACGTCGGACACCGGATTTTCGATCGATAGCGTTTCCGGCAACGACGGGGAGCCGCTGTCGCGCGAGCGTTCCCGTTGCTTTTCGATGCCGGCACTCCCGTCACTGCGTGATGCCCGGGGTGTGTGCCTGAATCTTTTGATCTCGACTGAAGAGGTGAGCATCTCCGGACCTTTCCGTTCCCTGCTGAGCTGAACCCGCACGAGAAGGCACTCGCTGTCACACTCGCTGTTTCCCTCTTTTTCCTATTTCTTCTATAGGATTCATATTGGAAGCGGTTTTGTCAACAAGGTCGTGTGGACCGGTGGCGCGGTTCGCAAGCCAGGCCGGGTCGGCAACCTGCCTTCCGGCGCGCGCTGTCGGTGAATTGTCATTCGATAACGAGCGCTACTGCGCTTCCGGCGATGTTCCTTATCGCGCGGGAATCTTTCCTATTCACCCGATCGACTATTGCCTTTGCCGTACCGGCGAGGCATATCAGGCAAATCTGATTAGCTGGCGGTAATGCTGTCTCAAAAGGCCAAATACGCTCTCCGCGCCTTGCTCGTCATGGCGGCGCACACCGAAGATGCACCGGTTCTGATCGCGGATATCGCAGAGTCCGAGAACATCTCCCGCAAGTTCCTTGAGGCGACGCTTCTCGAATTGCGCAAACACGGAATACTATCCAGCCGACGCGGTCGCGGCGGCGGCTATCGCTTGGCGCGTCCGACCGATCAGATTACGTTCGGCGAGGTCATCCGCATCATCGACGGGCCCCTCGCACCCCTTCCCTGTGCCAGCGTCACCGCTTTTCAACTCTGTCCGGACTGCCCGGTTCCGCAACGCTGCTCAATTCGCTGGCTGATGCAGCAGGTTCGCGATGCGACGGCTGGCGTATTGGATAATTGCACATTGGCGGACGCGCTCGGCAAGCGCCCCACACCGCGCCGAACCAGCCTGCGACCGCAACGCGTCAGGGCCCGCACGCCAAAGCCACAGACAACCGATCATCCGGCGGCTTTGCTGAAATAGCAGTACGCGGGTTTGCTGCTTCGCCACTGACAGCGGAGCGATGACCGGTTATCCGGCCCTCAAGACAGTGAACAAAGGCCGGCCTCGGAGCAACGGCTCCCACCGCGCGGACAATCCCGACGCGTACATCCCGCCGTGGTCACCACTTGCGAGTCACTCTCAATTGCGATATCAGTAATTAACTCACGGAAAACCGTTCGCCTGAAAGGCTTCGGCATATCTCAAAACGAGACACACGATGCGCAGTTTGATGATTTTTATCGTTACCCTTGGGGTAATGTTGTTGAATCTAACGACGTTTGTTGGCGCTGCGGACATCGCCACGGTACGACAGCAATTAACATCGCTCGACACGGAAATCGCAAGCCTGGATGCTCAGCTTAAGGAGATTAACGAAAAAAGGACCGAATCCCAAACAGCGATCGAGAAATATACAAAAGAAGTAGCAGATAACGAGCAAACAGGCCAACACATTAAGAGTCTCAGTCAACAGCTAACCTCTCGGAAACAACAACTCGCGAATGATCAACAGAACGCAACTGAACTGTGCAGCAGAAAGGTGTCAGAAAGCGAATATCGCGCATTAAAAGCGGAGTGCGACCAGAAAAGCTTAGCGTATCAGGCCCACGCTGATGAAGCGCAACGCCAATACCAAGAGCTTGCGGAAAAGTATACGAAATACGATACCGAGAGCAAGCGGCTGGCGATAGCGCGGGACGGACTTGAAAAGACCCAGCACGATATTCAGGAGACGCAGCAACGGCTGCATGCAGAGCAAGAAGCAGCAGTACAGAAATTTAACGACGCGCGTCAGTTGTTGATTTCTTTGCAGAGCAAGTGACAATCTCGAGAGCGCATTGTTTCTGGTGAAATCCGCTTTCGCCATCCCGCGAAACACAGTTTCAGTAACCCGCACTCGAAATTTAGACGCGCTAAGGCGGGACCCCTCGCGGCCGCGACGACGCAAAATTCAGCAGTCAAAATTCCGTAGCCGCAAATTCAGGCGGCTGCCATGCGACAAAGCCCGCGTAGCTCGTTGCCGTCGAGGTCACGCGGATTCATCAGGGTCACCTGCGCCTATCGTCTCCGCCTCACGGACAGCGCGGGAGTTGCCGGCTGGCCGGACAATTGCGCCGTCGCCGTTAAACAAGGGGCGGCGACGAAAGCGGCGAGGGTACGAGCGTCATGTGACTAGCTCTTGCGACTGCCGCGGCCTCTCTCTAAACTTGAGCAAACTTATTCAAAAGGAGCGCTCAACATGCCGCAATCCCAGGGAAACAGATTTACCGCCGAGCCCTTGACCTTCGTCGTTCGGCACCAGTTATGGGACGCCAATGTCGAAGACCACTCGGACCAGGGCGTCTCCATCGATGTAGCGGCCGATATCGACGGCGAGCAGATCACCCTATTGCGCTTCAACTGCTTCGATATCGAGAGAAGCTATATCTATGGTCCGGAGAACCCCGAACTAACGACCGCCGGTCGCGTCGGTGGCGGCATGGGCGTGCATTGCCGGATGGATCCGATTACCGATGGCAACCCGATTGGCTGGACCGTCCGAACGCTGGGCCAAAAGCTCCCGAAGATGCTGGAACGCGCCGGCTACAAAGAAATTGCTGTGGCGACCGACCTCGCCGCCGTGCGCGATGTCCTGCCCGACATCGAAGCCTGTGCCAGAGAGACATTCATCTCCAAGCGGAATACGGTCAAACACAACCGTGGTACGGAAATCTTCGAAGCGGGCAATATCCGCTTCGGCCTTGAGATGCGGCGGCAGAAAAACGGTGACGGCGGTCTCGCGGTCCACGTCCTTGCCGACGTGGGCGGATCGAAAGGACGGGCGTACGTCGAAGAGACCGAACTTCTGGCGTTCGACTGCTTCTGGGATAGCGCACATTACCATTACGGTCCGCGCAATAAGAACCACCGGACCAACTGGGACCTGACGGTCATAGACGACCCGCTGGAGTGGACCTTTGAGCAATTCGAAAACAGAAAACTTGGAGCGATGATCGAGCGGGCCGGTTATCCAGGTATCGCCGCCGATTTGGACCTGGACAAGATTGCCGAAATGCTTCCGGTATTGAAGAAACGGGCTTTCGAGATGTATGACGAAGGCGAAAGACTGACCGGTCACAAAGGATTGCCGCTCGAGTTCACCCCGAACTTGGCTGCCGCCGAGTAACTGGCCAATTTGGCGTCGCCGGAAATTGGCGACGCCCGCAATGGCGATAGCGGTATCGCCGTGAAATCCCTGTGGCCCCGGCATGCCGGGGCCGCAGGCTGAACCAAGATACTCCAACCTTTGCGAAAAGAATTGTCGGCGTACAAGCCGGCGTTTGCTACGAGCAACTCCGAATAAACCGACCCGGAGCTTGCCTCAGCAAATCCCTTAATTGTCGCTGATCTGGCGACCTGCCGAGAGGCGCTTGAAGGCGGCGGAGACGGCGGTTCGCCAGCGGCGGAAATCCGCGTCAGCGACCGGGATCCGCCCGGGTCGGCTCATCAGCCTTGATCTCACCAGCAGCAGCGGCGCCGCCAAATCGCGCCGCAGCCGCGTATTGCGCATCGGGCCGAGCAGCGGCGCCGACGCCGCAACTCGCAGGATCGCGGCCAGCGGCGGCGTCGCGCCCGACGATCCGCTGCTCATGCGCAGCACGCGATCCTGATAGGCCAGCACGTTCACCGGCCGCAATTGCTCAGGACGTCCCGATTTGATCCAGAGATCCATGTTGCCCGGCCCCCAGTTATAGGCGGCAAGCGCATCCGGCCAGTTGCCGTAGCGGCGGTACATCAGGCTCAGATAGAGACGGCCAATGACCCGGTTTTCGCCGGCATCGAAGCGATTTCCGCCTCCGACATCAAGCGCCGCCCGCAGGCTTACCTGCATCGGTCCCTGCGGGCCAAATGGGTCGGGACGCCACATTGCTGGATTGCGCCCCTGATTCGATTCGACTTCCTCGACCGCGGCAGCGACTCGGTCGAGGTCGGAGGATGCCGGCGCCGGTGGCGGTGGCGGCGGGATCAACAAACGGGTCGGCCCGCCCGTACCGCCGGCCATCGCCGCCGCCGGCGCTGCGATGCAGGCCGCGGCAATCGCCGCCGCCACCACCAGAAACCTCATCAATCCATCGACCGCGCGTCGCATGAACCCAGCGCCAGCACCTCGCGAAGGTCAAATTTTTACCGTTGCTTCGCGACATGCGAAAGACGGACGAGCGACGCGCCGCCACGCGCGAACCGGCCGACAGACCGTTTACCGCCGACAATGTTTTACCAGAACAGCGAAACTGCTGCCCTTCCGCATTGTTGAACAGAGGAAATCGACGGCATCGGACAAGGAGGAATGCACCCGTGCAGCAGAAATTTGTGGTCGGATTATTCGAATCGAAAGGCATCGCCGAAGACGCCTGCCACCGGTTGCGAACCGAAGGCGTACCAAGCGAACTGATTTCCCTCGTCGTGCTACATGATATCGCTCCGACGCCGGCTGTGGTCAGCCCCGCGCTCGAGGCCCTGGCCGTCGATCCGCTGGTCGTCGGCAATGTCCGCGAGACTTTTGCGCCGTTCATTCGCAATGGCGAAACCGCGGTATTCGTGCGCACCGCCCAGGATGCGGACGTCGAGCAAGCCTGCGACACCATTCGGCAATACGCGCCGATTAAAATCGAGATTATCGCGGCCGATGAGGGCTCGCCGATCAGCCGTCGGCTCCCGTAAGCGCCGCCGGTTGTTAATGGGCGCCGAATGCGAAAATCAGGGCGTCGCGCTCCGGTGAGCGCAGCGGATCTTTTGGGGTCGCCAGCCGTTTGAGCTTGCGCACCGCCTGCGCCCCCATCCGAACGACCGTAGATTGAGTACGGCGGCAGAAGGCGACCTTGCGGACGTACTCCTCGACATGCCAGTGCGCCACCGCGCCCCGCGGTAGAAACAGGACATCGCCGGCCACGAAGCGCTGCGGCGGCGAATGACCGTCGCTGATGATCGCCGAGCCTTCGATAAAATAAATCGTCTCGTCGAGATCGTAGTTCCAGTCGAATTGGCCGGCTGTACAATCCCAGATGAATGTCATTGCCATGCCGTCGGCGCTGCGCGAGAGGACGCTGTTACGCGCCTGCGGATTGCCATGGCAAATCCAAGACGGCGTAATCGGTGATGGTGTCAAGGCAACATCGGTCGTCGACGCGATCATCGCCGGTCGAAACGATGTCGGTATCTTGGTATTCAACGGCAACCACCCTTTGAGAGTTTTGCGTTCATGGAGCAAGGCTCGGAACAAGGCGAGGCCAGGATGGCGGGATAAAATCTAAAATTTGGTTAGTTTTTGCGCTTACCTTCGGCCGCGTCCCCGTCAACCAGCGCCCAGACTGCGGGTGCAAACCGCCCGCGCCACCGTGCATAGAATTCACCGAGCCTCGCCCGCATTCCGAGGGCATCGGCGGCGTTGACCTGCATCCCCACCCGCGCCAGCGCCTCGGCTCCGGCGGCATTGACGGCCTCGATGTCGGCGCGTTGCAGCAATGCGTATTTATCGGCGTTGCGATCGACCACGTCGCGGATTTCCTGTGGCAAGGCCCGCCATGACGCGGCGTTGGCGAGCAAGGTAAAGCCGCTCCACCAATGCGACGTCAGGCTCAGATAGCGCTGCACTTCGTGCAGTCGCAGTGATTGCACGACGCCGAGCGGATCGCTCTGCCCGTCAAAAGCGCCAGCCTTGAGCGCCGCGTACATCCCGCTGAACGGCACCATGCCGGCCTCGGCCCCGAGCGCGCGGAAAAAATCGGCGGCGATCTCGCCGCCGGGGGAGCGGATTTTCAATCCGACAAAGTCCGCTGCCGTCTCGATTGGCCGCGTGTTGTTGGTGATATGGTGAAAGCCGTTTTGCATCGAATGCCGAAACGCATGGATGCCGTTATCCGCCAACTCGCCACGGATGATATCGCCGAGCGCGCCGTCAAGCGCCCGGAACACCGCGGCACTGTCGCGAAAGGCAAAGGGCAACATCGGCAAAGCGCTGGTCGGAGATACGCCGCCAAGCAATGCCCCGGAAACATAGAATTCGAGCGCGCCGCGGCGCAGATCGGCGAACATCTGTGGGTCGGGGCCGAGCCGGCTCTCGGGGTGAACGTCGAGCCGAAAGGCGCCCTCCGTCTCTCGGCCGATCGCCTCCGCCATCTCCGCCATCCGCCGCGCGGTCGGGCTATGAGCCGGCTGGTTGGCACCGAGACGATAATGGAAGCGCGGTGATGTCGTGGCCATCAGACATTGCCCTCCAGGGTGCGAGGAAGCATCGCACCGCCGGTCTCAGCACAGCGGCGGGTGCCTATTCCGGAGCTAAATCGGGATCGCGAGCAGCGTATCGATCTGGCGGCTATCGAGGACCACCAGCTTACGGGCAAATTTCCAGCCACTGTCGCCTTGCACGATACGGTCGATGTATCGCCCCGCGGCGAAGATCGTCATGCCGCCATCCTGCATCGTGCGGATAACCAGCAGATTGGCGGTCGCATCCACGCCCATTGCATCGTCGCCGGTGATCTGCAAGCCGGAGATCATGTGGCGATAGCGCTGCGGCTCGTAGATATTGGCTTCGCGCAAGGCGCTGACCCGGTCGCGCAGCATGTTTTTCGAAGTTGCGTAGATCAGCCCGAGCGGCATCCCGGCCTCGTGGTTCTCGGCTGAGGTGATGCGGTAGGTGCAGTCTTCGGTAAAGAAATCCGGCCAGGCTTCGAGCGTGTCAGTATCAAGACAGGCCGCGTACCGCGTGTAGAGGTCGTGGAGTTCGAGCCATCGCGTGACCGCCACGAGGTCCCCTGCCCTCACAGCCGCGCCCTCACAGCCCCATCGTCTGGCGGTAAGCCTGCCAGAAACCGCGCACCGAGGCCTCGGTGGCACGGGTTTCCTGCGAGGCGTGCTCGATGCCGCCCATCTCGATGACCGAACACTCATCTTCGACGCCGGCAATCGCGCGCTGGATAAAGCCGCCGACCGCACCGTCTTCCATCGAGACGTAGCCGGCTGGCCCGACCAGGTTGGCTTGTTGCAGCCGCCGCTCGGTCATCGCGGCATCATCTTCCTCGAAGCCGATATAGGTCCATTGCAGCTCGGTCTCGTGCGGGCCTTTCGGCAGCACCAGCCGCAACGCCAGCGAATTGTGAATCTGCTGCAAGACGAAATTGGGGAAGACGCTGAGGATCTGCAGTGTGATGCCGTCGCCGATCTCGTCGACCGCATCGAGAAAGCGTGGGTCTTGCAGACGATAATCCTCGCGCAGCGTGTGAATGTCGGAATAGAGCTTGTCAGAACCGGCCTTGTTGCCGGCCTCGCCGCCGCGCGTATAGCTCGCGTGATTGCCGCCGCTCTCGCCGATCGCGACACCGCCCGCGGTCGTCAGGCGGGTGATCTGAAACGTCGTGAAAAAGCTATGCAGCAGGCTGGCGTGATAAGTGTCCTTGACGTTCTCGATATAGAGCTTCCAGTTGTTGTGCAGAATCTGCGAGGTCGTGCCGAGGATTTTCGGCTTGCCGCGCATGACCCGGCCGATCCGCGCGCCGATCATATTGCCGATATAATCCGATAGCGGCGGCGCGTCGGGCGACAACGTGCCAAACACCAGCCCGGCAAATTCGCCGATCCGCAACTTTTTCAGTCCGTGGGCTTCCAGTTGAAACCCCTCGGGCATCCCGCCTTTGCCGCCGACGCCGCGACGGAATGCAACGCTGGTCAGGTTGCCGGCGAGGTCGTAGCGCCACGCATGATAGACGCAGGTCAACCCGTCATCGCTGTGCCCGTGCTGCTTCAGGCAGACGAGATTGCCGCGATGCGCACAGCGGTTGAGCATGCCGTGGATTTCGCCGTCTTCGCCGCGTGTGACGATAACCGGCGTCTCGCCGAGAAATGTGGTCCTGTAGTCGCCAACGGCCTGCAATTCAGCCGCCAGCCCCAGATACTGCCAGGTGGCGCCGAGAAAAATCCGGCTGGTTTCGGCGCGATACACATCGCTGTCGGCAAAGACACGGTAAGGGACGCGCGCATTGCCTTCTTTCGGCCAGGTTGCCGCGTGCTGCTCCATCGCGTTCGCCTCCCTCGGCTCGCCTATGCGGCTGATCGTATCACGAAACTGTCGTATCCCGCGGCCGCGATGTCAGCGGCACGGTGTCGTGAAACCCGCGATAATCGATCAGCCGGTTACCGTCGTCGCTCCACCCCATCACATCGACAAAGCGATGATTCCAATGAATTTCGTGCGGCAGGTACGACGTGCGGGCGTGTACCAGTTGAACGATCGTCTCGTCGATGCCGCTGGCGGTGATGACCAGTTCAGCCCGCATCGTCTCCAAATCCTCCTTGCCCAGGCCGTAAAGCGGGCTGTCCGCGTCGATTTCGTGCATGATCGTAAAGGTCAGCGCAAAAATCGGCGTGTGATCCCGCGCCAATTTCAAATCATAAAAACGCCGGATCATCATGCCTTCGCTGGTCTGCTCGTCGCGCACCAGATGCGCCGTCACCTCGGCCTGGACGATCTGGTTGCGGCGTTCGTTGGCGAGGCGCATCGACAGGGTCGGGGTGCCGTTATAGGTGCCGATCACCGCCACGCGGCTAAACAGCATCCGCGCTCGGGGCCGTGAAAAACGGGCGAACACCAGCCCTGTCGCCAAGGCGACCAGCATCAATCCGGTCCCCGTCTCGATCGCCATCACGAGGTTGCCGTAGAATGTCGCCGGCGACATTTCGCCATAGCCGACCGTCGCGATGGTCTCGACGCTGAAGAAAAACGCATCCCAGAACGAGCCGGGACGGGCATGGGCAATGGAACCGGGCTGCGCCAGGTACAGTATGGCAAATGCCGCGTTCGCCAGCACATACAGCAGCGCACCGCTAAGCAGAAACGCCCACCAGGGCAGCTGCAGCGTCTGGTGATAGAGATCGCCGAACCACGGCTTCGGCAAGCCGAAGGTTCGGACGCGATCGGCGCGCCCGCGCGCGATCAGCCGCACAGGCTGCTCATTGCCGCCGTCCGGCGGCGCGCTGCGCAGCGTCGGCGCTCGCCGCCGAAGATGCGGCGCGTGCTTGCGGCGGCGACGCGCCATGCTGCCGTCCATCGCGCTTTCGTCAGTCGGTCATCGGGTCGGGCACGAGAAGGACACGGTCTGCGGCAATGATTTCGCGGAACCGCGCGCTCGTCGCGAGCCAATCGACGATATCGACCCGATAGGGCAGATCGCTTTCCTCGAACGCCTCTGCCAAGGCAGCGGTGTCGTCGAGGGTCAACCGCCGCCCGGCGTCGATCGCCAGATCGAGATCGGAATAGCGCCGCGCCTGACCGGCCGCGCGCGACCCGAATACCCAGACGGTACTGTCCGGCGGCAGGTGCTGCCGCATGATGTCAATCGCCACCTGCCGATGCGCCGCCGGCAGATCGAGCCGGTCCCGCGGCATCACGCGTGCCGACGCTGCAATTCGGCGAGCAGGTATTCCGCCTCATGCAGAAAACGTGGAATGACCGCGACGACCTCCGCGGCTGCGCGCATATCGTAAGTATGGCTGGTGCGTGTCCGCATTTCCCGAAACCGGCGCCACGCCGGCCATTCTTCGTTGAGCAAGCCCTGGGCTGTCCCCGCGCGGATCAAATCAGCGAATGATAGTTGTACAGCGGTGTCGGGCGACGCCGCGGTCTCCGCCAGATGGCGCCGCAGCATCTTGTGACTGAGTTCATAAGTATATTCGAAACGCTGGATCAGCCCGTCGCGTATCTGCTCGTCGGCCGGCTCGCGCTCACACCTGGCGAGCCCCTCGCGAAGCCGCTGCACTGCGTTACCAAGCGAAGTCGTGTCGAGCGCCACCGGAGCCTTCCATGCGAACAACTCGCGGCGGGGGCGCCGGTTGTCTGGTTATCCCGGCCCCCCGCCGCCGCAAACCGGTGATCAGCCGCCGTAAAAGACGTTGTCGCCGAGGTCCTTCATTTCGAGGATCGCAACATCCGGACGGCCGGAGATCGCATTCGGCACATGCGCCTCGGTGACTTCACCGACGACGATGTGGTGGTCGCCCTGCTCGACGATGCTGGTCACCTTGCATTCGACCGCGGCGAGCGCGGTATCGAGGATCGGCGCCCCATTGCTGCCCTTGTGGATCGCCTGCCCCGACAGCTTCCCATCGGCAAGCTGGGCCGGCTTGAAGAACGTGAAGGCCAGCCCCTTATGCTCCTTGCCGAGCATGTTGAGCGTGAAGGTCTTGGTGTTCTTGACGATGCCGTAGGCGCCCGAATCGGTCTTGACGCCGACCACCACGAGCGGCGGCGCAAAAGCAGTCTGCGTCACCCAGTTGACCGTCGCGCCGGCGACGTTGCCTTTGCCGTCATCGGCGGTCAGCACATAGATTCCATAAGGGATCATCCTAAGGGCGGTTTTCTTGGCGTCCTGGTCCATCGCCTCTTCCTCAGATTGCGTTTGGAATGCGTTTCCGGCGCCACTACATCGCGTTCGCCAAAAACTGGCAAGTCATTGCGCGCGCCATCGCCAACTGCCACACGGCGCCGGACAATTCACCCCTTGGATTCCGGGGCGCATCCGCGATCTACTCGCACACCTGTCGCACACCTGTCGCACACCTGTCGCACACCTGGACCCTGAACGGGAGAGCCGCGATGACATATGCAAGACCCGAGGCCCTGGTCAGCACCGAATGGCTCGCGGCACACCTCGGAGATCCGCATGTCCGGGTGCTCGACAGCTCGTTCAAGCAGCCCGGCGTCACGCCGACCGCGCGCGCCGATTACAATGCCGGCCACATTCCGGGCGCGGTGTATTTCGACATCGACGATGTCGCGGAGCCCGGCACCAGCCTGCCGCACATGATCCCCTCGGCCGAGCGGTTTGCCGCCAAGATGGCGGAACGCGGCATCGGCAATGACGACCGGGTCATCGTCTACGACGCCAACGGGCTGTCATCGGCCGGCCGCGCATGGTGGCTGCTGCGGCTGTTCGGCCACGACAATGTCGCGCTGCTCGATGGCGGCCTGCCGAAATGGAAGGCCGAGCGGCGGGCGCTCGACACCGCCGCGCCGGTGATACCGCATCGGCAATTCCTGGCACATTTCAATCCCACGCTGGTGCGCGACAAAGCGGCGGTGCTGGCGAATATCGACGCACAGCGCGAACAGGTCGTCGATGCCCGCGCCGCCGGCCGCTTTGAGGGCACCGCCGAGGAAACCTGGCCGGGACGCCGCCGCGGCCACATTCCCGGCAGCCGCAACCTGCCGTTCGACCGGGTCACCGACCCGCAAACGCATCAGTTACGCAGCGCCGAGGACTTGCAGCGGTTATTCGATGCGGCGGGCCTCAATCTTGCCGGGCCCATTGTCAGCAGTTGCGGCTCGGGCGTCACGGCCTGCGCGGTCGCCTTTGCGGCGCACCTGATCGGCCATCCCGGCGTCGCGATTTATGACGGTTCGTGGTCCGAATGGGGCCTGCCGGACGGGCCGCCGATCGCCACCGGCCCGGCGAAACCCTGATGCCGCACTCCACGGCCGTCGGCCGCGTCGACAAATGACCGCGCCCTTCCTCGATGACGTCATCACCTCGCTCGAAATGTTCGAGCGACCGAGCGCGCCGCATCTGCCGCCGCCACTCGGCAAGCTCGCGCTGATGCGGGCTGAGGACTGTACGGTGCCGTTCTACCGCTTTCTCTACGAAACGGTCGGCATGACGTGGCTGTGGTACGAGCGCCGCCTGCTCCCCGACGCGCCGCTCGCCGCGATCATCCAGAAACCCACGACCGAGATTTTCGTGCTCTATGCCGGCGGCGTCCCCGCCGGATATTTCGAACTCGACGCGGCATCGCCACACGAGACCGAACTCAGCTATTTTGGATTGATGCCCGAATTTATCGGCCGCCGGCTTGGGCCTTTTATGCTGCAGGCGGCGATCGACCGGGCATGGTCGCGGCCGATCCGCCGCCTCTGGGTCCACACCCGCATGTACGACCACCCGAAAGCACTCGGCCATTACCAACGCGCCGGCTTTGTCGTCTATGCCCGCCAGAAGCTGCGCTTCCCGGATCCGCGCGCCAAGGGCATCCTGCCGCGCGATCTTAAAAACCCCCGCCTTCCGCCGCTCGACGCCGCTACATAAGGCGGCTGTCATAGGCCCAATGCAGCAGCGCCTGACGTTGCCTGCGG
The DNA here is from genome assembly GCA_036268425.1 of Allostellaceae bacterium. Classification (GTDB taxonomy): domain Bacteria; phylum Pseudomonadota; class Alphaproteobacteria; order ATCC43930; family CGMCC-115725; genus DATARH01. The sequence goes on from DATAUE010000114.1 coordinate 70,083, forward strand.
TGACAAGTCAGGTCGCCTTTGCGGCAATGTTTCTGTAGCTGCGCAATGTGCCGGCGCATCGCCAGCCAGCGGCGGATTTGGCGGTCGTCTTCGTCAGGGATGCGGCGGCCGCGATAATAGCGGCAATACCATTGGAACCAGCCGCGCGGATCGTCTTGATAAATCCAGCCCTTGCGCCGCCACACCGATAGCTTCTGGCTGGCGGCGACGCCGAAGAAATTGAGCGCGGGGTCGGATTTTTCCGGGCTGAGCCTGGCGCCGCGAAACCAGTCGGCGGGAAATTCTCCCCGGCAATCGGTCATGTATTTGCCGCCGAACACGCCGAGCGCAAGCATCTGCTTTGGCGTCAGCTCCGGCAGGAAGCGCGGGTCGAAATCACGTCCCACCGGATGCGTCAGCTCATAGCGATAGCCGGTCTGCATCCGGTCATTGATTATGACGGGGCGAGCCATCGTGGCGTCAGATCGCCATCAGGCGTTCGCGCAATTCCTTGTCGTCGCGCAATTCCGCGGCCGGCCCGGAATGCCGCACCGTGCCCTTTTCCAGCACATAGACGCGGTCGGCCAACGACAATGAAAATTCCACACCCTGCTCAGCCAGCAGAATGGTCATCCCGCCTTTGCGCAATTCATCGACTTTGAGGCGCAGCGCTTCGACGACCAGCGGCGCCAACCCTTCGGATGGTTCGTCGAGCAGCAATAATTCCGGGTTGCCCATCAGGGTGCGTGCAATGGTCAGCATCTGCTGCTCGCCGCCCGACAGAAAGCCCCCCTGGCGGTTGCGCAACTCCTGTAGCACCGGAAACAGCTCATAGACCGTCGCAATGGTCCAGTGGCCGGGCCGAGCAGCGGCGCGGCCGGCGACATCGAGATTTTCCCAGACGCTGAGTTCGGCAAAAACGCGCCGGTCTTCCGGCACAAAGCCGATGCCGGCGCGGGCGATGCGGTGCGGCGGCCATCCCGCGATGTCATGCCCTTTCCACAAAATGCGACCGCTGGCCGGCGGCGTCAGCCCGATCACCGAGCGCATCGTCGTCGATTTGCCGACGCCGTTGCGCCCGAGCAGCACGACGCATTCGCCGGCCTGGATTTCCAGCGATACGCCAAACAATACCCGGCTGAGACCGTACGCGGTGTGGATGTCCTCCACCGACAACAGCGCGGCCATCAGTGCTCGCCGAGATAGACGCGGCGCACTTCGGGGTCGCCGCGCACCTCCTGCGGCGCACCGTCGGCGATCAGCCGCCCCTGGTGCAGCACGGCGATCTTCTGCGCGATCGAGAACACGACATCCATGTCGTGCTCGGTAAACAGCAGGGTCAAGGCGCGCTCGCCGGCAATGCGCTCGATCAGGCGGATCGTATCGTGCGTTTCAGTTGCCGACATGCCGGCGGTCGGCTCGTCGAGCAGCAGCAAAGCCGGATCGCTGGCCAGGGCAAGGCCCAGCTCCAACTGCTTCTGGTTGCCGTAGCTCAAGGTGCCGGCAAGCGCACGCGCGCTGTCGCGCAGCCCGATCTGGGTCAACAACACCTCGACATCGTCGTGATAAAAGGTCGAGGAGCGCGACCAGTAATTGGTGCCGCGGCCGCGATGGATCAGATAGGCCGCCTGTACATTCTCGAACACGGAAAGGCGCGGGAAGATGTTGGTGCGCTGAAACGAGCGGCCGATCCCCATGCGGCAAATCTGGTGCGGCAGGACACCGGTAATGTCACGGCCGTCGAGCGTCACCTGCCCGCTATCCGGGCGCAGATGGCCGGTGATCAGGTTGAACAGGGTCGATTTGCCGGCGCCGTTCGGCCCGATGACGGCCGCGATCTGCTGCGTCCCGACGGAAAACGACACATCCGACACCGCGACAAAGCCGGCGAAGGTTTTGCGCAGCGCGCTGACCTCAAGCATTGCGCTGCGTCGGCAAGCCGCGACGATGTGTCAGGCGGGTCCATCCGGCATCCAGCGCCCCGAGGATGCCGCCGGGGAAAGCAAAGAGCAGGACCACGAGGATGGTGCCGAGCACAAACGGCCAGTATTCGGTGTAGGAGGTGATCTGCTGGTTGAGCAGCGTCAGCACCGCCGCGCCGATCGCCGGCCCCCAGAAATGATTCATGCCGCCGAGGATCGCCATGATCATCACATCGGCCGATTTCGACCAGAACACATAATCGGCAAAGACCCCGCGATTAAAGATGCCGAACAAGGCGCCGGAAAAGCCGGCGAAAACCCCGGCAACGGTGAAAGCGGCGAGTTCATAGCCGCGCACGTTGACGCCGATAAACGCGGCCCGCTCCGGGTTCTCACGGATCGTCGTCAGCACGCGTCCGAACGGCGACTGCCCGATCCGCCGCAACGCCGCGACGCACAGCATCACCAGGATCAGGGTCAGCAGGTAGAAATACTCGCTGATACGGAAATGCCCGGTGCCGGGGATTGCCGACATCCAGCCGAGATCGGGGAACGGCACTTCCGGCAGCCCCTGATCGCCGCCGGTGACGGTGTTCCACTTGAAGCAGACGGCCCAGACGATCTGCGAAAACGCCAGCGTCAACATGGCGAAATAGATTTTCGTCAGGCGCACGCAGAAATACCCGAAGACCAGCGCGAACGCTCCGGCGCCCAGGCCCGCCGCCGGAAACGCGACGATAAACGGCACCCCCAGCGTCTTCATCAGGATGCCGCAGACATAGGCGCCGATCCCGAAATAGGCGACGTGGCCGAACGAGACGAGGCCGGTCATCCCGAGCAGCAGATTGAGGCTCAGCGCAAACAGCGCATAGATCGCAATCTGGGTCGCCAGAAACGTATCGTAGCGGCTGCCGACCCACGGCACCGACAGCCCGATCACGAACACGATCAGCGCCCACGGGATGCGGTCGCTGCTCAACCGGCTCATCGGATCGGCCGCCCGAACAAGCCCCAGGGGCGGATGATCAGGATCACCGCCATCAGCGCAAACACCGAAAACAGCGAAAAGCCGGGGAAAATCAGGATGCCGAACGACAGCACCTGACCATAGAGGACCGAACCCCAGAACGTGCCCCAGAACGAGCCGAGACCGCCGATCACCACGACGATAAACGCCTGCACGATGATCTCGACATCCATGCCCGGCACGATGCTTTGGATCGGCGTTACCAGGGCGCCGGCGAGCCCAGCCAAGGCCGCGCTCAGCATGAACATGCCGGTATAGAGCCAGCCGACATTGGCGCCCAAGGCCGACAGCATCTCGCGATCGAGCGCAGCGGCGCGCACCATCCGGCCGAGCGGCGTGCGTGTCAGCATCAACCACACGCCAAGCGCGATCAGCGGCCCGACCGCGATAATGAACAGATTATAGTACGGTACCGTCGTAGCGAGAACCTCGACGCCGCCGTTCAGGATCGCCGGCCGCGACACCGAAAGCTGCTGCGTCCCCCAGGTGAATTTCGCGGCGTCGCCGAGGATCAGCACCAGCGCATAGGTGAACAGCAGCTGGTACAGCTCCTCACGGCCGTACAGAAAGCGGAACAGCAGCCGCTCGATAATCCCGCCGAGAATGGCGATGCCAGCCGCGGCGCCAATCGTCGCCAGCCAGAAATTCGCCCCGCCCAGCGCCAGCCAATGCACGATCTGCCATGCGAGATAGGCACCGAGCATGTAAAACGAACCATGCGCGAAATTGAGGACGCGCAGGACGCCAAATATCAGCGACAGGCCAGAGGCGATCAGAAATAGAAACATCGCCGCGGTCAGTCCGCCCATGAACTGGCTGAACAGAAACGAAAGGTTCACCTGGCGTCACACGCTCCCTGTAAGGGCCACCCGGCAGCGGCCCTGCGCATCGTTCGACATTGCAGCGCGACGCTGCTGTTTAGTTGGTTTCGGTGCGCGGATCGGGGTTGCGGTAAACCGGGTCTTTAATGATTGCAAACGGATATTTCGGGTCCTTGACCATCTCGCCCCAGAACTCGCCGCTCTCGGATTCGTGGGTCTTGGCGTTAAAGGTCAGCTTGCCGGTTGGCGTATCGAACGTCAGGCCGGCCAGCGCCGCCGCGACCTTGTCGGAATCCGTGCCGCCGGCCTTGATGATGCCGGCCACCAGCGCGGTGACGCCGTTATAGCCCATGATGGCCCAGCCCGAGCCGTAATCGGTCTTCATAAAAGCCCGCAGCCGCTCCTCGAACGCCTTGTGTTCGGCCGGCTCCTTGCCGGTCCAGATCACCGGGTCGTAGGTATCGGTCCAGATCCCGAGGGGATAGTCGTTGCCGAGCGCGATTGCCTCGTCGATGACCCCGACCTCGCCACCATCCGCCAGGCGGTTGTTGATCGCCTTGAAATAACCCAGCGGCGCGGCCTGTTTGGCCAGCGTGACAAAATCCCCGCCAAAGAAATCGCAATAGACCGCATCAGGCTTTTTGCTCATCTGCGCGGTGATAAAGGCGGTGAAGTCCGGCTCACCAAGCTTTGGCCATTGCTGGTCGACGATTTCCACGTCGGGCCGCAATTTCTTCATCGTCTGGATATAGGTGCCGATCGCATCATGGCCGTAGGCATAGTCGGGCGCGATCGTCGCGACGCGCTTGATGTCCTTCCACCCGGCCATCACCTGCGCACCCGCGGCGCCTTCGATATCGGTGTTGGAGGCGATGCGGAAAATGTACGGATGCAGGTTTTCCGGCGCGGTCAGCTTCATCGTCTTGGCCGACGGCGAGAGGAAGACGATCTTGTTTTCCTTGGCGATCGTCGACACGGCCGGCGCCTCGGCCGACGTCAGCGTGCCGATCAGGAAATCGACGTTATCCTTGATGATCAGTTCGCGCGCGAGCCGCACCGCCTCGTCGGCATTGGCCTTGCTATCGCGCGACAGCAGTTCGAGCTTGCGGCCGAGCACACCGCCTTTGGCATTGATCTCGCTTACCGCCATCTCGGCGCCTTTGAGGATCGGCGTGCCGTAGACCGCGGTTGGTCCGGAAAGCGGTATCGGAAACCCGATCTTGATCGCATCGGCCGCATTGGCGGCGGCGCCCGCCAAAAACGCGGCCAGCCATGCACACAGCGCAACAAGAGACGCTTGACGCCCCATCGTGACCCCCCTGATGCGCCATTATTAATTGCTGATGGATCGCGTGGCGCGCCGGGATATTGATGGGGCGCGTCACGGCCGTCAAGCCGGCCAGCCGAGGTATCGGACGCGCCGGTTGCATCGGCTTTCCCGGGCAAGTCGGCGCAACAGCCGTCTTGACAGCTGCCGCACGAAACGGAGGCTACCGGTGTTTCAGTTCGGGATGATGTCGCATGCCTGTAGAGATGATCGGGTGGATCGCGCCGCGGGTCTCATCCGAGATCATTCCGCCATCCGGGCCTCCGTTTGACGCTGGGGTCCTCGCCGAGACGGCACGCATTCACGAGCGGGCCGATTTCGACCGCGTGCTGATCGGGTACTACTCCGACGCACCGGATGGGTTCCTGGTCGGCGCGCACGCCGCCTCAGTCACCAAACGACTGGGCTTTCTGCTGGCGCATCGCCCCGGTTTCGTGGCGCCGCCGGTCGCCGGCCGCAAACTGGCGACGCTCGACCAGCTTTGCGGCGGCCGTCTCGCGGTGCACATCATCGCCGGCGGCAGCGACGCAGATCAGGCAAAGGACGGCGACTGGACCGATTCCGCGACCCGCTATCGCCGTGCGGCCGAGTACATTTCGCTGTTGCGGCGGACCTGGACCGAGCCGGCGCCGTTCGACCACGACGGCAAATTCTACAAGACTCGCGGGACCTATGCGGAAATCCGCTGCCGCCAGCTTCCGCATATTCCGATTTATGGCGGCGGCGGGTCCGATGCAGCGATCCGGTCGCTGGCGCCGCACCTCGATGTCTTCATGCTATGGGGCGAGCCGCTGAAGGATACCGCGGCATTTATGGATCGGGTGCGGCGTGAAGCGGCCCAATCCTGCCGCACGCCGCGGTTCAGCCTGTCGACTCGGCCGATCCTGGCGGCAACTGAGGGCCAGGCCTGGGATCGCGCCCGAGCGATCCTCGACCGCATCAGAACCAACCGCGGCACCGTTGCCGCACCGCAGCGCCAGAATGTCGGGTCGAAACGCCTGCTGGAGGCCGCTGCCGCAGCGGAAGTGCACGACACCTGCCTGTGGACCTCGCTCGCCGTCGCGACTGGCGCGCAAGGCAACTCGACGGCACTGGTCGGCACGCCGGAAACGGTCGCAAAAGCGATGCTGGAATACTACAAGCTCGGCGCCACCAGCCTGCTGATCCGCGGCTACGACCCGCGGCCAGATGCGGTGCAATACGGCAATGAACTGATCCCGCGCCTCCGCGAACTGGTGGCAACGCACGACGCCACAACGCCCGGCGGCGCGATGCCTAACTTGTAGCTCCCCGTTACGCGACAATCCGGTGCAAGCGGAAGCCCAGGCAACGGCCGCGCCGCGTACCTGGGCCACTTTCGCGGCTAATGCCGCTCGGCAACCGCAACGTAATGCCGTTCGTCGGACCCGGTGAAAAGCTGGCGCGGGCGGCCGATCTTCATGTCCGGATCTTCGATCATTTCGGTCCACTGCGCGATCCACCCGACCGTCCGGGCGATCGCGAACAGCACCGTGAACATCGAGGTCGGGAAGCCCATCGCCTTCAGGATGATGCCGGAGTAGAAATCGACATTCGGATAAAGCTTGCGGCTGATGAAGTAATCATCGTTCAACGCAATTTTTTCCAGCTCCATCGCCAGATCAAGCAACGGGTCATCCTTGATGCCGAGGTCGTTCAGCACATCATGGCAGCTTTCACGCAGCACATGCGCCCGCGGGTCGTAATTCTTGTAAACTCGGTGGCCGAAACCGAACAGAATTTCGTGATTGTGCTTGTTTTTGACCTGGTCGAGGAATTCGGGGATGCCGTCCTTGCCGCCGATCTTCGCCAGCATCTTGAGCACCGCCTCGTTGGCCCCGCCATGCGCCGGCCCCCAGAGCGAGGCGATGCCCGCGGCGATACAGGCGAACGGGTTGGCGCCCGACGATCCGGCGTTGCGCACCGTCGCCGTCGAGGCATTCTGCTCATGGTCGGCGTGCAGGATGAATATCCGATCCATCGCCTTGGCGAGAACCGGGTTGACCTTGTACTCCTCGCACGGCACCGCAAAGGTCATGTGCAGGAAGTTTTCGGCATAACCCAGGGAATTCTTGGGATAAATGAATGGTTGGCCGTGCGCATACTTATAGGCCATCGCGCCGATTGTCGGCAATTTGGCGATCAGCCGGTGCGAAGCAACCATCCGCTGATACGGATCATTGATGTCGGTCGAGTCGTGGTAGAAAGCCGATAGCGCGCCGACCACGCCGCATAAAACCGCCATCGGATGGGCGTCGCGGCGGAACCCGCGGAAGAATGTCGCGAGTTGCTCGTGCACCATCGTGTGGTGCGTGATGTCGGCGACGAACTGCGTTTTCTCAACGGCGGTTGGCAACTCGCCATTCAGCAACAAATAAGCGACTTCCAGGAAGTCGCTTTTGTCGGCCAGTTCCTGGATCGGATATCCCCGATACATCAGCACCCCTTCATCGCCATCGATGTAGGTGATGCTCGAACGGCAGGCGGCAGTCGCCATAAAGCCGGGATCGTAGGTAAAGTAACCCGTCTGTGCGTAGAGCTTGCGAACATCGATGACTTTCGGCCCGACCGAGCCCTCGATCACCGGCAGGTCGATCGACTTGCCAGTGGCGTTGTCCGTCAACGTCATCGAGCCGTTCACACCACCGACCTTCGTATTATTGCCGTCCATTGAAGCACCTCAATCGTGACGCCCGCAGGCGGTTGGCCGTTTCACCGAATATTAGGCCCCGCCGGGCTGATTATCAAACGCCGTTCCGATTTTGCAACGCAATATCGCATCTGCGAACATGAGAGAATCTCATGTGGTTTTTACGACCGTTGGGGTGGCCGCATCGGCGATCCGGCCGAGGCTTTCGTCGCGGCCCAATACCTCCATGACCTCGAAGATGCCGGGTGACGCCGTCGAGCCGGTCAGCGCCGCGCGCAGCGGCTGCGCCACTGCGCCGAGCTTAAGGCCATGCCCAGCCGCGAAGTCGCGCAAGGCCGCCTCGATCGTCGCGGCCCGCCACTCGGCATCGGCCAACGACGCGCCGAGCGCACCGAGACGACCGCGCGCCTCATCGGTCAGCAATTTCGCCGCGTCGGGAGCGGGATCAATCGGCCGCGCCGCAATATAGAAAGCCGCCTTTTCCGCGAGTTCGACGATTGTCCTAGCGCGCGGCTTCAGGCCCGGCACCGCCAGCACGATACGCTCACGCTCAACCGCGGATAGGGGCCGCGCCAGCGTCTTTTCCAGTTCGCCGACCGTCAGCATCACCAGGCGGGCATCGTCCGCAAGCCGGATATAGTGACCGTTGACGCTGTCGAGCTTTGCCGGGTCGAAGCGTGCCGCGCCGCGGTTGACATCGGCTATGTCGAACCAGCGGATCGCATCGTCGGTCGAAATGATCTCGTCGTCGCCATGGCTCCAGCCGAGGCGCATCAGATAGTTGCGGACGGCCTCGGGCAAATAGCCCATGTCACGGTACGATTCGACCGCAACCGTGCCGCGCCGCTTCGACATCTTCAGCCCGTCCGGCCCGTGAATCAGCGGGATGTGGGCGAATTCCGGCACCGTCCAGCCGAGCGCGCGGTAGATCTGCGTCTGCCGGAAGGCGTTGTTCAGATGATCGTCGCCGCGGATCACATGGGTGATCGCCATGTCATGGTCGTCCGCCACGACCGAAAAATTGTAGGTCGGCGTGCCGTCGGACCGCAGGATGATCAGGTCGTCGAGTTCGGCGTTGGCGACCGTGACCTCGCCTTGCACCAGGTCGCGGATCGTCGTCGCGCCGGCCTGCGGCGCGCGCAGCCGGATGACCGGCGCAATGCCCGTCGGCGCTGTCGCCGGATCGCGGTCGCGCCAGGTGCCGTCATAGCGAACCGAGCGCTTTTCCGCGCGGGCACGCTCCCGCATCGCGGCCAGTTCCTCCGGCGAGCAATAACAGCGATAGGCGCCGCCGGATTCAAGAAGCTGGCGGGCAATCGCGGCATGCCCGGCCGCCCGCGAAAACTGGTGAACGATCTCACCATCCCAATCGAGGCCGAGCCATTGCAGCCCGTCAATGATCGCCCGCGTCGCGTCCTCGGTCGACCGTACCCGGTCGGTATCCTCGATGCGCAGGCAGAACCGGCCACCGAAATGGCGGGCGAACAGCCAGTTGAACAGCGCCGTGCGGGCACCACCAATATGCAGATACCCGGTCGGCGACGGAGCAAAACGGACGACAACACTCATGCGCAATATCTAGGCGCTGCTCTGTCCGGAGTCATCAATGGTGGTGCGGCCGCGGACGGCGGGTTCGGCCAGAGACCGCTGGCGACCCCTCCCCCGCCCGATCGCCGGCAAGGGAGGGTGGCCATAGAAGATTTACGACGGCATCGGGCCGAGATAGTCGCGCTTGCCGATGTTGACGCCAAGTGAGCGGATAATGTTGTAAGCGGTCGTCGTGTGGAAGCCGACCTGCAGCATCGCGAAGTGCAGCAGGTAATTCTGTGCTTTGAAGTCGCGGGGACTGCCGCCGACCGGCACGGTCACCGTGCTGTCGTCCTTGCCGTCGAGTTGGCCGGCGCTCACGCCCTTCAGGAAAGCGACGGTCTTGTCGATGCGTGCCTGCATTTCAGCAAAGCTGCTGTCCTGGTCGGGCAGCGTCGGCAGGGTAATACCGGCGACCCGGCCGACGCTGAAGCAATGGGTGCAGACTTGGCGGATCTGGCGTTCCAGCGGGAACATGTCGGGGAAGAGCCGCAGGTTGAGCACGACAGCGGCATCCCATTTCTGGGCGCTCGCGTGCTCTTCGGCTTTGGTCAGCACCGTCTTGAGGCCGCCGAGGAGCTGTAGGAATACCGGCACCGTAGCGGAATACATCGTCGTAGCCATGAAAGCGTCTCCGTATTTGCGGGGCGTTATTTTGCGGGGCGTTGCGTGTTCGGCGGACGTTGCGCCAAAAGCGTACGCCGCGGGCGATCTTAGCGGCTGACAGGCGGAGCGGGAAGGCATGCGCACGCGACACTTCCGGCAGAGACCGCGTCGCCGTTAAACTGCGGTGGGAAAAACCTGAGGAAAACGCGATGCCCGATATCACCGTCACGCCGCTCGGCCCGTCGATCGGAGCCGAAATTTCGGGGGTCGATCTAAGCCGGCCGCTTGACAAGACGACAGGCGAGGCGCTGCGCGTCGCTTTGGCGGAGCATCTGGCGCTGGTGTTTCACGATCAGTCGCTGACCGCCGATCAGTATCTCACAGCGGCGAGTGTCTTCGGCCCGGCGATGCGCCAGCATTATTCGCAGCATCACATGCCGGGCTATCCCGATATCGGGCTGGTATGGCACCGCAACGGCCAGCAGCCGGCCGAGCGCTGGCATACCGACCACACCAACCGCGAACGGCCGCCGGCCGCCACGATACTTTACGGCGTCGAGATTCCCTCGGCCGGCGGCGGAACCAGCGTCGCCAGCATGCGAGCCGCCTACACCGAGTTATCGGCCGAGGAGCGCCGCCGCCTCGATTCGCTGAAATCGGTCAACAGCCTCGACTCCGATCACAACGACACACTGGCGCAGGATTGGGAGAAATACAGCAAGCCGATCGTCCATCCGATGGTGCGCACCCATCCGGTGCACGGCTCGCGCGCCGTGTTCTTCCACATCAGCAAGACGATGTATATCGAGGGCATGAGCCCCGACGACAGCAAAGCCTATATGACCGACTTGATCGACCGGATGATCCGGCCCGACATCGTCTATCATCATCAATGGCGCAAAGGCGACGTGCTGGTGATCGACGACCGCGCGACGATGCATCGCGCCCACGGCGATTACGATCGCAGCCAGAGCCGCGTGCTGTGGCGCATCATCGCTGAAGGCGACCGCCCGCAGCTAACCTAGAGGAAACGAGCGCCGGACGCCCCTTATCGCGCTTCGGCGAAGGGCGCAAGACAGCGGGAGACTTCCGCGGCGGTCGAGATGGCATCGCCTTCGACCGCCGTCAGATGCGAGCCGGGAATCTGCCGCACCTCGAGATCAGTCAAAAAGCGGCGCCACACCTGCTCCGGCGAGCGCGGCTTGAGGTTGTTATTTTCGCGCGGCTGTAGAAACACGACCCTGCCGCGATACGGCGCCGGCCGGTAATCCTCGCCGGCGCTGACGGTTGCCTGGTGCAGGCGGCGCGAGGCCGGGCTGGCGCCTTCGGGGATCAGCGGCGACGGCGTAATGCCGCGAATCCCGCATTGCGCCAGATACCACAGCAACGTGTGCTTACGGTCGCCGAGATATTGCCCGGCACGCGCCACCGAATAACGGCGCAGGCCCCACACGGATTTGATCGTCTGCCGCGCCAATATTGCAAGATGGCAGTATAACGGCCAAAGTTGCCGACTTGGATAAGTATCGAGCAAAACCACGATCGGGACGGCGTGCCCTGCCATCGTAAGCCGGCGTGCCATCTCCAAGGCAATCAAACCGCCGGCAGAATATCCCACCAGCAAATACGGGCCGCTGTTCTTCACGTCCGTAATGATTCGGATGTTGTAATCCGCCATCTCTTCGAGCCGATCAAATGGCGTCTCGCCTTCATCAAAGCCGCGCGGCTTGATGGCATAGACCGGCATCGGCAGCGTCAAGGCAGCAGCGACCGGCCCAAGCTGCAGGACGCTGCCGGGTGCACCGGGAATCATGAAAACCGGCGGCCCCTCGCCCGATCTCATCAGAATGCAACCGGGCAGCGAGGATGCAGTCGAGGCCGAGGCACCTGACGACAGTGCCGCTTCGCGCAGCCACGAGCGGCCGGCACGCACACTGCGGAACAGCCGCGCCGTCGCTTCGCGGCGCGCTTCCGCTTCCGTCATCGTCGGAGACAATCCTTCGTCCACCTTCGCCCCGCTTGTCGACGACTACCCAATTAACGGGTAGCTGCGCGCATCTATCGATCCAACACCGAGCCACTGGCACGGCACCCGGCGCAAACCGCGGCCACGCAATCGCCACAGCACAGACTGGACTGCATTCCCTAAATTCGCATGAATCGGGCGAGCCACAAACGCTGCTGATGGCAAATCCGAGGGTATTTTTTGCGGCCATAGGCAACCTTCCCTGTGCCCCTGGCGATGGCGTTCGCCAGCCATCTCGGATATATAATGCGGTACATTTCTCTGCGGCCGGGATAAGGTGATGTCAGTCAGATCGACAATCAGTTCTCAATTCGCCCAGGTTGCCAAAGAGCAGGGTAAAAATCTGGCAAACCTTACTGATCAGACGCCGCTTCTTGATTCCGGGCTTGATTCGCTGTGCTTCGCAATCATCGTCGCCCGTCTGGAAGACGAATTGGGCTATGACCCTTTCAGCACTTCCGACGACACCGACTTCCCGGTAACCTTTGGCGATTTTGTTAAATTCTACGAAAATGCCGCAAAATGACCACCCGTCGCTTTGGGAGGCGATAAGCGCCGGGGGCGACGCCTCGCGCGAACTCCCGCAGCGTTGGCTGAACGACGTCGCCGGCCGCGTCATCCTCGGCGGTCTTGCCGGTGGTTCCAGCCTCGGCCAGCCGCAACGGCGGTTCGCCGGCCGGTCCGTGCTGATTGCGACATCGGATCAGTTGCGCGCCGCCCTGGCGCTGATCGAACTCGACGGCGTGGCGCGGCGCATGGTGCTGTATCCGCCGGGCGTGCCGACCGAATACCTTGCGCCCCTGGCGAGGATCGCCGAGATCGATGCGATTGTCTCCGATCGCCCGCCGGCAGAATTCGGCGATATCGGCGCCGACATTTTTGCTACCGCCAATGCCGCGGTCGCACCGGCGGCGCCGGAGCAGAACCGCGATCGAAAAACCGAATGGATATTGCTGACCTCCGGCACGACCGGTATTCCGAAACTGGTTGTTCACAGTCTGGCGAGTCTTGCCGGTGCCACCAAGCATGGCGGCGCGATCGGCAACCGCGCTGTCTGGAGCACGTTTTACGACATCCGGCGCTACGGCGGGTTACAGATTTTCCTACGGGCGATGCTCGGCGGCGGCTCGATAGTGCTGTCAAACGCCGCCGAATCGACGGCCGATTTCCTCAGTCGCGCCGGCGCCGCCGGCGTCACCCATATTTCCGGGACACCGTCGCATTGGCGACGCGCCTTGATGAGCCCGCAGGCCCACCGCATCGCGCCGCAATATGCCCGCCTGTCGGGCGAAATCGCCGATCAACCGATCCTCGATCATCTGCAGGCGTTTTTTCCGCAGGCTTCGGTGGCGCACGCCTTTGCCTCGACTGAGGCCGGCGTCGCCTTCGATGTGACCGACGGGCGCGCCGGCTTTCCGGCCGATTATATCGGCCGGCCCGGGCTTCCGGTTGAGTTGAAGATCGAGGACGGATCGCTGCGCATCCGCTCAAACCGCGTTGCTACCCGCTATCTCGGCGCTGGCAGCGCGCCGCTGGCCGAGGCCGACGGGTTCGTCGATACCGGAGATATGCTGGAACAGCGCGGCGACCGTTACTTTTTTGTCGGGCGGCGTGGCGGCATCATCAATGTCGGCGGCCAGAAGGTGCATCCCGAGGAAGTCGAGGCGGTGATCAACCACCACCCCGGCGTGCAATCGTCGCTGGTGCGCGCCCGCAAAAACCCGATTACCGGCGCCATCGTCGTTGCTGACATCGTACCAAAGCCCGAATTTTCGGCCGGGCCTGAAATACTGAAGCGCGAGATCCTCGACATTTGCCGGGAGGCACTGCCGGCACACAAAGTGCCGGCGGTAATCCGGGTGGTGGCGTCGCTCGATGTCACCGCCGCCGGCAAGTTGCACCGCGCGCGTGCCTGATCCCGGATCAACCGGGCACGCCGTCATCCTGGTCAGCGGCGGCAGCCGCGGGCTTGGCCTCGGTATCTGCCGGAAACTAACCGCCGCCGGTTATTGCGTCGTCGCGATCGCGCGCAGCAATACCGACGCATTAGGTGCGGCGATCGATGCTGCCGCACCGGGCAAACTGCATTTCCGTCCGTTCGATCTCGCCGACATCTCCGGCATTGCGGGGTTCGTCAGCGGGCTGCGGCGTGAATTCGGCACGATCTACGGCCTCGTCAACAATGCCGCGCTCGGCACCAGCGGCGTGCTGGCGATCCTGCCCGACCGCAACATCGAACGCCTGGTGACGCTGAACACCGTATCGCCCCTGGTGCTGACCAAATACGTCGTGCGCTCGATGATGGCGGCCGGTGCGGGCCGCATCGTCAACATGGCCTCGATCATCGGGTTTACCGGGTTTAGCGGCCTTGCCGCCTATGGCGCGACGAAGGCCTCGATGATCGGGTTTACCCGCTCGCTGGCGCGGGAGGTCGGGCAGTTGGGGATCACCGTCAACGCGATCGCGCCCGGTTTTATCGAAACCGAGATGACAGAGGGCCTGCAAGGCCAGCAGCGCGATCAGGTCGTTCGCCGCAGCGCCCTGCGCCGCCTCGCCGACGCCGACGACATCGGCAGCGCCGTCGCCTACCTGATGAGCGACGCCGCCCGAAACGTCACCGGCACGGTGATGACCATCGACGCCGGGAGCACCGCCTAGCATCTTCGCCTTTCGAAAAGCCGAGAGGTCGTTGCTATTGCGGACGCTTCGCTCTACCTGTCGGCGAAGAGCAAAGGGAGGCTGTTGTTATGGGTACGCTTACCGGCAAGGTTGCGCTGATCACCGGCTCCGGCCGCAATATCGGGAGGGCGACGGCGCTGCTTCTCGCCCGCGAGGGCGCGCATGTCATCGTCAACGCGCGCGCGAACAAGGCCGAGGCCGATGCAGTCGTCCGTGAAGTGCAGGCGCTCGGCGTCAGAGCCATCGCGGTTATTGCCGACATGGGGAAAAAGGATCAGGTCGAGGCGATGGCGGCAAAGGCGCTCGCCGAGTTCGGCCGCGTCGATATCCTTATCAACAACGCCGCGATCCGTCCGCATATGCCGTTCCGGGAATTGACCGATGGCGATTGGGAGTACGTTCGCAATGTCGTGCTCGATGGCGCGCTGTACCTTACCCGCGCACTGATCGGCCCGATGGTGGACAATAAATACGGCAACATCCTGTTCTTCGTCGGGGACGGCGCCTATTCCGGCCGAGGCAGCGGACGCGCCCACCTGTCGGCGGTCAAGATGGCGCTGGTCGGCCTCGCACGCGGACTCGCCTCGGAATTTGCACCGCATAATATCCGAGTCAACGTTGTCTCGCCGGGCAGCATCGATACGCGGCGCGACAATCCCGAGTGGTACGGCAACCGGCCCCCCGACGCCCGTGGCATCCCGCTCGGGCGGCAGGGAAAGATCGACGAGATCGCCGCGACTTGCCTGTTCCTGATCGGCGACACCGGGGGGTTCATCACCGGCCAGACCATCCACGTCAACGGCGGCGCCAATTATTATTGACGGTTTCGCGGATTGGCGGTGCCGTCAAAAAAAGATACGCATCCGTGGCGTTTTAAGGAATGGTTGCGGCACTCGCTCGTTCTCCTTGTATCAGCGGCGCCATTAAGTTCGGCGCGGCTAAATCGGGAGAACGATTATGACGTTCATCGAAACTGCCAAAAAGACAGGGCGCGGCTTGGCGATGACAGGCGCCCTCGTCGCCACCGTAGCGCTGGCAACCGCACCCAGCAGCGCTTATGCGAGGGGTTGGCATGGTGGCGGTGGCCATTGGGGTGGCGGCCACTGGGGTGGTGGCGGCCATTGGAGAGGTGGTCATTGGGGCGGCGGTCATTGGGGCGGTGGACGCGTGGGGCTTGGCATCCTCGGTGGGGTCGTCGCCGGCGCGGCTATAGCCTCGGCGGTCAGCCCGTACCAATACCCGTACTCGTACAACTACTCGTACGGGTATCCCTACGCATACGCGCCGCCGGCCACCTATTACAGTTACCCGGCTTACGGGTCGTACTACTCGCCGTATTGAGCCTGGCAGGCCAGCGGGCGATGGCTTCCGACCATCGCCCGCAACGTTGCAGGACACGAGGCAATCGGCCAGCCTGGCTTTCGCGGCAGCCGACCTATGTGATAGCTGTAAGGTGACATAGGAGCACCGGACGGGCCATCGGCGGCGATCTGCTGACGCTGCGCGGCGAATGTGCTGGTCGCAAGCTGTCGGAACAAGATGCCGGTCCGGTCCGAAGCTTGACGTCTAAATCGATGCCCCGCAGCGCAGCGCCGGCGAGCATAACGGCGATAGCCCCGCTCGTAAGGCTTAGGCGGCTGCCGCCTGTTTGCGTCCCGGCCTTACGGTTTCGACAGGATTGGGCTGCCTAGGGGCTTGCCCGAACCTAGATCCGGGAAGCGAGCGCCGCGCTCCGGTTACACTGCGGTGCTCGAAGACAGCAAAGCACGGCCACGTTCATCCAAGCGGTGGAAAACGGGTTTGGCGACGATATGGCCAAAGGTCAGGCTTTTCGTTGAGTGATCTTTGCGTGTAAACGCTGCGCTTAAGGGAACTCTTCGACATATCGGCGAGCGAAGAAGGGCTTCCTATCACGGATTGGCTCATCAGCTGGAACACAACGGATTGGCCAATCAGGCTGAGTTGTTTCTGAGAGACCTTACCCGGATCGAACATAGGGTCGAGGGTCATAGCGGTGGCTGGTATCTAGAATCGCCCGCTCCCCATTGCCGAGCGAGCAAGATGCGTCTTCAGGCAATGCTGCAGCTAACGCGGCATTGGGCAACCGCTCTGCGGCTCGCAAAATTAATACGACACGTTCCCGCGTTGGAGTTCGCGCCTAAATCATTGAAAGCGTGGCGCGCCCGAGAGGAGTCGAACCCCTAACCCCCAGATCCGTAGTCTGGTGCTCTATCCAGTTGAGCTACGGGCGCATTCGTGGTGTCGCTTTGTCGCGTCGGGGCAGGGTTTCCTGACCGCTTGCGGCGGCCCGGTATCGCCGGGCGGCGTGTTAGAGCATACCGGGCCGGATTTCGCAAGGTCATTGGGGCGATCGGCCTTGCGACAAAGATCGGCAGGACGCTCCCGTTACCTCTGTTGCGTAACAGCCGTCACAGCGGGACAATGCCAACGGTCGCCTAATCGCGGGTGGCCGGAAACGGCTGCCGAGAGACGCTGCAGCAAGGTTCCCCGATCCTTTTCTTCACCATGCCTTTATGTGTTGACTGATCATAAATGCCAGCACTTGTTTTTTATAGTGATAATTCCCATATAGGTGCTTTCCATAGCAATCAAGAGGTACTGGCCGGTGGCAATGCGAACCCCTGCACGCAGGTATGAGCGCGAAGAAATGGTTGCGTACATACATGGAATTGACCCGCAAGGTGATGTCGCCCATATCCTGGTTCATAAGAAAGGCAACAGTGTCCGGTTCTCTGGAAAGCTCGGAGAACATAAGGTTTCGCCATCGAATGCCGGCGATCTGGAGCAATGGGTCAACGAAGCAGAAACGGTGTGGGGCCTGGATGCAGCCATCGGCGTCCCGAGGGGTTTTATGAACAGCCCGGAAAGCCTCGAAAAAATGGAAATGCTGAATATCAACGCAGCGAAGAAAAAGAAGGATCTCGAAGCGGCGAGCTAATCGCACATCAAACCTTGTTGCGGGCGATCAGCTGGCGGGCGATGATAATACGTTGCAACTCGTTGGTGCCTTCACCGATTACCAGCAGCGGTGCGTCGCGGTACAAGCGTTCGATGTTGAACTCCTTGGAGTAACCGTAACCGCCGTGGATGCGCATCGCCTCGATGCTGACGTTGAGTGCGGCTTCCGAGGCGAATAGCTTGGCCATGCCGGCTTCCATGTCGCAGCGCTCGCCTCGGTCATAAGCGCCCGCGGCCTGCGCGACCAATAACCGCGCTGCTTCGACCTGTGTCGCCATGTCCGCCAGTTTTAGCTGGATCGCCTGATGCTCGCAGATCGGCTTGCCGAAGGTCTTGCGTACCTGGCTGTAGCTGACCGCTTCGGACAGCGCGGCGCGGGCCACCCCGACGCCGCGCGCCGCGACATTGATGCGGCCGAGTTCGAGGCCGCCCAACGCGTGTTGCAGCCCCCTCCCCTCGACACCGCCGATCAACCGGTCGGCGGCAATCTCGAAATCATCGAACACCAACTCGGCCGAGTCGATGCCCTTATAGCCGAGCTTTTCGAGCTTGCGGCTGACTGTGAAGCCCGGTCCCTTCTCGGCCAAAAACAGGCTCATGCCGCGATGGCGCGGTTCGGCCGCCGGGTCGGTTTTGACCAGCAACGCAAAAATCTGGCCGTAAATGCCGTTGGATATCCATGTTTTGGTGCCGTTAACCGCATAAGTCGTGTTGCCCTGGCGGCGCGCCGTGGTGCGGATCGCCTGCAGATCGGTGCCGCAATCCGGCTCGGTCAGCGCGAGGCCGCCACGCAACTCGCCGCTCGCAAAGCGCGGCAGGAAAGCCTGTTTCTGTTCCGCGGTGCCAAAGCGTTCCACCGCGGCGGCCATGATCAGGTGCGAATTGAAAATGCCGGACAGCGACATCCATACGGTCGATACTGTCTCGACAATCTTGGCATAGGTCGACGCCGACAGGCCAAGGCCGCCATAATCGGTGCCGATCGTGGCCCCGAACAGGCCGAGCGCCTTCATCCCTTCGACGATTTCCTCGGGGTAGGTGTCATCGCGTTCGAGCGCGTGGACGTGCGGACGCACGTCGCGTTCGAGAAAACGCTCGACGCCGTCGAGGATCAGCCGATCCTGTTCGGCGGCACTGTCGGCTTCGACATGGCGTGTCATCAATGGCGGCTCCTGTGCGGCCGCCACTCTATGTCAATTAACCGGCAGGTCCAGAGCCGGGCAGCAGCCTACCCCGCCAGCGAATAGGACTCGGTCAGCCAGCGGGCGAAAGCCGGCAGCGGGTTGGCTGTCCATGATCTGCGCAGCCGCTCACGAGCCGCGAGGCGGCGCAGCCGACGGGCGACCTCGGTGGGCTGCATCGTGCCCATATAGCCGCAACTGCACAGTACCCGATGCGCCTGATTGCGCGACAACCCGAAAAACACAGCGCCGTCACCGAAACGGTCGCTGCCGAGACCGGCCTGCCGCAACGCCGGGTCCTCGCACGCCAGCGCGAGCGGCGAGTTCGCTACGCGCAAATCTGCCCGAGCTTCTTTCGGCAGAAGTTCAACATCACGGAACGGGCTGAGCCTGTCGCGATCCGTCCGCTCCAACACCGCCGCCCAGCGCTCCAGCCGGTCGCATCGAGACATCGCGTCGTTCATTGGCATCTCCTTGCAGTTCCCCGGAAACAGAGGCCCCACCATCGAGTTCCGGATGGCAGCTCAGTTTGAATTTCGGCGCTGCTATGGGATGTCGTCAAATTCGCGTGCAGCAAAGGAGTAGCGATGTTTGACCACTTGGGAGCCGTCTTTCGGGATCTGCGGACCGCCGGCGCCTTTTATCGCGCGGTGCTGGAGCCCCTGAACATCAAATTGATAGAGGATCATACCGGAACCGACGGGACGGGGTGGCTGGTGTTTTCTTCGGGTGCGCCGGAATCGCCCTTCTTTGTTGTGGCGGCAGGCCGGCCAAGCTTCTGGTCAGACGAACATGAGGTCGCCCGGAGTCCTTCACATTTCGCTTTCACGGCACCATCGCGCGCCGCGGTCGACGCCTTTCATGGCGCTGGCCTCTCGGCGGGCGCAAAGAACAACGGCGATCCCGGGGTGAGACGGGGACGGTACTATTGCGCATTCCTGATCGATCCAGACGGCAACAATATCGAGGCAGGTGTCTATGCCGATCCTTTAAGCGGATATCGCGCATGATCCGTTCTCGAACCCGAAGCCGAATTCAAACTGAGGCACGATCGAGTTCCGCGCGAACTCGGCGCCGTGGCCTATCTCGGGTATCATCTGCTGGCTCATGTGAAAATTCGCGGATTTCCGCTCAAGGATTCGCCAGATGGTAGCGGTTGCAATGGAAGTGGCAGCGGGGCGGTGGCGTGCCGTCGCCGGCCGTAATTTCGAGGATTTCACGGTCGGCGACATTTACGAGCATCGCCCCGGCCGCACGATCAGCGAAGCCGACAACACCTGGTTCACGCTGCTGACAATGAACCAGCATCCGCTGCATTTCGATGCCGCCTATGCCGCGCAATCGGAGTTCGGCAGGCCTGTCGTCAACAGCTGCCTCACCCTGTCGATCGTCGCCGGGATGAGCGTGGCCGATGTGAGCCAGAAAGCGATCGCCAATCTCGGCTGGACCGATATCCGCCTACCGGCCCCGGTATTTATCGGCGACACCATCTATGCCGAAAGCGAAGTGCTCGAAAAACGCGAGTCACGCTCGCGGCCAACGCAGGGCATCGTCACGGTGCGCACGATCGGCAAAAAAGCCGACGGCACCGTGTTTATGACCTATGAGCGCACGGTGCTTGTGCCAAAGCGCGGCCACGACATCGCGGATTGACCGGCATCAGCCGATGCTACGGCTGCCGATATCGCGGCGGCAGAACCCCTCCGGCCAGTCGATTGCGTCAACCGCGCGGTAGGCACGGTCGCGGGCGGCAGCGAGAGTCGCGCCACGGGCGGTAACGCCGAGAACGCGCCCGCCATCGGCAATGATGCGGTCGCCGTCGCGCCTGGTGCCGGCGTGGAACACCTCGACCGCCGGATCGCGCGCGTTGGCATCGAACCCGCGAATTTCGCTGCCGCGCTGCGGATCGTCGGGATAGCCCCGCGCCGCCATCACGACGCACAAGGCCGCATCGTCGTGCCAGCGCAGATCGACATCGCGCAGATTGCCGTCGCGCGATGCAATCAACGCCGGCAGCAGGTCGCTTTTGAGCCGCATCATCAGCGCCTGGCATTCCGGGTCGCCAAAGCGGACGTTGTATTCCAGCAGCTTCGGCCCCTCGGCCGTCAGCATCAGCCCGGCGAACAGCACGCCTTTGAACGGCCGCCCGTCACGATGCATTGCCCGCACCGTCGGCCGGATGATGCGTTCGATGACCTGGGTTTCGATTTCGGGCGTCATTAACGCGACCGGCGAATAGGCGCCCATGCCGCCCGTATTCGGGCCGGTATCGCCATCGCCGACGCGCTTATGGTCCTGTGCCGCCGCCAGCGGCAGGACATTGATGCCGTCAACCAGCGCGAAAAAACTGGCCTCGTCGCCCGCGAGGAATTCCTCGACGATGATCTCCGCCCCGGCGGCGCCGAACCGCCCGTTATCCAGCGCCGCATCGACGGCGGCATAAGCCTCGGCCAAATCGGCGGCGACCACGACGCCCTTGCCGGCGGCAAGCCCGTCCGCCTTGACGACCACCGGCGCACCACACTGCGCGATATAGGCTTTTGCGGCAGCGGCGTCGCGCAAGCGACGATAGGCGGCGGTTGGGATGCCCTCACGGGCGCACAAATCCTTCATAAAGGATTTCGAGCCTTCGAGCGCAGCCGCGGCGGCGGTAGGGCCGAACGCCGCGATCCCCTCGCCTTCCAGCGCATCGACCAGACCGGCGACCAGCGGCGCCTCCGGCCCGACCACGACGAAATCGATCTCGGCTTGCTTGCAGAACACAATAAGTCCGGCTGTATCGCTCGCAGCCACGGCCACGCATTCGGCCTCATTGGCGATGCCGGCATTGCCCGGCGCGCAATACACGCGATCGACCAGCGGCGAGGCAGCAACCGCCCAGGCCAGCGCGTGCTCACGTCCCCCTGATCCGACGATCAGCACCCGCATGACGGCACCTGCATCGCGCTTGTTCTCCGGCTCCGGTAAGATGGTGCGATGAACGACCTGCCGCTCGCCTCGCCCTTGTCCCCCGTGCCGGGGGCCAACCTGCTTGAGTATACCGTCTCCGAGCTGTCGCTGGCGCTGAAACGGTCGATCGAGGACGGGTTCGGGCATGTCCGGGTGCGCGGCGAAATTTCCGGGTTCAAGCGCGTCGGCTCCGGGCATTGCTATTTCGCGCTGAAGGATGCCGAGGCGGTGATCGACGCGGTGTGCTGGCGCACCACCGCGATGCGCCTCAACCTGAGGCCGGCGGACGGCATGGAGGTCATCTGCAACGGCCGCCTGACGACCTATCCCGGCCGCTCAAAATACCAGCTGATCGTCGATTCGATCGAACTGGCCGGGATCGGCGCGCTGCTGCGCCTGTTGGAAGAACGCCGCCAGCGACTCGCCGCGGAAGGCTTGTTCGCGGCCGAACGCAAAAAAAAGCTGCCGTTTCTGCCCCAGGTGATCGGCATCGTTACCTCGCCGACCGGCGCCGTCATCCGCGACATCCTGCATCGCCTCGCCGACCGGTTTCCGCGCCGCGTGCTGCTGTGGCCGGTCATCGTGCAAGGCGACGGCGCGGCGGCGCAGGTTGCCGCAGCGATCGAGGGCTTCAACCGCATCGCCGCCGGTGGGCATGTCCCGCGCCCCGACCTGATTATCGTCGCGCGCGGCGGCGGCAGTCTCGAAGATCTGATGGCGTTCAACGAGGAAATCGTGGTGCGGGCCGCCGCCGCCTCGGCGATCCCGCTGATCTCGGCGGTCGGCCACGAAACCGACACGACGCTGATCGACCACGCCAGCGATCGCCGCGCGCCGACCCCGACAGCCGCGGCCGAGATGGCGGTACCGGTGCGGCTCGACCTCGTCGCCGATCTCGGCGGCAAGGCATCGCGCCTCGCCGGCGGGTTGTCGCGACTGTTCGGCGAGCGCCGGCTGCATCTGGCCGGGCTGGCGCGCGGCCTGCCCGATCCGCATGATCTGCTCGGCGCCGCGACGCAGCGCCTCGACGACCGCAGCGAGCGGTTGCGCCTCGCGATCCATACGCGCCTTGCCGGTGCCCGGCAGCGTCTCGATGTCGCGGCTGCGGGGTTGCGCCCGACCGCACTCGCCGCCGATATAAATCGGGCGCGGGAGCGCTTTACGGAGGTCGAGCGCCGGCTGACAGCAGCGATGGCGCATGCGCTGGCAGCAAAGCGCGACGGCCTCGACAATTTTGCCGGCCGGCTGGCGACGCATTCCGAGCACCACGAAAGCCTGCTGGCCCGCGGCTATGCCGTCGTGTGGGACAGCAGCGCCAAACTCGTCGAAGATGCACGCACGGTACGGCCCGGCGCCGCGCTGGAACTCGAATTCTACAACGGTAAGGTCGGCGTGATTGCCGGCGGATCGCGCCGGCCGGTGCGGCGCTCAAAACCGCTGGAAGGCCAAGGCAACCTGTTTTGGGCGCAGGGCCGCTCTGAAACTCATTAGTGGATATGGAGAACGAATCGATGCGACCTTCCGGACGCACACCAGCGGCAATGCGGCCGGTCACGCTGGAACCAGGTTTCTCGAAATACGCCGAAGGCTCGTGCCTGGCGCGGTTCGGCGAAACTCATGTGCTGTGTGCCGCTACCGTCGAAGAACGCGTGCCACCGTTTCTGCGCAATACCGGGCGCGGTTGGGTGACGGCTGAATACGGCATGCTGCCGCGCTCGACCCATACCCGCACCGACCGCGAAGCGAGCCGAGGCCGGCAGAGCGGACGGACCCAGGAAATCCAGCGTCTGATCGGACGCAGCCTGCGCGCCGTCACCAATCTCGAAGCGCTCGGCGAGCGGCAGATCCGGCTCGATTGCGATGTCCTGCAAGCCGACGGCGGCACCCGCACCGCCGCCATTACCGGCAGCTATGTCGCGCTCTATCAGGCGCTGGCGAAACTCGTGGCCAGCGGCGCGCTGCCGCAAGTGCCGATGCATGACAGCGTTGCGGCGATCTCGTGCGGGGTGTTCGAGAAGGAAGCCGTGCTCGATCTCGATTACGCGGAGGATTCGCAGGCAATGACCGACGCGAATTTCGTGCTGACCGGCACCGGCGGCATCGTCGAAATCCAGGCGACCGCCGAAGGCGCGCCGTTTGACGAAGCGACATTCGCGCAAATGCTCGGCCTCGCGCGCAGCGGAATCGTTGAACTGGCTCGCCTGCAGCGGGCCGCGCTCGGACTCGGCTGAGACATGGCGCGCCGCCTCAACGCCGGCGAACGGCTGGTCATCGCCAGCCACAATCCCGGCAAAATCGTCGAAATCGATGCCTTGCTGGCGCCCTTTGGCATCGTCACTCTCGGCGCCGCAGCGCTCGGCCTCCCCGAACCCGACGAAACCGGCGCGACCTTTGAGGACAACGCGGCGCTGAAAGCCCGCGCGGCCGCGGAACGCAGCGGCATTGTCGCGCTTGCCGACGATTCGGGGCTGGTCGTTCCGGCGCTGGGCGGCGCACCGGGCATCTATTCAGCGCGCTGGGCCGGGCCGGCCAAGGATTTCGCGGCGGCGATGGCGCGCGTGCAGCAGGAGCTCGCGGACGGCGACCGCCGCGCCTATTTCGTCGCGGTGCTGGCCTTGTGCTGGCCGGACGGCGAACTCGCGCTGTTTCGCGGCGAGGAACACGGCTCCCTCGTCTGGCCGCCGCGCGGCGACCGCGGGTTCGGCTACGACCCGATATTCGTGCCGGACGGATATAGCCAGACCTTTGGCGAAATGGACCCTGACGCCAAACACCGCATCGGCCACCGCGCCCGCGCCTTTGCGAAGATGATGGCCGAATGCTTGTAAACCGCACTGGCGCGTCGGGCGAGAAAGGGAGGATGCCACCGCTCGCGGTTTATATTCATTGGCCGTTCTGCCGGTCGAAATGTCCGTATTGCGATTTCAACAGCCATGTCCGCGACAGCATCGATACTGCGCGCTGGACCGCGGCATTGCTGGCCGATCTCGAACGGCAGGCCGTGGCCGTGCCGGATCGCGAGGTCACTTCGATCTTCTTCGGCGGCGGCACTCCGTCGCTGATGCCGCCGGAAACCGCCGCGGCGCTGATCGCGCGGGTCAAGGCGTTATGGCCGGCGGCAGCAGATCTCGAAATCACGCTGGAGGCCAACCCGAACTCGGCTGAGGCAGCGCGTTTTGCCGGTTTTGCCGCGGCCGGGGTCAATCGCCTGTCCTTGGGCGTGCAGGCGCTCGACCCGGCGGCGTTGCGGTTTCTCGGCCGCGGCCACGACCGCGACGAGGCGATCAACGCCATCAAATTGGCCCGCGCCACCTTTGCGCGTTATTCGTTCGACCTGATCTACGCCCGCCCGGATCACACGGTTGCCGCCTGGGAACAGGAACTCGACGAAGCACTCGCGCTCGCCGGCGAGCACCTGTCCCTATATCAACTAACGATCGAACCGGGCACCGGCTTTGCCAGCCGGGCGGCGCGCGGCGAACTGGCCATCCCTGATGAGGAAACGGGCGCCGCGTTGTTCGAAGCAACGCAGCGCCGGCTCGACGCCGCGGGATTGCCGCCTTACGAAATCTCCAACCATGCCCGCCCCGGCGCTGAATGCCGGCACAATCTCGCCTATTGGCGCTATGACGATTATCTCGGGATCGGACCCGGCGCGCATGGCCGCTACAGCCGTGACGGCCGCAAGATCGCGACCCGACAGCGGCGCACCCCCGAGGCTTGGCTCGCGGCAATTGAAAAAACCGGCAACGCAATCGACGAGGCCACGCCGGTCGCGCGCGACGAGGCGGTCGGCGAAATGCTGATGATGGGGCTGCGTCTGGTCGAAGGCGTGTCGTGCCGGCGCCTCGAAATGCTGGCGGAATGCCGCATTGAGACACTGTTCGCCGCGACGCTGCCGCGCCTCGTCGATGGCGGCTTTCTATCGCTCGATGGCGAGCGCCTCGCCGCCACCACCGCCGGACGTCAGCGGCTCAATGCGGTGCTCGGCGCGCTGCTGGCGTGAGCGGTTTCAGAAGCCGATATTGGCGAAATTCTGCGGTGCCGGGCTGATAACGCTGTTGCCGCCCGGCCCGACTTCGAGGACGGCGAGGCCGCGCTGCACCAGCCCATCGCGGGTAAAGCGGAACAGGCCATCAACGCCGGTAAAGCCGGCCGGATTGAGGATCGCATCCTGGCTGAACGGGTCGGGGCCGCCATTCTTCGCCAGCACACCGGCCAGCGCCGCGGCGTCGAACGCCAGCGAAGCGAGCCGAGGTGCCGGATGGCCGTAGGTCGATTGAAAGCGGCTGTCGAATTCACGGCGCTGGTCGGGCGGTGACGCGGCAAACCACCCGCCATACAAGGCAGGCTCGCCGGCAATCGACGAATCATCCCACAAGCCGCTGCCAAGCAGGCGTACCCGTTTGGTGTCGAGCCCGGCGGTCGTAAGCTGCTGCGCGATCTGCTTCAGTTGCGCGCCGCCCTCGGGCAACAGCAGCGCGTCGAAACTGGCATTGGCCGACGGCACCGGCGGCGGTGCGGTTGCCGCGCCGGCCGCGGCGGAGGATGACGGCGCGGCCGATCCCAGCAGCCGCTGAATCGCGGCACCGGCATCGCCGCGCTGGTCGAGATATTCGATCTTGTCGACCGATCCGCCGGCAGCGTTCGCGGCATCGCGCAGCGCATCGGTCATCAAGTGGCCGTATTGCGAATTCGGCGCCAGCGCGGCAAAGCGGTTCATGCCCTTGTCATGCGCGACGGCGACCTCACGCACCACTTCCTGGCGCGGCAGGAAGCCCATCAGAAAGGCGTTGCCGCCCGCCAACTGCGTCGCGGTCGAAAACGCGATCATGTTGATTCTGGCGTCGCGCACGATCGGCTTGACCGACTCGACCTCAGCGGCGAGCAGCGGACCGAGGATCAACTGCGCGCCTTCGGCGATTGCCGAACGAGCGGCGTTGGCAGCGCCGCCGGCGGTGTCGCGCGGCACCAGGGTCAATCGGTCGCCGCCAACCGTGAACAGGGCGAGTTGCGCCGCCTCCAGCATCGATTTGCCGAGTTCCGCGTTAGGGCCGGACAGCGGCACCAACAGCGCCACCTTGACGACACCGCTGCCGGCTTGAGGCCCAGGCGGACCCGGCGGCGGCACCGCCGGATTCGCACCACCAAACGGTGATTGCGGCGGCCCGACCGGTGCCGCTACCATCCGGCCGCCGCCACAGGCGGCCAGCGCACAGAGCAGCGCGAAAGCTATAACAGTTGAAGCGAACCGCGGAACGCGCCAGTGCAACAAGGACCGCCTCCGGCATGGGGTTGAGCGCCGGCGGCGAACCTAACCATCGCACCGGAGCAAGTAAACCCGGCCATACCCAATCGCCACGCGCCGTCGTAGGCGAACCGGTCGCGGTGCCTGATATCGACCCCGCCGAGTGGACACCGTCACATCCGCTGGCGCCGGGGCTGCACGTTGTCGCGACGCCAATCGGCAATCTCGGCGACATCACACTGCGTGCGCTCTGGGTGCTGCGCGGGGTTGACCGCATCCTGTGCGAAGACACCCGGGTGACAGCGCGGCTCCTCGCACGCTACGGCGTCGACAAGCCGCTCGATGCCTATCACGACCACAACGCCGACCGGGTTCGTCCGGCGATCCTCGAAGCCCTGCGGCGCGGCGACCGCCTTGCCCTGGTGTCGGATGCCGGCACGCCGCTAGTCTCCGACCCCGGCTACAAACTGGTGCGCGACGCACTCGCCGAGGGGCTGCCGGTCACCACCGCACCCGGCCCATCGGCAATCTTGACCGCGTTGCTGCTGTCAGGGCTGCCGCCCGACCGCTTTCTGTTTGCCGGGTTTCTGCCGCCCCGGTCGGCGGCGCGCCGCCGCGCTCTGGCGGACTGGACAAGCCTCAATGCGACATTGGTGTTTTTCGAGGGACCGTCGCGTCTCGCCGCTGCGCTGGAAGACATCGCTGAGACGTTTGGCGATCGTGACGCCGCAGTCGCGCGCGAACTGACCAAGCTGCACGAGGAAGTACGTCGGGGCAGGCTCGCCGACCTCGCCGCACATTACCGCGTCGCGGGGCCACCGCGCGGCGAGGTCGTGATCGTCGTCGGGCCAGGCGAGAGCGGCGCTGCAATCGACAACGACGACATCGACGACCGGCTCCGCGCCTTGCTGGCAACGCATAGCCTGCGCGATGCCGTGGCGCTGCTCTCGGCACAGACCGGCGTGGCACGGCGCACGCTTTATGAGCGCGCCCTGGCATTGCAGAATGAGGCGCCGCCCGCATGAAATCGCGCAGCCGCGCGCAGCGCCTGCTGGCCCGCCGCCGCGGTCAACGCGCCGAATTCTGGTGCCGCTGGCATTTGCGGCTGCGCGGCTGGCGAATTATCGCGCGCGATTGGCGCTGCCCATCAGGCGAAATCGACATCCTGGCGCGACGCGGTAAGGTGCTGGCGGTGATCGAGGTCAAATCGCGCAGTGATTTCGGTGCGGCGGCAATGTCTCTACTGCCGCGACAGCGCCGCCGTATCGCCCGCGCCGCCACGGCATTTCTGCTGACGCGGCCCGATCTGGCCGGTCTGGCGATGCGATTCGATGTAATGCTTGTTGCGCCGCGGCGGCCGCCACGGCATCTGCCGGGGGCGTGGCATCATGAAGAATGAGCCAAGACGGTGCTCTGCGTCCCGCTTTAGCGGCCAAGGCATAGCGCAAACCCCTGCAACGCCGCCACCGTTTGGTCCTGCTGCGCGCTGATGGGCGCCGCGGCGGTTTTACCCGATGAAATGCCGTTGATGGTCCGAGATTGCCGCGCCCTTGGCGAGTTTCCGCGAAAATCCGACAATGCCGCTGACACTGCTACCCTGGGGGAGGGCATCATGTCGTGGTTTCGTTTAGGGCTGGTCATGGCCTTGCTGACATTGCCGATGACGCTGGGGGGCTGCGTCGGCCTGCTCGTGGCTGGCGGCCTGGGGGCGGCAGCCGGGGGTGGCTATGTCGTCGCCCAGGAACGCGGCGCGGACGGTCTCGCCAGCGACTTTGCAATCAAGACCGATATCGAAAAGCAACTGATCGCCACCGATCCGCAGCTGCAAGCCGGCGTCACGACGACGGTTTACAACGGACGCGTGCTGCTGACCGGGCATCTCGCAACCGCGCAGATGAAGGCGGCAGCCGACGGGATCGCTTCCCGCACGCACGACGTGCGTACGGTCTATGATGAAATCGAAGTGGCGCCGGGGAACCTGTGGAACGAGGCGCAGGATACCTGGATCTCCACCCGGATACGGTCGGAAATGGTGGCCGACCCCGATATCCGCTCGGTCAACTACACAATCGACACGGCCAACGGCTCTGTCTATCTGACCGGTTCGGCCCGTTCGCAAGGCGAACTCGACCGGGCCACACGCATTGCCCGCTATGTTCCCGGCGTCAAACGTGTGGTTTCCTATGTTGAGTTGCGGGCCGGGGCGCCGTACGCGTCGGTCCCGGGAATGCCGCCGGCGGGGTCGGCGCCGATAAATCAGGGATCGAGCGTACCGAGCGCTTCGCCGCTGGCGCCGATTGAGGTACAAAAACTGTAACCTGTACGGTCCGATGAGCGAACTGCCCGACAAATTCGACCTGGATAAATGCGCGCAGTTTCTGCGTGACGTCGCAGGCATGACCTCGCCGGTGCTGCCGGTCGCCGAGGCCGGGCTGGCGCTTGCGTCATTCGAGCGGCCGCGTGTCGGGCTCGCACGTTATCGCCAGCATCTGGCTGCCTTGGCGCAGGATGTCGAACGGCATGCCGAAACAGGGGGTGATCTCGCCGCCCGGGCGCAAGCGCTCAACGACATCATCCTGCTGAAACACGGCTATAGCGGCGACGAACTGACCTACGACGATCTGCAGAACGCCAATCTGATGCGCGTCGTCGACCGCCGCAAAGGACTGCCGGTGGCGCTCGGCATCCTCTATCTGCACGCGGCGCGCGCGCAGGGCTGGGACAGTGTCGGCCTCGCTTTTCCCGGACATTTCCTGATCCGCCTCTCGGAGGGGCCGGAGCGGCTCATCCTCGACCCGTTTCACGGCGGCCAGATATGCGACGCCGCGATGCTGCGCGACCTGCTCAAGGCGATGGCCGGCCAGGAGGTGGAGTTGGCGCCGGAGCATTACGCGCCGGTCGCCGATCGCGACGTACTGCTGCGGCTGCAGAACAATCTGAAATCGCGCCTCCTGCAAACCGGCGCCACCGAACGGGCATTGCGCGTCATCGAGACGATGCTGATGCTCGCCCCGGACATGGCCGATCTGTGGCGCGAAGCCGGCCTGTTGCATACCCGGCTCGGCAATCTGCGGGCCGGCATGCAGGCACTGGAGAAATTCATCACGCAGACGCCGGACAGCACGTCGCGACACCAAGCCGCCGCGCTGCTCCAACAGCTCAGATCAAAGCTGAACTGAGTTCGGCGTCCTGCGGCGTCCCTGCGGCGTCCTGCCCTCTCGCGATCGCCACTGACGATTTCGATCTACCGGGAGTGCGAATTTCTCACGCTTGAGGACGTGCCATGACCCCCGCCGCCGATCCTGCCACCGATATAGACGAACCCGCCATTTCTGCCCTGGTCGACCGGTTTTA
Organism: Allostellaceae bacterium; assembly: GCA_036268425.1. GTDB lineage: Bacteria > Pseudomonadota > Alphaproteobacteria > ATCC43930 > CGMCC-115725 > DATARH01. The sequence goes on from DATAUE010000114.1 coordinate 100,436, forward strand.
CGCCAAGGCGCGGCTTGATCCGACGATCGGCCCGGTCTTCAACAGCGCGGTCGTCGATTGGAACGAGCATCTCCACAAGCTTTACGATTTCTGGTCGTCGGTGATGCTGACCACCGGGCGCTACAAGGGCAACCCGATGGCGGCACATCTAAAACAGCCAATCGAGCCGGCCTTCTTTGAACGCTGGCTGGAACTGTGGCACGAAACCGCCGGCGAGGTATTCGCGCCGGACGCCGCCGCCCGCTTTGACGAAAAAGCCGAGCGCATCGCCGAAAGCCTGAAACTCGCGCTGTTCTTTCGCCCTGGCCGCCCCACCCCGCCAATGCCTCCCGCACGGTAGGGCGGAAAAGCAAAGCGCATTCCGCCTTCTTTCGCGCCGGGATAAACTCCATCTAAGGCGATGTCGAATTTGCGCAGCCCGGCGGAATACGCTGCGCTCTTCCGCCCTACTTTTTGACTTTTCCCGTTCTTATGGGATTTGCACCACGATCTCGTCGAGCGGCCATACCGGGCGGCGCACCCTGTCGAACAGTTCGGGCGTGTAGGTCTCCGAACACAAGGCACCGGTATCGACCAGGATGACCTCACGAGCAATCGGTTCAAATGCGGCGCGGAAATGCTGCATCGACTTGACGCATACGGTGGCGTAACGCGCCGGGTCGATCCCCAACGAGGTGAACTGGCCGAGATCGACCGCCTGTCCGTTATTGGTGATCAGGATAATGTCGATGCCGCCGACCCGAAATACCAGCGACGGCCCGTAATCGCGTTCGACCCCGCCGCCCATCGGACCATAAGCGACAAAACGCCCGTTGGTCAGATGGGTAATCTCGCCGGAAAGCGTCAGCGGACCGCCGCCCATCGCAGGATCGGTCTTGCCGCCGAGCGTCAGGGTCGCGGTGCCGATCCCGGCCTCAATCCCGGCCTGCACCGCCTCGCCGTCGCAGATCGCGTGAAACGCGACGCTGTCGGCGCCGGCTTCGACCAGCGCCTTGAGAAAGGCGGTGGCGTCGCCGTACCCGCCGCCGCCGGGATTGTCGGTATAATCGGCAACGACCAGCGGATTATCCCCGGGTGTACCTGCCTTGGCGCGGGCCACCGCCTCGGCGACCGATAGCAATTTGAAGCTCTGGTAGTCGCGCGTCGCCCAGGCGTAATCCATGTATTCCTCGGCGATCCCGAGGCCGCGCGCCATCGCGAAATCGCCGCCGCGCGCCATGTCCACCGTCACCGTCACCGAGGGGCCGACATCGCGGATATTGGCGCGGCTGAACCCGGCGCAGGCGCTGACGACGAGGGCGATGCCGGACGTTTCGAGGCGTTCGCCACGGGCGATCAACTCAGCCATCGGCCCCGCTTGATGCCGCCCGCGATCGAGCCCATAGATCATCGGCCGGCGCGCAATCACGGTGCGCGGCTTGACCTCGCCGCGCATCGCGCGATCGAGCAGATCGGCGCCCTGCCAGGCGCGCTCGTACATATCGACATGCGGATAGGTACGAAATCCGATCAGGGCGCTGGCGTGATCGGCCATTTGCTGCGTGACGTTGGCATGCAGGTCGAGCGTCACGATCACCGGGACATCCGGCCCGAGGCGCTGCCGCAGGCGCGCCAGCAACTCCCCTTCGCCGTCTTCGTATGAATCGACGACCATCGCGCCATGCAGGTGCAGCAACACACCATCGATCGGGCCCTGACGCTCTGCCGCGTCGAGGATCATGCCGCCGATTTCCTCGAACGCAGCATCGGTGACGATACCCGAGGGGTTGGCGTTGGCCGATACCGGATGGATCAGCGTCCAGCCGTATTTGTCGGCCGCCTCGAATGTCGCGCCGAGAGCCGAGCGGGTGCCGCGAAACGCCGTCGGGATTTCGTTGTCGCGATGAAAATCGCGCCGCCGCCACAGCGCCATATCGGTTTTCTGCACGCTGAACGTGTTCGTTTCGTGCATAAACCGGCCGGTCAGGACGCGCTTCATCGCGGCACTCACCAGGCCAGCGCCCAGCCGTCGCGGCGCGGGTCGGAGCCTGCGAGCAGCATGCCGCTCGCGGCATCGCGGCGGATGATTTCGATGCTGCACGGACCATCAAGATCGCCGACCGTGTCGACCGGATGGCCGCGCCGCGCCAGCTCCCGCCGTATCTCGGCTGGAAAGCGCTGCTCCATCGTCAGCACATCGGGGCCGTCATGTGGATAGTTGGCGTACTGACCGGGCACGTTCGAGGTCCAGCGCGGCATCTCGGCCGCCTGTTGCGGGTCGGGGCCGAAATCAAGCATCGCACTCAACACCTGGAAATTGATCTGCACCTGATTATCGGCCCCCGGCGTGCCGGCCACCGCCCACAGCGCGCCGTCTTTCAGCACCAGCGGCGGGTTCATTGTGTGCCGCACCCGCCGTCCCGGCCGCAGGTAGTTCGGATGTTCGGGCTGCAAATGCCAATAGGCCATGCGGTTGTTGAGCAGGATGCCGGTATCGCCCGCCGTCGCACCCGAACCCCAAGCGCTGTTGATGCTCTGGATGCCGGAGACTGCGTTGCCGTCACCATCGGCAGTGCAGAAATACGTCGTGTTGCCGGCGGCGTCCGGAATGCTGCGGGTCGGCGCCGCGTGGCGGCGGTCGATTTGCCCGGCAAGCTGCGCCGCATAATCGCCCGACAACAATCGATCGAGCGGCGCGTCGATCGAGCTCGGATCGGCGCCCCAGCGCTCACGATCAGCAAAGGCCAGCTTCTTGGCTTCGACCATGACGTGGATGAGATCGGCGGAACCAAGCCCCATCGCCTTTACATCGAAATTCTCGAGGATTTTCAACTCTTCGAGCAGCACAAACCCGGTCGAATTGAGCGGTGCTTCGAGTACGGTGAAACCACGATAATCGATCGCGATCGGTTCCTGCCGTTCGGCCGCGAACTCGGCGAGATCGGATTCGGCGATCAGCGCCCCGATTTCGCGACAGCCGGCCGCCAGCCGCCGAGCCAAGGAACCACGGTAAAAGCACTCGGCGCCGCTGCTTGCTATTTCCTCCAGCGTACGCGCCAGATCGACTTGAACGATCGCGCGACCAACCGCGGGCGCGGCACCTTCCGCCAGTAACACCGCCGCGCTGCGCTTATCGGCACGCAAGGTCGCAGCGTGCTCCCCGGCGAGTTGCCGGTGATGCGGTGTTGCGCCATAGCCATCTCGGGCATGCCGGATCGCCTCGGCAAACAGGCCGGCCCACGGCAGGCGGCCAAATTGCCGGTGCATCGCCTCAAGCCCGGCGACCATGCCCGGCACCGAGGCCGACATCGGCCCGGTGCGCGGAATGCCGGCGGCATAGCGCTCCGGGGTGGCGGCGCGCGGCGCCGGGCCGGTGCCGTTGAACACGACGGCGCGACCGGTCTTGGCGTCGAACACATGATAATATGCATCACCGCCAAGCCCCGACATCATCGGCTCGACCACCGCCAGCGTCAGCGCCGTCGCAACCGCGGCGTCGGCCGCATTGCCGCCAGCTCGCAACGCCAACAGCCCGGCCTGCGCCGCCAGCGGGTGGTTCGCCGCGGCAGCGCCGTTGCGCCCGATGATCAACGGCCGATAGCAGCGCATTTCATCCATCTTCCCGTTTCCCGCAGTAACGATGGCAGCAGTTTAACGCAAAGGCTCAAGACGCGGATTTGCTTTTCGCGTCCATTGCCCCATCACCGCACCGTTTGCACCACGCCCGCAGATCGATCGAAGGCGGCGCTACGCGATGAGCGCCCAGCGTCATAAGGTGATAATTTTGCACGCATCTGCTTGACGAGCAGGCTAATCGTACAACATTCTGTACATCCAATGCACAGAGGGTCTGATGGCACAGTTTGACGAGGCGCCGGCGCGATTTGAGCGCGCCTCGCCGCCCCCGTCGCACATTTCCTTTACGGAGTTGCGGCAGAATCTGAAAAAACACTTGGACGAAGTCAGCGCCAGCCGCGCACCGTTGCTGGTAACGCGCGGCAAATCCGAGGCTGTGGTCATGCTGGCGCTGTCGGAATACGAAAGTCTGCAGGAGACGCTGCATCTGCTGCGCGATCCGGCAAATGCTGCGCATCTTCTGGAATCACTGGCACAGGCCAATGCCGGCGATTTCATTGAAGCCAATATCGATGGATGAAGGTTCTTTTTACGAAAAGCGCGTGGACCGATTACCTTTTGTGGCAAGCGGCCGATCAAAGCACGCTCCGGCGGATCAACAATTTGATCGGCGATATCCAGCGCACGCCATTCCGCGGTATCGGTAGACCCGAGCCGTTGCGAGGCGACCTGCAGGGCTGGTGGTCGCGCCGCATCGCTACCGATCACCGGCTGGTCTACCGCGTAACCGGGTCGGAGGAAGAACAACGCATCGAGATCCTGGCATGCCGCTATCATTATTCCCGTCGAAGCTGATGCCGCTGCTCTTTGTCGTTGCCGCGCTCTCACTGGCCGCGCTCTCATTGGCGGCCTGCGCGGCGCGCGACAACGGGACCGACGACCACGCCCGGTCGAGCGGATTTTACGGCGGCGTCTCCGCCGGCCTGTCCCGTTGAACGGCTGACGCGTTCTGTCGTATTCGCTCGACGCTTGAAACAAAACATCCTGAAGCGCGTGTAGTGCGCATCATATTCGGCCGGGTCGCTTCACCTTTGTCCATCCCTTCCCGGCGTTACGGAAACGGTTCCTTTCGAACATTGAAGGCAATCGAAATTCGTGCCCGGTCGCCCCGGTGCGGCAAAACCGTATGCGGCACATAGCTCGGAAACAGGATCATCAAACCCGGCTGCGGCTTGAACATGACGTTTGTGGTTGAAAGCTCGGGGAAAAAGATGTTTGTACGCGCTGGATTGGGATCGCAGAGATGGATCGCCGTTCCTTCTGCATCCGGGTTCGATTCGCCGTGATCGACATAGTACACACCAGACCATGTCGCACCCGGATGCGTGTGCATCTGGTTGAAATCGCCGCGCCGGTTGATGTTGGCCCAGGCGCTGAAGATCCAGCTCAACGACGGCGGCGGTGAGGAGTGTTCAATGAAAAGGCGCTGCGTCGCCTCTTCGATCATATCGCGCATATGCCGGACCAGCCGCTGTCCGGCATCGCCGCAGAATTCGAGCGTCCCCGGCTGTGAATGCCAGCCGCCGACATTGGTGCGGTCGCGGCCGGGATGTTGCCGTGCATATTCCAGAATGCTGTCGCGCAGCAGCGGGTTCAGCTCCGCAGCGTCAGCCCACAGATGTTCCAAGAGCGGGCTCGCGAACAGGCGCGCAAAACGTGCGCTTGCCAATTCCCGCATCGCCGCTGCTTTGCGACAGCCCGCAACCGCTATTCGGCCGCTTGCGCGGCCGGCCGCTTCTGCGGTTTCGGCCAGCGCGCCGCAACACGCGGCAATACTTCCTCGATCAGCCGGCGGGTCTGCGCCATCAACTCGTCGTCGCCTTTCGCGGAGGGGCGCAGGATGAATTTCGACACCCCGGCATCAACGTACTCGGCAACGCGCGACACGATCGCGTCGGCATCGCCAATCGCGAAATAGTCGCGCGGTTCGCGGCCGGTGCGCTTGCGATAGGCGTCAAACAGCGGCACCAGCGCCGGGTCGTCGGGGCTGCCGAACCGGAACGGGATGCCCGCGCCGTAATGATCGTCGTCGATCGAGCGGCCTTCCGCCGCCGCGGCGGCCTTGATCGCCGCGACGGTCGCGGCGGCTTGCGCCGGGTTTTCCGGCCCGGCCTGCCAGCCGGTACCGAGCCGCGCGGTGCGCCGGATCGCAGCTTCGGACGAACCACCAATCCACATCGGCAGATCAGGCTGCACCGGCTTTGGCGACAGCGAGGCGCCCGACAGGTGATAATGCACACCCTCGAAATCGACCTTGTCCTCGGACCACAGGCGGCGAATGACCTCCAGCCCCTCATCGGTCTTGCGGCCGCGCACCTTGCTGTCGAGGTTCAGCGTCTTCCATTCCGGGCCGAGCGGGCTGCCGATGCCAAATGCCGGCAGCAGCCGCCCATTCGATAGGTAGTCGATCGTCGCGCATTGCCGCGCCACCAGCACCGCGTCGCGCATCGCCAACGACAGCACGTTGACGCCGAATTTGACGCGTCTGGTGCGGCCAGCCAATGCTGCCATCACGCTCATGCATTCAAGAAACGGTGTCGGGCTGACGAGCCGGTCGGTCTGCCAGATCGAGTCGATGCCGCCGGCCTCGCACAAATCGACCCAGCGCCAATAGGCGTCGGCGCCGGAAAACGGGAACTCCATGACCCCGACCCCGATTGCGACTTTCTTGGGCATGAACCGCTCCCTCCGACGGACGCATACTTGTCTGACGCCAAGAACTATGGCCCGATCGCGGCACGACTGAAAGGAGCGCGAGCGATGCGCGTTTTGACGACGGTGCCGCAGGGCGATCTGCGCAAGGTTCCGGCTGCGGCGCAAACCGCTGAGGCGGAAGGCTATGACGGCATCATTTCGATGGAAAACCAGCACGACCCGTTTCTCGCGCTGGCCGTGGCCGGCGTCGCGACCGAGCGGGTCGAGTTGCATACCGGCGTCGCGATTTCGTTCGCCCGCACCCCGATGGCGGTCGCGGAAGTCGGCTGGGACCTCGCCGGCTCGACCGGCGGGCGTTTTGTGATCGGCATCGGCTCGCAGGTGCGGGCGCATAACGAGCGGCGATTTTCCGTGCCGTGGACACCGCCGGCGCCGCGCATGCGTGAATATGTACAGGTGTTGCGGGCAATCTGGCAGTGCTGGAAGACCGGCGACAAACCCGCCTACGAGGGCGAGCATTACCGCTTTACCCTGATGACGCCGAACTTCAAGCCAGAGCCGATCGACGCGCCGCCGCCCGCGGTGATGATCGCGGCGGTGGGGCCGGCAATGCTGCGGGTCGCCGCCGAGGAATGTGACGGCGTCAAACTGCACGGGTTCTGCACTCGCAAATACTTGACCGACGCGATCATGCCGCGGATCGAAGCCGGCCTCGCCAAAGCCGGTCGCTCGCGGGCGCAGTACGAAATCTCAGGCGGCGGCTTTCTCGCCACCGGCGCCGACGATGAGAGCGTCGCCAAGCGTTTTGAATGGGTCCGCCAGCGCGTCGCTTTTTACGGCTCGACCCCGGCCTATTACCCGGTGCTGGCGGTGCACGGCCTCGAGGATCTCGGCCTCAAGCTCAACGCGATGGTGCGGCAGGGCAAGTGGAGCGAGCTTGCGAAAGAAGTGCCCGACGACGTCGCGCATCTGTTTGCCGCTGTCGGCCGCCACGACCAGATCGTGCAGGCGATCGCCGACCGTTTCGGCGGCCTTGTCGATGCGCTGACCCTGGGGCGCGAAGGCACCGGCCCGGTGCCGCCCGACCTCGTGCAAGACATCCGCCGCGTGCCACACCAGTACGCAGGATTGCCGAAATAGCGCCTCGTCCATGTTCGATAAATTGTTGCCGCGCCTGATACTGTCGGCGCTGCTATTCATCCCGGCGGCGCACGCCGGCGCGCCAAAGCCGGCCGCAACAATTACGGCGCTGCCGCAGGCGGCGGAATGGAAACGGCATTTCGTGCGAGACATCCTGCCGTTTTGGGAAACGGCGGCAGCCTTGGGCAACCCCATCGGCAACTTCCCGACATTCCGCTGCAATGACGGCGCGGTCTACAATGCCCAGATGCCGTGCGCCGAATTTTTCGCCGCACCCGACTGGATTCGCAGCGCCGCCGGCCGGCAATACACCCGCATGCTGTCGCGCCAGGTCTTTCTGTACGGCGTCGCATTTCACCTGACGGGGAATCCTAAATACCTGCTCTGGGCGCATGCCGGTGTCAGCTACATCATCGACCATGCGTTCGACGACAAGACCGGCAACGTCGTTTCCTATTGGGACGGCGGCGAAGCGGTTTCCGACCCCTCCAAACAAACCAGCCAGGATGTCGCCTACTGCCTGATGGGGTTGTCGTTTTATTATTACCTGACCAGAGACCCGCAGGTTCTGACCCCGATCCTGCAGATCGAGCATTACATACGGGCACATTTCTACGATCAGAAAGCCGGTCTTTACCACGAAGGCCTCACCGGTCCGGAAGCGGATCGTCTCGATCTGGTAGCTCAGCTCGACCAGGCCAATGCCTATATGCTGTTGCTGACTCCGCTATTGCCATCGGCGGAACAACAGCGCTGGCGCGAGGAATTGTCTGGTATCGTACAAACCATCCGCAGTCGATTTTACGACCATACGACCGGACTGTTTATCGGAACATTCGATCGAAACGCAAAACCGGCCTGTGTGTTTCAGAATGTCGACACGGATTTCGGCCATACGATCAAGACGTATTGGATGCTGTATTTTATCGGCCGGCTGACACACAATACCGCGTTGACGAATTTCGCGAAAACCGGAGCGCCCGGCGTTTTGCAATGGGCCTATCTTCCAACCACCGGCTCTTGGGCGACCCAGCCGACATGCAGCACTGGTCCCGACAATAACAAATCAACCGATCTCGATCGTACCAGCACCTGGTGGATGTCGGCCGAACTGGATCAGGCGGCGCTGACGTTTGGCATAAGCAACACCGCGCTGCTGTCATACATTCCAAAGACGTTCGCTTTCTGGCTCGATCACATGGTTGATCGACGATACGGTGAAGTATGGGATGAACTCACCGTGCCGGAATTCACGCCACGACTTCCCAAAGTACATTTGTGGAAGAATGGCTATCACACCGCGGAACACGCGATGATCGGATACATCATGACCAGCGCGATCCGGTCGCAACCGGTGACGCTTTACTACGCCTTCCCGAACTGCAAAGTACCGGAGAGCGTGCGTCCCTATTACTATGACGGGCGGATCGCATCGCACAGCGAAACCGCCTTGGCGGAATTACCGGGTTTCTGCCGGACCGAAATTACTTTCGCCGACGTGCATTAGCGGCCAACCGCCAGGGAGTCCTGCCGATGACCTATCCAACGCACCTGATCCCGACGACCGTCGTCGGCAGCTATCCGCAGCCCGACTGGCTGGTCGATCGCAGCACGCTGGCGCATCACGGCGTACCGCGGGTGGCGGCGCATGATATCTGGCGGGTTGCCGAGCCGTGGCTCGAACAGGCGCAGGATGACGCAACCGTGGTGGCGATCCGCGAGATGGAGGCAGCCGGCATCGATATTGTCAGCGACGGCGAAATTCGCCGCGAGAGCTACTCCAATCGCTTTGCGCTGGCGCTCGACGGCATCGATTTGGACAATCCCGGACAAGTCGGGCGCAGCGGTGGCGGCACGACGCCGGTGCCGCGCGTTGTCGGCAAAATACGGCGGCGCGGCCCGGTCGAGGTGCGCGACGCGGAGTTTCTGCTCGCGCACGCGACACGCGCGACCAAAATCACCCTGCCCGGCCCATTCACCCTGTCGCAACAGGCTCAGAATGCCTTTTATCCTGACAAGGAAGCGCTGGCGATGGATTACGCCATCGCCGTCAACGAGGAATTGCGCGCATTGAAAGCCACCGGCGTCGATGTCGTACAGCTTGACGAGCCCTGGGTGCGCACGGCGCCGGAAGACGCCGCGCGCTATGGCGTGCGGGCAATCAACCGGGCACTCGAAGGCGTCGCCGGCCCGACCATCGTGCATTTGTGCTTCGGCTATGCCGCGATGGTGCAGAACAAGCCCGCCGGATACGCCTTTCTGCCGCAACTCGCGGACTGCGCGGCGCAGCAGATTTCGATCGAGGCGGCGCAGCCGCGGCTCGATCTTGGCGTGCTGAAAGATTTGACGGGCAAGACAGTGTTGCTCGGCGTGATCGACCTGGAAGATGCCAAGGTTGAAAGCGCCGACGAGATCGCAGCCCGGCTGCGCCACGCCTTGCAATATATCGCACCCGAGCGCCTGATCGCCGCGCCGGATTGCGGCATGAAATACCTGCCGCGCGGGCGGGCCTTTGGAAAATTGCAGGCGCTCGCCGCCGGTGCCGCGATCGTGCGACGCGAACTGGCCGGTGCTGAAAAGTAGGTTTACGACTCCGCGCCGAGCGGTTCCGGCTCGATCAGCAGCGGTGCGATTGCCGTTGACGGCAATGTCACCACTTGGTTGCGCCCGGAATTTTTGGCGGTGTAAAGCGCGTCGTCAGCACGCTTCAGCAGTTCGTCCTGAGTTTCCAGAGTCTCGCTTGTCACCGCGACGCCGATGCTGACGGTGACCTTCAATTCAATACCGTTCTCACGCAGTACAAAGGTTTCATCAGCAACGGCGGCGCGGAGCCGCTCAGCCACCACGAGCGCACCCGCCAGGCTGGTCTCCGGCATCACGACAACAAATTCTTCACCGCCGATGCGCCCCACCAGATCAACGCTGCGCACCTGACGCACCGCGCGGGTGGCCAGTTCGCGCAACACGTCGTCACCGGCCGGGTGACCATGCTGGTCGTTGACCTGCTTGAAATGATCGATATCGAACATCATCAAGGCCATGTTGGGACCACCCTCCGTGGTCCGCCCAAGCAACTCGCTCAGATGCGCGAAAACATAACGCCGGTTGTATAAGCCGGTCAGTTCATCGGTCAGAGCAAGCGACAGGCTCCGCCGGTAATTTTCCTGCAGCTGCGCCTGCAGCCGCTTGCGGCGCAACTGGATTCGTACCCGTGCCAGCAATTCGTTGCGGTCTACCGGGCGGACCAGATAGTCGTTTGCGCCGAGGTCGAGACCTTTTGCGAGCCGCGGCAGCTCGCTGTCTTCGGCCATCAGCAGAATGGGCAATTGGCGCGACGCCTCATTCGCGCGCCACTGCGACACGAGGCGCAGCGGATCACCGTCTGGCATCGTCAGGCTCGCGATGACCAGTTCGATCGATTCGTCGAGCTGGCTTTGCGCCTCTGCGCAGGAAGCGGCGCGTATGACCGAGCTCGCCAGCGGCACCAGCGTATCGGCGATCCTGGAGGAGGCAAACCCCGGTTCATCGACCAGCAGAATCGGCCCACAAACAAGCTCTGCCGCTGGCGCGTCGCTGACCTCATCGGAACTGAACCGCCCGCAGACTTCCTCGCGCAAGCGCAGTTCGTCCATCATGCGCTTCAACCGGACCAGCGAGCGCACCCGCGCAAACAGCGCCGTATCGTTAACCGGCTTGGTCAGAAAGTCGTCGGCGCCGGCCTCCAGGCCATGCAGCCGGTCCGTGATCTCGGACAGCGCCGTCACCATCACCACCGGGATATCCGTCGTCCGCGGGTTTGCCTTCAGCCGGCGGCACACTTCGAACCCGTCCATTCGCGGCATCATCACGTCGAGCAGGATGATGTCGGGCATTTCACTTTCAGCGGTTTCGAGCGCCTTCTGTCCGGTCGACGCGGTCAGCACTTCGAAATACTCGCTGGCGAGCTTCGCTTCGAGCAGCTTGATATTCAGGTCGACGTCGTCGACGACCAGGACGCGCGCGGTCATGCCGGAATTGTCCCGACGATTAAGGGAGGAAGCGCTCGACGGTGCCGAGGAAGCTTGCCACCGAAATTGGCTTGGCGATATAGGCTTCGCAGCCGCCGTTACGGATTTTCTCCTCGTCACCCTTCATCGCAAAGGCCGTGACCGCAATAACCGGGATCGTACGCAACTCCTCGTCTTCCTTGAGCCATTTGGTGACTTCGAGCCCGGAAACTTCCGGCAGCTGGATATCCATCAGGATCAGATCCGGCCGGTGCTGCCGCGCCATCCGCAAGGCGTCCACGCCGTTTTTGGTTTGCAGCGTCGAATAGCCGTGCGCCTCGAGCAGATCGTTGAAAAGCTTCATGTTGAGGTCATTATCCTCAACGATCAGCACTTTCCTGCCGGGTCGCGGGGTGGAATTGCTCTCTTGCTGCATCAGTTCCACCACCATTGTGCCTCGCTCCGAAACGCCGCCAAAACCCAACACGACGAGTCTCGAGTACTTAATACCACACCGGCAACCCGGACGGAATTTCAACTCTGCCGCATCGTCGTTATAAAGGCCCGGGTTTAAGAATTGGTAATCTCCTTGACTCGGCCCCCCGGATTCAGCGCCGCCTGAAGACGGGTGACGCTGGTGTGCGATCAGAGGCAAATTACCCGCCACACCTGTCCGTTTTCCGACGTAAGGGCGCAGACATGAGTGCGGCGTATCGTATCGGCATCGATTTGGGGGGCACCAAAATCGAGGCCGCGGTAATCGGGGCAGCAGGAGAGATATGCGACCGTCGGCGCATTGCAACTCCGATGCAAGAATATCGCGGCACGATCGCGGCGATCGCCGGCCTGGTGCGCCAGCTCGAAGCGGAGATCGGCGCTACCGCCTCGGTCGGCATCGGCATTCCGGGTACCATCGTCGCGGATACTGGGCTCGTCAAAAATGCCAATTCGACCTGGCTCAATCACCAGCCGCTCGGCCGCGATGTCGAGGCGGCGTTGCGCCGCCCCGTGCGTTTTGCCAACGACGCCAACTGCTTTGCCCTGTCCGAAGCGGTTGACGGTGCCGCTTCTGGTCTTGGCTCGGTGTTTGGTGTCATTCTCGGCACCGGCGTCGGTGGCGGCATCGTCATCGACGGCCGCATTCTGGTCGGCGCCAACGCCATTGCCGGCGAATGGGGGCACAACCCGCTGCCCGCGCCGCAATCCGGCGAGTCGCCGGGGCCACCTTGCTATTGCGGCCGCCGCGGCTGCATCGAAACGTATCTATCAGGACCCGGCCTCGCCGCGGACCATCGCCGGCACACCGGCCGTGACCTGGGCAGCCGGGCAATCGTCAATGCGGCCGAAGATGGTGATGCCGAATGCCGCGCAACGCTCGACCGCTATGCGGAGCGCCTCGCCAGGGCGCTCGCCGTCGTCATCAACCTGATCGACCCTGACGCTATCGTTCTCGGCGGCGGTTTGTCGGCGCTGAGCTTTCTCTACGACGCCGTGCCTTCACGCTGGGGCGCCCACATCATGTCGGATCGGGTTGTCACCCGGCTGCTACGGCCGCGGCACGGCGATTCGAGCGGAGTGCGCGGCGCCGCATGGTTGTGGCCGCGAGATCCCCTCGGATGATTGCGGTTCTGTGCCGAGACTGCACCGCGTTATGGCGCTGCGATGAGGCGCCGGGGCGCTGCGCCAGATGCGGTTCGCCGCGTCTGATGGCGCATGCCGAACTCGCCGATCTGGCAATCGCCCACCTGGATTGTGATGCGTTTTATGCCACCGTCGAAAAGCGCGATCGGCCCGAACTGGCGGAGCGGCCGGTTATCGTCGGCGGCAGCGGCGGGCGCGGTGTCGTGCTGGCGTGCTGCTATGTCGCGCGAATGTACGGTGTGCGCTCGGCGATGCCGATGTTCAAGGCGCTCGCCGCCTGCCCCGATGCTACAGTGATCCGGCCGGATATGGCGAAGTACCGCGAGGTCGGTCGTGCCGTCCGCACCGAGATGCAGCGCCTGACACCGCTTGTCGAGCCGCTGTCGATCGATGAGGCATTTCTGGATCTGCGCGGCACCGAGACGGTGCACGGCGCGGTTCCCGCACAGTTGCTGACAGCCCTAGCCCGGCGAGTCGAAGCGGCACTGGGGATCACCGTCTCGATCGGGCTAAGCTACAACAAATTCCTCGCCAAGCTCGCTTCCGATCTCGACAAGCCGCGCGGCTTCGCGGTGATCGGCCGCGCCGAAGCTCCCGCCTTTCTCGCGGACAAGCCGGTCGGCTGGTTGTGGGGGGTCGGCGGCGCGATGCAACGGCGGCTCGCGGCCGACGGCATTATGCGGATCGGCCAGTTGCGCGCCCTCGATCCGAAAGAGTTGGCGCAGCGCTACGGCCGGCTCGGGGCACGATTGGCGCTGCTGGCGCACGGCGAAGACAACCGTGTGATCGACCCGGAAGGCCGGGCGCGCTCGATTTCCGCGGAGACCACCTTCGTCCGCGACGAAAGCAATGCCGAGGCGTTGGCCCAGGCGCTATGGCCGTTATGCGAAAAGGTCGCGGCCCGGATGAAGCTAAGCGCGCTCGCCGCCGGCACGGTCACGCTGAAGCTGAAGACTGCGGATTTCCGCCTGCGCAGCCGCTCGCGGCGCCTCGCGGACCCAACGCAACTCGCCGACACGCTGTTCCGCACCGCGCGCCATCTGCTGGAGGCCGAAGCGGATGGTGCCACCCTGTTCCGCCTGATCGGAATCGGCGCCGACGCACTGGTCGACAGTGCGGCGGCCGATCTGCCAACGCTTTTCGATGACGACCGCCGGCCGAGTCACCTGGAAGCCGCGATCGACGGCATTCGCCAGCGGCATGGCCACGACGTCATTCAACTCGGCCGCACCCTGCCGAAATGCTAAAGGGTGCGTGCGCCGGGTTAACAGCCTGGCTTCGGCAGCGCTTCGATGTCGTCGAGCTTGGCGTGGATCGCGTAATCGCCGTAATCGATCACCATGTCACGCGACACGCCGTTGTCGAGCAGCAGCATGCCAAGCTCGTAATCCGGCTTTTCCGCCTTGGGATCGGCTGGGAAAAACGCCAGCCGCACCCGCCAGCCCGGCCGGTTCAGCAGCGGGCTTTTCTTGGCTGCTTCGGCATCAGGTTCGATCCGCGGTCCGATGACGGCCGACACCAGCACGGCATTCTCCACCGTCGCCCCGTCGAACACATGCCGCGAGATAAAGGTCTCGCCGGCCTTGGCTTTTTCCAGCAGCAGGAGCGTGTGTGCACTTGGAAACAAGGCACCGGCCGGCAGCGCGAAACTCTTGCCCGCGGGCTTCTCGAAATCGGCGCTGCCGCCTTTATCCGGCCCGTCGAGCTTGGCGGCACCGCGGATTTCGTCTTCGTCGGCGCCGTTGCGGGTTTCCTTCTGGTTGAAGCGATAGCTGAGCCCGTCTTTTGCTTCCCAAGTCACAAAGTTCGACGAGATGCTGACATCGGGCGATTCCGCGTACCCCATCTTCAGGCGATAGCGCTGCTCGATCGTCCAGCCGTCGCAGGTCTCGCCCCATTGATAAGCCATCGTGCCGGTCGCCGCGATGACACCGGCATCGCCGGTGGCACGGCTGAGCGTCATCGAATACAGCGCGCGGTGCGGCATGATGTCGGCAGCACCCGCGGCGCCAGCAGCGCCAGCAAACGGACCGGCGAGCACCATGCACGCCAGCGCCACCGGCCGGCCAATCTTGAGCAAGCGGTCGATCATCGATAACATCCCCGGTCCTGAAGCGCCCGCATCTATGACGCCAAGCCGGAAGCGCTGCAAGGCGCATGCCCTCCCAAAGGCGTAGAGGGCCCCACTCCTGCGGTACGCCAGACAATCGGCGAGCGCGAGCTTGGCTTCGCAATTTCGCTATTTTAAGGCCGCGAAAGGACGTGGTCTCGGCAGGGTTTTGACCTGGCCTCTGGAAAGCCGTAAGAAGCATAAGAATAACCCGCACGTTTGTGCGCAGAGGCCTTGCAATGCTGGAAAAATGGACACCCAAAACGTGGCGCGACCTGCCGATCAGGCAGGTTCCGGGCTATGCCGACGCATCGGCGCTGACGCGGGTCGAGGAGACCCTGCGGCAGTATCCCCCCTTGGTCTTCGCCGGCGAAGCCCGCCGGCTCAAGGACCGGCTGGCCGATGTCGCCGCCGGCAAGGCCTTTCTGCTGCAAGGCGGTGACTGCGCCGAGAGCTTTGCCGAATTCCACCCCAACAATATCCGCGATACCTTCAAGGTGCTGCTGCAGATGGCGGTGGTGTTGACCTTCGGCGCCGCATGCCCGGTGGTCAAGCTTGGGCGGCTGGCCGGCCAGTTCGCCAAGCCGCGCTCGTCTGACACCGAGACGCAGAACGGCGTCACCCTTCCCTCCTATCGCGGCGACATCATCAACGGCCTCGATTTCGACAAGGAGGGACGGGAGCCGGATCCGCAGCGCATGGTGCAGGCCTACAGCCAATCGGCCGCGACGCTGAACCTGCTGCGCGCCTTTGCACAAGGCGGCTACGCCGATCTGCACCGGGTGCATGCGTGGAACCAGGATTTCGTCTCCGACTCGCCGCAGGGCGAACGCTACCGCGCGCTGGCCGACCGGCTGACCGAGACGCTCGATTTCATGGCGGCATGTGGGCTCAATTCCGATACGACGCCGCAGATCCGCGAGACCGAGTTCTACACGTCACACGAGGCGTTGTTCCTCGCCTATGAGGAAGCGCTGACCCGAATCGATTCGACGACCGGCGAGTGGTACGACTGCTCGGCGCATCTGGTGTGGATCGGCGACCGCACGCGGCAGATCGACGGCGCGCACGTCGAGTTCATGCGCGGCATCAAGAACCCGATCGGCATGAAGTGCGGGCCGTCGCTCGAGCACGACGACCTGCTGCGCCTGATCGACCGGCTGAACCCGAAAAACGAGCCGGGCCGACTGACCCTGATTACCCGCATGGGTGCGGACAAGGTCGCGGCGAAACTGCCGGCGCTGATCCGCGCGGTGCGGCGCGAAGGGCGCGAAGTCGTGTGGTGCATCGACCCGATGCACGGCAACACGATCAGTTCCTCGACCGGTTACAAGACGCGGGTCTTCGACCGCATCCTCGACGAGTTGCACGCCGCGTTTGCGATCCATCTGGCCGAAGGCAGCTATGCCGGCGGCGTGCATTTCGAATTGACCGGGCAGAACGTCACCGAATGCGTCGGCGGCGCGCAGGCTATCAGCGAGGCTTCGCTCGCCGACCGCTATCACACGCATTGCGACCCGCGGCTCAACGCCAGCCAGGCGCTCGAACTCGCGTTCGAGATCGCCGAGGCGCTGAAGCGTGAGCGCCAAGGCAACGGCGCCAGCAGTTTCAGCCGGCTCGCAGCCGTATCGTGAGGCGATGATGACCGGCGAGCGCGGCGGCGCATCGGCGTCGCCCGACGAGGCTGCCTCGCTCGCCGGCCGTACCGACAGCTATTTCCTGAAGACCAAAGCGATCGTCGCGCAATTCGGCGATCGCGAGGCGACCTACGCCGTCTTCATGCGCCGCCCGGTGATCTGCGCACCGCGCTTTGCCGTGGAATTTCTCGAACGTATGGCGGCGGCTCGCGGCACCCGTTTCGAGGTGGAGTTGCTGCACCCTGAAGCATCCTGGGTCGGCGCGGGCGAGCCAATCCTGTATGTAACCGGTTCGCTGCATCAGCTGGTCGACCTCGAAACCGTGATGCTGCAGAAAATCGGCCCCGCCTGCGTCGCCGCGTACAACGCCTCCGTTATGTGCGCCGACCTGCCGAAAGTCGCGTTTCTGGCAATGGATGCTCGGCATTGTGCCGGTGCCGAGATGGCCGAGATGATGGCCTATGCGGCCTCGGTCGGCTCGGCGCATGCACGGCACGCCGCCGATGCGATCGGCTTTGTCGGCTGCGCCACGGCGGCAACCGCGGCGTTTTTCGGCCGCGACACCGGCCTTGGCACAATGCCGCATGCGCTGATCGGCTATGCCGGCTCGACCTTGCGCGCCGCCGAAATGTTCCGCGAGACCTTTCCCGACGAACCGCTGACCGTGCTGGTCGATTATTTCGGCCGCGAAACCAGCGATGCGGTTGCGGTATGCCGGCGCTTTTCCGATCTGGCGGCCGAGGGACGCCTCGCCTTTCGCATGGACACGCCGGGCGGGCGCTATTGCGAAGGGCTGGACCTCGGCCTTTCCTACGCCGTGCTGCAACAGCAAGCGCCGCAATCGATCCTCGGCTATCGCACCGAAGCCGAATTGCGCTGCCTCGTCGGCACCGGCGTTTCCGCCGCGGCGTTGTGGACGATGCGCCTTGCGCTGAACGACGCCGGCTTTCCCAACGCGAAGATCGTTGCAAGCTCCGGTTTCGGCCCGGAAAAATGCCGCATGATGGCTGCCGCGGCAGCGCCGATCGACGTGATCGGCACCGGCTCCTACCTGCCGGAATTATGGACGGAAACTTACGCCACAGCAGACATCATCGCTTATGACGGACAACCGATGGTCAAGGTCGGTCGCGAGTTTTTGCTGCGCAAACAATAACCCTTAGTCACAGCACCTTCGTCAGCACCAAGACGCCCTTTTCCGCCGTGCCGGTCCAGCCATCCGCGCGATAGTGCCGTTCAGCCCGCGTGCCGACCTCGAGGCGTAAGGCGGCCGTTTTATGGCCGGCTTGCCGCAGCGTTTCGCAAGTAGCACGCAGCAAGGCGCGGCCGATGCCCCTGCCTTCGTCACCGGGCATCACGAGCAACGCCCAGATCGTACCGTTACGCGCATCGCCAGCGGCAAATCCACCGAGACGGCCATCGGAATCCTGCCATACGAGCAACGCGCCATCGGCAATCAGCCGCGCCGCGCCGGCGGCGGTTACCGACGCCGGATCGGACAGGCGGTCGTCGCCGGCTTTGTCGCGGATCGCCAGAATGGCGGGGATGTCGGCAGCGGTCGCCGCGCGGAGCGTCAGACTTTCAGCTCGCGCAATTGCTTTACGTCGGCGCGGCCGGCGCTGAGGATGTAGGCGATGTCGGAACCGCCGGTCAGGTAGCGCATGCCGATCTTGACCAGCCAGCTCTGGAACTCGAAATCCTGGCGCACGCCGCCGACGCCCATCGCCTTGCCGTGCTTGCGCGCGGCGCCGGCAACCTTCTCGAACGCGGCACGCATCTTGTCGGATTTGTACTGGCCCGGAATGCCCATTTCGGTCGACAGGTCACTGGCTCCGATATGCAAAACGTCAATGCCGTCCACCGCAGCGATCTCGTCGACGTTCTCGACCGCCTCGGGCGTCTCGATCATCGCCATCAGCACGGTTTCCGTATTGATGATCTGACACACCTCGGCCTGCGGGATCGCGGCATAACCGAGCTGCGGCCCGCTGCCGAAGGCCGAGCGATGGCCTTTGGGGTGGTACAGGCAGGCATCGACGATCGCCTTGGCTTCCTTGGCGTTCTGAATGTGCGGCACCATCACGCCTTGCGCGCCGCTGTCGAGGATGCGGGTCGCATCATGCGGATCGTGCGAGGTGACACGGGCGATCGGCGTGATCCCCATGCCAAGCGCCGCGACGCATACGCCGGCCGCGGTTTCGAGCGAGGTCGGGTTGTGCTCAAGGTCGATATAGACGGCGTCAAACCCGCACGCCGCCGCGATCATCGCGATATTCGGCGAGCGCAGCTGGTTGACGCCAAAACACAATACA
Organism: Allostellaceae bacterium; assembly: GCA_036268425.1. Lineage (GTDB taxonomy): Bacteria > Pseudomonadota > Alphaproteobacteria > ATCC43930 > CGMCC-115725 > DATARH01. Next base: position 119,532 of record DATAUE010000114.1, read on the forward strand.
AGCTGGTTGTTCTTCAGCATGCGCTTGGCATGGTTTTCGCGGATTTGCGTCGGCACGATTTCCTCCGTCGGCGGTTCGCTGGAGCATCCCGCGCTTCACCGCCGCACGCAACCGCCCTAATTACCGACAACGGCTAAGCGATTGGACCTTGAGCGACAACCCCGCCGAACCGACGGTCGGTCTCGGATCGGACAATCATTGCAGCGGCTGGTTACCGACGTCGCAAGCCTTCGCGACGACATGCATGTGCTGACCGCGATCGTTCTTCGCCTGGATAATTCGCAGGGCGCATGCCGGGAGAGTTACGGGGGATGCACCGGCTGCACGCTTGAGCGGGCCGTGTGCGTGTGCGTCGACTGGGAGAGCAGAATTGGGGGCGCACAGCCTTCCCGAAAAAGTCATCACCCGGCGATAAGCTCGCGTATCGTCGCAACGACCCCATATCTAATGCATGTCATCACATCACAATCCGCAGCCGCTTTCCGGCATGGAGGTGCCGCGCTTTGGCGAGGTGCCGACCTTTATGCGCCTGCCGATCGAGCGTGATTTAGCAAAGCTCGACATCGCCCTCGTTGGCGTGCCATGGGATGGCGGCACCACCAATCGGCCGGGTGCGCGCCACGGCCCGCGCGAAATCCGCAATATGTCGACCCTGATGCGCCAAGTGCATCACGTCAGCAAGGTCGCGCCCTATGAATTGTGCCGCGTCGGCGATGCCGGCGACACGCCGGTCAATCCGATCGACCTGCAGGATTCGCTGCGCCGCATCGGGGCGTTCTATACGCGGCTGCACCAGGCCGGAGCGGCGCCGCTATCGGCGGGCGGCGATCACCTGGTCACCCTGCCGATCCTGCGCGGCATTGCCCGCGAGCGGCCGGTTGGCCTCATTCACTTTGACGCGCATTCCGACACCGGCGACACCTATTTCGGCGGCGAGAAATACACCCACGGCACACCGTTCCGCCGCGCGGTCGAGGAGGGCCTGCTCGATCCGCGCCGCATTATTCAGATCGGCATCCGCGGCTCGATGTACGCGCCCGACGAGAAGGATTGGGCCGAAAGCGTCGGCATCCGCATCGTGCATATCGAGGAGTTCTTTCGGCTCGGCACCGCGGGCGTCATTGCCGAGATCAGGCGGGTGATCGGCGACGGGCCGGCCTATGTCAGCTTTGACGTCGATGGACTCGACCCGGTCTACGCGCCGGGCACCGGCACCCCCGAGATCGGCGGCTATTCGACCGCCGAGGCGCAGGCGATGATCCGCGGCCTCGCCGGCCTCGACCTGATCGGCGGCGACGTCGTCGAGGTCTCGCCGCCGTTCGATCCCTCGGGTAATACTGCGCTCGTCGGCGCGACGATGATGTTCGAGCTTCTCTGCGTGCTGGCCCCGGCGGTGCATCGCCGCCGCCATTGCCCACCAGCTTCGAACGCCGGCTAACTGGCTGAGAGGGTGCCGGGATCCCGGCCGCGGCGCTTCTCGTCCTTCCAGCCCATGTCGATCGCCGCCTCATCGAGGCGGCTTTTTTTCGGTCGGCATCGGGTGGGCAATCCTGATCTGCCGGTACTGGCCAGAAAGTGCTTCGGTCACGATCGAAGCACTTTCAGGCGAAGCCGTGGCACAGAACGCTTTCTCGCCCTCGCTCAATTCAAGGATTGGCAGCCTCTGCGGCCAAAAACCGCTGATTGCCTGCCACACGGGTAGCTGGATGTGCACTCGGGTCTTCTACGGCTGGTGGATCGTCACTGGCTGTTTGATCGCAACATTGATGGGTAATGCACTCGGCTTTTACGGCGCAGGCGTCTACCTGCACGCAGTGGCCGAGTCAAAAGGCTGGCCAACGGGCCTTGTGTCCGGCGCTGTTACCCTTTTCTACATGACCAGTGCGCTTTTGCTCATCCCGGTGGGCAGCGCAATCAGCCGCCTCGGACCAGGACCAGTGATCGGTCTGGGAGCGTTCGCCACTGCCGTCGGTGTTGCCGGGATCGGGCGTGCTGGCGAGCTCTGGCAGGCGTACGGCGCCTTTCTGGTCATGGGGATCGGCTGGGCAAGTCTCTCAATGACTGCAATAGCTACAACCCTTGCTCCCTGGTTTGAGAGGTATCAAGGTCGTGCGATTTCGATTGCATCCCTCGGAGCAAGTGTCGGCGGCATGGCCGGCGTCCCGGCCCTTTTGTTCGGGATCAGGCGCGTCGGATTTGGGGTGACGACGACTGTGGCGGCCGTAGCGGTCATCGCCGTTCTTTTGCCGCTTGCCTGTTTCGTCCTGAAGCGCCGCCCCCAGGACCTGGGCTTGCTGCCAGACGGCGAGACGCCGCGGCGCACAGTCGGGACGAACGGCGCATCGCACTGGACACGAGCCGAGGCGTTGCGCACCAACGCGCTCCGCAGCGTGGTGGCGACGTTCGGCATCGGTATGATGGTTCAGATCGGTTTTTTGACCCACCAGGTGACGCTGATCCTGCCGTCGCTGGGTGTGTCGGGCACCTCCACCACGGTCGCGGCAACCGCGATTGCAGCACTCCTTGGCCGCTTGGTGCTTACCCGCTTCGCAGACCAGATCAACGAACGGACGATGGCGGCGGCGGTATTGGCGCTCGCGGCCACCGCATTGACCATGCTGGCACTGCTCCCTGCACCAATGGTACTGGTCGGTGGCAGTGTGCTTTTTGGGCTGGCCGTTGGCAACGTGACGACACTGTCGCCGATCATAATTCGGCGGGAATTTGGCGCCGTGTCGTTTGGCGCAATATTCGGCACTGCCTCCAGTGGAATCCAACTTACCGCCGCGCTCGGACCAAGCCTCTTTGGTCTGCTCCACGACGTATCGGGTAGTTACCGTCTTCCGCTGCTGATCGGTGCGATGCTGGACATTGTGGCAGCTACCACGATTGCGTGCTCAGCACCGCGTCAAAGCGGGCATTGAACGCGGCTTCTGTAAAGGGCGCCGCGGTTTGCCGGGAGGCAGCGCCGAGGCGGCGGCGCAGCTCGGGATTGGCGCCAAGCTGCGCCATCGCCTGTGCCAGCATGCCGATGGCACCGACCGGGTACAGCATGCAGTTGCGCCCATGCCGCCACAGCCCCTCATAAACCGACAGATCCGACAGGAGCAGCGGCTTTTCCAGCATCGCCGCTTCGAGGATCGTCACCGGCATGACTTCGGAATCCGACGGCAGGCAGAACAGATCGGCCGTGTTTAGCCGGGCAAGCGTCGCATCGCGTCCGAGTTCGCCGACCAATTCGATCCGGTCCGGGTTCGCCTCGATGAATTTCAGGCAGTCATCCGGCAACCGATAGAATTTCCCGATAATCGTGCAATGCGCTCTGGGGTCCTGGTACAGCATCATGGCTCGGATCAGGTCGTAATGCCGCTTGCGCGGATAGACGCTGCCGATCGAGACGATGCGAAACGCCGTCTCTTCCGCCGGCTGTGGCAACGGTAAGGCGATCGGCGGAATACCGTAGGGAATGACCGCCAGACGGCTGTCTTCATGGGCAAACGTGAACGAGCGATAGATTGCGTCGCGCAGATGCGGGATCGGAAAGACGATCACGCTGGCCCGGGCAAACGCCTCGACATGGCTCGGATGGCGCAGCAAATGATCGAGACCGACGGTGCCTTCATGGATCCACCAGATCGTCTTCATCGCCCCGGCCAGCGCCAATAACTGCGGCGCCGTCAGTACGGTATTGCAGATCGCCAAATCGGCACGGCCGGCATCCGACGGGTCGAGCACTGCAAAGCCGCGCCGCAGGTATTCCTCCTTGATCGGACCCGGTGCGGGTTGCGCGGCGCACACGCTGACGTCGTGCCCGGAGCGGCGCAGGTGCTCCGCCAGATTGAGCAGCAGCAGAGTCGAGCCGGTCAGCGTGTATTCGTAATTCACCAGCAGGATTTTCATCGTATCCTGATCCCGGACGCACGGATCGACCCGCGTTTCCAGGATAGCCGACGCAACAGGAGCCGACGAAGATGGATACGATCGTTTCCGACGGAACCGCCATAGTCGAAACCAGCGCCGGCAAACTGCGCGGTCTGTCGACGCACGGCATCCATGCCTTCAAGGGCGTTCCTTATGGTGCGCCGACCGGAGGCGCGAACCGCTTCATGGCGCCGCGGCGTGCCGAAAGCTGGGCCGGGATGCGCGACGCGTTCGATTATCGCGGCCACGCACCGCAGATGCCCGGTCGCGCCAAGCATCGCCCGGAACTTGAGAATGTACTCGGCCCCGCCGATGCGACGCCCGAGGGCGAAGATTGCTTGAGCCTCAATGTCTGGACGCCGGGTGTCGGCGACAACGCCAAACGGCCGGTCATGGTGTGGTTGCATGGCGGCGCTTTTGCCTACGGCTCCGGCAACCGTGCCGTCACGGACGGCGCCAATCTGGCGCGGCGCGGCGATGTCGTCGTCGTCAGCGTCAACCACCGCCTGAACATTTTCGGCTTTCTGCACCTCGCGGAGATCGGCGGCGAGCGCTTCGCCCATTCCGGCAATGCCGGCGTGCTCGACCTCGTCGCGGCATTGGAATGGGTACGCGACAACATCGCGGCCTTCGGCGGCAACCCCGGAAACGTGACGATCTTCGGCGAATCGGGTGGCGGCGGAAAAGTCAGCGTGCTGCTGGCGATGCCGGCGGCGCGCGGGCTGTTCCACCGCGCGGTCATCCAGAGCGGCGCGACGATCCGGGTCTCGACGCGCGAGCGTGGCAACGCACTGGCCGAAGCGGTGCTCAAGGAACTCGGCATCCCGAGCAAGAACTGCGCCCGCCTGCAGGATGTGCCGGCCGAGTTGTTGGCAGCGACGATCGCCCCGGCCTCGCGCGCGGTCGGCAAACGCACCTACCCGCTGCTCGACCGCTACGATTTCGGCCCGGTCGTCGACGGCACAGACCTGCCGCAGCAGCCGTTCGACCCCGCCGCGCCGGCCATTGCCGACGACATTCCGCTGCTGATCGGCGGCACGCATGAGGAAAGCGGTTATTTCCTGGCCGACGACAATGAGGTGTGGGAGCAGCGGCTGACAGAGGAGTCGTTCCGCAAGCGAATCGCAGCAGTGGCCGGCCCCGATGCCGGCAGCATCATTGATTGCTACCGTTCGATGTACCCGCAGGAGACACTGGAAAGTGTGCTGATTGCGGCGCTGACCGGCTCGAATTTCTGGGTGCGCACGGTATTGCTCGCCGAACGGAAGGCGGCGCGTCGGGCAGCGCCGCTTTATGTGTATTCGCTCAACTGGCGCTCGCCGGCTTTCGATGGGCGCCTCCAGGCGCATCACGCAATGGACCTTCCGTTCGTGTTCGACAACACCGACATCCCGGACACGACCAAGGGCGCTGCCGGCGCCGCCGAACTGGCCGCCGTGGTGTCCGCCACCTGGGCCACTTTCGCCCGCACTGGGAACCCGGCCAATGCCGGGTTGCCGTCGTGGTCCGCGTTCACCTCGGACGAGCGCGCGACGATGGTCTTCGACAAGCAATGCCGCCTCGTGGCGGACCCGGAGCGCGATGCCCGACTTTTGTGGGAGAAGGTAGCGGCGCGGCCATAATCCTGACGCGTTAATCTTGAAAACATCATGAAGAGGGCCGGGGGCACGGGCCATATGTACATATGGATCAAAGGACGCTGATCATGACCATCGACGTTTCGGAAGAGACCGAAGCGCAGCTGGCTGACGAGGCAAAGCGGCGGGGGATTTCTGTCGATACGCTACTGACCCGCTTTATCGGCGAACATGCTTCGCGGATGACGCAGACGCAAAGCGAGCCGCAATTACCGGTCTGGCATCTTGGCGGAACAGGTGCGCTTCACCGGCGAGACATCTACGACGATGGCCGTTGAGCCGGGAATCGTCGATACCAACGTTCTAGTCTACGCGCTCGACGCCGATGCCACGCAGCATCTTGCAGCACGCGCGCTGCTTGAAGCCGAGCGCGACGCGTCCACCACGCTCTATGTGACATCACAGATTCTCTGTGAGTTTTATTCGATCGTAACCAACCCGCGCCGCGTTCCAAACCCGCGTAGATCAGGCGATGCCTTAAGCGCGGTATCAGGTCTGCTTGCGTTTCTGCATGTGCTGCCGGTTCCCGCCCGCACGGTTGACGGCTGGCTCAATCTATTGCGGCGCCGTCCGGTGACAGGCGGCGATGTTTTTGATCTGCAAATCATCGCGACCATGCAAGCCAATGATGTTCATCGCATCTACACGTTCAACACCGGTGACTTCGAGATTTTTCCGGAACTCACGGTTGTGACTCCGGCACCCGGTGTCCAACGCTGACGGCTTGAGGCGTCGGTCCAGCCCCTATTCACCGCTTCTCTGCCAGTGCCCATGCCTGTTCCGCCAACGGCCGGGCGATGCGGCCGACTTCGCCGGCCTCGCGGCTGGCGGCGGTGCCGTCGATCGCGCGCTTGGCGATGCCTTGCAGGATCGCGGCGATCCGGAACAGGCTGTACACCATATAGAAATCCCATGCCGGCACCGTGTCGCGACCGGTGCGCCGGCAATACGCCGCGACATAGTCCGGCTCGTCGGGAATGCCGGCGGCGGCGAAATCGATGCCGGCGAGACCGCGGAACAGTTCCGGGGTCACCCGCCACGTCATGCAGTGATAGGCGAAATCGGCGAGCGGGTCGCCGATCGTCGACAATTCCCAATCGAGCACGCCGATCACCCGCGGCTCGGTCTTGTGGAACACCAGATTATCCATGCGGTAGTCGCCATGCACGATGGCCGGCGCGCTTTCCGCCGGCAGGCGCGTCGGCAGCCAGTCGATCAGCCGGTCCATCGCGGCGATCGTCTCGGTCTCCGAGGCGCGGTACTGCCGGCTCCAGCGCGCGATCTGGCGGCCCATGTAATTGCCGGGACGGCCGAAATCGCCAAGGCCGATTGCCGCATAATCGACGCTGTGCAATGCCGCGATAACCGTGTTCATCGAATCGAACATCGCGGCCCGCTCGTCGCGCGTCACCTCGGGCAGGCGCTGGTCCCAGAAGATGCGGCCGTCGAGAAACTCCATCACATAAAACGCGCTGCCGATCACCGCATCGTCTTCGCACAAAGCGAAGACGCGCGGCACCGGCACGGGCGTCTTCGCCAGCGCACGCATCACGCGGAACTCGCGGTCCACTGCATGCGCGCTCGGCAATAATGGTCCCGGCGGCTTGCGCCGCAGCACATAGGTGCCGGACGACGCCGCCAGTCGATAGGTCGGGTTGGACTGGCCGCCGGCAAAACGCTCGGCGGTCACCGGACCGCGATAACCGTCGACATGGTGGTGCAGCCAGACATCAAGCCGGTCCAGCGGCAGATCACTGCCGCCCGGGTCCTCCGTCATCAAAGCACAAGCCCGCCGGTGTTACTGTGCCCGGACGTAGCGCTTGCCCTCGAAGCGGAAACGATCGGTAAAATGCGGCCGCATCTTTTCCGTCCACGGCGTGTTGGCGGCTTTTTTCCAGGCCTCGGAGCGGACCACGTCGGGCGAAGCAAGGTGGTACACCGCAACGTATTTCTGGGTTGCGCCGCTACCGCGAAAGCGTCGCGCGCACAAGGTGCCGGGCACCGAGCCGAGCGCCGGAACATGTTCGGTGTTGTACCACTCATTGAATTCCGACTCATGCGCCGGCGCGACGTTCATGCCGATCACCAGCAACGCGGCGGCACCTTCCGGCGAAACCTTGTCGCCCGGAAACACCTGCTCGCCCTCATAGCGCATCAGGCTTTTGCGGAAGCGCTGGGTGCGCTTTGTCCAGGGCGACGAATTCTCGCGCCCGATCGCGTTGTAGGCCGGGCTTTGCAGCACGCCAACCGCGTCGAGATCGTAGGTTGCCAGCGAATGTTTGGGGTTGTCGCTCGCGATCCAGCGCTGAGCATTGAGGAAGCCGGGAACGCGCAACCGCTCCGGCACATGTTCAAGATCGTACCAATCGTGGAATTCGTCTTCGCGCGACTCGGTGAAATCCATCGCGGCGATCAGGATACCTTTTGCCATCTGCTCCTCCCATGAGGTTTGCATCGGTGCCGGTTGACAGGTGCCGAGCGATGCCCCGAAGCTGCCGGCCAGTTTATCAAGAGAATCGGCTATCAGGAGATTTGTGATGGCGCTCGACCTGCTGATCAAGAACGGAACCGTGATCGACGGCTCCGGCCTGCCGCGCTACCGCGCCGATATCGGGGTCAAGGGCGGGCGGATCGTCGAGATCGGCCGCATCCGCGAGCCGGCCGAGCGGGTCATCGACGCCGACGGCCAGATTGTCTCCCCCGGCTTTATCGACGGCCACACCCACATGGATGCGCAGGTCGCGTGGGACCCGCTCGGCAGCTGTTCATGCTGGCATGGTGTCACCAGCGTCGTGATGGGCAATTGCGGCTTTGCGCTGGCGCCGTGCAAACCGGAAGACCGCGAGTGGTTCGCGCGCTGCCTGACCGCGGTCGAGGACATCCCGACCGAAGCCATGATGGCCGGCATCGACTGGACCTGGGAGACCTTTCCGGAATACCTCGCCAATGTCGAACGCCTGCCCAAGGGCCTTAATTACGGCATGTATATCGGCCATTCCGCCTTGCGCATGTACGCGATGGGTAAGCGGGCGCTGACCGACAAGGCCACCGATGATGATCTGCGGGTCATGGAGCACGCCGTCACCGAGGCGATCAAGGCCGGGGCGCTCGGCTTTTCGACCTCGCGCGCGACGACGCATGTGACGCCGGACGAGACGCCGGTCGCCAGCCGCATCGCCGACTGGTCCGAGATCGACCGGCTGGTCGGCGCGATGGGGAAGCTCAATTCCGGCATCTTCCAGATCGGCCCCGATATTTCCGGCGGCGAGGCGCAACGCGCCTGCCTCGCCCGGCTGCGCCAGATCGCGCTGGAAACCGGGCGGCCAATCATGTTCGGCATGCTGTCGACGCGGCAGGGCATCGACCCCAACCCGTGGGACTACCAGCTCGGCTTTATGGACGAGACAGTCGCCGCCGGCGGCCGTATGTACGGCCAGGCGACCACCCGCTCGATCAACGCGGTGTTCTCGCTGCGCTCCTACCTGCCGTTCGATGTGCTGCCGGCGTGGAAGGAAGTCCGCACCCTGCCCCTCGCCGAGCAAAAGGCGAAGCTCGCCGACCCGGAAGTACGAGCCCGGCTGATCGCGGCTGAAGCGACGATGAAACCGCGCGATCGGACCCTGCAAGGCGGCGGTGCCGCGACAACCGACCCGCGCAAGCCGAATTACGACAACCTCTTCCCGATGCTCGACGTGAACTGGGACGACCCGAGCGTTGGCGAACTGTCGCGCCGCCAGAACAAGCACCCGGTCGACGTGATGATCGATCTGGCATTGGAAAACGATAACCGGATGTTCGTGCAGCCGATCGTCAATGAGCAGCCCGCCGATGTGCTGGGCCTGCTGAAACACCCGCGCACCCTGGCAACATTCTCGGATTCCGGAGCGCATGTCTGCCAGGAGATGGGGTCGTCATTGCAGACGCACCTGCTGTCCTACTGGGTCCGCAACAAGCAGCAATTCACCCTCGAAGAAGCCGTACGGATGCTGACCTTCGACAACGCATCGGCCTGGGAATTGCCCGATCGCGGCCTGATCCGCACCGGCTACGCCGCCGACCTGGTCTTGTTTGACGCCGACAAGGTCAAGCCGCAACTCCCGACCGTTGAGCAGGATTTGCCCGGTGGCGCCCGCCGCCTCGTGCAGAAGGCCGACGGCATCTCCGCCACGATCGTCAACGGCGTCGTCGCGATCGAAAACGGTGCGGCAACCGGCAATGCCGCCGGGCAAGTTCTGAAAGGCCGCCTTGCCGCATAAGGCTCAACGCCCCGAGTGCAGTTCATCAGGTTATCGCCAACGCCGATCACACGGCTACGGGCACCAAAGCGTCGCATCCGCACCGGGCGCAGACGCTGCCGGGGTTATGCTTCGGGCTTAACCCCGACCGTCCACGACACCCTCCGGCAGAACCTGCCAAACGCCACTTTCGCGCAAATTGCTGTCTTCCAGTTCGCGGCTGGTCGGGACCTGGTAGCGGGCACGCTCGACGAGACCGGAGCGCGGCAGGTAGGTGCGACCGGGGTCACCGAGGAGCACGATGCCACCTTGCGCCGCGCGATACCGCATCCAAGCGATCGCGCGCTCAGCCATCGGCTGCTCGTAGCAGACGTCGCCCGCAGTGACGACCTCAGCGGCCGGATCACTCCTCCGGTCGATTGGGTCTGCGGCCAGAACCGCGATCGAGACCGCGTTCAGCGCCGCATTGATGGCGATAGCGGCGGCCGCGAACGGGTCAATCTCGGCCGCAATCACCGATGCCGCACCGGCTTTTGCCGCGGCGATGGCGACGATCCCCGAGCCCGCGCCGAAATCCAGCACGGTACGGCCGGCAACCTCGGCCGGATGATCCAGCAGATAGCGCGCCAGCGCCTGCCCGCCGGCCCAGGCAAAGGCCCAGAACGGCGGCGGCACTGCACCGCGCGCCAGCGTTTCTTCGGTCGCCTGCCAGATCGGCGTGATCTCGGTCGCGAGATAAAGCGCGATCTCGGGTATCAGCGGCGGCCGCGCTATTGCGGTGTTGCTGCGAACGAAAAGCGCCGGGTCCACCTGCGGCGGCTAGGCGAAATGACCCGCTGCGATACCGGCAAGCAACAGCCAGCCGACCCAGCGGTTCGAGCGGAATTTTGCAAGGCAGTCGATCGGGTTCTCGGTATCGACCCGCGCCGCCTGCCAGGCAAGCTGCACCGCGGCGGCGCACAGCCCGATCCAGAACGTCATGCCCAGCCCCGCCGACACGCCGGCAATGCCCCACAGCACCGCCGCCGCCGCATAGAACCCGTAGAGCCAGGGCCGGGTGCGCACGCCGAGCGCCAAGGCAGAGGATTTGACGCCGATCCGCGCATCGTCCTCCTTGTCCTGATGCGCATAGATCGTGTCATAGCCAAGCGTCCAGAAAATCCCGCCGGCATAAAGCAACACCGCCGGCCAGCCGAGCACACCGGTCACCGCGGTCCACCCGACCAGCGCCCCCCAGTTGAAATTGAAGCCGAGAAATAATTGTGGCCAATAGGTGATCCGCTTCATAAACGGATAGGTCGCGATCAGCCCAAGCACCGCGATGCCGAGCATGATGCTGGCGAGGTTCAGGCTGAACAGCACCGCCGCGCCGATCGCCAGCTGCGCCGCCATGAACATAAATGCCTGGGGCACCGTGACACGGCCGCTCGGCAAGGGTCGCATGCGGGTGCGCGCGACCTTGCCGTCATAGTCGCGGTCGGCGATGTCGTTGAGCGTGCAGCCGGCGCCACGCATCACGACGGCTCCCACCGCGAACAGCAGCAGCAATATCGGATCGGGCGAGCGTGGACCGGCCAGCGCGATCCCCCACCAGCCCGGAAACAGCAGCAGCCATGTTCCGATAGGCCGGTCGAGCCGCGCGAGGCGGGCATACGGTTCGGCCCACTCGGGCAGCCAGCGCTCGACCCAATCGCCAGGATGGATATCGGTCGGGTCGATTGCACTCACAGGCGGGCAGCCGTCGCGGTGACGTCTATGATCTTTCTCTCCTCTCTCTTGGAGATCGAATGGCTTATCAGAGTGCGGTTGGCGATCATGCCATAATCTTGCGGCCGGAGGCTCGCCGGCTCAAGGGAGGAGGCTGATCTGTCGGAGCGGGTGGCGACGCGGCTCTATCTGCCGGCGGTGCTCACGGCGGGTGCCGGCATCGACCTCGATGCCGCAACTGCACACCGGCTTCGGACGGTATTGCGGCTGGCAGCGGGCGCGGTGCTGGCGGCGTTCAACGAGCGCGACGGCGAATGGCTGTGCCGGATCAACGAACTCGGGCGCAGCCGCGGCGCGCTGATTGCGGAACGTCAAACGCACCCCGCCGCGCCGGAACCGGACCTCTGGCTGCTGTTTGCGCCGATCAAGCGCGCCCGTCTCGACTGGCTTGTCGAAAAAGCAACCGAACTCGGCGTTACGGAGCTGCGGCCGGTGTGGACTGCCCGCACCCAGCCGGAGCGGCTTAATGCCGACCGCCTGCGCGCGCTGGCGGTTGCCGCAGCGGAGCAAAGCGAGCGGCTGTCGGTGCCGGAAATCGCCGAGGCGGCATCGCTCGATCAGGTACTGACGAATTGGCCGCCGAGCCGGCGCCTCGTGGTGTGCGACGAGACCGGCGACGGAATACCGGCCGTTACGGCGCTCGCCGGGTTGTCCCCGGGAACGCCGGCCGCCCTGCTGGTTGGGCCGGAAGGCGGCTTCTCCGAAACGGAGCTTGACGCTCTCGGCAAACTCCCCATTGTTACCCGCATCGGTCTTGGCCCGCGCATTTTGCGTGCCGAGACTGCCGCGATTGCCGCCGTGGCAGTGTTTCAAGCAATCTGCGGAGATTGGCGCCGCCACCGGTCGCGGTGAACGCAGCGCTGTTTCGCATCTGGAGGTTTCGAGAGCCGCATGTCAGGACCGTCGAGCTTGCAGGGACCGACGATCACCGACAAGCGGCAGCTTGTCGAATATCACGAAGCCGGCAACAAGCCCCCCGAGGCTTGGCGGGTCGGCACCGAGCACGAGAAATTCGTGTTTCACCGCTCGGATTTCACCCGCGTGCCTTATGAAGGGCCGAACGGCGTCCGTGCGCTACTTCAAGGGATGACCCGGTTCGGATGGAAACCGGTGCTTGAAAAGGGCAACATCATTGCCCTGGCCAACGACGCACGATGTTCGATCACGCTCGAACCCGGCGGCCAATTCGAACTGAGCGGCGCGCCGCTGCAGACAATCCATCAGACTTGCGATGAGGTGCACGAACATCTGCGGCAGGTTCGTGAAGTGTGCGACGAACTCGGCCTCGGTATGATCGGGCTTGGGTTCGATCCGACGTCGCGGCGTGACGACGTGCCGTGGATGCCCAAGGGCCGCTACCGCATCATGGGCGATTACATGCCGAAAAAAGGCCGGCTCGGCCTCGACATGATGCTGCGCACCTGCACGGTGCAGGCCAATCTCGATTATCGCTCGGAAGCCGACATGGTGCGAAAATTCCGCGCCAGCCTGGCGTTGCAACCGATTGCCGTGGCGCTGTTCGCCAACTCGCCCTTTGTCGAAGGCAAGCCCTCTGGCGATCAGACCTATCGCAGCCGGGTATGGACCGATACCGACCCCGATCGCTGCGGCACGCTGCCCTTTGTGTTCGAAGACGGGTTCGGCTTTGAACGCTATGTCGACTACATGCTCGATGTGCCGATGTATTTCGTCTACCGCGACGGCAACTACATCGATGCGAGCGGCCAGTCCTTCCGCGACTTCATGGCTGGCAAATTGCCGGCCTATCCCGGTCAATACCCGCTGATTGGCGACTGGGCCGATCATGTAACGACGGCGTTTCCCGAGGTCCGGCTCAAAAGCTATCTGGAGATGCGCGGCGCCGATGGCGGCCCGTGGCGCCGGCTGTGCGCCTTGCCGGCCTTGTGGGTCGGGCTGCTTTACGACGATACCGCGCTCGACGCGGCCTGCGAACTGGTCGCCGACTGGACCGCCGACGAACGCGAGGCGATGCGCGCCGATGTGCCGAAACTCGGCCTCGACACGCCGCATCGCAGCCGCACCTTCCGCGACATTGCCCTGGAGATGCTGGAAATTGCCCGCGACGGGTTGCATCGCCGCGCCCGCCCCGACGCGGCCGGCGAAGACGAGACGCATTTTCTCGATACGCTGTTCGCCATTGCCGGCTCCGGCCGCACGCCCGCCGGCGAACTGCTCGAAGATTTCCGCACCCGCTGGGGTGGCGACGTGACCCGGGTCTACGACGATTATTCCTACTGAGACCGGTAGAGCCGCTTTCTGTAACTCACGTTGAATTGCGGCCTCAGCCCGAGATGACACGGCGGGACGGCCTCCCGTCGCCGCGCATTTGTGCACTGCACAAACTTCATAGCGCTTGGTAAGCCAGGCATATTATATGTCGGCTCACAACTGACGGGCTCGCGCCCTTAAAAAACGCACCGTTAAAAAACATGGGGTGGAGGCGTTTGTTTTTGCCTCAAGGAGCCCGACGCGTGAGCCTGTTATCGTGGGAAAAGCAACGCGGTTCATCACCGGATGCCCGCCCCCTTTCTGCTGCAGCGCAGCAAGCTGAGACAGCTTCCAGTTTCCATTCAACGACGCTGACGCCGCTGCGCATGACGCTGGTCGGCGCGATGCTGATCGCCGTCGGGCCGATCTCGATGACGCTCTACACCCCGGCGCTGACGCTGTTGACGCATGTCTTCGCGACGAATGAAGACGCCATCCGCACGACGATCACTGTCTATCTGTTCGGTTTCGCGCTGGCGCAACTGATCTGCGGCCCGCTGTCGGATCGTTATGGCCGGCGGCCGGTGGTGGCAACCTGTCTTGCGCTCTATGTCCTCGGATCGTTGCTGTGCGCCAGCGCCACCTCCGTGCTGATGCTGGATGGCGGACGCATCGTGCAGGGTATCGGGGCGTGCGGCGGCATGGCGCTGTCGCGGGTCATGGTGGTTGACCGGTTTGTCGGCCACGCGGCGGCCCGCATCATCTCGCTGATGAGCCTTATTCTGAGCATCGCGCCGGCCGCCGCGCCAGTGCTCGGCGGCCTGCTGATCACCGTGTTGAGCTGGCGGCTGTTGTTTGTGCTGATGGCGCTCTATGGCATTGGTCTGTTCGTGCTGGTTTGGCAATTTCCCGAAACCAACAGCCAGCGCGACCCGCTGGCGACGCGTCCGCGATCGCTGATCGTGAATTATGCGAAGTTGCTGACCTCGCGCGCCTTTCTCGGTCAGGTCGTGCTGACGGCGTTTGCGGTCGGTGGTTTCTACGCGGCGCAGACCTTGAGCCCCTTCATCCTGATGGGGCGGCTCGGCCTGTCGAGCACCACCTTTGGGCTGGTCACAGCATCGCTGATGGGGTCGTACCTGGTCGGCTCGCTGGCGACCAATCGCTTGTTGCGGGTATTACCACCGCCGCGGCTGGTCGTCTTTGGTGCGCTGTTTGTCATGAGCGCGGCCTTGTTGCTCGGCGTCGGGCTACGCATCCACCTGGGCGTCGCCGAAATCATCTTGCCGATGTGCCTGTGGCTGTTCGGCATGGCCTTCATCATGCCGGGCGTGACGACGGCCGCGTTGGCATTGTTTCCGCGCAGCACCGGCTCGGCGTCTGCGCTGATGGGCAGCCTGCAGATGGCGATGGGGTTTGTCGGCTCGGCGCTCTCCGGCCTGTTCGCCGACGCGACCACCGCAATGTCGGTGGTTCCCGCGACAATGGGCGTCCTCGCCGCGGTTGCCTACCTCACCGCCAACCGCAAGCAGTTGCGCGCCGCCTGACTGCGCGCCGCTGCGGCATCGGGCAAGGCTACCCGCCAAGCCCGAGTTGCTTGGTCAGCCCATACCCTTCGGCAAGCGCCTTGATGCGGGTCCAGGTGGCGTCTTCGACATCGATGCCGTTCTTGCGCCGGTCCTGTTCCTTCATGTGTTCGATCTCGCCGGGATAGAGCACGCCGCTTGAGCCCTCGGCCGGCGGCGTATCCTTCAGATAGCGGATGAACTCGCCGACTTCCTTTTTGAATTCGCCGAGCGGGCGAAACGCATCGACCTTGAAGCAGGCCATAAAGCAGCCGTCATTGTGCCGCCCGGTCGGCTCGACGCCAAACCCAAGCCCGGTCAAGAGACCGCACAGGATCTCGACCATCACCGCCAGGCCGGTGCCTTTGTAGCCGCCGTCCGGGCCGCCCATCGGCAACAGCGCGCCGCCCTGGCGCAATTGCCGCGGATCGTTGGTCGGCTTGCCGTCGGCGCCGATCACCCAGCCATCCGGCACGCTTTCGCCGCGCGCCACCGCGACCCCGATCTTGCCGGCAGCGGCGGCCGAGGTCGCCATGTCGAGATAAAGCGGCCCTTCGAGGTCGGACGGCACCGCAATCGATATCGGGTTGGTACCGAGCCGCGCCTCGCGCCCGCCAAACGGTGCGACCGCTTTTGGCGACCGGCCGGAATCGGCGGTGCATAGCCCGATCATTCCGGCTTTCGCCGCCATCTGCGTATAGCTCGACAACCGGCCGATATGGCCCTGGCGGAACACCGTGGCGGCCGCGACGTTGCCCTTCTCGGCCTTTTCGATTGTCAGCCGCATCGCCCGGTCATTGGCGACATAACCGAACGCCCAATGTCCGTCGACGACGGTGTGGTTGGCCGATTCCTTGACGATGACCCAGGGGGCGCCCGGGACGATATGGCCGTTTTTGATGCGGTCGATATAGGTCGGAATCTGGATCACGCCGTGCGAATCATGCCCGACCAGATTGGCCCCGACGATGTGGTGCATGACGAGCGTGGCCTCATCGGCCGGAGTTCCCGCCGCGGTGAACAGCGCCCGGCCAATTTCTTCGAGCCGATCCGCCTGAATTTTCGGCATTGCCGTTTCCTCCGTTGTTGAGAGTTGCAGTGGTTGGCCGCGCGGTTCAGGCAGGTTCCTGCAGATGTGTCGCGCGCATCAGCCGCAGCGCTTCCGGATCGGTCATCACCGAGGGCTGCGCCTGCTGCAAAAACTCTTCGTATTCCTGCGCCATCGCGGGTGAGACGACCTCGATCATCAGGCGGTTTTCCACCCAGAACTCGATGACGTGGAAAAACGGCTTGCGGCCCTGCATGCCGCGGCCAAAAACCTTGGCACGCCAGCCTTCGCGGGCACCGATGCGCTCGATTTCTTCCGGCTCCTGCGGCACCGACAGCAGCATATGAAACGGCCAGGTGTGCGGCGGCGCCTCGTTCTTGCCGAACACGACCTGATCGTCGTTGCGCGGAATGTCGAGCGTCGCTCGCTCCGGGTACACTTCGATCATCGTACCGTGCGCGTCGCCACTGGTTGCCATGTAAGCCCCTTCGAGCGGACCGAACGGCACGCTGTGCCCGCCCATCAGCTCGGCCAGCACCCCGGCGACATGCTGCGGGTCGCGCGCCGGTATCGACACATGATGGATCATTCCACTCTCCCCAATGAGCCGCAGCGCCGGCCGTGATTACCGGCCGGAAGCGGCAGACCGGGCGCGACGATACTCCCGCGCGGCTCGCTTCAGCAACGCGCGCCCGCCGATGGTAGTGGGTCAGTTTCGATTGTAATAGAGCGCGGTGCGCTTGATGCCGATTCTGGTACTGTCTCAGTTTGATGTAGGGGGCGCGGATCCGGCGCGCCCGCTAGGCGGCTAGTGCACGTTGGTCCAAGAAGACGGAGCCGGCCAATTAAGCGACGCCACGGTTTGGCGTCGAATAAATTGCGCAAGAAGCGGCACAGCTAGGGAATATTTTCCGTATCTGTTTTTATAAACAAGGCCGGCCAGTGCCAAGGCAGACAACATCTGGCTAACATGGCTAGCGTTAAATCCTTTATGTAGCACCTCTTTGGATGACGCCACAACATCCTGTACAGTAAATTCTTGATCCGCATGATCTAACATAGAGACCACCTGCAATAGCTCTCTCTGACGATCAGTGGTCCGCGCCCATCTTCCATGAAAGAAGTCAGTATCTAATTTTCTTATTATATCTGCTACAGGGACAGACGCAATCTCACCCGCATTCAATTTGACAATCCATGCATCATAGACTTCACGGCAGAAGAACTGAATGAAGTATGGGTATCCCGCTGTTTCCCTTAATATTGTCTTTACTGTAGTTTCGGTGAATGTCAGAGAGCAATTATTGTCTGAAATTGGCCGTACAATCGCTTCGCGCGCATCTACCTCTACGAGCGGCCTTAAGAACATCGTGTGAAACATCCGCTCCGAATAAGTTCGCGCCTCAACAAGTTTTGCTGGCAAGGTTGGAAGCCCTGAGAGAACCAGCATAAACGGAATCTCTTTTCTTTGTAGAGATTGAAAAACATTTAGAAGCAATGACATTGGAAATTGCTTATCGTTTGAATGGTCTGATAATGTTTGTGCCTCGTCGTATGCGAACACAAACCCGGAAATTGCCGCTTGAGGCATCACCGACCAAACAAACTCCAAGGTAGATTTCAGCTTGTCTGAGGTTAGCCCAGGGGTATTGTTGTAATGTTGGATCAAAATATCATAATTAAGCGGTACGTTTATAATTCTATCTGTTCGTGCAAAACCAAGCTGGAACTGGCGAGTTTCTTGGACAACCATTGCAGACGTAACAAGAGCGATATCCGCCAAGAGACGAATGGCCATTGTTTCTTCGCTAACGCTCGCCTCTTCTGAGAGGTCATTCCCGCACCAAAGCCAACCATGAGATAGGGCAATAGGTTTGAACGTTTCTAGCAACACAGTTTTGCCAATACCCCGTAGCCCGGTCAGCACGAGATTTTCCAAGATCACGCGTTGCCGAAGAAGGCCCCGGAAATTGTCCTGTTCGGACGTTCGCCCCGCAAGGTAGGGCGGCATCTGGCCAGCTCCAGGCCGGAATGGATTGGTAACGGGTGATCCAGGCATTTAGCACTCCTAATGCGCCGGACTAATTTTAGTCTATCGACTAATTTTAGGCAATCGACTTATTGACTCTAACGGCTCCGTCAAGCATGATGTGAGCCATGAATAGGTGACCATCGAACATCGCGCTCAAATCTTTGGAGGCCGGCAACAGCACCCGCGCGATCGTGCGGATGAGGAGGCCGGCGAGAACACCGTCGGCGTGGCTGATCGATATGCTTGATCGATGGTGCCGGGCCGATAAAGCTGCCGTGTATCGCTTCAGAGCAAAAGATGGGGACCGCCTGTGGAAATCATGCCGGGTTTTACGCTCACCGATATCGAGACGAGCGGCGCGCGCATTCGGCTGCGGCATGGCGGCAGCGGCCCGCCGCTCCTGCTGTTGCACGGCAACCCCCTGACCCACGCGGCATGGCATGCGGTCGCGCCACGGCTGGCCGAGCGGTTTCATGTCGTAGCGGCGGATCTGCGCGGCTATGGCGACAGCTCAGCCCCACCCGAGGAGCCGGACAGCTCGAACTATTCGTTCCGTGCGATGGCGCAGGATCAGGTCGAGGTGATGCAAAAGCTGGGTTACGAGCGCTTTTATGTCGCCGGGCACGACCGCGGCGGCCGCACGACGCACCGCATGTGCCTCGACCATCCCGAAAAGATCATCAAGGCGGCAATCCTTGATATCGTCCCGACGCTCGACATGTGGGCGGCGATGAACAAGGAGGCGGCGATCGGCGGCTGGCATTGGCCGTTCATGGCGCAGCCCTCGGACTTTCCCGAGCGCTTTCTCGGCAGCGTCGATCCCGACTGGTTCATGCGCAAAAAGCTGCTGAAGCTGACCGCCAACCTCAATCACATCCCGCCGGAAATCTGGAACGAGTACGTCCGCTGCTTTAACGAAAAGACGATTCGCGGCTCTTGCGGCGATTACCGCGCTGCGGCAACCATCGACTGCGACCTCGATACCGCCGATCTCGGCCGCAAGCTCAAGATGCCGATCCTGGTGCTGTGGGGCCAGACCAGCAGCGTCGGCAAGCGGTTCGCCGACCCGATCGGCATCTGGCGGCAGCGCGCCGAAGACGTCCGTGGCGAGGCCTTGCCGACCGGCCATTATGTGAACGAGGAAGCACCGCAGCAGGTCCTCGACTGGTTTCTGCGGTTTTTCCCCGACTGATCTTCAGGTTGCTGATCCTCAGGTTGCTGATCTTCAGCTTTCCTGATCTTCAGCTTCCCGCGAGGGGCGCGCCGTCGAGGTCTTCGGCGCGCTCGATCTCGATCAGGACCGCGAAACCGCCTTTGTTCGGGTCGCGGTCCTTTTCCGGCTGCACAAGGCGCCGCCACACCTCTTCGTACACTGGGCCGGATTTATGGAGTTTGGCGCGGCCGTAAAATCGGGCGATGCCGCCTTTGGGCAGGATGCCTTCTTCGCGCAGTTGCGGCTTGCGGAAATAGATCGTCAATGGCGTGCCGTCGCGCATATTGGCGGCGCTCGACCCCTTGCCGCGCTCCCACAGCGCAATGTGCTGGTCGTCGAACACCATCGTGCCGCCGCGCGGGGTGACCTGGGCAAACCCGCTCGGCAAAACCGAGCCGAGCAGGCAGACATTCGCCGGAAACGCCGTGTCGATGTGTGGTTGCAGCACTTTCGGTATCGTCGTCATGCCGTTTTCTCCCTGGCGATGATTTTTTTGGTGGATGGCGTCAGGCCACCTGATCGAGGGTCGAGGCCACATCGCGCGTCGTGGCGCGGCGCAGGTCGCGGATTTCATTTTCATCGAACGCCCGGCCGCGATGCATCGTGCAGCGGTTGTCCCAGATCACCAGATCGCCTTCGCGCCATGCATGGCGGTAGACAAATTCGCGCCGGGTCGCGTGTTCGATCAATTCGCTGAGCAGCAGCCGCCCATCCGGCAGCGGCCAGCCGACGATTTCCGAGGCGTGCGCCGCGACATAGAGGGTTTTGCGGCCCGAGCCGGGATGCCGGCGCACCAGCCGCTGCGGCACCGGCGGCAAGACCTGGCGCTCGCCAAACAACAATTCGTTGAAACCGAGTTGGCCGCGTGACCATGCGATATCGTGCAAGGCAACGAGATCGTCGATTTCGGCTTTGGTCGCATCGGGCAGCGCGTCATAGGCCGCGCGCATATCGGCGAATTCGGTCTCGCCCTTGCCGAGCGGCCCCGGCTTTGGCACGCGATGCGCGTAGAGCATCGACAATGCCGCAGGCACCCGGCGGAACGAGCCGTCGGTATGCCACAGCCGGTTGCCGAGCTGGTCGAAGCGCCGCGGATCGTCGCGGCCGCGCCGCTGATTGTCGGCGTCGAGATTGGAAATGTCGGCGATTTCCGGCCGCAACCGGCGCTTGACATCGGCATTGCCGCTGCGCGGGATCTCAAGTTCTCCGAACTGCCTGGCGAACGCCATCTGCCGCTCGTCATCGAGCGTCTGGTCGTGGAATACCAGCACCGCGTAACGGTCTATCGCTTTGTTCAACGCCTGCACCGTCGCCGCGTCGAGCGGCCGCGATATATCGATGCCGCTGATTTCGCCGACAAACAACGGATGCAGCTGGCGGATTGCGATACTCATCGCCGGTTCCTCCCGAAACGCCTCAGACACTATAGCTGGCCGCGCACATACTCCGCGAGGGCCGCGACAAGACTGCCGAGGTCGGCCTGGAGCCTGATGAAACCCGGCAGCTTTTCCAGTGTCTTCTGATCAACGTAGAGCGAGCGGTCGACCTCGATCTGAAGGCTGTGACGATTTTCCGCCGGCCGCCCCTGACGCCGCACGATCTCGACGCCCTTGTACCCTTCGTTGATTCGCACGTCGTAGCCGAGGCCGCGCAAAAAGCGCGCGACGAAATCGGTGAATTCGCCGCCGCAGGTCGTACCGTCGCGGTCGCCGAGCACGAAATCGCCGTGCTCGCCTTTCAGCCCTTCGCGCCGGTTGCCGTAAGACGGCATCGAGTGGCAGTTGACGTGCCAGACCGCTCCGAATTCCCGGTGCAGCCGGTCGCAGGTTTCGTCGAGCACGCGGTGATAGGGCGCGTGGTAGCGCGCGATGCGGGCCAGCACGTCGTCGGCGTCGAGCTTGCGGTCATAGATCGGGATACCCGGTTGCGCGTGGCGGCGCACGAGGCCGACTCGCGTCGCCGGCCGCGGCACTAGCGCCGGCGGTGGCGGCCCCGTCAGGATCGCCGGGTCGATATCGTCCGGTGCCCGGTTGACATCGATGTAGCTGCGGGGAAACAGCGCGCCGATCAGCGTCGCACCATGCGCCGGGGCGGTTTCGTAAAGCTCGTCGACAAATGAATCCTCGGCGCGGCGCAGCACCGGCAAGGCGCAGCGATAGGCAAAATCGTCGGGGTAAAATGCCCCGCTATGCGGGGAATCGAGAACCAGCGGCACCGTGCCTGCGACTGGTGCGCGCCGCCATAGGACGCCGGGAATATCCAGATCCGGAGCCGTGCTCCCCATCCTGTCCCCACGAGGGTTAGCGCCCGCGCCGGCCGCTGTCCGCCTCGCTCAAGCAGCGGTTTTCATCGCACAGGGGCGTCGCCGAGGGAAGCGGCAAGCACGCATTGCTGCTCCGGCTGCCGCCGCCGGAGACACCGATGAAGCCAGCCGAAGCCGCTAGTCCAACGAATACCACCCGAATGAACAACCGACGTCATCTCGGCGCAGGCTGAAATGACGAGAATGTTGACTGAAGCGGGAGCCGCGCTTGCCGTCGGAAGTGGAGCGGCGCAGACACGTTTCCGGCAGCGACGCAGGCAAAAGCCGCTGCTAGCGCTGCGCCGACACCTGCACGAGATGGCCGAGGCTGAGGAATTTGGCGGGGTCCTGCGGCTCGCCGTTAACCAGCACCTCGTAATGCACATGCGGCCCGGTAGCGCGTCCGGTGCTGCCGAGGAAGCCGATCTGCGTGTGAGCCTCGACGTGCTGCCCCACAGACACCAGCGCGCGATGCATATGCGCATAGCGGGTAGTGATGCCGTTGCCGTGGTCGATCTCAACGATCTTGCCGTAATCGTTGCGATAACCGGAGAACGTCACAACGCCCGGCGCCGTCGCATAAACCGGCGACATGTAAGGCGCATCGAAATCGAGACCGGTGTGAAACGAGGCCCGGCCGTTGATCGGGTCGCCGCGGGCGCCGAACGGGCTGCCGATCGTATAACTCTCCAACGGCGCCGTCACCGGCAGCACCTTGACGAGGCGGCTTAGCGCCGCGAGCTTTTCTGGGGTCAGCCCGTTGCCGAGATGCGCCCCGACCGAGGCGGGGACGAATGGGCCGCCTTCGCCGCGGCTGACCCCGAATTGCGCAAACAGATGCCGGACATCGACTCCGGCCGACGCAAGTACGCGCTCGAATTGCACGATGTGGCCCTGCTCGCCCGGAACCGTCACGACGCCGACTGCCGGGCGCGACGGCCCGGTGCGGATCGGCTCGGCTCGTGCCGGCGCCGCGGCCACCACCGGTACGACGGCCGGCGCGGCAGCGGCCGGTATCGGTGCTGCCATCGCAACGGCAACCGGCGCCTCGGCGCGCGCCGGCGCGGACACAGCCGGGTTCGGCTGAACGACGGCAACCTGAGGTGCCCGTGCTGGCGCCGCCTGAATTTGAGCTGCCTGCGTCTGCCCAGGCGTTGCCGCAGCGGGCGCCGGGGCGGCCTGCGCCAGGGCGCGTGCGGCCCGCTGCGACTCTTTCATCGACAGCTTCTGCTGCAACTCCTCGATGCGAGTGCGGAGTTGGTCGCGCTCGGCGGCCGCCTTGTCGCGATCGCCTGTCAGCTGCTGCACCTTCTTCTGCCACTGGTCGATGCCGGCCTGCGTCTGCTGCTGCCGCGACTGCGTATCGACGACATCGGCTTCCGCCTTGCTGAGCCGCGCCAGCAGCGTCACGCGTTGCACCTCGGTCAGGTGCAGTTCGCGTTGCGCCTGCTCCAGCGCGTGCGTTAGCTGCGTGATGCGATCGGCCTTGGAGGCCGCACTCTGTTCGGTAGTGGAAAGCTGTTTGCTCGCCTCGTCGCTGAGCGAACTAAGACGGGTCTGCGCTGTGGTCAGGGCCTGATCGCTTGCCGCGACCTGATCACGCAACCGCGCCAGCGCATCCTGCAGATCGGCATTGGCGATCTCGGCGTGAGCCGCGGCGGCATGCTCGGCGTTGATCAGCCGTTCGTACCGCCAATAACCAATGCCGAAAAACACCGACCCGCCAAGCCCGACAACCGCGGCCCCGAGCAGCAGCAGCGACCGGCCATTGCGCCGCGACGGTCCGCTATCGGCTCGGCTGTCATCGTCACCAAAGCCGGGGCCTGCCCAGCGCAAAACATCCGTCACCCCTTGCCCCCCGCATTGGCCGTGGTTGTCGGCGACGAGCACCTGACCAGGCTGCAACGCAAAGTGTCGGGAGGTGCCGACGCCGCATGCTTATAGAAAGCAACCAGTCCGGAATAGTCTCCGAGCTGTCCGCTTCCCCACCCCGCATGAACGGCGTACGGCTCTCCCAGCGCGCGGTGAGCCTAACGTTTGATCACCGGTCCCGCAACAGCAAATGCCGCTTTGCGCGATGTCTCGCGTCTGTATATCGGCCCCTCGATTTGCTTTGCAGTGGAAAGAATCAATCAAGCGACAATCGTGTGCTCAAACAAAAGGCCTGCCCGATCACTCGGCGATTTCTATTATGCGCGGAGTGACGGCAAAATATTGCGGCTGTATTGGCAGCACCCCAATGCCGCCTGCGGCAAAGCGCCGAATTTCACGAGTGCGCACGCCGGATACTGGCAATTACGCAACAACAACTGTGACATATACGCAACGACGGGTATAGCTACACCGCCAGCGGCAGCGGTGTCGCGGCCCCCTGTTGCGGTGCAAACTGAGTGCGATAGTAGTCGGCGAAGATGCCGCCGCGGCGCAGCAATTCGCTGTAATCGCCATGCTCGGCAATGGTGCCATCGTGCAACACCACGATGCTGTCGCACCGCCGCACGGTCGACAGGCGGTGCGCGATAATCAGCGTCGTGCGGCCCTGCATCAAGGTTTCGATCGCCCCCATGACCAGCGCCTCGGTTTCGACGTCGAGCGCCGAGGTCGGCTCGTCGAGAATCAGGATCGCTGCATCGCGCAATAGGGCGCGAGCAATCGTCACACGCTGCTTTTCGCCTTCCGACAGCGCGACGCCGCCCTCGCCGAGCATGGTCTGGTATCCCTCGGGCATGCGGGCGATCGTGTCGTGAATGCGGGCGAGGCGGGCGGCGTTCTCGATCGCCGCCTGATCGGCGCCCGGGCGGCCATAGGCGATGTTTTCCGCAACCGACACCGGAAAGATCAGCGGCGGCTGCAACACCATTGCGATCTGGCTGCGCAGCGATGGCAGTGCGTAGTCGCGGACATCGACGCCGTCGATCGTCACCGTCCCGGTGTCGGGGTCGAAAAACCGCGGCAGCAACCCAAGCAACGTCGATTTGCCGGCGCCGGTCGGGCCGACGATCGCGACGCTCGACCCGGCGGCAACCGTGAAATCGATGTCGTTGAGCACCGGCGACCCCGGCAGGTAGCGAAATGCGACGCCGCGCCACGCGAGGTCACCGCGTGCCCCCGATGCGGGAAACTGGCGCGTGCCGCTCTTGAGGTCCGGCTCGGTATCCAGCACCTCGAAGACCCGTTTCGCGCCGACCCGCGCCCCGGCGATCAGCCCCCAGCTCTGGCTGATCTGGTTGATCGGCGCATAAAGCTGTGCGAGATAGGCGATGAACACGATCAGTTGGCCGATCGTCAGCGTGCCGCTCATCACCGCGCGGGCGCCGGCATAGACGACGATCGCGGTGCCGAACGCGATGATGACGTTGACCCCGCCCGAGTACAGCGTCTGCCAGTTGTAAAGACGCAGCGTCGCCCGCAGGCTGGCGCGGCTGGCGCCCATAAAGCGGCTGTGTTCCTCGTCTTCCTTGGTAAAAGCCTGGACGACCTTGATCGCCGCCATGCCCCACTGCACCAGCGAATAGACGCGGCTGTCGAGATCGCGCACTTCGGTCGCGACCTCGACGATCTTGCGGTTGAACACCGCAATCAGCACAAACAGCACCGGCACGATCGTCAGCGCCAGTGCCGTCAGCAGCGGATCGATCGGGATCAGCACAAACAGCATGCCGCCGAGGAGAATCACCGCCGACAGGATCGGCAGCAGCCCGTTCATCACCATCGTCTGGACGGCAAAGCTGTCGGAGGTGATGCGGTACATCAGATCGCCGACCCGCTGGCGGCTGTGATACGCCAGCGACAGCCGCTGCAGATGGCCGTAAAGGTCGCCGCGCAGGCCGTTGACCATCGCCTGCCCGATGCGAATTGTCGTGTAATTGTGCCACAGGGTCAGCGCCCCGCCGCCGACATTGACAACGACGATGCCGATGCAGGCGAACAGCAGCAGCAGGTTCGGCGGTGATGCGAGCACCTCGCCGGTAATTCCGGTTTTCGGCGGGGTTTTGCCGCCGAGCACGTAATCGATGACGATTTGCAGCGGCCACGGCTTTAACAGCTCAAAGCCGACGACCAGGAATACCTGGGCGAGCGCGCCGGCAACCTGCCAGTGATGCCCTTTCAGATAGGGCAGAAACTTGCCGATCATCGCTTGGCTTCCAACAGCGTCGGGGGCCAGGGGGCGTCTGCGTCAGACCGCACGCGGTCTGACGATCGAGGTGGCAGGGTCGCGTACCGGCTCGGCGGCGAGCAGTTGCGCCTGCCGTGCCACTGCCTCGATGATGCGGTGCATCAGCCGGCCGAACGCGACGAGCCGCCAGCCGATAAACCCGACATTAATGACGCCGAGCGTCAGGAAAATCAGCGCGGCGGCGGGCGCCTCGAGGATCAGGCAGGCCGCGACCAGCCCGGCATAGCTCCGCAGCAACACCTTGCTGAGGCTCGACAGCCGCATCGCGCAACGCACCCGCAACAGGCGTTTTTCACCGCCGTGGTTTTCGCCGACCACAGTGACCAGGGCACGGCCCCACAGACCGCGCGCGATCTTGAGGTCCCACTTGCTCCAGCCGGTATCGGCGACCACGAAATATTTCTGCGGCAGCAGGAAATCCATCAGGCCGCCGATCAATATTTCTTTCTCGGCCGATGTTTCGTTCCAATACGACAGCGTAAAGGCGCCTTCCGACCAGACGATGCGGGCACGCTGCTCGATCGGCGCCAGCCTCATGTTTTCCGGCGCCGGTTTTGTCTTGAACCGCCATTTGAGACGCTCCCAGCCGCGCAGCAGCGGCCCGAGATAGATCAGCACAGCAACCAGTGCGCGCGCCTTCAGGCCGCTGAAACGCTTGTCGATCGGCGCCTTCATCGCGCCGTTGATGCACATGACCCAGGTCGCCAGCAGCGGCACGGTCAGCAGCCATAGCCAGCCGCCGCCGACAATTCCGACAAACGCCAGCACCAAGGCCGCGATGCTCCATTCGAAGGTCAGCGGTAACACCGCGGTCAATGACGAGGGCGGCTCGTACATCGTCTGGAACAGGCCGCGCCCGAACGTGCCGGAATAAATGACCGGCTTGCGCGATAGCAGCAGCGCCGCGGACAGGTCGCCATAAATCCGCCCGAGCCATTTCGCCTGTCCCAACAGGTTGAAGCGAAACGGATGCTTGGCATAAACCAGCGCCTCCGCCTTGCCGTAGCCCTTCTGCTGATTGATGTAGGCTTTGACCGTGTTGCGCCGGAAATGCCAGACGATCGCAGCGGCGCTGAACCCGATCGTGTAGCCGGCATCCTGAAAGCGCCAGCAGATGTCGACATCGTCACCGGCGGCGCGATAAGTCGGGTCGAAGCCGCCAAGCCCAAGCAATGCGTCGCGGCGGAACGCCATGTTGCAGCCGGCGATGTGCTCGGCGACCTCGTCGCTGATCAGCACATGCGTCGGGCCACCCGGCGACACCGCGACCGCGGCCGGCACCAGGCTGTTTTCCGGCGGTGGAAAATTCGGGCCGCCGCACGCCGAAAGGTTCCCGTCCTCCATCTTGGCGACGAGATAAGTGAGCCAGTCGGGGTCGGCGACGCAATCGCTGTCGGTCTAGGCGACGATCTCTCCGGTCGAGGCCTCGGCCCCGACATTGCGGGCGACGCTCAACCCCTTGTTCGGTTGGCTGATGATGCGGCAATAGGGAAAACTCTCGGCGATTTCGAGAGTTCGGTCGGTCGAGCCGTCATTGACGACGATCACCTCGTAATCCGGGTAGTCCAGGGTTTCGAGCGAGGCAAGACACGCCTCCATCGTGCGTTCGGAATTGTACGAGCACACCACCACCGAAACCCGGGGATAGCGCGGCAATGCCGGCGGCAAGGCACCTTTGTAGCGCGCCGCAACCTCTCGAAAGGCGGGTTTCGGCTGGCGGTCGCGATCGACCAAACCAAACGCCCAATCCTCGATCAGATGCCCACCGGTGAACCACTCGTCGGTCCAGGCAAAGACAAAAGTGCCGGCGACGCCGGCAGAAAACGCCGCGCGGACCTGCCATGACAGAATTTCGGCCTGCTCCGCCTCGCCGTTGCGCATCGAATCGACGCCGAACTCGGTCAGCACCAGCGGCTTGTCGACCGCGAGGTTGTGCAGTCGCGCGATGTATTTGCGGAACGCCGTCTCTTCGTGCAGGTAAACGTTGAAGCACAGGAAATCGGTGAAATCGATCGTCAGATATTCGGTCGATGGAAAATTCGCGTAACTGACTAGCGCTTCCGGATGCTCCCGCCGCACCAGTCCGACCAGTTCCTTCAGAAATCCGCGCACCGCATCGGCACCGTGCCAGCGGATCATGTCTGGCGGGATTTCGTTGCCCACGAGATAGGCAAATACTGCCGGATGTCGGTTGCAGGCGCGCACCCCGGCCGCTACCGCGTCACGAATCTGTGCCTGTACCGCTGCCCCGTCGAGAAATGCAACATGCTGCGACCACGGCAGTCCAACCAGCACCTTGAGCCCCGCCTCCTCGGCCGCGTCGAGCAGCCAGAGCGGCGGGCCGGTAAACACCCGTACGGTGTTAGCGCCGGCCGTGCGCATCAGCGCAAAATCTTTGGCGACAATGGCCGGCTCGGGAAACTGAAAGCCGTGTGTGCCGACCGCGAACGGCCCGTAGGTCACGCCCTTTACGAAATATTTGTTCTCGCCGGCGAAAAAGAACTTGCCGTGCACCCGCACCGGGCCGGTCACGGCGGCCGGGGCCGACGCCAGCAGATCGTCCAGGGCAGGCGCTGCGACAGCGACATTGTCGCGATCGATCGTGCTCATGTCGTCGACAACTCCCGCATCCGTCGGGCCGGCGACCAATCGAAGATGGGTATGTCGTCGCGCAGCAGATGAAATTATGTTCATTCCAGCACCCAAAACCAAGCAAGCGGCAGACCAGGAGGCAGTTGCGCGCGATCGTGTCGCGACCGGTTCTCAGCGGGTCACGGCTTCTGGCCCGATCGGGGCGGCCCGTTGCTGCGGGTCTCCCAGGCCAAAGCCGTGGCGATGATCGTATCGATATCGGAATGGCGGGCCTGCCACCCGAGCCTGGCGAATGCCAGCGCCGGGTCGGCCACCAGTTCCGGCGGATCGCCGGCGCGGCGCGGCATCTCGCGCTGCGGCACCGGGCGCTGCCCGACCCGCTCGACCGCGGCAATGACCTCGCGCACCGAATGACCATGCCCGGTGCCGAGATTGAGCGCTGCACTGTCGCCGCCGCCGGCCAGATAATCGAGGGCGCGGACATGCGCATCCGCGAGGTCGGCGACATGGATGTAATCGCGGATCGCCGTACCGTCCGGCGTCGGGTAATCGGTGCCGAAAATCCCGATCGGATCGCCGCGCTGCAACGCAGCCCGCAGGATCAGCGGGATCAGGTGGGTTTCCGGCTCGTGATTCTCGCCGACCTCGCCATCGGGATCGCCGCCCGCCGCGTTGAAATAGCGCAATGCGGCGTACCGGAACCCATACGCCCCGGCATACCAGTGCAAGGCCCGCTCGATCGCCAGCTTGGTTTCGCCGTAGGGGTTGAGCGGCGCCTTTGCGGTGGCTTCGCTGATCGGCAGCCGGTCGGGAACGCCGTACACTGCGCAGGTCGAGGAAAACACGATGCGCTCGACCCCCGCATCATGCATCGCACCGAGCAACGACAACGTTCCGCCGACATTGTTCGTATAATACAATTCAGGATTGCCGACCGATTCACCGACATAGGCAAAAGCGGCAAAATGCATGATGGCGGTTACGTCATGGGCGCGCATCGTATCGACAAGCGTTGCACGATCGTGCAGATCGCCCTCGACCAACGGCCCCCAGCGCACCGCCTCGCGGTAGCCGCGCGACAGGTTGTCATAGACGATCGGTCGATAGCCGGCTGTGGCCAGGGCCTTGCAGGCATGGCTGCCGACATAACCGGCGCCGCCGGTAACGAGGATTGATTGCGACATCGAGCGTTGATCACACACACGGTTACCTCAAGCGAGCCGATAACGGCGCTAGGGCACCTGCTCTTCCCATCCTCATCCGGTGCGTCAGCTCGCCGCAATCGGGTGGTGGTGGAATAACACCGGGCATTGACCGTTTTTGGCTGCGTTGACCGCGGTGCTTAACCGTCGAGGGAGACCTCTTTAATGCGTATCGCAATGATCGGGACCGGGTATGTCGGCCTAGTCTCCGGCGCGTGTTTTTCCGAATTCGGCGTTTCGGTTGTTTGCGTCGACAAGGACGAGAACAAGATCGAGCGCCTGAAACGAGGCGAAATCCCGATTTTCGAGCCGGGCCTCGACCAGCTCGTGGCAAGCAACACGGCGGCTGGCCGGTTGACGTTTACGACCGACCTCAAAGAGGCGGTGCGCGGCGCCGACGCGGTGTTTGTCGCGGTCGGCACGCCGTCGCGGCGCGGCGACGGCCATGCCGATCTGAGCTATGTGTTCGCTGCCGCTGAGGAAATCGGCGAGGCGTTGGCGCAGAACCCTAACAACCGCACCGTTGTGGTCACCAAATCGACCGTACCGGTCGGCACCGGCCGGCGGGTCGAGCGCATTCTGCGCAAGGCCATGCCGCATGGCCGCTTCGACGTCGCATCAAACCCGGAATTTCTGCGCGAAGGCTCTGCGATCCAGGATTTCATGCGGCCCGACCGGGTGGTCATCGGCACCGATAGCGAGCATGCGCGCACCGTGTTGCGGGCCTTGTACCGGCCGCTTTACCTGCGCGAGACGCCGGTCGTCTTTACCGCGCTCGAAACCGCCGAGCTGATCAAATACGCCGCGAACGCGTTTCTCGCGACCAAGATCACCTTTATCAACGAGATGGCCGATCTGTGCGAGGCGGTCGGCGCTGATGTGCAGGATGTGGCGCGCGGCATCGGCCTCGACGGCCGGATCGGCGGCAAATTCCTGCATGCCGGCCCCGGTTTTGGCGGCTCGTGCTTTCCCAAGGACTGCCAGGCGCTGGTGCGCACCGCGGAAATCGCCAAATCATCGCTGTCGATCGTCGATACGGTGCTGCGCGTCAATGATGCGCGCAAGCGGCGCATGGCGGACCGCATCGCCGCAGCGTGCGGCGGCGACATCGCCGGCAAGACGCTGGCAGTGCTCGGGCTGACCTTTAAGCCCAACACCGACGACATGCGCGACAGCCCGAGCCTATCGATCCTGCCGGTATTGCACGAAGCCGGCGCCACCGTGCGCGCCTTCGACCCCGAAGGGATGGACGAGGCAAAAAAGCTGATGCCGGAACTCGATTATTGCGACGACGCCTACGACACGATGAAGGACGCCGACGCGCTGGTGCTGGTCACCGAATGGAACGCGTTTCGCGCGCTCGATCTCGAACGCGTCAAATCGCTGATGCGGCAGCCCCTGGTGATCGACCTGCGCAACGTCTATCGGCCGGAAGACATGGCGGCGGCCGGCCTCGTCTATCACAGCATCGGCCGGCCGCAGGGCAAGCCAGGTGCTAACCAGCCAGCCGGCCTGCGGGCCATCGCCTGAACACCGGTTACCCGGCTACCAGATTTTATTGAGGACGTTCCCATGCGGACAGTTATGAAACGGGTTCTCGTTACCGGCGGCGCCGGCTTCCTCGGCTCGCATCTTTGCGAACGGCTGCGCGCGCAGGGCCATGACGTGCTCTGCGTCGACAACTACTTCACCGGCCGCAAGGACAATATCAGCCACCTGCTTGGCGACCCGCATTTCGAGGCAATGCGCCACGACGTGACGCACCCGCTGTTTGTCGAGGTCGATGAAATCTACAACCTCGCCTGCCCCGCTTCGCCGATCCACTACCAGTTCGATCCGGTACAGACGACCAAGACCAGCGTAATCGGCGCGATCAACATGCTGGGCCTTGCCAAGCGGGTGAAGGCCAAGATCCTGCAAACCTCGACCTCCGAGGTGTACGGCGACCCGACCCTGCATCCGCAGCCGGAATCCTATCGAGGCAACGTCAACCCGATCGGCCCGCGCGCCTGTTACGACGAAGGCAAGCGCTGCGCCGAAACGCTGTTTTTCGATTATTACCGTCAGCACAATCTGCGCATCCGGGTCGTGCGCATCTTCAATACCTACGGGCCGCGCATGCACCCGAATGACGGCCGCGTCGTGTCTAACTTTATCGTGCAGGCGCTCAAGAACGAGCCGATCACACTGTATGGCGACGGCAGCCAGACCCGCGCCTTCTGCTATGTCGACGACATGATCGAAGGCTTCCTGCGGATGATGGATGCCCCCGACGACATCACCGGCCCGATGAACCTCGGCAATCCGGTTGAAACCTCGGTCGCCGAACTGGCGCATCTGATCATCGAACTGGTGGGGTCGCGCTCGCAGATCGTCAACCGGCCCTTGCCGATCGACGATCCGATCCAGCGCTGCCCCGACATTTCGCAGGCCAAGGCGATCCTCGACTGGCAGCCGCAGACACCGTTGCGACCGGGTTTGCGGCGCACGATCGAGTATTTCGACCGGCTGCTATCCGAGCGCGGCGACATGCCGGCGGCGCACAATCCGGTCGCGGTTGCCTGACAAGACGCCTTTAGCGGGTCGGGCGCGGCCGCGACAGATGCGGCGCATCGAGCCCGACCCCGACGAGGTGGCCGAACAATTCGCTGAGTTTCGCACGGTCTGCTTCGGGTAGCGACGGGCTCAGGATCGAGGCGATGTTGCTGCGCAGATGCGCCGTGTCGCCGGTGCCGAACAGCACCACATCAGCCCCCGGTTCGTGACGGACAAAGCGGTAGGCCGCGTCGATCACGCTGGTTGCGCCGCCCTCATGCACAAGAAAACCAAGCGGGTCGGGATCCGCGGCCAGTGCCGCCGGCAATTCGCCGGCTTCCGCCAGATCGCGCATCGTTGCCGCCAGCCGCTCCGGCTTGGAAAAGATATTGCGCACCGCGAACATCATCAGTGTGCCGATGCCATGCTGCCGGGTCAGCGGAAACACCACACGCCGGCCGTTTGCATGCATCATGTGAAACGCCACCATCACGACATCCCACACCCCCGCCGGTGCAGCGTGCTGCACCATCTCGTGGTTCGGGTCGTTCGGCGCCGTTTCGGTGATGCCGAGATGGCGGAATTTGCCCTTTTCCTTTTCGCGCAACAGGGCGGGCGCCAGTACCTGACAGGCATGTTCGTAGGCTGCCGGCGCGACACCGTGTAGTTGGTACACATCGATATAATCGGTGCCGAGTTCCTTTAGAGACTGATCGAGGCTGCGCACTGCCTGTTCCGGCGTCGAATTGGGGTTGCTGACCCCGAACGGCGCCTTGGTACAGATCACCATCCGGTCGCGCGGCACCGTGCTGAGCGCCTTGCCCAGCACCGCTTCGGTGCCGTATGCCGCGGCGGTGTCGAACAGATTGACACCAAGATCAATCGCCTCGTGGATAATGCCGATCGCATCGGCCTCACTTTTGCCAGTGCCCAGCCCAAGGCGGCTGAACCCGCCGCAGCCCAGCCCGGCGACGCTGACCTTCAGCCCCGTGCGCCCCAGATTCGTGTATTCCATCGCCGTACCTGCCGCTGCCATGCCTTTGCGCGTAAGGTACACAATCCATGCCGAATTCCATTGGTCACAATGGGATTCGTCCGCGACAGGAGGTTTTCATGGCTTTGCGCAAATTCATTATCGAGCGCGACATTCCCGCCGTCGGCAGCCTGGAGCGCGAGCAGTTGCGGGGCGCGGCGGCACAGTCGAACGGTGTGCTGCGCCAACTCGGCCCTGACATCCAATGGGTCGAGAGTTACGTCGCAGCCGACAAGACATTCTGCGTCTACCTCGCCAGGGACGAGGACATCATCAAAAACACGCCGAGCTCAGCGGCTTTCCGGCGACCAAGATCACCGAAGTGCGCAAGATGATCGATCCGACCACCGAGCACGATTGAGACGGTGGAAAGCGCCCTCGCCATCTGGCCGGAACTGCCCTATGCGGCGTGGCGCGACACTGCCGCCACCTTGCAGTTGTGGACCCAAATCGTCGGCAAGATCCGGCTGGCCCTGACGCCGTGGCTCAATCACGGCTGGCAGGTACCGCTTTACGTCACCGCCGGCGGGTTGGGTAGTTCGCCCATTCCGCTTGGCCAGGAATTGCTCGAAATCGAGTTCGACCTGATCCACCACGAACTCGTCGCCCGCACCAGCCGTGGCGACCGTGCGACGATCAAGCTGGAGCCGCAGACGGTGGCGGCGTTTTACCGTCGCGTCGTGGCGTTGCTTTGCGGTCTCGGGGTGACGGTTGCCATCAACGAGACACCGAACGAGGTGGCGCAACCGATCCCCTTCCCCCAGGATCGTGCGCATCAGGCTTACGATGCCGCGGCGGCACATCAGTTCTGGCGGGCGCTGCTGCAGGTCGACCGGGTGTTCAAGCTGTTCCGCACCGGCTTTCTCGGCAAGGCGAGCCCCGTGCATTTCTTCTGGGGCAGCTTCGATCTCGCGGTGACGCGGTTTTCCGGACGGCCCGCGCCGCTGCATCCCGGCGGCGTGCCGGGGCTGCCCGATGAGGTGACTCGCGAAGCCTATTCGCACGAGGTCAGCAGCGCCGGGTTCTGGCCCGGCAGCGACGCCTATCCGCACGCGGCTTTTTATTCCTATGCCTATCCCGAGCCATCCGGCTTCCGTAACCGGCCGGTCACCGCCGGCGCTCGTTTCGAGCCCGCGATGGGCGAATTTGTGCTGCCTTACGACACAGTCCGCGCGGCCTTGAAGCCAGATGCGCTGCTGCTCGATTTTCTGGCGACGACCTACGCAGCCGCAGCCGATACCGGCGGCTGGAACCGTGCGGCGCTGGAATGCCCTCTCGGATCGCCGGGGCGAGTGCGCGGCATATAGGCATTATCTCGCATGGTCGTGGCTTCCGGTGCCATCGGCGCGCCGCCTGTTTCGCTTCATGAACTAACGATCGACAAACCTTAACGATCGACCCAGGCGATCCGCAGCACATTAGTGGAACCGGGGGTGCCGAACGGCACGCCCGCGGTGATCACAACGCGCTGGCCGGGCGCCGCGATTTCTTCGCGATGCGCGGTTCGCACCGCCTTGTTCACCATGTCGGTAAAGCTGGTGATATCGGCGAGATGGACGCAATGCGCGCCCCATAGCAATGCCAGACGCCGTGCCGTTGCCAGATTGGGTGTCAGCGTCAGGATCGGGGCGCAGGGCCGCTCACGCGCCGCCCGCAAGGCCGTCGCCCCGGAACTGGTAAAGGAGACGATCGCGGCGGCGCCGACCGTCGAAACCACCTGACAGGCGGCGGCGCTGATCGCGTCGGAATTGGTGTGCTCCGGCGGCATCCGACTGGCGTCGAGCGTCGTGAAATACAGCGGATCGACCTGCACCCGGCGGGCGATGCGGTCCATCATCGCGACCGCCTCAACCGGGTATTGCCCCGCCGCAGTTTCGGCCGACAGCATGACCGCGTCGGCGCCCTCGTACACTGCCGTCGCGACATCCGAGGCTTCCGCGCGGGTTGGGGTCGGCGCCGTAATCATCGATTCGAGCATCTGGGTTGCGACGATGACCGGCTTCCCGGCTACCCGGCAGGCGTGAATGACCTGCTTCTGCACGCTCGGCACGTCCTCCGGCGGCATTTCGACGCCGAGATCGCCACGCGCCACCATCAGCGCATCGGCCAGATCGATGATCTCATCGAGCCGCTGGATCGCCGACGGCTTTTCCAGCTTGACCAGCAGGCCGGCAGCATTGCCGATCAGCTTGCGCCCTTCAGCAACATCTTCCGGCCGCTGCACGAACGACAACGCAACCCAGTCCGCCCCCTGCTCCAGCGCAAAGGACAGGTCGTTGCGGTCTTTTTCGGTGATCGCCGAAATCGGCAATACCGCCTGCGGGACGTTGACGCCTTTGTGGTTCGACAGCGTGCCGCCGATCAGAATCTCGGTTTCGGCGAAATCGGCACCGCAATCGACGACCTTGAGCCGCAACTTGCCGTCGTCGAGCAGCAGGTGGGTGCCCGGCTTGAGCACATCGAACACCTCGGGGTGCGGCAGCGATGCCCGCGTCGCGTCGCCGAGC
The DNA here is from genome assembly GCA_036268425.1 of Allostellaceae bacterium. Classification (GTDB taxonomy): domain Bacteria; phylum Pseudomonadota; class Alphaproteobacteria; order ATCC43930; family CGMCC-115725; genus DATARH01. Next base: position 155,527 of record DATAUE010000114.1, read on the forward strand.
CTGTCGTCGAGATCGAAGCGGAAGGATTTGCCGGTCACCAGCTCGGCGCGGCCGCCGGTGAAATTGCCGACCCGCAATTTCGGCCCTTGCAGATCGGCGAGAATGCCGATGGGCCGTCCGGTATCGACCTCAATGCGGCGGATTTCGGTGAAAAGATCGCGATGCTGATCGTGCGTTCCGTGGCTGAAATTGAGCCGGAAGACGTCGACGCCGGCATCGAACAGGGCGCGAATGCGGGCGCCGGTCGAACTCGCCGGGCCGAGCGTCGCGACGATCTTGGCGCTGCGCTGGCGGCGCTTGGCCTTGTTGCTGCGCATCGGTTCAGCCGGTGATCGCGGAGACGGATGTCGGGAGGACGAGGATCGCCCGGAAATCGTTGACATTGGTCAAGGTCGGCCCCGTTACGACAAGATCGCCGATCGCGGCAAAAAACCCGTAGCCGTCATTCCGCGCCAGCGCCCCTTTGATTGCGCTTCCCCGCGATGCCGCCCGGGCGATGGTATCCGGATATACCATCGCACCAGCATTGTCCTCGGTTCCATCGATGCCGTCAGTGTCGCAGGCCAATGCCGCAATCCCCGGCGCGCCGTCGAGCGAAGCCGTCAATGCCAGCAGGAATTCGCTGTTGCGTCCGCCCCGGCCGCCGCCCTGCACGGTCACCGTGGTCTCGCCGCCCGATAAAAGCACCACCGGCGGCGTGACGACCGTGTCGCCGACGCGGAACCGGCCCGCCGCGATCTGCAACGCGATGGCGGCATGCACCGCTGCGACGTCGCGCGATTCACCTTCGATCCGGTCGCTCAGCACGATCGGCGCGATACCGCGCGCCTGTGCGGCGTCGGCCGCCGCGGCCAGCGCCTGCTGCGGGCTGGCGATCATTGCATAGCGGGTACGGTTGAAGATGGGATCGCCGGGCTTCGGCGTCTCCTCTGCCGCCGCGGTGAGATGCTCGATCACGGCGTACGGCTCGGTAATGCGGTATTTTGCGAGCACGGCGCGCGCATCGGCAAAGCTGGTCGGATCGGGCACGGTCGGCCCCGAGGCGATCACCGCGGCGTCGTCTCCCGGCACATCGGAAATCGTCAGCGTGACAACGGCAGCCGGCGCCGCCGCTGCGGCAAGCCGGCCGCCCTTGATTGCCGACAGGTGTTTGCGCACCGTGTTGATCTCGCCGATTGTCGCGCCGGAACGCAGCAGGGCGCGCGTCACCGCCTGCTTATCGGCTAGGGTCAACCCCGGCGCCGGCAAGGCGAGCAGCGCCGAGCCGCCACCGGATATCAGGCAGACAAGCTGGTCGTCGGGTCCAAGACCGCGCGCCAGTTCGAGAATGCGGCGCGCGGCGTCCTCACCGGCCGGGTCCGGCACTGGATGGCTGGCTTCGACAATCTCGATGCGATCACATGCCGCGGCATGGCCGTGACGCGTCACGACCAGCCCTTCAAGCGGGTTGGCGAGCGAACTGGGCCATGCCCGCTCAAAAGCCTGCGCCATCGCGGCCGAGGCTTTGCCGGCGCCGATCACGACGGTACGACCGGCAACCGGCCGGGGCAAATAAGCCGGCAATGCCCGCGCGGGATCGGCCGCCTGCAACGCCGCATCGAACAAGGCGTGCAAAACCTCGCGGATCGCAGCGCGGTCGTCGGGGTTTATCAGAGGCGGATTTACCAAAGGACAGGTCCGGTTTCGATGTCGGCTCGATTGGCGCTTGCCATTCGTGAAGCCATTTCATATCGACCGTGCCGGAAAGACCAGCGCTAGATGGCCGTGCCGCTGGGGCAGGATCGCGGACCTGCCCGCACGGAAGCGCGTGACGCCGCGGATCGGCAGCAGGAGGTGGCGAGTGAGGGCTTTTGGCCGGCGAGGCCTGATCATCGCCGTGTCGTTGGTGCTGGGCGCTGCGCCAGCGGTGCCAGGCGGCGCACAACCAGGCGCGACGCAACCGCAAAACGGCCCGGCAGTGCCAACTCAGCCAGCCGGCCGGCCGGCGCCCGCCAACCCGGCCGCCGCACAACATCCGGCCAATCCGGGACCGGAAGGCCAGCAATCCGGCAGCCCTCAGCCTCCCGGCCACCAATCTGCCGGCCCGCAGCCATCAGGCCAGCAGACCCAGCCGCCACCACCCGCCGGTGCAACTCAACCCGCAATACCGGCCCAGCCCAATGCCGCAGCCGCGGCTCCGCCCGAAGCGGCGCCCACCAACAAGCCCGCCCGCGCCGATGTGCCGTTCGCCGATCTGTTCGCGCAGATGGCCGGGCGGGTGGTCGGCGTGGTTGTCAACATCTCGACCCAGATGGCGCCGCCTCCCGCCAAACCGGGACAGGAACCGCCGCCGCCGAACTCGCCAAGCAACACGCTCGACGAGGTGTTTCGCGATTTCTTCGGCGACAAGAACGCGCCGACAGGACCGGGACCGCGAATTGCCTCGCTCGGCTCGGGGTTCATCATCGATCCGTCCGGGCTGATCGTCACCAATAACCACGTCATCGCCAACGCCGAGCAGATCACCGTCACCCTGTCGGACGACACCGCGTTGCAGGCGCAAGTCATCGGGCGCGACGCGGTCACCGATCTGGCGCTCCTCAAGGTCGACGCGAAAACGCCGCTGCCGGCCGCGTCATGGGGTGATTCGAGCAAGACGCGGGTCGGTGACTGGGTACTGGCGATCGGTAATCCGTTCGGGCTCGGCGGCACGGTGACCTCGGGGATCATCTCGGCAACCGCGCGCGACATCCATTCCGGCCCGTATGACGATTACCTGCAGACCGACGCCTCGATCAACCGCGGCAATTCCGGCGGCCCGATGTTCAACCTCACGGGCGAGGTGATCGGCATCAACACGGTGATCTATTCGCCGTCGGGCGGATCAATCGGCATCGGCTTTGCGATCCCCTCCGCGCTGGCGCAGCCGATCATCGAGCAACTGAAAGCAACCGGAAAGGTCGAGCGCGGCTGGATCGGCGCCCGCATTCAGCCGGTCACCGACGATCTCGCCGAAACTGTCGGGCTCGATAAAAGCCGCGGCGCGATGATCGCCGCGATCGACCCGGGCAGCCCGGCGGCGCAGGCCAAATTGCAGCCCGGCGATGTGATCCTAAGCTATGACGGCAAAGTGATCGACCGCAGCCGCCTGTTGCCACGGCTGGTCGCCGACACCCCGCCCGACAAGCAGGTCAAATTGTCGATCTGGCGCGAAGGCAAGGAGGTTGAAATCGAGCTGAAAGCCGCCGCGCTCAACCCCAACCGGCCGGCGGCACCGCCACCCGAACCGGAAAAGCCAAAGCCGCCGCCGGCCATCGATGCCTTCGGCCTCAAATTTGCCCGGATGACGCCGGAATTGCGCAAACATTTTTCGCTGCCCGACACGGCAAAAGGGGCGCTGGTCACCGAGGTGCCGCAAAATAGCGCCGGTGCGAGCCAGGGTTTGCGTCCCGGCGATCTGATCATCGCGGTCGGCCACACCGCCGTCGCGACGGCGGAAGACGTGCCGCCGCTCGCCGCGGCCGCCAAAAAAGCCGGCCAGAAAAAGGTTCTGGTGCGGATCGAACGCGAGGGCAGCACACGCTTTATCGCGCTTCCGGTCGAGGCCGGCTAACCGCGCCGCGCCAACACTACAGCCCGTTTCGACGAGGCTGGGCCATGCAAAAAAGGTATGCATGGCTGACTTGTCTCATCGCCAATTGTGCAATGCAGCAAAAGTCGGCATTTATACTTCGGTTTTGCGGGCCGGCGGTGTCGGGCCGGTATGAGGACCGGAGCAATGATGAAGCGTCTTTCCCCGAATGCCCGCATTTCGATGCGCGGCCTGTTGCGTCGCATGGACCGCATTGCAGGCGATCTGAATGTCTTGCTGGTGGTGATTGCGATCGGCCTGGCGACCCTTGATTTCACATTTCTCGTCACCCAGCGGGTCGTCGAGAAATTGCCCCCGGTCACCCGCGTCGTACAGGATGCCGGACCGAGCGCGCAGGAATAAGCGCGCCCGGCTCCATATCAGTTTAATCGACTTCGACCGATTTGATTTCGCGCAGGCGGGGCAACACTTCCTTTGAGAAGAGCGTGATATTTTTGATCGCTTCTTCATGGGTGATAAAGCCGGTTTTCCCGACCATGATCAGTTGCCCGAACCCGCCGACCTTGTTGTAGAAATCCATAATCTGCTTGTAGACGGTATCGGGATTGCCGGCGTACATGCGACCGCCTGCCATCGCCATTTCAGCCGTGACGCCCGGCCGGTTTAACGCCGAGCCGCGTCCCGGCCGCCCCAGGCTGCCGCCGGCATTGGGATCGCGATAAAGCTGCGGCGCCAGTTCCGGCGGGGTCGTCCCTGGCAGGAACTTGTTGTATTGCGGCGCCGATTTCATGCTGGTGTTGACGAACCACAGCAATTTGCTGCCGACCCGCACGCCTTCGTCGTCATTGTCGCCGACATAGACAAAAGCGGAATAACCGAAGCGGTCCGTTTTAGCCTTCGGCATCCCGGCCTCGGCGCGCGCCTGACGATACGAACCCCAGGCCGTTTTCGTCACATCGACGCCGCGCATAACCATGATGTTGACCATGTCGCGTCGGCCGAGTTCGGCGGTGTCGAGCGGGTCCGAGGTTGCCGCCCACATCGGCGGATGCGGCTGCTGATAGGGCCGCGGCCAGATGTTGACGTGGCGATGGGTAAAATGCTTGCCCTCCCATGAAAACGGGCCGTCATGCGTGGTGAGGGTTTTGTCGATCAGGTCGACCGCCTCCCAGAAGCGCTCGCGAATGCCGATCGGGTTGGCGTTGCCGGAGGCCATCTCGGTGCCGCCGGATTTGACAAAGCCGATTTCCAGCCGACCGCGCGAGATCACGTCAGCCGTGGCATATTCCTCGGCCGCGCGCACCGGGTCGTCGCGCACCGTAATCAGCGTGCCCATGCTGAGCAGCCGTATCTTTTTCGTCTGGCGAGCGACGATGCCGAGAATGACCGGGCTGGCGCCGTAGAGGCAGTTGATGCCGGCATGGTGCTCGCTCGACGTGATGTTGAGGCCGAGTTCGTCGCACAGCAGGTATTCGTCGAGCGTTTCCTCAAATAGGCGCGCCGCCACCTTCGGGTCACAATAGCGGTTTGGCAGGCTGGCGCGGACAGAATCCGTCTCCTCCAGCACCGCATCGGGAACATAGGGGTAGGGGTTTTCGCAATGAAACCACGCGTCCATCAAGACTCCTTTCGCAGCGCGCGTTATCTTCGCGCGACCTTATAACCTCTGCGGGATCGCTCGCTAATCCTGCCGACGCAGAACCTTGGGCGCGGCTGCCCTGCGCGCCTTACACATCGAGATTGGCCACCGAGAGCGCGTTGGTCTGGATAAAGTCGCGGCGCGGCTCGACGAGGTCACCCATCAGCGTCGAAAAAGTTTCCTCGGCCAGATCCTCGTGGCTGACGCGGACCTGCAACAGCGAACGCACTTCGGGGTCGAGCGTGGTCTCCCAAAGCTGATCCGGGTTCATCTCACCGAGGCCTTTGTAGCGGTTGACCTCGATGCCGCGCCGGCCGATTTCCATGACGGCCTCGACCAGACCGGATGGGCCGGTAATACGGTATTCCTTGTCGCGCGCAACGAGCTTGCCGGGCCGGTCGTAGACCTCGCGGAGTACGGCGCCGTCGCCGTCAAGGCGGCGCGCTTCGCTCGACCGCAACAACGCCGCATCGATCAGCCGCCGCTCATCGACGCCCTGGCGCGTGCGGCTCAGCACCAGCCCTTCGCCGGCAATCAGATCGCCGCGCCACGGCGCCTCGCTCTCGCCGCCGATCTGGCTGAGCCGTTCAGCGGTACGGTGCGTCGCCTCGATCGCCCGGTTGGGGTCGCTCAGCAAGCCAGCCGCCAAAGCCCCGGCAATCGCCGCCTGTTCGACGACATCGACGTTCCCCACCTTGAGGGCGAGCGCCTGCACCCAACGGCGTTGCGCTCGCGCCTGCTCCAGCAGGTCGCGCAGATCATTGCCGGCGCGCTGCCCGCCATCATGCTGGGTGAAGACCGCGTCGCGCAGGGCCGCGTCGGAGCAATAGGCTTCGAGCGCGCCGTCATCCTTCAGATAAACCGGCTTGGCGTTGCCGCGTTGCAGCCGGTAAAGCGGCGGCTGAGCAATGTAAAGAAAGCCGTTTTCAATCAATTGCCGCATCTGCCGGAAGAAAAACGTCAACAGCAATGTACGGATGTGACTGCCATCGACATCGGCGTCGGTCATAATGATGATGCGGTGATAGCGGGCTTTGCCGGCCTCGAAATCCTCACTGCCGATGCCGGTGCCAAGCGCCTGGATCAGCGTGCCGATCTCGGCCGAACCAAGCATCTTGTCAAAGCGGGCGCGCTCGACATTGAGGATCTTGCCCTTCAGCGGCAGGATCGCCTGAAAGCGCCGGTCACGGCCCTGTTTCGCCGAACCGCCGGCGCTGTCGCCCTCGACGATAAACAATTCGCTCTGCGCCGGATCGCGTTCCTGGCAATCGGCAAGCTTGCCCGGCAGGTTGGCAATGTCGAGCGCGCTTTTGCGGCGCGTCAGATCGCGTGCCTTGCGGGCGGCTTCCCGCGCCGCCGCCGCCTCGACAACCTTGGCGACGATCTTGCGGGCGTCGGCCGGGTGCTCCTCGAACCATTGCTGCAGGCGATCCGCGACAATGCCTTCAATGACCGGTCGCACCTCCGACGACACCAGCTTGTCCTTGGTCTGCGACGAGAATTTCGGGTCGGGCAATTTCGCTGACAGAATGCACGTCAGCCCCTCCCGCATATCCTCGCCAGCCAGCGCGACCTTTTCCTTTTTCGCGATGCCGGTGTCGGTGGCGTAAGTGTTGACCGTGCGGGTCAAGGCCGCACGGAACCCAGCCAGATGCGTGCCGCCGTCGCGCTGCGGGATGTTGTTGGTAAAGCACAGCATCGTCTCGTGATAGGAGTCGGTCCACTCCATCGCGATTTCGATCAGAACGCCATCGCGCTCGCCGTGGATCACAATCGGCGGCGATTGCAACGCCTGTTTCGAGCGGTCGAGATATTCGACAAAGGCCTGCAGCCCGCCATCATAGTGAAACGTGACATTGCGCGGCTCGACGCCGCGCAAATCGGACAATTCCAGGGTGACGCCGCTGTTCAGAAACGCCAGTTCGCGCAGCCGGTGTTCGAGGGTCGTGAAATCGAACTCGGTCTTGGCGAAGGTGGCGGTGCTCGGCAGAAACGTGACCTCGGTACCGGTTTTGATCCCCTCGCGGCTGCCGCCCGGCGGCCAGGGCGGCGCCTCGCCCAGTTCCACGAGCGGCGCCTCGGGCACTCCGTCATGGAACCGCATGAACCATTCCGAACCATTGCGGAAAATCCGCAATTCGAGCCGCGACGACAACGCGTTGACGACCGACACGCCGACCCCGTGCAATCCGCCGGAGACTTTGTAGGAGTTCTGGTCGAACTTACCGCCGGCATGCAGCTGGGTCATAATGACCTCGGCTGCCGACACGCCCTCTTCCTCGTGAATGCCGACCGGAATGCCGCGGCCATTATCGGTGACGGTGCACGAACCATCGGCGTTGAGGGTCACGGTAACGGTATCGCAAAAGCCTTCGAGCGCCTCGTCGATCGCGTTGTCGACGACCTCATAGATCATGTGGTGCAGGCCCGAGCCGTCATCGGTATCGCCGATATACATGCCCGGCCGCTTGCGCACGGGATCGAGGCCATGCAAGACCTTGATCGAATTTTCGTCATAAAGTCGAACGTCAGGCTGGATGCCCGACACCGGTGTATCGCTCGGCTGCGGTGCGGTTTCGTTTGTCATTCGGTCCCGGAGCTGGTTTTCACATCAATTTTCGGTATCTGACAGAGTGCCGTCGTTCACCGACAGAAAGCGGGCGGTGCCGTGCAACGGCGCAAACATCGCGACATCGGTGCCGGTGATCCAAACTTGGCTTTCCAGCCCGGCGACGATGTCGAACAAAGCGGCGCGGCGCACCGCATCGAGATGCGCCGCAACCTCATCGAGCAGCAAAAGCGGCGGCTCGCCGCGCACGGTGCGCTGCAACTGCGCCTGCGCCAGCAAAATGGCGATCAACAGAGCCTTCTGTTCGCCGGTCGAGGCCGCTTCAGCGGCGATGCCTTTTTCAGCATGCCTGACGAGAAGATCGGAGCGATGCGGCCCAACCCCGGCACCACCGGCCTGCCCGTCCGCAGTACGGCGCTGCGCCAGCGCGGCGCGCAACCGGTCTTCAGCCGCCAGCGCCGGCATGTCGTCGAGCCATGCTTCGACTGTACCGACAAGGCTCAGCCGGGCGCGCGGAAAGGCGCCGTCAGCCGCGGCGCAGACCTCATCGAGTCGTTCAATGGCGTCTCGCCGTGCGGCCGCTACCGCAACCCCTTCGGCCGCCATGATTTCCTCAAGTGCGGCGAGCCACGCCGGATCGCCTAGCCCATTGTGCAGCGGCCCTTCTCGCAGCAGGCGAGCGCGTTCGCGCATCGCCTGCTCATAGCGTGCGACGCGCGTGGCGTGCGCCGGATCGAGACCGAGCACCAGCCGATCGAGCAGACGCCGCCGCGCCGCCGGCCCTTCGATAAACAGCCGATCCATCTGTGGCGTCAGCCACAGTACGCCGAGCCGCTCGCCGAGCATCGCCTGACCGCGCGCCGGCTCTCCGTCGATGCGGACCACACGCCGTTCGCCACCGGCACCATCGCGGCCGGTGCCGATCCGCAATTCGCCGCGCATCGTCTTCAGCGTGACCGCGACGGCCCAACCCGATGCGGCGGCGTCGCCGCTCGCACCGACGCGGCGATCGATATCGCTGAGCCGCGCGCTGCGCAGACCCCGCCCCGGGGACAGAAACGACATAGCCTCCAGCAGATTGGTCTTGCCGGCGCCGTTCGGCCCGGTCAGCACCACCGGCGACACATCGAGATCAAGTCGGGCAGCGGCATAATTGCGGAATTCGGTCAGCACCAGCCGTGTGGCACCAACTCGGCCGACGTATATCGGCAACTCGCCGGGCACGCCACCGATGCCGACACCCAGACGGTCTTCGCGCACCGCGGCTAGCATCAAGGTTATATGGGGTGAAACACCGAAATTTCGAGGTGAAACCGGGGCCTGATGAGCCGCCGGATCAGACACGCATCGGCATCAGCACATAAAGCGCGTTACCGTCGGCGCTGTCGCGCAGAATGGTCGGCGACCCGGCGTCCGACATCTGAAATTGCACATACTCGCCACTGATCTGCTCGGTGATGTCGAGCAGGTAACGCGAGTTGAAACCGATTTCGAGCGGGGTACTCTGATAGCGCACTTCGAGTTCTTCGATCGCGGTGCCGTTTTCCGGGCTGGTCGCCGACACCACAAGCCCCGCTCGCTCGATCGCCAGCTTGACGGCACGGCTGCGCTCGGTCGATATCGTCGACACTCGGTCGACCGCTTCGGCAAACGATTTGCAATCGACTTCGAGGATCTTGTCGTTCCCGCTCGGGATGACACGGTCGTAATCAGGGAAGGTACCGTCGATCAGCTTCGAGGTCAGCGCCGCCTCGCCGATCGAGCAGCGGATTTTGCTGTCGCTGAGCGCCACCTGCACCTCGCCGTCTTCGCCCTCGTCGATCAGCTTGCGCAACTCCAACACCGTCTTGCGCGGCACGATGACCCCGGCGATACCGGCGGCACCTTCGGGCGCTGTGATCTCGACGCGCGCCAGCCGGTGCCCGTCAGTCGCCACCGCGCGCACGACCGGCACCTCGTTGTTCTTGGTCGCGTGTAGATAGATGCCGTTCAGGTAATACCGCGTCTCCTCGGTCGAAATCGCAAAGCGGGTGCGGTCGATCAGGATGCGCAACTCGCTGGTCGGCAGAGCGAAATGATGCGGCAGGTCGCCGGCCGACATGACCGGGTAGTCCTCCGGCGGCAGGCAGGCGAGCGTAAAGGTCGACCGGCCGGACCGCAGCACCATCTCATTGCGGCCACCTGTCGTCTCCAGTTCGACCTGGGCGCCGTCATGCAATTTGCGCACAATGTCGTAGAGCGTATGCGCCGGCGCCGTGGTTCGCCCGTCGCGCTCGACGCGGGCGGCGACGCCCTCGATGATTTCGAGGTCCATGTCGGTGGCACTCAGCGCCAGCCGCCCGTTTTCGGCATGCAGCAGCACATTCGACAGAATCGGGATCGTGGTGCGGCGCTCAACGACGCTCTGCACATGACTTAACGCCTTAAGGAGGGCGGCCCGTTCGATGGTTAACTTCATCTGCTGCCCGGCTCTTTCCACAAGACTCTTGGCGGACGGGAGGGTTAAATCCCAGCCGCCGCCCGGGACGTTCCCTGATAGGAAGCTACGGGCCGGCAGACGGGAAGACAATGTAGCACGGAACCGCCGGCAGGCACACCCGACCGGTTCAGGTGCGCCGGCACACCGTCGCCGGCACCCGCCGCATGTTCAATTCTCCAACATGCGCCGCAGCAATTCGACATCCTCGGCAAGGCCCTGGTCCGTCGCAGTCAGTTCTTCGATCTTGCGCACGCCATGCATGACGGTCGTGTGATCGCGGCCGCCGAATTTACGCCCGATCTCGGGCAGCGAACGCGAGGTCAGCTGTTTTGCCAGGTACATCGCGACCTGCCGCGGCCGCGCAACGATGCGCGACCGCCGCGCCGAGGTCATTTCAGCCATCTTGATATTGAAATGCTCAGCGACCCGCCGCTGAATTTCGTCGATCGTCACGCGCCGCTCGTTGGCCCGCAGCAAATCGCGCAGCAACTCCTGTGCGCTCTCCAGCGTGATGTCGCCGCCGATCAGCTGCATCTGCGCGGTAATGCGGTTTAGCGCGCCTTCCAGCTCGCGGACATTCGAGACGATTTTGTGCGCGAGGAATTCCATGACCTTCTGCGGCAGTCTCAAACCAGCTTCGTCGGCCTTCGATTGCAGGATGCCAAGACGCAATTCGTAGGTCGTCGGGTGGATGTCGGCGACAAGGCCCCAGCCGAGCCGCGACCGCATCCGCTCCTCCATCCGTTCCAGGTCGGAAGGCGATTTGTCCGCCGATATGACGATCTGCCGGTTCTGATCGACCAGGGCGTTAAAGGTATGGAAAAATTCTTCCTGCGTTGATTCCTTGCCGCTGATGAATTGCACGTCGTCGATCATCAACAAATCGACCGAGCGAAATTGTTCCTTAAAGTCGATCGTCGAGCGAAAGCGTAATGCCCGAATAAATTGATACATGAATTTTTCGGCCGAGAGATAAATCACCTTGCGCTCCGGCGCGTTCATCCGGACATGCCAGGCGATCGCGTGCATTAGGTGAGTCTTGCCGAGACCAACGCCGCCATAAAGGAAAAGCGGGTTGAACGGCACCGCGCGGGTCGGACCGGCGCAGGTTTCCGCCACCCGCCGCGCCGCGGCGTGTGCCAGTTCATTGGGTTTGCCGACGACAAAATTGTCAAAGGTGAAGCGCGGATCGAGCGCCGCGGCGAGGTAGCCCCGTTCCTCGGCGATTTCCACGATGCTTGCGCCCTCCCCGGTTGTAACGGGGGTCGCCGCCGTCGCATTCCTCACCGCCGATCCGGCCGAATTCGCCGCCGGCTCGACCGATCGCGCCTCGCGGACAAGGCCAGCCCCGCCTTGCGGATCGATTCTCGGATCGACCCGGGGATCAACGACCACGTCGACCCGCTCGACCGCCGGGTTTTCGACGCGCCAAGCCGCCAGCAGATGGTCGGCATAATGCGTCGCCACCCAGTCACGCAGGAAACGGGTCGGTGCCAACAGCACGATTTCCGGCGCCGCACCGCTTTCGATCCGCAAGGACTGGAAGAAAGACCGATAAGCATTTTCGCCCACCTGGCCCTTTAAGCGACCCAGAATGCGCCCCCAGGAATTGCCGTTCGGCTGTACCGAATCACGATCGCGATCGCTTCGAGCTGGTTCTCCCGCCACTTTGACCCCCGAATAGTTCGCGGTTTCTGTATTGATCTCGCCCAAGACACGGCGCGACATCAGTCAATTTTATTTAGACATATGCCCTGTATATTACAGTTTAAATCGAACATATCTCCCCCATCTGGGTCAGACATATACTGTCCTTCCCAAAAAAATATGCCCATTTTACTGACAGCAATAGAAATCTACACGAACGAAACGGGGTTTTGCCGCTCCGTTGTTACGAACCTTAGCCAGATGTCAGCGGCATGACAATACGGAATGGAAGCCGAACATCGAGTGATTCGGAGTCGGCGAGAAGCAACCGCAACGACAGCGCAACGGGCCAGCCAAGGCACGCCTCGGCTGGCATTCGTATCAGGCCGGCAATCGAGAGTCAGAGCGCGTTGATGCGCGCAGCCAGCCGCGAGAGTTTCCGGGCGACCGTATTCTTGTGCATGACGCCCTTGGTCGTGGCGCGATGCAATTCGGGTTGTGCGGTCTGCAAGGCCGACTGGGCCGCCGCCCGGTCGCCGGTTTCGATCGCGCTCTCGACCTTTTTGACAAAGGTGCGCACCCGGCTCATTCGAGCCCGATTGAGGGCAGTACGTTTTTCGGTCTGGCGAAGCCGTTTCTCGGCCGATATGTGATGCGGCATAATTTCTCGACGAAAACAGGAGGACCGGGCTTATATCGGTGCCGGAGCCGAGCGTCAACCGCAGGCTCTCATTCAGTCCTCGCCAGCCATCGTTTTCCGCCCCCCACCTACCGGCAGGAGCAGCAGGTTTATGCACATCCTATCCTTGAGCCTGGTCACGGTCGCCTTGCTGACTGCCGGAGAACCGGACAAATCAGATTGCAGTGCGGCAAATCAACAATACACCGCCACCGTCAACAAGGTGATCGAAGCGGCGCGCGCCTATGAGAAATGCGTTTCGGCAGGAGACAAGCACTCCGATTGCTCGACCGAAATGCAGGCGCTCGACAGTTCACACGACGATTTCGCCGACGCCGTCGCCGACCTCAAGGACTGCAAGTAGCAGCGCGCTCCCCTTCCCGGCCGCGCGGAAAGACCGGGAGCCGGAACGCCGCCTCAGATGCCGCCGATGCGGTAGGCGCGGACCGCCGTGTCGTGGAACAGGGCGGCGCGTTCCGCGGCCGAGTAGCCGGCGGAAAAGCGCTTGAAGGCGTTGAACAGCACCGGGTGCGAGAACGACACTTTGTCGACCGGAAAATTGCTTTCGAACATGCAGCGACCGGGACCGAACTGCTCAATGCAATAGCTGAACACGGGCGCTACCGACGCCGCCATTTCCTCGGAGCCCACCGGTTTGTCGCGGGTGTGCCAGTCAAAACCGACCCGTGGCATGCCGTGGCCGCCGAGCTTGAGATGCACGTTGGGACAGGCCGCAACCGCGGCGAGGCCGCCGCGCCAGGCAGCCATGACGTCGTCCTCGCGCCCGGCGAACGAGCCGACCCGGTTGAGGCCGCCGAGATGATTGAGGATGATCGTCAGGTCGGGCACGGCACGGGCGAACTCGGCCAGTTCCGGCAGCTGCGGAAAACACACGCCGGTATCGAGCGACAATCCCTTGCGCTGCAGCACCCGGGCGCCGGCACGAAATTCCGCGCTGCTCAACACGCCCTCTCTTTCGCGGCTCTCGACATCGGGATGCGGGTCCCAGGTGGCAATGTGGCGGATCCCGCGAAACCGATTGGGGCTGGCCGCCTGCAACGCGTCGAGCACCGGCTCGACCCGGTCGGCCAGCTTCAGATCGGCATGCCCGACAATCGCAGCGGCGGCCCGGCAGCCCCCGTAAAGACCGCTGGCACTCGCCGCGGCAAGGCCCTGCACAAACTCGACTTCACCGACCGGCCGTAGCTCGACCGCACCATCCGGGCGATACATCGAGCGCGCCTCAATAAACACCGTCGAGCGGATGTTGTGGCCACAATCGACATCGGCCAGAAGTTCGTGCAGCAGATAACGCTGATAGGGGATGCGCGCGGTGCGGAAATCCCAGAAATGATGGTGCGGATCGCAGATCGGGAGTTCCGGCTCCAGAATCGGCTCCTGCGTCAGCGCCAGCCAGTCATTGCCGCCATACGGCATCGTCGCCTCCCCTTGTTGCGGTTTCCGCCCGGTCAACCCGGCCCCAGCAGCGCGGTGCGAAAGCGGACACGGCACGAATCCGGGTCGAAATTGCGCTTGAACGGCGGTGGGTCATCCGGTTTGACCTTGAGCAGCACAAACGCGGCACCGTTGCCTTCGCGCAGAAAGCGGGCGCCATCGGCAAGGTCACCTTCGGTCGCTACGACGCGGCTGCGTTTGATGCCGGAGCCGACGGCGATTTTTTCGAGATCGACGCCGAGACTGGTATGGCTTTTCTGATAGCCCGTCTCACCGTAATGCCCGTTATCGACACACAGCACCGTAAGGTTCGGCGGGTTCATCACCGCGATTGTCGCCAGCGAGCCGAGGTTCATCAGCAACTCGCCGTCGCCGGTCGCTACCAGCACGCGCTTGTCTGGCCGCGCCAGCGCGAGGCCAAGCCCGATCATGCAGGCGCCGCCCATCGCCCCGGCCATCGTGTAGATATGCGCCCCGTCATGCGTCAGCGCGGCGATATCGCGCGCCGTACCGGCGAGACCAGTGACGAACAGGAAATCCTCATGCCGGCCGATCAGCGCCGGCACCGCATCGCGGCGGTCGAGAACAAAACCGGCGGCGATCGCCGCCGCCATATCGACGCCCTGCGGATAGCTCTGTGCCATTTTCTTATCCTTTATCTCAGAACGCCTTGGCGCCGAGCAGTTTCTGGGTCAGCAGCACGGCGACGGCGTTGCCGCCCTGGAATGCCATCGTCATCGCCGCACCGACCGTCGGGACCACGTCCCCCGGCTGATCGATGCGCATGACGATGACACCCATCGTCTTCAACACCGGCTCGACCGCCTGCCCCATCGGGAATTGCCAGGGGTTACCCTCACCGAAATCGCCGCGCATGCTGACCAGGGTCAGAAACGGGAAATGGCCGCCCTTGATCAGCGACAGCATGTTGATGCAGTTACCGGTGCCACTCGACTGCATCAGCAGCACACCTTTGGCGCCACCGAGATCAGCGCCGGCGAGGAGGGCCACGCCTTCTTCTTCGGTCGTCAGCGCAACGGATTGTGCGCCAGGATCGGCCAGCGAACGGTCGATCAGGATGCGGTGGCCCGCATCCGGCACATAGGCGAACTGAGTAACGTTGTTGCGGCGCAGCAGATCGTAGAGATCGTCCTGCCACCGCGCGGCATTGCCGCTGCTATCGGCCATATTCATCGGTCTCCGGAAGAGCGCTAAAGATGGGTGCCCAGGGTATCGGGGAAACTCGCGCCGCACGAGGCCGAACGCAACCCCCGAAAATCAACCACATCTTTTGAATTTTCTCCGACGAGACCGTCGAGAATTGATATCTCCGGATTGGTCAAGGCCGAGGCGAGAAGAGTTCCGGCGCAATTCGGCGCATATAGCGCACCAGCGTTCCACCGTGTTCGTGTAGGCGTCGCCACGAACATATTCTTTGATCGAATGGTTGACGGCCTCGTGGCCGGCAAATTCAGTCCCGATGCCGGTATAAATCGGGCTCTGATCGGTGCGCAGGTTCGGCATCTGCCAAGATTGGCTTCAAGGTCGATACATTTACGTCAGTGAAGTAGTGAGAACGAACCTTCCCGCCGCGCCCGACAAGCGACACAACTGCCTCTTTCGGAGCCAAAGCCTCCGCATACGCACGGATCTTTGCGGTACCCGCGATGTAGGTCTCGTCCACCTCAACAAACTTGCCTTCGCCACCTATAGGCTCAGCGTTCAGTGGTCGCATAGCTTCGCGAATGCGGTGCGCCGTGAACCATGCGGTCTTGTAGATAACACCAATAGTACGGTGCAGCTGGTGCGCCGACATGCCTTTCTTGCTGCCGCAGATAAGGCGAAAGGGTTTCGTCGGTAAAGATGGGGTGGCTCGTCCTATTCTGCCGCTCATTCTAGCCTAGTGACTACCTACGTCAAAGGTATAATTGCCACACTTTCTGTTGGGGAACGTCGGAACAATCACAAACGATAGTAAGTTAGGGCTCCGGCGCTTAGATACAACATCCTCGAGCAAATATAGGGATAACAGTTGGCCCTGTGAAATTGCGGCGCGAATTGAAAAACTCGCCATGATGATAACAACGCGGACCTGCCGCAGCCACCTTCTCATGGCCATACCCGATAATCAGGTGTGGGAACATCGCCGTAATCAGGCAGCCCGCGAAACAATGTTTTACCTCGCGCGCCGGTGGCGGATGCTGGCTGACGAGGACGATGCAAACCACAACAACGCACCCGGCACACCCTGGATTCGCTACATATCCCGGCATCTGTTTCGCGGCGAATGGGCGGGTAGCGTCAGATCAAACCAACCTTCCTATCATACTGGCAAGAACTTTATACCCCTCCGATGAAAGGTGTACGTAATCGGAATACAGGTGAAACGAGAGGCTCCCTCCGACCTCCTTATCGATTGTGCCGTTCACGTCCAAAAATAGAAAATCTAACTCAGAAGATTTTTTCCTTAAAATACCATTGATGTTATCGATAAAAGGTCTTCTAAAATTCAGATTTTCCCCTCTATACAGTATAGATGACAATATTATTAAGGAATTTTTAGAAAGACTGCGGACACATTTTACTATTTTGAATAGGCAACTTGATATTGCTACTGCGTCTGTTTCTGTCGTAACATTGTTTGTGCCCGCAAAAATCATAACGAAATTGGCGCGATCTAATCGTCCTCCGATGTGCTCAAGTCTCCACAACACGTTTTCCGCCCGATCTCCGCCAATCGCGAATTTTGCTGGGGTCTGATCTAATCCGGGCCATTTTAAATCCTGAGGCCATCTAAACGCCATAGAGTCACCAATCAAGACGGCTTTACGATTATAGAGTTCCGGGTATCCGTTCTGTAATTGAAACTGTTCTAACCACCCTGGTTCACTACGCGGTACGCCTTGGATAATGTCGTGACTCATTTTAAGGTCCTCGATTGCCCAAGGTTATCTTTTCGTCAAGGCATAATTGGGTATAATCATAAAATTAACCTTTCCCCGGGGCGAGCTTGGTTGTTCTGGCGGATGGTCTCTCGGATCAACGCCCTTCGGCCAACCTATCTAGCACAGCAGCCACCTCGTCCGCGACGCCGCTTGTGACGTGCCCCCCGAAAAGTCAGCCATGAGGAGTTAGAGTCCGGCCCAGAGGGGACGGACGGATGAAGCGGTCGCGGACACGGATGAACAGATTATCGGCGTCCTGAAGGAGCAGGAAGCGGGGGTGCCGGTTGCGGAATTGTGTCGCAAGCACGGTATGAGCGATGCGATGTTTTACAACTGGAAGAGCAAGTACGGCGGTCCAGAAGTCAGCAAAGCGGTTGCGGTCTCTGGAGGAGGAGAACGCGAGGGTGAAGCGGATACCACGCTCGACAACGCCGCGTTGGAGGATCTGCTGGGAAAAAATGGTAACGACGCCGCGGTTTTTCAGTTCGTCCATGACGCGTAACCAGAATTTGGCGCCCCTCGTTCTGTTCGAGCCAGAGCCCCAGGATTTCCTTGGTACCGTCGGCGCGGACGCCGCCCATAACGCTGCTGCTCGACGCCCGTCCTCTAGACCGAGAAATCCCCGAGACGAAGACACGGAAGGCGGTAACCAACCCGCGAATAACAGTCTGATCAACCGTCGTCTCCAACTCCGCCTCCAGCCCAGTGCAGTCCTCAGCTACTCAATCACGACCTCTTCCCAGAGGCCGCGCCGCCAAACTGTTGCCGCAACCCTTGACGGGGGGGCATAAGAGACTAGCCGCCCTTGCGCACAATCCATTCGTCCTGGATTCCGAACCAGCAACACGGTGCAAACGATACGATACGCCCTCCCGTAGCGCTGTAGATGGCAGGAATTACATAATGCGGGGCGCTGATGCTCGTTCCATATTCACTAGTATTCAAATCAGCTTGTTCAGATTTCGTGAGAAATCCAAATCCTTTTTTGGCGTCGTAACTTTGCTCTCGCCGCGGGTCCTTATCTCTCTGCAACACGGATTCGCCGTGGGTGGTGAAAAGCAGTACGCCGTCCGGCGACAGCATATTATAAAGCGTCGTCAGCCAGAGCGAAAATGAAGAATCGGGCAAGTGGGAGAACAACGACAATACAAAAATAAAATCAAACGTTCCTTCGTATTCGACAGATTCCGGCCTAGAGTTGGATAATCTGGCTTCAGCACCGATCCTTTCTCTGATAAACTCCACAGCCGACTCATGAATATCGTACGCAACATATCTCCTAGCTTTCAACATAGGAAATAAGTGTCTTGTCACCCTACCGTATCCGGACGCAAACTCTAGTAATTTTGATTTGGCCGGATCGATCCCAACCCGCGACAGGATTTGCATTAACTGAAGAGAATTGTTTCTACCACCGTTGAAATAGATTTTTGCAGCTTCATCTACCGTTTTCGATCTGCTTAGAAAATTAAACATGTGATCATTTGGGTGTATATCTGCTATGACGCCAAATACGTCGGCATAAGATTTTGCTTTTTGGTGCAGGTCGATATTCGTTTCATTCGCCGTCGGCATTCAAGACCCCAGCACAACTGCTCTTGTTGATGACCAGAATATTCATTTCCAGCAGGTGGAGAGTGGCGCTTAGGGCGTTTCTTTGCAAGCCAATATCTGCGAAGGTCGGCACCTTCGGGTTTCAACGCCTGATTACCTCGCATTCGCCTTGGCTGTAGGTCTCGACGCTTCGTTGGAAGTCGTTGGCGGATATCGAGAGTTTACGTTCCGGTTCATGGAACCAGCGCGGGGGCGCAGGGGGATCCGCGTCGTCGCCAGCGTGGGGCGTCGGGTCGCCGCAGCGAAGATCTACGGCGGCTGCACCCCGAGATCCGCGGGCTGTAGCGCGGCAATCTGAGTAAGAAGGCAGCGACGCAGGGAGAATCCTGACTGACCCACTTATCTCGATTTCGCCGGTTGAAACTTGACCCAGTCTCGTTGCTTGGGGGCTTGTCCCGGTAGTCCATAGGAGGGGCCTGTGCGGAGCGAAGTGACACAGCCACGAGTCCGATGAGGCGCAGCGCGGGAGGTTCTTGTGGACCCATCGGGGCAAGCCATGTCATGTCGGTGACGGCGCTTTCAGCAACCGGCGTGGCGTTGGTCTTTGAGGCAGTAGCTCTCGCCCTGGATGCTGACTACGGTCGAATGATGCGACCGGTCGAGCATCGCCGCGGTCGGCACCGGGTCGCCGGCGAAGGCTTGGTCCCACGAGCCGAAGGTCAGGTTTGAGGTCAGGGTGGTCGCGCCCTTCTCGTATCGCTTGGCAACGACCTGAAAAGAATAGGTTGGTTTGTTCACGCGCCAACGGCAGATAGCCGATCTCGTCGATGACTTGAGGTTGCAGACGCTGACGGCGCGGCGCAACGCCTCTTTTTCACGGCCTTGGCGCTGCGCCGTTTCGGGCGTCATGACCAGATCGGCGACCACGGTTGGTCGCAGCTCTCTATAGAGAAAGACGCCGTAGAGCGAGCTTACGATCGCCAATCGTTCATCATTTCCCGCCCTTGTTATGCACCCTGTTGTCGGAATGTCGGAGGACAAAGGATTTCATCGAATAAAACCGCAGTTCAATTCTTCTCAATTCTTCTTCCCCATGATATAATCATACATAAGAAAATCCTCGCTGAACCAGTCAAACACCTTGTTATACAAGGCTGGCGTGAGACTGGCCCACGGATCGACCTTAACTCTGGAGACGTTCAAGCGGGAAAGATGGAACGGCTTAAGATCGAATTCCTCGGCCACCGCATCGAGACGATCGAGGGCGTGATAAGGAACAAGTCGCAACGACGGAGTCGACGCAAGACGCTCTTTTACGGACAGGAAACGATTATCCTTTCCAAGATAGCCGCATTGCGCGTTACGCGTCGATGGGTTTGCGACGTAACTCGTATCTAAAAATTCTTCCAGCGAGATCTCGTCCCTCACATGTCCTTCTTGAATGAAATACTGATAGTGCGAAATGAGCCGTTCCAGCGGCGGCCGTACAATTGCGATTATCAAGTCGAACTGATCCAATACGTCTTCGATGCAGGATAGCGGAATATGCCCAGACACGAAGCTATGCGTCTGCACAACGCCTTTCTGATGCTCAATAAGGTGCTTCAGAAGCAGCTTCTGCCCGTCCAGTCCGAAGATTTCGGGCCACGAAAACTGGCCGACCAAATGCGCTGCGATCGAGGTGCCTGCATTCTTAGGAATATGACAAAACATCACCTTTTTTCGCACGGGCCTCCGCGGTACCGCGATAGGTGCCTTAGCGAGAAGTTTTTCGACATAGGCGCTCGAGGCGTCCGTCGCGGCCCTGTCCGCTTCCAGATCCTTAAACCATTGTAACGCATTATCGATATGAACCGAAAGTCGAAGACAAAGGCGCTCTGCCTGCAGTCGAAAAACGTACTGCGGCTCAAAGGCCATCACAAGCTCGGACATGTAATCGTTAGTTTGAATAAACAACGCCTGTTCGAAGAGTTCGCTTAGCGTTGGTATAATTGGTGCGATGAAGCTGTCGTGGAAAAATATCGCACGACCACTTCCGTTCTTCGAAAACGTGTGGCGAATGTATCCCACGCCCGCAAGCGCACTTTCATATACAATCTGGCTATAGGGCGTGAGCAATTTGAACGTTTCTATGGCTTCCGGTGTCCGCCCAACTATGGCACCCAAATCCCCGGGAGACTTGTTGTTTCCAAGCGCAAGCGGTACCGCCAATAATTTGTTCCGCAAGTCCGTCGCACCTAAGGAGTCGAGCGCGGCAAGGACATATTTCATTGCGCCTTGAGACGTCCATATGGAGCTGTTTTTATCGTAGGTAGCAAACGGCGAGCCTATCCGCTCCAGAAGGTCGGGATCATAATAAAGAAAGTCCTTGTGGTGTTCGTGCGCCGCTAGCAACTGATTGGTTGGCGTCGGCCCATTCTGTTGATAAACAATATCATCCGGAAGAAATTCGCGTAGGCTGGTTTCTTTATTGGGTGCAATTATATAGAAATACTTAGCCCCCCGCTGCTCGACCGATATCTTCACATCATAATGGAAGGAAAACCATTTCTGCAAAAACAATCGCGACAGCGCACATTTTCCTACGGTCTGGTCAATAATGCGATTGTTGTCGTTACCAAGAAAAAGATAACTATTTTTGCCGTCGATGACCGAGCCCGTCATTCTTATTATCCTTTGAGGTAAACAAACAAAGGCGGACGCTTCCCTCATCAATGCTGACGCCCTTAGCCGTTTTGGCAGGAAGCATTGCCATCCCGATCACGTTCGACGGAAGACGCAGCTGGGGAAGCAAAGATACCGGCAACTTTCGGAGTGCGTCGAAGACGCGCAAGCCACACTCACTATAGCCTCGGCACGCCAAGGCGGTGCCGACCCGTCGACCGCAAAATGTGTCTGCGTCGGAAGCTCTTGCGAACCAAGCCGCGGAAACACCAAAGCCGCCATCATGGTCTGCCTAGTGACCGGTAGCGGTCAAAAAAGCCCTAACATTTGGAATAGCTTAACGCTGTCCCAAAATCGGAATATTTGCAAGGGCTTTTTGAGCTCCGGCAGCTGGAGGCCTCCAAGAACCTCGCGCTTTTTGCCGGTTCGTGATTCGGATCGGATTTGCGAGGGGGAAGGGCGGATGCGGGGCCAGCCGGGGTTTTAAAGATATCGAAGAACGCCTGAAGGAGCTCTCGGCCAAAGGCAACGAGCTGAAACAGCTGAACATGGTGCTGGATTTTGAGTCGTCTCGCGGCGACCTTGAGTGGGCGCTGCCGGTGCTTGGTGCCACTCGCGTCGATGACCCAAATCCCGATTAACAGCCGTTCCCTTACTGTAGTGTTCTATCGTGTTCGATCATCCACTGATGTCGACGCCATTCTTTGATCGCCTCGTTCACAACGCCCATCGCACGAACTCACCTGTGAGGGCTTGCGGCCCAGGGAAAGCCGGACAGAACGGCTGAACACAACGGCTTACACCTTCGGGACCGAGCAGGACAATCAGGTGAATAGCTTAGCTAGTGCGCGTGTTGCCGCCCCGGTAGACCAGCATCAGCGCGACAGGACAGAAAGATGGCGGAGGGGATGGGATTCGAACCCACGATACGGGGTTAACCGTATAACGGTTTAGCAAACCGCCGCCTTCAGCCACTCGGCCACCCCTCCACCGATGAGCGGGTGCACGGCGTATGCGAGAGGCAACCTAGTGTTTCGGGCTCGTGCGGTCAACTGGCCTGGTTGGCGGTACAGCGAACACGGAGTGAACGCCGCTATTGTTGGACCCAAGTAGCACCCAAAGCTCGGTGCCAACTCAGCCGCCCTTCATCGCGTGTTCAATCGCCGCTGCTGCCTTGCTATCGGATGCGGCAAATTGGTGCGTATAGACACGAAGTATCGTGGCCGGGTTGGCATGGCCAAAGTCGCCGGCTTACCGCGCCGACGTCGAGCCCTGCTGCGATCTGTGCTGACGCATTCGAGTGACGCAGCACATGGATCGTTCTCCGCGACGAGTATTCGACCGAAATGTGTTTAATGCCCTCCGCACGCGCAGAACTTATCAAGCCAGCCCCTATCAAGCCAGACCGTATTCAACCGTGCGACATCGAATATGCCGAAACACGCATTGGGATTGAGCCCCTTAACGTGGTTGTACCAGACCGTTGATCCGTTCCGTTCCCGGGCGACTGTAGCAGCGGTGGATCCTGCTCCGTGATGGCCTCGGCCTGATGGACGAGCGGCAGACGCGCAGCGGGAGCGGGTTCGCGATCGAGCTGCGCGTTGACCGTTGTTAGCGCTTGATCCCGGACAGGCCGTTCTGGATCCCGGCCGTCGCCCAGGGGGCCCACGGCATGGTGAAGAGCTTGAACCCTTTGTCGACGTAGAAGTTCGGGTCCATCCCGGGCGGGATGAAATACATCGCGGCGGTGATGCCGTGCTTGGTGGCGGCCGCCACGATTTTATCGAGCCCTCGCTGATAGTGGTCGCACTGGTAGTCGAGTGGCACCCCCAGCTCGATCGAAAGATCGGACGGGCCGACCAACAGGACGTCGACGCCCGGGACCGAGGCGATGGCGTCGAGGTTCTCCAGCGCCTGGTTCGTCTCGATCATCGGCAAGATGACGAGCTCGTTGTTCACGGCATCCATGTAATCGCGGTAACTCTTGAACTCGCCCCACTCGCCGCGCACCCCGGCGTTGCTGCGGTTGCCTGCGGGAAAATAGCGGCAGGCGCGCACGGCGGCCTCCGCCTCCGCACGGGTGTTGACCATCGGCACAATGAGGCCGCGCGCCCCGGCGTCGAGCGCGAAGCAGATCAGGTGGGGCTGGTTCGCGGCGACGCGCACCACCGGCGCCGCCTTCTTGCCGCGCATCGTCTCGATCGACGGCCGCAGCTGCTTGATCTCCCAGGCGGAGTGCTGAGTATCGAGCAGCACGAAGTCGTACCCGGCGGCGGCCAGGGTCGACACGTCAACATCCGGCGTCGCGGTAGTCCCGACGACCGTTCTGCCTGACTTGATGGCGTCTTTGAGGGCGTTCATCTGGCGTCTATGCTCCCACAATAGCTTTAGCGCCGGTTCAACCGACGGACATGACGAAGCGCGTTAGCGCTGCGTCGTCACGTTGCTACGGTTTCGCGGCGCGTGCAACAGCACGTCTCGGCAAGATCGCCGTGCGGATCGGCCGTCACGCGCCGCCGCAGCCAAGCTTGCGAAGCCCCTCGGCGATGTAGCGCTCGAGCCGTATGCCCATGAGATAACCGGGCTGCGCCGCCGGCGGGATGCGGCGCGTGCGCCGCAATGCGGCCTCGAAACTCAATACCGGCCGCTGTACCAGCCAAATAAGCGCGATGAGCTCGCGTCGTGCGTCGGGCGAAAGCTGCGCGATCGCGGTCTCGAGGTGGCGCCGCTCCTCGCTCTCGAAGGCCGCAAGGTCGACATCACCTGGGTGGCGCAAGAGCGTACCGTCCAGGGCCGCCCCCTTTACGTGCGCCCCTCGCCCGATGCCAAGATATTGGGCCATCGCCTGCTCGTCGCGAGTGCGGCGCCGCGATACCTCGGCAATCGCGAGTGCGTCTTCTGGCAGAAGCGCCTGGAGCATGCTGTTATCGTAACGCCCTGGCGAGCCTGCGCAACCGCGCTTCAGGTTGTGAGCGGCCGCCTGCGTGTATGATCAGCTTTCTGTCGGCACCGCGACCAGCAGCCGCTGACGCCGGTCCTCTGCCTCTGACAGCAGGTCGGCCCTGCCGCTACAGTCGGCCCACGCGTTCGAAGACCTCAGAGTTCCACCTGCCCCGAAATGCTTAAGCCCTTCACCCGGACCGCCGATCCCGACGCCATCCGGCGCGTGTTTCCCGCGCTGGACCTTTTCGAGGATGGCGTCGGAATCGGCGGTCCAGCAAGTCCATTCCGGCGCTACGTTGATCTGGTGACGTGTCTCAAGTCAGCGGCGACGGGGCTTGCGGCACGGTCTGCCAGAAGTCGAGATCGTGGCCGAAGATGATGCGGGCGCCCGCCTTCTCGAATGCGGCGAGTTTGTCGAGGGACGCAAGCATCTGCTCGCGGTCGTGCATAAAGCGCGGTAGGCGGCGTTCGCGCAGGGTACGGCAGAAATAGCAGGAATCACCAGCCAGCACGGTATCGCCGCCGGGCAGGCGCAATCTGAGCGATTGGTGGCCCGGGGTATGGCCGGGGGTCGGCAGGCATACCACCGAGCCGTCGCCGAACACGTCGTGTTCGCCGTCGATCAAACGTACCTTATGGCCGAGGTCAAAATCACGCGGGTTGAAGCCGCTCCGGGCGGCGGCGTCCAGGTCCATACCGGCATCCCACTCGCGTCGCTGCACCAGCAGCGTCGCGTTTGGGACCAGCGCGTTGCCGCCGGCATGATCGAAATGAAAATGCGAATTGATGATCAAATCGATGTTCGCCGGGTCGCGGTCGAGCGCCGCCAGCCGGCTGGCGATGTCCTCGCCGGCGCTGTAGTCGAAATCGAACAGACCGGCCATGCGATCACCAAGCCGCGCCCGCGGGTCGTGCTGGCAATCGGGATGCATGCCGGTGTCGAATACCGCCGTGCCGTTCGGATGTTCGATCAAAAACGCCGGGATCGGCAGGCGCGCCCGACCCTCGCCGCCTTCCATCAGAAGGCCGAGATCGCCGGTCAAGTGGCCGCAGGTCAGGGCATAGACCGCCAGACTCACCGCGGTGCGTCGCCCTTGAGCATGACCCGGTAGAGGTAGCGCATCTGGTCCATGTCGTAATCGGCATTGGCTTTGTGCAGCAGGCAGCGGTTGTCCCACATCACCACATCGCCCGGCTGCCACCGGTGGCGGTACTGGTATTTCTCCTGCACCGCATGCGCCAGCAACTCATCGAGCAGCGGCAACCCTTCGGCGTCGTCCATGTCGACGATGCCTTCGGTGCGGATCGGGTTCAGGTAGATTGCCTTGCGGCCGCTTTCGGGATGGGTACGGACCAGCGGGTGGGCCACAGCATCCGGCACCGTTGCGGTGTCGGGCAGCGCCAGCAGCTTCCGGTCGCTGTAGCGGCTTTGATAGACGTGGATGGCCTTCCGTCCCGCAATGCGCGCCTTCACCGCATCCGACAGCCCCTCATACGCGGCGTGCATGTTGACGTATTGCGTGTCACCGCCGCGATCGGGAAGCTGCACCGCGTGCAATACCGTCGCCTTGGGCGGCGCCACCGCGTTGGAATGGTCGGTATGGTAGCCCGAGCCCGGAATGTAGCGCTTCCCGTCGGGGTAGCGATCCTGGTTCGAGATATAGTGGATCATCGGGCACTCGGGCAGCGCGAACTTGGTATTGTGCTGCGGGAAGACCTCGCCAAACAGCTCGACGGCGGCGAGCAGTTGCGCTGGTGTCAGTTTCTGGTCGCGGATCACCAGTACCGAATGTTCGACAAAGGCGCGGTTGAGGCGGGCGCGCGTTGCCGCATCGACCGGCTCGCGCAGATCGACACCGCGCACCTCCGCCCCGGTATGCGGCGACAGCTTGGTGATCGTGTAATCTAGAAGATCGCCCATCATTCGGCCGCCTGTACCATTTCGGCCGCCGAGGATTGGTGGCCTTTCTGGTGGAAATAATTGGCGCGGTAGAACGCCAGCACGAGATCGCCGTACACCGCCGGCTCATATTGTGCGGGGTTGTCAGTGGTGATGCAGCTCGGCAGGCACTCGATCGTCGAGGCCGGGTTCGGGCTGTGGAAATAGGCAATCGAATACCGGTCTTTGCCGGATTCGTTCAGCACGCCGTGTGGGGTCGACAGAAAGCGGTTGTTCGACCACCGCCGCATGATGTTGCCGAGGTTGATCAGAAACGTGCCGGGGATGATCGGCGGCGGCAGCCATTCACCTGACGGGAGCCGCACCGCCAGCCCCGGCACGTCGGTGCGCGCGAGCGCCGTCATAAAGCTGTTGTCGGTGTGCGGTGCCTGGCCGAACAGATCGTCCTCGTCGGCATCCTGCGGCGGGTAGTGCAGGAAGCGCAGGTTGGCATGGCCCTCATTGGCGAAGAACGGTGCGAAAAAATCTTCCGGCATGTCGAGCGCCGCTGCAAAAACCGGCAGGATGCGGTCGCACATCGCGCCGATGGTCCGGAAATATTCGACCATATCGGCGCGCATACCCGGCATGTCGGCGGGCCACTGGTTGCGCCCGCGCAACGGGGTGTCGGCGAGCACATCGGGGTGGTCAGCGGCTCGATCGTGGCTGATGAAAAAACTCTCGTTCTGGTTCGGACGGGTCGCCTTGTGCACGGTCGAGGCGCCTTGCACCGACGCATTCATCGGGAGGTAGCCGATATTGTTCTCGTTTAGCCTTAGCGCGAGCTTCTGCGGCATCGGCAGCGCGTGGAACCGCCGCGAGGCGGCAAAGGCGCGGTCGATCAGGGCTTCCGGCACGCGGTGGTTGAACGCGTAGAAGAACCCGACATTCTCGCAGGCGTCCCGAACCGAGGGGGCGAGTGCCTGCACTGCGCCCGGCTTACCGGCAAACACCGGGCCGAAATCGATGACCGGGATCTGCGACGCCGCCGTCGCGTAGTCCTTGACGCCTTGTTCCCTAAACAGGTTCATCGTGCGCTCCGACTGCCATGTCGCAACGGAGTATAGTCCCGCAGGAATTGGCGGCGGAAGGCCGAGAAGACCAGCCTCGTCACGACCAACCGCTGTCGGCCATCGCGACCAATCAGCCCAGGATGCGATGCCGTCACTGCGGCAGCACCTTCTGATCAGCCGATCAATAGCGTGTCAGGCGCGGTTCGCCAGTAGAGTTGTTGCTAACCAAAGAAAATCGCAGGACCACGGAAAATCATCGATCTGACGCCGCTGGTGCGGGCGATGATGAAACGCATTCGTCGATGCGGGAGCCGAAAGGCGCAAAACCTGTCACAGGTCACGGGCGCGGAACGTGCCGTGGTGAAAAAACGAGCGCGGATGCCGCGAGGGCGTCCGCGCCTCTAAAGAACGTCAATAACCGGATTGCCTGGAAAATCGAAACGGAAACCGTCGGCCAGACGCGGCCGCATCAGGACGCAAGTGCTTGCTGATAGCCGTGCATTTTGGCATTCCGGGCCGCTTCGCGGGCCGCCTCGTAGCTCCGCAGCGCGACCCGATCGGCCTCCGCGACATTGCCGCGGGTCGCCGCGACACACACTGTCGGGCACCGCGTGACGCCTTTTTTGTTGATGAATTCCGCCATCGCTTTTGCGTATTCGGTCTCGGACATTTGCACTCTCCTTTTGACTGAGCAGTGAGGCTATTCTTAGCGCCGAGACAGTTAACAACGCGTTATGGTAAACGTCGTCATCCCAGATCGTTTTCAGATTGCCGTGCGTTGACGCTCCGCATTTGCCGGATTGTTCTTCTTAACTATTTTATCTAATGAACTAGGCAGCAGCATGAGGGAGCCATCTTGGCCAACCCGGATTTCATGGTTCGGTTCTGGGGAGTACGCGGCAGCATCGCCTGCCCCGGTCCCCGCACCATGCGCTATGGCGGCAACACTTCCTGCGTCGAAATCCGCTGCGGCGGTCAGCTTTTCATCTTTGACGGCGGGTCCGGTCTGCGCGGGCTTGGCGACGAACTGGTCAAAGGCGGTCATCCGCACGAGTTCGACCTGTTCTATACCCACACCCATCTCGACCACTGCCACGGCCTGCCGTTTTTTGCGCCCTGCTATGATGTGCGCAACCGCATCCGGGTGTGGGCCGGCCATTTGAAGCCCGATGCCGGGATCGCCGCCGTGCTCGGCAAGATGATGTCGGCGCCGCTATTCCCGATTCCGATCGACATCTTCACCGCCAAGCTCGAATTCAACGATTTCACCGCCGGTGAGTCGCTGACCCCGCATGCCGGAATGACGCTGCGCACCGGCCCGCTCAACCACCCGAACCGCGCGACCGGTTATCGCCTCGAACATGACGGCAAGGCGGTCGCCTACGTCACCGACACCGAGCATGTTCCCGGAAAGCTGGACCGCAACGTGCTGAACCTCGTCGATCAGGCCGACTTGATGATCTACGACTCGACGTACACCGACGAGGAATACCCGGCGCACCGTAATTGGGGCCATTCAACGTGGCAGGAAGGGGTGCGCCTTGCCGACGCGGCGCGCGTCAAGACGCTGGTGCTGTTTCACCACGACCCCGACCACGACGATACGTTTATGGACCGCGTCGCCTCCGATGCCGCCCGCGCCCGTCCCGGCACCATCGTCGCCCATGAAGGGCTGATCATCCGGCCCTGACTCCGGCTCCGGCTACTCCGGCCCGGCCTGATGACCATCCCGATGATAACGAAACGTCTCCGCTACAGCGGCTCGCGCTCTCGCATTAATTGCGCGACCGCCCGAGACTCGCTGCTGTCACGGCGTTCCAGCGCGGCAATGATTCGAGGGCGATCGACGGTGGGGCGGTTTTGACTCAGCTTGAATTTGCCTTCGAGACGCTCGACCGCGATCTCGACCCCGACAATGCCGTTGAGCATTGACGCGAGATAGGGTTCGGGCTGATCGCCCATCCGCCACGGGCCGCCGGGTTCGCGCGCTTCGTGGCGCTCGGACAGCCGCTGCAACAGCACGCGCAGCCAGCTCGGGTCGGCAATCGAGCGCACCGTGCCATAAGCATGCACCGAGGCGTAGTTCCAGGTGGGCACGCTCGGCCCCGCCGCGTACCAGCTCGGCGAGATATAAGCGTGCGGCCCCTGGAAAATTGCCAGCGCCTCGCTCACGCCATCCAGATCGGCGACTTGCGGGTTCTGCCGCGCCAAATGCCCCAGCAGGTACACGCGGCCATCGTCGCGCTGCTCGACCAGAAAGGGGATCTGGCTGGCGATCATCCCTTGCGGCCCCTGGCTGACCAGCAGGCCGAAATCATGGTGCTCGATATGCGCGATCAGGACATCCGCGCGGGTTTCGGTAAAGGCGGGCGGCAGATAAACCACGATCGAACCCCCACAATAAAATGGGCTTACCGGGAAATGGGCTTACCAGAAATGCTTGACGATCAGACTGACCAGCAGAACGACGCCGGAGAGTATCAATATCCCGCCGGAGCCGCGGTTGATCCACACCAGATGTTTGCGGTCGAGCGACATCCGCAACAGCCCGGTGCCAAACGCCAGCCCGGCCCACCACAGTAACGAACCGAGCCACACGCCGAGGACCAAAACCCCGGCCCGGCTCATCGTCGCTTGCTCACCTGCAAGGCCGATACTCGCGAAAATCGCCAGAAATGCCAGGATCGTAATCGGGTTCGTGATGGTCAGCGCAAAGGTCGACGCGAAATCGGCCAGCAACCCTTCCGGGTCGCGCTTGCCGTTATTTTCCTGATCGACCGGCGCACGCAACGCCGAGACCCCGACATAGATCAGGTAGCCGCCGCCGAGAAAGCGCAGCCAGTCCTGGTAGCCCAGTAACCAGTCCGAAATAAAGGTCAGCCCGCCGGCGGCAATGATGCCGAATACCGCATCGGCGCTCGCTGCCCCGAGACCAGACAGAAACCCCGCCGTCCGCCCATGCATAATCGTGCGGCGGACGCACAGCACGCCAACCGGGCCGACCGGCACGGCAATGATGATTCCCACCAGCGCGCCCTTGACGAGATACCACAGCAGCATCGCGCGCCGTTTCTGAAAACCGTGCGGCAGTGTCCGGGAAGCCCCGATGCCAAGCAACCGAAATGCACAACGTCGCAATGTCCGCTATGCTGCGAAATGGGCACGAACGGAGGGGCGACATGGCGACAGGCACCGATGCTGCAAGCGACGCCTACCAATTCGAGTTTGCCGCATTGGATGGCGGCAAACTGCCGCTATCGGCGTGGCGCGGCCATCCGGTACTGATCGTCAACACCGCCTCGTTCTGCGGCTATACCCCGCAATACCGCGATCTCGAAGTGCTGTGGCAGCGCTATCGCGATCGCGGCCTGATCGTGCTCGGTGTGCCGTCCAACGATTTCGGGGCGCAGGAGCCGGGAAGCGCCAGCGAAATCAAGCAGTTCTGCGAGACCAACTATCAGGTCGATTTTCCACTGACCGAAAAATACCGGGTCGTCGGCGCCGCGGCACATCCATTTTACCGATGGGTCGCGGCGACCCTGGGCGAAGGCGCCGCGCCGCGCTGGAATTTTCACAAATACCTGATCGGCCCTGACGGGCAACTCGCCGGCACCTGGCCCTCGCAAGTCCGCCCGACCGATACCGCGATCACCGCCGAAATCGACGGCGCCCTGCCGAAACCGTAGGGCACCGCCGACGCTTATTTGCGGCGGGCGTCGGCGATCAGTTCTTTCAGGTCGCCGATGCCGATCGCGCCCGGGATGATCTCGGTGCCGATGACAAAACCCGGCGTACCGTGAATGTCGAGCGCGTCGGCCAGATCGGAATTGGCCTTCAACACCTGATCGATCTCGGGCGCTTCCATGTCGCGCTTCAGACGATCCATGTCGATGCCGGCCGCAGCGACGGTTTTCAGCACCAGCGCATCGTCAATCTGGCCTTTAAGATTCATCAGCGCGTGGTGCACCACGTCATATTTGCCTTGCTTGACGGCGGCAAGCGCGGCGCGGGACGCGGTCACTGAAGCTGGGCCGAGCACCGGAAACTCCTTATAGACGACGCGCAGCTGATGATCCTCGCCGATCAGGGATTCGAGCGACGGTTCAACCTGCTTGCAGTAGGGGCAGCGGTAATCGAAGAACTCGACCAGCGCGACGTCGCCTTTCGGGTTGCCGCCGACCGGCGAACTCGGGTCGTCGAACACCTCCTTCTGGTGCTCTTTCAGAGCTGAGGAGGCTTTGTCGCGCGCATCGCTTTTGATCTTGTCTTCGGCGGTCTGCAACGCGTCGAGCAGCACTTCCGGGTTCTTCGCGAGATAGTCCTTGATGATGCCTTCGATCGCCTTGCGCTGGTCCGGCGTAAAATCGGCCGCCGCGGCCGGTGCCGCCAGGCCGAGCGCGCAGCACCACAGCATCACGGCGATCTTGAAGAGGCCGGACGGCTTGAGAAAGCGCGGCAGGCGCGACGTGCCCGGAACCGGACGGCGAACGGGAAAATACATCAGGAAAACGCTCCTCATCGGCGTGACGCCCTCGCGACGGCGGCGAAATGCCGCTCAATTATCAAGAAGGTCCGCCTCGTGGTTGATATTTTCGGCGCGCCCGAAAGCCGCCGTATTGCGAGCCAATAGCTGTTTGGCGCGAATCGATTGCTGTATCGCGTCCTTCTTTTTGCCGTCGGCGAGCGCCTGCTCGGCCAGTGACAGTGCGGCCATGCCGAGCTGGTTATCACGCCCGTAGGCCACAGCGAGAAAATGCCACACCTGGCTGTCGCGGCCTTCTTCCCGGCTGGCGTCGTTGAGGTAGGCGATGGCACGCCTGTTGAGCGCCGCATCGCCGCTTTCGATGTAGACCTGCGCCAGCGAAATCCGCAGCAGCGGCGCCGAGGCGGCGAGCCGCACCGCCTCTTCGTAAGGTCGGATCGCATCGCGGGTATGGCCGTTCTCGAACAGCATCTGGCCCTTCAACTCGCGGTAATACGGATCGCTGGGGAAATCCCGGATCAACCCGTCGATCGTCGGCAATGCCTTGTCGAGATTGGGGACGCGATAATACGCGATGGCTCGGGCATAGCGCGCCAGCACCGAATGGTCGCTCTCCGGAAACGCGGCCAGGGTCGATGATGGCGGATCGAGAAAGGCCCGCAGCTTGACCTTGATCCGGCGCAGCAGCTCGATCGACGCGGGCGAATCCGTCACGTTCGAGCATCGCGCGCGCTGCACATGATCGCGCACGTAATCGATGCGTTGCGCAGTCAGCGGGTGGGTTCTAAGCCAGGGATCCTGCGCCTGGCTCTCACCGGAGAGCATCTCCTCCTGCTGCAAAATCTCGAAAAACTTCAGCAGGCCGCGTGCCGATTGGCAGGCACGATCGAGAAAATTCATCGCGGCGTGATCCGCCGTCGCTTCCTGGCCGATCGAAAACTGCAGAAAGGCGCGCTCGCCGACCGCCTGGGCGCCGAGCAGCGGCGCCGAACTGCGTCCGGCATACGAGGCGGCGGCAGCCGCGACCATTGCGATGATGCTTTCGATGCTGGCGTTGTGCATCGCCTCCTTGGCGCTCAGCACATGGCCGCCGACGATATGCCCGGTTTCGTGGGCGATGACCCCGATCAACTGGTTCGGCGTCTCTGCCCGCAGGATCAGCCCGGTATTGATAAAGATTGCCTGACCGCCGGCGACGAACGAATTGAGCTGGCTGTCCTGGATCATATAGACCGCGACATCGTTCGGATCGAGACCGGCCGCGCGCCATACCGGCGTCGCCAGCGTGCGGATGTCGTTTTCGATTTCCGTGTCGCGGATGGCGTTCGGCTCGGCCCGCGCCGCACTCCCCGCGGCGATAATGGCGATAGCTGCCGCAACCAGCAGCAGGACCCTGGACCGCGCGAAACGCCGTGCCGCCATCACCCCCACGCTCCTGCCGGCCGATGCCTACCGAGTGCTTGTCGTTCTCTGGAAAACTCTGGCTGACACTGCCGCAGAACGGCAGTCCCAGTCGAAATCAGTCCACGAGACTCAATCCGCGATAACGCTGAATTGTGACGCGCCTGCGGCGGTCACGATTGCATCAGGCGTTGCCACCACCCCTTGCGCGGGTTGCTCGGCTTTTCGGTCACCGTCTGCACGTCATCGTCAACGCGCACGGGATCGTCGACATGAGCAGAATCGGGAGCGTGAGCAAGCTCCGCCGTGCTCTCGCGATACGCGACCGGGGCAGCGGCCGCATCCTCCAGCACTCGCTCACTTTCGCTGACGAACGGCACACCCTGCTCCGCCTCGGCACTCGGCGGCGGCTCGCTTTCCGCCGCATGGGGCGCGGTGCGGACCTCCTCCACCGGCGCTTCCGGTTCGGCGACAACCGCCGCGGGAGCCGAAACGTGATAAGCCGGAATCTCGTGAACAGGAGCTTCGGCCGCTACGGTGGCTGCAGGAGCTTCGGTCGCTACGGTGGCTGCAGGAGCTTCGGCTTCGACCGATGCAGCTTCGACCGGCACAGCTTCTTCCGACGCCGGCGCTTGGTCCGGCGACACGCCCCACACCGAGCTATCCCCGGCCAACTGATCTCCGGCCAACGGATCTCTGGCCAACTGATCTCCCGATACTTCCGGCGGCTCTTCGGAGATCATTGCCGCGGCGCCCTCGCGTTCCGATAGTGCGGCTTCGACCGGGAAACTCTCGACGTGAGAAGCCGGCGACGCCGCGGCGGCGGCCTCGAAAATCTCACCATCGGGAACCTCGCCGTCCGGCGACCACGGCACCGGCTCGGACATTGCCGGCTCGTTTTCGTGGCTTGCGAATACGTCGCCCTCCGCGACCATCGCCTCGGCATCCGACGGATCCGTACTTTGCGCGGCTGCATCGCGACGCGGGCGCATCCGCCCACCGCGCCGACCGCGACGGCGGCGTTGCCCCTCCCCGTCGCCGTCATGGCCGCCGGCTTCGCGGGAATCCTCTGTCCGGACGTTATCGGTCCGGTTTTCGCTCCCCGCTTCAGCCGGTTCGTCGATGTCACCCTCGTTGGCCAACGATGACACGCGTCCCTCGCGCGGTTCGTCCGGGCGGCGACGGCGACGGCGACGGCGACGGCGGCCGCGCTCCTCGTCGCTTTCTTGGCTTTCTTGTGCCGCGGTGGCGTCGCTGCCCTCGCCGTCGGTTTCCGTTTCGAGCGTCTCGACGTTTTCGAGTTCGTCATCCTCTTCGTCTTCGAGGATCGTCGGCGCCTGGATCGGCCGCAGCGCCGGCGCTTCGCCGGCCTCAAAAGCGCGCAGCCGCTCCAGCCGGAAGCTTGGCGGGATCAACGCGTCATCTTGCGCCACCGTGACCCGCATGCCGTAGCGCGCCTCGATCTGGTTCAGCGATTCACGTTTCTGATTGAGGATGTAGAGCGCGACATTGGTTGGCACGTAAATGCAGATTTCGGCGGAGCGCAGCCGGATGCCCTCCTCCTCGATCGAGCGCAGCACATAGAGCGCCGTCGATTCGACCGAGCGGATAAAGCCGGTTCCGGCGCAATGCGGGCAAGGCTGCGTCGAGGTTTCCGCGAGCGACGGACGCAACCGCTGGCGTGACATTTCGAGCAATCCAAACGGGCTGATCCGGCCGACCTGGATACGCGCCCGGTCGTTTTTCAGCGCCTCCTTCAAGCGGCGTTCGACCGCCACCTGATTGCGGTGCTCCTCCATGTCGATGAAATCGATGACAATCAGTCCGGCAAGGTCGCGCAGGCGCAGTTGCCGTGCGAGTTCATCGGCGGCTTCGAGATTGGTGCGCAGCGCGGTTTCTTCGATGTTGCGCTCGCGGGTCGAGCGGCCGGAATTGACGTCGATCGCAACCAGCGCCTCGGTCTGGTTGATGACGGTGTAGCCACCCGAGCGCAGCTGCGCGACCGGCGAGTGAATCGCGTCGATCTGGCTCTCAATCTGGAAGCGGTGGAACAGCCCGACCTGCGGGTCGCGGTACGGCTGCACACGACGCGCATGGCTCGGCATCAGCGTCCGCATAAAGGCCTTCGCGGTACGGTAGCCCTCGTCGCCTTCGACCAGCACCTCTTCGAGATCGCGCGTATAAAGGTCGCGAATCGACCGCTTGATCAGATTGCCTTCTTCATAGATCAACGCCGGGGCGGTCGATTGCAGCGTCAGGTCGCGAATCTCGTTCCACAGCCGCAGCAGGTATTCGTAATCGCGCTTGATCTCGGCCTTTGAGCGCTCAGCACCGGCGGTGCGGACGATCACCCCCATCCCTTCCGGGATCGCGAGGTCTTCAACGATGTCCTTGAGACGCCGCCGATCGGCAATGCTGGTGATCTTGCGCGATACGCCGCCACCGCGATTGGTGTTCGGCATCAGCACGCAATAGCGCCCGGCCAGCGACAGATACGTCGTCAGCGCCGCGCCCTTGTTGCCGCGTTCCTCCTTGGCGACCTGCACCAGCATGATCTGGCGCCGCTTGACGACTTCCTGAATCTTGTAATGCCGCGAATGATGCCAGCGACGCTCGGCATCGGCTTCCTCGACTTCCTCGACTTCGCCACCGCCCAGTGTCTCGACACTTTCCTGCCCGGTCGCAAACCCGTCAGCGGAGTCGCCGTTATCAGCAGAAGCGGGAGTGTCAGCGAATGCGGACCCTTCGGCGGCCGAGGACTCGCTCTCCACAAATTCACCGATCTCGACGGTCAGCAACGCTGTCTCGGTGCTGCGCAAGGCACGGATTTCGGTGCTGTTTTCCGGCTCTTCCGCAAAGCTGACAAGGGGTGGCGGAGCATCCTCGCTGGCCGCGTATTGCGGCGGCACGGCCGCCTCCTCTGGCGAGACGACGGCGGCGTCAGAGTCCAGCTCGGATGGTGTCGCCCAGGCGTCGATAGGTGCAGCCGCGACAGGTGCAACGTCAGTTGGTGCAACGTCAGTTGGTGCAACGTCAGTTGGCGCGACTTCTGTCACCGCACCTTCTGTTGTCGCGGTTTCAGGCGGCGCTGCTTCTGTTGGCAAGGCGTCGGCTGGCAAGGCGTCGGCTGGCAAGGCGTCGGCCAAAACCGCTCCGGCGGCCGCCGGTTCGTCGTGGTTATGCCGTCCCGGAGCCGGTTCGGATGCAACCGATGCCTCAACATCGGCCCTTTCGTCGAACGAGGCCCAATGCGGCCGGTCGTTGTCATGCGACGATGCGGCATGCGCCGCGGCGCCGGAATCGGCATATCCGCCGCCGTTATCAGCGTCGTCGTCAGCGCCATCTTCCGTGGGCGCGCCCTGTGGCACCGAGACCGGTTCGGGAAGCGCCGCCGAGAGCGGCACGCCGGCATCCTCGCCACCGTGCTCGGGATCAACCGGATAATCGTCACTGTCGGGATCGCCGGCATGCCGGTCGCTGACCGGAATGCGGTAGTAATCCGGATGGATCTCGCTGAACGCGAGAAACCCGTGCCGATTGCCGCCGTAATCGACAAACGCCGCCTGCAGCGACGGCTCGACCCGCGTCACCTTGGCAAGGTAGATGTTCCCTTTGACCTGTCTTTTCGTGGACGATTCGAAATCGAATTCTTCGAGGCGGTTACCGCTGGTGACCACCACCCGGGTTTCTTCGGGGTGTGTGGCGTCGATAAGCATGCGCTTGGCCATTCGGGCAGAACTCCCAGGCGCGCCGCTGCGACCACGGTTCGGCAGCCGGCGACGCGGTACTGTGTGGCAAAAGGCTGAGGGGGAGGAAGCCGGCAGCATTTACGCGCATGGGCGTCACAGATGGCTCATCGGCGTCGCGTCGGCGGTCGCGCGCGGCTTCGGTTTCATACGTTATGCATAGCCCGGCGCTGCGACCCGACTCTGCGGCAAGTACGCTGCCGGTGATGCGGGTTTGCGTCGCAGCGCCGCTGGACGGCACGTCCAGTCGGCGAATTTCGCATGTTTGTAATGTATCGGGTAAATGCCTTCGCTACAATGTTTTCCTCAGCACATGGCGGCATCTGGCTGGCTGGCACGCCTCTTCGTCACCAATCCTTGGCTTGATCTTGCCGGTGTCTTTGGCGATGGAGCCCGCCCTAGGAACGGGCAGCCGCCTTGGAATAGACGCCGCCTTGGAATAGATACGGCGTTGGCGCATAACGGGCGACCGCGCGGGAGATGGGCGCCACGGTATGGCACCAACGCGGCCGTCTCGCCAAACCTGACGGAGCCTGCGCAGGTGCGCATATGATCAAGCTGGTTCGATTCGTTTTTTTCTGCGTCCTTTTGGTGGCGGTTGCCGGTGGCGTCTTTATTGGACTGACGATCTGGCATTTCGGCCGCGACCTCCCGGATTACCAGCAACTGGCGCATTACGAGCCGGCCATCACGACCCGCGTGCATGGCGGTGACGGCCGCCTGCTCGCCGAGTACGCCACCGAGCGGCGCATTTTCGTGCCGATCGCAGCGATCCCCAAACGCGTCATCAACGCGTTCCTGTCGGCTGAGGATAAAAACTTCTACAGCCATCACGGCGTCGACCCGATCTCGATACTGCGCGCGGCGATGACGGATGTCGGGCGCTGGCATAGCAACCGGCGCCCGGTCGGCGCCTCGACGATCACGCAGCAGGTCGCCAAAAACATGTTGCTGTCGAACGAATTGTCGATGTCGCGCAAGATCAAGGAAATCCTCCTTGCCACCCGCATCGACGAGGCGCTGTCGAAAGACCGCATCCTCGAACTTTACCTCAATGAAATTTATCTCGGGTCCGGCGCGTACGGCATCGCCGCAGCGGCATCGACCTATTTCAACAAATCGCTTCCC
The DNA here is from genome assembly GCA_036268425.1 of Allostellaceae bacterium. GTDB lineage: Bacteria > Pseudomonadota > Alphaproteobacteria > ATCC43930 > CGMCC-115725 > DATARH01. Next base: position 193,382 of record DATAUE010000114.1, read on the forward strand.
GAACTGACCTTGGCGGAGGCGGCTTTTCTCGGCGGCCTGCCGAAGGCGCCCAACAATTACAACCCCTTCCGATTCCCGCAGGCCGCCAAAGGGCGGCGCGATTTCGTAATCGACCAGATGGTCGAAGCAGGGTACGCGACCCCAGCCGAGGCCGCCGCCGCCAAGGCCGAGCCCTTGCCGGTGCGGCACCACCAGGAGACCGAAATTGCCGCGGCCCCCTACTTTGCTGAGGAAGTGCGACGCGAACTCCTGGCGCGCTATGGCGAAAAACAGCTTTACCAGGGCGGCATGTCGGTGCGCACCAGCCTCGACGTGCGGCTCCAGGCGGCGTCCGACAAAGCGTTGCGCGACGGCCTGATCGCCTACGACCGCAGCCACGGCGGCTGGCGCGGTCCGGTCGGCCATATCGACCCCGGTACCGGCTGGCAGCGCCGCCTCGCCGCTGCGGCGCCGCCGTCCGGCGCAGGTACGGTCGGCTGGGAACTGGCGGTGATCCTGCGCAATGAGAATGACGGCGCCGCAATCGGGCTGCGCGGCGGGGAAACCGGCCGCATTCCATTTGCCCAGATGCGTTGGGCCCGGCCGTTGCGCGACGACAGCACGCTGGGGGCGTTTCCGCACAATGCCGCCGATGTCGCCAAACCCGGCGATCTCGTCCTGGTCGAGCCACTGGCAGACAACACCGGCAAAGCCGAGGGCAAGACCGATGGCGGGAAGGTCAGGATGGCCAGCGCGCCGCTCTACAATCTCTGTCAGATCCCCGAAGTTTCCGGCGCATTGGTAGCGATCGACCCGCATACCGGGCGCGTTTTGGCGATGAGCGGTGGCTTCAGCTTTGAACTGAGCCAGTTCAACCGCGCGACGCAGGCAAAGCGGCAGCCGGGATCGTCGATCAAGCCGTTCGTCTACCTGACAGCCCTGGAAAACGGCTTTACCCCGTCATCGCTGGTCGATGACGCGCCGGTGTCGATCGACCAGGGACCCGGCCTGCCGCCGTGGACGCCGTCGAATTACAGCAGCGGCCGGTTCCGCGGCCCGACCCCGCTGCGCGTCGCGCTGGAACTGTCGCTGAACACCGTCACGGCGCGCCTCGCGGCGATCCTCGGTATGGATGCAATCGGCGACACGATCGAGAAATTCGGCATCATGGATCATATGCCGCGCATGTACGCGATGTCGCTCGGGGCCGGCGAGACCACGCCGCTACGCCATACCGCGGCCTATGCGATGCTCGACAACGGCGGCAAAAAGATCACCCCCACCTTGATCGACCGGGTGCAGGACCGCGACGGCAAGACCGTCTACCGGGCCGATCAGCGCATCTGTGACGGCTGCAGCAATGTAAGGTGGCACCATCAGCCGGTGCCGGTGCTCCCAGACAATCGCGAGCAGATTGCCGATCCGCTGGCGACGTTCCAGGTCGTGCAGATGATGGAGAGCGTCGTGCAGCGCGGCACGGCCGCGGTCGTCAAGGCCGTCGGCAAGCCGATCGCCGGCAAAACCGGCACGACCAATGACTGGCAGGATGCCTGGTTTGTCGGTTTCAGCCCCGATCTCGCGGCGGGCGTCTACATCGGCTACGACGAGCCGGTCAATCTCGGCTCGGACGAAACGGGCGGCCATCTGGCGGCTCCGGTTTTCCGCGACTTCATGATCGCGGCGCTGAAGGACACCCCGGCCAAGGAATTCCGCATACCGCCCGGGCTGCGGATGTACCGGGTCAATCCGGCTACCGGGCTACCGGCCGGCAGCAGCGACAACGCCATCCTCGAGGGCTACAAACCGGGCACCGAACCCGGCGGCAAGGAACGCGACCGCGCCCTCCACGGGGTGCCTGGCGAAGAGGTTACCGGCAGTACCGCCGTGTCAAACCTGCCGGTGCGGGAGGCGCCCGCCACCGGAACCGGCGGGCTTTATTAGCGGTCGCTGCCTGACATAAGAGGCCGGGTTAGGGTACCCTTATAGCGTCGCGCATGCGAATCTGGCGCATGCGCGCAGAAATGTTCACCGTCTCGCCGGCTGACCCGGGACCGCGGGGCGAAAACATCTGATCGCGATATCGCGTCCGCCAGCGAAGCCGAGCAGCAGCCGCGTCGTGATCTTTAGTGCGGCTTGTCTACCATGCGCGGTTCGTTACAGTCGTACGGGCTTGAAATTGCGGAGCCCCCATGCAGGAGCGCAGACTAGCAGCGATCCTCTGCGCTGACGTCGTGGGGTACTCGCGCATGATGGAAGCGGACGAGGAGGGAACACTCGCGGCTCTGAGGGCGCTCCGCCAGTCAATTGTCGATCAACGTATTCGCGACAACGGAGGCCGAGTTTTCAAGACAACCGGTGATGGCATTCTGGCCGATTTTGCCAGTGCGGTATCCGCGGTTCGCTGTGCGGTCGAAATCCAGCAGGAGATGGCGAGCGCCGAAGCACCGATGCAATTTCGGATCGGCCTAAATCTGGGTGACGTCATCTATGAGGGTGACGATGTGCTTGGCGACGGCGTCAATGTCGCAGCCCGACTTGAAGCATTAGCAACACCGGGCGCAACCTATATCTCAAAGGCCGTTTTCGATCAGGTCGGTGAGCGTTTGGCCGTAGAGTACGAAGATCTTGGCCAACATCAGGTCAAGAATATTTCGCGACCAGTTACCGTTTATCGCGTGACCGCCGGAGCAGCGTACAGCCCGGACACCTCAGCGAAGCGCGAGCCGGCCAAACGCGAACCGGCACATCGCCGGAAGGTTTGGCTTCTTGCTGCCGCAACAGCGGTCATGGGGGCATTGGCGCTGGTTCCTTCGATCCGTCACTGGACAACGGGAACGGCTTTGCCCCAGACCGTGACCCATCTCTCCTTGGTCGTATTGCCGTTTGTCAACGCATCCGGAGATGAGCAGCAGGCGGCGGTCGTCGATGGCATTACAGACGATTTGATTAATGATCTTTCCCGCATCGCGGACGCCTTCGTCATCTCGCGCAATACCAGCTTCGCTTTCAAAGACAAGACTGTGGACGCCCGCACGATCGTGCGCGAACTGGGCGTCCAGTACGTCCTGGAAGGCAATGTCCGCAAATTGGACGGTCGCGTGCGCGTAAATGCCGAACTCATCGACGGCAACTCCGGAGCGCAAGTTTGGGCCGACCGGTTCGATGTTGCGGCCGAAGATATATATACATTGCAGGATCAAGTTACCGGCCGCATCGCGCGGGCGCTAAACATCCAGCTTAAGGAAGCGGCGAGTCGGCGCGTGGCCCGTGGCCGACCCGAGGACTTAACGGCCGCTGAACTTGCTACACGCGGATGGGTGATCCTGTTTAATAGGCCCCAGACGAAAGAAACCAACGAGCAGGCCCGCCCGCTGCTAGAGGAGGCGATCGCCCGTGACCCGCACAACGCAGAGGCGTGGACGGCGCTCGCCTATATGCATACGCGTGCTGGCCTCTATCATTGGAGCCCATCCCGCCCGGAATCCCTGCGGCTGGCCGTCGAAGCTGGCGAGCGGGCAGTAGCCCTCGATCCGCGCAGTGCAGACGCCTACTATACCCTCGGTTTCGCTGTGCGCGTGTCCGGAGACGAAAACCGGGCGCGGCAACTATTCGAACGCTGCGCCGATCTCAATCCGAATTACGCACCCGCTTATTTCTGGTTAGGCTTTCTCAAAATCTATGATGGCGACCCCGCAGCAGCGATTCCGCTAGTTCAGAAGGCTTTTCGCCTGAGCCCGCGGGATGGGCTGGCAGCGGTTTGGGATTATGCGCTCGGATATGCGCATCTGCTAATGGGTGACGATACCGCGGCGCTCCAGTCCGCCAACGATGCGCTCGGCCTAAATCCGACTTATCCAAACGCGCTTTGGCTTCGTGCTGCGGCACTTGGGAACCTTGATCGCTTGGAAGAGGCCAAGGCCGCGCTCCTGGCGTGGGAGAAAGTGTCACCGCAGGCGAAGACGATAGCCGACTGGGAAAAGCAGAGGGCACCCGCCACAAACCCGCGCTTTCTGGCTCTCGATCAACGAACGATGGCAGGGCTTCGCAAGGCCGGCCTTCCGGATGGCGAACTCGTTCCACGTCGTCAGTGAATGCAGCTAAGCTGTCACCGGCGTTCCGCCAAGCTCCGTCACCTGCGCCTACCAAGCGTTGGACGCCATCCACTAGCGAGGCGACAAGTACCGGCATCGACATCACCTTGTCGTCGGTGGGTGTGCGCCGGGCGGCCGCACCTGACGCCGCGTCAGAGAGCGGCGAGGTCAGCGTTCAGCGTCGCACTCGGCCGCATCCCCGCCGATGTCTTGGCCTGATCGGGCAGATAGTAACCGCCGGTATCCACCGGCTTGCCCTGCGCGGCGATCAGCTCGGCATTGATCTTGGCCTCGTGGGCCGCCAGGGCCTCCGCCACCGGTTTGAAGCGGGCTGCCATTGTCGAGCTGTTGTCTCGCCGGGCCAGCGCCTTTGCCCAATACAGCGCCAGGTAGAAATGGCTGCCACGATTATCCAGTTCGCCGACCCTGCGCGCCGGCGAACGGTTGTACTCAAGGATCTCGCCGTTGGCTTCATCGAGGGTCTCGGCCAGAATCTTTACGTCTTCATTGCCGCTGGTCTGCGCCAGATGCTCCAGCGACGCGCCAAGCGCCAGGAACTCGCCCAGCGAATCCCAGCGCAGATAGCCTTCGTGCTGAAACTGCTCGACATGCTTCGGCGCTGAACCGCCGGCGCCGGTCTCGAACAACCCGCCGCCCGCCAGCAGCGGAACGATCGACAGCATCTTGGCCGACGTGCCCAACTCCATGATCGGGAACAGATCGGTCAAGTAGTCGCGCAGCACATTGCCGGTGACGGAGATCGTATCTAGCCCCTTGCGGATGCGATCGAGCGAGAAGTTGATCGCCTCGACCGGCGCCAGGATGCGGATGTCGAGACCCGCTGTGTCCTCGTTCTTCAGGTATTTCTCGACCTTTTTGATCAGTTCCGCATCGTGCGCGCGTTTGGCGTCGAGCCAGAACACCGCCGGGGTCTTGGTCAGGCGCGCGCGGCGCACCCCGAGCTTGACCCAGTCCTGGATCGGCTCGTCCTTGACCTGGCACATCCGGAAGACATCGCCGGTCTCGACTTTCTGCGACAGCAGAACCGTGCCGTCATCGGCGACGACGCGAATTGTTCCGTCCGTGGCAGCCTCAAACGTCTTGTCGTGCGAGCCGTACTCCTCGGCTTGCTGCGCCATCAATCCGACATTCGGCACCGTGCCCATCGTCCTCGGGTCGAAGGCGCCATGCGCCTTGCAGTCGTCGATGACGGCCTGGAACAGCGTCGAGTAGCAACGATCGGGGATCGCCGCAATCACGTCGTGCAACTTGCCGTCCGGGCCCCACATGTGCCCGCTTTCGCGAATCATCGCCGGCATCGACGCATCGATGATCGTGTCGCTCGGCACGTGCAGATTGGTGATGCCCCGGTCGGAATTGACCATCGCGAGACCCGGCCGTTTTGCGTACTCGGCCGCGATGTCGGCCTTGATTGCGGCTTTTTCGGCCTCCGGCAATTTCTCGATCCGGGTCAGCAGGTCGCCGACGCCGTCATCGGGATCGACGCCCAGGCGCGCCAGCGTGGCGCCATGCTTCTCGAACACATCGGCAAAGAACACCGACACGCAATGACCGAACAGGATGGGATCGGAGATCTTCATCATGGTCGTCTTGACGTGCAGCGAGAACAGGATGCCGTCCTTTTTCGCGGCGTCGATCTGCGCGGCGTAGAAGGCGCGCAGCGCCTTACGGCTCATCACCGAGCAGTCGATGATCTCGCCGGCTTTTAGCGGGATCTTCGGCTTCAGCACAGTCACCGCGCCGTCGCTGGCGACCAGTTCGATACGGCAATTGGTCGGCGCCGCGATGGTCGCCGCGACCTCCGAACCGTAGAAATCATGGCCCGACATGTGCGCCACGCGGGTTTTCGAGTCCTTTGTCCAGGCGCCCATCTTGTGCGGATTGTTGCGCGCGTACTGCTTAACGGCGCCGGCCGCGCGACGGTCGGAATTGCCCTCGCGCAGCACCGGATTAACAGCGCTGCCGAGCACCTTGCCGTAGCGGGTGCGGATTTCCTTATCCGCCGGTGTCGCGTCGCTGTCCGGATAGTCCGGAACGTCGTAGCCCTTGCTCTGCAGCTCCTTGATCGCAGCCTTCAGCTGCGGGATCGAGGCGGAGATATTGGGCAGCTTGATGATGTTGGCGTCGGGGCGCATCGCCAGTTGGCCAAGTTCGGCAAGTTCGTCGTTGATCTTTTGCTCGGACTTAAGTTTGTCGGGGAAGTTGGCGATGATGCGGCCGGTCAGCGAAATGTCCTTCAGCTTCATCTTAACGCCGGCCGCCCCGACGAAGGCTTGGACAATCGGCAGAAGGGAAAACGTCGCAAGCCCGGGTGCTTCATCAACCTTCGTCCAGACGATTTCGAGATCTGACATGCTGGCACCTCCGCGCGCCGCGTTCGTTTTGGCTGAGAGTTGATTTATCGACGATTATGGCCTGTCGTGTCGCACTGACGTGAAGGCGTCGCGGCTCTCCATACCGAGGTCGTAATCGGCCGGTTCTTCGCAGGGGTGCGACCATAATGGCGACCAGCGCAGGTGGCAAGCCAGGCAAAGAGCGCCGCTGGGTGCGGTTCAGCGCTTAACGCCGCAGGCCTTGTCGATCAGCGCCAGCGCCTTGGGAAAGCCGGCGAGCACGTAGGTGTCGGTGGTCGCGGGGCCTTTCTGCGGCGTACCCTTGACCACTGCCGACCGGCTTTTGGCGAGCGTTCCGACAATGGTCTTATCGAGATCGGAGGTCCGAGCCCAGGCGCTGTCGTCTTTGGTAAACAGGTCGAACTTGGCGCCCCCGACATCAAGCGCGACATCGCTGCCGTCTTTCAGCGTGTAGCCTTCGACAAAGCTGACGACGTTGGCGATGTTTTCCGCGGGCCGGTGCGTCACCATCGCGGTCGGCGCCTTGCGTGCGAAACCGCCGGGCGCGGTACGCTCGGGCTGGCCGACGAGGTAGCAGACCTTACCGGTCTTATCCTGGGACATGTAGGCCGCCCACGATCCCGCTTTGCCGAGCGACTCGGTGCCGGCCGGCACCGGCGCAGCAGCGGGTGCCGCCGCATGACCGGTTTTGTGGTGCTTTGTCACGACATGGTGATGCTTGTGGTGGTGGGCGGTTTGGGTCGACGCCGCGAACGCTGCGGGCGCTGTTGCCAATACCGCCAGCGCACCAAACAGATAACGCCGGACACTCATCATCGCCGCACCATACAATTCGTTGCCGGCGAATGCCACCAGCGGTCCGATCATCCGCGAAACCAAGTCGCACAAAAGTACCGATCACCCTCCCCACGCGCGGCAAAACCGGGCACAATGGCGGCATGGAGGATATCCGGATCCGCGACGCCCGGCCTGGCGACGCCAAACGCATTGCGCGACTCGATGTCGAGACGTGGCGCGCCGCCTATGCCGGGATCCTGACGACGCCGTTTCTGGTCGGGCTGTCGACGCGGCGGCGCGAGGTCGGCTGGGCCACCGTCATCGAGCGCGAACCGCACGACGTAAAGGTCGCGGCCGACAGCGACGGCAACATCCTGGGCTTTGGCAGCTGCGGCCGTACCCGCGGCGGCGCGGCCTTTGCCGGTGAAGTCTATACGCTTTACGTCGCGCCGGATTGGCAGAACCAGGGAATCGGCCGCCGGCTGCTGCTGGCGCTGTTTGAACGGCTGGTCTCGCAGGGGTGCGGCTCGGCGATCATCTGGGTGCTGCGCGACAACCCCGGCCGCTTTTTCTACCGGCGTCTCGGCGGCAGCGAGGTGCAGCGGCGGAATTTTGTCGTTGGCGGCAAGCAGGTCGATGCGGAAGGTTATGCTTGGCGCGATCTGCCGACCTTTCTCGAAACCGCCGCCCAGGCCGACGGTGCACCCGAGCGGTGATCCTGGCGGTCGCGCAAGGGACGGATTTTGTATTGCGAAAGTAACGAGACGCTTCGTCAGGTTTCGCCGGCAAAGGCGCGACGCAGCCGCTCGCGGCTGTCCGGCGGCAGGAATTCCATCACCTTGTAAAGCCTCTCGAACGAGGGAACGCCCGCCGGAAGCGCCAGCCAGGGCTGCTTGCTGCGGGTAAAGATGTGCACATCGGGAGGCGCGGTTTCCGGCCGGTCGAGCGTGCCGGCGCGCACCAGGATCGTGTCGCCCGGCGCCGCATGGTATTTGCTCCACAACGCGGTGCCGCACTCGGGGCAGCTGAACACCTCATGCGGCTTGCCGCTGCCGGCGGTCAGCATCACCGAACGCAGCCGCGCGTGATCTGCATCGACAAAGCGCCGCTCGATCCAAATGTTGACGACAAATGCGCTGCCGGTAAGGCGCTGGCAATCGCGACAATGGCACGCGTTGACGATCAGCGGCGGCGCGGTCAACCGATACCGAGTTGCGCCGCACGCGCACCCGCCTTCCTGTTCCATCGGCTCAACCTCCGGGAAACCGTTGACGATGCGGCAGTATGTAAAAATCAGCGGCATTTCGCGAGCAGGGCTTTGTTCTCCAGAACGTGATCGAACCGACAGGGTTACTTGCCGTTAACCTGGCAAGCACCGAAATCATGACGAGGACAGCGCGCTGTCCGGAAATGGAGATAGCGATGATGTCGGGAAAACCTTTGCTGTTGGGCGCAGCGTTTCTGATCGGAGCGACATTCGCCGTCTCTGCTCAGGCGCAGTATCAGACGTACCCGTACGCCGCTCCTTATGCCTCGGTTGCGGGCGGACCAGCGGCCTGGAACTATGATCCATACACAAGCGGTTTAGGGCCGTGCCCACAGCGGTATCGCACCGATCCGCAATGCCGCTACACGATGCAACCGACCTACGGCCAGCCGAACTACTGGCCTGCGCATTAAAGCTCAAACTTTGGCTGCAAATTCCGGCAAAGAAACGGATGGTGTCATAAAGAAACAATGACGTCATCCGGATAGGTCAAGCCCAACAATTTCCGTTATGACGGCTTCGGCCGTTATGACGGTGTCGGCGAATCCTGCGCCGCTGCCCCTTTCAACCGCTCGATCATGTAATCTTGCATAAAGACTGCCTAAAGGCTTGGCGCCGCGGATGGCCGCCTCGACATGATTGCGCGATACGGCCCATTCCGGGGCCGGCCGCCGTTGCAGCAAAACGGTTCGTTGCAAGGTCGCTGCCGTCTACAATCAACGCGAATTGATTGGAGGACCGCCATGAACGACGCCACCCCCTGGGTCGATCCTGAACTCACCGCCGCCGGCAAGCTGCTAGTGGAAAAAGGCTACACCGTGCCCGATCGCACGGTGTCGTCGCTCGCCGAAGTGCGCGCAGCGCAGGATCGGGTCGGCGCCTTTCTCGGCGAGGGCTCGGTGCCGTTGCAGCGCGAACGCGACTTGTCGCTGCCGGGGCCGCACGGCCAGGTGCCGTGCCGCCTCTATCTGCCGGACGGCATCGAAAACGCGCCGCTGATCGTCTATGCACATGGTGGCGGCTTTATGCAGGGCAGCATCCCGAGCTGGGATCATTTTCTGCGCGACCTGGTACGGCAAAGTGGCGTCGCGGCGCTGTCGGTCGATTACAAGCTGTCGCCCGAGGTCAAGTTTCCGGTTGCGTTCGACGAGATGGTGGCGATCACCAGGCTCGCCGCGCGCGAAGGCGCCAGCTTTGGCATCGACCAGACGCGGCTCGCAGTTGGCGGTGATTCCGCCGGTGGCAATCTGGCGCTCGCGACGGCGCTGGCAATGCGCGATGCCGGTGAAACGGCGCTGCGCTTTCAGCTCCTGCTTTACGGCTGCTTCTCGACCGATTGCGACAGCCCCTCCTGGCAGCAATTCGGCCAGGGCGCCGGCCTGTCGCGGACCCAGATGCGCTGGATTTGGCAGACCTATCTCGAAAAGCCCGAGCAGATGAACGATTGGCGCGCCGCACCAGCGGAAGGCAATCTCAAAGGCGTTGCGCCGGCGCATCTGATCGTCGGCAGCCTCGACCCGCTGCTCGACGACAGCCACAATCTTCTGGCCAAGCTGAAAGCAGCGGGTGTGCCCTGCGACCTGACGGTGTACCAGGGCATCAATCATGGCTTTATCCGCTATGGCCGGTTGATCGCCACGGCTCGGCGCGCCGTCGCGGAATGTGCCGCGGCGCTCAAGGCCGGCCTCAGCTAGACACGGGACAAGAAAACACGCCCCGGAGCAACCCTCCGGGGCGTCCCTCGTTTCAGCGCCTGTCGACCCTATTCGGCCGGGACACCGATGGCCGCAACGTCCTGCTTCGGCACATACCATAAGATGCGGGGTCCATAAGATGCGGGGTCGAGCCCCAAATCCTTGTTCATCGTCAGTGCAGAAAAATCAATATTGATGCGATCGAGATAGCAGAAAAAATAAGCAAGGGCGGCGAATGGCAGGATGCACAAGTAAACTTGGCGCATCGTAATTTGCTCAAGCGACGAGGGTATTCCTACTCCTACCGGTATTTTTACACTTCCTGGGCGGACGCAAGATAACGTGGCAAATTACGGTTCAATCAGAACCTAAGTGCGATCCCCGACTGTGACCAATCCGCATGAGATTCGCACCCGGCTGACGCATTGCGACAAACCGTGCGCCGACGCCCTCGCCTTGCGGTGCGCGTTTTGCTAGATTGCTTGCTGGCGCAACGCCTTCAAACGCCGACGGCCGGGTACCGGCGACAATTCGGGTCGCGACCGGGCAATGACTGACTGCGAGGGAGCAGCGCGACACAACATGCCACGCGCGATACATCATGCAACGCGGTGAGACGCGAGCGACGACGCGGCTGTACCTGATCACGCCGCCTGTGCTCGACCCCGATCGCTTTGCCAAGGAATTGGAGGAAGCGCTCGCCGGCGGCGATGTCGCCTGCCTCCAATTACGGCTCAAGGATGTTGCCGACGATGTGATCCGCCGTGCCGCACGCACCCTGCTGCCGATTGCGCAGGAGCACGGTGTCGCCTTTATCATGAACGACCGGCCCGATCTCGCCGCCGAACTCGATTGCGACGGGGTGCATGTCGGCGAAGAAGACATGCCGTATGACGAGGCGCGGCGGCTCCTCGGCCCCGACCGTATCGTCGGTGTAACATGCGGCGACAGCCGGCATCGTGCCGTCGTCGCTGCCGAAGCCGGCGCCGATTATGTCGCGTTCGGCGCGTTTTTCCCGAGCACCACCAAGGCCGCAAAGCACCGCGCGCGGCCCGAACTGCTCGCCGACTGGTCGGAAACGACCGTGGTGCCCTGCGTTGCGATCGGCGGCATCACGCAGGAAAACTGCCGTCCACTGGTTGATGCGGGCGCCGATTTCCTGTCGGTCATCGGCGCGATCTGGGGGTATCCGCAAGGCCCGCGGGCCGCGGTGCGAGATTTCAATTCGGTATTTGCCAGCTGTGGACGTGCCTATGGATCAGCAGACTAGCCCGGCCATGCAACAGCAGCGCAGCGCAACGGGCGAACAAACTCCGGTCATCGTCGTCATCGACGATGACCCGTCGATGCGCAAGGCGCTCGACAATCTTTTCAAATCCGTCGGGTTCGAGGTCGAGCTGTTCGCGTCGCCGCAGGAATTTCTGCAAAGTTCGCGGCTTGACCGCCCTGGTTGCATCGTGCTCGACGTGCGGTTTCCCGGACGCAGCGGGCTCGATATGCAGCGCGAACTGACCCACGCCAACGCGCAACTGCCGATCATCTTCATCACCGGCTACGGCGACATCCCGATGTCGGTGCGCGCGATGAAAGCCGGCGCCGTCGAATTTCTGACCAAGCCCTTTCGCGACCAGGACCTGCTTGATGCGGTCGGCACGGCGCTCGAAAAAGATCGCACGCGCCGCGCCGGAGAAATGCGGCTTGCCGAATTACGCGCCCGATACGAGATGCTGACCGCGCGCGAGCGGCAGGTGATGTCGCTGGTGGTCGCCGGGCGCCTCAACAAGCAGATCGCCGGCGAACTTGGCGTCAGCGAAATGACCGTCAAGATGCATCGCCGTCAGGTGATGCGAAAGATGCAGGCTGCCGGTGTCGCTCAACTCGTGCGCCTCGCCGACCAGCTCGGCATCGCGGCGCCGCAACCCGCCTGAACGAGTCACGGCCGGCGGTTACAATCGTCGGCTCATCCACACGATGCGGCCAAGAACCCGTATGTCGTCCGCCGCGATATCATACGACGCACAGCGAACATCAGAACAACGCACGCGGTAACGCGCCGGCATCGAGCCGGGGATATACTCGACCCACCGCGCCGTGAGGCCGATGCCTTCGTCGAGGGCAAACATGCCAGGTTCGATCGGCTGCAGTGCGCGACGGTCGACCAGCACGTTGTCGCCGTCGATCAGTTCCGGCGCCATTGCGCCTCCGATAAATTCGGCCCACCAGAAATCCGTGGGTTGTCCCCGTAATTTCCGGTGAATGAGGCTCGCCGGGAACAACATCGGCTCGGCGCCGACGGTGTCGCCCGGCCGGTCGGCGCCCAGCCGTCCACCCCCCGGCGACGGTGCGACAAAAACATGCCCCGGCAAATCCGCAACCTGCGGATACCCTTCTGCGAATTGCGACACGCGCGGCACATAGGGTGCCGCGTCCGGTTCTCGAAAGCCGATCCGCAGCTCCTCAGTTACATCGACCAGAAAGCTCACCGGCATTCCGAGCCTCCCGGCAAGTGCATGCAGTGTATTAAGATTGGCCGTTCCACTTCTCTCGATCAGTCGTAGACAGTCGACCGAAAGACCTGCCTCTAAACACAATCGTCTTTGGCTTATGCCGATTTGTTTACATCGGTCGACAATTCTGGAAATAAGCGGAGCAGCACGCAGTTTTTTTTCGGCAGCGCTTAATTTACCAGGGTTTGAATACTGTGCGTTGCGCACCAGATGGCTTCCGCGAGACGACACTCCATTGCCTACAATAGTAGGCAGCTCGCCCTCGTACAAGCAGCGGTCGCCGCTTGATCGCCCGATCCGCTGTACGGATCCGCCGGTTTTGCGCTATTGACCGTTACGGATTTTTATCCTCATTATGCGGATAACGCCGTTGATGCCTTAGTGTTGTATTGCTGTGGATTTTGATCGAATCCATTCGAGTACCGATGGGTGTCCCCAACACAATTCAAATATCAAGGGGTCAAATATTAAGGCGGCCTCACATTTCCTATCGACGAAAGGCGCGCGCTTTGCTCGGCCGCATCGGAAAATTTGGTTTAAGTCACGACCCAGTTCAGGGGCCCGTTAGCATGCAGTCTTACAGTAGTATAGTCGGCCTGTTCGGTGAAGAAGGCGGGCGCTATATCGAAGTTGTCGAGCACCGGTTCCATGAAGTCATCCGTCGCCTGTTGAAAGACGTGCACGTCGACGAAGTATGGTATCGGGAAACGTATCAGGACGTCGAAGCTGCCATTATCGGTGGCTCTCTATCATCGGCTCGTGAACATTATATCACGGCCGGATACTTTGAAGATCGCTTTCCGCATTGGATTGTTGTGGATACAGCCTGGTATCTGCAACAGAATTCCGATGTGGCGGAAGGTATTCGCGTCGGTAAAATCAAATCCGCTGAAGAGCATTTTCGTATCGCCGGCTTCAGAGAAGGCCGCTTACCGTCACCCGGATGGTCTCTTCTCAGCGTTCGCTATTAAATAAAAAGAGGCAGCACCTTGAAGCAAGTAGCAGGTCATGTCGACGGGTTGGAAGGGCATTACCTGTTGGGATGGGCGATTGCCGAACCTGATCTTGAAAGTTGCCGTGTCGAAGTAACCGACGAAGACGGCATTCTCGTCGGCCGCGGCAGAGCTACGCGCACCAGGACGGACTTGAGTTCGCTTGGGCGCAATCGTACAAATTTCGCGTTTCGCATTCCCGTCCAGCTTGATAAGGGACGATTGCTGCGGGTTCATGCCTACGGCATCGAGTTGCCCGGCTCTCCCGTCGCTATCGGAACCGGAAGGTGGGATGGTGTTCTGTCGCTCAACAATGGGGTAGCGAGCGGTTGGGTCTTGGAACGTACGCCATCGTCGACGTCGGGACCTCGCGTGCAAATCCGCGATGAACGAGGTTTATTGATTGCCGAAGCGGTCACCGAACCGGACACATCCCACAACGATCCGCGGTTTATGCCGGCGCGCTTCGAGGTTCTTTTAGGCCAAGGTTGCTTTGGTCGTGGCGAGATCCAGCTTTTCGCTTCCGTTGATGGAGTCATATTTGCTCGGACCACGGCAAATTTACGGCTGGACGGATTTCTTGATGCGGTTTCGCCACACCGCTGCGCCGGGTGGTTACTGTCTCCGGATTCCCCCAACAACGACTTCAACATCGAAATTTTCTGCAATGGCCGCTCTGTCGCTATCGCCCGGGCCGTCGGCGCGCGCGACGATCTAAAGGATTTGTATCCCAACTCATGGCGCCGCGGTTTTGACGTTCCGCTCAATGCGGACGTTCCGGTCGATCAACTGTGTGAAATTTCTTTACGCCTCAGCGGCACCGATCTTGAGCTTTTTGGTGGGCCGTTTGTCGTCGGCAAACGACTTTCGGTTATTGGCGCCGCGCGGAACGCCGCGCGGCTGTCACACGGCGACAGTTATTCGCTGGACATCGGTCAGCGCTCGATTCTGCAGGCGGCACTGACCGATTTTATCCATAAACACCGCCGCGCTACGGACCTTGTGGTCCTGCGCAGCGCGGGCAAGCAAAATGCCGCAGCGAGGCGGCACGCGCACGTCATCATTCCCGTTTATCGCGGCGTCGAGATCACGCGCGAGTGCATCGTCAGCGTTCTGCAGCATCGCAATACCGAGCCCTACGACGTCGTAATCGTAAACGATTGCTCACCGGAACCGCAGATGGCGGCAATGCTCAGGATGTTTGCGAACGAATCTAGCGTCGTGATCCTGACCAATGAATCGAATCTGGGTTTTGTCAGATCGGTGAACCGCGCACTTGAACGTTTCTCCAGTGGAGACGTCATCCTGCTTAATTCGGATACGCGTGTATTTTCCGGGTGGTTCGCAGAACTCTCTGCCGTTGCGCACGCTTCTCCAGAAATCGGGACGGTGACGGCTCTTTCCAACAATGCGACGATCTTCAGTTATCCGCATCCTTCGCGAACCGTTGCCTCACTGGATGATTGCGATTGGGAAGAACTGGCATCAGTCCTGTTGCGACACAATGCGGGGCTGACTATTGATGTACCAACGGGGCACGGCTTCTGTCTATTGATCAAGCACGAATTGCTCAACCGTATCGGTCGCCTTGATGAGAAATACGGCCGCGGCTATGGCGAAGAAAATGATTTTTGCGGCAAAGCAGCCGATTTGGGGTTCAGGAACGTCGCTGCTGGCGGCGTTTTGGTCGAGCATCGAGAAAATGTTTCCTTTGGCGCGGAAAGAGCGGTGTTGTGGGAGCAAAACCGGCTGCACCTGGAATCGGCTTTTCCCGAGTACATGCAACAGATTATGGCCTATGAGGAACGCGATGATCTGCGCATCGCGCGATGGGTGCTCGATGAATACCGTCTTGCCAAATTCGGCCGGACCGGCAGCGGTTTTGTATTGACGATCCGCAACTGGCTCGGTGGCGGCAGTGACACCGCCGTCAAGGACCTGAATCAAACCTTTGATTCAAGCTGGCCGCATATCACGTTAACGAGTCGGGCAGACGGCTATATTTCGCTGACGGCAGATCAACCTGCGATATTCGCGCTGTTCGCGCCAGGCGAAGAAGAGCGACTGTTCGATCTGTTAGCCGCGATCAAGGTTCGGTTGGTTGTCGCTCATCAATTATTGGGATTGAGAAAGGAATTTCTCGATCGGTTCGCCGAATGGATCAAGGCGCAGCCGTCAGTTTCCTATCTGCATGATTTCTATGCGTTCTGTCCGCGAGTCAATCTGATCGACGCAACAGGCCAGTTCTGCGATATTCCGAATGTCAAGATTTGTGAGCGATGCGTCAAGGCCGGCGGGTCGCATGAAGCATCGCGCTTGACTCAGCTTTCCGTTGTCGATCATCGAGCGCTGTTCACGCGTATTTTTACCAATATCGGCCACGTTATCTCACCATCGCTGAATACCGAGCATTACTTCCGGAAAGTAATGCCGAAAGTCGATATTTTAACGATTCCGCACCCGCAAACGCTCTGGCAATTCCCCGCACAGCCGCGGCTTGGCAGCGCCAGCAATATTGTGCTTCTCGGCGCGATCGGCTCGCACAAAGGGTCGAAGGTGCTCCTCGACATCGCGAACCGCGCACGCCTGACGCATCCTCACTTACACTTTCATGTCGTCGGATATACCAACCGCGACACGCAGTTGATGGCGTTTGGCAATGTTTCGATCACTGGCGAGTATCAGGCGGCCGAACTTCGCCGCCTCATCGACACGACGGGTGGTCGGTTTGCCCTTTTTCTGCATTGCTGGCCAGAGACCTTCTCCTATGCGCTAACAGAGGCGGTAGCCGCGGGCTTGATCCCGCTGGTACCGGATGTCGGTGCGCCGGCTGAGCGTGTGAAGGCCGCTGGGTTCGGCAGGGTCTACCCATTTACGTCCGATGCCGCGCGTGTGCTGGAGGCGCTGGATCTGCTGATCAATGAGCCTGCATCGTTGCATGACAATGGTCCCGGGCCGCAGGCTTTCGCACCGGTGCCCTCGACCGTCGACACGACACGCACGCTGTTTGCGGGGCTGATGGCAGGGCATTCCGGGAATGCCAGGCGCGCTCCGCGGCGAAGCAATGCAACAGCCGGCGCCGCGTCACCGCTGCTGCGGGTCGGCTGACCGGCGACAATCGCTTTCGGCAAATCAGGCTACGACGTTATGCGGCACGCGCTGTCGCATAGCGCGCAATCCAGCGCGAATCAGATCGGCGGCTCTTTTCCGGCGAAATGCCGCCGCGTCGGTCAATCGTAGGTGAAGAGGTCCATTTTCTCGTATTTGAGGAAACCCTCGGGGTCGGCCTCGCTGGTCGCTGGGTGACCGTAGGCAACCGGGACCAAGGTCACCTGTTCGAGCTTGCCGTCGCGCGCCAGCACCTGCTTCAGCGCCTCGGTTATCGTTACCTGCTTGCGCGTCGGGGTCAGCGGGTGTGGGCCACGCAAATCGTGCGGTGCCTTGCCGCGATCGTCGACATCGCAGTGGCCGACATCGCCAAAGCAATTGCCGTGGCCGAGGATATGAAACGACCCGGCATAACCCTCGTCGACCGTACGCGGAGTGTCGGCTGTGGCATCCGGGTGATTCAGAAAAACGCGCGCCTCAAAGCTCGGGCCGGAATGATCCACGCCTTCAAAAACCAGATCGGCCCGATTGAAAGTGCCGCGCTGCAAATGGCCCAATTCCAGATTGAGCGCGTGCGACTTGCCGCGCCCGGCGCGCCGATGATACGGCAGGATGCCGGGGGCCGGCGGGTTGGTGGCCGGTGAGTTGATCATCCCGTGGTCACCTTCGTTGCGTAATCATAACCCAACTGATTGATATCCAGCACCTGCCGAACCGTCAGTGGTGTGCCCTGCAACGCCTGATCGAGCGGGACCGTTCCGACACCGCCGTTCGGATTGCGCAGCTGCCACAAATACCACAGCCGGTCGATCATCGTGTGATGCGCGAAGAAAATCGGATCGAAGGCCGCGATCGGCACGATCCCCATCGATCCGCCGACCCAGCCATGCACCTGATTGTGCTGGTCTTCAAGCTGCGACGTGAAATCGGCGAAGGTAGGTGCCCCGAGGATTGCTTCGATCGTCGCGGCGCTCGGCAACTCATCGGGCGGGCCAGGTGCGCGCACCGTGAGCGGCGGGTTGACGCTGAAATCGAGAGAATCCGGCACCTGCGCCTGGATGCGTTGCAGCGTCCGCTGCGGCAAGCCGGTTTCTCCCGACAGCAATGGGTTTCCGGCTACGCTGGCATCGGTATAGGCGGCGGGCAGCCCATTGGTGTGGGCATCGTCCGATGTCCAGTCCCACCAGGGCAGCGCGACCGCGCTGTTGATGTCTCGCATCGCCATCTCCAGCATATAGAGATAGGCACGATGCCACGGCAGAAACAGAGGCGTGCCGTGCTGGCAAAACTGGTTCGGCAACCCGTGCATGCCGGCGAAATGGATGTAGCCGCGATTGTCCAGCAGCCCTTTCGAGGCCGTCATAACCTGGCGCCATGTTGCCAGGTCGGCCGCGGAGAGATTTGCAATATTCTGGCGGATTGCCATCCCTGCCTCTCTCTTTTGCCGTAACCCAATGCCGCTGGTGATGCCGGCACCCCGGCTGTCAATAACAACCTAAGCGGCATTATCCACGATTTTAATCAAATGACGGCGTTCCGTCGATGGGTCCGCGCTCACCCACTCAATAATAACGCGGGATCGGGCCGTTTTGCGGCGTGGCGCGCTCGGTGAGATCAAGCATGACGTCGTCGATATAGCACCAGCCCCAACCTTCGGGCGGATCGTAGCCTTCGATGACCGGATGCCGCGTCGCGTGAAAATGCTGCGTCGCGTGGCGGTTCGGCGAGTCATCGCAACAGCCGACATGACCGCACGTCCGGCACAGGCGCAGATGCAGCCAGCGCGACCCGATCTTCAGGCACTCCTCGCAACCGAGCGCGCTCGGCGTCACATCGCGAATGGCGCCTTCGTGAGAGCATTCATCGGCCATCAGGGTCCTCCGATCTGGGTTGGCAGCACCGTCCTGCTCCCGGCCTCCGCGAGAAAAGCGTGCAACGCCGCCACAACCTGAGCCCCGTCGCCGACCGCGGCGGCAACCCGCTTTACCGAGCCGGAGCGCACGTCACCAATCGCGAAGATACCGGGCACGCTGGTTTCGAGGAGGCTGCGGGCGTTGGTTCCGGTTTGGATAAATCCCTTATCGTCGAGCGCGATTCCCGATTGCGCCAGCCAATCGGTGTTCGGCTCAGCGCCGATAAACAGAAACAAATGCCGGATCGGACAACTGGTCTCGTCGCCTGACCGGCCGGAGCGGCAGTGGATCGCCTCGAGGATGCCGTTTGCGCCTTGAAGCGCGGTTACCGACGTATCGCGCATGACCTCGATGTTGGGTGTTGCAGAAATGCGTTCGACCAGATAGCGAGACATGCTGGCGTCGAGGCTCGGGCCGCGGATAATCATCCACACTTTTTCAACGCGGCCCGCCAGATAGACCGCCGCCTGACCTGCCGAATTGCCGGCGCCGACCAGCGCCACCTGTTGCCCGGCGCAAAGCTGCGCCTCCAGCGGCGACGCCCAGTAATGCACACATGAACCTTCGAACGCCGTAAGGTTGTGCACGTCGAGCCGGCGATAGCGCGCACCGCTGGCGATGATGACAGCGCGGGCGCGTACCCGCTCCTGATTGGCCAGCGCCAGCGAAAAGCACGCTGTGTCGGCATGTCTTTCGAGACTGCCGGCCTCGTCGGGGATCGCCATCTCGGCCCCGAATTTCTGCGCCTGGTTAAAGGCGCGTGCCATCAAGGCCTGACCAGTGATGCCGGTCGGAAACCCCAGGTAATTCTCGATGCGCGCCGACGCACCGGCCTGACCGCCAAAGGCACGACAATCCAGCACGATGACCGAGAGCCCTTCGGAAGCGGCATAGACCGCGGCGGCCAACCCGGCCGGCCCGGCCCCGACGATGACCGCATCGTAAATCCGCTCCGGGTCGATCGATGTGAGAAGCCCGATACACCGCGCCAGTTCGGCCTCAGTAGGATTGCGCAGTATTTCGCCGTTGGGACACAGCACGATCGGCAATTCGCCGGACGCGATGTGAAAGCGCTCGACAAGGGCACGCGCGCAGGTATCGGCATCGGGGTTGAGCCGCTGATGCGGATGTCCATTGCGGGTCAGAAATCCTTCCAGCCGCAAAACGTCGATATTATCGGCGCTGCCAACGATGACCGGCCCGCCGGCCCCGCTTTCGAGAAGATCGACGCGGCGCAGGATCAGCGCGCGCATGATCCGTTCGCCAAGCTCGGCCTCCTCGACCAGCAGATCGCGCAGCCGCGGCGGCGGGATCACCAGGGTTTCCACCGCCTCCCTGGCAACGCCGTCAACCAGGGAGGGGCGGCCGGACAACTGCGCCAACTCGCCCATAAAGCCGCCCGGCCCGTGTGTCATCAACAGCTCGGCGCTTCCGCTTGTGCTGCGGTGCGTGATATCGACCTGACCGGACAGGATGATGTAGGCGCCAAGCGCGGTTTCACCGGTCGTAAAGATGCGGTGGCCGGCCGCATAGGATCGGCGTTCGCCAAGGCGCGCCAGCCGGCTGATCTCCGCCGTATCCAGTACCGGCAGCAACTGGTCGCGCCGGGTGTCGATGAGCGGATGTCCGGATTGCGGCATGGCGTCCTTCGCGGTTGTGCTGCTGCCTCGGCACATTTCAGGCCGCATGGGGGCAGCCTCTCGTCCAAGATACCACAAGGCCGGCAGGGCATCGGAGCAACCACAAGGAAGATCACCATGACCACCCCGACAGGCAAGGTCGCGATCGTCACCGGCGCGTCGCGTGGCATCGGTGCCGCGATCGCCGAGCGGCTGGCAGCCGACGGCTTTACCGTGCTGGTCAATTTCGCCGGCGGCACGGCGGCGGCGGAAGCGCTGGTCCGCAAGATCGAAGCGGGAGGCGGCAGCGCCATGACCGCGCAAGCCGATGTCAGCGATCCCGCCGCGGTGGCGCGCATGTTCGACGCGGCCGAGGCGGCTTTGGGCGGGGTCGACGTGCTGGTCAACAATGCCGGCATTATGAAGCTCGCGACACTCGCCGACAGCGACGACGCGCTGTTCGACAGCGTCATCGCAATCAATCTCAAGGGCACGTTCAACACCTTGCGCGAGGCGGCGCGCCGGCTGCGCGATGGCGGCCGGATCATCAACCTGTCGTCGAGCGGTCGGCCTCTACCAGCCGACCTATGCCGCCTACGCTGCCTCAAAAGCCGCGGTCGAGGCGCTGACGCATGTGCTGGCCAAGGAGATGCGCGGCCGCAATATCACGGTCAACACGATCGCACCCGGACCAACGGCGACCGATCTGTTCCTCGACGGCAAGCCGCCGGAAATCATCGAGCATCTCGCGAAGATGGCACCGCTGGAACGGCTCGGCCAACCCACGGACATCGCCGCCGCAGTCGCCTTTCTAGCCGGCCCGGACGGCGCGTGGATCAACGGTCAGACGCTGCGCGCCAATGGCGGCATCATCTGACCGGTATCAAAACGGCAAGCGAGACCAATGAGACAGAGAGAAAAAGTAAAATCTACGCAAAGGGCGCGAAGCAACTTTACTTGCGCGAAACGCTTTAATTTTTTCGGTGATTCACAAGTGATTTTTGCGCTTCGCGCGATTCGATACCTTAGCGTCCTTTGCGTAGGCCTTTTCTTTTCTCTTCACCTGTCAGGCTGGATGCAGCGGCGCCTCGGTGCGGGCCTGCAATGCCTCCAGCGACAGGCCGGGCACCATGTCGATAACGCGAAACCCCTGCGGCGTTACATCCATCACCGCAAGCTCGGTGTAGACGCGCACGACGCAACCTGTCGCCGTCAGCGGATACGAGCAGCGGCGCAGCAGGCGCGGTTCGCCGGAACGGGTGTTGTGCTCCATGACGACCCAGATACGGCGGGCGCCGGCGGCGAGGTCCATCGCACCGCCGATCGCCGGCGCGTTATCGTCTTCCGAGCGCGCCCAATTCGCGAGATCGCCGTTCTCCGCGACCTGGAACGCGCCGAGCACGCACAGGTCAAGATGCCCGCCGCGCACCAGGGCGAAACTGTCGGAATGGCTCATAAAACTGCCGCCGGGGTGCAGTGTCACATACTGGCTGCTGGCATTGATCAGCCAGCGGTTGAGTTCGTTCGGCGCCGGCGCCGGCCCCATGCCGAGAATGCCGTTTTCCGAATGAAAGATGACTTCACGCTCGGGCGGCACATAATTGCCGACCAGTGTCGGAATGCCGATGCCGAGATTGACCGACCATCCCTCGGGAATGTCCTGCGCCACCCTTGCCGCCAGCGCGTCGCGTTCGAGCGGCTGCCACGCCTGATTTTCTGTCATCGGTCGGTTCCTATTGAGGCTTCAGCGGCGGGTCGCCGGCCGCGACGTGAACGATTCTGTCGACATAGATGCCGGGTGTCGCGATCAACTCAGGCGAGAGCTCGCCGAGTTCGGCGATGTGCTGCGTCTGCGCGATCGTCAGCGCCGCCGCCGACGCCATGACCGGGTTGAAGTTTCGCCCGGCGTCGCGATAGACGAGATTGCCCCAGCGGTCGGCGCGCCACGCCTCGACCAGCGCGACATCGCCATAGATCGCCTGTTCGAGGATGTGTTCCCGGCCGTTAAAGACGCGCGCCTCCTTGCCCTCCGCCAGCTTGGTGCCGGCGCCGGTGGCAGTGTAGAAGGCCGGAATGCCGGCCGCCGCGGCACGGATGCGCTCCGCCATAGTGCCTTGCGGCAGGATTTCGAGTTCGATCTCGCCGCGGGCATAGACCGCCTCGAACAGCACCGAGCCACGGCTGCGCGCAAAGCTGCACACGATCTTGCGCACCCTGCCCTCGCCGATCAGCCGCGCCACCCCTTCGTGGCCGCGCCCGGCCGTGTTGTGCACAACCGTCAGTTCACGCGCCCCCTGCTCGATCAACCCGTCGACCAAGGCGCGCGGTTCGCCGACCTGGGCGAACCCGGCGATCAGAACGGTCGAGCCGTCCTTGATGTCCGCCAGCGCCTCAGCCACCGAACGGACGAATTTGTCGATCATACGCGCATTGCCCCCAATATCTGCCGGCGCGATTAAACCGAAAGCGAGCGTCGAGGGGAACACCCGCGCAGGAGTTGATGGTGCGGTTCAGCCGTGTTTTTTCTGCGCCTCGACAAAAGCACGCAGCACGGCATTGATGCGAGTCTGATAGCCGCGCCCCTGCTGTTTGAACCAGGCAATAATGTCGTTGTCGAGCCGCAGGGTCACCGGCGCCTTGCCTTGTGGCCACACGACCTGCGCTCCGGCCCAGTCCTCATCGGTCCAGAATGACTGATCGGGATCGTCAGCAACGGCGCGTTCTATGTCCTTATCGGTCAATGCCTCGACGCGCGCCCAGTCAGTCTGGCCTTTCATCCTCTTGGCATGGTTCAGCGATACTCGCGTAATACGCTCTTCGCTCATTTCTTCTCGCCCTCCTGGCGCTGATAATGCGCCGACGATCGAGGCGCCATGTCGAGACGACATGAAAGACTTGGCCATCAATCTCTCCGAAAGTCCGAAACCGCCGTTCGCCATAGTCGCGCCGAAGATCTTCGGTCTCCAGAACGTGGCCCAGAAAAATTCCGATCACATCGATAAAGTCGATACCGTGCTTGACGAGATTGGCTTGTCGCTTCTCGTCGTCCCATTCGAATTCCATGCGCAAGTATTAACATATGTACTTACGACATAGGGGGCATTCCAGATGGCTTCGATAATCCTCGTCGGCGATGTGAACCTGATGAATGTCGATGACCCGCGCGTACCGTTCGCGCAGGTCGGCGCTGAGATGCGAGCGGCCGATTTGGTGCTCGCCAATCTCGAATGCTGCCTGTACCAGCCGCCCGAGGGGCACACGGTCGAGCATGAGGGTTTTTTCGCCGATCCTGGCGCGGCAGGCGAGGCGCTCAAGATCGGCGGCATTGCCGCTGTCGGCATCGCCAATAACGTCAATTACGGCAATGCCGCGATCCTCGGCTCGATCGCGCAGCTCGACCGCATCGGCATCCCCCATGCCGGTGCCGGGCCCAATCTCGACGCGGCACGGGCACCGGCGATCGTCATCGGCGGCGGATTGCGGATCGGGTTTTTGCAGCGCAGCTCGGTCTACTGGCCGACCAATCACGAGGCGTCCGAGCATGGCGCCGGCATCGCCGTGATCCGCGGCCATACCGCCTATCAGGTGCCGTCGCACAAAATCCGCCCGGAAATCCCGCCGATGAACCGGCCCGGCGTGCCGCCAGTCGTCGTGACTTGGGCTGACAAGGTCTATCTCAAGCGCTTCGCCGACGACATCGCGGCGTTGCGCCGGCAGGCCGACATTGTCGTCGCGTCGTGCCATTGGGGTCTTGGCGAAGAGGTGCTCGACTACATGACCGAAATCGCACATGCGGCAATCGATGCCGGCGCCGACATCGTCATCGGGCACGGGCCGCATTATTCACTGCCGGTCGAGGTTTATCGCGGCAAGCCGATTTTTTACGGTCTCGGCAGCTTTTCGTTTCATACCGGACATGGTGGGCGCCGCCACGGCGACTGGATCGGCATGATGGCCAAAATCGAGGCTGGCAACAGCGGGCTTGGCGCCGTGCGCTTTCGTTTTGTGCGGCACAACGCAGCCAACGAAACCGTCGCCTGTGCCCTCGCGGCCGAAGGCGCGACGCTCGACCGCATCGTCAGCAACAGCGCCGCGCGCAATGCGCGGCTGACCACCGATGGTGATTGGGTGCGGGTTGCGCCTCCTGAATAGGGCGGCGTTACCGACGCAAATTCATTCTTCGTTGGCTATCAAAGCGGTGTCGAATAGCGAGAGCATGGCCTCTTCATCCGGGACATCGTCATCGGCGCCGATTGGCAGAACGATATCGAATCCGCTCGGACCAAGACGCTCGACCATTGCCCGCAGCCGACGTTCGACCTGGATCGAACTTTCCATCGGGCTTGGCACATAAACCGGCTTGCCGTTGCGCCCGAAGCTGAATTCCTCGGCACAGTTCTCGGGCCGCACATCGCCAAACAGCAATTCAGTCGCAATAAAGCCGCGATGCGGGCGCAGCCCGAGTGACGCGGCATAGGCAACGACGTCCCGCAACAATTTGCGAGCATAGCCCGGTTCCACCGCCTGTACGGGAGCCGCCAAATTCGCCATCTCGACATATTCGTCGAACTCGCTCCGGTCGAGCATAGCGAACGTGACGTCTTTAACGCCAAGCGCGTAGGTGTCCACCAGAAACGCGGCCATCGCGACTTCGTCGGTCCCGCTCCGTCGCGCCAGGAAAACAGTACCAATGCCGGTGGCAAACATCTCCGGCTGGATCAGACAGCGATAGACCGGGCATTTTGCGAAATGCTGGACCTTTGCCGCCAACGAGACCGGTATCGCTGCGCGACGCGTCTGCAGTTCGCGTTTCCGACGAACCGCCTTGGCCGCATGGCGCTGTGGGTTTGAAGCCATGTTCCGCTCCAAAATAAATTATTGCCTAGGCCACAGGATATAGATGTCTTGAGCGGTTGATAATACCAAATCCAGCTTTTAAGACGCCGAAATCGATCCGCAGTGGCGTGTTGCGGCGACGGCGCGATAGGCTGCGAAAACAGCGGAGCGCGCGATGCAGAAATGGCGTATCGGCAAGGTCACCGTGACCAAGATTGTCGAGATGGAGGTAACCGGCGGCAGTCGGTTCATTCTGCCGCAGGCGACCTATGACGAAATCCTGCCGATCGGCTGGTTGCAGCCGCATTTCGCCGATGAGCGCGGCCGGCTCAAGATGAGCATTCATGCGCTGGTCGTCGAAACGCCGAACCGCCGTATCATCGTCGATACCTGCCTCGGCAACGACAAGCAGAACCGCCGCATCCCGACTTGGAACAACCTGCAGGGCCCGTTCCTTGGCGATCTGGCAGCCGCCGGCTTTCCGCGCGAATCGATCGACACGGTGCTGTGCACGCACCTGCACGTCGATCATGTCGGGTGGAATACGATGCTGGTGGATGGCAAATGGGTGCCGACGTTTCCGCAAGCGCGCTACCTGATGGGCCGCGTCGAGTTCGCCCATTGGCGCGAGCAGCATGGTCGCGACGACATGTCGGCGGTGTTCGCCGACTCGGTCGCGCCGATCCACGAAGCCGGACTGGCCGAACTGGTTGAGTTCGATCATCAAGTCTGTGACGAGATCAGCTTTGTCCCGACGATCGGCCACACGCCCGGCCATGTCAGCGTCAGCATCCAATCCGAGGGCCAGGAAGCGCTGATTACCGGCGATTTCATGCACCACCCTTGCCAGATCGCGCATCCCGACTGGTCGTCCGCCGCCGACAGTGACCCGCACCAGGGACAGCAAACCCGCGAGCGGATGCTGCGCGACTTGTGCGACCGGCCGGTATTGGTGATCGGTACGCATTTTTCCGGTGCCACCGCCGGCCACATCGTCCGCGACGGCAGCACCTATCGGCTGGCGGTTTGATGAGTTCGCATGAGATGGTTGCGTCACCTTTTCCTTCTCACCGCTCACCGCCTCATTGCGAACAAACAAGAAGGGACACCCAGGTGACGGAACGCATTTTCGACGGGTTGAAGGTCATCGATTGCGCCAGTTTCATCGCCGGCCCGGCAGCCGCGACCGTCATGTCGGATTTCGGCGCCGAGGTGATCAAGATCGAGCCGCCCGGTGCCGGTGATCCCTATCGCCGCCGTGCCATCCCGCTGCCCGAACGGCCACTCAATCCCGGCTTTATCCTCGACGCCCGCAACAAGAAGAGCCTGGCGCTCGATCTGCGCTCCGATGCCGGGCGCAACATCCTGTACCGGTTGGTGCGCGATGCCGACGTGTTCATCACCAACTATCCGCCGCCGGTGCGCGGCCGCCTCAAGATCACTTATGAGGATTTGGCGCCGCTCAACGAGCGGCTGATCTACGCGTCGTTCACCGGCTACGGCGAAACCGGGCCGGAAGCCAATAAGCCGGGTTTTGACGCGACGGCATGGTGGGCGCGCACCGGCCTCATGCATCTGGTGCGCGCCGGCGAAGAGGTAACGCCGGCCCGCTCGTTGCCCGGCATGGGCGACCATCCCTCGGCGATGGGCACTTACGGCGCGATCGTGACGGCGCTTTACCAGCGCGAGCGTACCGGCAAAGGCAATTACGTCAGTTCGTCCTTGCTGGCGAATGGACTATGGGCCAATGGCTGCTCGGTGCAGGCGTCGCTATGCGGCGACGATGTCGTACCGCAACCGCCGCGCACCCAAGCGTTGAGCGCATTGCGGGTGCATTACCAGTGTCGCGACGGCAAATGGCTGCTGCTGTCGGTCGCTGCCGACGAATGGCGCTGGGAAAAATTCAAGGAATGCTTCGGCAGCCCGGCAATCCTCGACGAGCAACGCTTTGCGACCTCGCCGGCGCGCGACGCCAATGCGCGTGAACTCGTCGCGATCCTCGACGGACTGTTCGCGCAGAAAGACATGAAGGAATGGCGCGGCATTCTCGATAATGCCGGCATCATCTTCGGCATCGTCGCCGAAACCGGCGATATCGCCGAGGACGAGCAGGTAAGGGCCGCCGGCCACCTGATGCAGTTCACCGACGCTGACTACAAGACCATCAACAGCCCCTTCGAAATCCGCGGGCAGCAGAAGGTTGCACCCCGCATCGCCCCTCGCGTCGGCCAGCACAGCGCCGAGGTATTGCGCGATGCCGGCTATCCCGACCAGGAAATCGCCGCGCTGCGCGATGCCGGCATCATCGGACCGTGAGCCGAGCGACATGAACAACGCCCCACACGACACCGTGGCCTCGCGCCTCGTCGCATTGCTCGACCATCTCGGCATCGGCCGGGCGCATTTCGCAACCCAGATCCCGTCCGACCTCGCTGAATTTGTCACCGCACACCCGGGGCGCGTCGGTGGCGTGGTGCTGTGTGCTCCGGTACGGCTCGATCCGGCGGCATTCGCCGGCGTGGCGGACCGGATGCTGATGATCTCCGGCGAATATGGCCCGACCTTCGGGGTCGCCGTTCGCGCCGCCGGGCGGTTGCCGGGCGCACAACGCTATATCCTTGATAATTACGAGGCGCTTGGCTGGTCGGACGTCGTCCGGGACAATACCGGCGAGATCACCAGCCGGATGACCAGCTTTCTCGGCAGTTTCGCGGCCGATACGCCCCGGCCCGGCTCGGCAAACGGCAGCCATGCCGGCCTCAACTATCGCGTCGAGGGAAGCGGACCGGCTCTGCTGTTGCTGCCGTTTTTTCTGGCCCCGTCGCAATGGGCGCCGGCTCTGCCCGAGCTGGCAAAGCATTTCACGGTTGTGACGCTCGGCGGCCGGCATCTCGGCGGCATCGCCGCGCTCGAAGACCGCGCCAGCATGTCGACCTATCGCGCGATGTTCCGCACGCTCATCGATCACATCGCGCCACAACCCGGCGAGGCGATCCTCGATGTTGGCTGCGGCGCCGGCTCGCTTGACCGGCAACTGGCGCACCGTCTGGGCGACACGAACCCGATCACGGCGCTCGACACCAATCCGTTCTGGCTTGCCGAAGCGGCAGCGCTTGCGGCCGAGGACGGTCTCACCGGGAAAATCCGCTTTGTGCCGGGCAATGCCGAGGCGCTGCCTTTTCCCGATGCCTCGTTCGGCGCGGTCTTTTCAGTCACGGTGATCGAGGAATGCGACGCCGACCGCGCGATTGCCGAGATGGTACGTGTCGCGGCTCCGGGCGGGCGGGTCGGTGTCGTCGTGCGCGCGATCGATCTGCCGCAATGGTGGAATATCGCCTTACCGGACGCGATCCGCCGCAAGATCACGCCGCCACCACAATCCGTCGCTGCTTCGGGAGTCGCAGACGCCAGCCTTTATCGCCGGATGCGGCGAGCCGGCCTCACCGATCTCGTGCGCTATCCGTTTGCGGTCACGCTCGACCGCCCCGGCAGCCCGATCTGGCGCTACCGCGAAGACCATGTGCTGTCGCTGCTCGATCCCGAAGAGCTACCAGTGTGGCGCGCGGCCCGCGATCAGGCCGCCGCCGACGGAAGCCTGATGATGGCTCATTCGCTGCATTGCGCGGTCGGCACCAAACCAGCAGGTTAATCCAGCGATTCCGTCCATTTTGTCATACCGGCCTTCGCCGGTAATGACAAAACGAGTGCGACCGCGGCTCAACCGCCGAAAACGTAGCGGTCGATCGCGGCGGCGAAGCCGTCTTCCTCATTCGACAACGTCGTTGCCTGCGCTTTAGCTTTGACGTGGTCGGGGGCGTTGCCCATCGCAACCGCGAAGCCGCCGGCCTCGAACAATTCGAAATCGTTTTCCATATCGCCAAGCACTAGCACCTCGTCACGCGGCACGCCGAGCCGTGCCGACAGCACCTGCACAAGGCGGCCCTTGTCGATGCCGGGCGGGATCACATCGCAATAATAGGGCTGGGAGCGCGCCGCAAAGGCGCGGCCGGCGAGCGATCCCCGCAACTCCGTCTCACAGCGCTTGACCAGTTCGTGATCATCGCTCGGCCCGACGATCTTGCCGACCGCGGTGTAGTGCGCGTCGGTAAAGGCCGGCACCACGGTCGGCGGCGTCTGGATCGTATGGGTTTCATGGTCGACATGCGAGCCGGCACGATTGGCGACGACCCATTCATTGCCGATGAACACCCAGCAATCGACGCCGTGCCGCCGAAACGTCTCGACCGCTTCCTTGGCAGCAGCCGGCGGGATCAGTTTCTGTTCGACGACGCTCAAATCAGCCGGCTCGACGATCGACCCGCCGTTATAGCCGCCAAACGGCAATTTCAGCGCCAGCGGCTCGATCATCATCTTAAGCCCGAATGGCGGCCGGCTCGAACAGATCGAGAAATGAATGCCGTTATCATGCAACCGCTGCACCGCCGCAATGGCGCGCGGCGTCAGCGCCTTGGCGGTCGTGACGAGCGTGCCGTCCACATCAGTGACGACCAGCGAGACTTTCCTCATCGAATGTTCCTCTCGTTGCCGGCCAAAATTTCGACGCCGATATCGGTTGCGACGATGACCTGTGACGCGCGCCCGACGAACAAGCCGTTGTCGACCACGCCCACGGTCATGTTGAGCAGATTTTCCAAACGGGCCGGATCATCGATCATGCCGAAATGGCAATCGGCGATGTAATTTCCGCCATCGGTGACAAAAGGCCCAGCATCGGCCCGACGCAATTCCGGCACTGCCCCAAGATTTTGCAGCGCCAGCATGGTCGCCTGCCAGCCGAACTGCACGATTTCGACCGGCAGCGGCATGTGCTGTCCCAGCCGGTCCACCAGCTTGTCCTGGTCCACGACGACGATGAAACGCGCGCTGGCTGCGGCGACGATCTTTTCTCGCAGCAATGCCCCACCGCCACCTTTGACCAGGGCGAGGCTGCCGCGCTGCACTTCGTCGGCGCCGTCGATCGCGAGGTCGAGGCGGTGATGCGCGGCAAAATTCGTCAGCGGAATGTGCAGATGCCGCGCCAGTTCCGCCGTATGCTCGGATGTCGGGATCGCCACGACCGACAGGCCGCGCGCCACGCGGGCGGCGAGATGCTCGACGACAAACGCCGCCGTCGAGCCGGTGCCCAGCCCCAAAACCATGCCGTTTTCGACAAACTCGACGGCGCGCTGCGCCGCCAGGCTTTTCAGATGGTCGCGATCGTGCATCACGCGGCACCTGCTGCCGCGCCGGGGCGACTCGAATGGCGGATCGCCGAAATTGCCGCGGCGTAATCGGGAGCGCCGAATACCGCTGAACCGGCGACGATCGCGGTCGCACCCGCCTCGATCACCTGCCACGCATTCGCGCCGCTGAGACCGCCATCGACCTCAATGATCGTATCGAGGCCGCGCGCATCGCATATCGCCCGCAATGCGCGGATTTTCGGAAGCACCGCCGGGATAAATTTCTGGCCGCCGAACCCTGGGTTCACCGACATAATCAAGACGACTCCGCACAATTCCAGCACATGCTCGATCATCACCAGCGGCGTCGCCGGGTTCAGCACCGTGCCGGCCACTTTGCCGAGATCGCGGATATAGGACAACGTGCGATGCAAGTGGATCGTGGCCGCCGGCTCACAATGCACCAGCAGGTGATCGGCGCCGGCCTCGGCGAACTGGTCGAGATAACGTTCCGGCTCGACCATCATCAAATGCACGTCGAGCGGCTTTTGCGTGACCTTGCGCACCGCCGCCACGACGACGGGGCCGATCGTCAGGTTGGGGACAAACCGACCGTCCATGACATCGACATGCACCCAATCGGCTCCGGCCGCTTCGACGGCGCGCACTTCGTCACCGAGGCTGGCGAAATCAGCCGACAGAATAGACGGTGCGACAATCGTTTTTCGAGGTGAGCGGCTGTCCATCGGCCAGGGCAAGATCAGGCGATCGGCCGCCAATGCCGGCCGCTGCGCCACAGCATCTGCTCCGCCGAGTCCGGTCCCTCGCTGCCGGCGCCGTAGAAATCGAGCGGAGCCTGCTTGTCGTTCTTCCACATTTCCAGGATCGGCTCGACCACCGACCACCCGGATTCGACACTGTCGGCACGCTGAAACAGGGTCGCGTCGCCGATCATGCAATCATAAACCAGCGTCTCGTACCCGGTGGCGGGAGACGATTTGAAATAATCGCTGTAGCGGAAACTCATCTTGACGCCGCCGAGCGTAATCTCGGTGCCCGGCCGCTTGGCGCCGAATTCGAGCGAGATGCCTTCATCGGGCTGAATCTGCATCGCCAGCACATTGGGCGAAAGGTTTTCCACCGATGTGTCGCGGAACAGCGCAAATGGCACATGCTTGAATTGGATGGCAATTTCGCTGGTGCGCCGCGCCAGCGATTTGCCGGTGCGCAGGTAAAACGGCACACCGGCCCACCGCCAGTTATCCACGGCGAGGCGCATTGCGACATAGGTCTCCGTCATGCTGTCCTGCGCGACGCCGTCTGATTCGCGATACGACGAAACCGGCTGGTCGCGCACGATACCAGCAGCATACTGGCCGCGCACGACATTGCGGCGCAGATCGTCGTCGCCGAACGGCACGATCGCGTCGAGCACCTTGGTTTTTTCAGTGCGCACCGCATCGGCGGCGAACGAATTGGGCGGCTCCATCGCGGTCAGGCTGAGAAGCTGAAACACATGGTTCGGCACCATGTCGCGCATCGCGCCGGTTGCCTCGTAAAACGCCGCGCGCCGCTCGACGCCGACCGTCTCGGCGACCGTGATCTGCACATGATCGATATGGTCGCGGCTCCACAGCGGCTCGAAAATGCCGTTGGCAAAGCGCAGCACCATGATGTTCTGGACCGTTTCCTTGCCGAGAAAATGGTCCATCCGATAGATCTGCGATTCGTCGACGACCTTGCGGATGCGTTCGTTGAGCGCTTTCGCCGACGGCAGATCGTGTCCGAACGGCTTTTCGATGATGACCCGGCGCCAGCTGCCGTTTTCCTGCTTGGTCAGCCCCTCGGCCGCCAGCGACTCGACGATCGGGCCGAACAGCGCCGGCGCCATCGCCAGGTAGAACAGGACATTGCCCTGCGTCTGATGTGCCTTTTCGGCTTCTGCAAGGCGTTTTTCGAGGGCCTTGTAGGTCTCCTTCTTGGTCACGTCGCCATCAACCAGATGCATGCGCTTGGCGATGAAATCCCAGGCCTTGGCATTGAACTTCTCGCCGGTCCCGCTTTCCGAGCCGCCGGTATCGGAAACAAACTTCTTGACCCCTTCGGCCAGATCGTCGCGAAAAGCCTGGATCGAGCGCTTTGAGCGATCGACACCGACCAACGCGAAATGCTCCGACAGCCGCCCCGCCTTGGAAAGGTTGTAGAGCGCCGGCATCAACAGCCGCTTGGTCAGATCACCGGCCGTGCCGAAGATCACCATCGTGCAAGGTGGCGCGGCGCTGTCGCGCACCTGCGCGCCCGGTTTTGCCGGGCTGGCAACGTCGTTCATCGCGAGACCTCCGCGCTCAGGCTTTCGGAGCTTCCTGGTGGCCACCGAACTGTTTGCGCATCGCCGACAGGATGCGTTCGGCGAAAGTGTGGTCCTGCCGCGAGCGGAACCGAGTGTAAAGCGCCGCCGACAATACCTCTGCCGGTACCGCCTGCTCGATCGCCGCCATGATGGTCCAGCGGCCCTCGCCGGAATCGTCAACGCGACCGGTGAATTCGCTGAGCTCGGCGTCTTCCGCCAGCGCGATCGCGCTGAGGTCGAGCAGCCACGACGAAACGACGCTGCCGCGGCGCCAGACTTCGGCAATATCGGGCAGGTTGAGATCGTAGCGGCGGTTTTCCGGCACCGCTTTCGTATTGACGTTTTTGAGGATGTCGAAGCCCTCGGCAAAGGCCTGCATCATCCCGTATTCGATGCCGTTATGGACCATCTTGACAAAATGGCCGGCGCCGGCCGGGCCGCAATACAAATAGCCCTGCTCGACCCGAGGGTCGCGCCCTTCACGGCCGGGGGTTTCGTCGATCGTGCCTTTGCCCGGCGCCAATGCGCTGAGGATCGGGTCGAGCCGCTCAGCCGCGACCTTGTCGCCGCCGATCATCATGCAATAGCCGCGCTCCAGCCCCCAGATGCCGCCGCTGGTGCCGACATCGAGGTAATGCAGCCCCTTGGCGTTCAGCATTTCGGCGTGCTTGACGTCGTCCTGGAAGAACGAGTTGCCGCCGTCGATCAGCACGTCGCCCTTTTCGAGCAGACCGGACAGCTCGACAATCGTCTCATGGGTGATCTTGCCGGCCGGCAGCATGACCCAAACTGCCCGCGGCTTTTCGAGCTTGCGGACAAAATCGGCGAGGTCCTGGCTGGCCGTCGCGCCTTCACCGGCAAGCCCCTGAACCGCATCGGTGCTCTTGTCGTAGACGACGCAATGATGCCCCGCCTTCATCAAACGCCGCACGATGTTGCCGCCCATCCGGCCGAGGCCGATCATTCCAAGCTGCATGTGTGTTCTCCGTCGAATGGGTGGCCGGGAAGCCGCTAGTGCTGTAACGCCTGTTCGATCGCGTGGCCGAGCGCCTTGAGGCCGGCCTCAAGATCGGCCGGCAGGTGGATACGCAACAATCGCCGGCCACGCTCGCCAAGCACGTCGAAATCGCCGCGCGCCTGCGCCGCCTTGACGATTCCGAACGTGTAGGACTGGCCCGGCACCGCGAGATCTGCGGCATCGTCGCAAGTGATCTGCAATACGACGCCGCTGTTCGGGCCGCCTTTATACGCTTGCCCGGTCGAATGCAGAAAGCGTGGGCCAAAACCGAGGCAGGTCGCGGCGTGCGTCTGGTCGCGGATCATCCGGCGCATGCGCTGCAACGCCTCGGTGTCGGCGGCATTGCGCTCGATATAGGCGAGCAGCGCGACGTAATCGCCGGCCTTCACTTGCCCGAATAGCGCCTTCAGCACCCCGACAAGGCTGGTCCCGCCTTTCAGCGCCGCCGCATTCCGGTCATTCGCAAACAGCGAAATGCCGTTTTCGCTGAAGAACGGCGCCTCGGCCGGCAGTTTGCCGGATTTCTCATAAGCACTGGTCAGTTCGCGCGTCTTGATCTTTTGCGCCTCGACATCGGGCTGGTCGAACGGGTTGATGCCGATGATCGAGCCGGCCACGGCGGTTGCCATTTCCCAGCGATAAAATTCCTGCCCGATCTGCATCGCGTCGGACACGGTAATGCGCACAACCGGCTGGCCCGCAGCTTCAAGCGCCGCGACCGCGGTTTCATGTTCGCTATCCTGCTCGGAGGCAAGCCGCAGATAGGCAAAGACCCGGTCATTGCCGTAAACCGCGGGCACCCCAATGGGCTCGGCATCGACCGGCACGATGCCGCGCCCGAGCTTGCCGGTCGATTCAGCCAATAGCTGTTCCAGCCACGCGCCGAGCGAGGCAATGCCGGGCGAGGAAATGATCGTCAGCTTGTCGCGCCCCATCCGCGCCCCGGCGCCCATGATCGCGCCGAGGATCACACCGGGATTTTCGACCGGCGGCGCGCTGGCCGCGCACGAGCGCGCCATCTCGGCCGTCCGTTCGAGGAAATCGCCCGTATCGATGCCGAGCGCAGCGGCTGGGATCATGCCGAAATCGGACAGCACGGAATAGCGCCCGCCGATCGTCGGCACGCCGTGATAGACGCCGCGGAAACCTTCGCCGCGCGCCAGCTTTTCAACCTGCGAACCCGGATCGGTAATCGCGACGAAATGCTTTGCCGCCTCGGCCTCGCCAAGCTCGGCTTTGACCCGGTCAAAGAAATATTGCTTGAAGATATTGGGTTCGAGCGTGCTGCCCGACTTGCTTGACACGAAAAACAGCGTCGTCTTCAGGTTGACCGATTTCTCCAGCCGCTTGATCTGCGCCGGGTCGGTCGAATCGACCACCTGCAATTTCGGAAAGCCCGGTTTGTTGCCGAAGCTCAGCGCCAGCACCTCGGGGCCGAGGCTGGAGCCGCCCATGCCGAGCAGCAGCACATCGGTAAACCCGGCGGCCTTCACATCCGCGGCAAACGCATCGAGATGCGATTTCGCCTTGATCTGCTCATCGACCACTGTGAGCCAGCCGGTCCATTTCGCCTCGTCGGTATTGGCCCACAACGTCGCGTCGCTGTCCCACAACCGGCGAACCTTGCCTTCCTTGCGCCAATCCTCCAGCGCGGCCTTGACCGCGTCGTCGAGGTCCTTCGGCAATTTGCAGCTCATCGGGTTGAGCTTGCTGCCGAGCACGGCGCGCCGTTTCTTCTGCACCGAGGCGTAAAGCTGGTCGGCCGCGTCGGCAAACAGCCGTACGCCGTCAGCAACCAACTTCGCGGTTATTTCGTCGAGTGAGACGCCGGCATCCGCCAGCCCTTTCAGCGTCGCCTCGGCACCCGCGACGTTCTCTTCGATGCTGTTGCGCGCTTTGCCGTGGTCGCGGAACGCGTCCATCGTGGCCGGCGGCATCGTGTTGACGGTCGGCGCTCCGATCAACTCCTCGACATAGAGGACGTCGCTGTAATCCTTGTTTTTGGTACCGGTGCTGGCCCATAGGAGACGCTGCGTCTGCGCCCCTTGCTGCGCGAGGCGCTGCCAGCGCTCATTGGTGAAAATCTGCTGGTACAAGCGGTAGGCGAGTTTGGCGTTGGCGATCGCCACCTTGCCTTTCAGCGCAGCCAGCGCCTGCTTTTCTGCAGGGCCGCCGGCGGCGGCGATGCGCTTGTCGATCGCCTCGTCGACCAGCGTATCGATGCGGCTGACAAAAAAGCTGGCGACGCTCGCGACATGGTTCGGGTCGCCGCCCTTCGCGACATAATCCTCAAGGCCCGAAATATAGGCGTCGGCGACCTCGGCGTAGACCTGCTGCGAAAACAGCAGCGTGATGTTGACATTGATGCCGTCGCCGATCAGCGCCCGGATCGCCGGCAGGCCCGGCCTGGTCGCCGGCACCTTCACCATCAGGTTCGGGCGCCCGACATTGCGCCACAGGCGGCGCCCTTCCTCGATCGTCTCGCCGGTCTTCATCGCGAGGTAGGGCGACACCTCGATCGAGATATAGCCGTCATGCTTTTGCGTCTGATCGTAGACCAGGCGCAGCGCGTCAGCGCCTTCGCGGATATCATGGATCGCCAGATCCTCGAACAAGGCGCCGGGGTCGAGATCGCCTTTCGCCTCGAGTTCGGCGATCAGCTGGTCGTAATCGTCGCCGTGGCCGATCGCCTTCTCGAAGATCGACGGGTTCGAGGTGACGCCGCGCAACCCGTCATCGGCGATCATCCGGGTCAGGTCGCCGCTGCGCAGCAAATCCCGGCTGACAAAGTCGAGCCACACCGACTGCCCGTATTCCTGAAGCGTCTTCAGCGGATTGGTCATTCTCGTCACCTTCCTGCGGGCAAGCCGGCTCGCGATCGACCCGGCACCTCGTTACCTGTCACCGTTACCGGCAATTTCAACGTCCCAATTTTCTCGACTACCGAACCTCAACGTCTCTACCCGGCGATGGTGCCGACTTGCGCCAGGGCCGCGGCGATCTGCTCGACAATCGTCGCGACCGGTGTCTCTACCGTGACAGCGACGGCGTTTTCGTCCGGCCCCGGCGGCTCCAGCGTCGCGAACTGGCTGTCGAGCAGGTCCGCCGGCATGAAATGCCCGTGCCGCCCCGCCAGACGGCCCGCCAGCAATTCGTGGGAGCCTTCCAGAAATACCAACCTCACGTCAGTCCGGTTACCAACAATGACATCGCGATATCGGCGCTTTAGCGCCGAACAGGTAATGACGCCGCAATCGCCAGCGCAGCGCCACGCATCGATCCGCGCCGCGACCGCGGCGAGCCAGGGCGCGCGGTCGTTGTCATCGAGCGGATGCCCGGCCCGCATTTTCGCGACATTCTCCGGCGGATGCAGCGCGTCTCCTTCCTGAAAATTCCAGCCGAGCCGCGCCGCCAGGGCGCGGCCGACCGTCGTCTTGCCCGACCCCGAGACGCCCATCACCACCGCGACGCGAGTAACCGTGGCGTCGTCTGGCGAAGCTCCCGGCAAGGCTCTTTGCAAGGCTCGCTCCAACTCGTTGCGGGCCGCCGCACAGCTTGCGGACAAGTTGTTTGCGAACGGCGACATTGTGTCGCTTTCGCGAGGCCCGCGCAACCGGCGCGGAGGCGCGCCGCAGGGTCAGTCCGCGTAATCCGGCTCGCTACGGTCGAGCAACCGCTTCAGCGCCGCGAAATGGTGCTCGTAGGGGGGCTTGCCGCCGTAAACCGGCGAGTTGGCGTATTGCCGTAAGGTCCGCGCCACAACGTGCTGCGGCACTTCCTTGAGTGGGCGGCCGGTCCACATCGCGTAAACCTGCGCCTGACAGGCCCGCTCGAAGTAATAGAGGCGGTCGTAAGCCTCCGCGACGTTCGCGCCGCAAGCCAGGACGCCGTGATTGGCCATCAGCATGACCGAGCGGTCTGGCCCGAGGATGCCCGCCAGCCGCTCGCCTTCCGCTGGATCGAGCGCCAAGCCGGTGTATTCGTCGTCGTACGCGATCGTGTCGAGAAAACCGATCTCGGTCTGCCCGAGCGCCGCCAGACGTGGCTCATCCAAGCGCGCCAATGCTCCGGCAAACGGCATATGGGTGTGCAGGACACAGGCATGTTTCGGCACAAGTCGGTGGATCGGCGCATGAATGCAGAAGGCGGAACGCTCAACCTCGCCTTCGCCGCTCAGCACGGCGCCGTCATAGCCGACTTCCATCAGGCAACTTGCGGTCACTTCCGACCAGTGCAGCCCGAACGGGATCTGGTAATAGCGATCACTCCTACCTGGCACCGCAAGCGTGAAGTGGTTGAAAATTCCTTCGCTTAAACCGTGGCTTACCGCCAGGCGATGCGCCGCCGCCAGATCGACCCGCGCCTGCCACTCCGCTGCATCCGCGGCATTTCCTGCACGCTTTGTGTCAACAAGTCTCACCCTCGATCTCCCTTCTGCGAATTTCCCTGCCGCGGCACGCTGGTGCAACCGCCATGCCTCAGATTGCGTCCCCGGTGCGCGCCGGGCTACCACCGGCCATATCACGGATTCGTCAGCCGGCGTTAGACTTGGCGTTCGTAGCTGATCGGGCCAAACCCGGCCCGCTCCCTCGTCTAAGGGCGTGTCGAGACTCGTCGTGAGTTGATGAAGGCTGCGGCGAGACCGGAGGTTTGATCTATTGAGCGCGAGATTGCCGATTTTATGACCGTCCCATGCTCGCGCCCAGGGTAATGAGAAGCTCGTCGAGCTGCTCGAAGGTCTCGGGCATCCCACCTTCCATCCCGGCGATGGCACGGTCGAGAGCTTCCGTCGAGGGATAGAGTTCGTGCATCACCAGCAGCGTCTTGCCATCGTTTTCCTCAAAGGTCACCGTGGTGATGGCGCCGTCATCACTTTCGTCATTAGTCCAGACGAGGCGCGAGTGCGGCGTCACTTCGATGTACCTGCCGAAAAATGCCATAGGCTTTGAGGCACCGTGGCCGAACTCCAAACGGTACCGGCCCCCGACACGAACATCCGCTTCGCAGGAAAGCAGGGACACGCCAGTCGATTTCGGTGCCCACCACCGCTTGAGCAGCTCGGGCTTGGTCCATGCCTCGAACACGAGCCGCGCCGGGCCGTTAAAGGTTCGCGTAACGACGAGCTCGCGCTCCGACTTCCGTTCCACCGTCGTGCGGTTCTTCATGGGGGCGGGGTTACTCTCTCCTGTTGGGTTCACCGGGCTGCTCCTTCCGTTTCAGTTCCTCGACAACATTGTCCAACTCGTCGAAGCGTGCGTCCCAGAGCTGGCGGTACCTCTCGATCCATGCCGCTTCGTCCCCCAGCCCGTGTAGGCCGAGCTTGCAGGTCCGCACGCGCCCGACCTTCTCCGTGGTGACGAGCCCTGCCTCTTCCAACACGCTGACATGCTTCTTCATGCCCGTGAGGGTCATGTGAAATTTTTCAGCAAGGTCCGTAATCGAAGCGTCCGCACATCCAAGCTGCTCCAGAACGCCGCGGCGGGTGGGGTCCGAGAGCGCGGCGAACGAAGCATCGAGGCGGGCTTTAGTATACTGAACCATATGGTTCAGTATTTAACGCGGGTCAACGGGATGCAACGGGAGAACCGAGCACGCTGCGTTGTCGGCCACCCCCCACTGATCCGACCTCGCCGCCGCTGTCTTAACTTGGCTGACGGTGACTCTCGGCAATTCGTCAGGTGGTAAGCCGCGCCGCAAAAAAATCGTCGATCGAACGCATCAGCGCGGTGGCGATGCGGCGCTGATAGGCATGCTGCTGCAACAGGCGTTCGTCATCGGGATTTGACAGACAGCCAAGCTCAACCAGAGCCGATGGCATGTCGGGTGCGGTCAGGACGGCAAAGCCCGCGGAACGGTGCGGCGTATCGAGCAACGGCACCGCATGCCCCATATCCTCGACGATCGCATGTGCCAGCATCTGCGAGGCGTTGTTGGTCTGCCGCTGCGCCAGATCGAGCAGGATGGCGCCGATGACCCGCGGCTGCCGCGACAAGTGCACGCCCGACACGAAATCGTCCTTGTTTTCACGCGCCGCCAGCGCCGCCGCCTCATGGTCGGAGGCTTCCTCAGATAGCGTATAGACCGACAAGCCGCGCACCGTGGCGTCGGGCAACATGTCGGCATGCAGCGACAGCAGCAGATCGGCATGTTTCGCTCTGGCCCGCTCCACCCGTTTGCGCAGCGGGACAAACGTGTCGCCATGTCGCGTCAGAACCGCGCGGTAGCGGCCGCTCGCCTCAAGTTGTCGCGCCAGTTCTCGCGCGACGGGCAGTGTGATGTTCTTTTCGTAGACGTGGTGCGGGCTGATCGCCCCCGGATCAGGCCCACCATGGCCCGGATCGACCGCAACCGTGTGCAGCGGCTTCGGCACATGCATCGGCATGCGCCGGTGCCGCGGCGCATGCCGATGCAGACCGGATTTACGAGCAGACCGCGCCTCGGCAGCGCCACCCAGCCCCCCAGCCAGAATGACGCCCGCGGCGAGCGCCAACAGCGCGCGCCGCGCAATAACATCGTCCCGCATTCCCCCACCCCCGACAGCACCCTCGCCGGGACCTGAGGGAGCCTGTTAATGCAGAACTATGGCGTAATTACGCTGTCGATTCTCCGTCGCCGGCCGATCCCCGTCGCCGCGTCAGCGGCGGTGGCGTGCGTCGTCGCTGCCGCGCGGTTTCGGCAGGGCGGCAACGCCGGTCCGCGACCGCAATTCATGCCGCAACAGCTCAAGCATGCGGATCATTTCATCGCAGGAATGCTGCGCCCAACCCGATACTCGCATAAAGCCCGATACTCGGATGAAATCCGCTAGGCGCGTGACACGCGATGGATTGCGCAGGCTCGCCATGCCGTATCGCCGATAGGCTGCGACCCAGCGCGCCACCTCCCGCTCCGAAACCCCGGATGTCGCCGCGGCCTGCGCGGCGCTCCAGCCATCGACCAGGACCCGTTGAACAATCTGTCCCCGCTGTGCTGCGGTGATGTCGCGGGTTTTAATCTGGCCTTTTTGCATGGCTCGCACCTTTGCCGGTTACGAGCCTAACGCCGGCTAAGAGCAAATTGTCCCCTTGGGGACGGGTTACGTCGCGAGATTTACCACCAGTCGACCCTGCACCTCGCCTTTGAGGATGCGCCCGGCAACCTCCGGCACCTGCGCCAGCGCGATGTCTTGGGTGATCTGTTCGAGGCGATCGAGCGGCAGGTCGCGCGCGATGCGGCCCCATGCCTCAAGCCGCAGATCGTGCGGGCACATGACCGAGTCGATGCCGAGCAGATTGACGCCACGCAGAAGAAACGGGAGGACGCTGGTCGGCACGTCGCTGCCGCCGGCAAGGCCGCAGGCGGCAACGCTGGCGCGGTATTTGAGCTGCGTCAGGATTGTGGCGAGCGTATCGCCCCCGACCGCATCGATCGCGCCGTCCCAGCGCTCGCGGTCGAGCGGCCGCGCCGGCTTTGCGGCAAGCGCCGCGCGCTCGACCAAGTCGACAGCGCCCAGCCCGGTCAGGTAGCCGCGCAATTCCGGCCGCCCGGTCGCTGCGAACGGGCGATGACCGAGTGACGACAACAGCGCGAGCGCCACACTGCCGACGCCCCCAGCCGCTCCGGTAACCAGCACGTCGCCGCCCGCCGGCAGACCGTGCCGCTCCAGCGCCATGACCGCCAGCATCGCGGTAAACCCGGCGGTGCCGACCGCCATCGCCTGCCGGGTACTCAACCCCTCGGGCAGGTGCACCAGCATATCGGCCTTGACCCGCGCCCGCTCGGCATACCCGCCCCACTGTATCTCGCCGACCCGCCAGCCGGTCAGCACGACACGGTCGCCCGGTTTGAATTCCGGGGATTGCGATTGCTCGACGGTGCCGGCGAAATCGATCCCCGGCACATGCGGGTATTGCCGCACGAGACGGCCCAGCCCGCGGACGATCATCCCGTCCTTGTAGTTCAGCGTCGAATACTCGACGGCAACCGTGACATCGCCGGCCGGCAACTGCGCCCCGTCGACGCTATCGAGGCGCGGCACGATCTTGCCGCCCTCGTCGTGCAGAACGAGCGCACGGAACTTCGCCATATCAGCAGCCTTTCAGAACAGGTGCGGGATCGGGGGAGACCTGCCGCCCCTACATCCGCAACGGTTCGAGGATGCTGACGAAATTCGCCACCGCGGCGCCGCCCATGTTCATCACCCCGGCCAGCTTTGCACCCGGAATCTGCATATCGCCAGCCGCACCGGTCACCTGCATCGAAGCCAGGACGTGCATCGACACGCCGGTGGCGCCGACCGGGTGACCTTTGGATTTGAGGCCGCCCGACGGGTTGATCGGCAATCTGCCGTCCTTTTCGGTCCAGCCTTCGAGGATGGCGCGGGCGCCTTCGCCCTGCGGCGTCAGCCCCATCGCCTCGTACTCGATCAGTTCGGCGATCGTGAAACAATCATGCGTCTCGACGAGGTCGAGGTCGTCGAGGTTGAGCCGTGCGGCACCCAGCGCCTTTTTCCAGGCCAGCGCCGGCCCGTCGAACGCCAGAATGTCGCGGCGGCTCATCGGCAGGAAGTCGTTGACCTGCTCGGCGGCGCGGAACGCCACGGCCTTGCCGAACGACAACGCGGTCTGGGTGTCGGCGAGCACCACCGCCGCGGCGCCGTCCGACACCAGCGAGCAATCGGTACGTTTCAGCGGCCCCGCCACAAGCGGGTTCTTATCGGAGATCGTGCGGCAGAATTCATAGCCGAGGTCGCGGCGCATCTGCGCCAGCGGGTTCGCGACGCCGTTCTTGTGGTTCTTGGCGGCGATGCGCGCCAGGGCGTCAGACTGGTCGCCGTAACGCTGAAAATATTTCTGCGCGATCTGTCCGAAAATCCCGGCGAAGCCGCCTTCGATCTGGTCTTCCTCCTTGCGGTAGGAGGCGCGCAGCAGCAGGTCGTTGACCTCAGCCCCCGACACTTCGGTCATCTTCTCGACGCCGACCACCAGCACGATCCGTCCCTTGCCGGCGGCGATCGTGTTGAGCCCCATATGGATCGCGGCCGAGCCGGTGGCGCAGGCATTCTCGACGCGTGTCGCCGGTTTGAAGCGGAAGGCCGGGTCGGCCTGGAACACCAGGGACGCCGGAAATTCTTGCTTTACAAAGCCGCCATTCATCGTGCCGAGAAACACCGCGTCGACATCGGCGGCGGCGATGCCGGCATCAGCCAAAGCGCCTTGCGCGACTTCGGTAATCAGCGATTCGACATCGCGCCCGTCATGCTTGCCGAACTTGCTGTGCGCCCAACCGACGATGCAACCGGTCATTTCCGTCTCCTCCAACCTACCTGACGCTGCCTGCTTGATATAAGACTGCCGATGCCGCGATGCTCATCGCAATCGCCAGAAATGGCGAACCATGCCGGTAAAGGTGGCACACCACGCGGCGATCGCGACCCACACGAAAACGCGCGGCACCATCGTCAGCGCCGGCAGCCCAATTTCCTGCGCGAATGCCCAACTCGCCGCCGTGTACATGCCGAGCGGAAAGACGATCGACCAGTTTTCGAGACGGTAGCCGAGCGGCATCGTGCGATGCCGCCACAAGGTCAACAATATCAGCAGCGGTATCCACCAGGTCGCCAACGCCCATAGCAGCAGCGTCTCGGTAAACAGTACGTCGCGCACCGGCGCGAGCACCGGATCAGCCGCAATCGCTTGCAGCAGCTTGGCCCCGGCCAATGTCGAGATCGCCGCTGCACCCATGTTGATCCAATAGGACGGGGTGAAATGCTGGTGTGCGAACGGCATGAACAGCCAGCGGTACAGGATCAGCGTCAGCAGGATCAGATAGAAAAAGCTGCCGATGAGAAACAGCCCGACGCTGATCAGCAGAACGGGATCGGCCAGACTCCAGGCCCGCGCAGCATGAGTTCCAAGGATCGCCAGCGCCTCGGTCGCCACGACGATCAAGAGCCAGCCGCCGCTCAACCCGTCGTCCAGCGGCAATTTTTCCGGCCGGATCGTCATCGCCGCAAAGAGACCGTAGATCAGCCCGAGCCACAGCAACCCCGCGGCGATCCATAATGGCGGTACAAGCGCCAGGTCGGTGGTCAAAAGCGCGATCTGGCTGCCCATGACGCAGGTTCCAGCGACGATGGTCAACAGGCCGGGGCCGCGGCGGTCGTCGGCGAAATCCGCTAACAGCCCGGCCGGACGGCGGCACAACCGCACCAGCAGAAGCAACCACAAGCCGGGAAATGCCACGAGGTTGATCGCGAACAAAACCCGCGCGATGCCGCCCAGCCCGACCGACGCGGCCGCGATCGACACGATCCCCGTCGCCATGACAAAGGCGAAACTGCCCGGGGTAAACATCGCGGCGACCCGGACCAGCCCGGCAAACCGCGGTGTTACAAGGACAACATCATCTGGCATGGCGGCCGCATCCTAGCAGATGCCTGCTGCATCGGGTTTTTTAGCAACGGGGCTAAACACGGCGTTCGCGCCGGTGCTCCTCCGATTCGGCGTTGTTGAGAATGCGGCGCGCATTCTTGAAAGCCGCGTCGGCCGCGGCCGTATTGCCCTCGGCGCGATAGATGTTGCTGAGCTGCGTCTGGGCATAGGCGATCCGCGGTGTCTCCTTGCTGTCGCCTTGTTCAAGCAGCGACACCGCCTTGCTGAAGGCGTTGCGCGCGGCGTCGTTGCGCTTCAACGCGGCGTAGGCAAGACCGAGGTCGTACAGATCGTCGGCAATAAACGGGTGCACCGCGCCGAGGTGGCGCTGATCGATCGCCGTCGCCTGTTCGATCAGGGGCAGCGCGTCATTGACCTTGCCCTGGCGGAAATACAGATGCGCCAGTTGCGACAGGCTGCGCGCAGTGTCGTCACTGCTGGCGCCGCTGACACGACGGTCCTGCGTCAACGCCTC
The DNA here is from genome assembly GCA_036268425.1 of Allostellaceae bacterium. Lineage (GTDB taxonomy): Bacteria > Pseudomonadota > Alphaproteobacteria > ATCC43930 > CGMCC-115725 > DATARH01. Next base: position 237,978 of record DATAUE010000114.1, read on the forward strand.
GGTCAGCACGTTCTCCGCAGCATCGAAACGGCCGGCCGCGATCTGCACCGCACCGAGCATCCGCAACGGCTCGGCGGAGCCCGGCGACGCGGTGCGACGTGCAATGTCGACCGCGCGGTCGGCCCAAATTTTCGCCGCGCCGGTGTCGCCGCGCGCCAGCGCGATGCGACTCAGCCCCGCGAACATTCGAGCGAGACCGGCTGCGTCGTTGCCGGCGCGCGCCGCAAGCATCCTTGTGGCGATCGTCAATAACGGTTCGGCGTCGAGATAGCGGCGGCGATCAATTTCCACATCGGCGACCGCCGCCATCGCCTCTGCCACTTCGGCGGAGCCACAGCCAAAGGCCGCGATCGTGATTTTCAGCGCCCGCCGCCGTGATGCCGTCGCATCCGCCAGCGCGCCTGCGCGCCATTCGGCATGCGCCAATGCGGCGAGCGCCGGCAACAAAGCCGGGCTGGTCTTGCCGTCATGCGCCTCGGCCGCCGTGAGACCCGCGGTCAGGCGCTCGACTGCCGCCGCCGTCGTATCTTCCGCGTATAGCGGTGGCGCAATCAACGCCACGACGATCAGCCACAGGCCGGCGATCCAAGCCCTCATCAGCCAGACAGCACCCTCAAAAAAGCCGGTGCTAGCGATACCGGCATTAATGTGCCGGGTCCAGGTCCGCCCACGCGAATAAGCCGAGGCTTGACGATCGCGATAAGGCACAAGAGGGTTGCCGCAACATAGGGGGCGGAAATGGCACGGGTGCGAAGCATTACGGCGGCTGAGTTGCCCGACGATCTGGCTGCGATCTACCGCGAATTCGCCGACAGCTACGGCCCTTTCGGCAATCAGGTCGCCGCCTTCGCCCATGTTCCGGCGGCATTGCGCCACCTGATGCCGCTGCTGATGGAATTGCGTGCTGCCAAGACGCTGCCCAAGCGCGCCCTCGAACTGGCGATCGTCACGGTATCGCAACTCAATGCCTGCGATTACTGCGTGACGCATCACAAGCCGTTTCTGGCGATCGAAGGCGTGTCGGCCGCCGGCGCCGACCGGCTGCTGGAGTATCGCGACCATCCGGAACTGGGTGAACTGGACAAGCTCGTGGTCGAGTTCGCTATCGCCGCCTGGGAACGGCCGAACCGCCTGCCGGACGAAATTTTTAACCGGCTGCGGCAGCATTTCAGCGAGGCGCAGATCGTTGAACTGACGCTACGCATAACGCTGTGCGGGTTCTTCAACAAATTCAACGATGCATTGCAAATCGACGAGGAGCCGGAGGCCGTCGGGCGCCTCGGCGCAGCAGCGTAATGGCAATGGACCAACGCGGCAGCGGTTCGGCCGCGGGCCATAGCGGCGTCGAACATATTGGAGTTGGGCATATGGGAGTTGGGCATACGGCCGAAGGCCGCCGGCTCGATGAAACCCGCGACGGCGCGGCATGGCGGCGCTGGGGTCCGTATGTCAGCGACCGGCAGTGGGGCACGGTGCGCGAAGATTACAGCGCGTATGGCAACGCCTGGGACTATCTGCCGCACGATCACGCCCGCAGCCGTGCGTATCGCTGGGGCGAAGACGGCATCGGCGGGTTTGGCGACGAACATCTGTTTCTGTGTCTCGGCGTCGCGCTGTGGAACGAAAGCGACCCGATCCTCAAGGAACGGCTGTTCGGCCTGACCAATGCCGAAGGCAATCACGGCGAGGACGTGAAGGAAATCTACTATTACGTCGACGGCACCCCGACGCACTCGTATATGCGGATGCTGTACCGCTATCCGCAGCGCGCTTTTCCCTATACGGCGCTGCTCGATGAAAACCGCCGCCGCTCGACGCAAGACCCGGAATTCGAGCTGATCGACACCGGCGTCTTCGCCGAGAACCGCTATTTCGATGTCGTGATCGAGTACGCCAAGGCCGACACAGACGACATCCTGCTGCAAGTGACCGCGCATAATCGCGGCCCCGAAACAGCGCCGCTACGCCTCATTCCGCAGCTATGGGCGCGCAATATCTGGAGCTGGTGCCCGGATATCACGAGGCCGCGTCTGGCGGCCGACGGCGAGGCCGCAGTCATCGCCGACCATCACAATCTCGGCACGATGCATCTGGCCTGCAACGGCGCACCGGAACTGCTGTTCTGCGACAACGACAGCAACGGATACCGGCTGTGGGGCCTCGAGCGGTACGGCTATCCCAAGGACGGGATCAACGACTACATCGTCGGCGGCGATACCCTGGCGGTGAACCCGGAGAGGTGCGGCACAAAAGTCGGGGCCCATTACCGCTTTACGGTACCGGCTGGCGGCGACGTCAGCGTCCAGGTCAGGTTCAGCCGGGGTGGCGGCGGCTTCGCCGATTTTGCTGCGATCATGCAGCGCCGCCGCGCCGAAGCCGACGAGTTCTACGACGTGCTGCAAGCCGGCATCCACGATGCCGATGCCCGCCTCGTCCAACGACAGGCGTTCGCCGGCATGCTGTGGTCGAAGCAGTATTATTTCTTTGACGTGCGGCAGTGGCTGCGCGGCGATCCCGGCAACCCGATACCGCCGGCATCGCGGCTCGAAGGCCGCAACATCGATTGGCACCACCTCTACAATTCCGACGTCATCTCGATGCCGGATAAATGGGAGTATCCCTGGTACGCCTCGTGGGACTTGGCGTTTCATTGTGTCGTGCTGGCCCAGGTCGATCCCGATTTCGCCAAAGACCAGCTGATCTTGCTGACGCGCGAATGGTACATGCATCCGAATGGGCAGTTGCCGGCCTTCGAATGGCAGTTCGGCGACGTCAACCCGCCGGTGCACGCCTGGGCGGCCTGGCGCGTCTATGAAATCGACCGGGTGGCGCGCGGCCACGGCGACCAGGCATTTTTGAAGCGCGTCTTTCACAAGCTGATGCTGAATTTCACCTGGTGGGTGAACCGCAAAGACGCCGACGGCCGCAACATCTTTCAGGGTGGGTTTCTCGGCCTCGACAACATCAGCATTTTCGACCGCAGCCAACCGCTGCCGACAGGCGGCTACATCAACCAGGCCGATGCGACCGCCTGGATGGCGATGTACACGCTGAACCTGATGCGAGTCGCCTTGGAGCTGGCGACGGTCGACCATGTCTACGAAGACACCGCAACCAAATTCTTCGAGCATTTTCTGCTGATCGCCGAAGCCATCAGCCAGATGGGCGAAACTCGCTTCGGCCTGTGGGACGAAACCGACGAGTTCTACTACGACGTGCTGCAAATGCCGGGCAACAATGCCGTGCCGCTGCGGGTACGCTCGATCGTCGGCCTGATCCCGCTCTGCGCCGTTGAGGTGCTCGACGCCGCAATCCTCGACCGGCTGCCGAATTTTACGAAGCGGCTGCGCTGGGTATTCGAGCACCGGCCGGAATTGGCGCAGCTTGTGTCGCGCTGGTTCGACGGCAACAGTTCGGAGCAGCATTTGCTGTCGCTGCTGCGTGGTCACCGCATGAAGCGGCTACTGCGCCGGATGCTCGACGAGACCGAATTTCTGGCGGATTACGGCATTCGTTCGCTGTCGAAATTCCACGAGCGCACGCACTATGAAATCGACGACGGCGGCCATCGCTTCGGCATCGAATATGTACCAGGCGATTCAAGTACACAGGTTTTCGGCGGCAACTCGAACTGGCGCGGCCCGATCTGGATGCCGCTCAACTACCTGATCATCGAATCGCTGCACCGTTTCCACGCCTATTACGGCGATGATTTCAAGGTCGAATGTCCGGTCGGCTCCGGGCGCATGCTGAGCCTTTACGAGGTGGCTGACGAAATCACCGAGCGGCTGTGCCGCATCTTTCTGCGCGGCAACAACGGCTGCCGCCCGGTTTTCGGGCCGGAGCAAAACCCCGCGACGGCCGCATTCTGCGACTTGCCACTGTTTTACGAATATTTTCACGGCGATAATGGGCGCGGCCTCGGCGCCTCGCACCAGACCGGCTGGACCGGGCTTATCGCGCTGTTGCTGCAGTTTCGCGCCGCAGCACAGAATCGCGCGGCCGGCACCGAGAGCGTCGACCCGCGCAAACGGCTCGCCGCGGCCGACTGAACGATGTTCGGCCGCTTCTGCAAGCCGGCCGGATCAGTTGACGAACCGCAAAAAAATACGGCATTCAACGCGTCGATCAACCTCGCTCGCGCCGCCCCGCCCATGACGCTTCAATACCTGCTGATGACCGTTTTTGCCGTGCTGCTGGTCGGGCTGGTTATCCCTTTTTCCTACGGCATCCGCATGGCGATCTTCCTGGCGCTGGTCGTTGTCAGCATCCTGACCTTTCTCGGCGGCGGGATGCACTATTTCCTCAGCCTGATGCACTCCTGACGGTAACAAGCGCGGGGGTTTCCGATCGCCTGTTGGCGGCGGCGGCGATGGCGTGGCAAGCTCATAGCGAGCACCCGCTGCGAGGTCGATCATGAAAATCGCGCGTCTTGACCATCTCGTCCTGACCGTCGCCGACATCCCCAAAACCTGCGATTTCTACACCAAGGTTCTCGGCATGGAGGTCGTCACCTTCGGCGAGGGCCGCACGGCGCTGCGCTTCGGCCAGCAGAAGATCAACCTGCACCCGGCCGACAACATTCCCGGCCTCGTCGCCGACCATCCGACCGCCGGCTCGGGCGATTTGTGCTTTATCAGCGAGACGCCGATTGCCGAGGTCGTGGCGCACCTGAAAGAGTGCAATGTCCCGATCATCACCGGCCCCGGTCCGCGCGCCGGCGCGATCGGCACGATCCAGTCGGTCTATATCCGCGACCCCGACCAGAACCTCGTCGAAATCTCGAATTACTGAGCCGCAGCGTCATCCTAAGCGGGGTGAAGAGGTGCGCGAATGAAGATCGAAAAAATCGAGACCTTTCAAATCCGCTGGTCGCCCGCGGACAAGCCGGCGCAGAACAGCGCCTGGGTACGCGTGCGTTGCGGCGACGGCATTTTCGGGATCGGCGAAGCGTCACCGATGCTCGGCGGCCTCGCTTCGCTTGGCATCATCGCACGCGATATCGCGCCCACTCTGATCGGCCGGGACCCGCTCGACCATGCCGTATTGCTCGACACGGCCTTTCACCGGCTGGTCAAGCTCGGCCCTGAAGGCGCCCTGACCGGCGCGCTGGCGGCGCTCGATATCGCGCTGTGGGATGTCAAAGGCAAATTACTGGGACAGCCGGTCTACAAGCTGCTCGGCGGCGCGTGGCGCACCGCGCTACCCTTTTATGCTTCGATCGGCGGCAATGGGGAGCGCAGCGTCGATGAGGTGCTACGCGTCGTCGAAGCGCGCATGAAAAACCAGCCGGCGGCGGTCAAGATCCGCTTCGATGCCGACCGCACCAAGGCCGATGTCGATATTCCCGGTGACATCGCCAAAGCCAAGGCCGTGCGCAAGCTCGTCGGCGACGCCTTCCCGCTCGCCTTCGACGCCAATAACGGCTACTCCGTCGGCGGTGCGATGCGAGTCGGGCGCGCCCTCGAAGACCTCGGCTACTGGTGGTTCGAAGAGCCGGTACAGCACTACCACGTCAAGGCGATGGGCGAGGTGGCACAGCGCCTCGACATCACCGTGTCGGCCGGCGAGCAGACTTACACCCTGGCCGGCCTCGCGGACCTGATCGGGGCCGGTGTGCGCATGGTGCAGCCGGACATCGTCAAGATGGGCGGTATCAGCGGCCTGATGCAATGCCTGGCACTGGCTCAGGCGCACGGCGCCGAACTGGTGCCGCACCAGACCCAGCCGACGATTGGCCATACCGCCAGCCTGCACATCGCCGCCTGCCAGATGGGCGCGACCAAGCCCTGCGAATGGAACGACCCGTCATCGCGTACCCATGCCGTGTTCGAGAACCCGCCTTTCCCGGCAGACGGTCTGTTCCACCTGTCCGCCGAACCCGGCCTCGGCTTACGGCTTAACGAGGCCGAATTGGCAAAACGCATCATGCCGGTTGCGTGAGGCGGGCCGCTGACGGAAGCTGCAGTTCTCAACCGATGAGGCCGCAGATGAACATCGAGCGCATCGACCATCTCAACATTACCGTCGCCGATATCGACCGCAGCGTCGAATTCTACCAGCGTGTGCTCGGCATGAAGACCGAGAGCATGGGCGAAGGCCGTGCCGCATTGTTATTCGGCCAGCAGAAAATCCATCTCGACCTGGCCGGTGGCGCGATGGCAATGGCTGGCGACAAGCGCATGCCGGCGCATATCTGCTTCGTGACCGCCACACCGATCGGCGAGGTCAAGGCACAACTCGAAAGCTGCGGCGTCCCTGTCCGGATGGAAGGCCCGCGCGCCGGTGCCATCGGCACAATCCAGTCGGTCTATATTGACGACCCCGACAAGAACTCGATCGAAATCTCGACGTACTGACCTCGCGTTTGGGGTAGGGCGGAAAAGCACAGCGCCTTTCGCCAACAGTCCGCTAGGCTTGGCAAAGATAGGCGGATTACGCATCCGCTCATCATCCCTACGCGTTGAAGAAAAAAAGCGGCCGGTTTCGGTGGCGCAGGTGTTGAATACGGCAACCGTCGGGCTGGAATTGCCGCCCATCCGGCTGACCGTTTGGCCAGGGCTTCCCATCACCCCACGCCGTCGCCATCGTCGCCGTGGCGATAGCATGAGAAAAGCGTCGGCATCCGACCTCGACGGATCGGCCGTCGAACAACCGCGCTGCCATCAACGCCAACGCAGTGAACCTGGAATACGTTCTTAGCCGGATCGGGTGGACCGATGCCCCTGGCGCGGCTTTACCGCCGGAAATCGGCCCCTTGCTTTTCGACCGTGCGAACCAGGCCCTGCCATTCCATCAGACCGTAAGTTTCGGTGTCGCGGAGCGATTGCATGCGCGTCGCGGCGGCCTGCACGACAGGCGGCTCGACCATAACCGGCGCCACCCCCATCTGGCGCGCGATCAGTTCGAGTTCGCAGGCCCGCTCCAGCGTATAAAGCCGCTGAAACGCACCATGCACGGTCGGGCCGAAGGTCAGAAGGCCGTGGTTCATCAGCACGACGCAGCTTCCCTGCTGGCAGGTGCGGCCGAGCGCTTCGCATTCGTCGGTCGTCGCCGGCACACCGTAAGGGTGGTAGGCGACGTCGTCATACACATGCAGCGCGTCCTGGCTGATCGGCCGGATACCCTTTTCGATCAGCGATACGCCGGCCCCGGCGCGAGTATGCGTGTGTGTGACGCAATTCGCATCCGCGCGCGCTCTGTAGACGCCGCTGTGGATTGTAAAACCGGCATTGTTGAACTTGCCGGAATCGCCGCGCACGTTGCCGTCGAAATCCATTTTGACGAGGCTTGAGGCGGTGACCTCGTCAAACATCTCGCCGTAATTGTTGATCAGGAACGTGTCGGGCTCGCCCGGCACCCGCACCGAGAAATGCGTGTTGATCGTGTCGGTCCAGCCGAGATGGTTCACGACGTGATAAAGCGCGGCCAGATCGCAACGCGCCTGCCATTCGGCATCGGTCATCTCGGTATTCATGAGCTGCGGCAACGCGGCCATCGATCGTTCCTCGTATACAGACACAGGCGAGCGGGACGGCAGCGCGCCGCCCACGCCGCCTGATCCTGTCCGACCGATCGCAATGCTGCAACCGCCGCGCACGCGAACCAGCCCCCCTGCCGCTACGCATCAGAAAAATTGGGGCATCAGTAAAATTGGAGCGTCAGTAAAATTGGGGCGTCAGAAAAATTTATGGCGGGCATCCGCGCGCTCCCAGCCGAGGCTCAGGTAGCGGTCGATCGCCATCTGGTTCGCGCGGAAACCGAAGAAAACGCACAAGCCGGCGCCGATCAGCGACAACCACAGATCGAGCGTCGCGGCGCGGCTGGTCGGCACAAGATCGACGACCAGCAGGACGATATTGAACACGACCATCGCCGCGCCCCACACCTGCAAGCCTCGCTGGAACAGCGGCAAGCCCAGAATGCCGCTGCCGAGACAACAGCCCCAGCTCCACCCCTCCTGCATTACCTTGATTTCGCCGGTACGCGGGTGGCGCAGGGAAACGCTCATGGGATGCCTCGCTGACGACGCCGCGGCAAACAGTATAACGGCGTTGCCGCTGCCGGCCGGATCGGAGAGTGTTGCGGTTCCGCCAAACGCCCGCCAATACCTCCCGCTTCGAGCAAGGATACGACAGATGACCGATTACCGTTTCTGTACCGTCGAGGATGAAGGGCGGGTGCGCATCGTCACGATCAACCGTCCCGAGGTGCTGAACGCACTGCACAGCGAAGCGCATTGGGAATTCGACGGGGTATGGAACGAATTTGCGGCAAACCCCGATTTGTGGGTCGGCATCATCACCGGCGCCGGCGAGCGGGCCTTTTCTGCCGGCAACGACCTCAAGGTGCAGGCCGCCGGGCGGCGCACGCCGCGCCCATCTACCGGGTTTGCCGGGCTGTCGCATCGCTTCGATCTGGAAAAGCCGCTGATTGCCGCGGTCAACGGCGTCGCGATGGGCGGCGGGTTCGAGGCGGCGCTCGCTTGCGACATCATCATCGCCGCGGAAAACGCCGTTTTCGCTTTGCCGGAGCCGCGCGTCGGGCTGATTGCCGGCAGCGGCGTGCATCGCCTGCCGCGCATGATCCCGCAGAAACAGGCGCTCGGCATGATCCTGACCGGACGGCGCGTTGCGGCCGCCGAGGGCCAGACGCTCGGCTTTGTCAACGAGGTGGTGCCGGTCGGCGAGGCCCTCACGGCAGCCAAGCGCTGGGCCGGGCTGGTCCTCGAATGCTCGCCGATGGCGATCCGCGCCTCGAAGCAGTCGGTGTACAAAAGCCTCGACGAGCCGACCTTGCAAGCCGCAATGCGCACGACCTACCCGGCGGTCAAGGCCAATCTCGAAAGCCAGGATTACATCGAAGGCCCCAAAGCCTTTGCCGAGCGGCGCAAGCCGAACTGGCAGAACCGATAGCCGAGCACTCGTCCGGCAATGCCGTCTGTTCGCGCCTCGCTGCGGCCGGCCGGAGCGGCGCTGTGGACAACGCGGCTCGACCGGACATCGACGCTACCGCTGTCACGCCAGCTTGCGACCGCCCTGCGCCAGGCAATTTCCGACGGCAGCCTCGGAGTCGGGGCGCGACTGCCGTCGAGCCGCGCCCTAGCCGGCGAATTGGGGCTGGCGCGCAGTACCGTCGTCGGCGTTTTCGAGCAACTGACAGCAGAGGGCTATATCGCCGCCAAAGCCGGTTCGAGCCACTACATTCCGGCACGTGCCGACGCCGGCGCTGCACCGGCGAACGATAAAGAGCGTCCGACGACGCCGCGGCTATTGTCGCGGCAGGCTAAACTGTTGAGCCGCCTCGCGCCACCGCCTCGCGCCACGCCGCGGCCGTTCGAGATGGGCTATGCCGAAATCGACGGCCGCTTTATCGCGACTTGGAAGCGACTCGCATCGCGCACGCTTAGCGGCCGGTCGCGGATCGACTGGAATTACGGCGATCCGCAAGGCGAGCCGCGGCTGCGCGCCGCGATCGCCGAATATCTCGCGGCCGCGCGTGGCGTGCGCTGCCGACCGGAGCAGATCGTGCTGACTGCCGGGACGCAGCAGGGTCTCAGCATCACGGCGCGCATCCTGATCGACCCGGGCACGAGCGCCTGGGTCGAAGACCCCTGCTACCGCATTGCGCTCGACATCCTGCGCGCGGCCGAGGCTCGTATCGTTCCGATGCCGGTTGACGGGCACGGCCTCGACATTGCAGCGGCGCCGGCCGACGCGGCGCCGCCGCGGCTCGTCTACACGACGCCGTCGCGGCAATACCCGCTTGGCGTGGCGATGCCGCTGGCACGCCGGCTGGCGCTGCTGGCCTGGGCCGAGCGCGCCGGCGCATGGATCATCGAAGACGATTACGAAAGCGAGTTTCAGCGGCCGGGGCGCACGCTGCCATCACTGCAAGGTCTCGATCGTGCCGGCCGCGTGATCTATCTCGGCACCTTCAGCAAATTGCTGTTTCCCTCGCTGCGGCTCGGCTATGCGGTGCTGCCGGAAGACCTCGTCGAGCCGTTCATCGCCGTGCGGCACCTGACCGACCGGCAAAGCTCGGGTCTGATCCAGGCGATTATGACCGAGTTCATCCTCGGCGGTCATTTCGCACGGCACCTGAAACGGATGCGGACGCATTACGCGGCGCGGCAGGAGTTTTTGTGCGATCTGCTGTCTCGGCGATTGCCGGGACTGCTCGACATCAAGCCGGTCGAATCCGGCATGTACCTGACTGCCGGTCTGCCCAGCGGCTGGGACGACCGGGCGATTGCCGCAAAGCTCGCCGCGGTCGGCGTCACCGCGCTGCCGCTCTCGGCGCTGACCCTCGCGACAAAGCGGCCGCCCGGTCTTGTGCTCGGTTATGCCGGCCATACGGACGCGGCAATGGAACGCGCCGCGCAACGCATGACCTACGCGCTGGAGACCGAAACTGGCCTGACTCTTCTGACAGAAGCGGAGCTTTATTCAGACCGGTGAGCCGGTTTAGCCTTGCAAAACATCCGATCCTCGACGCTGAGAGTTTTGTGCCATGCCTGACACCTCCGCCCTTCCCGCCTTTGTCCCGAGCCGGCAGAGCCGGGTGCGCCGCCACCCCGAGCGCGGGCATTACGACCGCGAAACCGTGTTCGCCATCCTCGACGCGTCGCTGATGTGCCATGTCGGCTACGCGATCGACGGCAAGCCCTATGTAACGCCGACGCTGTTCTGGCGCGACGGCGAGACGCTCTACTGGCACGGTTCTTCGGCCAGCCGCATGTTGCGCACGCAGCGCGAGGGAATCCCGGTCTGCATCACGGTCAGCCATGTCGATGGGCTGGTCCTGGCGCGCTCGGCGTTTCATCATTCGCTGAACTACCGCGCGGTGATGGCATTCGGCACGGCGGCGATCGTGACCGATGAAGCCGAAAAAGAGGCCGGCTTCAACGCCTTTATCGAGCGCATCTATCCCGGCCGCACCGCCCTGATGCGCGGGATTTCGGCGCAGGAGATGAAGGCGACGACACTGATGAGCATGGTCATCGAGGAAGCATCAGCGAAAATCCGCGAAGGCGGCCCGATCGACCTCGAAAGCGACCACGACGCCGATTGCTGGGCCGGCACGATCCCGATCGTGCAGCATCTCGGTGCACCGATTCCCGACCCGCTGGTGCCCGCCCGCGGCGATCAGCAGCGCGAGACCGGTCATTTCCCCGAACGCGGCGGATTCAGCGATATATTGCTGGCGCTGGCCCGCCGCGAGACGCCGTGATGGACCGCACGCCGCCACCGCTATCGTTGGCCGCCGCTCTTGCCCTGCCGTTGCCGGAGGGGCGGCGCTCGGCGGAAATCTTTGTCGATGGCGATCTCGAAATCCGCCTTTACGCGCCACAGGGCCACGATCCGCAAACACCGCACGACCGTGACGAGCTTTATATTGTCGCGGCGGGGCACGGCAAATTCCGTGTCGGCGACCGGGTCGATGCGATCACACCCGGCGCGCTGCTGTACGTCGCGGCACACGAGACGCACCGCTTTGAGGATTTTTCCGACGATTTCGCGGCTTGGGTGGTGTTTTACGGCCCCCAGAAACCGCCGAAATAGCTACTCCGCCGGCTGCAGGGCGTCGCGGCGGCGGCGCTTCGAGGCGGCGCGACGGTCGCCGACAAAGGCGGTGACCGCCGTAATCACCATCACGATGACGCTGACCCGGAACACCCATTGCGGCGCGCCGTGGTCCATAATGAAACCGAACATCAAGGGGCCGATCGTACCGGCGATGTTGAAGCCGGTGGTGACGACGCCAAACGTGCGGCCCACAGCGCCCGGAGGCGCGGCGGCGCGCACCAGCATGTCGCGTGACGGCATGATCAGGCCGCCAAGAAAGCCCGCGCAGGCCATCGCCGCAATCAGCGGCGCCGTGCCCAGCGCAACGGTACCGATGACGAGGACGATACAGGCGTTGATCGCATAACCGACCGCCGCGACATCGGCGTGCCGGCGCGTCATGTCGGCGACGAAGCCGCCGGCCAGAACGCCGAAGGCTTGCGCCGCGAGGTAGCTGGTGAGCGCCAGATTGGCGATCGACAGCGGCGTGGCATAGGCGCTGGTCAGCGCAACGACCGAAAAATTGCTGATGCCGCTGCCCGACAGGCTGAGCAGCGCAAAAAACCCGGTCAGCGCCAGGATCGTCGGCGTCAGGATCGCGGTCAGTCCTTGCCGTGCTGGCGCCATATCAGCGTTTGCCGCGGCCGGCATCGGCGCAGCGGCATTTTCGATACGGACGCAGCCGAGCAGCAGCGCCACGACAAGCGCCATCGCCCCGGCGGCGACCAGGGCGGTGCTGAGGCCGAACGCCGCCACGATCGCCAGCATCGCGATCGGCGCCACGGCATTGCCGAGAAACCCGGAAAACGTATGGATCGAAAAAGCGCGGCCAACCCGGGCCGGCGCGATGCGCGCCGACAGCAGCGCGTAATCGGCCGGGTGGAAAACGCTGTTGGAAAGGCCGATGATCCCCATCGCCAACAGCAGATGCGCGTAGGTCGGCGACGACCCGAACCCGATAAAGGCGGTCCCGGCGACGCACAGCGCGATCACCAGCATCCGCCGCGACCCCAGCCGATCGACCAGAAAGCCCACCGGCAGCTGCGCCGCGACCGACAGCACATTCGCCACGGTCAAGGCGAAGCCAAGCTCGACAAAGCCGATGCCGAGCCTTGCCTTCAGAAACGGAAACAGCGGCGGCAGCACCAGATTCTGGAAATGGTTGACGAAATGCGCCGCTGAGACCAGCGCGATCGCCTGGTATTCCGCGACCTTCCCGCTGCTGTGACCGGGACCGGTCAACGCCTGCGTCGTCATCCCGATTGCCTTTTTCCGCGCCAGAATGCCCAGGATGCCGCGACACCGTACAACCGGCAAGCATCGCTTCGGCAACGCTGCCCTTATCCAGAAGCAGTCAGCCGGAATATGGTGCCGTGCTCGCCGCGCCAGGCGGCAGCGTTGTGCGGGAGGAACAGAAATGACACTCGAAGTACGCCGCGTCGTCACCGGGCACGACGCCAACGGCAAGGCCGTCGTCAAAAGCGACGAGCGCATGGCCGGAATCGCCGGGCGCGGGCGATCCTATATCCACCGCTGCGAAATCTGGTCGACCGACAAGATGCCGGTCGACAATTCCGACGTTGCTGACGCGGCGCAGCGCGCCGGCTTCGTCGTTCGCCACAACTATGTCGGCTCGGGCCAGGGCAGCGTGATCCGAGTTACCGAATTCGCACCCGGCGCCCCAAAATTCATGCATCGCACCGAAACCGTCGATTACGCCATCCTGCTGTCGGGCGAATGCGATCTCGAACTCGATGACGGTGAAACCGTGCATCTAACGCAAGGCGACATCGTCGTGCAGCGCGGCACGATGCACGGTTGGGTCAATACCGGCTCCGAACCCTGTGTCTTCGCCTTCATCCTGATCGATGCCGATCCGGTCAGCGCCAACGGCCACAGCCTGACGACGCATTACCCGGCACCGTAAGATGCACGCCGTTGCCGCCGACACCGTCTTTGACGGCACGCGAATCCATAGCGGCTGCGCGGTTCTGATCGAGGGCGCCGACATCGTCGGGCTGGTCGCGCGGGCTGAAACGCAAGCCGGTGTGCCGGTGCGGAACATGCCGTCCGGCGCGTGGCTCGCGCCGGGCTTTATCGATGTGCAGGTCAATGGCGGCGGCGATGTGCTGTTCAACGATTCCCCAAATCCGCAGGCCATCGCCACGATTGCCGCGGCGCATCGGCGGTTTGGCACGACTGGGTTTCTGCCGACGCTGATCAGCGACAATGCAGCGACGATGCGCGCCGCCAGCGACGCCGCCGATGCCGCCGCCGCGGTCCTGCCTGGCGTGCTCGGTGTTCATTTCGAAGGCCCCTTCGTGTCGCCGGAGAGAGCTGGGGTACATGACCGCGCAATGCTGCGCCAACCGACACCCAATGATCTGGCGCTGCTGACCCAGCCGCGCCGCGGCGTCACACTGGCGACGGTGGCGCCCGAATGCCTCCCCGTCGGGTTTATCGAGCACCTCGTCGCGGCCGGGATACGGGTGTCGCTCGGCCATTCGATGGCGACTTATGACGAAACCCGCGCCGCAATCGATGCCGGGATGACGGGCTTCACCCATCTGTTCAACGCGATGCGCCCGATGACGGCCCGCGAACCCGGCCCGATCGCGGCGGCGCTGGAGGATACGCGCGCATTTTATGGGCTGATCGTCGATGGCGTGCATGTCGCGCCGGCAATGCTGCGTCTCGCGTTGCGCAGCGCCGGGCGGGCAATGCTGGTGACCGACGCAATGCCGCCAGTCGGCGGTTTGCAGCCGCATTTCCGGCTGGCCGGCAAGGCGGTCGAGGCGCACGACGGTCGCTGTGCCACCGCTGACGGCACACTGGCGGGGTCGGTACTCGACATGGCGAGCGCGGTGCGCAACTGCATCGGGTTGCTCGGCCTCGATCTGCCGCAGGCGCTCACGCTCGCCAGCGCGACCCCCGCCGATTTCCTCGGGCTGGGGCACCGTCTCGGGCGTCTCGCGCCGGGCTACCGCGCCGACATGGTCGCGTTCGAGCCCGCCGATATCGGTGTCCTCGCGACCTGGGTCGCCGGCGAGGACGACAGCGACCGCGCCCAATAGGTGCCGGGGATAGCCCCGCGCCGCGGTTCGGATAGAATGGCGCCATCGCACAACCCGCCTCGGAGACATCCATGAGCGTTACAATCCGCCGGCTCGCGCCGACCTTTGCGGCCGAAATTGGCGGCGTCGATCTGAGCCGCCTGACGCCGTCCGACACCGCGGCGATCAAGGAGGCGTGGCTCGCCCACAAGATTCTGGTGTTTCACGGCCAGGAACTCGATGAAGACGCGCTGGTGTTGTTCGCCGAAAAACTCGGCGACACCGAAATTCACCTGCGCCAGGCGCGCACCACCGGCCGGCGCGAGGTCATGCTGGTGTCGAACAAGACCGAGGACGGCAAGCCGATCGGCCGGCTCGGCAACCAGGAACTCAACTGGCATATGGACCAGATCTTCATGGCGCAACCGACCGCCGGCACATTGCTTTATGCCGTCGAGGTGACGCCCGAAGGCGGCGATACCTGGTTCTGCGATCTCGCGGGCGCCTATGAGGCGTTGCCGCCGGCGCTGGCGTCGCAGGTCGAGGGTCGCCGTGCGGTGCATTCCGCCGCCACCGCCGATCGCCGCGTCGGCATCAAGCTGAGCGCGGAACAGCAGCGCAACGCCCCGGAAGTCGTGCATCCGATGGTACGCACGCATCCGCTCAGCGGCCAGAAGGGCCTCTATTTCAGCCTCAACCATACGGCGCGGGTCGATGGGCTGTCGGAGGATGACAGCCTGCCGTTATTCGACGAATTGCGCCGCCATGCGACACAGCCGAATTTCATCTACCAGCATCACTGGCAGGTCGGCGATCTGGTGCTGTGGGATAATGCCGCGACGATGCATCGCCGCGACCCGTTCCCTAACCACCATGCCCGCCTGATGCGGCGCGTCGGCATAAACTTTCCGGCCGAGCTGCGGGTGCCGTTTTAAGCGCACCCTTTCCCGACAGGCCCGCTTTTTGACACAGTCGACTTCTTTGACACAGTCGACTTCTTGACACAGTCGACTTCTTTGAAACGGCCATCGAGGCGGCGTATCAGCGGGCAGCACAACCGGGCGTTGCGGCCCAGATTGCTACCGCGGTGACGCGGCCTCGCCAGCCGTCGCCGGCGGCGCGCATGACGACACAGGAAGAGTAATGGAAGCGCTGTTCAGCGATTACGAGGACATTCGAAAGTCCAGCCTGTTCGATCCTGACTACTATCTCGCGACTTACCCGGACGTGGCGGAGCGCAATGTCGACCCGCTGGTGCATTATCTCGAAGAAGGCGCTGGCGAGGGGCGCAATCCGCACCCTGATTTCGACGTTGCCTTTTACCTCGGACAATGCCGCGCCAGAGGCGAGCAGCCGGCCAATCCTCTGCTGCATTATCTGCGGATCGGCGCGGCCCGTGGTTTCGCCACGAAACCTGGCGACGGCAACGAAAAAACCGCGGCCGATCAACGATCACGACAATCGCAGGGGCTGGCAAAAGCGCCGATCCTGGTGGCGATCGAGGCGCTCGCTGTTGCGGGCGGACCGAACGGCACAACGCGGCTGACGGTCGCTGGCTGGGCCCTTGCCGCCGCAGCGGTGACCGAGATCACGGTGTCGCTCGGCGGCAGAGCCGTGGCGAGCGCCACCTATGGTCTGGCGCGCCCCGATATTGCCCGCCTCTACCCCGACCGTCCCGGCGCGGGAGAATGCGGCTTCATGCTCGCCGCAGAGGCACCGGGCCTCAACAGCGGTCCCGTCGACGCCGTCTTGAACGTCACCACTGCCGACGGCGATATCGGCCACCACCCGCTGCGCGTGGAAATTCCGCCGCAGGATATCGGTCCGGAAACAATCGACCCATTGGCTCCCGCTGGCGACGGCATCCGTCCCCGCCTGCCGGTGATCGAACTATCGATTGATGGTGCCGCAGTCGATCCGCACGGAATTTTGCGGCTGTCCGGCTGGGTGGTCTGCCGGGTGCAGATGGAGACCGTCGAGGCTTTTGTCGACGGCGTCTCGATCGGCCAAGCGGAACTCGGTCGCGTCCGTTCCGATGTCGAGACAACACGGCCGAGCTACCCCAATTCCCGGTTTTCCGGATTTGCGCTGGCCGCCGCTGTCGGCGCGCTTGGGCGCGGCAACAAGACGATCGTGGTACGGGCCTCCGCGCGCAGCGGCGTCTCGCAGGAAGCAACGATAAAAACCAAGGTATCAGCCGTCGCCGATCCCGCGCCTCGGGCGGGCGAGACTGTGTTTCATCACCATGCCGACGAAATTCGGCTGGCCGTCACCGGGCGCATCTGGGTCAAAGGCTGGTCGGTTCCTCCAAACCCGGCTACAGCAATCGCAATCCTGCTCGACGGCGAAGAAATCGGCCGGGCCGATATCGGCTTGCCGCGGCCCGATGTCGGCAATCTGTTTCCGGCGCTCGCGCACGCGCGGCGATCGGGATTTTCCTTTCGGGGACGCGGCGCGGGCACGTTTTCCGGCGAGCATCAAATCGTCACGCGCGTGCACTGCATCGATGGAGAAATTATCGATACGCCGGTTTCCATCGTTGCCGGCAACGAGATGGGGGTGCTCGGCGGGTCCGCCGGCGGCGACGGGTTCCACCTGCATATCGACACTCCGCTCCTGATTGACGGCACCGCCGAGGCGCCGGTGCGCGGCAATCTGGAAATCAGTGGCTGGGCACTGGCAGCAACCGGGGTCGCAGAGATCGAAATCGCAATCGACGGCGATGCGGTCGCGCTCGCGGATTACGGGTTGCGCCGGCTCGACTTGCGCAGCGCCTTTCCGGATTGGGACGACGCCCTTTCCAGCGGGTACAGCGCCTTGTTGCCGCACCGTATCCTGCCGCAGGGTGATCACGTCGTCTCGGTGACATTGCACGATAAGGGCGGCCACTCGGCTACCACCGATTTTCGCATGGTGGTCGAGGAGCTTTCGGATACGCAAGGCCCGTGGTCGCTGCGGCGCAAGATGGCGCAGGCTGAAATCGACCTTGGCCAGCGTCTGATCGACCAAAGCGGCAAGCGGCCGCGTTTCGTTGCGCTGCTGCCGCTGGCCACGGATAAAAAGACACTGCAACGCGCCCGAACAACGCTGCAATCTCTGGGTGCCCAGGCATACCCGCACTGGCGGCTGCTGGTCGCACCGCGACGCGGCGAAGCCCGTCAAAGCGCTCTGCGCGATGCATTGCTGGCCGATTTGGCACCGCTTAGTGCCCAAGTCGAAATTGTCAAAGAGATGACACCCGAGACCCTGAAAAATACTCTCGGTGCTGCGCTCGACGACACGCTTGTTACCGTGCTGACTCCTGGCGACGAACTCGGCTGCGACGCGCTACTTGAAATCGCGATCAGTACCGCGTTGTACCCTCAAACGGATTTTTTCTACAGCGACGAGCGCTGCCGCAACCCGTCATCGGGCGACGTCGAGGCGTTTTTCAAACCGCAATGGTCTCCTGACTTGCTGTTGGCGACCAATTACATCGGGCGCTTATGGTGTGCTCGCGGCGACCTGCTGACCCGCGCGGCGACTCCGAAAAAGCCGCTGCTGGAGCACGGCGAATACGACCTGGTGATGCGCTGCACCGAAGCCGCCGACGCAATCCGCCATATTCCGGCGGTGCTGTGCGAATGCGCTGCTGCCGACGCCGCCGACACCAAAAGGGCGACAAAGGTGACGCAGGACGCGCTGTCGCGCCGTGGAATTGCCGGCGAGGTCGGCGACGGCGCGCGCCCGGGCGCCGTCCGCATCAAGCGCAGGTTGGTGAAACCGGGGCTGGTATCGATCATCATTCCGACCTGCGCCGCCGACGGCATGATCGAAAAATGCCTGACGACTCTGCGTCGCGAGACTGCCTATGACGACTACGAAATCATCTGCATCGAGAACATCCCCGCGACGGATCGCGAATGGCGCGACTGGTTGCGGCACAACGCCGATCTGATGATCTCGACCGAGGAGCCGTTCAACTGGGCGCGCTTCAACAATATCGCGGCGGCGCAGGCGAATGGCGACTACCTGCTTTTTCTGAATGACGACATCGAAATTATCGAGCCTGCGTGGCTCGACACGCTGCTCGCAGAGGTGCAGCGCCCGGAGATCGGAGCTGTCGGCCCGCGGCTGCTTTACCCTGACCGCCGGGTGCAGCATGCCGGCATGTTCCTTGCTGCTATGGGACAGGCGCGGCACGCCTTTCGCCATGCCCGCGAGGACGATCCCGGTTATTTCGGTCTGGCGCTGACGCAACGCGAGATTATCGCGGTGACCGGCGCCTGCCTGTTGACCCGGCGCAGCACGTTCGAGGCCCTCGGCGGTTTCGACGAAACCCAGACGATCGTCAACAACGATCTGGATTATTGCCTGCGTACTTGGCGCAGCGGTCTGCGCAACCTCTACACCCCGCATGCGACACTTGTGCATCACGAGGCGGTCAGCCGCGCCGGGCTGGAAGACATCTACGACGCCGATGTGTTTGACAGGAAATGGCGCGATCTGTTCCTTGCTGGCGACCCGTATTTCAGCCCGCATCTATCGAAAAGCCACGACAGTTTCGTGATCGACCACGAGCCGACCAGGCTGCTGGTCACGGGACGCCCGCATCTTCGCCTCAGCGACATTCGCCGTATCCTCGTCGTCAAGCTCGACCATATCGGCGACTGCATCTTGGCCTTTCCGGCGGTTCGCCGGCTCAAACAGCATTTCCCTGACGCGCATGTCTCGGTACTGACATCGCGGTCATCGCGCCCGGTCTGGGCGCTCGAGCCGAGTGTCGACGCGATTATCGAATTCGATTTCTTTCACGCCCGCTCCGGCCTCGGCGAGCTGAAACGCACCGACGACGACTATCGGAAACTGGCACGGCGACTGGCGCCGGAACGGTTTGATCTGGCGATCGATTTGCGCAAGCACCTCGAAACCCGCCCGGTGCTCCAACACAGCGGCGCGCGGCACGTTGCCGGGTTCGACCACCGCAACCAGTTTCCCTGGCTCGACATCGCGCTCGAATGGTCGCCGGACCAGATGTATGCGCGCAAGCGTCAGCACGTCGCCGACGATCTCGTCAACCTGGTCGACGCCGTTGCCGCCGCTGGCGAAAGCGACCGCCAGGTCATCGTAGCCCGGCCGCCGGCAATGCCGGCACTACCGGCCCTGCAACGTTTGCCGGTCGGCACCCCGCTCGTCTGTGTACACCCGACGGTCGGCAACAACGCGCGCCAATGGCCGATCGAGTATTTTGTGGCCGTCATCAACCGCCTCGCCAAGGACGACGGAGCCCATATCGTGCTGATCGGCGGCCCGGGCGACGAAGCGGTCGCCGCCGAAATTCTCGAATCGGTCGATGACCCGGCTGCGGTCACCTCACTGGTGGCCACACTGCCGCTGTCGGAATTGCCGGCCGTGCTGGCCGGCATGTCGCTGTTTCTCGGCAACAATAGCGGCCCGAAGCATATCGCCGCCGGCCTCGGAGTGCCGACGGTCGGAGTGCATTCCGGGACGGAGGACGTTCTGGAATGGGGTCCGGTCGGCCCCAACGCGATCGCCGTGGCGCGCGAAGTGGTGTGCGCACCGTGCTACCTCGCCGAAGCTACGGATTGCCGTCGTGGCCTTGCCTGCTTGCGCCAGCTCGAGCCGGCACGCGTTTACGAGGCCTGCAAGCGGTTGCTATCGTTGTCGCTAAAGACTGCAGCAATGAATGAGCGCCGACCAGTGATGCCCACGCAGGCGCGAAAGCCGCGCGCGGCGCCAGCCGATCAGGCGTAGGCCCACCTTTGACGGCGAGCTGTTCAGCCCATCGACAAAGGCTGCCGGTACTGCCGCGGTTGACCGCATTGCCGAGATTCTGTCGAACGTGACAGGTGCCGCCGTGTTGCAGTACCGACGGGGGTGAAATCCGCTCTATTCGGCCGCTGCCGCGTCACGCCAGCCGAGTCGGCGCAGGCAGCGATCGACCCATTGCTTGGTGAGTTTTTCCTGCGCGCCGTTCTGTGACAAGCGGCGGCGCAGGGTGCGGAAATCGACGCGGTCGAGTTCCTGGTCCTGGTTGAAGCAGGAGAACACGACGGTTTCGGTGCCGGTCGCCGGGTCGAAATGGCGTTGCAGGCACTGCGCGCAGATTTCCTTCATCATGCATTGCATCGGTGAGTTGATCGACGCGATAGCGCGATGATCCGGCCGGAAATAGCGCTTCAGCGCCGCCTTTCGCGCCTCGCCGACCGCCCGCATCATGCCGTCCGAACCGATCGCGATAATGCGGTCCACCTCTGCCAGCGGGATTTCGGTCGGGCCGAGCGCCCCCGAGCCGTAAGCCTCGATCGCGGCGACGATGTTGCCGACAAACGCCAAATCCTGTGGCCGACCCGGCGGAAAGCCCGGCGCCTCGTCGCAGCACCACACGACGCTGTCGGCGGCACGTTCGAGATCAGCGACCTTGTAGCGGTCCTCGATCGTCTTGTAGCCGGCGAAATAGAGGACGCGCGACCCCTCGGCCCGCAATGCCGCACCGATCGAGAACAGCACGGCGTTGCCGAGCCCGCCGCCGACCAGCAGCACGGTTTCGCCGGCCGGGGTTTCGGTCGGCGTGCCGGTCGGCCCCATCAGGATCACTGGTTCGCCCGGCTGCAACAGCGCGCACAGATCGGACGACCCTCCCATTTCGAGAACGATCGTCGATAACAGCCCCTGCTCGCGGTCGATCCACGCGCCGGTCAGCGCCAGGCCTTCCATTGCCAATGTCGTCCCGTCAACCTTGGCGGCGAATGCCTCGTAATTCTGCAACCGGTAGAACTGACCGGGCTGAAAGGCGCGCGCCGCCATCGGCGCCTTGACGATGACCTCGACGATCTTTGGCGTCAGCCGCTCGACCGCATGCACCCGTGCGCGCAATTCATCGTCGAGTTGCGCCCGCATCGCCATCGGCTCGGGCGACACCGCCGGGCGGCGCGCCAGCATGCGGCTGATCACGGGGTAGCCCTGCTTGGTGCCGCCCATCGCCTTGACGACATTGCCGGCAAAGCTCGGATGCAGATCGCCCCAGAAGCTGACGGCGCGGCCATCCGGCATCAGGCTCATCAGCACCCGGACTTCTTCCGGCTTGGCGACGCGCTCGGGCGAGGCGTGCGCGCCGGCTTCGTCGAGCGCCCGGAAATAGCGGCCATCGAGCGTTACATGCGCCGGGTCTTCGCGCGCCAGCACCGTGTTCGGCTGCGTTCCGGCGGCGACCAGGATCGTACGCGCCGGCAACACCACGTCTTCGCCGGCGCTTTGCCCGGCCTCGGGCCGATGCCCGCCGACATCGGCCGGCTGATGGCGGGTCAGACGCAATGCCGAGGCCTGCTCGAACACATCGACCTCGACGGCTTCGGGGGTCAGCATCTCGGCGAAGCGGATGCCTTCCTCCATCGCCTTCGCGACTT
This sequence comes from Allostellaceae bacterium, assembly GCA_036268425.1. Taxonomy (GTDB): domain Bacteria; phylum Pseudomonadota; class Alphaproteobacteria; order ATCC43930; family CGMCC-115725; genus DATARH01. Next base: position 260,004 of record DATAUE010000114.1, read on the forward strand.
CCTCGTGGTTGAGGGTGTAGCTCGGCGCATCGATCAGGCGGCGGCGATAGGCGATCGTGACACCGCCCCATTCGTCGATCAGCTTTGCGAAGCGCGGCGCACGGCCATCGCATTCCGCCACCTCGCGCTCGGCACGCAGCGCCCGGGCATGTGTCAGGAATTCGTCGGCGACCTCGCGCTCGGCGCCGTTCCACTGGCCAAGCACCGCCTCGGCACCGCGTTCTGCCGCCAGCGTTTCATAGCGCGACAGAAATTTCTCGACCTGCACGGGGTAATAGGCCAGGGCCTCGGTCGCGGTGTCGATCGCGGTCAGGCCGCCGCCAATCACCACGACCGGCAGCCGCACGGTGAGGTTGGCGATGCTGTCGGTCTTGGCCGCGCCAGTCAGCTGCAGTGCCATCAGGAAATCGGAGGCTTGCCGCACCCCCGGCACCAGGCCGTTCTGCATCGGTATCACGGTCGGGCGGCCGGCGCCGGCGCACATGGCGATGTGGTCAAACCCCATCGCCATTGCGCTGTCGATCGTCAGCGTACCGCCAAAGCGCACCCCGCCATACATCGAGAAGGCCGCGCGGCGCTCCAGCATCAGCCGGATCATCTTGAGGAAATTCTTGTCCCAGCGCACCGTAATGCCGTACTCGGCGACGCCGCCGAACCCGGCCATACCGCGCTCGCCGAGCGGCTCCTGCAGGCTGACGACATCGCGGATCGGCTGAAACGCGCAAGGCTCGCCGGCCGGACCGATACCGCCGATTTCCGCCGGCAGCGGCTCGATCTTCAACCCGTCAATGGCGGCGACGAAATGCCCGTCATTCAGCAGGTGGTGCGACAGGTTGAAGCCGGCCGGACCGAGCCCGACGACCAGCACCTTATACCCGGATGGCGGCTTCGGCAGCGGCCGGCGCACATCGAGCGGGTTCCACCGGGTCAGCAGCCCGTATATCTCAAAGCCCCAGGGCAGGCCGAGCACGTCCTTCAGGGTGCGGGTCTCGACCTGCGGAATATCGACCGGGTCCTGCCGCTGATAGATGCAGGCCTTCATGCAATCATTGCAGATGCGGTGCCCGGTGGCAGCGCAGAGCGGGTTATCGACGGCAACGATCGCCAGCGCGCCGATCGCATTGCCGCGCGTTACGACGAGGTTCATCTCCGAGATTTTCTCGTCGAGCGGGCAGCCCGCCAGCGTTACCCCGAAGGTGCTTTTGCGGAAGCTGCCGTCCTTTTCATGCAGCCCGCTGCGGCAGCTATCCTTTTGCTGGTTGTGGCACCAGATGCAGTAATTCGCCTGATCTATCGCGCCGGCGAGATCGGTGCCCGGATCGGTCAGGTCGAAGCCGTCGCGCGCCCGCCAGTCGTGCTCCGGCAGGCGCTGCATCGCGACGCCGCCGCGTTCGATGGTTTCGACCGGCACGAGGTGCTGCATATCGAGCCGGTGCGGCACCCGGAACAGCAGGCCGCGCTTGTGCTTTGCCTTCCCCGCTGCAGACAGTGTTGCCCAGGCGGCATACCTGATCGCAGCCTGCAACGGCAGCGCATGCGCAGCTTCGTCTTCCTGCCAGCGCGACACGGCCTCGGCGAAGTGCAGTTCCCAAGCCAGCACGCCTTGGCGGGTGTCAAAATCGGTGGCGGCACCGCCGAACAGCGCCTCCAGTTCCTGCGCCAGCGCATGACCATTCAGCGTCGCAGCCTCGGCCTCTTTGACCTCGCGGACGGCGCGGCGCTGGACGAACAGCCGTTTCACCGAATAAAGCGGCGCCAGCCTGTCGTGCCGCGCCTGCAATGCGCGCACCTCGGCAGCGACGCCGAAGAGGTCGCCGACAAAATCTTCCAAATGCGGTGCCAGATCGACCAGCAGGTCGGATTCCGCCTTGCGATCGAGTACATCGGGGGCCGCGCGCGCCGCCATCAGGCGGTCGTGCAGCGTTGTATCGGAAGCTGCAAGGTGCGCGATAAAGGCGCGGTCCACCTGGATCAGCCCTTCGCGCTCGTACAGGTCGGTGAAGCTGAGCCCGTGTTTCAGGGCGAGATCGGTCATGTCGTGCTCGTTACGCGAACAAAAGATCGGAAACCATCCGGCAAATCGCCGCGACGGCGCCGAACCGTCAAGGCGGCGACGCGGGCATCGACAATATTGCCTCGCGGCGTTTCCCAGCGACTAGATGGCGACGATACCTGCGCCCTCAAGGCGAACCCGCAAGGATCGGGGCACCCTTGCCGGTAACACATGCCGACCGCTGCCGGCATGGAGACAGGGTAGACCTGCGCGGCGCGCTTCCCACATTCGGTTCATGCAGCTTGATCAGTTCAGAAGGGACTCAGACGCACGCCAGCGTTGATCCTGTCGAAATCTTCGAACCCGGGACGCTATTCCAGCTCGAGGATGATCTGGTCGACTGCCAGGCTGTCGCCGGCCTGGGCGCGCAATTTGGCGACGCGGCCGTCACGCTCGGCGCGCAGCACGTTCTCCATCTTCATCGCTTCGACGATGACCAGCGCCTCGCCGGCTTTGACCTCCTGGCCTTCCTCGACGACAATCGCGGTCAGCAGGCCCGGCATCGGCGACAGCACCAGCCGCGAGGTATCTGCCGGCACTTTTACCGGCATCATCACCAGAAGCTCGGCGGCGCGCGGCGACAGCAGCTGGGCACGCCGGATGACCCCGGCATGCACCAGCAGCAGGGTCCGGCCGCGCATCCGGTCGATCTGCACAATCGCCGCGCGGTCGTCGATGCGCAGATGCATCAGCTTTTGGCCCGGTCGCCAGTCGGTCGCCGCAAGGCAGCTTTCCGCCCCGCTCTCGACCCGCATCGCGCTCCCTTCGGAATGCACCGAGACGGGATAGGCCCTGCCGTCGAGCAACACCGTCAGCTTATGCGCGGCGACGGCATCGCTTTCCTGCCGGCGCAGCACGGTCTCGGCCACCACAGCGGCAACCAGGATGACGCGGTCGGCGGCGACGGGCTCGGCCGGCGGCATAAAGCCGTCGGGAAAAGTCTCCGCGATAAAATCGGTCGATAAGGCGCCGGCGCGAAATCGTTCGTTACCGGCAATCGCGGCCAGAAAGGCGATATTGTGCCGCAAGCCCGAGATATAGAAGCCGTCGAGCGCATCGAGCAGACGGTCGATCGCGGCGTTACGGTCGGGACCGTAGGCGACGAGCTTCGCGATCATCGGATCGTAATAGAGGGTAATCTCGGCACCCTCGAACACTCCGGCATCAACCCGAATGCCCTCGCCCTGCGGCGGCAGGTAGCGCACGAGGCGGCCGATCGACGGCAGAAAGCCACGCTGCGGGTCTTCGGCATAAACCCGCGCTTCGACCGCCCAGCCGGTCTGGGTGACCGCCGCCTGATCGAACGGCAGTTTTTCGCCGGCCGCGATGCGGATCATCCATTCCACCAGATCGAGGCCGGTGACCATTTCGGTAACCGGGTGCTCGACCTGCAGCCGCGTGTTCATTTCGAGGAAATAGAAATTCCGCTCGCGATCGACGATGAATTCGACGGTGCCCGCCGAGCGGTACCCGACTTTCTTTGCGAGAGCCACCGCCTGGGAACCCATCGCGGCACGGGTCGCGGCATCGAGAAACGGGCTCGGCGATTCCTCGATGACCTTTTGGTGACGCCGCTGGATCGAGCATTCGCGTTCACCGAGATGCACGACATTGCCGTGCGCGTCGCCGAGCACCTGGATTTCGATATGGCGCGGCTGCTCGATGTATTTTTCGAGAAAGATGCGGTCGTCGCCAAAACTGGCTTTGGCCTCGTGCTGCGCCCCCGAGAACCCCTCGTGCAATTCGGCGTTGTTATGGGCGATTCGCATACCCTTGCCGCCGCCGCCGGCCGACGCCTTGATCATCACCGGGTAGCCGATGTCGCGCGCGACACCGGCCGCCTCTTCAGCGTCGGCGATGATGCCGAGATAGCCCGGTACGGTCGAAACCCCGGCCGCCGCGGCCAGTTTTTTCGACTCGATCTTGTCGCCCATCGCCGCTATTGCCTCGGGTGTCGGGCCGATAAAGGCGATGCCGGCTTCCGCCAGCGCGGCCGCGAAGGCGGTGCGTTCCGACAGAAAGCCATAACCCGGATGCACCGCCTCGGCGCCGGTCTGGCGGCATGCGTCGACAATGCGGTCGATGCGCAGATAGCTCTCGGCGGAAGCCGCTGCACCGATCGCTACCGCCTCGTCCGCTTCGCGTACATGCAGAGCGTCGGCGTCCGCGTCGGAATACACCGCGACTGTCGCGATGCCCATGCGCCGCGCCGTCCGGATGACGCGACAGGCAATCTCGCCGCGATTAGCAATCAGGATTTTCAAAAACACTACCGCCGGCCCCTCACCCTGCTCATGGGACTCGTGGGGAGAAGGTACGCGGTCGCCATGCCGTTCCTGCGCCGGCGCCGATAGGACTCGGGGCCGGCAACCGCTCTCCCTCTCCCCGCGCGCGGGGAGAGGGTCGGG
>DATAUE010000115.1:0-111101 GCA_036268425.1 Allostellaceae bacterium
CCTGGGAAAAGACCGCGCTGGCGGCGATCTACGCGCTGATGCTCGACAGCCGGGGCCTCGCCGAGGGGCTGCATCTGCCGGTCAACACGATCTGCGCGCTGATCCTGTTCGGGCTGGCGACCCGGCGGGCCGCCGCCGACCTCGGGCTCAGCGCCCCGTCGCGGCGGCCGGTTTCGGCGCGGAACGCCGCGCCGACCAGGTGAAGACCGACGACATCGCGTAGTTCCACACCACCGAGACCGCCGCGCCGGCGAGCCCCGCCAGCCACCATGAATGGGCGCCGTTGACATACGCCGCAACGCCGACATTTGCCGCCGCACCGGCGCCGCAGACCGCATAGAACGACAGAAGGCCGGTCCACAGCTGCCGTCCGCGCAGGCGGCGGTCGCGATAGGTGAACAGGTTGTTCAAGAGGAAATTGCCGGTCATCGCGACAACCGTAGCCGCCGCTTGCGCCATCGCAAACGAGGTCAGCAGAATGTGGGTACCGAACCACAGCGTCAGCAGATGCGTGCCGACACCCAGCCCGCCGATGATCGCGAACAGCAAAAAGCGTACCGGCACAGCCGGCCCGATCATCTTTTCGAGCAGCAGCATCAGGTATTCCCATGCCACCATCGCGTCGAGCTTGCTCTCGCCGTGAATGCGCTGGCGAAATTTCAGCGGCACCTCGGCAAAGGCGAGGGGACGTGGCGCGGATGCGAACAGGTCGAGCAGGATCTTGAAGCCTTGGCCGGACAGCGAACGCATGGTCGCGGCGAAAGCGTCTCGCCGGATCATAAAAAAGCCGCTCATCGGGTCGGTCAGGTCAGCCTTGACGACAAATCGGCCGAGCCGGTTGGCGATCTCGCTGATCCGTTGGCGCGAGATGTCCCAGTTGCCGACGCTGCCCTCGCCGGTGTAGCGGCTGGCGACGACGATATCGAGGCGGTCCAGCTTGATCTTGTTCAGCATTGCCGGGAGCAGCGCTTCGTCATGCTGCAGGTCGCCGTCCATCACCGCGGCATAAGGCGCGGCGCTGGCCAGAATGCCTTCGATGCAGGCCGAAGACAGGCCGCGCCGGCCGAGTCGCTGCAGGCACCGTATATTAGGTTGCCGGCGCGCCAGTTCGCGTACCACGTCTGCCGTGCCGTCGGGCGAATCATCGTCGACGAAGATCGCCTCCCAGGCGATGCCGGTCAGCGCCTCGTTGAGGCGCTTTACCAGCAGCGGAACGTTAGCGCTTTCGTTGAGCGTAGGGATGATGATGGCAAGTTCGGCTGGGTTGCTGAGGGGAACCGGCGCGGACGGCATGTCCCGCTCCTCAAGTTGCGCCGCGGGGAGTCGCATGACGGATCGTAGCGCTGCAACAGCCATAATATTGTATCCCTTCCGAAGGGATGTGGCGATAATCCCACATCAATTCTAATAACGCTACGCGCAAAAGGTTTCGAACTCCTTTCCAACGGGCAATTCGCCGGGTCCGAGGGCAACCACGCCGGGCTTTCCTCTGGTAGCGGCAGCACCCGGACGGCTCAATCATCCGCTGATAATAAATCCGCGATCGACAGCGGGTTCAAATACGCACGCTCAAAATCGGCCAGTGACGCAAGAGCATCCACATCATGTATAATGATGTTGTGGTCTTTTATGTTGACAAGACCGTCGTCCCGCAGCTGACGAAGGACACGATTGACGTAAGGGATACTTAAGCCAAGAGCATCGCTGAGAATTTCTTGAGTAATAGGCAGGTGGTATGATCGCTCGTTCGCAAGGCCGATCGCCTGCAACCGGGTCAATAATTCCAGCAGGAAATGGGCAATGCGCTCCAGCGCGGGTCGGCGTCCGACAGCGATCACATGCTCGGCATAGATCGCCGCCTCGCAAGCAAACGACCAGAACAACTTGGCGGCGAGACGCGGATTGGTGTCAAAAAGCTTGACCAGATGATGTAATGGGACTGGAGACACTACAGCGTCGGTCAATGTTTTCACGGAATACAGAGCGCTGTCAAAAAAACAACTAGGGATTCCGGCAAAATCACCAGGAAGAACAATGTTTAGAATGTGGCGCTGTCCATCACGAAGTACTCGGTAGCGAATACACACTCCTTCATTGATGATAAATAAAGCAGTGCACGGCTTGCGCTCACTGATTATTTCTTGGCCGCGACGCACCAAGCGGCGTCCGCCTTGCACATCGAGCAACAGCGCAGCTTCACCTGCCGTTAATTGAACGGGTTTATGATTCGATTTCGCAACCGGAGCCGGATATCGTGACTGCACGGCCTTTGGCATTAACTCCATAGGTCGCTCCCCTGTTCATTGTATTAGTTTATTATATTGAAATTTTACTTGTCACCGACCCGACAGAAGCACGGTCTTGCGCCGTTGGCCTTGCCGGTTTTTGCCCATCTGAGGTTGATCAGCCTCGGCCGCTAGCTTGCGCTCGCGAGTCACCGGCTGCAAACAAAATCACTTCTATATTCATGTAAATGAATCTACTGCCGTAAGGACAGCCTCACCCCAAAAAAAGATGATGCGCCGAGGCACCAACCAAGAAGTTGGTTCCAGTGCGTCGAGTTCCAACCGGCTCGGCGGTTGGACATTGCATGAACGGGGGGAGACTAATGCGCAAGGAGCGGAACGCCGCCATAGTGGCGGTACTGGCAATCGCGGCATCGGCGCCGTTGGCGATTTACCCAAGCATGGCACGGGCCGACGAATTGTCGGATCTGCGCGCTAATCAAGAACTTCTCCAGCGCCGCCTCGACCAGTTGGCACAGGCGCCGGCGCCGGGCAATCCGTTCGGGGTGGGCGGACCACCGGGTCCGACAACGGTACAGATGATGGGCGGCAGCTTTCCCCGCTCGTTTCTGATTCCCGGCACCGACACGTCGATCCGGATCGGCGGCGAAGTCACGGAGGTGATGGATTACTGGTTCAGCGGCGGCAATCCGAATTCGTCGCCGCAAAGCACGACGGTTGGTGATAATGGTCAGGCGCTGTCGGCTCCGCTGCACGTGCACAGCGGCCTGAACGCCGCGGGTGCGATCGTTCCGGCCGGCAACCCGGCGCGGTCGCGCGGCGATGCGATCTTCTGGCAGAGCCCGCGCCAATCGAAACTCAGCGTCGAAACCCGCACACCGACCGCGTGGGGCGAGGCGCGCACTTACATGGAATTCGACTGGGCGGGTTCGACGGCCTTCTCGCCGGGCGGTGCTACGCCGACCTCGGTATCCGACAACCTGTCGCCCCGCCTGCGCTTTGCTTATGGAACATTGGGCGGCTTCCTGGCCGGCCAGGCGAACTCGAACTTCTCCGACCCCGATGCCAACGGCGAAGCGCTCGATTTCGGTGGCAATGTCGGCGAACCGGGCGTCGTGCGTATCCCGCAGGTGCGCTATACGATGCCGCTGGCACCGTGGACTCTGCCCGGTGCGCTGTCGGTATCGGCTGAAACTCCGGAAACCGATGTGGTGACCGGCGCCGGCATCATCGGGTCGGATGCCTCGGGCTCGTCGCCCGCCGGTACGTTCCCGGCCGGTACGATCAACCCGACCAAGGCGTTCGCGCCTGACCTGACAGCGGCGTGGTTCATCCCGCAGCCCTGGGGCCATGTCGATTACAGCGCCGTCGTCCGTCCAGGGCTTGAGATGAAGGACGGGATGTTCGTGAACCGGTCGTTTGTCGGCTGGGGTGTGCATTTCGGCGGCGATGTCAAACCCGGCTGGTTCAACATGCCGAAGGATGACATCATCTTTCATTTCACCTATGGCAATGCAATCGGCCGATACCTCAATTCCAGCAGCCACTTTGCCCTGGTCAGCAACTACCCAGCATTATCGGCAAACGCGCCGACATCGGCGGCTGCAGCGGCCAATGTGTTGATTAACCCGACGGTCGAGTGGGGCGGTGAAATCGGCTATCAGCATTGGTGGATGTCGAACCTGCGGTCCAACATCAACATGGGCATCCAACACCACGATATCAGCACGCGGGCGGCCGGATGCAGCGCCTTCAGCGCCGCGGCGTTGGCGGGTACCGGCAATTGCGGGCTGAACAAGGAAGTCATCACCACCCACGCCAACATCATCTGGAACCCGGTTCCGTTTGTTGATGTCGGCCTCGAATACATGTGGGGTCACCGTCTGGTGCTCAGCGGTCTGAAGGGTGATGAGAACGTTCTGATCAGCAAGTTCGCCGTGAAGTTCTGATCGATCCTAAAGTCAACGACCGACCCGCCGGCATTATCTGCCGGCGGGGTTCGGTTGTTGAAAGATCTTTAAAACGGGGGGCGGCCCCATGATCCAACTTATCAAGGAACTGCCCGACAACGTCGTCGGCATCCATGCCAAAGGCCGGGTCACCAATGACGAATGCAATAACGTGCTGAAAGCCGCGATGGAGGATTCGCTGCTACGGCACGACAAGGTCCGGCTCTATTATGAAATTGGCTGCCGGTTTCCCGGCGCGGGGTGGGATGACCTCGATATCGGGATCGATCATCTGCCGCAATGGGAACGGGTGGCCGTGGTCACCGATGTCGGCTGGGTCCGCCACACGGTCAACGCCTTGCGTTTTCTGATCGCCAGCGAGGTGAGGGTGTTCACCAGCTTCCAGGCCGCCGAAGGGCGCGCCTGGATCGCCGCGCCCTGACGGTCGCCGTTTGCCCGCGGGCTTATTCCGCGGGTTCGAGGGCTTTTTCGGCTGCTTCGCGCTTCGCCGCCTCGATCGAGGCGGCCTTTTTTTCGACCAGCTCGACGAGGTGGTCGACGATGCTGGAGTCTTTCAGTCGGTGGTCGGCGACGCCGCTGATATAGACCTGATGGGTGTCGTTGCCGCCGCCGGTAAAGCCGATATCGGTTTCGCGCGCCTCGCCCGGTCCGTTGACGACGCAGCCGATCACCGACAGCGTCAGCGGTGTCGTGATATGCGCGAGGCGTTCTTCCAGAACCTCGACGGTTTTGATCACCTGGAATTGCTGCCGGGCACAGGACGGACACGAGATGACCGTAACCCCGCGCCGGCGCAGCCCCAGCGATTTCAGCATGTCGAAGCCGACCTTGATCTCCTCGACTGGGTCGGCCGACAGCGATACCCGGATCGTATCGCCGATCCCCGCCCATAGCAGCATGCCGAGGCCTATTGACGATTTGACGGTGCCGCTGCGCAACCCGCCCGCCTCGGTGATGCCGAGATGCAGGGGGTAGTCGCAGACTTCGGCGAGCTGTTGATAGGCGGCGACAGCGAGAAATACGTCCGACGCCTTGCAGGAAATCTTGAACTCAAAGAAATCGTTGTCTTCGAGGATCTTGATGTGGTGCTGGGCGCTCTCGACCATCGCCTCGGGGCAGGGTTCGCCGTATTTTTCGAGGAACTCGCGTTCAAGCGAGCCGGCATTGACGCCGATCCGCATCGAGCAGCCGTAATCCTTGGCGGCCTTGACGACTTCGCGCACGCGCTCGGCCGAGCCGATATTGCCGGGGTTGATGCGCAGGCAGGCGGCGCCGCTCTGCGCCGCCTCGATCGCCCGTCGGTAATGGAAATGAATATCGGCGACGATCGGCACCTGCACCTGGCGGGTGATCTCCTTCAGCGCCAGCGCTGATTCCTGGTCGGGGCACGACACGCGTACGATGTCGGCGCCGGCCGCTTCCAGCGCGTGGATTTGCGCCACCGTTGCTTTGACGTCGTGGGTCACGGTGTTGGTCATCGACTGCACGGTGATCGGCGCGTCGCCACCCACCGGCACCTTGCCGACATAGATTTTGCGACAGGCACGGCGCTGGATATCGCGGTACGGCCGGATGCTCATCTCAACCTCATAGAACTCAAGACTCCGGCTTATAGAACGCTTTGGTGACGGAAAAAAGACCGCGGCGTTGCAACAACCCGTGCTGCCTGGTCGTACATGCCGCGGCGGGAGATTATCCTTTGACGGCGGTGCCGGCGAGCAGCGCGCTGGGGTCGAGCGACACGTTGCGGCGCAACGCGCCGATGCCGCCGATTGTGGGGGCGGCCTTGCCGTCAACGGCGATCGTCAGCGCGCCGGCATTGCCGGTGCGCAGAAACAGGCCGGTGCGCGGCACATGATAGGTCTCTCCAGCCTTGAGGACGCGCGAGAAGACGATGGACTGATCGTCGGCCGAGCGCACCTGTATCCAGCAATCGGCGACCGCGCGGATATTGATGCCGGGTGCCGCAGGGGCGGCGTCGGGTGTCGCGACAACCGGCGTCGCGGCGACGGACGGCACCGCGCCGGCCGGTGACGCACCCGGAGAAGTCGAGGCCGTTGCTGGCATTGCCTGATCGCGGCTCCCAGCCGGGACATTCACCGCGCGCGGGGGTGTGCCGGGGGGCGTGTTTGTCGCCGGTGCGGGTGCTGGCGACGCAGATGTTGTCGTCGCTGCCTCAGACGGCGCGTTGGTCGCGCCGGGTGTGGGCAAATCGGGTGGCGGTATTAACCCTGAGTTGAGTGTCGAAGTGCCCGTCGCTGGCTTTGCTGCCGCAGAGCCCGGACCGGACGCCTGTGGTTGCGACGACGCTTGCTGTTGCAATTCTGCCGGCAGGACGGAAACCCGCTCAGGCCGGCCATGCTCACCGGTCGACAGATAATACCAAGTGCCATAGCCGCACAGCGCCAGGATGATACCGACCAGCAGGATCGGGCCACCCGGCAGGCTGCGCGCCTCGAGCGGCACCGGCAACGCCAGATCCGGCCGCAAATGCGCATCGGACGATTCGGTCTTGTAAAGGTCGAGAACCCGGCCGCCGTCGAGGCCGAGATAGTCGGCATAGGCACGGATAAAGCCGATTGCATAAGTCGGCCCCGGCAAATCCTGCGGGCGCCCTTGTTCGATAGCGGCCAGATAGGCCGGCCGGATGCACAGCACCTCGCCGACTTCCGTAAGGTCCAGTTCCAGTTCCTCGCGGCGATCGCGCAGTATTTCGCCGACGGCGTGATTACGCCGCTGCGGCTCGTCCTCGCCATCATCTGCCGTATCGGAAAACGGCGTTCTAAACCGCTGTAACAGGCTCACTGTGCGATCCCGCTGTTGCGTCATCGTAAAGCAAAACGGTCGGCTGTGTCGAATCACCAGCCGTCCTCGTGATCGAGATTGCTTCGCTACTTCGCGGCTGGCAATGGCAAGTTTTGTCGCCGTTATTAGGCGCTGCCTTGGCGCGATCTCAAAGCCGGCGCGTTGACGCATTGGTTGGGCCGCGCTTTACTCGATTCGGCTGATTACAACACCACCGCGTGATCTCGGGCATAGGCTTCGAGCCAGCGCCGCAGCGAATGGTCGGGCCGGTCGCCGATCTCGTTGAGATACCCCTCGACCGCACCGGCATCCAGGCTGCGAATCATTGCCTTGACCGGGCCGATCGCGGTGGCGGTCAGGGACAGGGTGCGGAAGCCGAGGCCGATCAGCACCATCGCCTCGATCGGGCTGCCGGCCATTTCGCCGCAGATGCTGAGGGGAGTGCCGGTAGCCCGGCATTGCGCGATGACCTGCCGGAACAACGCCACCATCGGCGCCGACAGCAGATCATAGCGTTCCGCGAGGCGCGGATTGCCCCGGTCGCAGGCGTAGAGGAACTGCGCCAGATCGTTGGTTCCCATCGACAGAAAGTCGATCCGCTGCAACAGCGCCGGCAACTGCCACAGCAGTGCCGGGACTTCCAGCATGACCCCGAGCTTGACGCTGCGCGGCGCTTCATAGCCCTCGGCGGCGCAACGCTCCTGCTCCAGGCGCAGCAGATTGCGTGCCGCATCGAATTCGGCGATCTCGGCGATCATCGGAAATTTGATGTAAAGGTCGCGGCCAGCCGCGGCGCGCAGCAGCGCCCGTAATTGCTGTCGCAGCATCGCCGGGCGGTCGAGTCCGATGCGGATCGCCCGCCATCCCATCGCCGGGTTTTCTTCCTCGGTATGCGACAGGTATGGCAAAACCTTGTCGCCGCCGATGTCGAGGGTGCGGAAGATGATCGGTTTGCCGTCGGCCTGCTCGTAGGCCCGGCGGTAGAACGCCGCCTGATCGGCGACATCAGGAAAGGCGTTGCGCGTCAACAGCGGAATTTCGGTACGGAACAGGCCGATGCCCTCCGCGCCGGTATGTTTGATCTGCGCGATGTCGAGGAGCAGCCCGGCATTGAGCATCAGCCGGACCGGCACCCCGTCGCGCGTTACCGCGGGCGCATCGCGCAGCGTGTCGTAAAAGGCGCGGCGGCGGCCGCGTGCCTCGATCGCCAACGCGACCGATTGCTGGATATCGGCGCGCGGACGGATCAGCACGCCGCCGTGCTCGCCGTCGACGATCAGCGTATCGCCGGTCTCGATCCGCCGTGTCGCCTCGCTGACCCGGCCAACCACCGGAATATCAAAGGCCCGTGCGACGATCGAGACATGCGCGGTGGGCGACCCCTCTTCCAGCACCAGCCCTTTGATCCGCCGATGCGCATAGTCGAGCAACTCGGCCGGGCCCATTGCGTGCGCGACAAGCACAAATTCCGACGGCATCTCCGAGGCCAGCGTGCCCGGCACCTGCCCCGACAGAAAGCGCTGCAGCCGGTTGGCGAGGTCCTCCAGATCGTAGAGCCGCTCACGCAGATACGGGTCTGACACCTGCATCATGCGGCTCTTGGTTTCGTCGCGCACTTTCTGCACGGCGGCTTCCGCGGTCAGGCCGCTGTGCACTGCCTCGGTGATGCGCCCAAGCCAGCCGCTATCCTCGGCGAACATGCGATAGGTCTCGATGATGTCGCGATGCTCGCCGGGGCCAAGCCGACGGCTGGTGTCGACCAACCGGTCGATTGCGTCCTGCATCGCGGCGACCGCCTGCCGCAGCCGTTCCTGCTCGGCCGCGATATCCTCGGCGATGACCTGGCGGATCACCACGTTCGGCTCGTGCAGCAGCGCCGGGCCGATCGCGAGACCGGGATTGAGCCGGATGCCGTCGAGTCGCATCGGCAGCGAAACGCCGCCGCGGCTTTCCGCCATCTCCAGCGGGTTGACCAGTTCGCCGCTGGCCGTCAGTTCGGCGACGATCATCGCGATCGTCTGCAGGACCTCGGTCTCGTCCTCGCTGTAATGTCGCGGCGTGCGGTTCTGCACCACCAGAACCCCGAGCACCCGGCCGCCGCGCAGGATCGGCACGCCCATCAGCGAGTGGTAGATTTCCTCGCCGGTTTCCGGTCGATAGGCGAAATCGGGATGCGCCTGCGCGTCGGCCAGCGCCAGCGGCCGGGCGGTGGCAGCGATAACGCCGACAAGGCCTTCACCGACCCGCAAGCGGGTACGGTGCACCGCCTCGGTGCGCAGCCCTTCGGTGGCGAACAGCTCCAGCACTTCGCCGGCCCGCATCACATAGGCCGAGCATACTTCGGCGACGACTTCGGCAGCGACGATGCGCACGATGCGGTCCAGGCGCTCCTGGGCACTGCCAGACCCGGCCATGATATTGCGCAAACGGCGGAGCAGGCGCCGCGTTGCGGTAACATGGCCGTCAGCACTATTAGTCGGGCCGGCACTATTAGCCGGGCCGGCACTATTGGTCAGGCCGGATGTCGGGTTGGTCGGCAGCGTGGCAGGCGGGTTCGGAACGGCGCCGGCCAGCCGATCTTCCGGGGGCGCGGCAGGCGGAGACAGCACCGGCTGTCCCGGTGCAACGGTTGCCAGCGTCAGGCCCGGCACTTCGACCGGTGCATCCGCGACCTCGCTCATCCGCCGGTATCCCGGCCCTCCACCGAGCCTGCAATCCGTCCCGCCGCATCACCGCGCGCGGCGAGGGCGGCGACGGCCTGATCGAGCAGTTCAGTAAGAATTTCGCCGGTATTTTGCTCGCGGGTCACCATGCCGACGCTCTGTCCGGCCATCAGCGAGCCGGTCTCGGTGTCGCCGTCGATCACCGCACGGCGCAGGGCACCGGCCCAGAAATGCTCGATTTCGAGCTGCGCGTCCTTTTGTGACAGCGCCCCACTGTTGAAACGGTCGATGACATTGCGCTGTACCGCGCGGAACCGCTCGGTGGCCGGATTGGCGAGCGCGCGCACCGGAATGACCGGAAAACGGGCATCGAGCTGCACTGAGGGCATCGCGTCGCGGGCCGCGGCGCGGATAAAGGCGCGCTTGAAATTGGCATGCGCGATCGATTCACGGGCGCACACAAAGCGCGTTCCGAGCTGCACCCCGGCCGCGCCCATTTCGAGATACGACAATAGCGCCTCACCGCGTCCGATCCCGCCGGCGACAAATACCGGCACATCGCGCAGATGCGGCAGAACCTCTTGCGCCAGCACGGCGGTCGAAACCGGGCCGATATGGCCGCCGGCCTCACTGCCCTCGATGACGATCGCTTCGGCGCCCATCCGCACAAGTTTTTTGGCGATCGCCAGGATTGGCGCAAAGCACACGACGCGGGCGCCGCCATCGCGGATGCGCCGGATCGCGGTGGCGCCGGGAACACCGCCGGCCAGCACGACATGCCCGACACGCTGCGCGACGCACACGTCGATCAGCTCCATCAGCTGCGGGTGCAGCGTGATCAGGTTGACGCCGAACGGCTTATCGGTCAGTTGCGCGGTCGCGACGATCTCCTCGGCGAGCAAATGCGGCGGCATCGAGCCGGAGGCGATCACCCCAAAGCCGCCGCTGTTCGAAATCGCGGCGACCAGGTTGCGCTCCGACACCCAGGTCATTGCCCCGCCCATAATGGCAAGATCGGTGCCAAGAAAGGCGCGGCCACGCGTCCACAACGCGTCCAGCGTCGCGCGCGGCCCGCTACCCGCCGTTTCGAGTTGGCTTTGCGGCGGCGCGTCGGTGTGATTGAAAACGCTCAGAACCTCGTTCATCCGGGGTCGTCGAGACCGTAGGCGGTGTGCAACGCGCGCAACGCGAGTTCAGTGTATTCCGCGGCGATCAGCACACTGACCTTGATCTCCGAGGTCGAGATCACCTGGATGTTGATGCCTTTGTCGGCCAGCGTCTGAAACATCTGTTGCGCGACACCCGCGTGACTGCGCATGCCGACACCGATGACCGATATTTTGACGACGTTCGAATCCGGTTTCAGAGCGCGGAAGCCGAGTTGCGCGCGGCAGCCCTCGAGCACGGCAACCGCACGGTCGAGGTCGCTGCGCCCAACGGTAAAGGTCAGGTCGGTGGTGCGGCCGTCTTCCGACACGTTCTGCACGATCATATCGACGTTGATCGCGTCATCGGCCAACGGCCCGAATATCGACGCGGCGACGCCAGGGCGGTCCAGGACGTGCTGCACAGTGATCTTGGCTTCGTCGCGGCTGTAAGCGATGCCGCTGACGACACGTTTTTCCACGATTTCATCCTCGTCGACGACGAGCGTTCCGGGCGTATCGGTAAAGCTCGACAAAACCTGGAGGCGCACGCGGTGGTTCATCGCCATTTCGACAGAGCGCGTCTGAAGCACCCGCGCGCCCTGCGATGCCATTTCGAGCATCTCCTCATAGGTGATTTTATTCAGCTTCCGCGCCTTGGCAACGATCCGCGGATCGGTCGTGTAGACACCGTCGACATCGGTAAAGATATCGCAGCGATCGGCCTTCAGCGCGGCGGCCAGCGCGACCGCCGATGTGTCGGAGCCGCCGCGGCCGAGCGTCGTCACCCGACCGCGCGGCCCGATGCCCTGGAAGCCGGCGACAACCGCAACCTGTCCCTCGCCAAAGCGGCGCTCGATCTCGGTCGTGTCGATGCCTTCGATGCGCGCCTTGCCGTGTACCCCGTCGGTGCGCAGCGGAATCTGCCAGCCGAGCCACGACCGGGCGTTGATCCCCAGAGATTGCAGGCATAACGCCATCAGCCCGGCGGTGACCTGCTCGCCCGACGCAACGACAACATCGTATTCGCGTGCGTCGTGCAGCCGGTTGGCTTCTCGCGTCCATTCGACAAGCTGATTGGTCGCGCCGGCCATCGCCGAGACCACAACCGCTACTTCGTTGCCGGCATCGACCTCGCGCTTGACCAGTTCGGCGGCATTGCGCAGCCGATCCAGATCGGCCACCGAGGTGCCGCCGAATTTTTGAACGATACGCGTCATCTCCATCTCGTAATGCGGCAAGTCTGTCTCGTAACCCGGCGGGCGCTGCACCGCAACGTCTTGATCGGCCGTTCATATCCCTTTCGCGGGCACAGCGCGCTCTTATTGTACGCAGACGGGCGCCCGCGCATAGTCGAGGGATGGAAACTGGTTATCCGCAGCCCGCAGCCGGGCGCATGGACCGAGACCGTAAGACCGTGGATCCGCGGGACGTAGACCGCTTCGCAGCGCAAAGCGGCGGCTGGTGGGACCCGCAGGGCAATTTTCGACCGCTGCACCTGCTCAACCCGGCGCGGCTCGGATTTATCCGTCAGCAGCTTCTCACTCATTTCGGCCGCTACGACAAATCGCTGCGGCCGTTCGACGGCCTCAGTCTCGCCGATATCGGCTGCGGCGGCGGCCTGATCGCGGAGCCGATGGCGCGACTCGGCTTCTCGATCACCGGCATCGACGCTGCCGCGCCGGCGATCGACGCCGCGCGCGACCACGCCGAGGCAGTCGGCCTGCCGATCGATTACCGTGTCTGCGACATCGATGAACTGGCGGAAACTGGCGACACTTTCGATGTCGTCCTCGCGCTCGAAATCATCGAGCATGTTGCCGACCGCGCCGCGTTTTTTGCGGCATTGGGTCATCTCGTCAAACCCGGCGGCATGTTTATCGGCGCGACCCTGAACCGTACGCCGCGCGCTTTCGCCCTCGCCATTATCGGCGCCGAATATGTGCTCGGCTGGCTGCCGCGCGGCACGCATGACTGGCGGCAATTCGTGCGTCCCTCGGAATTTGTGCTGGGCCTGCGCCGCACCAGCCTCACCGCGACGACCCTGCGGGGCCTCGCCTATGACTGGCGTAGCGCAAGCTGGAGCGAAACCGACGATGTGTCGGTCAATTATCTGCTCGCCGCGGTGCGCCGCTAAAGGAACCGGTCGGCGTTACACATCCAGGTCGCGGGCGAAGCGGGCGTTTTTCTGGATGTAGTCGAAGCGCAGTTCGGGGCGGCGGCCCATCAGCGTCTCGACCAGCTTCTGGGTGGGTGTGTCGATGGCCACTGCGTCGCCACGCGGTGGCACCATGACCCGCAGCAGCGTGCGCTGCGCCGGGTCCATCGTGGTCGCGCGGAGATAGCGGGCCGGCATTTCGCCGAGGCCTTTGAAGCGGCTGATTTCGACCTTGCCGCGGCCGCTCAGCGTCGTCGCCAGCAACTCCTCGCGGTGCGCGTCATCACGGGCGTACAGCGTCGTGTCGCCCTGGGTCAGGCGGTAAAGCGGCGGCAGGGCCAGGAACAGGTGGTTGTTGTCGACCAGTTTGGCCATCTCTCGAAAGAAGAACGTCATCAGCAACGACGCGATATGGGCGCCGTCGACGTCGGCGTCGGTCATGATGATAACCCGCTCATAGCGCAGCGCCTCCTCGCGGTAATGCGAGCCGATGCCGCAGCCGAGCGCCAGCACGATGTCGCTCAATTCCTGGTTCGCCCGCATTTTGTCGGCCGAGGCGCTGGCGACATTGAGGATTTTGCCGCGTAACGGCAGGATCGCCTGGGTTTCGCGGTCGCGCGCCTGTTTTGCCGAGCCGCCGGCACTGTCGCCTTCGACCAGGAAGATTTCGGTGCCGGCGGCGATATCGCGGGTGCAGTCGGTCAGCTTGCCGGGCAGGCGCAGTTTGCGCGTCGCACTTTTGCGCGACATTTCCTTTTGTTGGCGCCGCCGCTGGCGTTCATCGGCGCGTTCGGCGATGCGGTCGAGCAGGGTGCGACTGGTTGCCGTGTCGGCGCCGAGCCAATGATCGAAATGATCGCGGACCGCGTTGTCGACAAGGCGGGTTGCCTCGGCTGAAGCCAGCCGCTCCTTGGTCTGCCCCTGGAATTGCGGGTTGGGCAGAAACACCGACAATAAGATCGCCATGCCGGTGCCGACATCGTCGCCCGTCACCTGCGCAATGCGGCGATTGCCGACGAGTTCACCATAGGCCTTGATGCCGCGGGTCAGCGCGTTGCGCAGTCCGGCTTCATGGGTGCCGCCTTCCGGGGTCGGGATCGTGTTGCAATACGAATGGCTGAACCCGTCATCTTCGTCGTCGGGCCACACGACCGCCCACTCGACGCTGCCGCCATCGGGAAAATCGGCCTGACCGAGAAACGGCCGCGGCGTCAGCAACTCGCGGTCGGCGAGGCTCGCGGCCAGGAAATCGCCGAGCCCCCCGGGGAAATGCAGCCGCGCTTCTTCGGGAATGCCGTCCGGCCGCGGCAGGCTCGGGTCGCAGCGCCAGCGGATTTCGACGCCGCGAAACAGATAGGCCTTGGAGCGGGCCATCCGGTACAGCGTCGCCGGCTTGAATCCGGCCTCGCCGAAAATCTCGGCATCGGGATGAAAGCTCAGCGTCGTACCACGCCGGTTCTGTACCGGGCCGCGATCTTCGACAGGGCCCTTTGGCATGCCGCGGCTGTAATGCTGCCGCCACAGGTGCCGGTCGCGCACCACCTCGACGTCGAACGCATCCGACAGCGCGTTGACGACTGACACACCGACGCCGTGCAACCCGCCCGAGGTCTTGTACGCGCCGCCGCCGAATTTGCCGCCGGAATGCAGCATCGTCAGGACGATTTCGAGCGCCGATTGCTTTGGAAAGCGCGGGTGCGGATCGACCGGGATGCCGCGGCCATTGTCGCGCACGGTCACCCAGCCGGCGGCGTTCAGTTCCACTTCGATGCGCGTCGCAAACCCGGCGACAGCCTCGTCCATCGCATTGTCGAGCGCTTCGGCGGCGAGATGGTGCAGAGCCCGCTCGTCGGTGCCGCCGATATACATGCCGGGCCGCCGCCGCACCGGCTCCAACCCTTCCAGGACCTCGATGTCCTTGGCCGAATAGCTCTCGGCGGGGCGTGGGGGAACGCTGTCGAACAAGTCTACCATAACGCGATTATAGGAACCGGCCTTCTCGGTGCAAGCAGGATGCGGTAGCAACGCAAAGTGACATAACAAGATATTGCGTTTGGGTTGAGAGAGCGCTCGTCGATTTGGAACTGATCCAGGTCATCGGGCTTTACAAAGCATGATGACCAACGAACGAAAAATCTGGGAAGCGGCCTTATTGCTGGTTCGACGACATGGCAGCGCCGCGGTTGCAGTCGCCCAACGCGAAGCCGAACGTTTGCGAGAAGACGACGACGAACTGACGTGCGTCGTCTGGTGCTGGATTGCCCGCTCCACGGCTGAATTGCTGCGCTCTGCGCCGGAACTCGACGAGCGGGTCCATTAGGGGGCGGGTCCATTAAGCGAAAGCAGCGAAGATTTCTTCAACCGCTTTCATCTGGTTGCCGGCCGCGGAAGACGGCACCAAAATCGGCGTCGAGATTCCGGCCTCGCGCCATGCTGCGACCCCCTCGCGCACGGCGTTGGCCGGCCCGAACAGCGTCGCGTCGGCCAGCCAACGATCGCTCATCAGTGATGGAATCTCGGTTTGCCTGCCATCTGCGACAGCCTTTTCGATCGCGCCCATTTCCTCGACGTAGCCGGCTTCCTTCCAGTAATTGCGGTAGTTCGGCAGCATCGTGTAGCGGGTCAGGGTGCGTCGGTTGACCGCCTTGGCCGCTTCGACATCGTCGGAAATGCAGGTCGGGATCATGTTGGCGACCAGGAATTTGGGGTCGGCGCGCTTGGCCGCGGGGATCACCGACAGCGATTCGTCCATGTGCGAGCGGCTGCCATTGGCGAAGATCACCCCATCGGCGATTTCCGCCGACAGCGCTACCATGCGCTTGCGCAACGCGGCGAGGATGATCGGCGGCAGATCGCCAATTCCCTCATAGGAGCGCAGTTTTGCGACAAAGGCTTTGATGTCGCCAAGCGGTTTGCCCGGCGTCACGCCCATGCGGATATGGCTCGGCGCATGGGCGACGCCGATGCCAAAGCGAAACCGCCCGCCCGAGGTCTCGTGGATATAGGCGGCGCTGTGCGCGAAATCCTCGGTGGTGCGGGCATAGATCGGCGCAATCGCCGTGCCGAAGATGAACTCCTCGGTGCTGAGCGCCAGCGCGGTGCATTGCGCCATATTGCCGAAAATGCTCGGCACATAGATTCCAGCAAAGCCGCGCCGTTCGGCCTCCTGCGCGACCTCGATCGTGATACGCCGCCGATTCGGCACGGCGACCAGGGAGAGGGCGGGGATGTCGGACATTGGCCTGTACTTTCCTCAAAGAAAGAAAATTGTACGCGGAAGGTCACAAAGGATACGCAAAGGGCATGAAGATGCGAACGCGTCTGTTGAGAGAGATTTTCCGTTGTTTACGGAGCGCCTCACCCTTCGCGACCTTCGCGTATCCATTGCGTCCTCTGCGTCACCTAAACCTGCCTATTCCGCTGCTTGCGCTGTCCTCAACTGCACGGAATTGGGGCCGTAGCGGTCACGGTATGCGGTGGTGTCGATTTCTTCGAGGTCAATTTCGCCGGCCAATACCCTGGCCTTCCATTCTTCCTGTGCGGGAATGTTGGCGTGGAATTCCGGCATCACCTCACGCGCGAACAGTTCGAGGCTCTCGCAGATATGCTCATGTGTGTTGTTGCCGGCCTGGTTGAGCAGGATCACCGAGTCGATGTGCGAGGTTTCAAAGCGCCGCAATTTACGCCGGATCGTCTCGGGCGACCCGATCAATCCGCCAGACAACGCGCGCGCCAGTGATTCGGGGTTCTCGCGCTTCCACTTCTCGTACTCGTCCCACAAATTGACCGCGCCCGGCGCCGGCCGTTCGCGCTGCGCGCTTTGCCCGTAAAACCGCAGAGCGAACTGGAAGAACGGGATGCCGTCGGCGCGGCGGCGCGCTTCCTCGTCGGTTTCGGCGCACATGAAATAGGTCGTGATCGCGAGGTTCGGGTTGGTCTGGTAGTCGGCCAGCTTTTCCTGGCGCTTGGTAAAGGCATTGTAATAGGCATGCACCCAGGCATGCGCCGCATCGGCCGACAGGAACTGGAACGCCAAGGCGCCGAGACCGCGCCGCCCGGCCATCTCGATCGTCTCCAATGCCGAGCACGCAACCCATAATGGCGGGTGCGGTTTCTGGATCGGTTTCGGCACGACGTTGCGCAGCGGCATGTCGAAATATTTGCCGTGATGCTCCGACCCGCCATCTTTGAACATCGGAATGATGGCCTGGATCGCCTCCTCCCAGATCGCGCGCTTTTCGTCGTAATCGACGCCGAACGGCTGCAACTCGGTGATGCTGGCGCTTTCGCCGGTGCCGAATTCAACCCGGCCGTTGCTGACGAGGTCGAGCGCCGCGATCCGCTCGGCACAGCGCGCCGGGCTGTTTGTCGTCAGTTGCATGATGCCGTGCGCCAGGCGGATTCGCTTGGTGCGTTGGCTCGCGGCGGCGAGGAAAACTTCCGGCGCCGGCGAATGGGAGTATTCCTCGAGGAAATGGTGTTCGACTTCCCAAGCATAATCGTAGCCGAGGCGATCCGCCATTTCGACCTGGTTCAAGGCGTTCTGATAGAGCTGCAATTCGCCGCCCGGATGCCACGGGCGCGGCATTTGCAACTCGTAGAAGATGCCGAACTTCATAACTGACCCCCTTCTGCGCCTCGACAGGATCATGCCGGGACGGGCTACAATCAACAAGCGCCCGGCGACGAATGCCTGGGTTTGGGCCGTAAAGCCGCGGAGAAGCAACGAGGCATGACAGAAAATCGCGTCAGCGGCAGCCCCGGCGAGGTCACCCCTGCCTATGGGGACCCCTCGTCGTACGCCGAATTTGGCGCGCCCAACTGGCAATATACGCTGTGGGTGATGGTCGGCATTCAGTTCGTCAACACGATGGCGAATTCGGCGCTGACCCCGATCATGCCGCTGTTTCTGCCGGTGCTCGGGGTCCACAGCGCCAGTGCCATTGACATCTGGGCCGGCATTCTCAGCGGCACGACCTCGTTTGTCGCGGCCTTCGCCTCGCCCGTCTGGGGCCGGCTCTCCGACCAGCACGGCCGCAAGGTCATGCTGATTCGTTCGAGCTTTGCGATCGCGCTGTTTACCGCGCTGATGGGGGTGGCCGGCAATGTCTGGCAGTTTTTCGCGTTTCGCGCGCTGATGGGGGTGTTTGCCGGGTTTTCCAGCGCGGCGATCGCGCTGGTCGCGAGCCAGGCGCCGGAAAACCGGCTGGGCTATTCGCTCGGCTGGCTGTCGACCGGGCAACTCGTCGGCTCGCTCGCCGGGCCGATCATCGGTGGGGTGCTCGCCGACATCACCGACAGTTACCGCATCCCGTTCTACGCGACCTCGGCGATGATCGTCGTGTCGCTGTTTCTCGTCATGTTCACGGTGCACGAGCAGTTTATCCGACCGCCGAAAGGCAGCGGCACCCGTTCGACGGTGGCGGCGCTGTTGATGCTGGTCCGCTCGCCGACCCTGCTGGCGCTGTTTTTCGTGCTGCTGATGGCGCAGTTCGCGGTGCGCACGGTGCAGCCGGTGGTGACGCTCTATGTCCAGGAAATGGTCGGCGATCTGCCCAATGTCGCGACCCTGGCCGGCCTTGCGTTTTCGATTACCGGCGTCGGCAACGTCGTCGCCGCGCCATTTCTCGGCAACCGCAGCGACACACTGGGCTATCGCCGGGTGCTGCTGATCTGCCTCGCGGGCGCGGCGCTGACGACCTTGCCGCAAGCCTTTACTCACAATTATTGGCTGTTCACCGCGGAGCGGTTTGCCGTCGGCCTGTTTATCGGCGGGTTGCTGCCGGCCGCCAATGCGATGGTCGGGCGCAGCGTCGCGCGCAACGAGCGCGGCGCCGTTTACGGCATGACCTCGTCGGCGATGTTTCTCGGCAATTCGCTGGGGCCGCTGCTTGGCGGGTTTATCGCAGCCGGCTTTGGGATCAGCTGGGTGTTTCTGATGACGGCGGCGGTGATCCTGGTCAACCTCGCCTGGGTCTATCAGCGGGTGCCGGAATTTCACGAACGAGAAGCGGAGATAGCTTCGAGTTGATCGTCGCCGCGCGCGATAACGGGAACCGAAAAAGGCCGGCCGCAGTTAGTCGACCATCGATCCATGTAAGACGGAGTGGAAAATGGTTCGCCATCTGATGACGACAGCCGGTGCGTTGGCCTTGATGTCGAGTGTTGCCTTGGCGCAGGACGCCTCCTCGACGACGATTACCCGTACCCCTGACGGGGTCAGCAAATCGACAACGGAACATCACGTCGATTCCTACGGCAACCCGATGACCGAGAAAAAGACATACAAGGACGGCACATCGGGCAGCTCGACCTCCGAGAGCCGCACGATGACTGATCCTGAAAGCGGCGACACCGTTACCAAGTCTCGCACGACGACCGACAAATAGAGCTTTTTGTTTCGCCACACGGCAAACCGGCGATGACCGCCCCTCACGAGGGGCGGTCTGTTGCGTTTCATGGTAGAATCGCCAGGAAAGCCGGGCTGGAGCTGGGTGTCGATGAGGTTCTCGAGCCTGCCGAAAATAGTCGTGATGACCGGTGGCGCAGTATCGCGCGCCTCGGGCTTTGCTCCGTTTGATGCTGCGACGATGCCGGCGGGGTTGCGGCTCGAAGACGTCTTAACCCCGGACGGTTTCGCCCGCGACCCGGCCAGGGTGCGCGCGTTCTATAATCTGCGCCGCCGCGAATTGCTGGCGGCGCAGCCCAATCCGGCGCACGAGGCGCTGGCCGTGCTCGACGCCGTGCGGCAGCGCGAGGTGCTGATCGTCACGCGCAATATCGACGACTTCCACGAGCGGGCCGGCTCGCAGACAGTGATCCACACACATGGGGAATTGCTGAAGGCGCGGTGCATGATCTGCACCCGCATCACCGAGCGCTATGACGATATCGTCGAGGCGACCGCCTGCCCGGATTGCGGCAATTCCGGTCATTTGCGACCGCATGTCGTATGGGTCGGTGAAGAACCGCTCCGCATGGCCACGGTTTATGAGGCGCTGACCCACGCAACATTGCTGCTGGTGGCCGGCCTGCCGGCGCATGCCGAGCCAATACGCGGCATTATTGCCGATGCTCGCCGCGCTGGAGCCAGCGTCGTCGGGTTCTTGGCCGAAAGCGGCGATGACCACGCGCAAGACACGGGATTTGACGAACGGCAACTCGGCCCGATCGCCGAAACGATGCCGGCATTTGTTAAGAAGCTGATTGGTGGTTAGTGGTGGTGACCCATCAATTCGGCACCGCGGTCAGGTTGAAGGCGCGCCACTCGGTGCTGAGCAAAACTTTGCCCCAGATGTGTTGGCCGATATAGATCCCGCTCAGCGTCCAGTGCGACAAATCCTGATCGATTGCAGGAATCAACCGAACAAAGGTAAGCAGCCGTGGCAGCAAATCGACATTGCTGTGACGCGCTTCGCCTGTTTGCAGAAACGGCTCGCCGAGAAGTGGTAGAAAATCGTCTACACCAAAACGCGGCGGCTTGCCCCAGAACACAGCCATCCGGGCGGGTTTGCGCCGGCACTTCGCGATATACGCCGCCGTGTCGGCGAAACAAACGATATTCAATTTGAGCTGATAGAATATGGTCTGCTTGGCGGCCATGTCTTTAAGTATAACGGAGGTCAGGGCGCTTCCCATATTCAAGTCGCACGATTGCACATCGCCGGACAACCGTTCTCCCTCTGTGACTGTCATATCGACGGTTTGGTGCAGGGATTTCAACTCCGACAATCTGTAAGGCTGTGCCGCATCTTTGCCGCGCAATGGTGCAGCCGGCGACAGGAACAAGTCGGATTCTCGTGGCGTGCCGCTTTTGTTGCGACAAGGCAATACCGTCCCGTTTTGCGCTAGATCAATCACCTCGTGATCGCCGTTTCGCTTCACTTTTACGGACGCCGCGGCAGCCGAGGCGTGAAATATCGTGTCGCCGTCTTGCCCCGACGAGCGTACAAACGCAGACAGCTTGCCGCCGGGTATCGACCATTGCGACACGACCCAATTCGGGGCGGGGCCGGTCTTGTCGTAAACGGCAGGTGGTATCCGGGCCGGTTCGTCAGGCTCCCGCAGACTGAGATCGCTGAAAGGCGGAGCAAGCTCTGTTGCGTTGCTTGCCGCTATCGGCACGATACACGACAGCAGCAATACGAAAACGACATAACAGAACATATTGCGATCACTTTACACGTGCCATCGCTACGGCCAGCCTAAAATAACCGCGAATTCCATGAAGCGCCTCGCCGTATGACCTTGGCCGGATTGCCGGCCGCAACGCAATTTTCGGGAATACTGCGCGTCACAACCGAGCCGGCGCCGACAACAGAACCGGAACCGATGTCCACGCCTTTGAGGACAAGACATCGTTGCCCGATCCAGACGTGGTTCCCTATGCGCACGTCTTTTGCCAGGTTGAGGCGGACTTTTGTTTCAATGTCGATGATAGAATGCATATCGCTGATCGTAACGTCGACGTCGCCGCCAAATAAGCAGTCGTCTCCAATCCGAATGCTGGCGGCTTCGTGCAACAGCAATCGTACCGCACCGTTCATTCCGACATCCTGGCCGATGCGCGCTACCGAGCCGGCAGTCGCATGCATGAAGAGATGTGCTGCATTGAAATTCCGCTCGATTTGTATCTCGGCGTGGCCGGTCATCTCAATGTGAATACCGAGGCGGTAAAACGGCGCCGCGATTTCGATGCGATTGTTGTCACCTGTGATGATGATGCGGCCGGTCCCGTTTGCCAGCACCTCTTCGGGAATTGCAACGGTGTTATTGCGGCCGCCGTCCTGAACAGCGATGGGCATACGGTTTCCTCCGCACTGTGGAATTTCCGCAGAATTTTTTATGATTGAAACGGGGTTGCGTAAACTTCGATCTCATCGAATTGCAAAATACATGGTTCACAAGCCGATATCCGCAGATATTGAGCAGCGAGTGGCGTTGGCAACACGACGCGTAAAGGCATTGATCCAATCCCACCGAATGGTGCGTCTTGCCGTATTCGAACCACGTCCAGCCATGTCGTTTGATCATCGCTGATCTCGATGGCCAAATGTTGTGTCGCCGCAATCTCCGATGTTTTTTGACAATTATAGATGTGTATTTCTGCGATGGAAAACGTACCGAGAAGATCGACCATCCACCACGGGCGATCTTCGTGCAGCGTGGCGAACCCGAACCCTCCCGTCCGCAAGCCGTTATTCGCGTGCCCCTGGACGGCGTCCGGAGCGATGCAGCCGGATGCATCGTCGGGTTGTTCGGCGATCGAGCTTTGCCGGCTGGGTTTGCGCAATGCGACATTCGTCAGGCCGTCTGTCGATATGACCGTTTCGGTGCTCCAATCAAAAGCACCGGGAAACCGTTTCAACCAATAATTGGCGAGATACGGGTCCCAGACCTCGTTCGGCGGTGCCAACATCTTCTGGTCGCGGCCTTCCTCGACGACCCGCTTCCAATGCGCCACCGTATGCGATCCACCGCGCAAAACCCGCCGTTTAAGATCCTCAGCGGATTTGAACTGAAAATGCGCGACGTAAGCCGTAGCGATCATCTGCGCGCCGACGGCCGGGCGACGTACATAGGACAGTGCCCATTCCGGAAAATTCTGGGTATATGAATCTATGTCGTCGCGCAGCACATTTGTGATACGCAGCCCTTCCATCTCATAATCATTCCAAAAATGCCAAAAGCCCCGGTAATGTTTTTTGACGTATCCGACATTGGCTTTTTCGGCATCAATTTTGGCCGAGCGGCTGATCCATTTGGTGTGGATATCGATGTTGCGTGCTCGCCGCACATGTGACAGCAAAACGCTGTCGCCGTCACGGAACTTTTTGTAAGCATGCCCGTAAATCAACCAGTTGAAATAGATTGCGTCATAATCGTTCTTATACGGTGCCATGAATTCTTTGACAGTCGACGAGTTCTTGAAAACAAAGAACTCGTCAATGTCGAGCAAGCTGAACCATTGCGTCTCATGTTTGTGATGACGCAGAAAATGAAGATAAATTTCGTGTTGCTGCGGCTGAGTGGGGTTGCGCTTGGGAAAATGCTTGAAGGTAACGAACGGCTTGTCCGTCAACACGAATGGCGCTAAAGCCCGGAAAAATTCAGTGGGGTCGTCGTCGTTTGAGTAGATATAAATATGATCAAAACCCAATGATTGATGATACGAAATCCATTCGGCAATGTCCCGCTCTTCCCATCGAGCGCAGGCAACGATCGAGTATTCGTATCGATAATGTGTCTGCGCATCGCTCAACCCTGGATCATCCAGCGCCGACGACACACCGGCATCCATCGGCATTTATTGCTTCTCCATCGTCAATCGATCTACTGATTGTTCGGCCAGGCATAGTAAGAACGAAACCATTCGACGAATCGCGGAATGCCTTGTGATAACGGCGTTGTTGGGGCGAATCCTGCGAGCGTTTTTATCGCATCGATATCCGCGAATGTTTCAGGTACTTCCGTCGGCGGGCATTCTGCATATATTATTACCGCTTTGCGATTCAAATGTTTTTCAAGAAATTCGACAAGATCGATAACACGCTCGCTGTTGTTGTTTCCGATGTTCAGGATGCGTAACGGGGTCGATCCCGTCGGCGGCGTTGTCGCGCTTCGCAGAACGCCGTCGACAATATCATCGATATAGGTGAAATCGCGCCGTAACTCGCCACGACCGTAGAGCGTGATTGGAGTGCCGGCGACGATCGCGCGGGCGAAGCTGAAATAAGCCATATCCGGGCGCCCCCAAGGGCCGTAAACCGTAAAGAAACGCAAACCGGTCTGCGGCAGGCCGTGAAGATGTCCGTACGCATGGCTGAGAAGTTCGTCTGCGCGTTTGGTCGCGGCATAAACCGAAAGCGGCGTATCGACCCTGTCGCTCTCCGAAAACGGCAGTTTCGTATTGCCGCCATAGACGGAAGACGAACTGGCATAAACAATATGCCGCAATCGCGAAAGCCGCCGGGCCGCTTCCAAAACCGTGAGATGCCCCATCACATTGGCAGTGATGTAAGCAAATGGATCGATCAGCGAATGCCGAA
Organism: Allostellaceae bacterium; assembly: GCA_036268425.1. GTDB lineage: Bacteria > Pseudomonadota > Alphaproteobacteria > ATCC43930 > CGMCC-115725 > DATARH01. The sequence goes on from DATAUE010000115.1 coordinate 24,036, forward strand.
CACCCGCTTGTGCGGCAAGATGTATGATATTATCGATGTCGGGGTTGGCGGCAGTGAGCGGCGACAACGCCGCAAAGTCGGAAACGTCACAGTGAAAAAAACGAAATCGCTTCTGTGTCGTCAGTTGACTGAGTCGAGCTGATTTAAGGCCGACATCATAGTAATTGTTGAGATTGTCAACCCCGATAACATCTTCGCCGTCATTCAGCAACCGTTGGGCGACGTGGTAACCAATAAAGCCCGCGACGCCCGTAATCAGGGTGCTCATCGACAAAAAACCCTTGGTATGAAACCGAATTTTCTGGTCTCTCGTCGGGACCTGTCACGTGATCGTAGCCCTTTTGGCCGGCTGTCGTCCACTCTGCTGCCGTCGATTACGCATGCGCTGTAACATACATATGTATGAGACCGGCATTTGTCGTAAATCTACTCTTATCCAACGATGGGATTATTTAAAATCTTCAAAGTTTTTCTTGGCGATCGACCAAGCCTTTACTTATTCGGCCGCCACTCCACGTGTCCGTCGAGCGGAATAACCGGTCGCGGCAAGCGCGACCAGGTGAAGTTGGACAAAACCGGCGATGTCAGGCCCGGCAGGTCGATTTCTACGATCTGTTCCGGTCGAAAGAATTCATCGAACCCGCCACGAAAATGGCCGCGTGATTTGACGGCGACGATCCGGGCCGCGGCGATGTCCAACCCCATCATCTCGAAAAAGACCGGATCAGCGCATTGCACCCGGTGCGAGACCACCACTACGGTGATGCCGCCCAGTGTCAGCGCGGCGCAGCAGCCGAGATGCAGGCTCAGCCCGGCGTAGATCCCGCGACGCCCGATGCACTCGCCGTCGGTCAGCTTCATAACGTGCGCCGGTGCGCTCCATTTCTCGGAAAATTCCGTGGTTTCAGCGCGGTTGAATTGCGCCGGGAATGTTGCGCCGAGCCCGTGCCGATGCGCCTCCTCGGCGAGCGGCGGGTCGTAGATGATCCCGACCAGCGCCCCCTCCACCCCGGCCTCGTAAAATGCGCGCAGCAGAAACATCGTGTTGCCGCGACCGCCGCCGCCGGGATTGTCGGCGACATCGGCAAATATCAGGGCTGGCGGCGCGTTGTCCTGCCCAGCCGCCACGGCCTGTGCGACCGCGTCGTCGAGTGATGTCAGCTTTGGGTAAAACCTGTTTCGGTTGTCCCAGCCGAAATTCGCCACCTCGCGCGCCACCGCCTCGGCGGCACCGGAATTGCGGCGGTCGCGCCGCGCCGTGACGACGACGGTCAGCCCGTTTTTGGCCGTGTCGGAAAAGGCGAACCCGCCCATCACCGACACGTTCATGATCTCCGCGCCTATCTTGGTCTGGCCGAACTCGATCATATCGGCGTAAGGGCCGGCGGCGGTCAGCATCGTCACGGTCGGCGGCACGATCGGCAGGCGGACAAAGGCCCGCTCGGTCCTGGTTCCGGACAGCATTTCGCGGATCGCGCCGGCCGCCTCCTCGCCGCGCTCGCGCATATCCATGTGCGGGTTAGTGCGATAACCGATAAACGCGTCGATCGACTGGACCATCCGCTCGGAAATATTGGCGTGCAGGTCGAGCGTCGCGGCGATCGGCACCTCAGGTCCGACAATCGCGCGCACCATCTCGAACAGGGCGCCGTCGGGATCGTCGTCTTCGGTGGTGATCGCCGCGCCGTGCGAGCAGATATAGACCGCGTCGACCGGCAATGCCGCGGTCAACCGATGACGGATCGTCTGCATCAGCCCGCTGAAAAAGGCGTGATCGACCGGGCCGTTCGGCTCGGTCATCGCCAGCGCGATGCCGATCGGCTGCCACGGCCCGGCTCTATCCATCGCCGCGACAAACCCCGGCGTTTCCGGCAGCATGGTCGGCGCCGCGCCGCGCGCTTCGCGGACGATGGCGTCGCCTTCGAGATAGGTGCGGGCGATGAAATGCTCTCGCGTCGCGACCGGCGCGAACTTGTTGCACTCGATCGAAAAGCCGAGAAGTGCGACGCGCGGATTGGCTGGCGGCATGACGACCCGAAATCGGAGGAGAGGCGCGCCATGCTACCGCAAAAAGCTGCCCGACGGCGCGATTTACGCTGGCGGCGGGCTGTCGCTCAGATCGGGAAACCGGCCTCGCGCGGTGACAGGCGAATGCCGCAGCGAGCAGCTTCGATCATGTAGTACCGGGTCATCTGGACGATGTCGGTTCGCCAATAGAGTTGCTGCGTTTCGTTTTCGAGAAAATCCGGCGTGCCGAACGCATAACAGTAGGTTTCGACCCAGCGCCGCGCCGGGTCTGCGGCCAAAGGGGCATCGCGCCAGCCGAATTTCCAGCCGGCATGTTCGGCGCCGATGCGCCAACGCTCGAGATGCGTCGCCATCGTGTTGGCGTCGAGCGCGCCCAAGGCCGGGCAGCGGTAAACCACCACCAGCCGATGGACGTTGAGCTGCAACTGCATCAGCAGCTCGTCGCCAAAGGCGCGCACCAGAAACGTGGCGTCGGCCGCGCCGCGGACATGTCGCAATTCGACATGACTGCGGGCCACCGCCGCGAGGGAGGTATCCGGCGGCGCTTCGTCAAAGCTCGGCAGTTCGTATTCGACCGCCCGTAACGCATCGAGCATTTGGCCGGTCAGGAACTCCTCGATCCGGCGCTGCGCTTCAGTAATGGTCAGCATGACCGAGGCCATTGCCGTTGCGCCGTTGCCGCGGCGCGACGCATCCGAGACAGGAGGGCGGCCGTATTATGCGACGGCGCGGATCGCGACGCTCTTGATGTCGTTGCCGACATACGGCTCGTAGCCGACAAAGTTTTGCTCGAAATCGCGCGTCAGCCCGCGGGCGGTGTCGTCATAGGCCGTCTTGTTGGCCCAGGTGGCACGCGGGTCGAGCACTTCCGCTGGAATTTCGGGCGCGCTTTCCGGCACCAGAAAGCCGAAATTCTTGTCCTTGCGCATGGGCGCGGTCGCGAGGCGACCGTCGAGCACGGCACGCAACAGGCCACGCGTATGACCGATTGCCATGCGGCTGCCGACGCCAAAGGCGCCACCCGACCAGCCAGTGTTGACCAGCCAGCATTTTGCGCCGTACTTGGTGATCCGCTCGCCGAGCATCTTGGCGTATTCTGACGGATGCCGCGGCATGAACGGCGCGCCGAAGCACGTCGAGAACGTCGCCTGCGGTTCGCTGCCGAGCCCGACTTCGGTCCCGGCGACGCGCGCGGTGTAGCCCGACAGGAAATGGTACATCGCCTGCTCGGCGTTGAGTTGCGCGATCGGCGGCATCACGCCGAATGCGTCACAGGTCAGCATGATGACGTTTTTCGGATGCGGTGCGAGACCGCGCTCGTCGGCATTCGGAATGAAGTCGAGCGGATAACAGGCCCGGGTATTCTCGGTCAGGCTGTTGTCGTCGACATCCGGCATCCCGCTGACCGGATCGATCACGACGTTTTCGAGCACCGTGCCGAAGCGGGTGATTGTCGCATAGATTTCCGGCTCGGCCTTTGGCGACAGGTTGATGACCTTGGCGTAGCAGCCGCCCTCGAAGTTGAAGATGCCGCGCGGGCTCCAGCCATGCTCGTCATCACCGATCAGGGTGCGGCCGGGGTCGGCCGACAAAGTCGTCTTGCCGGTGCCGGACAAGCCGAAAAAGATCGCGCTGTCGCCATTGGGACCGACATTGGCAGAGCAATGCATCGGCAAGACGTCGCGCATCGGCAGCATGAAATTCAGATAGCCGAAGACGCTTTTCTTGATTTCGCCGGCATAGCGGGTGCCGCCGATCAGGACGAGGCGCTCGGCGAAATTGACAAAGACAAAGGTCTTTGACCGGATGCCGTCGAGTTCCGGGATCGAATGGAACTCTGGGGCGTGAAGGATTGTGAAAGCCGGCTCGAAGCCTTCGAGATCCTCCGCCGGTGGGCGGATAAACATGTTGCGGGCAAACAGGCCATGCCACGCGCTCGGGGTGATGACCCGCACCGGTAACCGGTACTCCGAATCGGCGCCGCCGTACAAATCCTGCACGAACAGTTCGCGGCCCTGCAGATAGGCGAGAACACGCTGATGCAGGCTGTTGAATTGCGCCGGGGTAATCGCCTGGTTGACGCTGCCCCAGGCCACCGAGGTCTCGGTGTTGGCCTCGCGCACGATGTATTTGTCGCGCGGCGAGCGGCCGGTATGGGGGGCAGTGTTAGCGACAAATGTGCCGCCGGCGCCGAGCTTGCCTTCGCCGCGCCGGATCGCGTGCTCGTACAATAACGGCACTGACAGGTTCCAATGGATCGGCTCAAGGTGCCGCATCCCCTGCTGATCGAGATCGAAGCGCGGCTTTCGACGGGTAGTCAATTTCTCCGCTTGATCCAAGCGTTCCTCCATTGTCACCGGCACCCCTTAAGCGAGGCTTCCGGCGCGAGCCCAGGGATTTACCAAAGGATAGCGTTCGGTGCAGGCCCGGGCAAGCGGACCGATTGCCGCGAAACCGATGGTAGCACCGGTGCCGCCTTACCGCCGCGGCGGCGTGTTGCGGGCGCGCTCCGCCAGGGCGATCAGCGCCTGTCGCGCCGCTGCGGGCGTCAGCACTGGAACCGGAAAATCGATCCGCGCGCGTTCGCCGTCGCGCCGCAGGTCGATGCCGTCGGGATCGATGCCGCCCAGCTGCCAGCCAATTTCCGATCTTCCGGCCAGTCGCGCGGCGTAAAGCGCGACAGTATCGGCGTGATCGGTATTCATATGGGCGATGATATCGGCCGCGGCGGCGGCAAGAGGGGCCGCATCTCCGGCAGAGCGCAAGGCCGCGGCGTCAACCCAGGCGATGCGGCCGAAGCCGGCGACGAGGTGACCGCGTTCGACGACGACCCGGTAGAGGTGGAAATCGGCGAAGCCGGCATAAGCGGCGCTGGCTGGGTGGCATGCGGCAAAGCGTGCAATGGCGCCGGGGTCGGCATGCCGCACCGCTTCGCCGAGCACGGTCAGGCGGGCGCCGGCGAGCGGATCGGCTTGATCTTCTGCCGCCGGGTCCTCGAACAACAGCGAGACGCGCGGATCGGCCGCGAGGTTGCGGCTGTGCTGCGCCAGATCCGATAGTAACAAAAGCGGGCTGGCATCCGTGTCGCAGGCGCAGGCGACCAGCGACACGTACGGCCGCCCGGCAAAGCTGGTGCCGAGCGCCGTCCGGCCGGCCTGCCGCATCAGGCGGCGGGCGAGGCGGCCCCGATCATCCTGTCCCGCATCGATGGCCATGCCCGCCTAACCTCACAACGCAATATGGGCAATGTAAACCGTTATTGATTGATTGTGTTGGTTGCGTGTTGTTCGACCATGCGACCAGCAATATGATTGCCGCATCTTGCAAGGTTACACACGAAATCGGCGATTTTGCCGGTGAGCTGGAGCGAATAGTCGGCCCCGTACCCTTTATGTCGCCGCCAAGCAGCCATATTTAGGCGGCAGACCATCCGCTGCTGCAGACCATCCGCTGCGGCGATCGGCTTTCGGCCGGGGGATTTGGGGGATTTGTGATGGCCAATACCATAGCGCTGGTCGATGACGACCGGAACATCCTGACCTCGGTGTCGATGGCTCTCGAAGCAGAAGGCTTTGCCGTGCGCTGCTACAGCGACGGGAGCGAGGCGCTAAAGGGCATGACGTCGCAGCCGGTCGATCTCGCGGTGCTCGACATCAAGATGCCGCGCATGGACGGCATGGAATTGTTGGGGCAGTTGCGCCGGCAAAGCCACATCCCGGTCATCTTCCTGACCTCGAAAGACGACGAGGTCGATGAATTGCTGGGCCTGCGCATGGGCGCCGACGACTACATCCGCAAGCCGTTTTCACAACGGCTGCTGATCGAACGCATCCGCGCCCTGATCCGCCGCGGCGAACTGGCGCGCGAGCGCGAGGAGGGCCAGGGCGAGCCAGTGATCGTGCGCGGCCCGATGACCCTCGACCCCGGTCGCCATCTGTGCACCTGGCTGAATCGGCCGGTCGAACTGACTGTCACCGAATTCCTGATCCTGAAATCGCTGGCGCAGCGGCCAGGACACGTCAAAAACCGCGACCAGCTGATGGACGCGGCCTATGGCGAGCACATCTACGTCGACGACCGCACGATCGACAGCCACATCAAGCGCCTGCGCAAGAAGTTCAAAACGGTCGATACCGAGTTCGCGCAGATCGAAACGCTCTATGGCGTCGGCTATCGATACCGCGACCGCTGAGGCGGACCGGCCGCCGGTCCCGCCGCCCGAGCCGTCATCCTCGCCGCCGCGACTCGACAGCGAGGCGCGGACGGGGGGGCCGACCCCGACCCGTACCGGCCGACGCCGGTTCTGGCCGCACCGACTGCGCTGGCCGTCGATGTCGCCGCTGACGCGGCGCATCGTGGCGGTCAACGTGCTGCCGCTGGCCCTGCTCGCCGTCGGCTTTCTCTATCTCGGCAAATTCGAAGCCAGCCTGATCGGGCAGCAGATCGAATCGCTGCACACCCAGGCGGAAATCTTTGCGGCGGCCCTGAGCGAAGGGGCGGTGCTCGACTCGGCTGACGAGGGCGAGGTGCTGCTGCCGGATCTGGCGCGCCAGATGATGCGCCGTCTGGTCGAGCCGACCCGCACCCGCGCCCGGCTGTTCAACACCAACGGCGAACTGGTGGCCGACAGCCGGTTGCTGCGCGGTCCCGGCGACCCGGTTCTGGTGGCCGATCTGCCGGCCATCGTCAGCAAGGATGTCGTATCGCAGCTGGCCGACGCCATCTACGACCTGATCACCGAATTGCTGCCGAGCCATCACAAATACCCGCCCTATCACGATGGCGAGACGGCGCAGGATTATCGCGAGACCGCCAATGCCTTGCATGGCGACAATGGCTCGTCGGTGCGGGCAGACCCCGAGGGCGGCCTCGTCATCAGCGTCGCGGTGCCGCTGCAGCGCTACAAACAGGTGCTCGGCGCCTTGATGCTGTCGACCAGCAACCATGAGATCGAAGAAGAGCTGCGCACGGTGCGGCTCGAGTTGCTGCGCATTTTCGGCGTGACGCTGCTGGTCACGATCCTCTTGTCGCTCTATCTCGCGAGCACGATCGCCCGCCCGATCCGGCGCCTTGCCGCGGCGGCGCAGCGGGCGCGCGGGCGCGGTGCCCGCATCGAGATTCCGATCGTTACCGAGCGCAATGACGAGATCGGCGAACTGGCGGATTCTCTGCGCGAAATGACCGACGCGCTGTGGCGCCGCATGAGCGCGATCGAAAGTTTCGCCGCGGATGTCGCACATGAAATCAAGAACCCGCTATCGTCGCTGCGCAGCGCGGTCGAAACCGTGGCGCGGCTCGACGACCCGGAAAAGCGCCGGCGGCTGATCGGCATCATTCAGGATGATGTCGAGCGGCTTAACCGGCTGATCACAGATATTTCGGACGCGTCGCGCCTCGATGCCGAACTGAGTCGGCTCGAAGTGTCGCCGACCGATATCGGGGCCATGCTGAGCGCGCTCGTCGAGATGCACGAAGCAACCGCCGGCGATGACGCGCCGCATCTGCGGCTCGACCTGCCGGCCGATCCGCCGGGCCGCATCCGCCCGCTGATCGTTCCGGGGATCGAAAGCCGGCTGTCGCAGGTGTTTCTCAACGTCATCGCCAACGCCATGTCGTTCAGCCCGCCCGGCGGCGATATCCGCGTCCAGGCGGCGCTCGACGGCCGCGCCGTGCTCGTCACCGTCGAGGACCAGGGGCCCGGCATCCCGCTCGACAAGCTGACGGCGATTTTCGACCGGTTTTACAGCGAGCGCCCGGCCGGTGAGAAATTCGGCACGCATTCGGGGCTGGGGCTGTCGATATCGAAGCAGATCGTCGATGCGCATCGCGGCCGCATCTGGGCCGAAAACCGCACCGAGGGCGGCACGGTGCGCGGCGCGCGCTTTCTGATACGCTTGCCGGAGCAGGCTTGAGCCTGGGCTATCCGGCCTGGGCTATACGACCGGACCTATCTGACCGGAGCTTCTGACCGGGGTCATCCACATGAGCAATCCCAGCGGCGATCCGATGCTGATCTATGCGACGGCCATCGCGCTTGATGGCCACGCTGTGCTGCTGCGAGGGTTCTCCGGCACCGGCAAATCCGATCTCGGGTTGCGGCTGATTGACGCCGGAGGCCGCCTTGTGGCGGATGATCAGTGCGAAATTCATCCGCGGGACGGCACTTTGATGGTCCGTGCACCCCTCGCATTGGCCGGTTTGATCGAAGTGCGCGGGCTCGGCATCGTACGGCTCGATGCCATGCCGGAGGCGCCGCTTGCGCTGATCGCCGATCTGGTGCCAAGCAACCTGATCGAGCGCATGCCGATGCGCCGCAGTGAACGAATACTGGGGGTTACGGTGCCGGTGACGGCTATCGCGCCGTTTGAAGCCTCGGCGCCGGCAAAGCTGCGCATCGCGCTGGCGGCCCTGACCGGCCTAGGGCCGGTGGCGCTGCTGGCAGACTGAGCAGGGGCCGCGCGCGGGTTTTCAACCGCAAAACGAGCCAAGGCGTACGCCTCGCCCTATCAAGCGTGGTGACGAACGCCTCGCACAGCGCTATATCGGGCGCCCATAGCCTCAACACTCCCGCTGGGTCCCCCGATTATTCCCGGCGCGAGCGGCAAGTGGTAGCTGCCCTGAGTAAACATTCGGCTTTCGCCATCCTGCGCCCCGCCCGTCGTGCCGACCGCCCGCGACAGCGACCGGCAAGCGAGGTGCGCCCCAAGGCACACTCACCGATGGGGCCGCGATGATCGGCATGGTCCTGGTCACGCATGGACGGCTGGCGGTCGAGTTTGTCGCCGCCCTCGAGCATGTGGTCGGCGCGCAGGAGCAGATTGCTGCCGTCTGTATCGGTCCCGATGACGACATGGAGCAGCGCCGCCAGGACATCTTGCGCTCGGTCGCCGAGGTCGATACCGGTGAGGGCGCAGTGCTGTTGACGGATATGTTTGGCGGCACCCCGTCAAATTTGGCGATTTCCGTGATGGATCGCGGTAAGGTCGAGGTGGTTGCCGGAGTCAACCTGCCGATGCTGATCAAGCTCGCCAGTCTGCGTCAGAACGAAAGCCTGGAACGTGCCGTGCTCGGCGCTCAGGAAGCCGGGCGCAAATACATCAATGTCGCCTCGCAGCTTCTGGCGGATGCCCGGCGATGAGTTCCGATGGCACGACGGCGGTAATTGCCGGCGCGACAGCGCGGCGGACCGTCGAAATCTGCAATCAGAAGGGATTGCACGCCCGCGCCGCGGCCCGCTTTGTCAAAACGGCTGCGCAGTTCGCGGCGGAGATCTCGGTGCGCAAGAACGGTACTGCGGTGTCCGGCCGCTCGATCATGGGGCTGATGATGCTCGCCGCGGCGTCCGGCGCCCGGGTGGAGATCACCGCGACCGGTCCCGATGCGGCGATGGCGGTTGCGACCCTCGCCCGCCTGATCGAATGCAAGTTCGATGAGGATTGACGAGACGCCCGGAGCAGTCGAACCAGACAACGAAACAAGGCTCTCCGGGATCGGCGTATCGCCGGGGATTGCAATCGGACCGGCTTATATCGGCGATCGCGGCGAGCTGCCGGTCAGCGAGCACCGCATCGCCGATGCCGACATCGACGGCGAAAAAGGCCGTTTCGCGGAGGCGGTTGCCGGCTCCGTCAAGCAGTTGCGCAAGCTGCGGTCACGGGCTACCGCGCTGCCGGGATCGGCGGCCGATGAAATCGGCTATGTGCTCGACGCACATCTGGCGATGCTCGCCAATTCGCGGCTGATCCGGGGCGTCAACCAACGCATCGGCCGCCAGCGCATCAACGCCGAACGCGCCATCCAGATCGAAATCGAGGAGATCGCCAAGGCGTTCGCGGCGATGTCCGACGGATACCTCGCGGCCCGCATCGACGATATCAGGGTGGTTGGGACACGGCTTATCCGCAACCTGCTGCGCCGGCCCTACGTCGCCTATTCGGGGTTGAGCGGCGGGGCCATCATCCTTGCCGAGGAAGTCACACCCGCCGATACGGCGCTGATGGACCCACGCCGCATCGGCGGTTTCGCGGCCGAGTTCGGCGGCCCCGAAAGTCACACCGCGATCATGGCGCGGGCGCTTGGCCTGCCGGCGGTTCTGGCCGTACCGGGAGTGGTGGCGCGCGCCCGTGCCGATACCGCGGTGGTGATCGACGGTTCGAGCGGGACCGTGATCCTCGACCCGGCGCCGGAGACGATTGCGGAGTACGAGGCGCGACGTGAAGAACTTACGCGCGAGCGCCGTCAGTTCGGCCGGATGAAGCGACTGCCGGCGGTGACCCGCGACGGCATCGAAATCCGCCTCGAAGCTAATCTCGAACTGCCGGTCGAACTGGAGCAGGCGGTCGCCAATGGCGCCGCCGGCCTCGGCCTGGTGCGCACCGAGTTCATGTACATGAACCGTGAGGACCTGCCGAACGAGGACGAGCAATATGCGTTCTTCGCCCAGCTCGTCTCCGGGATGGGCGGCCGTCCCGTGACATTGCGGACCCTCGATGTCGGTGGCGACAAGCTGCCGGAGGCGCTCGCCGGCTATCTTGTTACCGACAGCGCCAATCCCGCGCTCGGGCTGCGCGCCATCCGGCTGTCGTTGAAAGAGCGGCGATTGCTCGATACCCAGCTTGCCGCGATGCTGCGTGCCGCCAATGATGGTGACGTGCGCATCCTGCTGCCGATGATCACGACGACCGACGAGTTGCGCCGCGCCCGCGAGGCAATGGAACAGGTGGCGCGGCGGTTGCGCCGCCGTGGCGTGGCGGTGCCGGAAACCTTGCCGCCGCTCGGCGCGATGATCGAGGTGCCCGGCGCGGCCCTCGCCGCCGATGCGCTCGCCGCCGAAGCCGATTTCTTCGCGATCGGCACAAACGATCTGATCCAGTACACGCTGGCGATCGACCGTACCGACGAGCAGGTGGCGCATCTTTATGACCCGCTGCATCCGGCGGTGCTGCGCCTCGTGCAGTTTGCCGTCGAGGCCGCGATCCGCCGCCGCATCCCGATCAGCGTCTGCGGCGAGATCGCCGGCGAGCCGCGCTACGCCGCGCTGTTGCTGGGCCTGGGCTTACGCGAATTGTCGATGTCACCGCAGCATATTCCGCGCGTCAAGCAGCGCATCCGGTCGCTCGACATGGTGGCCGCGGCGCGGCGTGTGCGGGCCATCATGGATCACGCCGATTCCGGCCGGATCGCCGCTCTGCTCGACGATTTCAACGCGACCGCGGATCAACTCTGATTTCCGCTATTATCTATTACGCATGACGTAATAGATAATAGCGCATGCCGGTACGCAGTTGCCTTGACCGAAATACCCAGGCCTTCATTGAAGGAAAGCGCGTCCGGGCGTTCGAGCAATGTGCCAAACGGGCTAATATCGCCATCGCCAAACTACAGGCTGCCGAGCAGTTGATTGACTTGCGAAACCCACCGTCCAATCACTTCGAAGCGCTTGCCGGCGCCCCGGGGCGCTACAGCATCAGGATCGACGGCAAATGGCGGCTATGCTTCGGCTGGCGCCCGCACGAGCCGGAGCAGGAAGAGTACGACATTCTGACAGCATCCGGCGACGCCATCGATGTCGAGATCAGCAACCACTACGAATAGACGGAGACCGTGCGTGACCTACGCGACCGATAATCTGCCGCCGGTCCATCCGGGTGAAATCCTGGCTGACGAACTCGCCGCCTTAAATTTCAGCGCAACCAAGTTCGCGAAGCACATCGGCGTGCCGCCGAACGCGATTACTGCGATCGTCAACGGCGAGCGCGGCATCAGTGCTGAAATGGCTCTCCGGTTCGCCAGGGCGTTCCAGACAACCGACAAGTATTGGATGAATCTGCAATCCAATTATGAGACCAAGCTCGCTTGTAAGAGGATCGGTGAGAAGGTTGCCGCCATAAAGCCGCTTCTGAAGGTCGCGTAAGCCGCCTCCAGCCCCGATCTCGGAAGCGATATCCGGCAGTTCCTTTTTTGCCGGTCAGGAGCCCGGTTCGGCTCACGCTTCAGCAACTCTTCGCACGACCGTCGAGCATCGCGGCATGATCCTCAACCCGTAACGCCATGCACTTTATCCCGAAAGGCCCGGGATCCCGAAAGGCCCTGGATCCCGAAAGGCCCTGGATCCCGAAAGGCCTGGGCGGGCGTGATTTATCCGGGCGATCCGCTTTGCACTTGCATATTGGCATATAAGGATATCTTTATATGTCTATGCGGCTTGCGGCCGCCACTTCAGGAGCGGTCGATGGCCGAGTTTACCGATTACAAAATTGCCGATATCGGGCTTGCCGAATGGGGCCGGCGCGAAATCGCGATCGCCGAAACCGAGATGCCGGGGCTGATGGCGTTGCGCACCGAGTTCGGCGCGTCGCAGCCACTCGCTGGAGCGCGCATTGTCGGCTGTCTGCACATGACGATCCAGACGGCGGTGCTGATCGAGACGCTGGTGCATCTCGGCGCCAGTGTGCGGTGGAGTTCGTGCAACATTTTTTCGACCCAGGACCATGCCGCATCGGCGATCGCCGCCGCCGGCATCCCGGTCTTTGCCTGGAAGGGTGAAACCGAGGAGGAATACGATTGGTGCATTGAGCAGACCCTGCGCGGGCCGGCCAGCGGCTCCCATGCCGGGTGGCGGCCGAACATGGTGCTGGATGATGGCGGCGATGCAACCCTGATCCTGCATCAGCGTTATCCCGACCTGCTTGCCGAAGTGCGTGGCGTTTCCGAGGAGACGACGACTGGGGTGCACCGCCTTTATGACATGATGAAGACCGGCGCGCTCAAAGTGCCGGCATTCAACGTCAACGACAGCGTCACCAAGTCGAAATTCGACAATCTTTACGGGGTGCGCGAAAGCCTTGTCGACGGCATCAAGCGCGCCACCGACGTGATGATGGCCGGCAAGATCGCCGTTGTCTGCGGCTTTGGCGATGTCGGCAAGGGTTCGGCGGAAAGCCTGCGCAGCCAGGGTGCTCGCGTCATGGTGACCGAGATCGACCCAATCTGCGCGTTGCAGGCGGCCATGCAGGGCTATCAGGTCGTGACGATGGATGATGCCGCGCCGATCGGCGATATTTTTGTCACCGCGACCGGCAATGTCGATGTCATCACGCTTGACCATATGCGGCAGATGCACGACCGCGCGATCGTCTGCAACATCGGCCATTTCGACAGCGAGATCGAAATCTCGTCGCTGCGCAATTACGTTTGGGAAGAGGTCAAGCCGCAGGTCGACGAAGTCGTGTTCCCTGATGGCAAGCGGCTGATCGTGCTGGCGCAAGGGCGACTCGTAAATCTCGGCTGCGCCACTGGGCATCCGAGCTTTGTGATGAGCGCGTCGTTCACCAATCAGGTGCTGGCGCAGATCGAGTTGTGGACCAACCCCGGCAAGTACGAAAACAAGGTCTACGTTCTGCCAAAGCATCTCGACGAGAAGGTCGCGGCACTCCATCTCGACAAGCTCGGCGCCAAGCTGACGACGCTAACCCCGGCGCAGTCGAAATACCTGAGCGTCGATCAGGCAGGCCCCTACAAGCCGGAGCATTATCGCTACTAGACGTCATCCGGACAGGCGCGGCTTTAGCAGGGAAAAGGTCGGTCGTTGCGCCGGCCTTTTCTTTTACGAGTAATTTACGGATTATCCCATAGCCTGATCGATCTGAGATCGAGAGCGCCGCGCAGAGGGGCGCCCCATGATGCTCCAACTCGCCGCCGGGATCTGTGTTGTCGCTGCCGTCGTGTTCTTCGCACTATGGCAACGCTCGCGGGCGCGGTTGCGCGACATGGCTGCTAGCCGCGTCGCGACGGAACGCGAGCGCGCCGCCGCCGAAGACATGCTGGCGACCGTGCCGCTGGCGGTGTTGCGCTGGCCGCCCGATGCTGCTGAGCCAATGCATATTGGCCGCCCTGGTGAACCCGGGGGCATGCCGTTTTCGAGCTTTCTTCACGGTCTCGATGCGGCCGACGGGCCACGCCTGGCCACCGCGATGGAGCGGTTGAAACGGCAGGGCACCGGGTTCAGCGCGGCGGTATCGACCACCAGCGGCACAGTCTACCAGATCGAAGGCTGCACCACCGCCAGCGGCGATCCGGTGGCGTGGCTGGTCGACGTTTCACCGATCAGGCAAGCCGAGCGCGGCCGCGCCGTGGCGTCCGTCGAAGCCGGTATCCGCCGCGCCGTGATCGACGCGTTGCCGATGCCGGTATGGCGGCGCGGCCACGATCTGCGGTTGGTCGATTGCAATCGCGCCTATGCCGCCGCGCTCGATCTGCCGCGCGAGGACGCGATCGCCCACGCCAGCGAGCTGGCGCCGGAAACCGGCCTGGCGCTGGCCCGCGCGGCGCTCGACGGCACCGCCCAGAGCGAGCGTCGCCATGTTGTCATCGCGGGGTCGCGGCGGCTGCTCGACATCACCGAGACGCCCGACGGGGCGTCGGGGACGATCGGCTGGGCGCTCGACTGCACCGACCTGGAAGGCGCCGAGGGCGAGTTGCTGCGCCATGTCAACGCGCATGGCCAGGTGCTGGAAAGCATCCACGCCGCGGTAGCGATCTACGGCGCCGACAAGCGGTTGAACTTCTTTAATTCCGCTTTTGCGACGCTGTGGGGGGTCGAAGAAGATTGGCTGGCCGGCGAGCCGTCGCTCGACGAATTGCTGGAACGACTGCGCGAGCGCCGGCGGGTTCCGGAATATGCTGATTTCCGCGCCTTCAAGCGGCAGCAGCTCGATATGTTCACCTCGCTGATCGAGCCGTTGAGCGAACTGATGCACCTGCCGGACGGCCGTACGCTCAGCACCTCGGTATCGCCGCATCCGCTGGGCGGGCTGATCTTCGTTTACGAGGACGTGACGGATCGGCTGACGCTGGAACGTTCTTACAACACGCTGATCGAGGTGCAGCGCGAAACTCTCGACAATCTGTTCGAGGGCATTGCCGTGTTCGGCAGCGACGGGCGACTTAAACTGCATAACCCCGCCTATCGCGACGTCTGGGACCTGTCGGAAGCCGCGCTCGAAGGTGGGCCGCATTTCACCGACGTCGTCGAAAAGACCCGTTATTTCTATGATAACGGTGTCGATTGGTCGGGCCGCCGCGAGCAGATCATCGAGCGGATCATGGCGCAGTCGCACTGGACCGGCCGGCTTGACCGGCGCGACGGGTCGGTGCTGCAACTGGCGACCGTGCCGTTGCCTGACGGCAACGTGCTCGTCACCAGCCTCGACATCACCGACACGATCCGGGTCGAGCGCGCCTTGCGCGAGCGCAATGAGGCGCTGGAAACCGCCGATCGCCTCAAAAGCGAATTCATTGCCAATTTTTCGTATGAACTGCGCACCCCGCTTAACGCGATTATCGGTTTTGCCGAAATCCTCGCGCATCAGTATTTTGGCCCGCTGTCGCCGCGGCAGCTCGATTATGCCCGCGGCATTCTCGGCAGTTCGCACCGGCTGATGGCGCTGATCAACGACATCCTCGACCTCGCGACGATCGAGGCCGGCTACATGACGCTGGAAACCGAGGAGGTCGAAATCCGCGCCATGCTCGAATCGGTGATGCATTTGAGCAGCGAGCGCGTTCGCACCCAAAGCCTGTCGCTGACGATGCTCTGCCCCGACGATATCGGCGCGCTCGCCGCTGATGAGCGACGCCTCAAGCAGGCGCTGTTCAACCTGATCTCGAATGCCGCGAAATTCACCCCGCCGGGTGGTTCGATCCGGCTCGAGGCGCAGATCGACCACGGCGATGTCATGCTGATTGTCGCCGATACCGGCATCGGTATTCCGGCGGCGGATCAGGCGCGGGTCTTCGAGAAATTCGAGCGCGGCGATCCACAATCGCGCGATATCGGTTCCGGGCTTGGATTGTCGCTGGTCAAAAGCCTGATCGAATTGCACGGCGGCTCGATCGCGATTGAGTCCAAACCGGGTGAGGGCACGACAATTCTTTGCCGCCTGCCGGCGAAATTACGGACCGTCCCGCCCGCCGGCTAGCGCCGAATCAGCCGCCTGGTAAGCCTTTCGTCGTCGAATATTCGAAATGCAGCGCTTCGCCCGGATGTACCAGCGGGTGGACTGCATGCGCCGCCGCCGCCGCTTCGGCGAAGCCAGTCAGAATCAGCTTCAGCTTGCCAGGATAGGTCGCGATATCGCCGATCGCGAAAATCCCGCCGCGGGAGGTGGCGCAGGTCGCCGGATCGACGCTGATGTGATTGCGTTCGAGATCAAGGCTCCAACCGGCCAGTGGACCGAGATCGGTCGCGAGACCGAAAAATGGCAGCAGGCAATCTGCTTCAAGGCGCCGCGTACCGCCGGCAAGGTCGTCGACGATGACCGCTGAAAGCCGTCCGGCCGCCCCTTCGAGCGCGTGCAGCTGGTAGGGCACGACGAGATCGATCCGGTTCGCTTCGGCGAGACGCTGCAACCGTGCCGCCGATTGCGGCGCCGCGCGGAAACGAGCGCGGCGATGCACCACCATGACCCGCTCGGCTACATCGGCCAGCGATAATGCCCAGTCGACCGCGGAATCGCCGCCGCCGGCAATGACGACGCGGCGGCCGCGAAAATCCTCGCGGCGTCGCACCATGTAGAAAACGCTATTGTCCTCGAACGCCTCGATGCCGGCGAGCGGCGGCCGGTTGGGGCCGAAGGCTCCGGCTCCGGCCGCGATGACCAGCGCCCTTGCTGTTACGCGCCGACCCGCTGCGTTTTCCACGATGAACCCGTCTGTCGTCTGCTCCAGCCGTGCCACCGCGTGCCCCAGATGCAGTACGGGCGCAAACGGCGCCGCCTGCTCCATCAGGCGGTCGACGAGGTCGGCGGCATCGATCCTGGGGTAGGCCGGGATGTCGAAGATCGGCTTTTCCGGGTAGAGCGCGGCGCATTGCCCGCCGGGTGCCGGCAGAGCGTCGAAAACGTGGCACCCCATATCGAGCATGCCGCATTCGAAAACGGCAAACAGTCCGACCGGCCCGGCGCCGATGATTGCGACATCGCAGCTGTTTGAGGTGTTGCGCATCGCGTTAGGATAGCCGGCGGAGGCCTGGGTGCAAGCGTTGCTCGCGGCGAGGGTTTCGGAGCGTGCTGTCTGTCGGCAAGCAGATATTGCGGTCCTTTGCCTCTCAGAGATACAACGGGTGGATCATGGCGATCATCGAACTGCCCGACGAAGCCGCCACCGCAGCGCTTGCGGCGCGCGTTGCGTCGCTGGCGCGGGCGGGCGACGTGATCGCGCTCAAAGGCGAACTCGGCGCCGGTAAGACAAGTTTCGCGCGCGCCTTTATCCGTGCCCGCGGCGACAGCGGCGAAGACGTGCCAAGCCCCACGTTCACCCTGGTCCAGACCTACCAATGCGGCGATGTCGCGATCTGGCATTTCGATGCCTACCGGTTGCGCCACCCGGACGAAGCCTGGGAACTCGGGATCGAAGACGCGTTCGCCGACGGCATTTCGCTGATCGAATGGCCGGAGCGGCTGGCCGCGCTGGTGCCGGCGCGGCGGCTGGAAATCACTCTCTCCGCCGGGGCTACGCCCGACGCTCGCTGCGCGCTTGTGGATGCAGCGGAAGAGTGGGTGCCGCGGCTGGCCGCATTGACGGAAGCGGGTTGAAGTGGTGATGGCGGTTGCCCAGCCTGTCGCGGTGGACCGCAACGCTGAGATCGCCGATTTTCTGGCGGTTGCGGGATGGCCTGCCGCTGCACCGGCCGCTCTTGCCGCCGACGCCTCATTCCGGCGCTATTTCCGGCTGATTGACGGCGCGCGTCGCGCCGTGCTGATGGATGCGCCGCCGCCGCAGGAGGATGTCCGTCCGTTTGTTGCCGTGGCGGGAATGCTCGGCGGTTTCGGGCTCAGTGCGCCGCAGATTTATACGAGCGATACGCAGCGCGGGTTTCTGCTGCTCGAGGATTTCGGCGACGATCTCTACACGCGATTGTTGGCCCGCGGCTCAGACGAAACCGCGCTTTATGCGCTCGCGGTCGACACTTTGGCAGCGCTGCACCGAGCCGTTGCGCAGCAGGGTCTCCCCGACCTGCCGTGGTATGATACGGCGCGCTTGCTCGGCGAAGCGGCGCTGCTGGCCGAGTGGTACGCGCCGAGCATCCTCGGAGCGCCGCTCGCCGATGCAGCGCGCGACGATTATCTGGCGCGCTGGGCGGCGGTGTTGCCGCTGGTCCTTACATCCGCTCCGACCCTGGTGCTGCGCGATTACCATGTCGACAATCTGATGATATTGCCCGATCGGGCGGGAATACGGCGCTGTGGGCTGCTCGATTTTCAGGACGCAGTTGCCGGGCCTGCGGCCTACGATCTCGTGTCGCTGCTCGAAGATGCGCGGCGCGATGTGCCGGCGGCGCTGGGCGAGGCGATGACCGGGCGCTATCTCGCAGCGTTTCCCGAACTTGATGCGGGTGCGTTCCGCCGTGCCGGCGCGATCCTCGCGGCGCAACGCAACTGCAAGATCCTCGGCATTTTTACGCGGTTGTGGCGGCGTGACGGCAAGCCCGGCTATCTCGTCCACATCCCGCGGGTCTGGCGCCTGATCGAGGACGAATTGCGCCGCGAGCCGGCCTTGGCGCCGATCCGCGATTGGCTCGACCGGCATTTGCCGCCGCCTCTGCGCCGTGCCCCGACATTGGATGCCGTATGATTGAGGTGCCGAAATCCGGAATGGTGCTGGCCGCCGGACTGGGCACTCGGATGCGCCCGCTCAGCGACACAGCACCAAAGCCGCTGTTCCAGATCGACGGCCGGGCATTGCTCGATCACGCGATCGACCGGCTGGCGTTGGTCGGTGTCGAGCGCGTCGTCGTCAACGCGCATTACAAGGCCGAGATGATCGCGGCGCAGGTTGCACGCCGCTTCACGCCCCGCATCGAACTGTCGCGCGAGGACGAACTTCTCGAAACCGGCGGCGGTGTCGCTAAAGCGCTGCATCTGCTCGACGAGCGGTTTTTTGCGGTGAATGGCGATGTGTTGTGGCTCGACGGCAAGGAATATGCCCTGGCGCGGCTGGCCGCGGCGTTCGATCCGGCAGCTATGGACATCGTGCTGTTGCTGCAGCGTACCACCACGGCGGTCGGTTATGACGGCAACGGCGATTTCTTTCTCGATCCGCTCGGCACGCCGCGGCGTCGTGGCGAACGCGAAATCGCGCCCTATGTCTTTGCCGGAATCCAGTTGCTGCACCGCCGTATCTTCGACGGCATCACCGAGCGCCATTTCTCATTGAGCCGGTTGTACCGGCGTGCCGAGGAGGCGGGACGGCTGCGTGCGATCGTGCATGACGGCGAGTGGTTTCATGTCGGTACGCCGGAAGGACTGGCGGCAACGCGCGCCCGTTTCTCGTCGCACCGCGTCGAGCGCTGACGCGGCCGCCGCCGGTGCCGCCGCATCTTTATACGATCGCTGCCGACCGGCCGTTTCTCGCGACCCTGGCGCAAGGGCTGCTCGGCATGGCCGGCGGCGATCCGCTGCAACTGCCGCGAATGACCGTGCTGCTGCCGACGCGGCGCGCGGTGCGGGCGTTGCGCGAGGCGTTTTTGCGCCTGACGGCGGAAGGCGGCGACCCTGGCGCGCCACTGCTATTGCCGCGGATGCGGCCGATCGGCGATTTCGACGATGACGAGATTGCCTTGGGTGGAGGCTCGGTCGCCGATGCCGACGAGGCGACGCTGGCGGTGCCGCCGGCAATTCCCGATCTGCGCCGCCGCCTGCTGCTGACGCAACTCGTTCTGCGCTGGAGCCGGGTGAAAGACGACATGCCGCTATTGCCGGGGCAGGCGGCGGCGCTGGCGGCGGCGCTGGCTCGCCTGCTCGACGCGGCGGAAAGCGAAGATGCGCGGTTCGACCGGCTGCCGATGCTGGCGCCCGACGAGTTTGCCGCGCACTGGCAGACGGTGCTGCGGTTTCTCGAAATCCTGCCGAACGAATGGCCCAAAATTCTCGCCGATGAAGGCTCGATCGACCCCGCTGAACGGCGCAATCAGTTGCTGAGGCGGCAGGCGGCGTCGTGGCGGTTCGCGCCGCCCGCCGGACCGGTCGTCGCGGCCGGACTGACCGGCGGTATCCCAGCTCTGACCGAATTGGTCTCGGTCATTGCATGGCTCGACCGCGGCATGGTGATCCTGCCGGGATTCGAACCTGTCTGCGATGCCGCGGCATGGGCGCTGATCGCCGACGAGCCGGCGCATCCGCAGCATCTGCATGCGCTGCTGCTGCGCGGCCTCGAACTGACTCCCGACGATGTGCGCGAATGGCCGGCCGCTTCCCACGGCATGGCCGAGGGTCCACGCAACCGCCGGCTGCATCTTGTCAGTGAGGCGTTGCGTCCGGCGGCACTGACCGATGCGTGGCGCGACTTGCCGCCGGAGATGCCGGATGCGCTTGCCGGCCTCAGCCGTTACGATTGCGCCAGTCCGCAGGACGAGGCGGTGACGGTTGCGCTCTTGCTGCGGCGCAGCCTCGAAACCCCGGCGGCGACCGCTGCACTCGTCACGCCCGATCGCGAGTTGGCGCGCCGCGTCGCAGCCGAATTACGCCGCTGGAATATCGAGATCGACGATTCGGCCGGGGTGCCGCTCAACCGCACGCCGCCGGGCGCGTTTCTGCGGCTGGTGCTGGACCTCGCCGACAGCGCCCTGGCGCCGGTGCCGCTGCTGGCGGCGCTGAAACACCCGCTGGCGGCTGGCGGGATGGCTCCGGAGCAGTTTCGCGACGCCGCCCGGCGCCTCGAAGCGGCGATCCGCGGGCCCCGTCCGGCACCCGGTTTTGCCGGGCTGCGGGCGGCGCTGGCGGACCGCAAAGACTTCGCCGCGCAAAGGGTTTTTGTCGCCCGCCTGCAACACTGCCTCGACCTTTTGGTCGATCTGCTGGAGAGCGACAGTGTGCGCCTCGGCGAGGTGGTGGCGGCGCATATTGCCGTCGCGGAGCGGCTTGCGGCGACCGATGACGAAACCGGGACGGCGCGCCTGTGGCGCGATACGGCCGGCGAGACCGCCGCGCGCTTCTGCCACGAATTGCTCGATGCGGCGGCCGATTTTCCGCCGCTGCCGGGGCGCCACTATCCGGCCTTGTTCGAGGCGCTGGCGGCGGGCGCGGTGGTGCGGCCGGCATTCGGGCGGCATCCGCGCCTCGCTATCTGGGGCTTGGTCGAGGCGCGGCTGCAACAGCCCGACCTGCTGGTGTTGGGCGGCCTCAACGAGGGTACCTGGCCGGGGCCGGCGGCCTACGACCCCTGGATGTCGCGCCAGATGCGCCAGGAATTCGGCGTCGCCGTGCCGGAACGCGCCATCGGCATCGCGGCGCATGATTTCGCGCAAGGCCTCGGCGCGCCGATGGTGGCGTTGACCCGGGCGACGCGGCGCGAAGGTGCGCCGACCGTGCCGTCGCGCTGGCTGCTGCGGCTCGACACCGTGCTGCGCGCCGTCGGGCTGGAGGGCGAACTCGGCCCCGAGCCGGACATCGAGGCCGCCGCGGCACAGCACGATTTGCCAAGCCGCCGCAAGCCGGCGCCGATCGCCGCGCCGCGACCGCCATTGTCCGCCCGGCCGCGCCAGCTATCGGTTACCCAGGTCGAAACCTGGATCCGCGATCCATATGCGATCTATGCCCGGCACATTCTGAAGCTCAATGCGCTCGACGAACTCGACGCCGATCCGGGCCGCGCCGAACTCGGCATCAGGGTGCATGAGGCGCTGGCCCAGTTTGTCGCGCGCAACCCGCAGGCGCTGCCGGCGAATGCCGCCGACGCGCTGATCGAAATCGGGCGCGCTGCCTTCCGCCCGATCCTGTCGCGGCCGGGTGTCTGGGCTTTCTGGTGGCCGCGCTTTGAGCGGATCGCCCGCTGGTTCGTCGCCGAGGAAGCCATCCGGCGCGCCGATATCGTCGAAAGCCTCAGCGAACAGAAAGGCAAGATGGTCATCGCCGGGCGTGCCGGACCGTTCACGGTAACCGCCATCGCCGACCGCATCGACCGGCTCGCCGGCGGCGATCTCGTGCTAATCGATTACAAGACCGGTTCGCTGCCGCCGTCGCGCGACATCGACAATGCCGTCGCAGTGCAGTTGCCGCTCGAAGGCGCGATTGCCCGGCACGGCGGCTTTGACAAGGCGAGCGGCCGGTCGGCATCGCTCGAATACTGGCGACTGCCGGGCGGCGACCCCGCTGGCATCCGCGCCCCGATTGGCGCCGCCAACCCGGAGGGGCTGATCGATCGGGTTCTGGCGTCGGTCACCCGGCTGATCGAGCGCTTCGACGACCCGAAAACACCGTACCGGCCGGTGCCGCATCTGCTATGGGCACCGCGCTTTTCCGATTACGCGCATCTCGAACGGCTGGACGAAGATGCCGCCGAGTGATCGCGGGATGAGCGCCGCGGTCGCCGCCGCTACAGCGGCGCAGCGCCGGGCGCTGCGCCCCGGAGAGTCGGTCTGGGTCGCGGCGTCGGCCGGCACCGGCAAGACCAAGGTGTTGACCGACCGGCTGCTGGCGCTGATGCTCGACGGCACCGATCCGTCGCACCTGCTGTGCCTGACTTTTACCCGTGCTGCTGCCGCCGAGATGGCGAACCGCATCAACCAACGGCTCGCGGCATGGACGACGCTGCCCTCCGGGAAACTGGCCGAGGAACTGGTCGCGCTGACCGGTCAGTATCCGCAGGAATATCACATCGCCCGCGCCCGGCAGTTGTTCGCGCGGGTGCTCGATGTCCCGGGCGGCGCCAAGATCGCGACGATCCACGCATTTTGCCAATCGTTGCTGCGGCGCTTTCCGCTTGAAGCCGGGGTGCCGCCGGAATTCACCGTGATGGACGAGCGCAGCGCCGAGGAGGCGCTGGCCGAGGCGACCGAAGCGATCATCCTCGCGGCCCGCGCCGATGCCGAGCCCGGCCTGGCGCAAGCGCTCGGCACCGTGGCGCGTTATGTCGCCGACGAGCGCTTTACCGCGCTGATGAGTTCGCTCGCCGCCGAACGGGGGAAATTGCGACAGGTTCTGGCAGAAGGCGAGGCGGTGTTTATCCGCCGTCTCTGCGCCAAACTCGCAATTCCCGAAAGCATCACTGTCGACGGCGTCATCGCCGCATTCTGTGTGGGCGGCGATCTCGACGGGTTGCGCGCGGCGGCGGCCGCGCTGGCGGTCGGGTCGGCGGCAGACCGCAACCGTGGCCTGACGCTCGCCCGCTGGTGCGCCAGCCCGATAGATCGCGAGGCGCTGCTCGAAACCTATATTCCGACATTTCTGACGACCGAGGGCGAGATACGCGATGTTCTGATCACCAAGGGCGCCGCGGCGAAGGCAACGCCGGCCGACCCGGCCGGCGTGTTGCAGGCCGAGGCGGAACGCATCCTGCGCTTGCAGGCCGACCGCGCCGCTGTCGGGCTGCGGGACACGACGGCGGCGTTGATCCGCCTCGGCGAGGCGCTGCTGCGCGCCTATGAGCGGCGCAAGCGGCTGCAAGGGCTGCTCGATTACGACGATCTCGTGCAGAAGGCGCTGGATCTGCTGCGCCAGCCGGGTGTCGCGCCGTGGGTGCTGTTCAAGCTCGATGGCGGCCTCGACCACATTTTGATCGACGAAGCGCAGGACACCAATCCTGAGCAATGGGACATCGTCGCCGCGCTCGCCGCCGAGTTTTTTGCCGGCGACGGGGCGAGCGGCCGGGTCCGCACGGTTTTCGCGGTCGGTGACGCAAAGCAGTCGATCTACAGCTTTCAGCGCGCCGACCCCGGGGCGTTTGCGGCGATGCGGCAGCATTTTCAGGATCGCGTCACCGCTGCCCGGCAGCCGTGGGCCATTGTGCCGCTGGAGATTTCGTTTCGCGCTACCGCGCCGCTGTTGCAGGCCGTCGATGCGGTGTTTGCGCTGGCCGACGCGGCCGATGGCGTCGCGCTCGACGGAACCCCGATCCGCCACGTTGCTGCGCGCGGCGGCCATGCCGGCCTGGTCGAATTATGGCCGCCGGTGCTGCCCGAACCGGAAGAGCCGCCCGACCCGAGCGACGATATCGCGGCGCGGCACCGGATGCCGGAGCCGCATACGCGGCTCGCCCGTGCGGTCGCCGCGACGATCGCCGACTGGCTGGCGCGCGGCGAGCGGCTGGAGAGCCGTGGCCGCGCCTTGCGGCCGAGCGATGTCATGGTGCTGGTGCGCCGCCGCAACGCCTTTGTCTACGACCTGCTGCGCGCTTTGAAGCAGCGCAATGTGCCGGTGGCCGGCGCCGACCGGCTGATGCTGACAGAACAGCTTGCGGTACAGGATTTGATCGCGCTCGGGCATTTTCTGCTGCTGCCGGAAGACGATCTGACGCTGGCGACAGTGCTCAAAGGCCCGCTGTTTGGGGTGCTGGAAGATGAGCTGTACCGTCTCGCCTATAATCGCGGCACCGAGCGGCTGTGGAGCCGGTTGCGGCGGCTTGGCGCGGATTCGCTGACGCTGTGGGGGATCGCCGACCGGCTGCGCCACCTGCTGGCGCGTGCCGATTTCGTGCCGCCCTTTGAGTTGTACGCCGAAATTCTCGGAGCGGGCGGCGGGCGGCGGGCGTTGCTCGAACGCCTCGGGCCGGAGGCGGCCGACCCGATCGACGAGTTTCTCGCCCTGGCGCTCGCCTATGAGCGCGAGCATGTGCCGTCGCTGCAGGGGTTTCTGCGCTGGCTGATCGCTGGCGACATTGAGGTCAAGCGTGATCTCGGCGAGCGCCAGCGTGACGAGCTGCGCATCCTGACGGTGCATGGTGCCAAAGGCCTTGAAGCGCCGGTTGTCTTTCTGCCCGACACGATGCAGCTGCCCGACCGGCAGGCGCCGCTGCTGTGGAGCCAGAATGAGGTGTTGCCGCTGTGGTGCCCGCGCCGTGAACTCGCGGCGTCGGCCTATCGCGACGAGCGCGATGCGCTGCGCCGCCGCCAGTTGCAGGAATATCGCCGCCTGCTGTATGTCGCGCTGACCCGCGCCCAGGATCGGCTTTATGTGTGTGGCTGGGAAACCCAGCGGCCGGCGCGCGAATCGCCGTCATGGCATGCGCTGTGCGCCGCCGGCTGGAGCGGCATCGCCGACCGGGTGGCGTTCGATACGCGGCCGCGGATCGGCCCGCGCCACGGCTGGACCGGCGAGGCGCTGCGGCTCAGCGGCCCGCAAACGGTGTCGCCCAGCCGCGACGCGACGCTCGCCGATGCCCGGCCGATCGGCAAGCTGCCGGCCTGGGTTGCCGCTCCACCGCCCGCCGAACCCAATCCGCCAAAGCCGCTTTTGCCGTCGCGCCCGAGCGGCCCCGAACCCGCCACGCTGTCCCCCTTGGCTGAAGCCGGCCGTGACCGGTTCAAACGCGGTCTTCTGGTGCATCGTCTGCTGCAGAGCCTGCCGGAATTGCCGCCGGCCGAACGCGGCGCCGCGGCACGGCGTTTTCTGGCATTGCCGGCGCATGGGCTCGCCGACGCGGCACAGACCGAGATCTGCGACGAGACGCTGGCGGTGCTGAACGAACCCGGCTTTGCCGAATTGTGGGGACCCGATGCACAGGCCGAGGTGCCGGTTGTCGGGCTGATTGGCGATCATGCGCTTTCCGGCCAGATCGATCGGCTCGTGGTGACCGCAGAGCGCGTCGTCATCGTTGACTACAAGACGATCCGGCCGTCACCGACGACCGAAGACGATATCCCGGTGCTCTATGTCCAGCAGCTTGCGACCTATCGCGCGGCGCTCGGCCGGATCTATCCGGGAAGGCGGATCGAATGCGCGATGCTGTGGACCGATGGGCCGCGGCTGATGCCGGTCAGTCCGGCATTGCTCGACCGCCACCTGCCGGGTCATCTGGTTTAGCGGATGTATTGGGAACCGGACGGCAGCGCGACGCGTCCATAGGACATGCCCGCTCGAGTTGGCGGAGGGGAGACATATGCGCGGAATTATCGGTCTTTACCTGGTCATCGGCATTCTGCTGTTGCTGATCGGCTTTTTTGCCACCGGCCCTTGCCCCAACAAGAACAGCGATGCGGTCAGCAACGTCGTCTTTGTGCTGGGCTGGCCGGTTTATCTGTTCGACGATGTGGTGCGCGGCAATATCAGCGCACCGCAATGGCTGCACCGGCAGGCCTGCGAAGGCGGTGTCGTCGGGTCGCGCGAGCAGCCGATAAAGCAATAGGCCTATTCGAACCCGAATTTGGCACCGGCGCCGCGGCGCAGGCGGGCGCCCAACTCGCTGCCCAGCGCGACCGCGTCGTCAACGGCGCCGGCGACGCTGCCGCGGCGTTCGGCGTCGCCTTCAGGCGACAGCAGCAAGGCGTCGAGGTTGAGCCGGTCGCCGGCAATCGTTGCCAGCCCGGCAATCGGCGTGCGGCATGAGCCATCGAGCGCAGCCAGCATGGCCCGCTCGGCAGCGACGCAGGTCGCGGTAAGCGGATCGTTGAGCGGCGCCAGCAGTTGCAATACCGCCGTATCCGCTGCCCGGCACTCGATCGCCAAGGCGCCCTGGCCGACGGCTGGCAGCATCGTGCCCGGTTCGAGAATCTCGCTGGCAATCTGCGGCTCGCCGAGCCGCTCAAGGCCGCACAATGCCAAAACCAGCGCGTCGAACTCGCCGGCCGCAAGCTTGGCGAGGCGCGTCCCGACATTGCCGCGGATCGGCAATATCGCCAGGTCCGGCCGCCTCTGCAGCAGTTGCGCGCGCCGCCGCAAGGATGCCGTGCCGATCCGCGCTCCGCTGGGCAGCGTGGCGAGCGTGGCACTGTCCCGCGATACCAGCGCATCGCGCGGGTCGTCGCGCGGCAGCACGCAGCCGATTTCGAGACCGGCCGGCAGCAGCGTCTCCATGTCTTTAAGCGAGTGCACCGCGAGGTCGATGCGGCGGTCGAACAGCGCCTCCTCGATTTCCTTTGTAAAAAGCCCCTTGCCGCCGATCTCGGCGAGCTGACGGTTCAGGACCCGGTCGCCGGTGGTGCGGATCGGCACCAGTTCCACGGCATCGTCGGCCAGCACAGCATGCGCCGCGCGCAGGCGGTCGCGCACCAGCCCGGCCTGATACAAGGCCATCGGGCTGCCGCGAGTACCGATGCGGAGAGGCGCAGACGACGACACAAAAGCTCCTGGGCTACCAAAGCGGGTGTTCTAGCGCGCGTTGCCTGCTCACCGCCACCCCGCTGCCCGCGACTCGATGACAGATCGGCGTTAATCCGGCGACAAATTCGCGTCGGTTCAGGGAACCGGCGGTGACGATGGCGGCAGCAGCGGCAGGGTATGGGTCGATGCCAGCCAGAATGCCGCAAAAATCAGCGATACCGCGGCAATCGGCACGCCGGCGCGGGCAAATTCGCGAAAACTCAGCCCGGCACCCATTCGATCGGCACGTTCCGCGATCAATATATTGGTCAGGCTGCCGTTCAACAAAAGATTGCCGGCCAGCGTCGAGAGCAGCGCCAGGGCATAAAGCACGCCCGGCGGCGGGCTTGGCCAGATCTGCAGCAATAGGATCGAGGCTGGCAGGCTGCCGATCGCATTGCTGGTCAAGGCGGCAAACGGAAACAGCACCAATAGATTGTTCGGCAGCAGGCGGTGGTCGTCGAGAAACGCCAGCGCCTGCGAGGCAATGCCAGAATCGTTAAGCTGCCCGGTAATCGCAAACAGGCACGCGACCAGCAGCAACAGCGGCCAGTCCACGGCATTGATCATTGTGCGGCTGGTGATCTTGCGGTTGGCCAGCAACAAGGCGGCGATGATCAGCGCGCCGGTCTCGCGCGGCACCGGTGTCGCAAACAACACCAGCAGCGCGACGATCGCGACGGCGCCCTTGATCGTCTGGTTGCGGTCGAGCTGGTGCATCAGTACCGGCACCGCCGGCAAGTCCACCGGCGCCTCGCCTTCGTGAATGCGGCGGTGCCATTGCAGCCAGACCACCACGAACACCACGATCAGCGTAAACAAAGCCGGCACGCCGCAGGTCGCCAGAAAGGTCCAGAAATCAAGCCGGCCGACCGCGCCCAGCAGAATGTTCTGCGGGTTGCCGATTAGCGTCGCCGCCGATCCGGCATTGGTCGAGGCGGCCAGCGCGATGACGAACGGCCGCGGATCGAGACCGCGGCGTTGCACGATCGCGATCAGCACCGGCGCGATCGTGATGGTCACGATGTCGTTGGCCAGCACCGCCGACAAGCCGCCGCCGATCGCCACCGTCAATGCCAGCAAGGCCGCGGTGCCGCCACGCGTCTCGATCATCGTGTGGGCGCACAGATCGATAAAGCCGGATTCGGCAAACTGCGCCGAAATGATCATCATCGCGAACAGCAAGGCCATCGTCGGCATGTCGACGGTGCTGCCGAAATCGTCGAGCGTCATCTCGCCGGTCGCCAGCAGCGCGATCACCGCGAGCAGCGCGATGCCGGTGCGGTCGACCTGCAGCCAGGCAACGCGTCCGGCCACCATGCCGAAATAGGTCAGGATCAGAACGAGAAGGACAATAGCGGCGTGCATTGGGGGGTGCTGGCAACTGAGCCGCGATCATAGGCTGCGGCCGCCCCGGCGCGGCGAGAACCGATCTTCATTGCAACGGTTTTGGCGCGCGGCGTGGCTTCCACGCCACGCGACGCCGTGGCGCAGTCTGCGACGATTCAGCCGTAGACCCGGCGGTACAGGTCGATGATTTCGGCCTCTGTCGGTACGCGCGGGTTGTTGGCCGGCGAGCCCGACGCCAAGGCCTGCCCGGCCATCAGCGGCAGCAATTCGTCATAGCGCTCGCGTGCGATGCCGTGCGCCTTGGGGCTTGGCACTTTCAGATCCTCATTCAGGCGGCGCAACTCGTCGAGCAGGCGGGCGACGGCGGCTTGGCTGCCTTCGCCTTCGTCGGCGACCCCCATCGCGCGGGCACAATCGGCATAGCGGTCGAGCGCGGCCGGGGCGGAAAACGCGGTGATCTCGGGCAGTAGCATCGCGTTCGACAATCCGTGCGGCACATGAAAAAAGGCGCCGATCGGACGGCTCATGCCGTGCACCAGCGCGACGCTCGAATTGGAGAACGCCATCCCGGCGGTCATCGCCCCGAGCATCATCGCCTCGCGCGCGGCCCGGTCGCCGGGCGCGGCGCAGGCGGTCCGGATATTGCGCGCGATCAGCCCCATCGCGTTTTTTGCGAGGCCGTCAGTGTAGGGGCTGGCGCGGCGGCTGACATAAGCCTCGATGGCATGCGTCAGGCTGTCGATGCCGGTATCGGCGGTCAGCCGCAGCGGCATCGTCAGGGTCAGTTCGAAATCGACGATCGCCGCGGTTGGGCAGCAGGCCAGCCCGGCGACCAGCATCTTTTCATCGGTCTCGGTATCGGTGACGACCGTAAACCGCGTCACTTCCGAGCCGGTGCCGGCGGTGGTCGGGATCGCGACGATCGGGACGCCGATCTTCGGAATGTCGTTGGGCACCTTGTAGTCGCGCATGTGACCGCCATTGGCGTGGAGCACCGACATGCCCTTGGCGGTATCGATCGGGCTGCCGCCGCCGATCGCGATCAGCCCGTCATAATCACCGCTGCGCAGCCGCTCGACGCCGATGGCGATGACTCCGGTGGTCGGGTCGGGGACGGTGTCGGAAAACACCGCCCAAGCGATCTGCGCCTTGTCGAGAAGGCCGGTGGCACGATCGAGGATACCGCTGCCGGCGATAAACGGGTCGGTCACGATCAGCGGCCGGGCAATGCCGAGCCGCGCCAGCAGGCTCGGCAGGTCGGCCAGCGCGCCGCCGCCGATCGCCATCAGGCGTGGTGCCGTGATCAATGCCGCCATCGTGCGTCTCCCTTGTCGTCTTCAATATGCAGCATAGCCGCGCGGCTCAGTCGCTTGCAGCCCCCTGCGCCCGCCTTTCGTAGACTCCGATGTCGAGGCGCTCCATGTAGCGCAGGTCGCTGCGCAAATCGGTAAAGCCACAGCGCCGGTAAAGGCTCGCCGCGTCGCGGGTCACCAGCATCCAGCGGCGCAACTCCGCGAGCGGCGGGTGGGCGAGGATCGTCTCGATCAGCCATTGCCCGAGGCCCGCCCCGCGCGCCGTTTCGAGCACAAACA
This sequence comes from Allostellaceae bacterium, assembly GCA_036268425.1. Lineage (GTDB taxonomy): Bacteria > Pseudomonadota > Alphaproteobacteria > ATCC43930 > CGMCC-115725 > DATARH01. Next base: position 54,076 of record DATAUE010000115.1, read on the forward strand.
CGTCGGCGAGGTAGGCGAAGGTCGCCTGGTCGCTGACCACCCGCGCAAAACCGATCTGCGCGCCATCGCGGTACAGGCCAAAGGCGAGCGAATGTTCGATCGACCGCGCGACAACGTCGCGCGGTACGCCGCGCGCCCAATGCGAGCAGTTGGCCAGAAAATCATGGATCAGCGACAGATCGAGCCGGTCCTTGTCGGTGTCGATCTGATAGGTCCGGCCACCGGTCAGGCGGGCGGCGATAATCGTGTCTGTCATCGGAGATTGCCTTGCTTGCGTTTCACGGCGAGCCCGGCCTGCCCGAACGCTCGGACAGGCAGGCGGCGACCCCGGCGCAGGCATTGCCTCCGGGCAGGGGCCGCTAGCGCATTCGTCGTCGTATCGTGAACCGCACAGGCATGGCTTTCAGAGGGGCTTTTTGAGCAGAAACCGCAGAATGCCGCCCGGCTGCTCGCTGGCTTCGAGCAATTCGCAGCCGGTCGTCTGGCAGAAATGCTCGAAATCCTTGGCGGCGCCGGGATCGGTCGCCAGCACTTCGAGAACGCCGCCGGCCGGCACCGATTTCAGCGCACGTCGCGCCTTCAGCACCGGCAGCGGGCACAGCAGGCCCGTCGCATCGAGCGTGCTGTCGGATTTAACTGCCGCGGCGGAGGTTTCGGTCATCGCATTACCTGAACCATCGCGGACCGGCCTTTGATGGCGGTCCGCCGGAACGTTATCTAGCGGGCAGCAACGGGTTCGGCAACCGTCACGCGCCGTCATACCGGGCATCGCTAAAGGCTGGGCACCGGTAAATGCAGCGCGGCAGCGGCGGGGGCGATATGATCGCCGGTATGCCCGCAGCGCCACCATCGATGATCACCCGTGAGCAGATCGCCGTTACCGAGCGGCTGATCCGACCCTACATCCGGCACACGCCGGTCATTCGTGCCGATGCCGGAGATTTCGGCCTGACCGGTCAACCGCTGACGCTGAAACTGGAGTTTCTGCAGCACACCGGGTCGTTCAAGCCGCGCGGCGCCTTTGCCGGCCTGCTGACGCGGCCGGCTCCGGCAGCCGGGGTTGTGGCGGCGTCAGGCGGCAATCACGGCGTGGCAGTAGCGTATGCGGCGCATCGGCTTGGCCTGGCCGCGACGATCTTCGTGCCGCGCATCGCGTCGCCCGCCAAGCTCGATCGTATCCGCGGCTACGGCGCCGAATTGCGGGTCGGCGGCGAGGTCTATGCGGATGCGCTGCGCGACAGCGAGGCTTTCATCGCGCAGACCGGCGCGCTCGCCGTGCATGCGTATGACCAGCCCGAAACGTTGCTGGGGCAGGGGTCGGTCGGCAGCGAGTTCGAGGCCGACGCGCCCGATCTCGACACATTGCTGGTGGCGGTCGGCGGCGGCGGGCTGATCGGCGGTATCGCGGCGTGGTATGGCGGACGCATCCGCATCTTCGGGGTTGAGCCGGAAGCGGCGCCGACGCTGCACGCCGCTCTCGCGGCTGGGCATCCGGTCGATGCCCCGGCCGGCGGTATCGCTGCCGACTCTCTGGCGCCGCGGCAGGTCGGCGGGCTGATGTTTCCGATCGCACAGCGCCATGTCGAGCGCGTTGCGCTGGTGCCGGATGCGGCGATTCGGGAAGCGCAGCAGCAGCTCTGGGAGACGCTGCGCATCGTCGCCGAGCCGGGTGGCGCCGCGGCCTTGGCAGCCTTGCTTTCCGGCGTCTACCGTCCCAGCCCGACGGAGCGTGTCGGGGTTCTGCTGTGCGGCGCCAACACCACCGCCGTCGATTTCACCCGCCCCGGCGCGTGATAACCTATCGGTTGCGCTGCCAGTCGTCGTTCCACAGGAAATCGGGGCCGAGCTGGTCGAGGCTCGGGCAGCCGATCTGGCCCATGACCAAGTCGATTTCCGTGCGGAAGATATCGACCGCCTTTTTCACGCCCGGCAGGCCGCCGGCCACCGCGCCGTACAGCGTCGGACGGCCGAAAAAGCAGAACTGCGCGCCGAGGCACATCGCGATCAGGATGTCGGCACCGCGCCGCACGCCGCTGTCGAGCATGACGGTCATGCGGTCGCCGACCGCGGCCTTGACCCCCGGCAACGCATCGAGCGAGGCGGGTGCCTGATCGAGCTGCCGCCCGCCGTGGTTTGACACGATGACGCCGTCGCAGCCGAGTTCGGCGCAGCGCACCGCATCGGCCGGGTGCATGATACCTTTGACCACGAGGTTGCGCGGAAACAGCCGGCGGTATTTTTCGAGGTCGCGCCACGTCTGGGCGTGCGCCGGCACCTGCGAGCGGTTGAACTTGACGGTGTCCTCGGCCGTTGCCCCTGGTGCCGCGTATGGCAGCCAGTTTTCCAGCACCGGCGTGCCGCCGTGCTTGATGTATTCGGCGATCCAGCCGGGATGGGTCAGCGCCTCGGCGAGCAGCGACGGCTTGAGGCTGAATGCGGCGCTCATCCAGTTGCCGCGGATATTGGCAAAACCGTTGCGCATGTTGCGCTCGCGCTTGGAATGCACCGGCACATCGACCGTCAGCACCAGGGCTTCCATACCGGCATCCGCCGTGCGCCGGATCAAATCTTCTGAGATCGCGCCGTCGCGCGCCGCATAAAGCTGATACCACGCGTTTTTCGGTGCGACGCGAGCGGCCGATTCGAGCGAGTCGTTGCTCGACCCCGACATGATGTAGGGGATATTGGCTTCGCGCGCGGCTTCGGCGAGCATCAGATCGGCGCCGCGGCGGAACAACCCGGCGCCCCCGGTCGGCGAGATACCGAACGGGCTGTTATAGGTGTGGCCGAAAATCGTCGCGCTCTGGTCGCGTTTCGACACATCGACGAGGTAGCGCGGCAGCAGATTGTGTTGGCGAAAAGCGGCCGTGTTGCGGTCAATCCCGCGCTCGTCTTCCAGCCCGCCTTCGATGAAGTCGAAGGCGACTTTCGGCAGCCGCCGCTTGGCCATGCGATGCAGGTCTTCGATATTGATCGCTTGATTGACGTTCATCGGGCTCGCTCTCGCTAAAGTGCCGCTGCGCGCTGCTAGGATTGCTCATTTAGATTGCAGACGACAATCCCCCTGGCTCCGATATCCGCATTGCGCGTGGCGCGGCATGTAGAATTGCACCGTAAATACAGGCAAGAGAGCTGCTCTATGCCGGCTGGACCCTTTATTCGAACCGGCGTTGCGTATAATGGCCGTCATCACGACACGCCGCATCAGCGGCCGCTACATAAAGGGGGAGACTGAAATGCTGTTCACCTGCACGCCGCCCGGCACGCCGATTCCGGGGCATTTTCCAGGTCCGGCGCATGCCCGCGGCAAGTGGTTCACCGTCGATATTCATTGCCATGTGCGCAGCGCCAAGGCCGCGGCGCTGGTCGAGAACCATTCCGAGGTGTCGCGCTGGTTTCTCGAAACCCAGGCCAATGCGGAAAGTCAGGCGGTCAACCGGCAGAACGGTGTGCGCACCGGCGTACAGGGCAGTTCGGCCGCGCAGCGCATTGCCGACATGGATTTGATGGGGATCGACATCCAGGCGATCTCGCCGGCGCCGCGCCAGACCTATTACGGCGCCGACGCAGAACTCGGCATTGCCACGTCGCGGATCCTCAATGACGAAATCGCCGAGATGTGCGGCCGCTATCCCGACCGTTTTGTCGGGCTCGGCACGGTGCCGTTCCAAGCCCCCGAACTGGCGATCGCCGAACTCGACCGGCTGCACAAATCGCTGGGTTTCCGCGGTATCGAGATCATGACGCATGTCGCCGGCGAGGATTTGTCCGAGCCGCGCTTTCGCAAGATCTTCGCGCGCTGCGAGGAATTGGGGCTGCTGGTCTTTATGCACCCCGACGGCTTTACCGAGGCGGGCCGCTTCAAGGACCATTATTTCGCCAATGTGATCGGCAACCCGTTCGATTCGACGGTGGCGGTGCATCATTTGATCTTCGGCGGGGTGTTGCAGGACTACCCCAATCTGAAGATCGTGGTGGCGCATGGCGGCGGCTATCTGCCGTCTTATTCGGGACGCATCGATCATGCCGCGGCGGCACGCCCCGATACCTGCCACCATTTGCGCCACATGCCGACGACGTATCTGAAACGGCTCTATTTCGACGCGCTGGTTTACACCCACCCGCAGCTGCAATACCTCGTTGACCAGTACGGCGCCGACCACATCTTGGTCGGTACGGACTACCCGGCGGATATGGGCGAAATCGACCCGATCGGCTTTATCGAAAGCGCCCCCGGCCTCGACGCCGCCGAACGCCATGCCATCCTCGGCCGCAACGCCGCCCGCCTGCTCAACCTGGAAGTGCCGCACAAGCCGAAGTGAGGCGATCCGCCCCGATCGGTTTTTCCGCAGCCTCTCATCACACCCGCCGCGCCGCAAACCGACGGCTTGGTGCCGCCAGTTCGTCTTGCGCGGCGACCAGGGCGAGTTCGTCGCGACCGAGGCGGGCGGTGGTGTCGATCACCGCGAAGATCGCCGCCGCTGTCAGTTCCAGCGCGTCGGACAGGGTTGCGCCGCGCAGCAGGTGCGCCAGAAATACGGCGGCGGTGACGTCGCCGCAGCCGTTGAATACGACCGGCAAATGCGGCGTTTCGACCGCCCAGGCGCCATCGGGGCCGGCCGCCAGCAAAATCACCCGGTCCGGGTCCGCGTCGAGGCTGGTGACGAGAACCAGGCTCGGCCCGCGGTCGCGCAAGGTTTCGGCGGCGGCGGCCGCCTCGGCGAAGCCGGTGATCGGGCGGCCGGTCAGGAATTCGAGTTCGAACCGGTTGGGGGTCACGATATCGGCCAGCGCCAGGGCCTGATCGCGAAAGAACTCGGCGATGCCGTCGGTCACGTACGAGCCGGTGTCGGTGTCGCCGATCACCGGGTCGCAGCAGAACAGCACGTCGGGGTTGGCGCCGCGCACCCGGCTGACGATGTCGAGAAGCACCGGCCCGGTCGCCGCGTCGCCGAGATAGCCCGACAAAACGGCGTCGATCTGTGACAGCACGTCGAGCGCCGCGATGCCCTCGAACAAGGCGGCAATATCCGCCGCCGGCACCGCCGCGCCGCGCCATTTTCCGTGCCCGGTATGGTTGGAGAACGCGACCGTATCAAGCGCCCAGGCCTCGATGCCAAGCCGCTGCAGCGGGAACACCGAGGCGGCATTGCCGACATGCCCGTAGGCGACGCGCGACTGCACCGACAATACGGCAGGCACGGCGCGCGCCTAGTGCTGGTGGTCGGGCGTATGCCGGTCGAGATTGTCGAAGACGTGCTTCAGGCTGAGAAAAACCCCGATCCCACTGGTGACGAACAACGCGACGCCGCCATTATGCAGTCCGCCATGATCGGTCGCGGCGGCTACGAACAGGCCGGCCAATGCCAGAATGACGAACACCACGATGGCCGCGACCAGGCTGGCGAGGTCGTCGACCAGCAGGAAATTCCCCCAGCCGCGGGCATCGCCGTCGAAATAGTTTTTGAGGCGCATAAAGGCCAGAGCGAAAGCCGCGACGAACAGGATCAGACCGCAGGTCGAATCGCCGGGCGCGCTGTTCTCGCCGGCAAAAAATGCGCCGAGCACGGCAAGCAGGCCGAGCACCACCAGTTGCGCCCAAAACGATACCCAAGAGCACAGGCTCAATTCGCCCAACTCGCCTTGCCCGCCCGCATGATCCATTGTTTCCGGCCCTGCTGTCATCGTCAGCGGCTGCCAATCGGCAGCCGGCGAATTATATCGCCAAATAATCTCCAGACGGAGGATTCCAATTCCGATGCCCGCCTCGATGCCTGTCTCGATCCGGCCGCGCCGCAGCGTGCTGTTCATGCCCGGCTCCAACCCGCGCGCTATGGAAAAGGCGCGCGAGCTTGCCGCCGATGGCATCATCTTCGATCTCGAAGACGCCGTGGCGCCCGACATGAAAGAGGCGGCGCGCTCCGGCGTCGCCGCCGCAGCGGCCGCCGGCGGCTATGGCCGGCGCGAATTGGTGTTGCGGGTCAACGCGTTGGACACGCCCTGGGGCCATGCCGACCTGACGGAGGCGGCACGCCTGCCGATCGACGCGGTGCTGCTCCCCAAGGTCGAGAATGCCGACCGGGTGCGCCTGACGCTCGATCTGCTCGATAGGTCAGGGGCGCCGCCGAAGCTGTCGGTGTGGTGCATGATCGAAACGCCGCGCGGCGTTTTGGCGGCGGCGGAGATTGCCGCTGCGAGCCCGCGGCTCGGCGCGCTGGTGCTCGGCACTTCCGATCTGACCAAGGACCTGCATGCCACCGAAATGCGCGACCGGCTGCCGCTGATGACGGCGCTCGGTCTTGTCTTGCTGGCGGCGCGGGCGCATGGCCGCGCCATTCTCGATGGGGTGCATCTCGATCTCGGGGATGCAGGAGGGTTTGTCGCGGCCTGCCGCCAGGGACGCGAACTCGGCTTCGACGGCAAGACGCTGATCCATCCGCAGCAGATTGCCGCGGCAAACGACGCGTTTTCGCCGTTGCCGACCGAAATCGACCGCGCGCGCCGGATTATCGCGGCCTATGCCGAAGCAAGCGCCGCTGGCAAGGGCGCGGCGCGCATCGAAGGCCGCCTCGTCGAAGCGCTGCACATCGAGGAGGCCCACCGCACCCTGGCCCTGGCCGAGGCGATTGCCGCCGGCTGAGGCATCACTCGGGATAAAAACCAGCGCCGATCAGCCCGGAGGTTCCGTCCATCGTGATGGCTTTGACATAGCTCCATTTTTGTGACGCCTGGGCCTGGCCGGGCTTGGGGAACATATAGGTGACCCAGCCTGACCCCTTGGACTGCACCATTTTCACGAAGTCATCGTGAAAGAATACGCCGTTGGCATCCTTCTCGCCGTGAGCGTTGGTTCCTTCGCGCTTGGGGAAAGCCGGGTTAAGCAACACGTTCAGCTTCATGTCGTACGCGAACAAATAGGTGTTGCCGAACCACCACTCGCTGTCGCGTTTTCTGAATTCAGCGAGCGCGGCCTTTCCCTCTTTATCGACCAGCGCCGCCGCCTTGTTGACCATCGCTTCGATCCGCTTTGCCTGCTCGGAAGACGGGGGAGCTTGCTGGGAACTGGCGGGGCTGGCCATCATCAGCGGCGCAGCGAGTGCCGCCAGAACCAGTGTTTGCTTCAACATCATAGCCTCTTCCGGTTTTCCAAAGTGAGTCGGGCCGGGATCACCGGTGTGGCCGTATAAATGCCCAGCGGCGGGCAAAATGCTTTACGACCGGCTTTCTTCTTCCTTACGGTAGCCTTGCGATCTGCTGACGAGGCAAGGCGCCGGGGGCCGGGAGAGACGCGAGTGATTCTTGCGTTTGGCAACCACCGGCTCGATACCAAGCGCCGCGAATTGCGCGAGGGCGGCGCCCTTATCGCCGTCGAGCCCAAAGTTTTCGATCTACTGGCCTTTCTGGTGCTGCACCGCGACCGCGTGGTCAGCAAGGACGATCTGTTGCAGGCGGTATGGGGCGGGCGGATCGTCTCGGAATCGGCCCTGACCACGCGGATCAATGCCGCGCGCCGGGCCCTCGGCGATGACGGCGCGGCGCAGCGTCTGATTCGTACCGTCACCCGTAAGGGGGTGCGCTTCGTCGGCGACGTCACGGAAATACCGGACCTCACGCCGCCGCCGGCCGGTGAGGTGCTCGGCGCCGACAGCGTTGCCGATGCGATCCCGGCGATTGGCGACAAGCCGTCGATCGCGATCCTGCCCTTCCAGAATATGAGCGGCGATTCGGGGCAGCAATATTTCGTCGATGGCATGGTCGAGGAGATCGCCATCGCGCTCAGCCGAATCCGCTGGCTGTTCGTCATCACCCGCCATTCGACCCTCGCCTACAAGGCGCAGCCGGCCGACGCGACGCAAGTTGGCCGCGACCTCGGCGTGCGATATGTGCTCAACGGCTCGGTGCGTAAGGTCGATCGCCGGGTGCGCATCACCGGGCAGTTGATCGATGCGGCAACCGGCAGGCATCTGTGGGCGGAGCATTTTGACGGTTCGCTCGAAGACGTGTTCGAGCTTCAGGACAATGTGGCGTCGAGCGTCGCCGGAGTCATCGAGCCGGAATTGCAGGCCGCCGAGACGGCACGGTCGGCCCATCGCCCGACCAGTGACCTCACCGCCTACGATTTGTATCTACGCGCCTATGCGATGTTCCTATCGTCGGCGCGGCAGATCCCCGAAGCGCTCGGCCTGATGGAGCAGGCGATCGCGCGTGATCCGCTGTACGGCCCCGCGCTCGCCTGGGCGTCCATCTGCTGTTTCCGGTTGCTGCTGGACAATCGCAGCGAAGACCCGGTGGCCGACCGGTCAAAGGGCGCCGATTTCGCGCGGCGAGCGCTGAAAGAGGCCGCCGGCGATCCGGGTGTCCTGACGAACGCCGCACTCGCTCTGGCCTATTTCGGCGAGGATATCGGCACCATGATCGCGCTGGTCGACCGTGCGCTGGCGCTCAACCCCAATTTCGCGCGCGGCTGGCATATCGCAGGCTTGCTCAGGGTGTGGTCGGGGCAGCCCGACATCGCGATCGAGCATCTCCGCGCGGCGCTGCGCCTCAGCCCCCGTGCCCGCATCGGCACCTCGGCCAATTTGATCGGCCTCGCACATTTTTTCGCCGGGCGGTTCGATCAGGCGGCGCCGCAACTGCTTCTTGCGATCCAGGACGATCCCAGCTTTCCCAGCCCCTACCGCTTTCTCGCTGCGTGTTACGCCCAGATGGGCCGGCTCGACGATGCACGGGAAATCGTCGAGCGGCTGCGTGCGATCACGTCGATTGTGGTCTCCGACGTCGGCCATTTCCGCAACGCCGAGCATCGCGAGTTGCTGCTGTCAGGATTGCGCCTGCTGGCCGGCGCGTAGACTGGTGCGCTGCTCCTGACCAAAGCCGCTACCGCGCGCCGCCGGTTCCGAGCAGACCGTCCGCCGGGCGGATATACGATTTCTCTTTCGCCAGGGGCTTTTTCCGGGTCGCGGTAAACGAGATCGGCACTTATCTCGAGGCCGGGCTGGCCGGGCACGGCATTGTGCAGCTGCCGGCCTTTATCGTACGGCCGCATCTGGCGGAGGGCAGGCTGCGCCCAGTGTTGGCGGATTGGCTGGTGACGCCGATTCCACTTTATGTCGTCTACCCGCCGCACCGGCACCTGAGCAACAAGTTGCGGGTGTTTGTCGACTGGGTGACGACCTTGTTTGCCGCGGCGCCGTCGCTAAAGGGGTAGGCGGAAAATTCCGAATTACATAGGTGTCGCGTTCACTAGATGATGATGCGATATGATCGAATGCTTAGTGTCACACAATGCTATGCGCAACGTCACTCGATGGTTGCAACGAAAGCGCGCAAATTCGGTTGCTGTCGGTCGAGCTGTGATTGATTTACTTTAGCAGTTCGTCCGGCGAATAGTTTAGTTCCGGCAGTCAAGTTGCACATCGGGATGCCCAATGCCCCAGATACTACTGACGCCGTATTGGCATCATTGATTTGCACTTCGAACATATTTCTAAATGTTTGACGAGAAGTGGGAGCTGGGCTTCCTCCGGGGTGAACGGTAAAGAGTCCAGGATTTGCCTGATAGACGCGATATACCTCCGCAAATATCTCAAGAACTACATTCCTAAATGCGCTAGCAGAACTATTATTCATCTGCGTTTAGCGATTTCCCACGTAAGTGTATATGCGAGGAAGAGCCATCCGAAATTGTTGCGTATTCCGAAAGAACTGAGATTGAGGCTGCCCTGGGCGACGCAATATCCCGTATACGAGCGCGAGAACAGACCTTACAGCACGCTTGGACGACCCATCCGCAGAGAATGGAATAATAAGACGATCTGCTGCAGACATCGCTAACTCAGTATATACTGTGAAGCTAGGATTACAGTCCAAAAAAACAGTAATATCGGTCTGATTCCACGACTGTCGCACGTCTTCTGTTAGATTGCGAACCCATGTATGTACAATCTGCCACGCATTGTTGGGACCCGCTGCGCATGCAAGCTGAATTTGAGCAGATTGCATTTCTAATTCCTCATCTCCGCACACTAGAAAGAGGTTGTCGGGAACGGATTGGTTGATAGAGCGCACATGAGTCAAATAGTTGGCGCCAGAATGAGTATTCACATAAGGACTCACTATCCGATCTGCAATGTACCCAGAGATGGTGGAAGGCGGGTTCATACCGGATAATGTTTCGATTGCGGCTTCGCCTGCCTCGATACCACCCAATAACATGCTGGATGCATTTGCTTGTGGACAAAGGTCTACGACCAAAATTTTCTGAGCGGGGTGTGTTCGCGCATACTCGGCGGCAATTTGGAACGTGAGATAGCTCTTCCCAACACCGCCTTTGTTATTCCAAAGTGCGTAAACAGACATCTCTTTCTCCCCCAAACAATCGGTACAGCATTAAAGCCATCATCCTTCCCCATTCCGGAATGCTACAGGTAGGATTTCTATCCCGTATCCAAATAAAGCGTATGAGCGCCTATGGCCTCAAGGCATTGCAGGAAAAATACTGCCGTAAACCCGCCGCGCGCGATCTTGTTGTTAATGTTTTTCTCGTTTTCCGGCACCCCAATCGCTGTTAGCCGCTTCGCCAAGTCGGCATAGCTAAGATTGCGGCGCTTAAGCTCCGCTCGGATGATCCCTTTGGCCTGAGCTTGCCAGTCGCGCGTAGTCTTCATCATCTCACCACGGATAGCGATGGTTATAACCATCATATCTGGAGATATTATCATTGCATAGACGCGCTGGAGCCGTTAAATAGCCATCGAATTTGGCGATGCCTCCAACACTTCCCCCCGGGGGCGAGTTAGCCCGGATGTGGTGAGTTCTAACGGGAAGCGCTTGGGCCGCTGACTTCGCGCGAGGTGATGCATATCATGGTCGAATGCGGTCCAGGATGACGCAACGCACCGGCAAGCCCGGAACGCCCATACGTCCTGTGCTATAGAGCCATTAAGGGCAGGTCCGGACCCGGATTACGGGTGATCGCTAGTACGATTCGCCGAAGGCAGGAACAAATGTGACGTCTGTCGAATCACCGCCACCATATTGTGCGGCGACAGGCAGCTTCAACCGCAACATTTGTGCGATTAGCCTACCTGGGCAAGCTGTCACGCACAATTATACAGAAGATGTCGTGAAAGTAATCCGGGCTGCTAATTCAGAACTCAGGTCTTTTAAGGTGAAACACCTACATCATTCCGGAAAACTCCTACGGCACAGCCTCGTCGGGGTAGACGCCCCAAATATCGGTGCGCTTCATCCAACCGGAAACGTCGTCGGTCTCGATGCGGCACCAGGCGCCGCGACACTCGGCGAGCCGCGCCATGACGCCCGGTTCGGCGCGCGCGACGATGCTCGCTTCCGGGTCCGGCTGACGATAGATCGGATGCACCCCGCCGCTGTTCACCACGATATAGCGCTTGCCGGCGACCATGTGCTCCTGCACCCAGCCGACCGTGCCGTCCCATTCACGCACCCGGCGCCAATGCTCGAATTGCGCGATGATCTCGACCGGCATGTCGCGACGCACCAGCACCCAGTCGATCGGGTATTGGCTGCCGGGACCGGAGCGCAGATTGACCTTGTCGGACCGCAGGCTGACAAAGCGCGGCACTTTCAGTCCGGATTCCTCATCCGCCGCCACTGCTAAAACCGACGCAAGCACTAAGCACAGCGCCAGAACGCCGCTGCCTGCCGCACGCAGCCGCCGATTGCGATGCTGTTCAACCTTTTCCTGGGCCATGTTTCCCCCTCGGCCCACCCTGATCACGAGATTCTAGCATGAAAATCGCCGGCATTGTCGCCGAGACGACGATCAGGCGTGTGCGACGGCGCCACAGGTAGGGCATTCGGCGTCCTTGGAAATGCCGATGCGGTGAAAGCGCACACGCAATGCGTCGTAGATCAGTAGCGTGCCGTCGAGGCTGTCGCCGAGACCGAGCAATTCCTTCAGTACTTCGACGGCCTGCAAGGTGCCCATTACCCCGGCCACCGCACCGAGAATCCCCGCTTCCTCGCAACGCGGCACCATGTCGGGCGGCGGCGGATCGCGGAACAGGCAGCGGTAGCAGGGGTGTTTTTCGCCCAGATACGGCCGGAAGGTCGAGAGCTGGCCCTCGAATGGAGATAACGCCGCTGCGACCAGCGGCTTTTTGAGCCGAAAGCACTGCTCGGTCAGCAGATAGCGGGTGGCGAAATTGTCGCTGCCATCAGCCACGATATCATAGCTGCCGATCAGATCGGCGGCGTTGCCGGCATCGAGTCGCATCGCGTGCGTCTGGATTCGAATGCCGTCATTGACCGCGGCGAGCGTCGCGCGAGCGCTATCGACCTTGAGATCGCCAACGCTGCGTGTCGCATGCACGATCTGGCGCTGCAGATTGGTCAGATCTACCCGGTCGTTGTCGACGATGCCGATCGTGCCAACGCCGGCAGCCGCCAGATATAGCAGCATCGGCGATCCGAGACCGCCGGCCCCGACCACCAGCACCCGCGAGGCCAGCAGCTTTTCCTGCCCCTCTTCGCCGACCTCATCGAGGATCAGGTGGCGGGCGTAACGCTGAAATTGCTCATCATTGAGTTCCATTGCGCCCGCCACGCACCAGCTCGCAAGAGATCACAAACCGTCGAATAGCGCCGTCGTCAGATAGCGCTCGGCGGAACTCGGCAGAATCACGACAATCATCTTGTCGGCCATCTCCGGTCGGGCGCCGACTTCGAGGGCTGCCGCCAAGGCGGCGCCGGAGGAGATGCCGACGGCAACGCCGTCGAGCCGGGCTACATCACGCGCGACGCGGAATGCCGTGTCGTTGCCGATGCGCACGACCTCGTCGATCAGCGATGTGTCGAGGTTGCCGGGGATGAACCCGGCGCCAAGGCCCTGGATCTTGTGCGGCCCCGGCGGCCCGCCCGACAGTACCGCGCTGTCTTCCGGCTCGACCGCAATCATCTTCAAACCGGGTTTGCGCGCTTTCAGCACCGAGCCGACCCCGGTCAGCGTGCCGCCGGTGCCGACGCCGCTGATCACGGCATCGACGGCGCCCCCGGTATCCTTCCAGATTTCCTCGGCGGTCGTGCGACGGTGGATTTCCGGGTTGGCCGGGTTTTCGAATTGCTGCGGGATGAATGCATCCGGCAGGCTCGCGACGATCTCCTCGGCGCGGGCGATCGCGCCGCGCATGCCCTTGGCCGCCGGGATCAGTTCGAGTTCGGCGCCAAGCAGCAGCAGCATTTTGCGGCGCTCGATCGACATGCTGTCCGGCATCGTCAGGATCAGGCGATAACCCTTGGCCGCGCAGGCAAAGGCCAGCGCGATGCCGGTATTGCCGGAGGTCGGCTCGACCATCACGGTGCCGGGCTTGATGCGGCCGGCTTTTTCCGCGGCCTCGATCATCGCCAGCCCGATACGGTCCTTGACCGAGGATAGCGGATTGAAGAATTCGCATTTGCCGACAATGTCGGCCTTGACGCCCGCTTCGGCGGCCAACCGGCGCAGCCGCACCAATGGTGTCGCGCCGATCGTATCAAGAATGCTGTCGTAAACGCGGCCGCGGAATTCTCCGGTGGTCATCAGCGTCTCCCGTCACTTCGTTGCCATGTCATGTAGCGTCGGCATCGTGCTGCGGCAACGGCCCATAAAGATGCGAGGCGAGCGAATTCCCGCATCTTCCGAGGTCAGATCTCGAAATCGCCACCCTGCGCGGCACGGCCTTCGATGCCGGCGCGGTGTGCCCGGCCGCAGAGGTCTTCGAGCGTCAGGGAGTCGAGCCGGCGCATGGTTTCTTCCTGCAGTTCGAGCCATAGCGGGCGCACAACCTCATGGCCGAGCGCGCTGCCGGCCGGGTCGGTAATCGGGTCTTCGCCGGTTTCGAGGTGGCGCACGGTGCGCACGATGTCGCCGAGGCTGATACGGCGGCGCTCCCGCCCCAGCCGGTAGCCGCCGCTCGGGCCGCGGATGCCGACGAGAATGCCCTCGCGCACCAATTCTTGCAGCACCGGCTCAAGATACCGGCGCGGAATGCCCTCGCGCTCCGTGATCTCGACCGAGCGAACCGGGGCCGTACCCCCATTATAGGCGATGTCGAGAACAGCCTCGATCGCGAACAGGAGCTTTTTCGTCAGCCGTATCATGTTTTCCGCACGACAAGCCCCTTCTGCGCACGACAATCCTGGGGTCAGGGCCGGCTCTGGGGGGCAGGGCCAGTATCAGGAGTTTCGCCGCACGGCCCGATTTGGACAAGCAGAAGCAACACCGGTCGATCCGAACCCGTCCTGGCGCCGGTCGCCATGCGTGCTAAAGGCCTCCACAACCGTGAATTCCGGCCGGGTTACCCTGGTGAAAACCAGTTGGGCAATGCGGTCGCCTGGTTGGATCAGAATTCCGGCGGGCTCGTCGCCGACAAGGTCGGCGCTGGTGGGATTGTTCCTGCTGGGATTGGCACTGGCGGAATGCACCGGGTTGCGGTTCCACGCCGAGACAAAGATGGTTCCTTCGTAATCTGCGTCGATCAGCCCGACGGCATTGCCGAGCACCAGTCCGGTGCGATGGCCGAGGCCGGAGCGCGGCAGAACCAAGGCGCACCAATCGGGGTCGGCGATGTGGAAAGCGAGGCCGGTCGAGATCAGCGCCGGCGGTGCTTGCGGCCGCAGCAGCGCCGGCTCGGCGAGGCAGGCGAACAGGTCGAGACCAGCGGCCAGGCTCGACCCGTAACGCGGAAATCCCCAGCCGGGAAGCCGGGGATCGACGATCTTCAGCTCGATCTTGAGCGACACGGCCGTGCAAGCCACCCGGCTGTCCGATCACCCAGCCCGTAGAGGCTGGGTGGATTGGCGCAACGGCGGCGGAATGTTAAGCGGTGGCTTCGGCGACAGCTTCCGCCGGGTCGCGCAAAACATAGCCGCGGCCCCACACGGTCTCGATGTAATGGTCGCCCCCGGTCGCCTGTGACAGCTTTTTGCGCAGCTTGCAGACGAACACATCAATGATCTTGAGCTCGGGTTCGTCCATGCCGCCGTAGAGATGGTTGAGGAACATCTCTTTGGTCAGCGTCGTGCCCTTGCGCAGGCTCAACAACTCGATGATGCCGTATTCCTTGGCGGTCAGATGCAGTGGGTTGTTGCCCACCGAAACGGTGTGGCCGTCGAGATTGACCACCAGCTTGCCGGTGCGGATTGTCGAATCGGAATGCCCCTTGGAACGGCGCACGATCGCCTGAAGACGGGCAATCAGTTCGCGCCGGTCGAATGGCTTGGTCAGGAAATCGTCGGCGCCAAAACCCAACCCTTTGATCTTATGATCCAGTTCGGCGAGCCCCGACAGGATCAGGATCGGCGTGCGTACCCGTGCCGCGCGGAGCCGGCGCAACACCTCATAACCGTCCATATCAGGTAACAGCAGGTCAAGGATAATGATGTCGTAATCATAGAGCTTGCCGATCTCCAGGCCGTCTTCGCCTAGATCGGTGGTGTCGCAGATGAAGCTTTCTCTTTTCAGCATCAGTTCGATGCTTGCCGCGGTCGCGGCGTCGTCCTCAACCAGCAAAACGCGCATCACAAGACCTCCCGGGGGCTGACCAGGCGATTCCCGACATGGCTATCGCCGGCGCAGGCATGGGGAGTGCCCGCTCCAGCAACCATGCCGGTCCGGCTGCGTCGAAGACAGCTTAACCTATTTTTAACCATTGTTCTACGTCTAGAAAGGCGGGATTCGACTGATGTCGCAGCGCGAGCTTCGCCGCTTAGCGATAGCATGGCAAGAGCGGTGCAATGCACGCCAGCCTCGATCGAAAGCGTCGAAATATACGGCTGAACCGCGCATCCGGTATCCCACGCTCGGCGCTCGCAGACAGCAACGCCGCCACCCAAGCCGCCGCTCGGGCCACGCCGATTATACCGCTGACTGTAATAACGATTCGTTTCCATCCGTCCGTTGTTTCGCGGCCAAGAGCAATCGCCGCTGTCGCTTTTTATCCGGGCCGGGGCGGAACTGAACGAGTTGTCGTGCGACTTTTTAATTGTATGCGGTCGATCTTGCCGCCCGGTTCGCCGACAGCTCGCTATCGTGGTCGTCGCCGATCAGGTAGCGCAGCGCAGGAACAACGACGTACGGGTTAGAGCGCGTGTTGCCCGCGATGGCTGCGGCATTTTGTCCAAGGAACCGCATTGCACAAAGGCGCACCGATTTTGTGCATCGGTGATGGCAGAGCGCTTGCCGTGAATTGGGAGATGGATGAGCCTACCGATAAGGATGGACGAATGCGTTCGCCCGTTCTGATCCTGCGGCGATCGGCCTGCCGTCCGGAGGCAGGTCGTGCAATCCCGGCTTGTTTGCCGGGATCGTGATTGTCGAGCGTGCGGCGGTTTCCCTCGGTTTCTGACGGCAGCTTAAAACAGCCAGCGGAACAAGGCGAATAGTCCGGCGGACAGCATGATCGCGGCGGGGAGCGTCAGCACCCAGGCCAGCGCCAGGCTTTTGACGGTTCCCCACTGCAGACCCGAGCCGTTGGCCGCCATCGTCCCGGCGACGCCGGAGGTCAAAATATGCGTGGTGCTGACCGGCAGGCCATACATGTCGGCGGCGCCGATTGTCACCATTGCGACAACTTCTGCCGAGGCACCCTGCGCGTAGGTCAGGTGGTCTTTGCCGATCTTTTCACCGACGGTCACGACGATCCGCTTCCAGCCGATCATCGTGCCGAGACCCAGCGCCAGCGCTACCGCTACCTTGACCCAAGGCGGAATGAACTTGGTCGAGTCGTCGAGCGATTTCTTGTAGGCGTCGAGCTTGGTTACGTCGTCCGCCGACAACTCGGCCGCCTTATCCTTGACCAGCAGCCGCAACGCTTCCGAGGTCAGGTACATGTCGTTGCGGGTGTTGCCGATCACGTTGTTGGGGATTTTGGACAGCGAGCCGTATTGCTTGATCTGGCCCGTGATGTCGCCGATCAGCGCCGCCAGCGAGGGGAAGGTTCCTTCGCCGATTTCGTGCTGCGCGACGTAAAGGGTTACGGCCGGCCGCGGATTGCCGAGAACCTGGAAGCCGCCGGCTTTCTCGCGGACCACGTCGGCTGCTGCCGTCGCACTCGCCTCGAACACCGGAATCTGGCTGTCGGGCAGCGATTTGTTGAGCGCGTAGGTGGTCGGCACCGTACCGATGAGGATCAGCATGATCAGGCCCATGCCTTTTTGCCCGTCATTCGAGCCGTGGGCAAAGCTGACGCCTGTGCAGGTCAAAATCAGCAGGCTGCGGATCCACAATGGCGGCGGCTGATTGCCCTCGGGCGCCTTGTACAGAGCCGGGACCTTGATCAGCGCCCTTGCCAGCAGCAGCAGCCCGGCGGCGAGCAGAAATCCCACCACCGGCGAAAACAGCAGCGACTTGATGACGCCGACCGCCTGGCCCCAATCGACGCCGCTGGTGCCGCTTTTGGTCGATAGCAGTTGGTTCATCAACCCGACGCCGATGATCGATCCGATCAGCGAATGCGAGCTCGAATTCGGGATGCCCAGATACCAGGTCCCAAAATTCCAGATGATCGCGGCGATCAACAGCGCGAACACCATCGCAAAGCCGGCCTGGCTGCCGACCTGCAGGATCAGTTCGACCGGCAACAGCGAAATAATGCCGAACGCGACAAGGCCGCTCGAGGTCAGCACCCCGATAAAGTTGAACAGCCCCGACCATACCACTGCCAGATTGGGGCTGAGGGAATGCGTATAGATGACTGTCGCCACCGCATTCGAGGTGTCGTGGAAGCCGTTGCACATCTCAAAGCCGAGCGCGATCATCAGCGCAACACCGAGCAGGATGTACGGCAGTGCCGAATGCATCGGCGCCGCGATGAGATCGTCGTACAGCGAGATTCCGGTATAGACGACCCCAACCGCGAGGAGCGCCACCACCCCAAACGTCAGGATTGCGCCGCCTTGCTGATGTGTCGGATTACGGCTGTCAAGCACAGTCGCCGTCGTCATGCGTCGCTCCAATTTGCGGTAGAAGCCGGAAGCTAGACAGCGTGCATTACAGGAATGTGACACCGGCCGTGGGCGCCGCCGTCACCGGTTGAACCATGCGTGCTGCACTTGCGAAAGGATGCTCGCCAGCTTTGCGTCGCAGGAACGAGGGCGATAAGGTGCGCGCCCAGTCAAAACGGGGGCGGTGCCAGGGAATGGGGATACCCGACAGAAACTTCGTGCCCGACGCGCCGTGCCCGCTCGACGGGGTTCGCGTGGTCGATTTGTCGCGGCTTGTGGCCGGCAATGCGGTGTCGTCGCAACTCGCCGATTTCGGCGCCGAAATCATCAAGATCGAGGACCCGCAAAAGGGCGACCCGCTGCGGGCCTGGCAGACCAATGGCGTCAGCGTCCATTGGAAGCTGTACGCCCGCAACAAGAAGAGCGTGGCGCTGGCGCTGCGCGACAAGCGCGGCCTTGACGTGTTGCTCGACCTGATCGCCTCGGCCGAGGTGCTGATCGAGAACTTCCGCCCCGGCACCTTGGAGAAGATGGGTCTGTCACCGGAGAAACTGCACGAGCGCAACCCGCGCCTGATTATCGTGCGCGTGTCCGGCTGGGGCCAGACCGGCCCGTATAAGGACCGGCCGGGTTTCGGCACTCTGGTCGAGAGCCTGTCGGGCTACGCCTCGCGCACCGGCTTCGACGACCGCGAGCCGGTCTTGCCGCCGACCGCCCTGGCCGACATGGTTGCCGGACTTTACGGCGCCTTCTCGGTGATGGTGGCGCTGCGCCAAGTCGAGGTTGAAGGCGGCAAGGGGCAAGTGATTGACCTGCCATTGCTCGACCCGCTCTTCTCGTTCATCGCCACCGAGGCGCCGGTTTACAAGCTGACCGGCCAGATTCGGCCGCGCACCGGCAGCCGCTCCGAAACCACCTCGCCGCGCAACGTCTTCCGCACCAAGGATGGCCGCTATATCGGCATCTCCGCGTCGATCCAGGCGATGTCGGAACGGTTGTTCCGCGCGATCGGGCGTGAGGACATGATCACCGACCCGAAATTCCGCAACAATACCGAACGCCTGAAGCACGTCGAGGACACCGAGGCGCCGATTGTTGCATTCATCGCGTCGCGCACCCTCGACGAGAACATGGCCGCGTTTTCCGCCGCCGAGGTCACTGCCGCACCGGTCTACGACATCGACCAGTTCCTCGCTGACCCGCATGTGCAGGAGCGCGAAATCGTCGTCGACATGCCCGACGCACAGCTTGGCAGCGTGGCGATGCACAACATCATCCCGCGCCTCTCCGACACCCCCGGCCGCCTGCGCACCCCCGCCCCGAATTTAGGCGAGCATACCGCCGAAATCCTCGGCCAGTTCGGCATCGACCTCGCGACGCTGGAGGCGTGGGCGAAGGAGGGGGTGGTGAAGCTGACGTGATGTCCCTTTGCGGCCCGTAGCCCCTCACCCCGTCCCTCTCACCGCGTACGGGAGAGCGAGGGTCCATCGCGTCAGCGATGGGCGGGTGAGGGGCGACCGCCGCTTGTGACCAACAAAACAGACGACCAAGAGGGAGTAACCCGTGAAGCCTGAACTACCCGTGTGGCGTTCGATGCTGTTTGTGCCGGTGACGGCGCAGCGTTTTGTCGATGGTGCGGCGCGGCGCGGCGCCGATGCGATCATTCTCGATCTCGAAGATGCGGTGGCGGCGTCGGAGAAGGACCGGGCGCGCACGCTGGTGCCGGAGGCGGCGCGGATCGTGTCGCGCGGCGGCGCCGATGTCGTGGTGCGGCTCAACCGGCCGATGCGCATGACGGTGCGCGATCTCGAAGCGGTGATCGGGCCGGGTGTCACCGCCGTATCACTGCCGAAAGCGGAAAGCCCCGAGCATGTCCAACTCGTCGCCGAGATCATTGACGAGTTGGAAGCCGAGCGCGGCATCCCTATCGGCACCACCAAGATGCTGGCGATGGTGGAGACGGCATCTGCGTTTTTCCGCATCGCCGAGATCGCCAAAGCGAGTCCGCGGTTGGTCGGCCTCAATCTCGGCGCCGAGGATTTCGCGCTCTCGGCGGGCATGCTGCCCGAGGCGGAAGGTCTTTTCATGCCAAAGCAGATGGCCATCCTGGCCGCAAAGGCGGCGGGTATCATGCCGCTGGGCTTTGTCGGCACGGTCGCCGAGTTCCACGATCTCGACGGTTTCCGCGAGACGATCCGGCGCTCGCGCCGCCTCGGCTTTCTCGGCGCCAGCGTCATTCACCCGAGCCAGGTGGCGATCCTCAATGAGGAGTTCCGCCCGGACGCCGCCGAGGTCGACCATGCCCGACGCGCCGTCGCCGCCTACGACAAAGCGCTGGCCGAAGGCGTCGGCGCGGTGACGCTCGACGGCAAGATGATTGATGTCCCGGTTGTCGAGCGCGCCAAGATCCTGCTGCGTCGTGAGGAGGCGATTGTCGCCCGCGAGGCCCGAAAGCAGGCGGCGGCGTAGCCGGTCAATTTGCCGGGGTCACCGCATACAGCGTCAGCACCATTCGCTGACCGTTGGAATAATCGGTGCCGGGGGCGTTGCTGACCGGCTCCACATTCAGCCCTCGCGCATTCATCGCCTGCCGGAATAGCGGCTCTTCACGGCTGCTGACCAGCGCCTCGCCGCCTTCGGCAAGCGTTTCCGCGGCGCCCCGCGGCGTCGTCAGGCGCAGATCGGTGCCGAGCATAAAGACGAGGCTTGGTTCGCTGTAACCGACCGCGACCAGCGGTTTGCCCGTCGCAGGCGGATGCGCGGCGACCATCGCCGCCGCGGCCCGGCTGAGCCAGATCTGGTCGATCCCCGGCAGGACGCCGAGCGCGGCCGAGACGATAAAGGTGAAGGACAGGGCCGGCACCAGCGCGATGGCGCGGTCTGGTGTGTGCCGCCAGCGCATTAGAACCGTCGCCAGCCACAGCAGCACGATTGCCCCGAACAACCCCGCCGGGACCAGCCGCCCGCCAAAGCGCAGCGGCAACCCAACGAGAAGCACCGCCAGCCCGATGCTGGCGACAATCCACAGCCCGCGCGTGGCCCGTTCGGCGCGTGCTTCCCAAACGGTCGGGCGCAGGACCACGCCGCCGCGCCAGGCCGCTGCCGCCAACAAGGCGAGCGCCGGGTAGAGCGGCAGCACATAATGCGGCAGCTTGGTCGGAACCAGTTCGAGCAGCACCCAGGCCGGGATCAGCCAGGCCAGCAGGAAGCGCTCGGCCGGTGCCTCGTGCCGCCGCCAGGCGCGACTGACCGCCGGAACCAGCAACAGCGATCCCGGCCAGAACGTCATCATTGCCATCAGCAGATACGAAAACGGCGGCGCACCGTGCGATTCCTGCGCATCGACCAGTTTCATCAGCAGATCGTGGCCCAAAGAATCGGACAGAAACTGGCCTTCGGTCGCATACTGGATCGCCAGCAGCCACGGCACGATAGCGAGGATCATCACGACGATGCCGACAACCGGGCGCAGGCGGCGCAGCCAGCCTGCGTTGCCATCGGCGATCGACAGCGTTGCCGCGGTCAACGCGGCCAGGCCTGGCCCTGGGGGACCTTTCAGAAAAATCGCAGCAATCTCGGCGCCCCAGAACGCGACGGCGATCCACCCCGGCACATCGCGGCCTGTCCGGTTGCGTACATAGGCGAGACCGAGCGCGCCCTGACCGGCGGTAATCGCGGCCAGCAGCGCGGCATCGCTCTTGGCGATATGGGCTTCCACCGCCACCCCGATCGCGCTTGCCAGCAGAATCGCCGCCGTTGCACCGATGCGGCGCGAGACGATTGGCTCGGTGTCATGGCGGAACAGCGCCCCGCCCACGGCAAAGGTCAGCACCGCAGCGGCGGTGCCGCCAAGCAATGACGGGATGCGGTAGGGCCAGATCGCTGTGGCTTCGGCGTTGCTGAACAGAGCAACCGACGCCGCCTGCAGCCAGTAAATCCCGGCCGGCTTTTTGTTGCGGGCTTCGTCTTGGAACCGGATGCGCAGGAAATCGCCGGTTTCGAGCATCTGCCGCGTCGCCTGGGCAAACCGCGCCTCGTCGCGGTCGAGCGCGGGGATCGTCGAAATCCCCGGCAGGTACAGCAGGAGGCACAACCCGACGAGCAGGACGTATGGCCGCGCCCCATAAAGCCATCTGGCTGGCAACATCTCAGGCCGGCTTGGCTTCGGGTGAGGGAATGGCGGGCGGCGGCACGGCAATCATGCAGACTCGCCAGCGTAAGGAACTTGGCGCCGCCGCGTCGCGCGACAGGAATGCGGCAGGATCGTCATGGCCGGGTGAGTGCCTTGTAACAAATTCAGGTAACAAATTCGGCGTAACAAATTCGGCGTAACAAATTCGGCGCAACAAATTCGGCGTGCGGGGGGCGGCGACCCCGTAGCACAGCCGCTTGCCGCTTGCCAGCGCCGCGCGCCTAACCCCGTGGCGGGTGCCGAGCGGCGCGTTGGCGCGGTGCGGTGACGCCGAGCGTCCAGGCCTCTTCGCGTTCGATTCGATGGCGTTGCTCGGGGTTCAGCGCCGGATCGGCGTGGAACAGCACGGCGAGATCGCCAGCCTGGTTCCGCGCGGCGAGAAACCGTGCGACCTCGCGCACCTGCGCGGCGTCCTTCGGCTCGCCGGGGTTTGGTGCAATACGCCAGAACGACGGATAGATTTCCGCGATCACGACGGCGGCGTCGTTGGGCGCCGGGCATAAGCCCGTTTCAAACGGCCAGATGCGCGCCCGGTCGCGCCAGCGAGGATCGTCGCGCAACGCCCGCACCACCGGGATGCCGGTCAGTGCCTGCCCCCCGACCGAACCGGTGCCGAGCAATTTCCAACAGGGCTGCGTGCTCGGAACATAAAGATCGATCAGGCGCCGCTCGGCAAGGCCGTCGCTGCCGTGGCGCCGGTGATGGCGCGGCCCGAGATATGGTCCCGCCAACGCCGCCGGGCAGCCCCAGAACGGAAAGCACCCGGCTGAAACGCGCCGGTTCAATATCGCAGCGACGGTGAACCGGTTATTGCGGTTACGAACATCGTCGTCGATCAGGCGAGCGATCTCGTCCCATACAGCGCGCCACAGCGGGCCGCCGAGGCCGAGACGCGAGGCAAACCCGGCGGGGTAGCCAAACGGGAAATCACAGCCGATCAGCACCCGCTCGCCGCGCTCCAGCGCCTCGGCGATCAACGCGGCCAGCGTCTGGCGTGCGAGGTGGCGCGTTGCCGGGTTGACGAGCAGCTCGTCATCTGCCCGATGCCGGCAAATCCAGATGCTGTCGGCGCCGGTCTTGGGCTGATTGGCCGCACTCCAATCGACGACGATGAACGTGTCGAACAAGCTCAGGCACCATCCGGGCGATGCGGTTTGGTAGCGAATTCGACGGCGCGTTCGGCGAGGGCGTCGACGACTCGCGGGTGGCCGCCCAGGCTGCCCGCCGTGACGAACGCGATCTGCGGAAAGCACGCCGCCGCCTTGTCCGTTTCGGCTTGTATGCGTTTGACGAGCACGCCGGAGAATAGAAAATACGGAAACACCACGATTCGGTGGCGGCCCGAACGCGCGGCGGCGGCGAGCGCATCGACAACGCGCGGCTCGGCGAGGCCGCCAAAGGCCGTGCCGGCGCCGGCAAATCCCATGCGGTCGCGCAGCCTCTCGGCAATCATCGTGATGTCGGCGTTGGCGTCGGGATCGCGGGTACCGCGCCCGACAACCAGCAACAGCGCATCGTTGCGGGGCCTCGGCGCGGCCTCGGCGATGCGGTCTTCGGCGGCGGCGAGCAGATTGACGTCGGCTGCGAGGTCGCGTCCGAGTTGTACCGCGACACCGGGGCGGGCCGCGACGAAGCGACTGATTTCGCGCGGCAGATCGACTCTGACATGGCTTGCGGCGAACAGCATCGCGGGCAGCAGCAGAATATGCGCCGCGCCGCGCTCGGCCAAAGTGGTCAGCCCATCAGCGATCGTCGGCCGGGCAAATTCAAGATAGCCGATTGCAAAATCGCGGTCGGCGAGGCGGGGGCGCAGCGCCGCCGCGGTCGCGGTGAATTCCGCGACCGCTTGCGGATCGCGGCTGCCGTGTCCGCAGAGCAAGACCGCGTCGGTGCTCATAGCCTTCCGGACTCCGTCGCGTTCAGCGCTCGGCCAGCGTGGTCGGGTCGAGGTGCAGCAGCGGCGCGACGATCGCGCCGGCAAACGAGCATGCCGCCGCGCCACCGGGATCAATTACCGCATCGGCGCGGAAACCGTCGCTGATCCAGGCGCAGGCGGCGAGAAAGCCATGCGGCGGCACTGCGTCGTCGTTCGGAGCAAGCGGCAGCAGCACGACCGCGACGTTGCCGCAGCGCAGCGCCGGGATGCCGAAACGGCCGCAATCGAGCCGCCCCGGCCGAAAGAACGGATCGCTTTCGCCAAGCCCCCAGCGGCGCGACACGGCCTGCTGCATCGCCATCGGCAGGCTGGCGAGTACCAGCGAATACTCGGCGAACGACAGGGTTTCCTCGGCCGACGCCTGTGGCCGCGCCAGACTCGGCCCGGCTGCCATGCGCTTCGTCAGATCGGCGACATCGTCGGGAAGGCCGGCGACCCGATAGCCGGCGGCATCCAGCGCGCGCAATAGCGTCATTGCCGCCCGTAGCGCATCGGGAATGCCGCCGTCATCGGTCAGGATGATGGCGACGCGGCGTTCGGCGACGGGTTTGGCGCGCAGCCGTGCCCGGTTGCGGTCGATCACGGGCGGGATGAGCGGCTGCTCCATCTCTTTAGCGTGGCGGGCGGTTTACCGTGATGACCCGCCAGCCATGCCCCATGCCCGGCCCGTCGATATGGTCGATGCGGGTGACCGAGCAGTTTTCCATCGTAAAGGCGAGGCAGGCTTCCGGGTCGAGACCGAGCGCCAGCCCGAGAGCGGCGCGGATCGTGCCGCCATGCGCCACGACAATGACATCGCGGCCGCGATGGGTGTCGAGGATGCGGTGGATGGCGCTGGCCACCCGCTGCATCACATCGACAAAACTCTCGCCGCCGGGGGCGCGCTCCTGCGCCGGGGCATGCCAGAAGCGGTGAAACGCGCCGCCGCGCATCTGGCGCAATTCCTCGTAGGTCAGGCCTTGCCAGTCGCCGAAACTCTGCTCGGCAAGCTCAGGCAGCGCCGGCACGTCGGGGCCGGGTATTGCGGCGGGGCCGCGCAGCCCGGCCTGCACAATCGCGCGGGCGGTTTCGTGGGTGCGCCGCAGATCGCTTGTCACCCAGGCGGCATTGCGCGGCAACTGGCGCGCCAAGCCCTGGAATACCGACGCATCGGTGCAATCGCAGGTCATGTCTTTCTGGCCATAAATGCGGCCGTCATGCTCGACCGGCGCGTGCCGTACCCACCAGAACCGGGTGGTGGTCGAGGCAACGTCCGCGGTGCCGGCGCCGATCGCGCCGGCGGTGAACGGTGACGTTTTGCCAGCCGAAGCCTCTGGAGAAGCCTCGCTCATCTGGCTGCCAAGATGCGACGCATCGCCCTCTCCCCGATCTGCCGTGATCGCGCCGGTGTAATCGCCGATCTTCCGCGGCGCAAGCGCGCTGCCGCTTTTGCGGCCTGGGCTTTTGTTGCTAAAGCTGTGCCTAACCGATCCGCGCATGGGAGGCGCGACATGCCCGAGCCGATGCCGGAACTGGATGAAATACGCGCGCTGCTGAGCCATTTGCCGGGGCCGGACCTCGAAGCCGGCACCGCGGCGGCGCTGCGCGAGCGCCAGCTCGCCAAGCGGCCGGGCGAACTCGGCCGTCTTGAAGACCTCGCGGCGTGGCTGGCGACATGGCAGGCGCGCCACCCGCCGCGTGTCGAGCACCCGCGCACCGTCGTCTTTGCCGCCAATCATGGCGTCGCAGCGCGTGTTGCGACCGCAGACCCGCCTTCGATGATCGGCCGGCAGGTGCAGAGCTTTGTCACTGGCGGCGGGGCGGTTAACCAGTTGTGCCGTATCATCGACGCCGATCTGCGGGTCTATGAGCTCGATCTCGACACGCCGACCGGCGATATCGTCGAGGGGGAGGCGATGAGCGAGGGTGAATGCGCCCGTGCCATCGCTTACGGCATGATGGCGGTCGAGCCGGGGATCGACGCGCTAGCGGTCGGCGCGATCGGGGCGGGCGGCACGATTGCGGCGGCCGCGTTGTGCCTCGCGCTGTTCGGTGGCGAGGCGGGTGACTGGATCGGGGTGGGGGGCGGCACGGCCGGCGCCGCATCCGTTTGCGACGCGATAGCTGCTGCGGTCGCGCGGCACCGCGAGGCGGGCATCGATGCATTCGGCTTGTTGTGCCGGCTCGGTGGCCTCGAATTCGCCGCGACGGCAGGCGCCATTCTGGCGGCGCGGATGGGGCGGGTGCCGGTGGTGCTCGATGGCTTTTCGGCCTGTGCTGGTGCCGCCGTGCTGCACGCCGCCGACCCAAGGGCGCTCGACCATTGCGTCGCCGGCCATGTCATGCCGGGACCGGCGCACCGCCGCCTCCTCGAACGCCTCGGCAAGCCGCCGCTATTGGATCTCGGCATCAGCGGCGGCGAGGCTGTCGGTGCGACATTGGCCCTGTCGCTGCTCAGAGCCGCCGCTGCCTGCCACGACGGCATGGCCACCACCGCAGACGCCGGCGCGACGCGGTAGGGCGGAAAAGCGCAGCGTATTCCGCCGCTTCCAAAACAGAGCCGCTTCCAAAACAGAATGGTGGATGACGCTTCGCTCATCCAGGCTAGGGAAGGGCTATTCGCCCATCTGCATCAGGGCACCGCGGCGGCGGGCGTCGCGGAAGGCGAGGGCGAAGATCGCCGCCCCGCCCGCCAGATAGACCACGTCGAGGCCGACCGCGCTCAGCCAGTAATCCATGCGGAAATTGTGCTCGAACAGCACCGCGCGCATGCCTTCAAAGACATGCGTCGAGGGCAATGCCCAGGCGACCGGCCGCAGCCAGGCCGGCAAGGTCGTCACCGGATAGTAGACGCAACTCAGCGGCGCCAGGGCGAAAATGACGGTCCACGCGAGGCTTTCGGCGCCCATTCCGTGGTGCAGGATGCCGCCACAGATCGCCAGCCCCAGGGCCCAGCCCATCGCCATCAGCACCGCGATAAACGCCACCAGCGGCAGCCCCATGTCGAAGATCGAGTAGTGGTAGAGGGGGATCGCCAGCAGGGCGGCCGGGACGACGCCGATCGTCACGCGAATGACGCTCATCGCCAGCAACGACAGCAGCCACTCATAGGGGCGCAGCGGGCTGACGAAAAGCTGGCCGAGATTGCGCGCCCACATCTCTTCGAGAAACGAGATCGACAGCCCGAGCTGGCTGCGGAACAACAAATCCCACAACATCACTGCCGCCAGCAGCACGCCGAAGGCGCGCGCGACATAGCTGCTGTTCTGGTAGAAAAACTGGCTCATAAACCCCCAGATCAGCATCTGCAGGGTCGGCCAGTACAACAGCTCCAGCGTGCGCGGCCACGAGCTGCGCAGGATGTAAAGATAGCGCAGCAGCATCGCCCAGACGCGGGCCGGCGAAAACGTCAATTCGCCGGCGCGTCGGATCGCCGCGCGCACACCAAGCGGGCCGGTCACGATACCGGCTCCAAGGCCGGTTCCGGGGCGCGGGCAATCTGCAGGAAAACTTCCTCGAGGTTGGTACGGCCATAGCGCCCGATCAAATCGCCGGGGCTGCCGCGATCAACGATCTGGCCCGATTTCATCATCATCACCTGGGAACACATGCGCTCGACCTCGGCCATGTTGTGCGACGCCAGGAGGATCACAGCGCCGGAGCGGGCACTGTAATTTTCGAGATAGCCGCGCACCCAGTCGCCGCTATCCGGGTCCAGCGAGGCGGTCGGCTCGTCGAGCAACAGCAACTCCGGCTCGTTGAGCAGCGCCTTGGCGAGCGCCACCCGCGTCTTCTGCCCGGATGACAATTTGCCGGCCGGGCGGTCGAGCAGTGTCGCGATTTGCAGATCGTCTGCCAGTTGTGCGATGCGTTCCGACCGCCGCGGCAGGCCGTACAGCCGGGCGTAAATCTGCAAATTCTGCCGCACGGTCAGCCGATGCGGCAGATCGACATAAGGCGACGAGAAATTCATCCGCGGCAGTACGCGATAGCGGTGCCGCAGCATGTTTTCGCCAAAAATGCGGATCGAGCCCGAACTCGGCAGCAGCAGACCGAGCAGGATCGACAGCGTGGTGGTCTTGCCGGCGCCGTTGCCGCCGAGCAATGCGGTGGTTGTACCGGCCTCGACGGCAAAGCTGATGCCGTCGACCGCCACGGTCTTGCCATAGCGCTTGACGAGGTTCTCGACCAGGATGACGGGGTTCGACATCGCCCCTATATGGCCGATCGGGGCATGCGGGGCCAGCGCACCGGGAATGCGTGCGCGCCCGGTGCCAGCGCGCCGCCTTATCCCGCCGAGGAGGAATGCCGGTGAGCATCGCTATTCTGACGCCGCTTCCCGGGCCGCGGGTCGCGTTTGACCGAATCAGCCTGCGGCGGCTGGCGCTGATCCGCTGGGTGGCGATCGCCGGTCAGGCGGTGACGCTGCTGGTGGTGCATTACGCCTTCGGGTTCCGCCTGCCGCTGCTGCCGGCTTTTGTCGTCGTCGGCTGTTCGGTGCTGCTCAACGTGCTCATCACGCTGTATCGCCGGGCCACGATCCGGCTCGGCGAGCGCGAGGCGGTGCTGTTCCTCGGCTACGACCTCGTGCAGCTGGGATTGTTGCTGTATATCACCGGCGGGCTGCAAAACCCGTTCTCGATCCTGATCCTGGCGCCGGTAACGGTCGCCGCGACGGTATTGTCGCTGCGGCCGGTCATCGCGCTGGCGGTGTTTGCGGTGGCGGCCATTTCGCTGCTGGCATTGTGGCACGAGCCGTTGCCGTGGCGCACCGTGCCGCTGGAATTTCCGCCGGAACTGGTGCTCGGCTTGTGGACCGCGCTGGTGCTCGCGATCGTGTTTATCGGCGGCTATACCTGGAGCGTCGCCGAGGAGGCGCGGCGGCTGCGCGACGCGGTCGCGGCGACGCAGCTTGCCCTGGCGCGCGAGCAGCGGGTGTCGGCGGTTGGCGCCTTGGCGGCCGCGGCGGCTCACGAACTCGGCAGCCCGTTGGCGACGATTGCGGTGGTGGCAAAAGAACTGGTGCGCGACCTGCCGGAAGATTCGCCGCATGCCGAAGACGCGCAGCTCTTGCTGAGCCAATCCGAACGGTGCCGCCAGATTCTCGCCGAACTGGCGCATCATCCCGATGAAGAGGGGGCTTCGCCGTATAGCCGGTTACCGATTTCGGCGCTGGTCGAAGCCGCCGGAGCGCTGTATCACGACCCGCGCGTGCGGTTGATTTTTGCCACGACCGGCACGCCCGCCAGTGCGGAACCGGAAGTGGCGCGCAGCCCGGAAATCATGCATGGCCTCAACAATCTGATCCAGAACGCGGTACAGTTCGCCCGCGCTGAAGTCAGCGTCACGATCCACTGGGATAAATCCCTGGTTACAGTCGAGATTGCTGATGATGGTCCGGGTTTCCCGGCGCATCTGATCGGCCGATTGGGAGAACCCTATCTGTCCACCCGGGCTGGTGCGGCCAACCACATGGGACTTGGTATTTTCATCGCGCAGAGCCTTCTCGAACGCAGCGGCGCCGAGCTTTCCTTCGACAACTTGCTCGAAGGTGGCGCGCATGTTGCCATTTCGTGGAATCGTGCCAATTTGGAGGCGATAGCGCGACCCAATGCCGCGGCGGCATCCCGGATACCGGGCACAGCGCAGCCCGGTAATGAAAGGCAGACGGTATGAATGTGACAGATCGACCGCTTCGGGCGGCCAGCGCGGAGGTTGAAGCCGCGCCGTTGCGGGGCCTGCCCGACAACGAACGCACGCTGCTGATCGTCGATGACGATGCGCCGTTGTGCCAGCGCCTGGCGCGCGCGATGGAGCGGCGCGGCTTTGTCGTCGCAACGGCGGACGGCGTCGCGGCGGGCGTGGCCGCCGCGACCGCGCATCCGCCGGCATTCGCGGTGGTCGATCTGCGGCTGGGCGACGGCAGCGGTCTCGATGTCGTCAGCGCGCTGCGTGGCGCGCGGCCGGGTGCACGCATCGTCGTGCTGACCGGCTATGGCAACATCGCGACGGCGGTGGCCGCGGTCAAAGCCGGTGCGCTGGATTACCTGCCAAAGCCGGCCGATGCGGACGCCGTCGAACGTGCCCTGCTGGCCCAGGAAGGCGAGACCCCCGAGCCGCCGGAAGACCCGATGTCGGCCGACCGGGTGCGCTGGGAGCACATCCAGCGGATTTTCGAGCTATGCGACCGCAACGTCTCGGAGACCGCGCGCCGCCTTAAAATGCACCGCCGCACCTTGCAGCGCATCCTCAGCAAGCACGCGCCGCGGAACTGACCGGGGCGTTAAGACAATTCGCGCCGGCGACCCGATCAGGGTTCGTCAGGCGCGCGTACGCCGACCACGAACAGCCCGATATTGTCGGCGTGGCGGATGACCTCGGCGCGGTCGACGATCAGCGTCGCACCGGCTTCGGCCGCGATGCCGCGCAACCCGCTTTCAGCGGCCCGCAGCACGGTTTGCGGCCCGATCGTCGGCCGGTCGGCGCGCCGCTCTTGGCCAGGCTTTTCGGTTTTGACCAGCACTCCGCCAAGACCGTCGCGCCGCAGCTCGCCGCAGCGGCGCAGCAGGCCGTCCGTGCCTTCGATGGCCTCGACGCCGAGCACCAGGCCTTGCTGCACGACAACTGCCTGCCCGATATCGAGCGCGCCGATCGCCCGCGCCAGCCGCAGGCCAAGCGCGATATCGCTCAGCGCATCGGCATCGGGCGTTATACGGCCGAGCGGACCTTCCGGCAACGCCGCCTCATCGAGGAGTTGATCGGGGCCGATGACACGGAACCCTTCGCGCTCCAGTTCCTTGACGACCGCCGACAGCAACCCGTCATCACCGAGCGCCCGATAGCCAACGCGCGCGAGAAACTTTGCGGCGCGCCAGTCCGGGCGCAGCGACGCCAGCGTTGGCCGGCGCACGCCGCCGGCCAGCACGATCTCGCTGACCCCGTGGGCGCGCAATACATCGAGGGCGGAGGCCGCGCCGCCGAGCGGGCACCAGGCATGCGGCACGGTTTCGACCAGATCGCGATCGGCCTCACCGTCAAGCGCCAGCACAAAAACATCGCGACCCGCGGCGCGGCAGCTGGCGATCACCCGCCGTGGCAGTCCGCCGCTGCCCGCGATGATGCCGAGCGGGCTCTGGCGCGCGCTTTCCGGAGGAATGCCGGCCGCGGCATCCCGGCTATTTGCCATGCGCTCCATTCGGTTGGCAGATCGCCCGGCTGGAATCGGCGCGGATAAAGGCGATCACGTCACCAACCGGACCGATCCCACCAAAACGCTGGGCGGTTTCGTTGACCCGGTCGTTCAGCGTGCCGTCGGCCGCGAACAGGCACTGATAAGCGCTGCGCAGTCCCTGGATTTCCTCGCGGCTATAGCCGTAGCGTTGCATGCCGATGATGTTGAGGCCGAAGAGGCGGGCCCGGTTGCCCATGACCTGGCCGAACGGGATGACGTCGCGCTCGACGCCCGACATGCCGCCGATCATCGCGTGCGGCCCAATGCGAACGAATTGATGCACCGCGCAGAGCCCGCCGAGCCGGGCGTATTCGCCGACCGTGACATGCCCGGCGAGGGTGGCATTGTTGGCCATGATGACGTGATCGGCGATCTGGCAATCATGCGCGACATGGGCGCCGACCATCAGCAGGCAATCATCGCCGACGCGCGTGACCATGCCGCCGCCGGCCGTGCCGGGGTTGATCGTGACGTATTCGCGGATCGTTGTATTGCGGCCGATGGTGAGCGAGGAGGCCTCGCCCTGGTATTTGAGGTCCTGCGGCTCCTGCCCGATCGAGGCGAAGGGAAAGATGCGCGTGCCATCACCGATCGTGCTGCGCCCGTCGATCACGACATGCGCCGCGAGCGTGACACCGCTGCCGAGCACGACATCGCCGCCGATGACGCAATAGGGCCCGATCGTTACATCATCGGCGAGCGACGCGCCCAGCGCGACGATGGCAGTGGGGTGAATCTGCGGCATGCGCACGCTTAATTGTTGAGAATCATCGCGGCGAATACCGCTTCGGCCATCAACTGGCCCTGCACCTCGGCGCGCCCTTCGAATTTCCACACATTGGCGCGGTGCCGCTGTTTGGTGACATGGATGTGCAGGCAATCGCCGGGGACGACCGGACGGCGAAAGCGGGCGTTGTCGACACTCATAAAATAGACGAGCTTGCCTTCTGATTCCGGTCCCAGCGTGTGCACCACGAGTACCGCCGCGGTCTGCGCCATCGCCTCGATGATCAGGACACCGGGCATGACCGGGCGAGTCGGGAAATGCCCTTGGAAATAATGCTCGTTGATCGAGACGTTCTTGATGCCGGTGGCGTGCTTGTTGGCGACCACGTCGATGACCTTGTCGATCATCAGAAATGGGTGGCGATGCGGAATCATCTCCATGATCCGCTGAACGTCGATCTGCGTCGACTGCTCGTCGGCGTAGGCCGGATCGATCATCGTCCGTCCTTTTTCTTCGCAAGGCGTTGAAGGAGCGCTACCTGTTTCATAAAGATGCTCATCGGCACGGCCGGGCTGCCGCATACCGTCTCACCCGGTTCGACATTGCGCATCACCCCGGATTGGGCAGCGATCCGTGCACCATTGCCGATCGACAGATGCCCGGCAAAACCGGACTGCCCCCCGGCCATGACAAAGTCACCGAATTTGGTGCTGCCTGAAATCCCAACTAGTCCAGCCAGAATGCAACCTCGGCCGAGGACGACATTGTGCCCGATCTGCACCAAATTATCGATCATCGTGCCCGGTCCGATCACCGTATCATGTCCCGAACCGCGATCGATCGTCGAATTGGCGCCGATATCGACATCGTCGCCGATGATAACCCGTCCGAGTTGCGGAATTTTGATCGGCCCTAGCGGATCCGGGGCGAAGCCGAACCCGGGCTGGCCGATGCGGACGCCGGGGTGCAGCACAACCCGGCTGCCGATCCGGCAATGGCTCAGCGTGACGTTGGCGGCGATCCAGCAATCGTCGCCCAGTTCGACCGCCGAGGCGATCACGGTATTGGCGCCGATGTGGCAACGCGCGCCGATCACGGCGCCACTTTCAATTACGACATTGGGGCCGATGTCGCAATCGTCGGGGACCGTGGCGGCCGGATCGACGATCGCCGAGGGCGCCCGCCGCGGCGTCGTCGGCGCGTTTGGATAAAATATTTGCGCCGCGCGGGCAAAAGCCTTGTAGGGATTACCGGTAATCAGCACGGCCATGGTCGCTGGCGCCCGGCTGGCCAGGCGCTCGACGACAAATGCCGCGCCGGCTCGCGAATGGGCGAAAGCGTCGGCGTATTTGAGATTGTCGAGAAAGGCCACATCATCGGGGCCGGCGGTTTCGAGCGGCGCCACGTCGTGGCACAGGCGGCCGGCGGTGTTCGGGTCCTGCAGCGTCGCGCCGCACGACACCGCGAGCGCGCCGAGCGTTTGAGGGCCGGCGCGGTCGAAGAAGCGAGTGTCCGCCATCGCGGCTTGGTGGGCGGGGGCGCGACGCCCCGCCTCTATTTCTTCTTTTTTGCCGGCGCCGCGGGCGCAGGCTGCGGTGCCGCGCCGTCGGGTGCCGTCGCGGTGGGGGTCGTCGGCGGGACAAAATTCACCGTCAGCGTCGGCAGTTGTTCGTCGAGCTTCTGCAACACCTCATCGGTTACGTCGAAACCTTGATCGAACAGCACCAATTCGCTGCGCTGAAACACCAGATTGGCTTTTCGGTCCTTCGCAATGTCGGTGATGATCTTCAGCATCGCTTCCTGGATTTTTTCCAGCGCTTGCGAGTTGGAGTGCTCCAGCGCCTGCCGCTTGCCTTGCACGCTGCGGTCGAGGTCGTTCACTTTTTGCTGGAACTCGCGGCCTTTCTGATTCAACGCTTCAGACGATAAGGAAGCCTGCTGGCGCTGCAAGGCATCCCGTTCCTGACGCAGCACTTCTTCCTGGTGCGAAATCTCTTTGGCGTATTCGGCGCGTTTCTGCTCGATCTGCTGCCGCACCATCTTGGCTGATTTGGAATTCTGCAGCAGCGACTGAACGTCGACCACTAAAATGCTCAGGCCGGATACCGATGGGGCGGGCGCTGCAGCAGGAGCCGGCGCCGGCGTTGCCGGCGGCGTTTGTGCCTGCGCCTGCGCGGTCAGCAGCCCGCTCAAACCCAGGGCCAAGACCAGCGGAGCGAACCCCGCGCGTGTCAACGACATCAAAACCTCGTACCGAAACTGACATGAAAGAATTGCGTCTTGTCGAATGACTCGCGCTTGATCGGCAGCGCCAGATCAAGTCGGATCGGTCCGACCGGTGACTTCCACGAGACGCCGATGCCGGCACTGGCGCGGATCGAGGTCGAGTCGACGATTTGCGGCTGGATGCCACCCGTGGTCACGAGTTGGGCAGGCGTCAGCACCACATTCTTTTGATCGTTCGACCACAGACTGCCAAAATCGGTAAATACCCGGCCGGTGATGCCAAGCTCCTTCGGCAGACCGAGCGGCACCCCGAGCGACAGCGACCCGACATAGTATTTGTTGCCGCCGAGACCATCGCCCGAGACGGTGTCGCGGGGGCCGATACCGGCCGGCTGAAAGCCGCGCAGATTGTCGCCGCCGACAAAGAACCGGTCTTGCAACAGCACCTGGTCGCCGTCAAAGCCAAAGATATCGCCGGCCTCGCCAGTGAAACTCAGCACCCATTCCGGCGCTATTGAGTAATAATAACCGAAATTGATCTTGTTTCGTATGTACTTGACGCCGAACCCGACGCCGGCAAAATCGTTGCCGATCGACGCGAAATAGCCCGAGGTCGGCTCCAGCCGGTTGTCGCGCCGATCGTAGAGCAGGACCTGACCGATCGACGAGGTGACATGCGTGCCCTGTTCCAGCGCGATGAACAGCGCGGCGTCGCTCTGAACGTCGGTAATCTCATCTGAACGCAGCGTGTATTTCCACGTCTGCCGCAAATTTTCGGATATCTGGTAGCCGGCACGTAGCGCACCACCATAAGAGAATTGCTGGTAGGCGGGAGTTTCACCGGTAAAGAAATCCGCCGTCGGGCTGGTCTTGACTTCAAACAGATCGATACCGGCGGCGATGTTCTTGTCGAGGAAATAAGGTTCGGTAAAGCTCAAATCGATTTGTTGCGAGTTGAACGACACCACGGTACCGATCCGCAAATCCTGACCGCGGCCGAGGAAATTACGTTCGCGCACGCTGATGTCGGCGAGTGGACCATCGGTGGTCGAAAAGCCGAGGCCAAGCGACAATTCGCCGGTCGACTGCTCCTCTACCTCGACCGTGACGACCGTCCGGTCGGGTGCGGAGCCCGGTGAATTGGTGACCTCGACTTTCTTGAAGAAGCCGAGATTTTTGATGCGGTCCTTGGACCGCTGCATTTTGCTGGTATTGAACGCATCGCCTTCGACAAGGCGGAATTCACGCCGGATGACCTTGTCGAGCGTGCGAACGTTGCCGTTGATGTCGATCCGGTCGACGTAAACCTGCGGCCCTTCCTGTACGTTGAACACCACATCAAGCGTGCGCGCGTCGCGATTGCGGGTGATTTCCGGCTTGACCTCGACAAAGGCGTAGCCGCGATTGCCGAGCGCATCGGTCAATGCCGCAATCGAGTGTTCGACCGCTTCGCCGTCATACCAGTCGCCGGACTGCACGGTCAGCAGCGGCAGCACGGCTTCGCGCGGCAGGTCTTTGAGTTTGATGTTTACGTCGACCTTGCCAAAGCGATAGCGCTCGCCTTCATCCACTGTGAACGTGATGACGAAACCGTCGCGGTCCGGCGTCAATTCGGCGACCGCCGAGGCCACGCGAAAATCGGCATATCCTTCGGACAGATAGTATTTACGCAGCAATTCGCGATCATAGGTCAGCCGATCGGGATCATAGGTATCGGCATTCGACAGAAAGCGATACCAGCGGCTTTCCTTGGTGTCGATGATGCCGCGCAAGGTGCCGTCGCTGAAATTGCGGTTGCCGACG
This sequence comes from Allostellaceae bacterium, assembly GCA_036268425.1. Taxonomy (GTDB): domain Bacteria; phylum Pseudomonadota; class Alphaproteobacteria; order ATCC43930; family CGMCC-115725; genus DATARH01. The sequence goes on from DATAUE010000115.1 coordinate 90,134, forward strand.
AAATTGATGCTGCGCACCCCGGTCGACGGCCCTTCATTGATCTCGAACACCAGATCGACGCGGTTCTCCGACAACTGGATGACCTTGGGCTCGACCGTTGCGGCGAAACGCCCATGACGCCGGTACAGTTCGAGAATGCGCCGGACATCGTTCTGCACCCGGGTGCGGGTGTAGACGACTCGCGGCCGCAACTGGATCTCGCCATTCAGATCCTTGTCGGCGAGCTTTGAATTTCCTTCAAAGGCGATGCGATTGATGATCGGGTTTTCGACGACTTTGACGACCAGGGTGCTGCCTTCGCGCGTCAGCTTTACGTCGGCGAACAGGCCGGTCGCAAACAGCGCCTTGAGCGATTGGTCGACTCGCTCGGGGTCCCATGCGTCACCGGCCTGAAGCATCAGGTAGGATCGCACGGTCTCGGGCTCGATCCGCTGAATGCCCTCGATGCGGACATTCGAGATCGTCCCGCCGGCGGCCGCTGCATTCGTTGCAGCGGGCGAGCGTCGTTGAGCCATTGCTGCGTGTGGGCAGGCCATCGCCATGACGGTGACGGCGGCAGCCAACACAGGCAGCCAGCAGGAAATCCAGCGCTTCGGACCCAAAACTCCCCCACCCCGATGCTTGCGCTATCCTCGCCGCGGATAGTGTCAGGTCGACAAGCGCTTCACAATATCAACGAACGATGTCGTTCCAAGTGGCGAACACCATCAGTGTCAGCACCAGAGCGAGCCCCAGGCGGAAACCGTATTCCTGGGCGCGCTGCCCCAGCGGCTTCCCGCGGATTGCCTCTGCCGCATAGAACAGCAGATGTCCGCCGTCAAGCACCGGCACCGGAAACAGGTTGATCAGCCCAAGATTGATCGAGAGAATCGCCATAAAGTTCAGCAGCGGGCCGATGCCGAGCTGAATAACCGCTCCCGACAGTTGCGCGATGCGCCACGGGCCGCCCAGTTCGTCGGTCGCCCGCTTGCCGATCACCATCTGCCAGATCGCGTCGAGCGTCGCGGCCGACAGGTTCCAGGTTTCGCCGACTGCGCGCACGACCGCGCTGGCCGGGTTGCGCCTGACGAATTGTGCACCGGCCCCCTGGATGCCGAGCTTGCCGATCTGGTGGTGGCCCAGCCGATCGGTTTCCTCGGTAAGGGTCGGGGTCACCCGCAGCGTAATGAGATTGCCGTCGCGCCGTACCGCAAGCGTCATCGGCACGCTCGGATTGAGCCTGACCTGCTGTTGCACGTCTTCAAAGCGCTCGACGGCAGAACCATCGATGCCGACAATCAAATCGCCGGGCTGGAGCCCGGCGGCTTCCGCCGCGCTCCCCGGCAGAACCGCCCCGACCTGCGCCGGGGTAAATGGCTGGCCGTAGGTCATAAAGAGAACCGCCAGCACAACGATCGCAAAGACGAAATTGGCCAGCGGGCCGCCGGCCACGATGGCCGCGCGCTGGCCCAGCGTCTTGCACGGAAACGATACCGCCCGTTCCGCCTCGGTCATGTCGTCCAGGCCGGAGTTGGGCAGGCTGGAACTGGCGTCGCTGTCGCCGAACATCTTGACGTAGCCGCCCAGAGGAACCGCGCTGAATTTCCAGCGGGTGCCCGACCGGTCCCACCAGCCGAACAATTCCGGGCCGAACCCGATCGAAAAAACCTCGATTTTTACGCCGTTGCGCCGGGCGATCAGGTAATGGCCGAGTTCGTGGACAAACACCAGCACGGTCAGTACGACCAGAAAGCCAAATGCCATCCACAGGAAATGGGTAATGCCGCCCTCAAGAAGATGCGTGAGATGAAGCATTATTTAATCCATCATTGGGCGACATGCAGGCGCCCGCGCGGCGCCAAAAGGTTAGCAGCGGTGGTGCGGGCGGTTTTATCGAGATTGTACACGTCTTCCAGTGATTCAAGACTGCCGCCCGGCAGCAGTTCGAGCGTGCGCTCCACCGTCGCGGCAATATCGAGAAACGGAATTTCCCCGGCAAGAAAAGCATGTACCGCGGTTTCGTTGGCGGCACTGTAAACGGTCGGTCCGCCGCCGCCGCGCTGCAAGGCCTCGCGGGCCAGTCGCAATGCCGGAAAGCGCTGTTCGTCGGGTGCCTCGAAGGTTAACCGGCCGATCTCGGCGAGGTCGAGCCGTTTGGTCGGCGCCGCAATGCGCTTTGGCCAACCAAGGGCATAGGCGATCGGGGTGCGCATGTCCGGCGAACCGAGATGTGCCAGTACGGAGCCGTCGCGATACGTGACAAGGCCGTGCACAATCGATTGCGGGTGCACCACGATGTCGATCCGCTCGGAGGCAAGCTGAAACAGGTAATGTGCCTCGATCAGTTCCAGCCCCTTGTTCATCAGGGTGGCGGAATCGACCGATATCTTGGCACCCATCTGCCAAACCGGGTGCGCTACCGCCTGGGCCGGGGTCACATCGCGCATCTGCGCCTGGCTGAATTCCCGGAAAGGTCCGCCGCTGCAGGTCAGGGTGATCTTTTCGATGCCCTCGACCCGGGTGAAATCAAAGCATTGCCAGATCGCGTTGTGCTCGCTGTCGACCGGCAGCAAGGTCGCCCCGTACTTTGCCACCTCACGCATAAAAAGACTGCCGGCGCACACCAGCACTTCCTTGTTGGCGAAGGCGACGATGCGGCCGCGGCGGATCGCCGCCAGCGTCGGTTCGAGGCCAGCCGCCCCGACGATCCCGGCCATCATCCAGTCGGCCTCACGCTCGGCGGCTTCGACCAGCGCCGCCCGGCCCGCCGCAACTTCGATGCCGGAGCCGGCCAGCGCTTCTTTCAGCGCGGCATAGTCGGCCGGGTCGGCGACGGCGGCAAAGCGCGCATTCAGCGAGCGGGCCTGTTCCGCCAGCAGCGCGGCGTTGTGATTGGCGGTCAGCGCTTCGACGGTGAAAATATCGCGGTTGCGCTGTAGCAGATCGACCGTGCTGCGGCCGACTGAGCCGGTCGAGCCGAGAATGGTGACGCAGCGCGGATGGTCGGCACTGACTTCCGGCCGCTCGCCAGCATGTGCGCCGGACTTCAGCGCCCCGCTTATCGCCATGTCAACACGTTGCCACCGTTGATCAGGGTCAGGAACGCGACGGTCGGAATCACCGCCAGCAGCCCGTCGAGCCGGTCGAAAAGCCCGCCATGACCGGGAATGAGGCCGCTCGAATCCTTCACACCGAACCTTCGCTTGGCCACCGATTCCGCAAGATCGCCGAACTGCTCGACAATCGCAAGCCCTGCGCTGACCAGCACAAGCGGCAGCACCGCCGAGACATCAAGCGCGCGCGCGGTGCCCCAGCCGGCCAGCGCAGCGCATCCGGCGCCGCCGATCAGCCCCGACCAGGTTTTCCGCGGGCTCCAGTTCGGCGCCAGCAACGGGCCGCCGAACTGCCGCCCGACCGCATAGGCGCCAATATCGGTGGCCCAGACGATCGCGAAAATCCACAGCAGCGTGACCCGACCGCCGCCGCTTTCCTCGCGCGCCAGCCACAACAGCAAAACGCAGGGCAGCGCGACCCAGAGCGCCCCGAGCGCCAGCCATCGCGTGTCGCTGCCGCGCTCGCGCAAGGCAACGACAAACACCACGACCGCGCCGATCAACGCGAGGATCATCGCGGGCAAGGTCTGGCCGGCGGCGGCGACGCCAACTGCCGTCAGGACTGCCGCAATCAGCACGACGCCGCTGGCGCCGAGCCGTCCGGCCTGACACAGCCGGGCCCATTCCCAGCCGAGTCCCGCCGCGGCCAGCGCGGTCATGATCGGCAGCCACGGCCAGCCGAACCATGCTGCGGCGATCGCGACCGGTGCCAAGACCAGCGCCGACAGAATGCGCAGTGCCAACGTTCCCTTTTCCGCCGGTTTTTGGTCGGCAGCGGGCAGATCGATGGGGGGCGTGTCAGCGGGAGCCAACCGACGCACCGTAACGGCGTTCGCGTCCACAATAATCCGCGATAGCCTCTTCGAGATCGCCACGTCCGAAATCCGGCCACAGCGTCTTGGTAAAGACCAGCTCCGCATAGGCGCATTGCCACAACAGAAAATTGCTGATGCGCTGTTCGCCGCTGGTGCGGATCAGGAGATCGGGGTCGGGCAAGTCGGCGGTCAGCAGATGGCCGGAGATCAGGTCCTCATCGATCGCTTCGGCGGTGAGCTGTCCGGCGGCGACCCGGCCTGCGATCGCTCGTGCCGCGGCGGCGATCTCCGCCCGTCCGCCGTAAGACAGGGCGATCGTCAGGTTGATCGCGCGGTTATCGCGCGTCAGGTCCTGGGCATTTTCGATCAGCGTGACGATTTCCGGGGACAGCCGGGCCAGTTCGCCGATCACCCGCAGGCGCACCCCATTGCGGTGCAGTTCGGCGATCTCGCCGCGCAGGTAATGTCGCAACAGCCCCATCAGGTCGTCGACTTCGGGAAACGGGCGTTTCCAGTTTTCCGAAGAAAACCCGAACATGGTCAGATAGGGCACGCCAATATCGACCGCCGCCGTCAGGGTGCGGCGCACCGCCTCGGCGCCGCGCCGGTGGCCGGCGATGCGCGGCAGGCCGCGAGCCTGCGCCCAGCGGCCGTTGCCGTCCATGATGATGGCGATATGCCGCGGCAACGGCCGCGGCATGGCGGCGGCGGAACTCATCAGACTTGCAGGATTTCCTTGTCCTTTTGCGCCAGCGTCTCGTCGATGCGCTTGATGTGGTCGTCAGTCAGATGCTGGATGTCGGTCTGCAATTTGCGCTGGACGTCCTGCGAGATATCGCCACTTTTTTCAAGGCGTCGCGAGCCTTCGATGCCATCCCGCCGCACGTTGCGCACCGCGACACGCGCGTCTTCCGCATATTTCGCTGCGACGCGCGTCAATTCCTTGCGCCGCTCCTGGTTAAGCTCGGGGATCGGCACTCGGATGGTCTGTCCTTCGGTCTGCGGGTTAAGGCCCAGCCCCGACTCACGAATCGCCTTGTCGACGGCCTTGACCATGCCGCGGTCCCATACTTGGACGGTGATCATGCGCGGCTCGGGCACGTTGATGTTGGCCACTTGATTGAGCGGCATGGTCTGGTCGTAGGCGGTGATTGTGATCGGCTCCAGCAGGCCGGCCGAGGCGCGGCCGGTGCGCAGCCCGCCAAATTCCTTGCGCAGCACATCGATGGCGCCATCCATGCGGCGGCGCATATCCTTCAACAGTTCGTCTTCGGTCATGGCGTCGGTTCCTTCGCGTTTTTCGCTTTCCCGGTTTTTTTGCTTCCCTTAGCTGTCATGGCTGTCATCGATGATGGTGTAACGGCCACGCCCCTGCACCACCTGGGCAAAACCGCCGCGTTCGAAAATCGAAAAGACAAGGATCGGGATGCGGTTTTCTCGGGCCAGCGAAATCGCCGACGCATCCATTACGCCGAGATCGCGCGCCAGCACGTCGCGATAGGCGAGCCGTTCAAACCGCCGCGCATTTGGCACGCGCAGCGGGTCCGCGTCATAAACGCCGTCGACTTTAGTCGCCTTCAACAGCGCGTCACAGCCCATCTCGGACGCGCGCAGCGCCGCCGCGGTGTCGGTGGTGAAATACGGGTTGCCGGTGCCGGCGCCGAAAATGACGATGCGGCCCTTTTCGAGGTGTCGGATCGCGCGGCGCCTGATATAGGGCTCGCACACCGCCTGCATCGTGATTGCCGACTGCACCCGGGTGGCGAGGCCGCGGCCTTCGAGCGCGTTTTGCAACGCCAGCGAATTTATTACCGTTGCCAGCATGCCCATGTAATCGGCGGAAGCGCGCTCCATGCCGACCGCGGCGCCGGACAGACCGCGAAAGATATTGCCGCCGCCGATCACCACGCAGATTTCGACGCCGAGTTCATGGACCGATTGAATCTCAGCGCCGATGTGTTGGACCATCGTGGGGTCGAGGCCGAAATCGCGCTCGCCCATCAATGCCTCGCCGGACACCTTGAGCAGGACGCGGCGATACGTCAGATCGGCTGTCATGCGTCCTGGGCTCATCCGGCTGGATGCCTGTCTGAGATGATCGGCTGCGGCACTTGCCGCCGCCGATTGAGACTACACCAAACCGCGCCGCACGATCATCCGGTTTGGGATGTATTTTAGGTGAGGCAGGTTGCCTCGCAACCCAACCGGGGCATCAAGCGTCGCGCCGGCAGCCTATTGCCGGTAATGCCGGCTTTTTGATGGCATTACCGGTGTCTTGGGCTGTTCCGGCGACGCGGCCCGGCGGCGCAGCGGCGGCCGGACGACTCAGTTCTTGAGCGTCGCTGCCACCTCGGAGGCAAGATCGGTGGTCGGCTTGTCGATGCCTTCGCCAAGCTGGATGCGCACGAACCCGGTCACCTTGATTGGCGTGCCGGCCGCCTTGGCGGCAGCCTCGACGACCTTGTTGACCCGGTTTTCGCCGTCGATCACATAGACCTGCTCAAGCAGCACCGAATCCTCATAATATTTGCGCAGCCGGCCTTCGACCATGCGATCGACGATCGCGTCGGTCTTGCCGCTGCCTTGCGCCTGCTCGCGCAGGATCGCCCGCTCGCGGTCGAGCGCCGAAGACGGCACCGAGCTAACATCGAGATATTGCGGATTGGCGGCCGCGACATGCATCGCAAGCTGGCGTCCGAGCGCCGTCAGCGCATCGCCCGCGGCGGCGGATTCGAGCGCCACCAGCACGCCGATCTTACCCAGCCCCGGCGCCAGCGAATTGTGTACATACGACGCCACCAAGCCTTGCCCGACCGAAAGCCTATGCGACCGCCGCAATACCAGGTTTTCGCCGATCCGGCCGACCAGCTCGGTCAGTTCGTCGGCGACGCTGCGGCCGGTGCCGGGATAGGCCGCCTCTTTCAGCCTCTCGACATCGTCATCGGCCGTCACCGCGAGGCCGGCGACGGTACGCACGAATGCCTGGAACAGCTCGTTGCGCGCCACGAAATCGGTCTCGGAGTTGACCTCGACGACGGCGCCGGCGGTGCCGCGCGTCGCCGTGCCAACCAGCCCTTCAGCCGCGACCCGCCCGGCCTTTTTCGCGGCAGCGGCGAGCCCCTTTTTGCGCAGCCAGTCAACCGCCGCTTCGAGGTCGCCGGACGTGTCGCCCAGGGCGCGCTTGCAATCCATCATCCCGGCGCCGGTCTTGTCGCGCAATTCCTTGACCAGCGCCGCGGTCACCTCGGCCATCGATTCATCCTCTATCCAAATTCCCGCGGCCGAGCCGCGGGTCTCTCATCTGGTTTCCGCTATTCCGCGGCAGGTGCTGCCTCGGCGGTTTGTACCTCTGCTTCGGGCACGGCAGCCGCAAGATCCTCGCTGATGTCCTCTTCATCGAGAGCCGCTTCGGCCGGCACCTCGGCGCGCGCGCCGATATCCATGCCGGAGGCAGCAAGCTCGGCCTGCAGCCCGTCAAGCACCGACGCCGACACCAGTTCGCAATACATGTGGATCGCGCGCATCGCGTCGTCATTGCCGGGGATCGGATAGGCGATGCCGTCTGGTGACGAATTCGAATCAAGGATTGCGACGACCGGAATGCGCAGCGTATTGGCTTCGCTGACCGCAATCGCCTCCTTGTTCGTGTCGATCACGAACAGGATATCGGGCAGCCCGCCCATCTCCTTGATGCCGCCGAGAGCGCGTTCGAGCTTGTCGCGGTCGCGCGTCAGTTCCAGCAATTCGCGCTTGGTCAGGCCGCTCTGCTCGGTGGTGATGCGCTCGTCAAGCTCGCGCAGCCGCTTGATCGACTGCGAGATCGTCTTGAAGTTGGTCAGCATGCCGCCGAGCCAGCGGTAATTCACATAATACTGGCCGCAGCGCTTGGCCGCATCGGCGATGGCGTCCTGCGCCTGCCGCTTGGTACCGACCAGCAGCACGCGGCCGCCGCCGGCAACGACCTCGCGGATCGCCTCAAGCCCCTGCCGCAACAGAGGCACGGTCTGTTCGAGATCGACGATGTGAATGCCGTTGCGGACGCCAAAGATGTAAGGCGACATCTTCGGGTTCCAGCGCCGTGTGTGATGGCCGAAATGCACGCCGGCTTCGAGAAGCCCACGCATCGAATACTCAGGCAACGCCATATCTGTGTCCTTTCCGGTTATGCCGCCGCAGGAAATAATCGACCCCGAATTCGGTGCCGACACCGGAGCGGTCGCTCATAATGGAGCGCCGCAGCCCTGCGTGAGGGTTACGCGAGGCAGTAGGTAAGGCGCGCCGGTCGATTTGGCAAGCTGCGTGTCCAGGCTGCGTGTCATGGCGGAGCGACGATCAGCGGCGCACCCCGCCGCCTGCCAAATGTTGAGCACTGGCGCAAGCCGGCGCATCATGCCGCAAATTTCGGGAGAGTGGGGTGCCGGGCACGATGGCTGAAAGCCGGTATGGGATTGAAGAGCGCATCACGAGGTTCGCGGCAGCGGTGAACAGCGATCCCACGCTGCTGCGCCGCGGCCGGTTTCTGAACACGACCTGCCAGCTCGACGTTGGCGAGGCGACCTGTCTGCTGCGCATCGTCGACGGCAGGATCGCGGATACGCGGCAGGGCCCGCTGGTCACTCCATCCGCCGCCTTCGCGATATCGGGCAGCAGCGCCGTATGGCGCCGCTTTCTTGCCGCCGATCCGCCGCCGGGCGACCACGACCTGCTCGCCTTCGTCAAACGCCGTGAATTAAAGCTCACCGGTGACCTGCACCCGCTGATGTCGCATCTTTTGTACTTCAAGGCGCTGCTGGCGCATTTGCGGGAGAAGGCATAATGGCCGCCCGGATCGAGCCGGTCGTCGGGCGCTATCTGCACCTCGATTATGCCGGGCGGCATTACCGCCTGTATTTCGAGACGGCGGGGCAAGGCATCCCGCTGCTTTGCCTGCACACCGCCGGCGCCGACGGACGGCAATATCGCGGGCTGATGAATACAGCATCGGTCACCGACCGGTTCCAGGTCATCGCATTCGACCTGCCGTTTCACGGCAAATCATCGCCGCCGTCCGGCTGGGAAAACGAGGAATACCGCCTGACCGCCGATTCCTACACCGGCATCATCATGGCGGTGATCAAAGCCTTGGGCCTCGAAAAGCCTGTCGTGATGGGCTGCTCGATCGGCGGACGGGTCGTGCTGCATCTGGCGGTGCGCCACCCGCACGCTTTTCGCGCCCTGATCGGGCTGGAAAGCTCGTCGTATGTCGACCCCTATTACGATACCGATTGGCTGCATCGCGCTGACGTGCATGGCGGTGAGGTTGCGGCCGGCGCTGTCTCCGGCCTCGTCGCGCCGCAAGCCCCGGCTGCTGATCGCTGGGAAACGCTGTGGCATTACATGCAGAGCGGCCCCGGCGTGTTCAAAGGCGACCTCTATTTCTACGGCATCGACGGCGACATCCGAAGCGAACTCCACCGCATCAACACCGCGATCTGTCCCCTTTATCTGCTGACCGGCGAATACGATTATTCCTGCTCGCCGGAAGACACGCTGGCGGTGGCGCGGGCCGTGCCGGGCGCGCAGGCCACGATCATGCGGCACCTCGGGCATTTCCCGATGAGCGAGGACCCCGCACTATTCCTGTCGTACCTCGAACCAGTGCTAGCCGAGATCGTTGGCAAATAACCGATGTCATTGCGAGCGAAGCGAAGCAATCTCGGGCCGACCGAGCCTCCTCCGCCCGGGATTGCCGCGTCGCCTCCGGCTCCTCGCAATGACGGCCAAAAGTAACTTTAGGGAGTTGAGACGATGAAAATTACCAAGCTCGAAACCATGCATTGCGATGCCGGATGGCGGGTCAATTCATTCGTCAAGATTTCGACCGACGAGGGCATTACCGGCTGGTCGGAGTTTATGGAGGGGTACGGCGCGCAAGGGCTGGGCGTCATTATCGAGAAACTCGGGGCGCGGCTGATCGGGCAGGACCCGCGGCCGGTCGAGCGCCACAGCAACCTGCTGTATGCCGCGACGCGCCAGGCGGCCGGCGGGCTCAACGCACAGGCCATCGCGGCGATTGAAAACGCGCTGGTCGACATCAAGGCCAAGGCGCTCGGCATCCCGGTCTACGAGTTGCTGGGCGGCCCGTTCCGCGACCGGCTGCAAGTCTACTGGTCGCATTGCGGCACCTATCGCGCCCGCTATGCCGACCGGATTCAGGAATTGGCCGGAGTACCGCCGGTACGCACGCTCGACGATGTCGTCGCGCTCGGCCGCGAGGTCCGCGAAAAGGGCTTCAAGGGCCTCAAGACCAATTTGATCCGTTTTGAGAAAGGCCGGCACTGGATGCACGGCCCCGGCACCGGTGGCCAGCCGGGTTTCCCCGAACTCAACGCCGACAGCGATATCGCCGCCGCCGCGGTCGACCAGCTTTCCGCCTTTCGCGAGGGCGCCGGCAAGGGTGTCGGGCTGCACCTCGACACCAATTTCAACTACAAGATCGACGGTTATGTCCGGCTGGCGCGCGCCTTGGAGCCGCTCGACCTGGTGTGGCTCGAAATCGACATCTACGACCCGCCCGGCCTGGCGCGCATCCGCAACTCGGCGCGCACCCCGATCGCCTCGCTCGAGTCGATCTATGGCCGGCGCCAGTTTCGCCCGTATTTCGAGGCGCAATCAGTCGATTACGCGATCATCGACGTGCCGTGGAACGGCATTCTTGAATCGGTGAAAATTGCCGCGATGGCCGACAGTTTTGAGGTCAACTGCGCGCCGCACAATTTCAACGGCCATCTCGGCAGCCTGATCAGCGCGCATTTCTGCGCCGCGATCCCGAACTTCAAGGTCATGGAAATCGACATCGACGACGTGAAGTGGAAGGACGAGATCGTCACCGTGCCGCCGGTCATCGAAAACGGCGATTTCCTGATCCCGAGCGGCCCCGGCTGGGGCGCCGACGTCAACGAGGAATTCGTCCGCGCCCACCCGCCAAAGCGGTGAGCGCTTGGAGGCAATGTCGCGCCGGGAACTCGCAGAGGCCGCTGACAAACACAAGGCCGTCGCGTCCTTTGCGTACCCTTGGCGGCCTTTGCGTTAAAGCGTTGCGCTTTACCGGCCCCACTGCCCGCAAAGCGTGATTTGACGGCCACCTGACGACTGGCCTACATAGGAAAACTCACTTAGGGAGGAGCGAATGGCACGCATCAAGCATATCGCGCTCGTTACCGACGATCCCGTAAAGACGGCGGAGTTTTACAAGGAACATTTCGGCCTGACCGAACTGTATCGCCGGCCGAGCAATACCGGCGAGCGCGGCGTCTGGCTCAGCGACGGATATATTTACTTTGCAATCCTGAAATACGGCGATGCCGAAGCACCAAAGCTTGGGCCGGAGCAGAGTTCCGATCTGCGCGGCATCCACCATATTGGCTTCCAGGTGGATGATCTGGCGGGAACGGCCAAGGGTCTCGAAGAGGCTGGTGTCTCGTTTGTGCCGCGCGAAAAGGGCGATCTGAGCGACCCGACGCCGATGATGGCGGTCAGCGAAGGCGCCGCGAACCTCAAATATCTCGGCCCCGACGCAGTGCAGTTCGACGTTCGCCAGAAGGGTTGGGATGAGGCCGTCGGCCTCGGTATGCAGCGTTATGAATTGCGGCCGGTGACGGAAGAAGCCGCAGAATAAGCAACAGCCGGCCGGTTTTCGGTCGGACGATCTTACGAAATGGCCCTCGCCGGAAACGGCGGGGGCTTTTTTGCGTGCACAACGCTCGCAACGCGGCGGGGATGAAGCAGCGCATGCGGCGGTAAAACGAACACAGCAAAGAACACCGGCAGGCGTTCGGGAGGTTGCACAAGATGCTGCGTCGCTCGCTGTTGGCCGCTGCGGCGGCGACATTTGCGCTTCCGGTGTTGCGCCGTCCCGCATCGGCTGCCGCCGATCCTGGCACCGACCGTCAGGTTCTACACGTGCTCGATCGGCTGGCCTTCGGACCGACTGCCGCGGATGTCGAATACGTCAAAACCATCGGCATCGAAAAATACGTCGCCGAACAGCTTAATCCGGACGGAATTTCCGAGGCGCCGGAACTGGCCGGGCGGCTGGCTGGCCTCGATACGCTGGCGCTCAACCCGGGGCAACTTTGGGCCGAGTATGGGCCCCTGCGCGCGGTTGATGGGGTCAAGCCGTCACCCGAGGCGCAGAAGGCGCGGCGCCAGCGTGCCAACATCATCGCCCAGGAGGCGCGGGCGGCGCGGCTATGGCATGCGCTTTACAGCCGCCGCCAGCTTAACGAGGTGATGGTCGATTTCTGGTACAACCATTTCAATGTGTTTGCCGGCAAGGGCCTCGATCACCTGTGGGTCGGCGCCTACGAGGCGGCGGCAATCCGGCCGTATGCGCTGGGGCGTTTCCGCGACCTGCTAGGCGCCACCGCGCATCATCCGGCAATGTTGTTCTATCTCGACAATGCGCAGAACACGGCACCCGGTTTCAAGACACCGGACGGCCGCGAACTCGGTCTCAACGAGAACTACGCGCGCGAAATCATGGAGCTGCACACGCTCGGCGTCGATGGCGGGTATTCGCAGGACGACGTCGTTGCGTTGGCGCGTATCCTGACCGGCTGGAGCCTGGCGCGGCCGAAGGGACCAGGACGCGACGCCGAGGGGCGCGACGCCACCGGCTTCATGTTTTACCCGCGGCGCCACGACGACGGTGCCAAACATTTTCTCGGCCGAGATATCGCGGCCAACGGCGAGGCGGAAGGCGAAGCCGCGCTTGATATGCTCGCTAAAAGCCCGGCGACGGCGCGCCACATCGCGCGGAAGCTGGCGGAGTATTTCGTCGCCGACACGCCACCGCCGGCGCTGGTTGCGCGGCTGGCGACGCGCTTTGAACAGAGTGACGGCGACATTCGCGCCGTGCTGAACGAGTTGTTTGCCAGCGCCGAATTCCGCGACAGCGCCGGGGCAAAGTACAAATCGCCCTACCGCTATGTGCTCTCGGCGGCGCGCGCGAGTGGCACCGCGATCGTCAATCCCCGCCCGCTGCTGGGCGCGATGGCGCGGCAGGGGCAGCCGCTCTACGGCTGTCCGACGCCGGACGGCTACCATGACAGCGAAGCGGCATGGCTCAGTCCGGATGCGACGATGTTGCGGGTCAGCTTCGCGGCTGCGCTGGGCGCCGGGCACCTGAAGCTGCAGACGGCACCGGCGGCGGAAGGCCCGGTCATCGAGGCGTCGGCCGAGGTGCCCGAACCGGTCGATGCCGGACCACTCGAAGCGATGCTGGCGCCGGCGCTCAGCGAGCGCACGCGTACTGCGGTGGCGGCGGCGCAGCCGGGGCTGCGCGCCGCCCTGATCCTCGGCAGTCCCGATTTTATGCGGCGATAGACGATAGGTGTGGCGATGCGACGACGCGATTTTTTCGGTCTGGCAACGAGTGCGGCGCTGATTTCGCTGGGCGGCAAGGCCTGGGCTGCCGAGGGCGCCGGCGGTCCGAAGCGGCTCGTCGTGGCGATGCTGCGCGGCGCGGTCGATGGCCTCAACGTCGTCGTGCCCTATGGCGAAGAGGCGTATTACGCGGCGCGCCCGACGATTGCGGTGCCGCGGCCGGGATCGGGCGAGGGCGGGGCCTTGCCGCTCGACGGGCATTTCGCGCTGCATCCAGCGCTGGCCGGGCTGCTGCCGATGTGGGAAGCCAAACAACTGGCCTTTGTGCATGCAACAGGGTCACCCGACCCGACCCGCTCGCATTTCGATGCGCAGCTTTTCGTCGAGAACGGCACGCCGGGACGGCGCGCCACCGCGGATGGCTGGATGAACCGCCTGCTCGCGACGCTGCCGCAGCCGATCGGGCCAACCGCCGCGCTCGCGGTCGGCCCGACCCTGCCGCAGATTTTGCGCGGCCGGTTGGCGGCCAGCAACCTGCCGATGGGTGCGGCCGCGGCGAGTGCGATGGCGATCGACCGCCCCGCCGTCGCCGCCGCGTTCGACAGCCTCTACAGCGGCAACGACCAGATCAGCCAGGCCTACCGGCAGGGCCGCACGGCTCGCGCCGAATTGATCGCCGATATGCCGAACGAAGAACAGATGGCGGCCGATGCCGGCGCGCCGCCGCCCAATGCGCTGCCGGCGCAGGCCGCGCGCCTCGCCAAGCTGATTGGCCGCGACCGTAATATCCGCCTTGCCTTCGCAGCCTTTGGCGGTTGGGACACGCATGTCCGCCAGGGCGCCGACAAGGGCCAGCTTGCCGCGCGGCTGCGCCCGCTCGGCGATGGGTTGGCGAGCTTTGCCCGGGCTCTGGGGTCCGACTGGCAGGATACGGTGGTGGTCGTGGTCTCGGAATTCGGCCGCACCGTGCACGAAAACGGCAATGGCGGCACCGATCACGGCCACGGCAACGTGATGTGGGTCATGGGCGGCGGCGTGCGCGGTGGCCAGGTCTATGGGCAATGGCCGGGCCTTGCCGCTGCCGCGCTGTACGAGGGCCGCGATCTGGCGGTGACGACGGATTACCGTGCGGTGCTGGCCGGGCTGACGGGCCGGCACCTGCGCCTGCCAGACAACGCTCTGACGCAAATTTTTCCGGGTTTTACGCCGCCGCGTTCCGACATCGACAGCATCGTCACATAGGCCCGTTGCGGCTTGCGGCGGGACAACGCAATCTCGTCCTTTGCACAGCAGCGCGCGGCGAGCCCATGACCGACAACCCGTTTCTGGAAACGTGGAACACTCCATTCGAACTGCCGCCGTTCGACCGCATCCAGCCGGAACATTTTCCGCCGGCCTTCGATCGCGGCATGGCCGAGCAAAGCGCGGAAATCACCGCGATCGCGGCCGAGTCAGCGGCACCGGATTTTGCCAACACGGTCGAGGCGCTGGAACGCAGCGGCGGGCTGCTGCGCCGCGTCGGCGCGGTCTTTCACAATCTGACATCGAGCGCGACCAACGAGGTGCTCGAGGCGATCGACCGTGATTACGCACCAAAGCTGGCGGCGCATTCGATGCGCGTCATGCTCGATCCTGGCCTGTTTGCCCGCGTCGATGCACTCTATCGCAGGCGCGACAGCCTCGGCCTCGATGTGCCGCAGGCGCGCCTGCTGGAGCGCTATCACCTGCGCTTTGTGCGCAGCGGCGCGCAGCTCGACCCGGTGCAGAAGGCTCGGATGGCGGCGATCTCCGAGCGGCTCGCGACATTGCACACGCTGTTCAGCCAGAATGTGCTGCATGACGAGGATGAATGGCAGCTTGATCTCGGCGAAAACGACCTTGACGGGCTGCCCGATTTTGCGCGCGCCGCCGCGGCGAGTGCCGCAGGCGAACGCGGCCTCGGCGGGCGCTATGTCATCACCCTGGCGCGCGCTTCGGTCGAGCCGTTTCTGATGTTTTCCGCGCGGCGCGATTTGCGGCAGGCCGCCTACGATGCCTGGGCAGCGCGCGGCGCGCATCACGGCGCGCACGACAACGCGCCGCTGATCGGCGAGATCATGGCACTGCGCGCCGAGCAGGCGCGGTTGCTCGGCTATGCCAACTATGCCGCCTATCGGCTCGCTGACACGATGGCCAAGACGCCGGAAGCCGCCGGGGCTTTGCTGACTGAGGTGTGGCAGCCGGCGACGCGCAAGGCGGCGGCCGAGCGGGCCGAACTGACCGAGGCGGCGCACGCCGACGGGCTGAACCAGCCGATCGCGCAATGGGATTGGCGGTACTACGCCGAAAAGGTCCGGCAGCAGAAATACGCGCTCGATGAAGCGGCGGTGAAACCGTATTTCGTGCTCGACAACATGGTGCGCGCGGCCTTCGACTCAGCCGGGCGGCTGTTCGGCATCAGCTTTGTCGCGCGGCCCGATTGCGCGGCCTATCACCCGGATGTGCGGGCCTACGAGGTGCGCGATGCGGCCGGCACTGCGATCGGTCTTTTCCTGCACGACAATTTCGCCCGCGCCGGCAAGCGCTCCGGCGCCTGGATGAGCAGCTATCGCGAACAGCAGATGCTCGACGGCGCGGTGTTGCCGATCGTCGTCAACAACAACAATTTCGCCAAAGGCGATCCGACGCTGCTGAGCTTTGACGACGCGCGCACGCTGTTTCACGAATTCGGCCACGCTTTGCATGGCCTTTTATCTTCTGTCACCTATCCGACCATTGCCGGCACCAACGTGGCGACGGATTTCGTCGAACTGCCGTCCCAGCTTTACGAGCATTGGCTGGAGCAGCCGGATGTGCTGCGCCGTTTCGCCCGCCACTATCGGACCGGGGCGCCGATGCCGGAGGAGCTGTTGCAGCGGCTCCTCGCCGCGCGCAACTTCAACAAGGGCTTTGCCACGGTGGAATATATCGCCTGCGCCGCGGTCGATCTCGATCTGCATTCGCTGACGCAACCTGCCGAGATCGATCCGGCCGCGTTCGAGGCCGACGCGCTCTCCCGCCTCGGCATGCCGCACGAGATCGTCATGCGGCACCGGCCGCCGCATTTCGCCCACATCTTCTCGGGCGGCGGCTACGCCGCGGCCTATTACAGCTACATGTGGTCGGAAGTGCTGGACGCCGATGCCTTCGCCGCCTTTGAGGAGACCGGCGATATTTTCGATGCCGCGACGGCGCGGCGGCTGCGCGACTGCATTTATGCCGCCGGCGGGTCGCAGGAACCGGCCGAAGCCTACAAGGCGTTCCGCGGCCGGCTGCCGAGCGTCGACGCGCTGCTGCGCAAGCGCGGCTTTGCGGCTGCGGCGGTGACTTGAACATGGCCGAACTGCACAGCGCCGGCCATCGGCGCGGCGTGGTTTGCGCGCCCCACGTCGCCGCGGTCGAGGCCGGCCGCACCATCCTCGCCGAAGGCGGCAATGCGATCGAGGCGATGGTGGCCATGGCCGCATCCATCGCCGCGGTCTACCCGCATATGAACCATCTCGGCGGCGATGGATTTTGGCTCGTTCGCGAACCGCGCGGGCGCGTGCGCGCCATCATGGCGGCCGGTCCGGCGGGCGCGCTGGCCAAGCCCGAACTCTATCGCGACCATGAGACGATACCGCCCCGTGGCCCACTCGCGGCGCTGACCGTGCCCGGCGCGCTCGCCGGCTGGTCGGTGGCGCTGCAGGCAGCCCAAGCCCACGGCGCGGCATTGCCGCTTGACGTATTGCTGGCGCCGGCCATCGCCCAGGCCCGCGACGGCTATGCGGTCACGCGCAGCCAAGCGCGGCTGACGGCGGACCATGCCGCCGAACTGAAAGATGCGCCGGGCTTCGCTTCCGTATTTTTGCCGGAGGGAAAGCCGCCGGCGGTCGGCGACCTTCTGAAACAGACCGCGTTTGCCGCCACGCTTTCGCATCTGGCACAGGCCGGCCTCGACGATTTCTATCGCGGCGACGTCGGCCGTGAGATCGCCGCCGATCTCGACCGCATCCAGAGTCCGGTCACGCGAAACGATCTGGAGCGTTATCGCGCTACGCTTGCCGAGCCCTTGCACGTCATGTTGCCGTCCGGCACGGCGTATAATACCGGCGCGCCGACCCAGGGCGTCGTGTCGCTGATGATTCTTGCGCTTTTTGCGCGGCTCAATGTGACCGAGGCGGAAGGCTTCGATCACGTTCACGGCCTCGTCGAAGCGACCAAGCGCGGCTTGCGCGTCCGGGACCGCGCCGTCACCGACCCGCAATTTCTTCCGCTTGCGCTCGACCGCGTGCTCGACGATCGCACCGTCGCCGGCGAAGCGATGAAGATCGATCGCCGGAAGGCCGCGCGCTGGCCGCTGGCGGTGGGCGCGGGCGACACGGTCTGGATGGGTGCCGCCGACGCCGGCGGGCTCGTCGTGTCCTACATCCAATCGCTGTATTGGGAATTCGGCTCCGGCTGCGTGCTGCCGGCGACCGGCATCCTGATGCAGAACCGCGGCGCGAGCTTTTCGCTTCAGGCCGGGGCGCTCAATTACCTCGCGCCCGGCCGGCTGCCGTTCCACACCCTCAATCCGGCGCTCGCGGCGCTCAAGGACGGCCGCATCATGGCCTATGGCTGCATGGGCGGCGACGGCCAGCCGCAGACGCAAGGCGCGTTGTTTACCCGCCACGTCGATTTCCGCGAGCCGCTCATGGAAGCGCTCGACCGGCCGCGCTGGGTCCTCGGCCGCACCTGGGGCGCATCGCGCACGGCGCTGCGCATGGAGCCGCGCTTCGGCGATGCCCTGATAGACGCGCTGATGACCGCGGGCCACGACGTCGATGTGCTGACGGAATCCTATTCCGACGTCATGGGTCACGCCGGCGCCGTGGTGCTGCACCCGAACGGCAGCTTGGAGGGCGCGCACGACCCGCGCGCCGACGGCGGGGCGGCGGGGGTGTAGATAGGCACCCTCTGCCGCCCAACGGTATAAAATTGAGAGCGGTTCGGCTTAACCTATGACCTTTGAGGATTACCGATGACGCCGAGGGAATGCCCAATTTGCGGCAATGCGTTCTGTGATTTTTTGCCCGGCAGTGAATGGGGCTACCCGATCCACGACTGTCCACGCTGTGGAGCCTTCGCTGTTGTTGGAACTGCGAGCGGTATTCTGCCAGCCTTACTGCAAAATGATTCCATTAATAGGTCAGTACTGAGCCACTTAATACGAAAAGCGCAACGTCCGGGGCGTCCAGTCACCATTTATGAGAACGACTTGCCGAGCTATAAAAAGGCGCCGCCGCTACCGAAGCCGAGAGAGCAAATTGATAATTTACTGCTTTGGGTCGGAGCCAAACAAAGCTCACCCGCCGTTTCCGCTCGATGCTCAATCCCATGTCTTGCTGCGACTATCGGGGCTGCAATATCTGGTTCAGGCGAAGCTGCATGCCAATGGTTGCTAAATCACCTTGAGGACGAAAAGTGGATCGAGATTCATCCGGAGGAGCAGCCAGGAAGAATTGCGCTCAAGCTTTCAATGAAAGGCTGGAACCGATACGAGCAACTGCAACATACCAATGTAACGTCGCGAATTGCATTCATGGCAATGCAATTCAATGACGCGACGTTGGAAAAAGTCTTGACCGAATGTTTCAAGCCAGCGGTTGAACAAGCTGGATTTGAGCTAAGAGCGTTGAATGAAGCCCAACCAGCCGGTTTAATCGACAACCAAATACGGGCCGCAATACGGCGTGCGCGATTTGTAATCGCCGATCTCAGCCACGATAATAATGGCGCGTATTTTGAGGCAGGTTTTGCGGAAGGAATTGGTCTTCCGGTTCTATACACGTGCGAGCATCAGAAATTTGAGGGCAAAAAAACCCACTTCGACACCAATCACATGGTCACAATTCCATGGGACATTAGAAATCTTGAGGACGCCGGCAGAAAATTGACGGCAACAATCAGGGCGACATTACCTGGCGAAGCTGAGCGTGGCCCATAAGCAAGTGATCCTTGGTTGCTCTCAGCCGCATCTTCAAAAGTAAACTAAGAAGCCGCGTGTCTACGTGGTCCCTAACGCACTGATTCGCTTGACGTCTCCCGCCTTGAGATTCCGCCGCGCCAATTTCAGATCGTAACGGGCTCTGAAGATTCAGCCAAAATTCCGGGCTGTTGCCGAAGTACAGGCTGAGCCGGAGCGCGGTATCGGCGGTGATGCGCCGTCGATTGTTGACGATATCGGTAATGCGGTTCGGTGAAATACCGATGGCTTTCGCGAGCTGATTCTGCGACAGGCCATATTCCGCGAGGAATTCCTCTTTCAGCATTTCACCGGGCGCGACGGCTGCGAATTCGTGCTTCGCCATCGTGCTCTCCTAACATTACGCCGGGCAGTCAAGCGACCCAGTTCACAATCCTGAGCCCTGGAATATCGCGAAAATCCGCCTTGTTATTGGTCACCAGAACGCAGCCGCTGCTGATCGCATGTGCGGCAATCATCCGGTCATAGTCCTTGCCTCGCACCCAGCCGCATTGCCCGATGATCCGACCGTAAGCCATGGCCGCTGCGGAATCAAAAGGCACGACCGGCAGCGCGCTGAGCAAGACCTCCAATCGCGATTGTCGAATGGCGGTGAACTTCGGGTCCCGGTAAATACCACGCTGCAGCTCGGCGAGACTTAACGCGGACAACAAGATTTCGCCGTCATGCTCGACAAATTTATCAAGAACGCTGGACGTGCCGTCACGCGCATGAATGGCAATGTTCGTGTCGACGAGATAAGGCACGATCGGTTGCCGCGTTAGTTGCCGCGCCGGTCAGGCAGTGCGATGGGCCGGCGCTTTTCGACGCGCGGGGGCTTGGGCAGCAGCCGCAATGCCGCGACGGCGTCGTGCATATTATTGCGAATGGGAAAGATCGTGATCACGTCGCCGAGGCGCGTAATTTCAAGATCGACGTCCGTTTCGCTATAGGCCAATTCGGCCGGAATCCGTACGGCCTGGCTATTGCCGGATTTAAAGGCGCGGGTCCGGGGCATGGCTTGCTCCCTTGCTCGGGAGATATATCGGCACGCATCGCAGCGATGTCAATCCGCGTATATACATTGGCCTTGCTGCCCAGTCAGAACCGGCGGGCGACCCGGATATCGCGCCGCGCCCGGTGCACCGCGTCGTCGATGCGCTTGACCTCGCGGATAAGCTCGTTGATCGCCCGGATCAGGCTATCGTTGACGTCGCGCTGCGAGACCTGCTCTTTGGCCTCGCGGAGAAAATGTTCGATTGTCGACTGGGACTGACGCATCGACCACCACCTGGGACCAAGCAAGCCTAACCCGCAAAGATGAAGCTTTTTTCGACATGGTTTCTAAAATTGTCGCCAATCCGTGCCAAAAATCCGAACCTGGATTAGCAGGCTGCTGCAAAACTGGCGAGATTGAGCGCTATTTGAGTTTGGCGTGGTCGGTCCTATGTGTCGCGCGATCGATCAACGGGGTTGCGGGACGGCGATCATGCGGCGCTCGCGAGCAGTTTTGGGATTCGGATCAGGTTGTAGGCAAGAGCCGCGAAGGTGAAGACGGCTTCGGCTTTGGGGAGGCCGCGGACTTTGACCTTGGCCAGGCCGGCCTGTGCTTTGATCCAGCCAAATACCTCCTCGATGCGCTTGCGGCAGATGTGGCTTGCTCGATAGCCCGGATGTCGGGTGGTCCGGCC
>DATAUE010000116.1:0-76496 GCA_036268425.1 Allostellaceae bacterium
AACGTTTTTAATAAGCCAAACCATCGTTCGCGATCCGAGCGGTTGGCACGTCGCGACAATACTCCCCATCGCGGATACCCATCTGAAGTAGACGGCCCTTTGGGCAACGCGATGGGTTAACGTAATCCCCGAACGGCCGAAAATCGGCGCTCGTGCCTCTCGTTTTGCGGGCGGCTTACGTTGGCTTGAGCGGCACGCGGGCGCAGTTCGTGAACATAGGGCAGTCGCTCTGTGCGCATGGAGCGCGGTCGTCGATGCGGCGGCCGTTGCAGCGATTCAGCCCTGCTTCCGCGCAAAACCTCCAGATCGCGTGCTGGACGAACCGCGGGAAATTCGCCGGGAAAGCTGGGTTGTAGTGCCGAGCATCGATCTTGCCCGCGATCCGCTCGATAATTGCGGCGCAGCCATTCTCGGCATAGCAGCGCGGCCCGTAAGCATGCTCCGCCCCGATATCGCCGAGAATGCCGGTCCGGTGCAGGAAGTTGTGCACCAGCGTGTCAATGGCGATCATCACCGAGCCCGCTTCGATCCAGGCCGGTCGCTTGGCGTCGGCGGCGATCAGCAAGTCCGACAAGGCCATCGCCAATACCTTGTTCGATACGCCGTGCACATGCCCGAGGGGCTCGAGCAACGCTTGGCGCAACCGGGCCGGTCGGTCAGATGTCGGACCAGCGGCTACGGCGGCGAGCTGCCGATCAAGCCAGCCAACGAAATCGCCCCCGGCGATGTCACGGATGAAAAAGAAGAGGCTGTACGCCGTCTGATTTAGTCGGCCGTTGCGCAGGTTATGCTGCGGCAACGGACATGTCGGCCGGAGCGACGGGTTTGCGCATATCGCCGCCGTTTTGCGGTTGTTGCACTCCGAGAATGACCAATAGCAACGTAGCTTGGGGCAATTCGGCGTCGCGGCGAGCGCGACGGCGATATCGTTCCATCGGACCCGGCCGTGCTTATTCATGTAGCCCGCGGCGATGCTATCGGAGATGCCCTGAAAACTCAGCGCGTTGAGCAGCCAGTCGAAGATCGCTGCTGTGTTGTGCCGCCGCACCGCTTCAATCACGCCACGCCGGGCCAGGCTTACTCGGGTGTCGTCGATCAGGTTCCACGCACCGGCAGTCTGACAGATGCCACGCACCATTCCGGCAGGTGGACCGATGTTGACCAGCTTGGTCATCGATAGGGTTCTCAGAGAGCAGCATCGTTCACGATGGTACGCGATTGCAAAATGGTCCGGTCAAGTCCGACCGTGCGCGGTTGGCTGCCATGGCATCGACCTAAACGACGGTCGTGTCCGTCGCCCGACGAGACCGACGCAACTGCATCGCCGGTACCCCCGTGGTACCCCGAAGCGACAGACCAAAACAAAGGGGTTAGGGAAACTTCCCTAACCCCTTGTCTGTGTTGGCTCCCCGGGCCGGATTCGAACCAGCGACCAAGCGGTTAACAGCCGCTTGCTCTACCACTGAGCTACCGGGGATCAGAGCCGGACCTGTGAGGGTCGGACCTGCCGGTGACGATTCCGCGCTGCACCTGAACGGTGGCTCGGTCTTCATCGGCAGCCGTCATATAGGGCAGCGACCGGGGGGCGCGCAAGCGGGCAAGCGCAAACAACCGGACAGGCTCGGATTGCACGGTCGAACCGCCCCGCGATGCGGCTGGCGATTCCGGGTTGGCATTTCCGGGGCGGACGACCTATTGAGGCGTGCAATGCTGCGGTTGATCGTTTCACAATGGATTTCGGGGAGGAGGCGACATGCCGGACAAGATTCGCCTGGGGCTGGTTGGCGCCAGCGTCAGGGGCACCTGGTCGTCGCGGTCGCATTTGCCGGCGGTGCAGGCGAGCGCCGAAGTCGAACTGACCGCCGTCTGCACCACTCGCGCCGACAGCGCCGAGGCAGCGCGCCAGGCTTACGGCGCCCGGTTGGCGTTTGATGATTACCGCAAGATGATCGCCTCGCCGGAGATCGACGCGGTGGCAATCGTGGTGCGCGTGCCGTCGCATTATGCGCCGACCAAGGCGGCGCTGGAGGCCGGCAAGCACGTCTACTGCGAATGGCCGCTCGGCCGCACCACGACAGAGGCCGTCGAACTGGCCGAACTTGCCCGCGCGCGCGGGCTTGCGACCGCGATCGGGTTGCAGGCGCGGGTCAACCCGGCCGTGATGCATATGAAGGCGCTGGTCGAAGCCGGCTATGTCGGCGAGGTCCTGGCTGTGCATGTCAGCCTGATGCGCGAGGGGGTCCTGTCACGCCCGTCGCACCGCACCTGGCAGCGCGATGCCGAACTCGGTGCCAATACGCTGACGATCGCCAACGGCCATACCGTCGATGCGATGCGCTTTGTGGTCGGCGATTTTGCTCGGCTGTCGGGGGTCGTAGCGACCCAGGCGAAGCAATGGCTCGATACCGGCACGCAAACCTGGCTCGACGTTACTTCGCCCGACAACATTTTGCTCAGCGGCCGGCTCGTCAACGGCGCGGTGGCGTCGGTGCATATCGGCGCGATCCCGTTTGCCGGCAGCGGCTATCGCATGGAAATCTATGGCCGCGAGGGCACGCTGGTCGCCAGCGGCGAGGATTCGCCGCAGCTGAGCGAGGTATTTCTGCACGGTGCGCAACGCGGCAATACGCTGGCGCCGATCGCGGTGCCCGCCAATCTGACGGTTGCCGCGGCGGGGACGCCGCGGGGCGAAGCCGCCAATGTCGGCCAGATGTACACGATGTTTGCGGCAGCGATGCGCGGCGCCGCGGCACGCCAGCCGGATTTCGCGACGGCGGTCGATCTGCACCGGCTCGTCGATGCCGTCAAATCGGCGTCGGATAGCGGCAACGAGGTTGCGCCGGGCTAGCGCCGCCGGGCTGGTGCGGCCCGGCGTACATTTTCGGCTTCAGGAGGAAAGATGGCGCTGCTCATTGTCGATCTCGACAAGGTTATCGGTAACGCCCAGGCATGGCGCGACACGTTTCGCGAGCAGTTGCCGGAAATGGAAGTCCGCATCTGGCCGGAGGCGGGGAATGTCTCTGACATCGAATACCTCGCCTTTATGCGGCCGAATTTCGACCTGCTGCCGGCAATGCCGAATCTGAAGGCGATGTTCAGCCGTTCGGCCGGGGTCGAATCCTTTATCCACCATTCGAAAATGCCGAAAGTGCCGCTCGGCAAGGTCGAACCTCCCGGCGGCGATCCGATGATGACCGAATACGTCGTGATGCATGTGCTGCGGCTGCATCGCGACATGCCGCGTTATCAGGCGGCGCAGGCCAACAGGGAGTGGTATCGCACGACGATCGTGCGGCCGGAGCAGCGGCGCGTCGGGTTTCTTGGCTTTGGCATGATGGCGACAGCGCCGGCCCTCGTGTTGCGGTCGCTGGGTTTTCCGGTCTCGGCCTGGGTACGCTCGCCGCGGCAGAGTGCCGACGTGCCGATTTTTCACGGCGCCGACCAGTTTGAGCCGTTTATGAACCAGACCGACATCGCGGTCTGCCTGCTGCCGCTGACGCGGGAGACCGAAGGGATTTTGTGCGCCCGCACGTTTGCGATGATGCCGAAGGGGGCGATCGTCATCAATGTCGGGCGCGGCAAGCATGTGGTTGAGGCCGACCTGATCGCGGCGCTTGATTCCGGGCAGCTGTCCTACGCGGCGCTCGACGCGCTGTGGCCGGAGCCGCTGCCGCCGGATAATCCGCTTTGGGTACATCCCAAAGTCACCGTGATGCCGCATGTCGCGCGCCGCCCGACCGTTGCGCAACTGGCGACGCAGATGGTGGCGAATATCCGCAGCGTCGAAGCCGGCGGCCGTCTGCTGCAGGAAATCGACATGTCGATGGGGTATTAATCCTAGGGCCGCCGTCGCGTTGTTCTCTTTTCGTGCTATAACAGACCGTCTCTCCCCCTTAAACCCCCTCAGCGCGTGATAAACCGGATTATCACGTAGATACGAATCAAATCCGCTTAGGAAATCATCGAGCCGACCTTGTGCGTCGGAAGTCGAGACGCCCCCAAATCGGCCAAGTGATGATGACGGCCGCCTCAGCCCAGAACGGCGCAAAGTGATGCTCGGACGCGGGGCCGAGTAATGCGACGCTCCAAAACGGGCCGCCCAGCACGAGCAGGGCCAAAATCCAGACGGAGAGCCGTCTACCGAAGCGCCAGATGAGGAATAGCGTTACCACTATAGAAAGTGGTTGTATCAAAAGTATCGGACCTTTTGCGTCGTCGGCAGCACCCAATGCGCCGCTCAGCGCATAGCCGATGCCGTAGGCCAACAGCTCAAAGATGAGGAGGCCGACGACCGCGCGCTTGGCAAGCCGGATCATGCCTTGATTCTGCACGTATATTCTGCACATAAATGGGGGTCATGTTTCAGGCGCTTGGTTTCGGTGCAGAAATCATGATTTCTGCACGCATCGCGCCGCCGGAGCGCTATTGATGGCATTCATTCTTTGGGCAGATGGAAGGGACGACGACGTTAACGCCGCGTTCGCACGGTATCGCGCCTATCTAGACTCAATGAGAACGTCGTTTCCTTCGTCCGCATTTGCCCTCGCTAGCAGCGATTGGTATTTCAACTTCCATGATCATCGTTGTCCGCACGATGCATGGCTAGAAGCTACCACGCTGAACGAAACTGCCTCGCACGATCCTCAAGATCAGCGCCGCAGCATCTCTCTACATACTCGCCTGCTCGGCGCTTATCACGACGGATACATCGAGCTAGAATATCCTCATGTATTCTCATATGCGTTCCAGAGTACGTTTGTTGATCGGGGTCATCGAGATTGGCGGTACGATGAGATACGACTATCCGATCGCGGCAACGTAATTCACGAAATTGAGTGGTGCGGCCCAACTAGCACCGCCTCATGGTTGATAGAAGCTTCGGATATCGTTTTCAGATGGCTACCGAACGACGTGCAAAAATCATAATTTCTGCACATGAGCTTGCGGCTCTGATGGGTCAGGCCACGACAACGGCGCTCAATCAACTTGAGCGCGCAGTCCTTCAAGCGGTAGCCGTGCAATATCCCGAGGCCGCTGCCGCACTACAGCGTCAATTTCAGATTGCAACGTGCATCAAGCGGGAAAATACCGGAGTCGGCTTCTTCACGACACTGGCTATCGACCGCCATAAAGCGCCACCCGTTGCACTTCGTTCTCCAATCGGGGATGTCTATAGCGATGTGCATGGACTTACACATCCGGTAGGATTTCTAGTTTTTCTTCGCGACGGTTACGCGACATTGCTAGAGGGCTACACCGTAGCGGGAGATTCAACAGTGGATATGGCGTTCGATCAAATAGCCTTTAGCTTGCAGCCTGCACCCAGTCTTAAAGACCGCTTGCAGAAGCCTTGATTTCTGCACAAAACCACCTGCAACAGCGAAGACATCAGCACACGGTGATGAGATGGCCGACGAATACGGCGTACCACAGCCTGAATCAGCCGATGATTTTCAATCCTTCATGCTCGATCTTCATGATCTTCGATCACACGCGCAGGAGGCGGGATACTCGGAAGAGGGCATCGAGCTTCTAACTAAAGCCCGCCTGATTTTCATAGACGAGTTTGAACGAAAGTTTCCCGGCCACGGCAAAGGACGCGCAGTTTGGCGCTGAACCTTGATGCAATGACGCATAAAACGTCATTATGGAAAACTCCTGCAAACGCTACGAAATTACCAATCGCTTTATGAAGTAACCTCGTCGTCTTCTAAGAGTACTTTGCGTGTTACGGCGGGTGCAGGATCGCTGTGGGCGTTGGAACCCGATTTCGTCGTCCCGGCGAAGGCCGGGACCCATTATTCGGGAGCTCGAGCAGCGGAGTTGTGGATACCGGCCTGCGCCGGTATGACAAAGAGGGCGGTGCGAAGCGTCAGATTTGCTTCACTTGTGTAGCTCCTCATGATCAGGATCGGTCGCTTGGTCTTCGCCTCGTGCGACCAACGCAAGAATTGTGCTATCGGCACCGTGATGCTGCGTCAGGCGCGAGAGACGATTTGCGGTACCCACCGACCTGTTTTGCAGATACTCGTACCTCCGTTTTTTTTGGCTCGCTTTGCGTCAATCCTGGGGAGAACAAAAGTGATTGTTCGGCTCGTCACGCAATCGTGGAGGGAATCAGTCGATTCAGTCGGACAATCGTAAGCAGCGAGACTGGCCGGTTTCTACGTCTGCAAAGGATGGCGACGCGTCGCGGTTTCGCTTGAGGAACAACGTAAAGCCATCAGCTATTTGTCGAGCCAGATGCGGGCCAGGTCCTGGTTGACGTAGTGGCTCGGGCTGATTTTGAAGCCTTTGACATAGCTGCGGTAGGGCACGATGCGGTAGCGCCATAGCAGCAAAATCTCGTGCGCTTCGGTATCAAGCACACGTTTTTCGAATTCGCGCATCAGGGCGCGTTGCTTTGGGAAATCGGTTTCCCGCAGCATCTTGTCGTAGATCGCGATTTCTTCGGGGTCGTCATAATTGCCGAAATTTGACGAAGACACCGAGTGTGGCAGGTATTTGGTGCCGTCGAGCAGCGGGTTGACGATGTTCTGGCAATCGCCGTCGAGCGTCGCGGCAAAGTCTTCCTGGCGCACCGCCTCGTTATACGGCCCCGTCGTCAAGACGCGTTGGGTCACCTTGACGCCGATTTTGCTCCATTCGTCGATTGCCCAGGCCGCGTTGTATTTATAGGGCTGGTCGACATTGCGGTTGAGCAGTTCAAAGCTGAGCCCTTCGGCACCGGCTTCTTTCAGCAACCGCCGCGCCTCGTCGCGCGATTTGTCGATATCCGGCCAATAGCCGGCGAGTTGCTCCAATTCCGCCTTGGTCGCGGCCAGAGGTGAACTGGGAAAGGCGATGCCGCCGACCGTCCGCATGATCGAAATGCGCGACATTCCGGCGGCGCCGTGCCAGCGGTCGATCGCCAATGTCAGCGCGCGGCGCACCCGGACATCGTCAAACGGCTTTCGCTGATGGTTGAGAGTGATCAGGCTGCCGCAATTCCAGTCGCTTTCCTGCACCGTGATCTGGTCGCCGAGTGCGGCCTTCAACTCGTCGCGGGTCGCCGGCGGAAAACCGCGGAACTCGATCGCCGCCCGGTCGCTTTTGATCGCGGCAACCCGCACGGCCTGCTTTTCCGAGAAGAGGCCGATAAAGCCATCGAGATATGGCAGTCCTTTGTGATAGTAATCGGGGTTGCGTTCCCCCGATATCGACTGGCCGAGCTGATATTCCTTAAAACGAAACGGCCCGGAGCCCATGATGTTCTTTTCGAACCAATGCGGGTCGCGGTCGAGGATCTTCTTTTCATAAATCAGCGCATAAGGGTCGGCGAGCGCCGGCAAAAAGGCCGCTGTCGCATATTTGAGGTGAAAGACGATCGTTTTGGCATCGGGCGCTTCGATCTTGTCGATCATTGAATAATAGCCCTGCCGTGCGCTGAGGACGCCCTGGGCCGGAAAAACAATCTTGTTCCAGCTCGCTGCGACATCGCCGGCAGTCATCATCGCGCCGTCGTGGAATTTGACGTCGTCGCGGATCGTAAACGTATAGGTCCGCCCGGCATCGGTCGGCTGCGGAATAGCGGTACAGACATCGCAGACAAAGCTGGTGGTGTCGGCCGGGTTTTCCGGATTGGCGCGGATCAGCACGCTGTAAAACGGCGCCACTGCGTGGATCGTCGCAAAGGTGTTTTCGCGGTGGGCGTCAAAGCTCGGCGGCGCATCCGCCGGGATCATGTAAGTCAGGATGCCGCCGCGTTTGGGCGTCTCGTCGGCACTGGCGGGTACGCTCAGCGACGGCAGAATCACCCCGGCGACCATCCAGATCGCCGCGACCCATCGATGCATGCTGTTCTCCGTGGTCCGGCGCGCAAGCGAACCAATGACTTGGCGCGCCGCCTTTTGCCGGTGTAGAGCCGGCCGCCGCGCGCGTCAATCCAGCGGGCGATGCAACCCCGTGGCGATGTCGAGATATTCGGGGTCGTCAACCGGGATCAGCCCGTGCCGCAGCGCAAAATCGAGGATCACCAGATTGACGTTGAATTTGAAATCGTCGGTATTGCGCACCCGCTCGACAACGTCCTGCGCCGGCATCCGTTCGAAGTGCGTGATTTCGCCATCGCGGTTGTGCGGCACGAAATCCGCAGGCAGTTCCACATCGTAGGTGAACAGCACATCGTCGCGGATGCCGAGTTTCGTCTCCATCCGGTAGCTGATGGCGCCCACCGGCCGGGCCTGCTCGACCAGCCGCGCCGGCATGCCCGCCTCTTCGTCGGCCTCCTTGAACAGGGTCGCGGTCGCACCGTGGCCGTTGCCGACGCCGCCGGCGACGATATTGTCGAGCTTGCTCGGCGCCACCCGCTTGTCCGGCGCGCGGCGGCCGACCCATAAATGCAGTGCGCCGCCGTCACGGTTGTAGCCGTTGAGATGCACCCCATAGGCGCGCACCCCGAAAAACGGCACCGCACCGCGGTCGAGACGAAAGATCGGCTGGTCGCCCCAGCGCGCCATGACGTCGAAGGTTTCGTTGCGCCATTTCGGTACCTGCCGCTCGACGACAAGCGCCTCGACGACGGCATCCACCGCGGCGCTGACCGTGTCGCAATCACCTTGCGCGACCAGTCGGACCTGCTGCTCCTCGACCGCGAATACGTTTCGGAACCGTGCCAGAGCCGCGGCATTGTCGCGGCGCAGCCAGCCGATGCGGTTGCCGCCGGCGACCAGCGGCAGGGCGCGTGCCGGGTCGAGATTGTTGCAGGCGCGGATATGGTCGGCAAAAGACATCGCGCGCTCGCCAGCTAGTTGAAGGGGCGGTTATCCAGGGTCAGCACGGTTTCGACACCGACGATCTGGCGCATGCACCGCGCGATGTAATCGGCGAGATCGCGATCGAGGCCGCCGATTTGCACATCGATGGTCAGGGCCGTCTCCGACGCGGTGCTGTGCCATTTGTGCGGCACGAGGCCACGCTTGGCGAACAGTTCGACAACACGCGGCATAACCCCCGGTTCCGCGCGGGCCTGGAGCGTAAATGAAACGGTCGGCGAAAAAGCGTCGCTGTCAGCGACCGCTGATGTGGCAAACGGCAACGAAGTCATCGCGAATTTCCTCGGCAAATTGATGGCGAATCAGCACAGCCCGAGCCCTCACAGGGCTCGGGACGCTAATTCGCCGATCGCCGGCGCGATGTGTCGCCATAGTCATCAATGGCGAATGTGATCCTGCAACGGCACGGCGTCAAGCAAGGCAGAGTGGCGGCACGCCTCCCGCGTTGAGTCGGGCCGCACAGCCTCTATACTCCGGGCAAACCCAAGCGGAGGAAATCGTCATGGCGGTCGTGCTCGGTAAGGAAGGCTATCGCTACGAGGTGCAGGACAACTGGGCGAAACTGCCGCCCGGCATGGAATTCGACGCCGATGTCGCGGCGGTCGGGGTCGACAAAAACGACAACGTCTATGCCTTCAACCGCGGCAAGCACCCGATGTGCGTGTTCGACCGCGAAGGCAATCTGCTGCGCACCTGGGGCGAGGGGATGTTCCCGCGAGCGCATGGCGTGTTCATGGCGCCCGACGACACGATCTGGCTGACCGATGACGGCGACCACACGGTTCGCCAATGCACTCTCGACGGCAAGGTGCTGCTGACGATCGGCATTTCCGGCAAGCCCGCGCCGTACATGTCAGGCGAGCCGTTCCACCGCTGCACCCACACCGCAATGTCGCCCGACGGCGACAGCATCTATGTGTCGGACGGCTATGGCAATTCGCGCGTCCACAAATATACGCCGGACGGCAAATTGCAGATGTCGTGGGGCGAGCCGGGCACCGACGCCGGCCAGTTCAACATCGCGCACAATGTGTGTTGCGACCATGACGGCTGGGTGTTTGTTGCCGACCGTGAAAACCACCGCGTGCAGGTGTTCGACGGCAACGGCAAATATGCCGGCCAGTGGAACAACATGCACCGCCCTTCCGGCCTCTATCTCGAACCGGGCAAGGAGGGCCGCATGTATATCGGCGAGATCGGCCCGGACATGGCGGTGAACATCAACATTCCGGGCTGTGGCCCACGGGTCAGCATCTATAGCCACGGCGGCGAATTGCTGGCGCGGCTTGGCCATGAACATGCCGGTCTCGCCACCGGCCAGTTCATCTCGCCGCACGGCATCTCGGTCGATTCGCGCGGCGATATCTATGTTGGTGAAGTCAGTTACACCAACTGGGGCCGTCGCGTTCGCGCCAAAGGCGAGGAAATTCCGAAGGGCCTGCGCAGCCTGCAAAAGCTGGTGAAAGTCGCCTGATACCTGATAACGGGAATCCGGTCGCCGGGATGACGTCGAGCGTCGCGGCGATCGGGTTCGTGCGGTTCAGCATAGCTACAAGAAACTAAACCAGCCGCAAGGCTACGACATCCCGCAATCAGCGCCTCGAAGAGAAAGGCCAATAACATCAGGTAGTGGTTACCAGATTGATCAGCGTGTCGCCGCGGGTGAACCGAGTGATATTGTCGGCGATCTCATCCCAGCGGCGGCGTACCATGCCGCCGGTCCAGCCCGAATTGTGCGGCGTGACGATGACGTTCGGCAGTTCGTGGAATGGGTGACGCGAGCCGCGGCGATTGGGTTCGGCACCGGTCGGGTATTGCCACCACACGTCGAGCGCGGCGCCGCCGATCGTACGGTCATGCAACGCCGCATAGATTGCGTCTTCGTCGATAACCTGGCCGCGCGCGATATTGATCAGAAACGCGCTCGGCTTCATCAGCGACAGGCGGTGCGCGGTGAAGAGGCCGGTAGTTTCCGGTCCCAGCGCCGTGCAAATCGCAACCGTGTCGCATTCCGGCAGCATGCGATCGAGATTATCGAGCGGATAGACCTGCTCCACTTCCGGGTCCGCCTCGCGCGGCGTGCGGTTGGCGGC
The DNA here is from genome assembly GCA_036268425.1 of Allostellaceae bacterium. GTDB lineage: Bacteria > Pseudomonadota > Alphaproteobacteria > ATCC43930 > CGMCC-115725 > DATARH01. The sequence goes on from DATAUE010000116.1 coordinate 10,907, forward strand.
AAGGATGCGGCAGCCGAACGGCGCCGCGCGGCGTGCCACTTCACGCCCGACCCTTCCATAACCGACGATGCCCAGCGTGGAGCCGCGGATTTCGCCATGCGGCGTGCCGCTCTGCACCCAGCTCGACGCCCATGAAGCATGTTGGCGAAACTCGCCGGCGATCTGAAAGAACCGGTGATGCAGGGCCAGCATCGCCATCACCACGAACTCGGCGATCGCGGTTTCGTGGCCGAATGAGTTGCATACCGCCGCACCGTTCGGCAAGGCCGCCAGATCGAACAGCTCAACGCCGGTGGCAACCGATTGCACCAGCCGCACTTTCGGTGCGGCGGGATAATCGGCGCGCCAGTGGTTGCCGACGAGAATGTCGGCGGAGCCGGCGGATTGTCCGGTCAGATGCTGCGGGTCAAGAACCACCTCGGTGTCGAGGTCGGCCGGTAATTCGTCTTTGATACCGGTGAAGGTGTCAGCCGCAACGTTGCCAAGAAACAGCGCTTTCATCTCTCTGCCCTTACGCGTTGACCGTGTGCCTGGCGAGAAAATCCTCGCGCACCGTAATCCCCAGCCCTGGCCGTTCCGGCACCTCGATCGTGCCGTCCGTGACCCGGAAATCTTCTTCGACGAGGTCGAACAGCAGCGGGTTGGCGCCAAGCGAATACTCGATGATAAACCCGGCAGGCGACGCCGCCGCCACCGCAAGCCCCGCCGCGAAGGCCGGTGCGCCGGCCCATAAATGCGGCGCGAGCTTGAGGTTGAAGGCACTTGCGAGCGCCGAGATGCGCATCGCCTCGGTGATGCCGCCGCAGATCGCCAGGTCGGGCTGCATGATGTCGACAGCGCCGAGCATCGCGAGGTCGCGGAAATCGTGGCGGGTGAATTCACTTTCGCCGGCCGAGATCGGGATGTCGGTCGCACGCCGAACCTCGGCGCAGCCGGCTTTGTCGTCGGCCGTCACCGGCTCCTCGAACCAGGTCAGGTTGCAGTCTTCGACCAGGCGGCAAAAGCGCTTGGCCTCGGCAACCGACAAGGTGCCATGCGCATCGCACATCAAGCCGATCTCCGGTCCCAGCGCTTCGCGAGCGGCGTGCACACGCCGCGCCGAGTGGCGCGGGTCGCCGTCGATGATGCCGACCCGCATTTTGACCGCGCCAAACCCGCCGGCCGCGACATAGCCGAGCAGTTGCTCGCCGATCTTGTCTGGCCCGGCCCAGCCGCCCGAGGCGTAGGCCGGCATCTTTGCCGCGCGCCGCCCCCCGAGCAGCCGCCACACCGGCTGTCCCACGGATTTGCCGAGAATATCCCACAACGCGCAATCGATGCCGGACAGCGCCGACACCGTGATGCCGCGGCGCCCGAGCACCGGAAACACGCGCCCTTCGCGCAGCGCGTAATGGCCGCGCGTGCCGCTGTAGAGCGTTTCCCATAATCGTGTGATGTCGCGGGGGTCTTCGCCCTTGAGGAGCGGCGCAAACTCCTCGTTTATCATGCAGGTCAGCGCCTGGTTCTGGGCCATGCCGCCAACCTGTGCCTTGGCCTCGCCCCAGCCGGTAATGCCGCATTCGGTTTCGACGCGCACGATCGTACCGTCGAACGACATCGTGCGTCCGAAATCGCTGATGTGCTGGCGATCGTGCGGGATCGGGATGTGCACCCACGAGGCATCGACCGATTTGATGCGCATTGCCGCCGCCTCTCAGCCGCTGATCCTTCAGCGAGTTTAAGCTGACACGGCATTCGTCTGCACTCGTGAACGCCGTAGGTTGTGAATTATTGGTCAGGGACGGTGACAGTCGCCGCTGCCCTGCTGGAGCCGGAACGCTTAGCGGGGGTCGAGAGCCGGCTGCGCTGTTGCCAGGGCGCGATCTTCGATGGCGATGCGGCGGGCGATCAGTGCAAGATTGGCGGCGCTGAAGATACCGGCCAGCGCTACCGCGCCGAACGCCAAGGGTAATGCCGCGATTTCCGCTGCTACGACGAGATAGTTCGGATGCCGCACATAGCGGTACGGCCCGCGTGCCACCAGCATCTCGCCCGGCAGGACGATGATCCGCGTCGTCCAGCGCCGGCCAAGAGTGCCGATCACCCAGAGCCGGCCGAGTTGCAACGCGGCAAACAGCCCGAGAAGCGCCCACGACCACACGCGCGCTCCTGGTAGTATCAGTGCGAGGCTCGCCAGCCAGCTGGCATGCAGCGCGATGAACCAGGGATAGCCGCCTGTGTCGATCTCGACAGCGCCAAGGCGGCGCAACTGGCGGGTATTGCGGGCCGCGAGCGCCAGTTCGGCAAACCGCTGCGCGACGATGAAGCACAGGATTGCGCTGCCAATACTCACCCCCGGCGCAACACGACAAAGCCGGCGGTAAAGCCGGGACCGAGCGCGGTCAACAGCGCGCGCTGCCAGCACGGATCGCCGCCGTCTTCCGCCAGCATCCGGTCCAGCACAAACAGCACGCTGGCGGCCGACATGTTGCCGAAATCGCGCAAGACCGCGCGTGCATTGTCGAGCGCGGCGGGGTCGGTTTGCAGCGCCAGCGCGCAGGCATCGATCACTTTAGGACCGCCGGGGTGGCAAACGAAGCGGTCAACATCGTCAAGCGTCAGTCCCTGCCGGGCGAGGAAATCGCGTGCCGCGTCCCCCAGCCGCTGCACCACGAGCCGCGGGATGTCGCGCGAGAAGATCGGCTTCAGCCCATCTCCGGTGACCTCCCAGCCCATGACATCGAGGGTCTGCGGCCAGGTGTGTTCGCCGCCCGCAGTCACCGCCGGGCCGTTGCCGTCGCAACGCAGCACCAAGGCCGCGGCGCCGTCGCCGAACAGCGCGGCGCCGACGATGTTGCTTTTCGTCTGGTCGTCGCGGCGAAAGGTCAGCGAGCATAATTCGACGACCAGAAACAGCACGGCCTTGTCGGGGATCGCGGCGGCAAGCGTCGCCGCGCGCGCCAGCCCGATCGCACCGCCAGCGCAGCCAAGCCCGAAAATCGGCAGGCGCTGCACGGTGGGCGGCAGGGTCAGCCGTTCAATCAGCAGCGCATCGAGGCTCGGCGTGGCGATGCCGGTCGTGGAGACGACGACGATGGCCCCGATATCGGCGGGCGACAGGTTGGCTTGGCCGAGGGCCTGCCGCGCCGCAGCCTCGAGCAAGGAGACTGCCGCGGTCAGATAAAGCCCGTTGCGCTCTGGCCAATGATGCGGCTGCTCAAACCAGTCGAGCGGCACCGCGGAATAGCGGCGGCGGATGCCGGTATTGGCAAACACGGGCAGCAGCCGTTCCAAATCCTCGGCGCCGGCGAACAGATGTCGCGCCCGCTGCATGACGGCCGCCTGATCCAGCAGAAACGGGGGCACGGCAGTCGCGATCGCGGCGATTCTCGGAGCCGTCTGCATCGCATCTGTCTCCCGCATGATGTCAAAGATAGGGGTGGGTCTGCGATAATGAAACGGCGCCGATGCATTTTGGCGGGTTCGAAGCCGATCACGATTTGCGTGAGCGTTCATCGCGTCAGCGTCGAGCGGCCGCGCCGGATTGAGCGCTGCCGGCCGGTCTGCTACAAAAGAACGGTCATTGGGGAGTAGCCGCCCGCCGGGTCGAGCGGGGGTTGCGTCAACATACTTGACCGCAAGGTCATGGCGCAGACGGCCGCGAGGCTTGGCGAGACCTTTGGCATCGGTTACCTGCACCCGGGTCGGGCGGAGGCAGCCGTGCCAAAGTGTATGCCCTGCGCCCGACCCTGGTGATGCCTCGTGGAAGCTTTTCTGGTGTCGACCGGCGTCGTCGCGCTCGCTGAGATCGGCGACAAGACGCAGATTCTATCCCTGATGCTGGCGGCGCGGTTTCAGCGCCCGTGGCCGATCATCGCCGGCATCCTGTGCGCGACGATCGCCAATCATGCCGCGGCCGGATTGGCCGGGACTTTTTTCGGGGGCTTGCTGCAAGGCCCGTGGATGCGCTGGATCCTGGCATTGTCGTTTTTCAGCGTCGCGGTTTGGGCGCTGTTTCCCGACAAGTTCGAGGAGGACGAGAGCAACAGCAGGCGCGACCGCACCGGTGCCTTCGCCGCGACCCTGGTTGCCTTCTTTCTCGCCGAGATCGGCGACAAGACGCAGATCGCAACGATCGGGCTGGCGGCGCGCTTTGCGGTGTTTCTACCGGTAGTCGCCGGCACGACGCTCGGCATGATGCTGGCCAATGTTCCGGCGGTCTTTCTCGGCGACAGGCTGGCCGGCAGACTGCCGTTGCGCGCGATCCGCATTACCGCCGCGATCGTGTTTGTGATCCTCGGCGTCGTGACGCTGTTCGAATAGCCCCTGTCACGCAGGCGCGGACAACTCGCCCCAGCTTGTCGCCCGGGCAATGCGCAACGCGATCACCGGCAACTCGGCGAGCCGCATCGTGCGGTATTGCGGATAGCGCGCGGTCAGCAATGCCTGGGCGCAGTCGTGCTCCTCGCCGCCATGCAGGATTTCGGCGCGGCCGCGCAGCATGACCCAGGCGAGGCGGGTCCAGTCTTCGTCCCAGCGGTCGACGACAAAGGCGGCTTGCGGGTTCTCGATGATGTTGCGCAACCGCTTGAGCGGGACGTCGCGACGTTTCGGCTTTTCATCGATCGTAATGTAAAGCGTCTCGGCGTCGACCGCGTAGCACGCCGGGATCAAATGCGGCGCGCCGCCGGCATCGGCGGTGGCGAGGTGGCCGACCCGGCTTTGGCTGAGGAAATCGCGTTGGCGGTCGCTGACCATGCCGCGCATGTTGCGGCATCGCGCGCCGGTTGCCTATCGCTTCGCCGCGGTCGTACGATGCGACATTGTGTTCAAGAAACCACGGGGGAAGCCGGTGAACGACATATCGACAGTCGCGCTCAGTCCGGAAACCGTGCTGCAGCAGATGAAGGATAACGGCGTCACTGATGTCGTCTGGTTGCCCGACAGCGAAACCAACTGGCTGTTTCTGCTGATGCAGGCCGAGCCGTCGCTGCGGCTGGTCGGGGTCAGCCGCGAGGGTCACGCCTGTTCGATCGCGGCCGGGCTGTTCGCCGGCGGCAAAAAGCCGCTGATCCTGATCCAGAACACCGGAATGATGGAATCCGGCGACTCGATCCGCGGCTGGCTCTTGGGGCTTAACGTGCCGGTGGTGCTGATGGTCGGGTATCGCGGCTGGACCCGCCACGGCGTCACGACCGATACGGCAGCCACCTATACCGAGCGCTTTCTGATGGCGTTCGGCCTCAATTACTACCTCGTCGAAAACGACGCCGACGCGCCTCGCATCACGGCCGCCTTCGCCGAAGCGGAGAAGACCAAACGGCCGGTGGTCGTGCTGGTCGGCGACGAGTATCACGGGTTCAACCGCTAATCGGTGCTCTCGCCTGCCAGCGGCCCCTCACCCCGCCCTCTTCCTGCAAGCGGGGCGAGGGAGCGGCCCGGCGCAGCGTCAAATCCCTCGCCCCGCTTGCGGGGAGAGGGTGGCTGAGGCCGGGAGGTCGAAGTCGGGTGAGGGGCAGCCCACCGAAGCTCGCTCATAAGGAGACACAACCATGATGCGCATTGCCGAAGCGCTTGAGGCTTTTCTGCCGCACCGGGGCGACGCGATTGTCGTGCCGGGGCGCGGCGGCCGTTATTGGACCCGGTTGACGCAACAGCAGAACCTCGACGTGCCGCTCGGCGACCCGGCGATGGGTGGGCATGCCGGGTTTGCGCTCGGCCTCGCGCTGGCGCGACCCGACAAGCGCGTGGTGTTGTTCGATTCCGAGGGTGACATCCTGATGAGCCTCGGCATGCTGACCACGATCGCCGAGCAGGCGCCGGCCAATTTCTATCATTTCCTGCTCGACAACGAAGTCTATGCGACGACCGGCGGTCAGCCTGTGCCCAACGCGAAGAATGTCGCCTACGACAGACTGGCGCTCGCCTCGGGTTACCCGCGGGCGCACGCATTTGCGGAGATCGGCGATCTGTCGCGCGAGATCAGCGGCATCCTCGGTCGCCCCGGCCCGGTCTTTGTCGCGCTCAAGGTCTATCCCGAGGTCGAAAACCAGCCGATCGGCCAGCGCAGCCGCTGGAATACCCGCACCCGCGACCAGGTGCTGAGCGATCTGCGCGGTGGGCTTGGCGGGGCGCCGCGATGAACGGCAACGGCGCCGCCGCGGACGCGGGGACGTTCGACTACATTGTGACCGGCGCCGGCTCGGCCGGTTGTTGCGTCGCGGCACGGCTCAGCGAGAATGGCCGCTATCGGGTGCTGCTGCTCGAGGCCGGCCCCGACGACAAGTATTTCTGGATTCATGTGCCGGTCGGCTACAGCCGCTTGTTCGCCAACCCGCGCGTCAACTGGATGTTCGAGAGCGAGCCCGAGCCGGAACTTGAAGGCCGCTCGATGTACCAGCCGCGCGGCAAGGTGCTGGGCGGCACCAGTTCGATCAACGGCATGGTCTACATGCGCGGCAACCCGGCCGATTACGACCTCTGGCGGCAGCGCGGCTGCACCGGCTGGGATTGGGACAGCATCCTGCCGTTTTTCCGCAAGGCGGAAGACCAGGAACGCGGTGCTGATCCGGCGCACGGTGTCGGCGGGCCGCTGCGGGTTTCCGATCAGGCGATCCACTGGGAACTCGGCGACCATTTCATCGCCGCCGCGATCGAGGCCGGGATGCCGGCGAACAACGATTTCAACAATGGCGAGCAGGAAGGCGCCGGCCCGTTCCAGAACACGACCAACCGCAAGCGCCGCTGGAGCACCGCGACCGCTTATCTGAAACCGGCCCGCCAGCGCCCCAACCTGGCGATCAGCACAAATTCGCACGCGACCCGCCTCGTCATCGAAAACGGTCGTGCGACCGGCGTCGAGTTTCAGCGAAACGGCGTGCCGCAGATTGCACACGCCACCGGCGAAATCGTCGTGTGCGGCGGCGTCTACGGCTCGCCGCAGCTTCTGCAACTGTCCGGGCTGGGGCCGGGCGCGCTATTGCAGCAATTCGGCATTCCGGTGGTGCACGATATGCCGGGGGTCGGCGCCGATCTGCAGGATCATTTCTATGTGCGGCTGGCCTATCGCTGTACCCAGCCGATCACCCTCAACGACATCGCCAACAGCCCGGCCAAGAAACTGTTTGCCGGCATGCAGTATGTGCTGTTCCATAAGGGGCCGCTGACCAGCAACGGCATCTGCGCCGGGGGCTTTGCGCGCAGCGACTCGCGGCTGGAACGGCCGGACATCCAGCTCAGCTTCAGCGTGTGGAGCTTTGCCGAGCGCAATGCCCGCGGCGCGGTGCCGCATCCGCATCCCGGCTTTACGATCAGCGCCGTGCATCTGCGGCCTGACGCGCGCGGCACGGTGCAGTTGAAAAGCCCGGACCCGCTGGCGGCGCCGTCGATACGCTTCAACTTCCTGAAGACACCGTATGATCTCCAGGCATTGACCGCAGGCATGCGCCTTGCGCGCCAGATCACCGAGCAGCCGGCGCTCGCTCCGTATGTCGCCGAGGAAATCATCCCCGGTCCACAGACCCGGACCGACGCCGATTTCGAGACGGCGATCCGCCGCAATGCGATCTCCAACCTGCATCCGGTCGGTACCTGCCATATGGGGGTCGACACCACGGCGGTATGCGATCCGCGCTTGCGGGTTAACGGGGTCGCCGGTCTCAGGGTGGTTGACGCCTCGGTGATGCCGAGCGTCCCGGCCGGCAATACCAATGCGCCGACCATCATGATCGCCGAGAAGGCGTCCGAAATGATGCTCGAGGACGCCCGCGTCGCGTAAACCGCCCCGCCCGCGAAATCTCCTGGCATCGCCGGCAGGGTGATGTAAAAGGGATTCACATGAGTTGGGCTGTCCTATGAACCGGGCGGGCATATGAAATGGGCCGGCCGCGGACCGGGCCCTGGATCGGATCGCGGGTCAGGTCACGGGTCTGACGACGATACCGCGCGCGGGACGGACAGCCGGCGCACCTATCACCACGGCAATCTGCGCGAGGCGCTGGTCCAGGCGGCGCTCGATCTGATCGCGCGCAAAGGTCCTGGCGGCTTTACCTTTGCCGATGCGGCGCGTTGGGCCGGGGTCAGTTCGGCAGCGCCCTATCGCCATTTCCGCGACCGCGACGCCTTGCTCGCCGATGTCGCGCAGCGTGGCTTCGAATTGTTTGAGGAGCGACTGAAAACTGCCTGGAATGGCGGGCGGCCCGAGGCGATGGCAGCCTTCGAGAATATCGGCCGCGCCTATCTCGGGTTTGCCCGAGACGAGCCGGCCTATTACTCGGCGATGTTCGAAGCCGGCATCGCACTCGATGCCGAACCGGGTTTGCGTCACGCCGCCGAGCGCGCTTTTGCGGCGCTGCGCCTGGCTTCCGAAACCGTGTGCGCGACGTTGCCGGCCGAGCGCCGTCCGCCCGCCTTGATGATGAGCCTGCACATCTGGGCCTTGTCGCACGGCGTCGCGTCGCTGTTTGCGCGCGGCGACCCTGGCCGTCGGCCGTTGCCCATGACCCCGGAGGAATTGCTGGAGGCCGGGGTGCTGGTTTATCTGCGCGGCCTCAGCGCGCCCGATGACAGTTCCCAATGACCCGCCAAAAATTTTAGGGCCACTCTTGACAGGCTGATGCTGCCACCACAATGTGAATGTATATTACATTAACATGAGGACTCCGATGACGATTGCCGACCGATTGGACGATATCGGTAAGCCGGCCTGGATCGGCCTCACCATCGTCAGCTTCATGATCTGCTGGCCTTTAGGGGTCCTCGTTTTGGGTTATCTGATTGGGAGTGGTCGAATGGCATGCTGTGCACAGGGCGGACCTCGTTGGCAGCGGCGCATGGAGCGCATGCAAGGCCGCGTGGATAGAATGCAGGCGGCGGCCGAGCGCTGGTGGGGTCCGCGCCCCGACGGTAACGGAGGTAATGGGGGCGGTGGGGGGACGGGTGCTCGCAGCGGCCCCAGCGGCAACCATGCCTTTGACGAGTACCGCGCCGAAACGCTGTGCCGTCTCGAAGAAGAGCAGCGCGAGTTCCTGCAATTCCTGCAGCGCCTGCGCCACGCCAAGGATAAGGCGGAGTTCGACCAGTTCATGGCAGATCGCAGTCGCCGACCCGACGACATCACTCCGGCATAACCGCGCAGCGCAGCATCACGTCGAAGCGCCGCCGAGACCCGCGAACGGGTTTCGGCGGCGCTGTCATTTTTCGGCTGCCGCCGTATGGCGTCGCGTCTCCCCCTTCGGCAGCAATAACGGCTATGCTGATGCTGAAAAGCACACGAGGGAGAAGCGCCATGCCCAGTTTTCGCCGCTCAGCCGATCTCGACATGCATTACGAGGTCGATGATTTCACCGATCCCTGGCGCAACTCCGAAACCGTGTTGATGCTGCACGGCAATGCCGAGAGCGGGTTGGCATGGTACGGGTGGGTGCCGTCGCTGTCGCGGCACTACAGCGTCGTGCGTCCCGATATGCGCGGCTTCGGCCGCTCGACGGCGATGCCCCGTGAATACCCCTGGACCCTCGACCGGCTGGTCGAGGATTTCTGCCTGCTGATGGATCATCTCGGGATCGACCGGTTTCATCTCGTCGGCGCCAAGATCGGCGGCACGATCGCCCGCGCCTTTGCGGCCCGCCGGCCAGAGCGGGTCAAGACGCTGACGGTGATCGGCACACCGCCGCCGCGCCGTCCCGGCGCCGCCGAAAAGGTGCCGGAGTTGATTCGCGATTTCGAACAGCACGGCGTCGAATACTGGGCGCGGCAGAACATGGGTGCCCGCCTCGGCAGCGCCTTTCCGGCGGAAGGCTTTGAGTGGTGGTGCAAATTTATGGGGCGCACCGCGGCGTCCACCCAGATCGGCTTTATGCCGACGATCGCCGTTGTCGACATCAGCGCCGATTTACCCAAGATCGCCTGCCCGACCCTGGTCGTGACAACCGAGCAAAGCGGCCTCGCCAGCGTCGACGATACCCGCGCCTGGCAGCAGCAGATCCGGGATTCGGAGCTGGTCGTGCTGCCCGGCAACTCCTACCATGTCGCGACGACGCACGCAGCGGAAGGCGTCAAGGCCACCCTCGACTTCCTGGCGCGCCGCGGTGGCTAGTTCCAGTCGCGATGCGACGCAGATCCGGCCACAACCGCGCATGCTCCCGCCCGGTTTCGGCCCGCTTCAAAGGGTGAAGCGATGATCGGGGCGCTGTCTCCGTCCGTTTCGCCTTCAATCTGACGAGGCGTAAATGACGCACGGTTATGAAGAGGAGATGCGCGCCCGGTTTGGCGTCGATGTCGATCTCGGTGCGGACGCGCCGGATGATGCGTGGCTGCGCCGGGTCCTGCTGCGGCGCACGCATCGCCGGTACGCGGATCGCCCGGTTCCTCATGCGGTCGTGCGGCTGTTGCTCGCCACGACGTTTTCCGCGTCGTCAAAATCGGATTTTCAGCAAGCCTCGATCATCTGGATGCAGGAATCGGCGCGCCGCGACCGGCTCGCCGCGCTGTTTCCCGATATGCCGTGGATTGGCAACGCACCGGTCTTTCTGGTGTTTCTCGGTGATGCGCGGCGGCTTGACCGGCTTGGCGAGATGCGCGGCATTCCGCGGGATAACGGCGCGCTCGAAGGGTTTTTCAACGCCACGGTCGATGCTGCGCTAGCCCTGCAAACCTGCATTCTGGCGGCCGAAACCTTGGGACTCGGCACCTGCCCGATCAGCGTGCTGCGCAACCGCATCGCCGCAGTCGCCGATATCCTGGAGTTGCCGGCCAAGGTATTTCCGGTCGCCGGGTTGTGCCTGGGTTATCCGGCGCAAAACGGGTTCATCAGCATGCGCCTGCCGCTCGAGGCGACGGTGCATGTCGACCATTTCGACGATCGGGGGCTAGCGGCCGAAGTCGAGGGTTACGACCGGCGCCGCGATGCCCGGCATTCGCTGCACGACCGCCAGCGCGACCCCGAACAATTCGGCACCGCCGACTTCTACGGCTGGTCAGAGGACAAGGCGCGACAGGCGGCGACGCCCGAGGGTACCGGCTTTGCTGCCTATCTCGAAGCGCACGGCTTTTCGTTTGAGGAACCCGAAGACGCCGCCGGTTGACGGCGCCGCATTTCAGGCCGCGGGGAACTAGCGGGCGCTCTCGCGGTTTCGTGTATCGCGAGAGCCGCCCGGCAAGCGGGCGCGCGCTGGTCGAGACCGAACATGTCTGAATTGACCGATTCCCGCCCTCGCGGGAGAGAAATCGAGGCTCCGAGCCTGCAAACGTCGATCAAGCTGGATACTGTCTTTCTCGGCGGGCTCCTGCTGCTGGCGATGCTGGCGGCGACGTTTGCTGCGGCTGAAATCGTGCTGCCGGTTGTGCTCGCTTTTGTGCTGAGCGCGGTCTTTCAGCCGTTCCTGCGGTTTCTGATGCGGCTGCGGATCCCGCGCGCGGCCGGAGCGCTGCTGATCGTGCTGTCGTTGGTCAGCGTGTTTGTGGTTGTCGGGTTGCTGCTGTCGAGCCCGATCGCCGACTGGATCGCAAACCTGCCGCAAACCCTACCCAAACTCGAACAGCGCCTGCGGTTTCTCAGCACGCCGATCAAGTCGCTGCAGAGCGCGATGTCGCATATTCAGAATTTGGACGGCGGCGGCAATGGCCAGCAAGCGGTCGCGGTGCAGCAAGCCAGCGATCTTCCCGAGCGGCTGTTGGCGACCGGGCGCACCGTGGTCAGCGGTGCTTTTACGACGATGCTTGTGTTGTTCTTCGTGCTGGTGTCAGGCGAGCAGTTTCTCCGGCGCTTTGTCGAAATCCTCCCGGACTTCAAGTCGAAGCGAAAAGCCGTCGATATCTCCCAGGAAATTGAACACGATATCTCGATCTATCTGGCAACGATCACCGGGATGAATGCGACGGTCGGCATCGCGACGGCCGGCATGGCCTGGGCAACCGGGCTTGGCAGCCCGCTTTTGTGGGGTACCGTCGCGTTTCTGCTGAACTATGTGCCGATCCTCGGCCCGAGTGCAGGTGTCCTGCTGTTTCTGGTCACTGGCCTTGTGACGATCGATCCGCTATGGCAGGCGTTTCTGCCGGCCGGCTTGTACCTGCTGATCCATGTCGCGGAAGGCGAAACGGTGACCCCGATGCTGTTGGCGGCGCGGTTCACGGTCAATCCTGTCATCGTGATGCTCGGCGTCATCTTCTGGTATTGGATGTGGGGAGTGTGCGGCGCGATTCTCGCGACACCGATGCTGGCGATCATCAAGATCGTGTGCGACCGCATCGACGGGCTGAAACCCGTCGGGCATTTCATCGGCGGCGGCCACAATCAGCATCGCCGCGAAACCGACAGCTCTGATGCGACCGTGCTGACATAGGGCCGGAGGGGTGTCGGCCCTCCCGCCTCTGGCTCGATCCAAACGTAGAAAGGCCGCCCCGAAAGGCGGCCTTTCATCGAACCCAGCGGCCTTACCGGCCGCGCCGTCGCCTGTATCAGGCGTGGATCTCCACGATTGCAGGGATCCTGGTCACGGCAGCGGTGGGCCGCGGTTGGGCGATAGACACAGGATCACCTCCTTTCTGTATGTTGCACCGAGGCCATCAATGTACGGGCGCTCCGCCGCGTCGGCAAGCGCTCTTCGCAGGAACGTGATCTGCGCTGCGGCGGCAGGCTGTCTCGGCAAATTCCGGAGTCGTGCGCAACCGGGACAATGAGCCGCAGCGGACGAATCGCCAGCCCGCCGGCCACCAGGCGCATATCGCCTGAGCACCGCTTCATGGCATGATGACGGTATCGATTTCAGACGAGAATGTGCGGCATGGCGAATGACGGAATGACGATCAACGGGATCGACTTGGAGGTGTTGCGGCGCGGCAGCGGGACGCCGGTGCTGTTGCTGCACGGCATGGACACGGTGCATCCGCGGGCGCCGTTTCTCGATCGGCTCGGCCAACATGCGCAGATCATCGCGCCGTCCTCGCCGGGCTTTGGCAACACCCCGCGCCCGACCGATTTTGACACGATGTACGACCTCGTCCGCCTCTACCTCGCACTGATCGAGGATTTGCCCTACGACAAGATCACCCTGATGGGGCTGTCGTTCGGCGGCTGGCTGGCGGCGGAAGTGGCGCTGGCGTCGAGCTACAAGCTCGACAAGCTGATCCTGGTCGACCCGGTCGGCATCAAGATCGGCGACCGCGAGAGCCGCGACATCCTCGACGTGTTCAACGTCAACCCGGCGGAGGTACGGCGCTGTAGCTGGCACGACCCGGCGAAAGGTCCCGATTACGATGCGATGACCGACGAGGAGCTGGTTATCCATGCGCGCAACTGGGAGGCGCTGTGCCTCTACGCGTGGCACCCGCTGTTGTACAACCCACAACTCAAGCAATGGCTCGGCCGCATTCGCATGCCGACGTTGATGCTGTGGGGAGAAAGCGATCGGGTCGTCAGCCCGGATTACGGCCGCGCGTACAGTGCCCTGATCCCAGGCTCGCGTTTCGAACTGATCCCCGAAGCGGGCCATCATCCCGAGATCGAACGGCCGGAACGCTTTGTCGAGCGGGTCGCCGCGTTCCTCGGCTGAGGCCGGGGCTAGGCCGGGCGCCGGTTGGAGCGTTCGGCCAGCCGCGCCTCGATCGCATCCCAGATTTTCGGGGCAAGATCGACGCCGTCGAGACGGCCGATCTCCTGAATGCCGGTCGGCGACGTGACGTTGATTTCGGTCATATAGTCGCCGATCACGTCGATGCCGACAAACAACAGCCCCTGTTCGCGCAGGCTCGGCCCGATCGCGGCGCATATGTCGCGTTCGCGTGCCGTCAGGGTGGTCTTCTCGGCGCGACCGCCGACATGCAGGTTGGCGCGCGATTCGCCTGTCGCGGGCACGCGCGACACCGCGCCGATCGGTTCCCCTTCGACAAGGATGATGCGCTTGTCGCCGCGGCGCACCTCGGGAATATAGCGCTGCACCATCACCGGCTCACGGTGAACCAGCGCGTACATTTCCAATAACGAATTCAGGTTTTCGTCGCCTTGCCGCAGGCGAAACACGCCGGCGCCGCCATTGCCGAACAGCGGCTTCAGGATGATATCGCCGTGCTCTTCCCAGAAGGCGCGGATTTCGGCCGGGTCGAGCGTCAACAGGGTCGGCGGCATCAATTCCTTAAAACGCAAAACGAACAGCTTTTCCGGTGCGTTGCGCACCGATGCTGGGTCGTTGACGATAAGCGGCCCTTCCGGCGGCAGCAATTCCAGCAGATGTGTCGCCGTGATGTACGCCATGTCGAACGGCGGGTCCTGCCGCATCAGCACAATGTCAAAGCCGGCCAGGTCGAGTTCCTCGAACTCGCCAAAGCGGTGGTGGTTGCCGTATTGCCGGAACACCTCGAGCGGCCGCCCTCGCGCATAAAGCCGCCCGTCCCGCAGGGTCAATGCCTGCGGCAGGTAATGGTACAGTGCGTGCCCCCGGGCCTGCGCCTCAAGCGCCAATGCGAACGTCGAATCCGCGTCGATGTTGATCGTGTCGATCGGATCCATCTGGATCGCGACGGCGAGACCCATTGCGCCCTCCCGGCATCTATAGTGACGACTGCAGTTGCAGAGAATGCCTACCCCCGACCGCGAGGTCGACTCCTGACGCTCGAGGCAGCCGTACCGGTGACCAGGTCACGGGGTTTTGCATGCTTGTCTGTCGAAAAGCGCTCCGGAAACTCGGTGAAGCTGCTTGGTCGTGACGCGGCGGCGGCCTAAAAGTGCCTATCCGCGAGACCAGTTGCCGCCGAGGTTGCCCATGCCCGACACGCTGACGACGAACTCCCCTGTCATCGCCGCCTACCGCGCCGCGACTCCAGGTTCGGCGGCGCGCGCGGCGCACGCCGCCGAGCTATTCCCGAGCGGCATCACCCATGATTCCCGCTACATCGAACCCTACGGCCTATACATCAACCGCGCCCAGGGACCGCGCAAATGGGATGTCGACGGGCGCTGCTATGTCGATTATTTCGGCGGGCACGGCGCCTTGCTGCTCGGGCACTGCCACCCCGAAGTGATGGCGGCGGTGCACGCGCAACTCGATCGCGGCACTCATTACGGTGCCAGCCACGAGCTTGAGATCGAATGGGCCGAGCGCGTCAAGGCATTGATCCCGACTGCCGAACGGGTACGCTTTACCTCATCGGGCACCGAGGCGACGCTGATGGCGGTGCGCCTCGCGCGCGCCTTTACCGGCAAGGCTAAGCTGGTGCGCTTCAACAATCATTTCCACGGCTGGCACGACCACATGACGTCGGGCCACACCAACCATTTCGACGGCACCCCAACGACCGGAGTGCTCGACGCGGTGGCCGGTAATGTCCTGCTGTGCGACCAGAATGACGAGGCCGCGTTGGCGCGGCTGCTCGAACAGCACAAGGATATCGCCGCCGCGATTATCGAGCCGACGGGGGCCAATGGCGGAAAATTGCCCATCGCCCCTGAGTTTCTGCAGGCATTGCGGCGGCTGACCGCTGAGCACGGCGTGCTGCTGATCTTCGACGAAGTGGTTAACGGGTTCCGCGTCGCACCGGGTGGCGCGCAGGAGGCCTACGGTATCCGGCCCGATTTGACGACCCTGGCGAAAATTCTCGCCGGTGGCCTGCCGGGCGGTGCCGTCACCGGGCGCAAAGACATTCTCGACCTGCTCGATTTTCAGGTCACCAAAGGGGCAGGCAAAGAAAAGATCGCACATCCCGGGACCTTCAATGCCAACCCGCTTTCCGCTGCGGCCGGCATCGCCTGCCTGCGCATCGTGCGCGACACCGATGCGTGCGCCCGCGCCAACCGCTTTGGCGACGATCTGCGGCATCGGCTCAACGAGGTGTTCGAGGAAGAGCATGTGCCGTGGGCGGCTTACGGCACGTTCTCATCGCTCGAATTGTTCACCAACCCCGAGCGCATGGCGATCACGCCGACGCGGTTCGACCCGCTGCAATACCCGCTCGCCAAGCTCAAGAGCGATCGCAATGCCGCCACCGTGCACAAGATGCGGCTCGCCATGATGATCAACGGGGTCGACCTCAGCAGTCATCCCGGCGGCGTGATCTCGGCAACGCATGGCGAGGCCGAGCTGGAGGATACCGTCAACGCGATGCGCAACACCGTGGGCATGCTGAAGGCGGAAGGAGAACTGTAGGCCGCGCTCCGGATCGCAGCATCAGCGACCGGTGGCCGGCCATCTGTTGAGCTGTGCCGTTTCGCTGACGGTGTGGGCGAGCGCGTTTCCGACCCGGGTGGCCGCAGCGTTGACGCTGGCCCCCCGGCCGCCGGCCGTGCCGCGCGGCACCCGCCGCGAATCGAGCTGGAAATTCATCAGCCGCACCGCCGCCCCGCCGCCCGGCTGCATGTCGATTTCGGTATCGACCACGACGCTGGCGTTTTCCGAGCCGACATGCCGGCGATGTCCTTCGTCGATCCGCTGAAACCGGCCGGTGACGATCAACGCGCGACCGCCGCGCTGCGCCGCCGCCTCACTCGACTGCACAACATCGTAACCGAGGCTGGTGAGGCGCTGGGTTACGGTATCGGCAATGTTGAACGCCGCGGCGCGGGCAATCGATTCGGCACGCTGGCGTGTCGGCACGCCCGGCGAACCGCGGTTCAGCGAAAAGCCGAAACTCGGATCGAGCGTCACGACTCCCGGGGAAAAGGTGAACTCCCGCACGATGATCAAGTCGGGATGTCCTGTTTTGCTCTCGCTTTGCTGTGGCACGCAGCTGCTTACGATGACGAGCAACAGAGCCGCAACCGCGGCGGTCAACCCCAGACGCATGAAGATCATTCCACGACAGCCCGATAAATGCCGCCGCAAAATAACGGAAAGCCTCCGGCATCAAAACATTGCGCCACGCGGGGTCGGCACGGCTGTCGCCCGATTGACAATCGCCGGTGCGGCTGCTGTATCCGAGAAATGAGAAATTGGCCAAGCGTGCTGCGGATTTGCCTCGTCGTTCTAACGCTGGCGGTACGGCCATTGGCAGCCGGAGCGGAGGAGCCGCGCCTCCACATCTACAACTGGTCCGATTATATCGCTCCGGACACGATCGCGAATTTCGAGAAGGAAACAGGAATCGCCGTCACCTACGACGTCTATGATGGCAACGAGGTGCTCGAAGCGAAGTTGCTCGCCGGACATTCCGGGTATGACATCGTGGTGCCGTCCGCCAGCCCGTACATGGCGCGGCAGATCGTCGACGGCGCCTATCTCGCGCTCGACAAGGCCAAGCTGCCGAACTTCAAAAACCTCGACCCGAGGATGCTGGCATTGGCCGCGACCGCCGACCCCGGCAACGCGCATGGCGTGCCCTATTTGTGGAGCGTCACCGGCATCGGCTTCAATACCGCAATGCTCGACCGCGTGCTGGGCGCCGATGCGCCGCGCGACAGCCTTGCGCTGCTGTTCGATCCGGCACTGGCGGCAAAGCTCGCCCGCTGCGGCATCGAGCTGCTCGACACGCCGCAGGAGGTCATCCCGGCGGCACTGGCCTATCTCGGGATCGACCCGGTCAGCCGCAACCTCGGCGATCTCGATCGCGCCATTGCGCTGATCGACCATATTCGCCCCTTTGTGCGGCGGTTTCATTCCTCGCAATACATCAACGACCTGGCCTCGGGGGATATCTGCATCGCGCTGGGCTATTCGGGCGATGTGATCCAGGCGCGCAACCGCGCCCGCGAAGCCGAGAGCCCGGTCGATATCGCCTTTCGCGTACCGCGCCAGGGTGCGCAGATGTCGATCGACATGCTCGGCATCCCGGCCGACGCGCCGCACCCCGACAACGCGCACCGCTTTCTCGACTATATGCTGCGCCCCGAGGTGATCGCGGCAGTCAGCAACGCCGTGTCATACCCAAACCCGAATCTGGCGGCAACCGCGCTGGTCTCTCCCGACATCCGGGATGATCCCGGCATCTACCCGCCGGCATCGGTACGCCGTGTTCTGTACGTCGACCAGCCGGCGCCGCGCGCCTACGAGCGCGCCCGCACCCGTGCCTGGAACCGCGTCAAATCCGGTTGCTGAGCGGCGCGGCAGATGGCGGTGCTCGACATCAGCGGCGTCAGCAAGCGGTTTGCCGCTTCCGTTGCGGTCGATCAGGTATCGCTGAGCCTCGAAGCCGGCGAATTCTTTGCGCTGCTCGGCCCTTCAGGCTGCGGCAAGACGACGTTGCTGCGCCTGATTGCCGGCTTCGAAATCCCCGATGCGGGCCGTATTCATATCGACGGCGTCGATATGACCGACATGCCGCCCTATGCCCGCCCGGTCAATATGATGTTCCAGTCCTACGCGCTGTTTCCGCATCTCGATGTCGCCGGCAACATCGCATTCGGCCTGAAGCAGGAAGGGATGGAACGCAGCCGCCGCGACGCACGGGTGGCCGAGATGCTGGCCTTGGTGCAGATGGCGGATTATGCGCACCGCCGCCCGCACGAATTGTCGGGCGGCC
Organism: Allostellaceae bacterium; assembly: GCA_036268425.1. Classification (GTDB taxonomy): domain Bacteria; phylum Pseudomonadota; class Alphaproteobacteria; order ATCC43930; family CGMCC-115725; genus DATARH01. Next base: position 29,330 of record DATAUE010000116.1, read on the forward strand.
AGAAACAGCGGGTCGCCTTGGCGCGAGCGCTGGCGAAAATGCCCAAGTTGCTGCTGCTCGACGAGCCACTGGCGGCGCTCGACCGCAAACTGCGCGAGGAAACCCGGCTTGAACTGACTGCCATCCAGTCGCGGCTCGGGACGACCTTTCTGGTCGTCACGCATGACCAGGAAGAAGCGCTCGGCCTCGCCTCGCGCGTCGCGGTGATGCGCCAGGGCCGCCTCGTCCAGACCGGGCGCCCGGCCGACATCTACGAACAGCCGAATTCGCGCTTTGTCGCGGATTTTGTCGGGGCGGTGAACCTGTTCGACGGCGAAGTGGTCGCCGGAGGTGGTGCGCTCGCGGTGTCGGATGCCGCAGAGTCGATCCCGCTACCACCACTCGCGATGTCGCCACCCGGAACAGCGCTAACCCTGGGCCTGCGCCCCGAAAAACTGCACCTGTCGCGGAACCGCCCGGCCGGCTTCGCGCTCGCGGCGACGATCGTCTCGATCGACTATCAGGGCGGCCAGTCGATGGTCCATCTGACGACCGCCGCCGGCCGCAAGATGCGTGCCCACATGTCCAGTGCCGACGTCCTCGACCTGCCGCGAGATGCGCCGATATGGTGCACCTGGACGCCGCACGACGCCGTGGTGCTGGCCGGATGACGCCGCCCTTCAATGACGGCGACTTTCGGAGGGGATCAGACGGGCATAGCCAGCGCCACCCCAAGCCGTCAGCACGATGACGGGCATCGGTATCTGGCAGCGGCGGTTGTTGATTGGATTGCCGTTCCTGTGGCTCGCGGTGTTTTTTCTGCTGCCGCTGGCGATGGTCGCCGGCATCAGTGTCACCGAGAGCGCCGACGCGATCCCGCCGTTCGAGCCGTTGCTGCGCCACACGGCGGCCGGATGGCAGGCGCACGCGACGTTCGCCAGCTACCGCGAACTGGCCGAAGGCTGCCTGAGGGTCTACGTCAACTCGCTCGCCAATGCCGGGCTGGCGACGCTGTTGTGCCTGGTGATGGGTTATCCCATCGCGTTCGCCATCGTTAGAGCGCCGGCAGTGTCGCGGCACGCGCTGCTGTTTCTGGTGATGCTGCCGTTCTGGACGAGTTTTCTGATCCGGGTCTACGCCTGGATCGCGATCCTGCAGCCAAGCGGGCTGATCAACCGGCTGCTGATCGCCGGCGGACTGATCGAGACGCCGCTGCCGCTCCTCTATAACGGGTTCTCGGTTGTGCTTGGCCTCGTCTATTCATACCTGCCGTTTATGATCCTGCCGCTTTACGGCAGCCTGTCGCGGCTCGACGAGGCGCTGGTCGAAGCTGCTGCCGATCTCGGCGCGCCGCCGTGGCGCGTGTTTCTCGGCGTTGTTCTGCCGCTGACCCTGCCCGGCATCGCGGCCGGCACGCTGCTGGTGTTCATCCCGGCGATCGGCGAATTCGTGATTCCCGACCTGCTTGGCGGACCCGATACGCTGATGATCGGCAAGCTGTTGTGGCAGGAATTTTTCGACAATGTCGATTGGCCGGCTGCCTCAGCCGTTGCGATGGCATTGGTCGCTGTTGTGACGCTGCCGCTGCTATTGGCGCAGCGGGTTATCGAGCGGCAACAGGCAGGATGAGGGGCCGCGGCATCACGGCGTTTCGCAGCGCCACGCTGGCACTCGGCTTTGGGTTTTTGTACCTGCCGATCGCCGTATTGGTGGCCTATTCATTTAATGGCTCGCGGCTGGTGACGATCTGGGGCGGGTTTTCGACCCGCTGGTACAGCGCATTACTTGACGACGACAAGTTTCTGTCGGCGGCATTGACCAGCCTCGAAATTGGCGTGATGGCGGCGAGTGCCGCGCTGGTGCTGGGAACCTGCGCCGGGCTGGCAATGAACCGGTTTGCCCGGTTCCGCGGCCGGCTGCTGTTCAGCTTTATGCTGATGACGCCGCTGGTGGTGCCGGAAATCATTCTGGGGCTGTCACTGTTGCTGCTGTTTGTCGCGCTGCAGGATTGGGTTGGGTGGCCGCACGGCCGGGGCCTCGCCACCGTGACGATCGCGCATGCGACGTTTACCGCCTGCTTTGTCGCAGTTCTGGTGCGGGCGCAGCTTGCCGGATTTGATCGCAGCCTCGAAGAAGCGGCGCTCGATCTCGGCGCTCGCCCGTTCGGAGTGCTGTGGCGGATTACGCTGCCCGGCATCAGCCCGGCACTGGTCGCGGGCTGGCTTCTCGCTTTTACGATGTCGCTCGACGATCTGGTGGTCGCGAGTTTCGTTTCCGGACCATCAGCGACGACGCTGCCGATGGCGGTTTATTCCAGCGTCCGCATCGGCGTAACGCCGGAAATCAATGCGCTTGCAACCCTGTTTCTTGTCCTCGTTGTCGCACTGGTGGCGCTGTCGGCCTCGCTGATGGCGCGGCAGGAGAAACGACGGACGACGACACTGTCGTGATGCGGCCGAAATCAATCTCTGCAAATCAGGCCGCTGGATGCCGTTAGGACCGTGCGGCCCGTCATCAGACTCAACAAGGGGGCCTTGCGGCCCCCTTGAATGCCAAAGCCTGTGTCCGGGCTGTGGCGATAGCTTAGTGACCGCTCGGCCGGGGGCCCGATGCATCCGGCGCCATGCCGCCTGGTCCCATGCCGCCCGGTCCCATGCCGCTCGGTCCCATGCCGCCCGGTCCCATACTGCCGGGCCCCATGCCGCCCGGTGGCATCGCTCCCGGCGGCATGCCGCCGCCCGGCCCGCCTTGCACGCGGGCAAGTTCGTCGCGGTTGAGCTGGTCGGTCATGTTATCGTCCTGACTCGTCGCATGCATTTTGCCCATGTGACGGTGCATCCTGCCGTGCATCGCCATGTGGTGGCGCATCGGCCGATGCCGCTGCCGTGTGGCCATCGGCGCCCCTTCTGACGAGGGCGCCCCGGGGGCTGCCGCGGGCTGTGACGGCGACGTGGGGCTCATCGGAGCATTCTGCGCCCAAACCGGGCCGGCAATCACCAGGGCCGCAGCGATCGCGACGCCATTCAAGAGATGCTTCATGCCTCTGTCCTCTGTGGCAGTTCTGGTTGCACAATACGCTGCAAAGGCACGCTCTGTGCTCGGGGCGTCCTTGCCGGGCTCGGTCCCAACAACGGCAGTCGCGGTTGTTCGTTCCCGTCAAAACGCAACTGTCGGTATTCCGATCGAATCGTCGTGGCGATCGAACGCATCGCCGGCGCCGGATAATATGGCCGGTGCGTTTCACGTTCAAGCATCGGGTGCTTTTGGTGCACACAGCAATCGCGTTCCGCGAAATCAGAAAGTCGATGCCGCGACTGGCCCGCTGGCGCCTGTGCTTAGGCGGGTACGCGGGCTTTCTCGTGATGTGCGTCATCCTTCTGATGGCGCCCGCAAATGCCGCCGCCGATCACGACACGCTGACGATCGGCATCACGCAGTTTCCCTCGACCCTGAACCCCGATATCGACCCGATGTTGGCCAAGACCTATGTGCTCGGCATGGCAGTCCGGCCGTTTACCGCTTACGGGGCCGATTGGAAACTGGCCTGCCTACTGTGCACGGCGGTGCCGACGATCGCCAATGGCGCCGCTGTCCCGGTCGATCTTCCCGACGGAAAGAAGGGCATCGATCTGACCTACACGATCCGCCCCGACGCAAGCTGGGGCGACGGCGTACCGGTGACGACTGCCGATGTCAAATTCACTTACGAGGTCGGCCGTAATCCGCAAAGCGGCGTTGGCAACGCCGAGATGTACCGCCGCATCACCGCCATCGATGTAAAAGACGACAAAACCTTTACGATGCATTTCGACAAGCTGACCTTCGACTTTGCCGCGATCGACGATTTCGTGCTGTTGCCGGAGCACCTGGAGCGCACCGCTTTTGCCGACCCGGCGCAATATCGCATCAAGACGAAATACGTCACCGATCCGACCAACCCCGGCCTCTATAACGGTCCTTACCGGATCACCGAGGTAGCGCCGGGGTCATCCATCGTGCTGGAACCGAACCCGCATTGGGTCGGGCCGCCCGGTCATTTCCATCGTATTACGGTGCGTACGATCGAGAACACCGCAGCGCTCGAAGCCAATTTGCTGTCGGGTACGATCGACATGGTGGCCGGCGAACTCGGCTTTTCGATCGATCAGGCGCTGAATTTCGACAAGCAGCACAGCGGCGCGTTTCAAGTGCTGTACAAGCCGGGATTGGGCTTTGAGCATGTCGATCTCAATCTCGGCCGACCAGTGCTGGCCGATCGGCGGGTCCGCGAGGCGCTGATCCTCGGGATCGACCGCGAGGCGATCAGCCGCTCGCTGTTTGCCGGACACCAGCCGGTGGCCGACAGCTTCGTCAACCCGCTGGACGCCGGATACAGCGCCGATACGCCTCATTATGCCTATGATCCAGCACGCGCCGGTGCTCTTCTCGACGAAGCCGGCTGGACGGCACAAGCCGGCGGCGTCCGGCAGAATGCACAAGGCCAGAAGCTGTCGTTTGAATTGATGACAACATCCGGCAACCGCACCCGCGAGCTGGTCGAGCAGGTATTGCAGAGCCAGTGGCGCAAGATCGGCGTCGACGTTCGCGTCAAAAACGAGCCGGCCCGCGTTCTGTTCGGCGAAACCGTGCCGCACCGCGATTTTGACATGGCGATGTATGCCTGGATCAGCGCGCCCGAAAACGTGCCGCGCTCGACGCTTTATTCAAGCGAAATCCCCGACGCCGCCAACGGCTTCGCCGGGCAGAACGCCGCCGGCTTCAAGAGCGCCGAGATGGACAAGCTGATCGACGCCCTTGAAGTCGAACTCGACCCCGCGAAGCGCAAAGTGCTGTGGGCTCGGGCGCAACAAGTTTACGCCACCGAGTTGCCGACCCTGCCGCTCTATTTCCGGTCCGATGCGTTCATCCTGCCGAAATGGCTGCATGGGCTGCAGCCGACCGGCAACCAATCGCCGTCGACGTTATGGATCACCGATTGGACGGCACAACCTTAGAGGGCAAGTGCCGGAACGCCGGTTTTCCGCCAAGGCTGGATATTCTGCCACGATCGCAACTGGCGTTATGGCCGAGGCTTGGCCGCCGGGACGATCAGGACCGAAGCCCATGAAAACTTTGCCGGCCACGCCCGCATTGCTGCGGGTAGCGCGCCGCGTGGTCTGGTATGAGGAGTCGGAAAAAGCGCTTGGCAATCCGGTTCATTTCCGTGCGGAAGCCCTCGCGGTTCCCGCCGGAATTTCAATCCTTCCGTCCGAAGACGACGAACAGCGGATCTCTGGCATCCTCGACCCATTCAGCGAGCTGGCGCGTTTCCACGGCCGCGAACCCGGCATGTTGCACATAGAGTTTGGCGAGGTGGGCATGGCCTTCATCGTCGAGACCGCGCCAGATTGCGACCGCCTTGGTCCAGAAGCAGCGGTTTGAAAAGCTGATCGCAACGATGCCGCCGGGGCGCAGCACGCGAGCGACCTCGCGCAACACCGAGACCGGCCGCTGTAGGTACTGGATCGATACGCACATGGTTACCGCGTCGATGCTGGCGTCAGCGAGCGGCAAGACAGGGTCTCGATTGAGGTTCTGCACAAACCAGCGGGCGAGGCGCGGGTTGGCGGCCAGCTCGGCCGCGTTCATGCCGTGCCCGATCACTTCGGCATAGTCGATCCCGGGCGGCAGGTGGCTGACCCAGCTGCTCATCAGATCGAGCACCACGCCGCCGGCCGGCAATGTCGTGCGGTAGAATTCGGTCAGCGCGGCGACCGCACCGTCATCGATGTGATAGACGAGGCGCGGCGGCTCGTAGAACGCCTCGTCATCCTCGCCGTCGATCTTGTCGAAAGCGCCGTGCGGCAGTCCGAGTACATCCTCATCCATGACCGCACCTTGTCATCGCGTACCGGACGGCGCAATCGGCGACGGCATTGCCCCGCCGCCGGCGGCGGTTCCGAATCGCGGCTTGCCCGCTGCGCTTGCGGCGTGTTAAGCCGCGTGCGGCGGATATTCCCCAATAACCGCGCCCAATAACCACGCCCAATAACCACGATGGGGGACGGGCATGCGCTTCGGGTTTTTCGACCAACTGCCGTGCGCACCCGGCTACACCGAGCATCAGCGCTTTCACGATATCCTGGCGCAAATCGAACTCGGTGATCGGATCGGGTTCGATACGGTGTGGCTTGGTGAACTGCATTTCAGCCGCGGCTTTTCGATCCTTGCCGACCCCTTGATGGTCCTGGCGGCGGCGGCGCAGCGCACGACGCGCATTCGCCTCGGCACGGCGGTAACGTTGTTGCCGTTGCACAACCCGGTAAAGATCGCCGAGGAAGCCGCGATCGCTGATATTCTCAGCAATGGCCGGCTCGAACTGGGGGTCGGCCGCGGCACCGCGCCGCTGCATTACGCCGGTTACGATATCCCGCAGGAGGAAAGCCGCCCGCGGTTCGACGAGGCGCTCGATTTTCTGATCGGTGCCTGGACACAGGAGTCGTTTTCGTTCGAGGGCCGGTATTTCCGCGCCGCCGACCTGAAAATCGTGCCGCGGCCGTTGCAGACGCCGCATCCGCCGATCCGCATCGCCGCCAACAGCCCGGATACATTTCCATTCGCGGCACGGCGGCAATTTCCGATTTTTGCGACGCCGATGATCAACCCGCCCGACAAGCTCAAGGAAGGGCTCGGCATCTATCGCGAAGGCCTCGCCGGCCAGCCCGGCAATACAGCGCTGGCGTTCCCGGTGCATGTCGCCAGGAGCCGCGAGGCGGCGCGGGCCGAATGCGAGCCGAGCCTGATGCGCTTTATGCACGAAGCCGCCGAGCGGCTGCGGCCGTTGGGGCAGGGCGACGTCAAGAGCTTTGAGGCATTCCAGCAGGTGCTGGCGCGGATGGACCGGATCACTTTCTCCGATATCGACCGCGAGATGGGCGTGTTTGGCGATCCGGAATATTGCGTCGAGCGAGTGCGCGAATTGCAGCGCGACTACGGCATGGACGAGTTCATCTGCTACTTCAACCAGGGCGGGCTGATGGACCCCGCGCTGGTGCGTGAGACGATGAGTTTGTTTGCGACCGAAGTGATGCCGCATTGCCGCTGAGTTAGCCGGCTGAGTTGAGGAAAATGGAATGATCGTCGAACAGATCTGGACCGGAAATTCCGGGCGGAATTTCAATTATCTCGTGGCATGCGGCGAAACCGGCGAGGCGCTCGCGATTGATCCGCTCGATTACGAGAAATGCCTCGCGGCCGCCAAGGCCAAGGGCTGGAACATCACCCAGGTGCTCAACACGCACCATCATCGCGACCATACCGGCGGCAACGACCAGGTTATCGGCGCGACGCATGCCAAGCTGTTGGCGCACGCCAATGCCAAGGATCAGATCGACGGCATCGATCGCGGGCTGAAGGCCGGCGATACGATCAAGGTTGGGCGCAGCGTCGAACTCGAATGCCTCGACACGCCGGGCCATACGATGTCGCATATCTGCGTGCTGTCGCGTGGCGACGTCAGGGCTTTGTTCTGCGGCGACACGCTGTTCAACGCCGGCGCCGGCAATTGCCACAATGGCGGCCACCCGAACGAGCTTTACAACACGTTCGCCGCGCAGTTGTCGAAACTGCCGGATAACACGCTGATCTATCCCGGCCATGATTACATCGCCAACAATTTGCGCTTTACGCTCGACCGGGAGCCGGACAATGCGCGCGCCAAGGCGATGCTGCCCGACATGGAAAAGCAGGACACCAACAAGGCGCTGGTTACAACGTTGGCGCTCGAAAGCGAAATCAACACATTCTTCCGGCTGACCAGCCCGAGCGTCGTCAAACGGCTGCGTGAAACATTTTCCGATCTGCCGGAAAACCCGGATCAGCGGACTGTATTTTTGCGGCTCCGCGAACTTCGCAACAAATGGTGATCAGCAATTCAAGCCGTCATTGCGGACCAGGCGACGCAAACTCCTCGCATTGATCTCGATATAAACAAGGGGATGGAAATGGCACGATATGATCGCAGAGCCGAAGATCTCGGCAACATCACGATGCTTGAGCACGTCAACCTGCAGATCCCGGACCAAGCGAAGGCAACGCTGTTTTACGTCCAGGGCCTGGGGCTGACGCGCGACCCCTTTATGAACACCGGCCTCGCCAATATGTGGATCAACGTCGGCAAGAGCCAGTTCCACCTGCCGACCGGCGAACCCTGGGTTCTGCGCGGCGCGATCGGCCTCGTGACGCCCGACCGCGAAGCGCTGCTGCAGCGGCTCGAAACCGTCAAAAAGCCGCTCGCCGATACTCAGTTCAAGGTTACCGAAAACAACGACTACGTCGAAGTGATCTGCCCGTGGGGCAATGTCTTCAATATGCATGCTCCGGATGAGGACCGTTTCGGCGCGATCAATCTCGGCATGCCTTATCTCCAATTTGATGTGCCGGCCGGCAAGGCCGCGGGGATCGAGCGTTTCTACAAGCAGTTGTTCAGCGCGCAGACCCGGGTCGAAGGCAACGGCGCGGGCAAGACCGCGGTGATCGGCGTCGGCCACCGGCAGGAGCTGCGCTTCAAGGAGACGCAGGAACAGCAGAAGCCTTATGACGGCCACCACATCCAGGTCTATGTGCAGGATTTCTCCGGCGCTTACGACGAACTGGCGAAGCGCGAGCTGCTGACCGAGGAAAGCAACGCCTACCAGTACCGTTGGGAAACCATCGTCGATGTCGACACCAACGAGCCGCTGTTCGAGATCGAGCACGAAATTCGCAGCATGACGCACCCGCTTTACGCGCGACCGCTGATCAACCGCAACCCGGCGCAAAGCCAGCAGAGCTATCAGATGGGCGGCGATGCGTGGGATTGGGAAACCCGCCGCTCGAACCCGCGGCTCGATGTTCCAGCGCCCACCGGACCGGCCGCCGCGGCTTATCAAAAGCGCCGCGCCGCCCGCATGGCGCGGATGTAGATGCCCCCCTCCTCCGCAAGCGGGGGAGGGTTGGAGTAAGGGCTATCGGCATCGCCGCCGATACCCCTTGCCGCAATCGCCCTCTGAAGGACTCCGATGGCCGTCGAAATTCCCTACCGTCGCGATATCACCTTTGAATACGGCAAGCTCGAGCCAGTGGCACCGGGGGTTCGCCGGATTGTCGCCAACAACCCGGGCCCATTTACCTTCAAGGGCACCGGCACCTATGTGATTGGCGAGGGCGAGGTCGCGGTGATCGACCCCGGGCCCGACCTTGCCGAGCACATCGATGCGCTGACGGCCAGCCTTGCCAATGAGCGGGTGACTCACATTCTCGTCACCCATACGCATCGCGATCATTCGCCGGCGGCAAAGGCGCTGAAGGAAGCCACCGGCGCCCCAACCTACGGTTTTGGTCCGCATGCCGGCGGACGGCGCGGCGAGGCCGGCGGCGAAGAGGGTGGCGATTGGGATTTTGTTCCTGATGTCGTCGTCCAGGACGGCGACGGGATCAATGGCGGCAAGTGGCGAATCGAGGGGGTCCACACTCCCGGCCACACCTCGAATCATCTGTGCTTTGCGTGGCCCGACGCCGGCATTCTATTCAGCGGCGATCATGTGATGGGCTGGTCGACCAGCGTCATCACGCCACCCGATGGCGACATGGCGAGCTATATGGCATCGCTGGATAAATTGCTGGCGCGCCGCGACGCGGTGTACTGGCCGACGCACGGTCCGGCGATCACCGAGCCGACGCGGCATGTCCGGGCGTTCATCGCGCACCGCCGCGAGCGCGAGGCGGGAATCATCGATTGCCTGAAAGCCGGAAACGAGACGGTCGATGCGATGGTCGAGCGGCTTTATGTTGGCCTCGCCCCCAATCTGCGGCGTGCCGCGGGCCGCTCGGTGCTGGCGCATCTCATTGATCTGATTGGCCGCGACATCGTCGCGGCGGACGCGCCGGCGACGGTCGGGGCGCACTATCGGTTGCGCCACGCGGCGGCGCGGCACTGACCGATTCGCTGCGGCATCGCTCTCGAAATGCGGGTAGGCCTTTACTGTAGCGCGAAAACGACGCAGTCTGCCGTCAACCGACGGCTATGCTCAATTCATCGCTTTAGTCGTATGAGTGGAAATGCTATGTGCTTCGTTATTATTATGGTGCCGGTCAGCTTGGGAGAGACCCGTGATTAAGTCAGCTCAGCCGTTCTTTGTTGTTTCCGCTCTGGCGTTGCTCGCCGCGTGCTCCAGCCCGCCGCCGCCGGCACCCCCGCCGCCGCCGCCGCCTCCGATGGCTGCCCCGGCACCGCCTCCGGTCGAAGAGCCGTACGTCGCTCCGGCTGCTCCGGTGCATCATTACCGGCACCATCGCCATCATCGTTATCATCATCATTATCGTCACCATCACCACCCGGTGCATCACCGGGCCCACCATCCTGCGGGAGGGTATTCGTCGGGCGGTGGGGCACCAGCCCCGGAGCCGATGTCAGCTCCCGCCCCGATGGCGGCTCCGGCTCCGGCCCCCGCGCCGTCGATGGGCGGCCCGCGGCCCAGCGGTCACTAAGCCGCTAAATCAGAACCGGGCGCAGCTTGCTGCGCCCGGTTTTGATTCCAAGTTCAGGGTTGCTTCTGCTGAGGCGCGGAACTCCCGCCGTATCAGCTCAAATGCCGCAGGTATTGGGCGGTGAAATCGCAATCGACGGAGCGCGCGTAGGCCTCCGCAATGGTCTTTGTTATCGGGCCAGGAAGCGGCACCGGTAGCAGGCGGCCGCTGATGCTGCGGACCGGACAGATGCACAGGCTGGTCGAGGTCATAAAGATCTCGTCGGCTGTCGCCGCATCGAATACGTCGAGATCGGCCTCGCTGCAGGCGATGCCGGCCTCGCCACACAGCGCAATGACCGTCTCGCGGCTGACACCCGGCAGGACCCAGCGTTCATGCGGGGTCAACACGGTACCGTCACGCACAATAAAGATGTTGCTGCCGATGCCTTCGGCGAGGTGGCCTTGTGCGTCGAGCAGGACGGACCATGCTTCGGGGTCCTGAGCCTTCGCTTCGAGATCGGCGGTGATCAGGTTCAGGTAATTATGCGTCTTGGCGCGTGGGCTCAGCATCTCGGGTGCGACGCGCCGGGTGGGTGGCACGACGATGTCGATGCCGTCGCGAAACAGCCGCGCCCGCGCCTTTAGCGGCAACGGAATGCACTCGACGATGACGGTCGGACCGGTATGCTCCCAGCCCTCGTCGCCAACCGCATCGACCCCGCGCGACACGCGCTGCCCGACCCAGAAATCGGTATCGGGGGTCAGGAAATGGCGGTTGCGCTCCAGCACCTCCTCGCTGATCGCCACCATTTCCGCGGCACTGAGGCCGGGATCGATCCGCAGATAGCGCAGCGAGCGATAAAAGCGGTTGACGTGCTCCGACAGCTTGAATGGGCGGCCATGAAAGGTGCGCGTCATGTCAAAGGCGGCGTCGCCATATTTGAAGCCGCGGTCGCGAAACGGCACGACGACCTCGCGCTCCGGCACGATGCGCCCGTTGAAATAGGCGACGCGGTAATTGGCGCGGGCGTCGCTCACATCTGCGCTCCCTCGAAAAGCCGCGCGCGACTCTCGGCGAATTCCTCGACAGAGGCCACGAGCTTGTCGCCATCCGTGGCGTCGAGTTCGATCGACAATGCCATCATGCCGCGTTTGGCAAACCAGATGCCGCGCGCCAGTAGGTCGAAATAAAACAGGTCGAGCAGCCCGGCATGGCCTTGCGCCGCGTCGGCCGCGTTGCGGATCGCGATGCCGGTCATGTGTACGCCGATCATCGAGCCGATGCCGGTGAACTGCATTGCCAGTCCGTGCCGCCGCGCAATTGCGTTGAGGCGCTCGCGCAATCCGTCGCCGAAGCTGTTGAGGGTGCGGGCGCGCTCGGGCGTGTAGACCTCGCTCAACCCGATATAGCCGGCATTCATCGTCAGCACGTTGTTGTTGAACGTACCGGCGTGCTGAAAGCCGCTTTTGTTGCGCGGATCGAACCACGTCATCAAATCGCCGCGGCCGCCGAACGCGCCGAAACTCATGCCGCCACCGACATATTTGCCGAGTGTCGTCATGTCGGGCGTGATGCCGTGCACTTCCTGCAAACCGCCCGGCGCAAGGCGCGAGGTCATCACCTCGTCGAAGATCAGGATCGCGCCGGTTTCGCTCGCCAGCGCGCGCAACTCGGCGAGAAATTCGCGGCTCGCCGGAATGCAGCCGCTGCCGCCGAGCATCGGCTCAATCAGGATCGCGGCGAGATCGTTTTTGTGCGGTGCGACCAGCGTGCGGACGCCCTCGATGTCGTTATAGGTGCCTAGCAGATAATCGAACGGTGCGTTGATAACGCTGCCTTTGCCGCGAAAATAAAACACGCCGCCGTGATACCCTCCGGCGAACACCAGCACCTTCTTGTGGCCGGTGATCGCCAGCGCGGCACTGACCGCCATCAGATTGGCTTCAGTGCCGGAATTGGTAAAGCGCACCAGGTCGATCGACGGAAAGCGGTCGCGGATCGCGCCCGCGAATTTGGCTTCGGCGGCGCCATGCGCCCCGAAATTGATGCCGCCGTCGAGCGCTTCGTCGATCGCCTTGCGGATCGCCGGGTGCGAATGGCCATAAAGTCCGGCGGTGAATTCGGACAGGAAATCGGCGTATTCGTGGCCGTCGGCATCCCACAGATGCGCCCCCTGGCCGCGCACCATCGTCAGCGGAAACGGCTCGGCATAAATCGCCGAGCGGGTATTGCCGCCCGGTAACGCCACGCAGGCCGCCTCGTATTGTGCACGGCTTTTGGGATGGCGCGCGCCGTACTGTTCCTGCGCTTCGGCAAGCGCGGCATCGATGTCGATATTGGCGGGGCGGGCCGCTGTCATTCTGTCTCCTCCCTAGCCGGTATAGCTGCGCCGGCCGTGGTCGCGCAGCCACAGGCGCACGAGATGGCGGCGGCGTTCGGGCTCGGCGAAATCCTCGAAGGCGGTGCGGCTATGGCCGAGCACGCGGTTGTCGACAAACTGCATCTGTCCCGGCTCCAGATCGAAATCGGCGGACAGGGTTTCGTCTTCGAACAGGTCGAGGAGTTCGCGCATTGCCGTCGCACCCTCCGGGTCAAGCGCCTCGTCCTTGAGGGCATAGCCGCCCCGGATCTGGTGAGCGCTGAAGCGGGCATGCAGTTCTGCGCCGCCCGAAAACACCGGAGCGGAGAAGACCGGTGCCTCGCCGACGTGGAATTCGCGTTGTCGGTCGAACCAGAACGGCCGGTGCAGCCGCGCCACGCAGTCCGGCCGCCGCGCCAGCAGCGCATTGTGCAGCGTATGAAAGCTCGCGACCCGGCTGTGGCCGCCTTGCTTTGACGGGCGCAGGCACAGCAGCACGACATAATCCGGCGGGGTCGTGTTGTAGGAATTGTCGGTATGAAATTTCAGCTCGATATTGGTCTGGTCCGGTCGCACGCCGGAGCCGGGCAGCGCGGCCCGGCCGGTATCGAGCACATCGTAGATCAGCGTGCCATCGAGCTTCTGCGCCACCGGCCGCGCCACCATTGACGACAGCAGCCAGTAGATCGCGGTCGCTGCCTCCAGGCTGAGGTCGGCGAGCGGCAGGCGGTCGACGATCGCAAACCGGACGCCGTGGTCGAGAATATGCCGGACCTGCGCCATCGCCGCCGCGCAATGCGGCATCGCGACTTCCTCCGGTCGCCGGACGATCGTCGGCAGCGGAAAGGCGCCGATCTCATGGGCGGCACGGCGGATTTCGTCGAGGCACGGCCTGGTCAGCGTGATCTCGTAGCCGCCGCTGCGCAAATCGGCACGCTGCCAGGCGCTCGGGCCGGGGATTGCATGGCCAGGAATTGCATGGCCAGGAATTGCACTGTTCGGCATGTCAGGCAACACGGCATTGGTCAACGCAGGCGTCCTTACAGATAATCGCGGCGATAAGACAATGCGCAGCGCCGATCTCGCAAGGGTATCGGTGGGTAAGGAGATTGCACCGTGGATGCACTTGCGAAAATCAAGGACCGAATGCCGCCTTTTGCCGCGTTGCTCGGCATCGAGTTTGTCAGCGCAGAACCTGAACGCGTCGTCGCGGAACTGAGCGTGCGTCCGGAATTGTGCAACGGCACCCGCGGCGTGCTGCATGGCGGCGCGATCATGGCCTTCGCCGATACGCTCGGCGCGACCGGCACCGTCCTTAATCTGCCGCAAGGGGGCCGCACCGCGACGATCGAGAGCAAGACCAATTTCATTGCAGCGGCGCCGCTGGGGACGCGCGTCACCGGCGAGGCGACGCCGCTGCATCGCGGCCGCCGCTCGATGGTCTGGCAAACCCGAATTACCACCAGCGATGGCAAGCTCGTGGCGGTGGTGACACAAACGCAGTTCGTCTTATGAGCGACCATTCGTTTGCAACAGGCCATTCGTTTGGAAGCAGGCCCTAGTCCAGGTTGCTACGACGCGCCAAACCCAAGCGAAGCGGTATGGTGAAGGATTTGCGCCGAACCGTCCCATAGCATCCGCAACGCGACAAAGGTGACGATGCCGAGCCCGACCCACGAAATCCAGAACAGCCGTTCGAGCAGGCGGGCGATATAGGTTGAGGCGATGCCCATCAGCGCCACCGACAGGACCAGCCCGATGACCAGGATCCAGGGGTCGGATTGCGTGCGCGCCACCCCGGCGACCGCGATGACGTTGTCGAACGACATCGACAGATCGGCAAGCACGATCATCCCCATCGCCTGGGTGGCGGTTTTGGGGCGGCGGCGCGGGGGTGCCGCGACACCTCCGGCCGGCACCGGTATATGACGCGCGTCGCATAGCTCGCGATACATTTTCCACGACACCCACAGCAGCAGGATGCCGCCGGCGAATGTCAGGCCGATGATCGCCAGCAAATGCATCGTCAGCGCCGCGAACAAAATTCGCAGCACGGTCGCCGCGGCGATACCAGAGGCAATAACGCGCCGCCGGTGTCGCGCCGGCAGACCGGCGGCGGCCATCCCGACCACGATCGCATTGTCGCCGGCAAGCACGACGTCGATGATGACCACCGACACCAGCGCGCTCACCTGGTTCAGATTTACCAGCACGTTCGCGACATAAGCACGAAGGCGCGGATCGTCGAGGCCAAACCGGATGACAAGTATCGTGTTGCCGCGACGTTCTCGGGTAACGGCGCGACGGCTCAGCCTGTTCTATGCCGCCAGTTTTCTGGTCGTCGGCGTGCAACTGCCGTTCTGGCCGGTCTGGCTCGCCGGGCGCGGCCTCGACGCCCGGCAGATCGCGAGCGTTTTCGCCGCCGCGATCTGGGCGAAGGTGGCGGCGACCCCGGCGTTCGGCGCGCTCGCCGATCGGCTCGGGCGGCGGCGGGCGGTGATGATCGCGCTGGCCGCCACCGCCTGCGCCGCTTATGCCGGGTTGTGGCCGGTCGCCGGGTTCTGGCTGCTGCTGGCGGTCAATCTGGTTGCCGGCATGGCGCAATCGGCCCTGATGCCGCTTGGCGACAGCATTACGCTCGCCGCGGTGCGCGACGAGGGGCTTGATTACGGCCGCGTCCGGGTGTGGGGATCGGTCAGCTTTATCGTCGCCGCGATCGGCAGCGGCGTGGCGCTGGCCGCATACCCGCCGCAAGGCAGGGCGGACAATCATGTGCTGCTGTTGGTTTTGGCCGCGTCAGGCGGGCTGCTTGCGGCATGCATCGGCATTCCCGCCGGCACGGGGGCCATAGGCACGGGCGCCATAGGCACGGGCACCGGGGCCGCGTCGCGGCCGCGCTGGTCGGAACTGAGCCGGTTTGTCACCGACCGCCGCTTTTGGGTTTTTGTCATCAGCGCCGCGGCGCTGCAGTCCAGCCATCAGCTTTATTACGGTTTCGGCACCCTCTATTGGCGCCATCTCGGCTTTTCCGACACCGTGATCGGCGTGCTGTGGGCCGAAGGGGTTGTCGCCGAGATTGCGCTGTTCTGGTACAGCGCACCCTTGGTGGCGCGGCTGGGTCCGCTCGGGCTGATGGCGCTGGGCGGGGTTGCCGGCATTCTACGCTGGTCGCTGATGGGCGTGCTGCCGGGGCTTGGCGCTGCCGCCGCGCTGCAGCTGCTGCATGCCGCCACATTTGGTGCGAGCCATCTGGGCGCCATGCACTTCATGGCGCGCAATGTTCCGCCGACCGCGGCGGCCAGCGCGCAATCGCTTTATTCGGCGCTGTCGGCCGGTTTTGGCAGCGGTCTCGTGATGCTGGTTGCCGGTGCCCTTTATGCCGATTGGGGCGGGGCGGCCTATCCCTTCATGGCGGTGCTTTCGACTGCGGGGCTGGCCGGCGTTCTCGTGCTGCGGCGCATGGCACGCTAAGCTGGCCA
This sequence comes from Allostellaceae bacterium, assembly GCA_036268425.1. GTDB lineage: Bacteria > Pseudomonadota > Alphaproteobacteria > ATCC43930 > CGMCC-115725 > DATARH01. The sequence continues at coordinate 45,635 of DATAUE010000116.1, forward strand.
CTTGATGACGACCGGCAATGAGGAGGCACCGCAAATGCTCGGCACCTACGAAGGAGGCTGCCATTGCGGTCGCGTACGGTTTCGCGTCCGCGCCGACCTCGCGGCGATCGGCGAATGCAACTGCTCGGTCTGCACCAGGAAAGGCATCTTGCATCTTGGGGCGGCGCGGGAAGATTTCGAATTGTTGAGCGGCCAAGACGCGCTCACAACCTATCAGTTCAACACTGCGATGGCGCAGCACATCTTCTGCCGGCATTGCGGCATCCATTCGTTCGGCGTGCCACGCCTGTATCCGCACCGGATCACCGTCAATGCTCGCTGCCTCGACGGTATCGATCCGGCAGACCTGACGCCGAGCCGCTTTTTTGACGGCCGCAATTGGGAAGCGGCGGCGCAGGCGCACCGCGCCGCAGCAGGCCAGGACGGTTAGATCACCAGTTCACGCGCAAGGCCGCGAACGTCCATTTCGAAATCGAGGCCCTGCACGGGCGGCCTGGCGTAATGCCAGGTCAGCCCGCCGGCGGCGGCGTCGCGGCCGACGATCTCGTCGGCCATGACGGAATGGATATCGTACACGGTATAGAGCTGCGTCGCGGTCACGTCCGGCCAGCCGAAGCCGAGCGCCGCCAACCGCCGCTCCATCTCGCCCAAAACGTATCGCGCCTTGTCGCGCATCCCGTCGGCGGATTGATCGCCTAGCCGGATGATGCGGTCGCGATAGCTGCCCGCGCCTTCGCGCGCCTCGCCGCTGCCGGCAACAACAAAGCCGCGTGCCGCGGCGCTTGTGTCGGGCATGGTATAGCAGAAGGCATAGAAGCAAGGCGCCGCGGGTGCCGCGATTTCGGGACAGACATTCGAGCGCGCCACCGGGTTCACCTCGTCGCGAAAGATGCCCCATGCCGCCAGCCGCTTTACATAAGTGCGGTTGAACGCGATGAACCCGGAATCGGTGAATTGCGCAGGGGAGCGCAGTTCGCAGGCGCAAAAGGCGGTTATCGGGCGCCCGAGCCGGGCTAGATGGGCCTCGATCGCGGCAAATCCTTCCGCCATTGGCAGCAGACGGGCGAAACGCACCCGCTCGACCGTAAAACCGGGTTCCGCGGCGACACCGCCGGAATACTGGAAGGGCCCGGGGACGAAGCGATAATCCCCGCCAGAAAATAGCCGTACGTTCGACATCATAAAGTCTCCATTCGGGGTTACACCGAACCCCGCAGGGCGAAGGAACCTTATCCGCCAACGTGCAACCTTATCCGCCAAAGTAACGTCGCGGGCCACGGGGACGAAGTCGGCACAGTGGCGGCGCTTTCTTGATTGAGCAGAAATCCACGCACATGCGTTGTAATCAGAGGCCATGCGAGGCTAAATTTTGAGCACCGCAAGGGAGGGAGCCGGAGATGCCCGTCGAGCGCATGCTGACCGAGGAGCTGCCAGCTCGCGTGCTGATCGCCCGAGTTCTTGCGGAAGCGGGAATCGAATATGTCTTCGGTATTTCCGGCGGGCACACCGGCCGCATCGTGTCGGGGCTGAGCCAGGTCCAGAACCAGGTACGCATGGTCACCGTGCGCGAGGAATCGCTGGCCGGGGTCATGGCCGAAGTTTACGGGCGGCTGACACGGCGGCCCGGCGTGATGCTCGGGCAAGGTCCGTGGGTGCTGGGAAACGGGCTGATCGGCACGCTCGAAGCGCATCTGTCGAGTTCGCCGATGGTATTGCTCACCGATTTCAGCGATGCGCCGGGGTTTTCGTTGCACGCTCCCTATCAGCAGGCGACCGGTGATTACGGCAGCTGGGATGCACGGCGCGCCTTTGGCGGCGTCACCAAGCAGGTGATGCAGGCGCAGGAGCCGACCGCGGCGGTGCAGGCCACCCAGCTTGCGATAAAGCATGCCCTGGCGGGGCAGCCGGGACCGGTCGCGGTATTGTTCAGCCATGATGCGCTGGCCGGCTCGGTGTCGCCTGACTCGCGGCCGGTGCTGTACCCGACGCGTTTCTATCTGCCCCCCGCGCCGTCGCCGGCTGATCCGGCGCAGATTGCCGCCGCGGCCGAGCGGATCCTGGCGGCCGAGCGCCCGGTGATCGTCGCCGGCAACGGGGTGCGCATCGCGCAGGCCTATGAACCACTGCGGGAACTGGCCGAACTGGCCGGGCTCCCGGTCGGTACGACGGCGGCTGGCAAAGGTGTTTTTCCTGAGACTCACCCGCTGGCGCTCGGCGTGTTCGGGACGTTCGGCACGGCGGCCGCCAATGCCTGCATCGGCGACGCTGACCTGGTGCTGGTGGTCGGCTCGAAACTGTCGCCGAGTGATACTGCCTGGGAAAACGGCAGATTGCTCGACCCGACCCGCCAGATTTTTGTGCAGATCGATATCGAGCCGCGCAACGCCTCGTGGAACTTCCCGGCCGAAACCGTTGTGCTTGGCGATGCGGGTGAAGCCCTGGCGCAGTTGCGAGATGCGCTACGCTCGCGCGCGGCCGAACGCGGGGAGGCTGCGATCCGCCGTGTCGGACAGCATCGCGCGACGCATGGGTTTTTCAATTCACCGGCCTACACGGCCGACGACAAGCCGATCCTGCCGCAGCGGGTTATCGGCGAGCTGATGCGGGTGTTGCCAGAGAACGCAATCGTGACCTGTGATGCTGGCGAAAACCGCATCCTGATGACGCATTTCTATCAAACCAAGGCAGCCGGCGGTTTTCTGCAAGCTGCAGGGTCAGGGCCGATGGGCTTTGGCATTCCGGCGGCATTGGCGGCAAAACTGGTCCATCCCGAGCGGCCGGTTGTCGCAGTCGTCGGCGATGGCGGTTTTGCCATGACGATGAACGGGCTGATGACGGCGCTCGAACAGGATATTCCAATCGTTGTGGTCGTTTTTAACAATAAGGCGCTTGGCTGGGTGTTGCACGGGTCGGGGCCATTTGCCGCGGAATTCAATGATTTCGATCTCTCAGGCATCGCCCGCGCGATGGGCTGCCGCGGGCAGCGGATCGGCGATCCGGCAGCGCTGGCCCCGGCATTGCAGGAAGCCCTCGCGTCCGGAATACCAACAGTGATCGACGTGATGACCTCGCTGAATGTGACTTTTGCCGATGTTACATCGCCGCTGGCTAATGAGGCCTCGCCGCGCCGTCGGTAAATCCGTATCGACGGTGAACGAGGTGACAATGCGGGAAAGTGTATTCGGTTTACGACATTCACTTCAGGGCCTTGCCGTCACCGAATGGGTGTAAAACGCGTTAACATGCGTTGTTCTGCGCACATTGCTAACGATAAGAGCGAGCGCTAACGATAAGAGCGAGCCATGTCGGCGTATTTTTCATCTATGACTGGTTCTGTGAAAAAGGGCCGCATCACATGTTCTGGAGGCGACTTGCTTCTCGGGGCTTATGCCTGTAATTTCAGAATCAGGCCGATCACACTTGCGTCCGCCACTTAGCAAATAGACGGGAGCGATGGGAGCATCGACGATAGTCGTGGCACGGGAAGATTTGTCGATCCCAGGTTCCGCGGATGCGGATGTCGGGGATGCGACGTGCGCCGCTGATATTGAGGCGCGGTTTTTTAATGTTATTCGCCAGTACAACCCGGATGTCGTTGTACTCGATTTGACGCATACCGGCGGCCAAGGGACGACGGCGATCGTCAAGATCAGGCGACGCAGCGGTGTTCCCATTCTTGTGGTCTGCGGCGGTGACGACTTGCAGATGCGGGAATATTGCCTTGCCGGCGCCGCGGAATGCATGGCCGCCCCAGTCGATATCATGGCGTTGAACCAGACGGTTCAGAAAATCATTCAACTATCGCGTGATTCAGGCTCGTCGCCGCTGAGCGAAGCGGCTCAGACTCAGCCGATATTTTTTGCCGAGCTGACGCTTCAGCCGCATGAAAACACGCTAACCGGCCCCGATGGAGCGAGTATAAAACTCACGACTTCGGAAAATCGGGTGCTGATTCATTTTGTGAGCAACCCGTGGATGCTATGCACCCGCGATGCACTGGCCGACGCGCTTTATGGGCCACATCGGCCGAACAACAGCGACCGCGCCGTAGACGTGATTGTCACGCGGCTGCGCAAGAAAATAGCTTCCCTTGGTGGGCTTGCCGCGCAGCGCCTCATTAAAACCGAATTTCGGCGCGGTTATATGTTCGTGACTGAAGTGTCGATCGGCGCACCGATCGTCGCACGTCAGTCTGAGCCTGCCCTTCGCGCGCGGACTGCTTGATAGCACGGCGCGTGCGCGTCGCGCGGGTGATGCCCTCCCGCACGACTGCCCGGTCGCCTGATGGCCGCCGGAGTGCCAAGATGCCGAACGCCAAGACGCCGACGGCCCAGATGAAATGGTGCAGACCGTGACTCTCGCTTTGAACGATCCGCCGTCCGTAGAGCCGCTTGACGCTGTGCCGGCGTCCTCGGCGCTGCTCGAAAGCCTGATTATCGTCGCCCGACATCGTGGCGTGCACCTGTCCAAGGAACAGGTCATTCGCGATCACCAGTTGTTCGCCCGCGACGTATCGGTCGCAGACACCCTACGCATTGCCTATGCCGCGGGGCTGCGCGCTCAGGCGACGCGACTGCGATGGAACGATCTTTTCAGGATGGGGCCGGCGCTGCCGGCCATCGTGCGGTTACGCAACGGCGCCGCGATGGTGCTGCTGCGCGCCGAGGAACATCTGCCGGGGTGGCCTCCAGTCGTGATCCTGCGTGATCCGAACGGCAACGAGGAAGCGCCGCTTATCCTCGACGAGGCGCGTTTTGCCTCGGTGTGGGACGGCGATGTCATCCTGGTCAAGCGCGACTACCGGTTGCGTGATGAAGACCGTCCGTTCGGCGTTGGTTGGCTGTTCGGCCAGTTGCTGCGTGATCGCCGTGTCGCCGGTGACCTTGCGGTTTGCGCAGTATTGTTGGGTGTGCTGGCGATCGCGCCCGTCATGTTCTGGCGCGTCATGGTCGACCGGGTCATGTACTACGGGAGCATGAGTACGTTTACGATGATCTGTGTCGCGTTCGGCATCTTGCTGATATTCGATACGATCTTCGGGCATCTGCGACGTTATCTTGTGGCGTTCGTTACCGCGCGAGTCGACGCCAAAGCATGGACATACATGTTCGGTAAATTGCTCAATTTGCCGATCGATTATTTTGAGCGTACGCCAACCGGCGTCGTCGTCCATGATTTGTACGAATTTTATCGAATTCGCAGTTTTTTGACCGGTCAATTGTTCGGAACGATGCTGGATTCCTTCGTTCTGGTGATCTTCTTGCCGATCATGTTTACGTTCAGCGTAATTATGACCGCCTGTGTTTTAGTGTTGTGCCTTTTGATATGTCTGTGGCTGATCATCATGTTGCCGACCGTGCGGCGCAAAGTGTCGGCGGCCGTGCAGGCAGAGACGGAGCGTGGCACGCACCTTGTCGAAGCGGTGCACGGGATACGCGCGATCAAGTCTCTGGCGCTCGACGCACGGCAACGCCACCAGTGGGATGTTTTTGTCGCAAAGGTTGTTGAGACGCGGTTCGACGAAGGATGTACCGCCAACATCGTGCAGACGGTCGTTCATCCGCTCCAACTATTGATGACCAATGGTGTGATTGCCGTTGCGGTCTATTTGGCGCTTGTCAATCACGACACGATGTATCTTGGCGCGATCTTTGCCTTCATGATCATGACGCAGCGGGTCACCATGCCGGTTGTGCAGGCGGCGCAGGCCATCGTGCAGATCGACGAGGCGCGGAGCGCCATTGCGCGGGTCGCGCATATTATCAATTCGCCGCCGGAGGAAGGCCGGTCCGGTCACGGCGTGCGGGCGCCGTTCATCGGGCGGATCGAGTTCAACGACGTCATCTTCCGCTATCAGGGGGCGACGTCGCCGGCGCTCGACCGGGTATCGTTTTCGGTGCCGGAAGGAAGCATTTTCGGAATTGTCGGGCGCAGCGGCTCCGGCAAGACGACGGTCACCCGTCTGTTGCAGGCCCTGCACAGCAATTACCAGGGAATGATCAAGATCGACGGCAACGATCTGCGCGAGATCGACGTCGATCATCTGCGTTCGAGCCTTGGCGTCGTTCTGCAGGAGAACTTTCTGTTCCGGGGCACGATCCGCGACACGATCTCGGCTGCCAAACCCGATGCCACGTTCGAGGAAATCGTCGAAGCTGCGCGATTGGCCGGCGCCGAGGAATTTATCGAGCGGCTTCCGGCCGGGTACGAAACCTTCATCCAGGAAGGATCGACCAATCTCTCCGGCGGCCAACGCCAGCGGCTCGCGATCGCACGCGCATTGATGGGTAACCCGCGCATCTTGATGTTGGATGAAGCAACCAGCGCGCTCGACGCCGACAGCGAGGCCATCGTCAACGCCAATTTAATGCGAATTGCGCGCGGCCGTACGCTGATCATCATTTCGCACCGTCTGTCGGCGCTGGTTGCGGCGGATGCGATCCTCGTTCTGGAGCGTGGCGAAGTCTACGATGTGGGAACGCACGAGCAACTTCTAGAGCGCTGCGACATCTATGCCGGGCTGTGGCATTTGCAGCACCGACATCTGGAAAACAGGTCATCGACGCATGAGATCATTCCGCTCCGGCCAGCAGCTCAATGACGGGTCGGCCGACACCGACAAGGTCATCCGGCTTTTCCAATCGGAAACGTCGGAGATCGCTGAGTCGCCGGAGCCGGCCGGCGTCAGGGCGACAGTCTATGTGCTCGGCGCGTTTCTCGTTGCGCTGATCGTCACGTCGCTGGTGACGCGGCTCGACCGCGTCGTCACCAGCAGTAGCGCAGAGGTCGTGACCGTCCAGCCGACCGTGGTGCTGCAGGCGCTTGATCCGTCGATCATCAAGACGCTGGACGTCCGCGAAGGCCAGCGGGTCAAGGCAGGCGACGTGCTGGCGACCTTGGACCCGACTTTTGCGACGGCCGATGTCGATGCCTTGAAAATCCAGATCGCCGGCCTCAACGCTCAGATCGCGCGTTGTGAAGCCGAACTGGCGGGCCGCCCGTACAATCCGGCGCCGACGGCGGACCCGGGCGCTTCACAATACAATCAACTGCAACGGTCGTATTACCTGCAGCGCAAGGCGCAATACGACGCGCAAATCCACTCGTATGACGAGCAGATCGGGCAGGTGACGGCGACGATCGCGAAAATGCGCAACGACGAGTCCCGTTATTCCGATCGCGCCAAGCTTGCCAAAGAGGTCGAACAGATGCGCGCGACGCTGGCCGCCGCTCAGGTGGGCAGCCGCCTCAATCTGCTCGCCGCGACCGACCAGAAAACCGAACTGCTGCGCAATGTCGAATACAACCACAACAGCCTCATAGAGTCGCAGCACCAGTTGGAGGCGACGACCGCGACACGCAACGCCTTTGCCGAGCAATGGCTCGGACAGACCAGCCAGGAACTGGTTACCGCCCGCAACCAGCGGGATGCGGCGTTGCAGCAGCTCGACAAGGCGAGCAAGCACAAGGATCTGGTTCGTCTTGTCGCCACTGAAGATTCGGTCGTGCTCAAGATGGCGCAGCTGTCGGTCGGATCGGTTCTTAAGGAAGGCGATCCTCTGATCTACCTGGCGCCCATGCGGTCTCCGGTCGAGGTGGAGGCAAAAATGTTGCCGCGCGATGTCGGCTTTATTCGTGCGGGCGACCCGGTAAAAATCAAATTCGATGCGTTCAACTATATCGAGCACGGAATGGCCGACGGAACCGTGCGTTGGATCAGTGAAGGCGCCTTTACAACGGACGACAACGGAACGCCAGCCAATCAGCCGTATTACAAAGTACGGATTGCCTTGACCAAGGTCGATCTGCACAACCTTCCGGAAGGGTTTCGTCTGATCCCCGGCATGACCCTGACGGCGGATGTGCATATCGGCACGCGGTCATTGCTGATGTACATTGTCAGCGGTGCTGTTCGCGGCGCGAATGAGGCAATGCGGGAGCCATAAAACATTGACAGCCAATTTGCCTGACGCCTCGAAACCCGTTTCCCGCCTCGTGCGCAGCGGTCTCTCGCACAGCGTACGCGGCGAATACGCAAAGGCGTTCCAGGCGTATTGGAGAGCGGCGGCGGCGGGCGATGCCGAGGGCCAGTTCAACCTCGGAATGCTTTACGCCCGAGGTGAAGGCGTGGTTCGCAGCATCGCGGACGCCGTCGTGTGGTTTCGCCGCGCCGCCGAGCACGGCCATGCCGAGGCGCAGCACCAACTGGGGCTGACCCATCTTCACGGCGGTCGGGCACACGATTTGGTGACAAATTGGTATAGCCATGCGTCCGAGCGAGATCAGGGGGCGGCTGAGCGTACCCGCGAACTCATCTTTCCAAACGGCCTGGTAATCGAGCCCAACCCCGATGAGGCGTTGCGCTGGTTGCGTGCCGCAGCGGAGCAGGGGCTGGCGCCGGCGATGGCCAATCTCGCGTTGATCTATGCGCGCGGGGTCGCCGGTAAATCGGATTATGTCGAGGCCCGCCGCTGGTACGAGGCGGCGGCCGAACGTGGCATCGCCGCGGGTGAACTCGGCCTCGGTGTCATCTACGCGAATGGCTACGGCATCGATGTCGACTTGCCGCTGGCGGCGTCATGGTATGAGCGCGCCGCGGCAAAGGGCAATCCCGACGCGCAGGTCGCGCTGGCGCTGATGTGCGATGCCGGCCAGGGGGTCGAGCGCGACCCGGCGCGGGCCGCCGCGCTGTTTCAGCAGGCCGCCGATCAAGGGAACTCGCGGGCGCGGTATCACCTTGCGATGCACCTGCTGGAAGGCGACGGCATCGCCAAAAGTCTGGTCATGGCGGAGACGCACCTGCGGCAAGCGGCGCACAGCAAGCATCTGCCAGCCATGTTGTTTCTGGCACGCCTGCATGCCGCCGGCAAGGTTGCCGCGCCGAGCCAGGTCGAGGCAGCACTGTGGTATCGCGCTGCGGCGGAAGCCGGCGATGCGGAAGGACAATTTTCGCTAGGCGCGCTGTTTGCCCGCGGCGAGGGCGTGGCGAAGCGGCTCGACGATGCGGCCCGCTGGTTTGAAAGCGCCGCCGCACAAGGGCATGTTTCAGCCCAATTCAATATCGCCGTCTTCTATGCGAACGGTACCGGCGTCGAGCGCGACGCAGCAAAGGCCGCGTCCTGGTATCAGAAAGCGGCCGAGCAAGGCATGGTGAAAGCGCAAACGAGGCTCGGGCAGCTTTACATCGCCGGCATCGGCGTGCCGCAAAACCTGGAAGCGGGTGTCGAGTGGCTCCGCCGGGCTGCCGAGGCGAACGATGATGAGGCTGCCACGCTCCTGGCAACGCTGCACCTGCGCGGCACCGGCGTCGAGCAGGATCCCGTCGCGGCGGTGAAATTGCTGCGGTCCGCCGCCGATCGCGGCTATGGCCCGGCATTGTTCCATCTGGGTCAGTTTTTTGCCGAGGACCGCGGCGCCGGCAAGAACCAGGCCGAGGCCATCCGGTGCTACAAGGCGGCCGCCGAGGCGGGTGTCCTTGCGGCACAGCTTCTCGTTGCGCACAGTTCGCTGGTTGGCGCCTGGGGAGAGCGTGACCCGGAAACAGCGGCATCCTGGTTTCGGCGCGCCGCCGAAGCCGGGCACGCCGCCGCGCAATTTCAGCTTGGCGTCATGTACTGCACCGGCGAAGGGGTCGAGCGCGATCTGGCGGAAGGTACGGCATGGTACAAGCGTGCCGCAAACCAGGGTGATCGTGCAGCGCAATATAATGTCGCCGTCATGCTGATCCGCGGCGACGGGGTTCCGCGCGATGTCGAACAGGCCATCGGCTGGTATCAGCAAGCCGCCGCGCAGGGCATGCCCGAAGCGCAGATAGCACTCGGCGACATCTTTTCAGCGGGCATCGGTGTCAAGGCCGATCCCGATGCGGCGCAGCAATATTACGAGACGGCGGCTAATCAGGGAAATGCAGCGGCTCGTGCCAAACTGGCCGCATTGCGGGGACCTCGGCTGGTTCCCGAGACAGCTCCGCTGCAGGCGCGTTCAGGATCGTGACTCACCGCGCCGTGCCTCAACGGGGGCACGGCGTGCTGAATATCCGGAAATGCGCGGGCCAAATAGCCCAGACGTAACGTTCTGTATCAACTTGAAACATTTAGCGGCCATTCGTGACAAGACACACGATGCTGCGGCGCGGTAGATTTCGCCATCCCGACCTCCGGGGTGCGCACCTTATGTGTATAGCGATTTGCATGGACGGCTAGCATGTCTTCAGTACCTGGGTCATTTCTGGTTTTCGGCAAACCTGCAAGCGATAGCCGCCCCATCAATCTGGTGGTAACGCCGAACGGCGCTGGCGCCACGACGGTCGCCGGTGCGTTCAACATCGAAGTGTTCACCACTCTCGCCGGCCCAGTTGGTGCGGGGTTCGATGCGAGTGCCTTTGTCAGCGGCGCAACTCAGAACTTGCCGACCGAGGTTCAGGCGGGAAACATCCTTGCCACTGAGCAGTTGTTGACCGGCTCCTTCGAGATTATCGACGTGACCGGCGGCGAAACCCTCATGTCCGGCACGGGCGCCAATCAGTCGATCATCGGCGCCGCGGGCGACACGCTGATCGGCGGCACTGGCGCGGGGCTCGTGCTGAATGCGTTGGCCGGCGCGGAAACGGTCGTTCAAGGCAGCGGTGCCAACAATGCGGTGTTTGGCGGGGCCGGGGCGACAATTCTGGCCAGCACAGCGGCGACGACCGGCAGCACCGGCCAAATTATTGGTGACTCCGACAACGCAATCACCCTGAATTCGGCAGGCAGTTACACGGTTGCCAGCGGTGTGGGCGACACGATCACCGGCAACGGCAGTTCCGCTGGCGCATTGATCGCCGGTGCCCAGGGCGACCTGATCGATCTGACTGGCGACTCGGGCACGAACACGCTAATCGGCAGCACGAGCGGTGACACGATCATCGCCGGCAGCGGCGCTACCTTTATTGCTGCAAATACGGGCGACTCGATCGTCGGTGGCAACGGCGGAACCGAGCAGATCAGCGCCGTCACAAATGGAGCGCACTTCGTTGTCGGTTCGGGTGGCACCGAGACGTACAATCTCGGAGGCGGTGGCAATACCGTCACGGCGCTGTCGGGCTCAGCTAACGTGAATATCGGCGGCGGTAACGGTGACAGCATCGACCTGACCGGCAATACCGGTACCGAGGCGATCACCGGCGCCGCGGGCATGACGGTCACGGTTGGTAGCGGTAATTCCCAGGTCGACGGCAACGTGGGCGGCATACAGGTCGCCCTCGGAACGAGCGGCAGTTCAACGATCACCGGTTCGGGTTCGCCGTCAGCCGGGGACACAATCACCGGCAGTGGCAGCGGCAGTCTCGATTTCGTTCTCGGGTCGTCGGTCGCTGGCGCAACTGTCACAGGCACCGACCTGATCAATCTATCCGGATCGACGGGCAGCGCGCAGATCAACGTGTTCAACAACAGCCCGTCGGTGCCGTCACAACGCGTCGACTACCAGAATGTCAATGCGACTGTCATGACGGGCAATGGTTCGACCTCCGTGTTTGGTGGAGGCGGGGACCGTATTGGTGCCGGCACTGTTGGTGGCGCCGGTTCGGATATCTGGGATCACTCGACGACGGTTGCGGGCGCCACAGTGGGCTTTGGTACGTTTGACAGCGTTGCTGGCGACCACAATGGCACGAACGCGACGGTCACGAACTTCCAGACCGGAACAGACTTCCTGTTCTACCAAGCCGAAAGCCAGCAGACGAACGACGCGATTGTTGCGGCCTCGACGCCGACAACGGTTGGTGGTCAGGCCAGCACAACGCTGGTGCTGCCGGATGGAACAACAATGACTCTCGTCGGTGTCACGCAACAGCAGGTTACCGACGCCAATACGGCTCACACCCTGTTCAAGTAACGAAAATATCCAGTGCCGGAGAACACCTCCGGCACTGGATCTAATGTCGTCTCTACATTCTATGTGCAGCGCGCATCCGAAAAACGGGTGCGCGTTGTTTATTTGGCGCGGCAGCCGCTACGGGTTACGTAAATAATGCTTCCGGCTGAAAACCGGCGTCGCCGCTTTCATTGATTTGAAACCACAAGCTGCCGCCGCCGACGCTGTGCCGATTACGCATCAGGCGGCCAGCTTCGCTCGCCATGAAATGGGTGGCGTAAATACTACCGAACACGACACGGGCGTTGTTGTTGTTGAGCAGATAGGCGTAAAGCAGATATTGCTCGGTGCCATGAAAATGCTGTTCGCTTGCCCAGTTTGTCGGCATGCCGAACGGCAAAAAAATATCGTGAGCATGCACCATCAATGGTGCCTTCAGCGACGGCAGCAATACGAGATACAGATAAAGACAGTCGCTGCCGATTTTTACGGAATGGGTCGTGTCGGTAAACAAGATGTCAGCGCTGTCCATCAACTCTGTGAGCTGCTCCAGCGGTATCTGTTGAAGCGGCGTTCGGATGTTTTCGCGTACCGTTTCGATCCGTTCTATAAAAGGTGCCGGATTCGGCGCGATGCTGATGATCTCGCCGAAGCCGTTTTTGCGTATCGCGGCATCGGCGATCAGCGTTGCAAAACCACCGCCGATATCGACGATCCGTCTCGGCCGCAGCCACCGGATGAGGCAGTAATAGAACACCGCATCGGTATGCGAAAATTGCGGGTTTTCCCAAAAGAATTCGGTGCATGAAGCGGGGTCGCCAAGCAGCGGCGGCGTAAATTCGCTCGCGAATTGTTCAATCGCGCCGAGATAGGTGGCGATCAGGCGCCGGTCGAAAATCCGGTCGTATAACGGTCGCCGGCAATCCTGCGCGCCTTCGAACGTCGCATCCAGATCGCTCAATCGAGGCACCGCAGAATCGAGCGACGCCGGTACCAGCATCAACCCCTCATCCTCCAGGCGCTGGCGGATTGCGCGCGGTGCGTGCAGCAGCCGCCGCCCCTCGGAAACAAACCGCCCGACATCTATGCGATTTGTTGCTTTCGCCGACCGTCGCATCGTGTCATTCCATCACCAGCGACGAGACGCCAAATACGGCGATCCGTCGCAAGGTTCTACCGCTTGGCAGTGCCGGATGTTTGCGGTCCTGCCTGACGGCTCCTCCAACGGGCCGTTTCAGCAGCAATTTAATGGAGTTACCGAGATATGCCAGAGGCTCGCCCGCACAATCATCCGCGGCCGGGAACCGATGAATATATCGAACATGTTCGCGAAGAGATTGAGCATTATGGACGGATCTATGAATCGGAGGATGCTCGCGAAATATTAATGCAGCCGGTGCCTAATGCTTGGACAGAACTTGAGCTACGGGCGAGCGCGCTGATAAAGGAGACAACGGGCAACGACCTACTTGGCCAGTTGATCGATCGGCTGCGTGGGCACGAAAACTCGCGAATGCTGTCTCTCGGGTCCGGGCCGGGAGGTGTCGAAATCGAGGTTGCCCAATCTGTACCGGCGACAGAAGTTGTCTGCATGGACATCAACCCCGATTTACTGGAACTCGGCCGGCAGCGCGCCGAAGAGCGGTCCGTCGCGATGCAGTTCCTCCCGACGGACCTCAACACCGTCATCCTGCCGCCAAAAGCGTTCGATGTGGTGTTCTGTCATGCGGCACTGCACCACGTCATCGAATTGGAAGCGCTGGCCGATCAGATCGGTCGTACGTTGAGGCCGGGCGGTGTGTTGATCACCGTCGATGTCATTACACAAAACGGCTATCTGATGTGGCCGGAAACGCGCAAGGTCGTTCAGGCATTGTGGAAAACGCTGCCCGTACGATACCGGCTCAACCATACGGCTTATACCGCGCCGCTGATCGACGATGATATTTGGGAGGCCGACACCAGCACCAGCGGGATGGAGTGCGCCCGGTCGGAAGACATTCTGCCGGTCATCGACAGCCGGTTCGTCACGCACCAGTTTGTTCCTTATTTCAGCATCAGCCGCCGTTTTTTTGATACGATGTACGGTCCGAATTACAATATGGCCAACCCTCTCGATAAAGCGATATTCGAGTTAATCTGGCAGCTCGATAGATATTACTTAGAGACCCAGCGATTGCAGCCTGAAACCTTCTTCGGAATTTACGGCGTCGAATAGTCACTGCGGCTTGCCGAGCATACGGCACCGGGGGCGCCGCATCACCTGTCTGCGAAACCGTCTTGACACTGCGAGGCAGAGCGTGTTCTTGCCCGGCAAGGCAGGCCCCGTGATGGGGCATTTCCTGCTTTGCCGCGTAGGATTGGGGTGATGGCATCACTACAGGACATTGTTGCAAGAACAGGGGCATTCAAACCGATCTATTATCTGCCGATGTACGAGCGGCTGTTTGCGCCGATCCGGTTTCAACCATTTTCAATGCTTGAACTCGGCATTTGGAACGGCGGCTCCGTCAAGGCGTGGGAGGATTATCTGCCGCAGGCTCGGATCGCGGCGCTCGACCTGAATGTTCCGGAACTCGATGTCGGCCCGCGGGTGCACCTGTATGCAGGCGACCAGACCGATACGGCGTTGCTGTCACGCATTGCCGCCGAGGTGGCACCCGAAGGGTTTGACGTGATCATCGACGATGCGTCGCATGTCGGGGCAATGGCCAAGACCAGCTTCTGGCACTTGTTCGACATGCACCTCAAAGCGGGCGCCTATTACTGCATCGAGGATTGGGGCACCGGTTATATGCCGAGCTGGCCGGACGGCCGCGAGTTCGTGCCCGAGCCGGACACGCCGTCCCGCATGCCGAGTCACGATGTCGGATTGGTCGGTTTCGTCAAGCAGTTGGTCGACGAGATTCACGCCGATCTGATAACTCCGGAGGGCCGCGTATCCAAATTCGCCAGCGTCAGTTTGTATGCCGGTCTCTGCATCATCCAGAAGCTGCCGGTTTGAGCCAAATTTCATGGCCGCCGGTGACCTGCTTTGGCGGGTTGATGTGCCCCGCTTCCATCCCGAGGCGGCTTGCGTCCACGGCGGCGGCGAGTCAGACACCGAGATGGCGGTGCAGGGTTTCCGGGCGGTCGCGCACCGCTTGCGCCGTCAGTTCTTCGACGACGTGGCCGTTGTTGAGGATATAGACGCGGTCGGCGAGGGTCATCGCGGCGGAGATGTTCTGTTCGACGACCACGATCGTCTGGCCGGCATCGGCAAGGGTGCGGCAGGTGGCGAGCAGGTCGCGCACGATGATTGGCGCCAAGCCCTCGAACGGCTCGTCGAGCAGCACGATTTTCGGGTCGCGGACCAGTGCGCGCGCGATCGCCAGCATCTGCTGCTCACCGCCCGACAGGTCGGTGCCGCGGCTGCGGCGGCGCTCGCGCAGCCGCGGAAAGATCGACCAGATGCGGTCGAGCGGCCAGCGCTGGGGTGCCGTCAAGCCGGCCAGCACCAGGTTTTCCTCGACATTGAGGCTGCCGAAAATGCGGCGCTCCTCCGGCACCAGTTGCAATCCGAGGCCGGCAATCGCGTGCGGCGCCAATTCCGTCGTGGCGGTGCCGTCGAACATGATGCGGCCGGAGCGCGGGCGCACCGCGCCGATCAGGCTTTTCAGCGTGGTGCTCTTGCCGGCGCCGTTGCGGCCGAGCAAGGCCACGACTTCGTTCTTTTCGACGTGCAGCGATACGTCGAACAAAATGTGGCTGTCGCCGTAAAAGCTGTTGATGCGATCGACGTCGAGCAGCGTGGTCATGCCGCGATGCCGCCGAGATAAGCCTCTTGCACAAGGCTGTTGGCCTGGATTTCGGCCGGCGTACCCTCGGCGAGCAGCGCACCCTCGTGCAGGACGGTGATCCGCTCGGCAAGTTCAAAGATCGCATCCATGTCATGGTCGATCACGACCAGGGTGCGGCCGCGCCGCAAATTTTTCAGTAGCTGCACGGTCTCGGTGCGTTCGCGCGGGCTCATGCCGGCGAGCGGCTCGTCGAGCAGCAGCAGCGACGGCGAGGCAGCCAAGGCCAGCGCGATTTCCAGGCGCCGCTTTTCGCCGTAGGCCAGTTCGGCGACCGGCACATCGGCGCGCGCCGTCAGGCCGACCAGGGCGAGTGTGCTGTCGACCTGGGTGGCAAGGCCGGGCACCCGGTCGATACGCCGCAGCAGATCGAGCGCGAAGGTGCCGCGTCGCTCGGCCAAGGCGGCGATGACGACGTTTTCCCGCAGGGTCAGTCGGGCGAAAAGCTGGTTGACCTGATAGCTCTTGGTCAGTCCGAGCTGGCACACTTTGTCGACGCCCTGGCCGGTAATATCGCGCCCGTGAAAAAAGATGTGGCCCGAGGTGGGGGCCATTTCGCAGGTCAGCATCTTGAAGAAGGTGCTTTTGCCGGCGCCGTTGGGGCCGATGATGCCGCGCAATTCGCCCTGCTCGATTGCCAGGGTGATGTCGCGATTGGCGATGATCCCGCCGAACGATTTGGTCAGGCCGCGCACCTCCAGTGCGGGGCCGGCAAACGGCGTTTCCTGGCGGCGGACCGGCCCGATACTGGCGAGGGGGGCCGGGGCCGTGCCGAGCGCCGGTGCCTCTTCAGGAACGGGTGGGGGCGGCGTGGCGGTCAGGTGCCGGATCAAATCCCTGGCGCCGCCGATCAGCCCATGCCGCAAAAAGCAGACCAGCAACACGAAGACGATCCCCAGCACCAGCTTCCAGGTGCTGCCAAGCCCTAGCGAGGACTGCAGAAAGTCGCGCAGCGACAGCCACACCGCGGCACCGACCAGCGGCCCGAACAGCGTGCCGCTGCCGCCGATCGCGGTTTGCATCACAAGCTGGCCGGATGTGTCGAACGTAAAGGCGTCTGGCGGCATAAAGCCCTGCAACACCCCGAGCAGCCCGCCGGCGAACCCGGCATAAGCGGCGGCGATCACAAAGGCGGTCAGCTTGTAGAGGCCGACGGTGTGCCCGACGGCGCGGGCGCGCAACGGGTTGTCGCGGATCGCGCTGAGAATGGCGCCGACCGGCGAGCGCACAATGCGCAAGGCAACGACAAGGCCGATGAAATAACAGGCGGCCAGAAACCAGTACATCGACCAGCCGTTGCCGACCTGGTACGACCAACCGAACAGCGCAAATTTCGGTGTCGGCACCCCCGGCAAACCGTTCTCGCCGCCGGTAAAGGCGGAGAGCGGCGAGAACTCGATAAAGTAGAACATCTCGGCGATCGCGACGGTGATCATCGCGAAATAGATGCCCGTGCGGCGCAGCGCGACAATCCCGACGAGAACCCCGGCCACGGTTGCTCCGAGCGTGCCGATCACCAGCGCGGCCAGCACGTTTGTCATCAAATTGTTGGTTAGGAGATAGGCGGCGATAAACCCGCCGGTGCCGTAAAACGCCGCCTGCCCGAAGGACAGCAGCCCAGTGTAGCCGAACAGAATGTCAAAACCGATGCCAAACAGCCCCCACACCAGGATCTGGTTGACGGTATTGGGCGCAAACCCGAGCCGCGGCAGCACGAACGGCGCGACGAGAAGGCCGATCGCCGTCAGCAACTCGACCAGAAGGGGGCGGTGACGCAACATCGTCGGCGACGGCTATTCGCGGCTTTGCGTGCCGAGTAGGCCTTGCGGCCGCAGCAACAGCACCAGGGTCATCGCGGCGAACAGCATGACCCCGGAATAGGCCGGGTTGACCATCGAGGTCAGGCTCAGGATTTCCCCGGAAATCAGCCCGCCGATGATCGCGCCGGGGAATGAGCCGACACCGCCGATCACGACGACCACAAACGTCTGCACCAGGATCGCCTCGCCCATATCGGGGGTCAGCGACACGACGGGCGCATTGACGATGCCGGCAAACCCGGCCGCCATCGCCCCGACGCCGAACACCAGCATAAACACCCGATAGACATTGATGCCGAGCATGTCGACCATCTCGGAATCCTCGATCCCGGCGCGCACGATCATGCCGAGCCGGGTGCGGTATAGGACAACGTACAGCCCGGCGAGCGCGGCCGCGGCGATCGCCAGTACGACGATGCGGTAGGTCGGGTAGATCATAAAGCCCATCGGCGTCACGCCGGCGCCCCATACCGGGGCGGCCACGGTCTTCGACAGGCTGCCAAAACCGTACCGGACAAGTTCGACGATGACGATGGCGAGGCCGAACGTCACCAGAAGCTGGTCTTCGGCCGGTCGTGCGTAAAAGTGCCGGATGATGACCAGTTCGATGACGATGCCGACAACGACCAGAAACGCCGCGCCGGCGACCATCGCGATGACGAACGATCCGGTTGCCTGGAAGGCGACATAGCCGGCATAGCCGCCGAGCATGAACATCGCGCCGTGCGCCAGGTTCAGAACGCCGAGCGTGCCGTAGATGATCGTCAGCCCCGAACTGATCAGCGCCAGCAAGGCGCCGGTCGCCAGGCCGTTAAATAGCTGCGAGACAAAATTCGGCCAGGTGATCATCGAGCGAGCGCCGGCAAAACGAAGTTGCGTGTGATCGGATATAATATCGACGGGCCGGCGGTGTCAGCCACCGGCTCGTTACAAATTCAGGTACAAAATCAGGTGTAGTCGCCGAGCTTGCAGCCGAATGCGTCGGGCGCCTGCATCAGCGGCGCGCCGGGCACGACTTCCTTCACTTCCCAATAATCCTCCTTGTTCTTCATATCGGCAGGCTTTTTGCCCTGCACGATGATGACGGGGCGTACCAACTGATGATCGGCGGCGCGGAAATAGACGTCGCCGACGGTCGAGTCGATGTGCTGCGCCGCCTCGTAGGCCTTGATCACATCGGGCGGATAGAAGCTGCCGGCGCGCTCGCAGGCATCGGCCCACATGGCAAACTGCATGTAGGCGTTATTGGCACCCCATTCCGGCTTGTAGCCGTATTTCTTGTCGAACGCGTCGACGAACATTTTAGCGAGCGGGTATTTGTCTTCCAGCGTCCACCAGAAATCGGTGGCAGCGAGAACGCCCTGCATGATCTCCGGCCCGACCTCTTTAGCGAGGAACGGGGTTTGATAGGGAATGACCAGCTTCATCTTGTTGAAGATGCCGAATTGCTGCGCCTGCTGGGTCGACAACACGGCGTCATGGCCCCAGTTGACATTGATCAGGTAATCGGCGCCCGAATTGGCCACGTTGAGCAGGTAGGAGCTGTAATCGGGCGCCCCGAGCGGTGCGACCTGATTGGTCGCGGTGGTCCAGCCGCCGTTCTTGTTGAGGAAATCCTCCATCGATTTCTGCACGGTGTGGCCGTAGGTGTAGTCCGGCGTGAGATATGCCGCCTTTTTGCCCTTGCCGTATTCTTTCAGCATCACCGGGCCGATGGCCGCCGCCGCGGTCTGCCCGTAAAAACACTGGCGGAAGCTGTAGCGGACGCAATCCTTGCCGGTGGTATCGTTGGACCCGGAAATCGCGACGACGTAGAGCACCTTTTCGCGCTGCGCCAATTTGTTGAGCGCCACCGCAACCGCGCTCGAGGTGGAGCCGGTCATCAGGATCGCCTTGTTCTCGCTGATGAAACGCGACTGTTCCTGTACCGCGGTGTTTGGCTTGGCCTCGGAATCGGCGACGCCGAATTTCACTTCCTTGCCGAGTACGCCCTTGGTGGTCTTCGGCGAGATCTTCTTGATCAGCGGATCGCCGGCATTGATGTGCTCGATGGCAAGCTGAAAACCCTTCAGCTCATCCTCGCCCTGCACGGCGTAGGTGCCGGTGCGCGGCACCGTGATGCCGATAAACACCGACGAACCCTCGGACCCGGCCGGATAGGTCCCGATCGGCGGATGCGATTCGGCCGCCAGGGTGAAGCGCGGTAATGCCGTAGCAGTGGCAAAGGCGCCGCCGGCGGCCAGACTGGTCGTCAGAACACGACGTCTCGTTGGCGTCTTCAGGTCCGTAGCCATGTTTCCTCCCGTTGCAACGCCAATGTGCTCGTCACACCAAATTGGCTATAGAGTCCGGCCGTTCCGCCCATATTCCAATTTTATTTCTAGGCTCGCTGTCGCATCGTTACAACTCTATTTCATGGTAAACGGCTGGCCGATCCAAACATCGGCTCCCTCTTTTGTCTTATAGAATACTCGAAAGGACTACTTATACCTTACGACAGTAGGCAGTGAGCTTGTTGCCGTCGCGGTCGCGGCAATACCCGGCATACGCGTTGGGCCGGAAACCGCGCGGGCCGGGCACAACGTCATGCAAAGCCGCCTGCCTTGGTGAGATCGTTGGTTCCGGCCGTGACGCGCATGAAGATGGGCATCTGTCCTCCTGCCTGTTGGCGATCAAGAGTGGGCGTTGCCCGGCGTCGTATTCTCATCCGGGTGCCATTTATCGGCTGATTTCAACAACGGCGCCACTTCGACCGGGTATTCGCTGTCGACGGAATACTCGTAGCAGCGAATGTGGTGGATGTCCGGATAGGCCGCGTCGATCGCCGCCAACGCCTGCGATACTGTTTCGAAATCGCCGGCGTATTGCAGGCGGCTGTTCCAGACGCCGCGCGGGGCGCGGGTCAGCCTTCCGAGCGTGTAGTCGTTATGTTCCGGTACCCGGTCGATATAGGCGGTGATCTCGATCGTGACGGCTGCCGACGCGCGGATTTCGTCACGGGTGATTTCGACGCGATAAGTCTCGTAACTCATCGCTGCAGATTAGCGGATACGCGGTGATGGCTGTAGCGCCGAAATGCGCCCTAATTTCCGTCACTGCCGCACGGCAACGCCTGGGCGTAGCCGTTGCGGAAGAAGCGGCGTAAGGTGGGGCCGCGACGCAACCCACTGCCGCGGTGAACCTCCGGTGCGCGCGCTTGGGTGCCGTACTTAATCCGTCAATTTCCGCAAGCATTCATTGGGTGTGATGGCTATCGATTTCTGTTTTGTGAATCGGGTGCGTTCCGGGGCTGCCCTGGCGCGTTTTGCAACGACATTGCCGTCGCGCCAGGACAGCAGCAGCCTGCACGGCGATTATGCGCTGCTGATCTCTGCCTATGATTTCGTGACGGCGGCGGCGGAGACGATCCGCCAGTCGTTTTCCGAGAAGACCCACGAGGTGCAGGTGCGCTCGGTCGAGCCGGGCAGCTATGACGTTCTGGTGCGGCCGGCCGGAAAAGGCCTGGCTGGCAAAGACCCGACCGGTCAAAACGATATCGCCTTTTTCGCGATGATCGGTTTTGACGAGAACAAGCAGATTTTCGTTGAGCGCCGGCTGCATTTCAGCGTGACGCTGTGGGGCGGGCATGAGGAGGTGCGGCTGGTCGATGCCGCACTGCGCGAGAAATTCGGGCGGTCGCGGCTGGCCCGCGTCATGTGGTGGTATCAGGCAGAACACGGCCCCGACTACCGCTCGATCACGATGGAGCCACCGCCGCCGATACACGATTCGTTCTATCCCTGGCTCGGCCAGCCGGTGAACGAGTATCTCGATCGTTACCTCGCGAGTTCGGCCTCCGTGCTGTTTCTGATGGGCGATCCGGGCACCGGCAAGACCTCGCTGATCCGCCATTTCATTTATGAGCGGCAGCTTCAGGCGGTCATCACCTACGAGGAAAAGCTGATCAACTCCGACGAGATGTTCGTCGATTTCCTGGCGCAGGACGGCGATGCGGTGCTGGTCATCGAGGATGCGGAATCGCTGCTCGGATCGCGCGACGGCGGCGGAAACAGCTTGATGGCGCGGTTTCTCAATGTGTCGGACGGTCTTGTGCGCATGGCCGGGAAGAAGATCATCTTTACGACAAATCAGAACGATTTCCGCTCGGTCGATCCGGCGCTGGTGCGGCCCGGCCGCTCGTTCGACGCATTGCACGCCCGGCCGCTGACCCACGAGGAAGCGTGCCGCGCCGCCGCCGATGCGGGGTTGCCGCCGCCCGAAGACCGCGGCGACGTTACCCTCGCCGACCTGTTCAACCCGAACGTGCGCCAGATCGAAAAGCTCGGCATCGGCATCGGGCGGTAAACATAAACACGGGCGGAAAGCGCGGCGCCTATCGCTTCTCGCCGATCCAGTCGCCGCGGGAGATGCTCGCGCTTTTCCCGCGCTACGCTCCTGAGCTACGATCGGTGCCAAACAGGATACATGGGAGGAGCGTCAAATGATCAACCTGGCCGGTATCGGGCATGTTCTCCTCAGGGTTACCGACGAGGAGGCGTCCAAACGGTTTTACCGCGATGTCCTCGGGTTCCGCATCGCCGAGCAAGACCCCGAGCACGGTGGCGTGTTCATGACACTGGGCGACGGCTTTCATACGATCGACATCACGCAGCATGCCGCGCCACGGGAGGCGACGCGCCCTGAACGAGGGCAGCTCGGGCTGGTGCATATCGCCTTCAAAGTCGCGAGCTACGCGGCATTGCGCGACGCCTACACTCACCTGCTTTCGAGCGGCGTCGAGATCCTCCGCGCCACCGACCACATCTGTCAACGCAGCGTGTATTTCTCCGACCCCGACGGCAACGGCCTCGAAATCTATTACGAGATGCCGAATGCGCTGTCGCTGTTCCCGAACGGCCGCGGCGACGAGGATGAGGCACTGCCGCTGACCCGCGTCACCGACCCGCTGCCCGCCTGGCTTGCCGAGGAATGGCCCGGCCCTGCGGCGATGGCAAAGGTCGAACGCCTGCGCAGCCAGACCAAAGCCGCCGCCGAATAACCTCTCCGGCGGCCCGGCTAAAATGCAAAAGCCGGCCGCGGTGTAGGGCGGATAAGCGAAGCGTAATCCGCCATCGTCTCCGGCATCGGCGGAATGCGCTGCTGCTTTCCGATCTGCCTCTGCTGGCGGCATCCCCACAAAAAAGGCCGCCCCCTCGGGAGCGGCCCTCTTTGTAAGCCGGCTAAGCCGGCGTCAGCCGATCAGGTGTGCCAGCGGAAGGCTTGCGCCTTGCGCTGCGAGCCTTGACTGAGCTTGATGTTGACCACGCCCGGGCCGGGGGTGTTCATCAGCTCGTCGAGCGCGCCACGCACGTCCTTGGTGTCCTCGACGTAGGCGCCGTAGCCGCCGAACGCCTGCATCATTTTGTCGTAGCGGGCGCCGTAGATCAGCGTGTTCGGCCGCATGTTGAGCATCGGGTCGTTCGGGATTTCCGGCATGCCCGGCCCGATGCCGCCGTTGTTGAGAATGACGATCTTGGCCGGCATGCCGTAGCGGCACAGCGTTTCCATTTCCATGCCGGAGAAGCCGATCGCCGAGTCGCCCGAGACATGGACGACGGGCCGGTCGGGATGCACGACGCAGGCCGCGACCACAATGCCGAGGCCGACGCCCATCGTGCCGTAGCTGCCGGCGTTCATGTAGGAGCGCGGGTTCTCGAGCGGCATTTGCGTACCGCCGATATCCATCGTCGTCGCACCTTCGCTGCACAGGACGACATCCTTTGGCAGCCACTCGCGGATGTCGCGGAACAGCCGGTAATAGGTGCCCGGTGACGAGTTGTCGTCGATCTGCGGCTGGATCATCGCCGCATTCTCGGCCGACTTCTTGGTGATCGCCTCACGCCACGGCGAGCCCTGCGGGTGGAACCACTGGCGGCCGGCGAGGGCAGTGTTCATCTGCTCCATGATCGCCTTGCCGTCGCCGAGCAGGCAAACCTCGGCCGGCTTGTTCTGGTGCATCGACTCGGGATTGATGTCGAGCTGGATGACCTTGACGTTCGGGTTGTAGCGCGGCGGCAGGCCGAAATGCAGCATCCAGTTAAAGCGCGCCCCCATCAGGAACACGACGTCGGCCTGCTGCAAGGCGAGCGTACGTGCGGCACCAGCCGATAGCGGGTGGTCATCGGGCATCACGCCCTTGCCCTTCGGCGTGCGCACAAACGGGATCTGGGCGCGCTCCATGAACTTGCGCACCTCTTCGGTCGCGCCGGAATACGCCATGCCTTGACCGATCAGGGCAAGCGGCCGCTCGGCCGACTGCAACACGTCGAGCGCGCGCTCGACATCCATCGGCATCGCCTGGGTACGCGGCGGCTCCGGGCATTTCGCAACCTGCTCGACTTCGCCGGTATCGCACGAGCCGGTGATCAGATCGTCGGCGAAATCGAGATAGGTCGCGCCCGGCCGGCCGTAGATCGATTGCCGCACCGCCATCTCGACATAGAACGGGATGCGGTTGATGTGCTCGATGGCGTGCGCCCATTTCGAAACCGGGGTCGCGCAGAGAACTTGGCGCTCTTCCTGGAAGGAGCCCATGCCGTTGCGATAGGTTTCGGAGGCGCCGCCGATCAGGAGCATCGGCCAGCAATTCTGCTGTGCGTTGGCGAGGCCGGCGAGACCGTGGATGACGCCGGGGCCGGTCACGGTGATGCACGAGCCGGGGCGCCCGGTCAGAAAGCCGACGGCACCGGCCGCATAGGATGCGGCCTGCTCGTTGCGCATGCCGATATAGGGAAGGCCGACCTTCTGGGCAGCTTCGGCGATCGGCCCGACCGGGAACCCGACGACGCCGAACATGTACTCCACGCCCTGTTCCTTGAGGCTTTTCGCCAGCAAGTCGGCGCCTTTGATCTCAGCCATGTTTCCTCCTGTAGTTGGGCGGGATGCCCCAGATGCGGGTTGCCCAGAAAGCTGACAGCCCCGAGCTGATTGATTGGCCAGCGGCAGATTACGCATTTATTGCGCGCCCGGTCTAGTACGGCTCATGCAGGGTCGGCCTGCCGCTGAACGCCGTTCAGGAACTTATCCTCGATTTTGCCTGTGGGCTGCGATACCGCCGGTCAACCGGCGCCGGCCTCCTCGAAGTAGCCGCGCATGCGGCCGGCATCGGGGGTGATGCCGGTGAACAGCCGGAAGGCTTCGACCGCCTGGAATACCGCCATGCCGCCACCGTCAAGGGTACGGCAGCCAAGTGCTCGGGCCTCCTGTAGCAACGCGGTTTCGAGCGGAAAGTAGACGATCTCCGCGACCCATAAATCCGGCCGCAGCAACGCCGCGGGAAGCGGCAACCCCGGATGGTTCGCCATGCCGGTCGGCGTGCAGTGGATCAACCCATCGGCTGCCGCGAGTTCGCCCGCAAGGTTACCTCCTGCGGCGGCGCGGCCAGCGCCGAACCGGCGGTTGAGGCTGCGTGCCAGCGCCTCGGCGCGGCCGCCGTCGATATCGTGGACCGTCAGTTTACCGATCCCGGCGCCGACCGCAGCATGTGCCACCGCAACCCCGGCGCCGCCGGCCCCGAGTTGCACCACCCGCGCCGTCGCAACATCGGGGAGGTCTCGCCGAAACGCGGCCGCAAATCCCGATCCATCGGTGTTGTGGCCGATGCGCCGGCCGCCGCGCAGCACCACGGTGTTGCAGGCGCCGACCGCCCGCGCATCGTCAGACAGTTCGTGCAGCAACGGCAGCACCGCCTGCTTGCAGGGATGCGTAATGTTGAGCCCGGCAAACCCCATGCGCTCGGCCGCGGTCAGCAAATCCGGCAAGGTATCGGCGCCGAGGCCCAGCACATCGAGATCGATACGCTGATAGAGATAACGCAGCCCCTGCGCCTCGCCTTCGCGCTGGTGCATCGCAGGGGAACGTGATTCCGCGATGCCGCTGCCGATCAGGCCGATCAGAATGGATGGCCGGTCCCCCAATGGCGGGGCGGTCATTGCGGGTCCGTCATTTGGGTTCGTCACGGCAGATCGCGTCTCCTCCCGGTAATCAGCATCGTTCTGCCGTCCCGTAAGGCTCGGAGGTCCGGCGATGACTTATCATTCTTTATGGGAAATGCGACGGGGTCGCGACCATTACGATCAATCGCCCGAACGCGCTGAACGCGTTTTGCGCCGGAACCGGAATATCCGGAGCATCCTGGCGCTCGGCTTCGAATCGCTGGCGCTCTATGACAACACCGAAGAAGCAAAGGAAGGAGCGCAGGCCGCCCTCGAAAAACGCCCGCCCGATTTCTGCAGCAAGCAAGGGCGCTGAAACAGGACGGTGGTCGGCGGAAGGCGATGTCGCTTCCTGCTTGCTCGGCGAGGCGAGGGCGGTAAGGTGCCTGAGCGATGCCTGTAATCCCGACATCTCTGGAGCCGCGTTCCGAGGCGTTTCGCGGCAACGCCGCGGCGCTGCGGGCGGCGGTGGAAGAGTTGCGCGACAAGAGCGCGGCAATCGCGCTGGGCGGTGACGAGGCGTCGCGGCGACGGCATGAGGGGCGCGGCAAGCTGCTGGCACGCGAGCGCGTGCGGCTGCTGCTCGATCCGGGGTCGCCGTTTCTCGAATTGTCGGCGTTTGCCGCTTACCAGATGTATGACGGTAGCGTGCCTGCGGCCGGGATCATCACCGGCATCGGCCGGGTTGCCGGGCGCGAATGCGTCGTCGTCGCCAATGACGCGACGGTCAAGGGCGGCACCTATTTCCCGCTGACCGTCAAAAAGCACCTGCGAGCGCAGGAAATCGCGCGCGACAACCGGCTGCCATGTCTGTACCTCGTCGATTCGGGCGGGGCGTTTCTGCCGGCGCAGGATGAGGTGTTTCCCGATCGCGACCATTTCGGCCGCATCTTTTACAACCAGGCCAATCTGTCGGCGCTGGGGGTGCCGCAAATCGCGATCGTCATGGGGTCGTGTACCGCGGGCGGCGCCTACGTTCCGGCGATGTGCGACGAAAGCATCATCGTGCGTGGGCAGGGCACGATCTTTCTCGGCGGCCCGCCGCTGGTCAAGGCCGCGACCGGCGAGGTGGTCAGCGCCGAGGATCTGGGCGGCGCTGATGTGCACAGCCGGGTGTCGGGGGTGACCGACCATCTGGCGCTCGATGACCGGCACGCGCTCGGCATCGCACGGCGGCTCGTCGGCAATCTCAACAGCGTCAAACATAGCGACCTGGCGGTGGCGGAACCGCGCGAGCCACTCTACGCCGCCGATGAGATTTACGGCGCGATACCGGCCGATACGCGGCGGCCTTATGACGTGCGGGAGGTCATCGCCCGTATCGTCGATGGCAGCGAACTCGACGAGTTCAAGGCACTGTACGGCGCGACCCTGGTGTGCGGGTTTGCCCGCATCTGGGGGTATCCGGTCGGTATCCTCGCCAATAATGGCATCTTGTTTTCCGAAAGCGCGCTGAAGGGCGCGCATTTCATCGAACTGTGCGCCCAACGCGGCATTCCGCTGGTGTTTCTGCAGAACATCACCGGGTTCATGGTCGGGCGGAAATACGAGAATGCCGGCATCGCCAAAGACGGCGCCAAAATGGTGACGGCGGTGGCGACGGCGGCGGTGCCGAAATTCACCGTGATCATCGGCGGCAGCTTTGGCGCCGGCAATTACGGCATGTGCGGGCGCGCCTATGGTCCAAGGTTTCTGTGGATGTGGCCGAATGCCCGCATCTCGGTGATGGGCGGCGAACAGGCGGCATCGGTGCTGGCGCAGGTACGCCGCGACGGCATGGCGGCGCGCGGCCAGGACTGGGCGGCGGCGGATGAGGAGGGATTCAAGGCGCCGATCCGGGCGCAATACGAAACCCAGGGGCATCCGTATTACGCCAGCGCCCGGCTTTGGGATGACGGCATCATCGATCCGGCCGACACCAGGCTGGTACTGGCCTTGTCTTTATCGGCCGCGATGAACGCGCCGATCGGGCCGACGAAATTCGGCGTGTTCCGGATGTGATGACCATAATCCGCGGCGAAGCCGCTCTAAGATCGCACAATGAGACAGTGAGGCAGTGAGATGCCGAGCGGCTCGTCCCTTACGGCCTCACGGTCTCACTGTGGATTTGTCGGTGCGGTGCACCGGACAAGGCGTGTGCCGTGTTCAATAAAATCCTGATCGCCAATCGCGGGGAGATTGCCTGCCGGGTCGTCCGCACCGCGCGGCGGATGGGGATCGCAACGGTCGCAGTATACTCCGAGGCGGATGCCGGCGCGCTGCATGTCGCGCTGGCCGACGAGGCGCGGCTGATCGGCCCGCCGCCGCCGCGGCAGAGCTATCTCGACAGCGCAAAAATCATCGCAGCGGCGCGCGACAGCGGCGCCGAAGCGGTGCATCCCGGCTACGGTTTTCTGTCCGAGAATGCCGAGTTTGCCGAGGCCTGCGCCGCTGCCGGGCTGGTCTTTATCGGGCCGCCGCCGGCGGCGATCCGGGCGATGGGGTCGAAATCGGCAGCGAAAACGCTGATGGCGTCGCACGGCGTGCCGGTGGTGCCGGGCTATCATGGCGCCGATCAGGACCCGGCACATCTTGCCGCGGAGGCCGACCGCATCGGCTATCCCGTGCTGATCAAGGCGTCGGCTGGCGGCGGCGGCCGCGGCATGCGCATTGTCGCATCGCCCGGTGAATTCGCCCGCGCGCTCGACGGTGCGCGGCGCGAGGCCAAAGGCTCATTCGGCGACGATACCGTGCTGATCGAGCGCTATCTCACTGCGCCGCGTCATATCGAAGTGCAAGTATTCGGCGACAGTTTCGGCAACGTCGTGCATCTCTTCGAGCGCGACTGCTCGATCCAGCGGCGCCATCAGAAGGTCGTCGAGGAGGCGCCGGCACCGGGTCTCGGCGATGCCGCGCGGCAGGCGCTTGGCGAGGCGGCGGTCGCGGCGGCCCGAGCGGTCGATTACGTCGGCGCCGGCACGGTCGAGTTCATCATGGCCAGTGGTCGCGATACGGGCGATGCCGAACCCGGCCATTTTTTCTTCATGGAAATGAATACGCGGCTGCAGGTCGAGCATCCGGTCACCGAGGCGGTTACCGGAACCGATCTGGTCGAGTGGCAGTTGCGGGTTGCCGCGGGCGAGCCCCTGCCGCTGCGACAGGCGGAAATCGAACTGTTCGGCCACGCGATCGAGGTTCGGCTGTATGCCGAAAACCCGGCGCGCGGGTTTCTGCCGGCGACCGGCACGTTGCACGCACTGCACCTGCCGGCCGGCGAGGGCGTGCGCGTCGAGACCGGCGTGCGCCCAGGCGATACCGTGACCCCGTTTTACGATCCGATGATTGCCAAGATCGTCGCATGCGGCATCGACCGCCCGACCGCCCGGCGGGTGTTGGCGCGAGCCTTGACGGATACCGCGGTGGTCGGGCTCGCGACCAATCTCGGTTTTCTGGCGCGGATTGCGGCCGAGCCGGATTTTGCCGCAGGTGGGGTCGATACCGGCTTTATCGAGCAGCACCGCGGCACCCTGCTGCCGCCCGCGCAGACCGCCCCGGCCCTCGCGCTAGCCGCGGCTGCATTGCACCGGCTCGACAGCCCGGCCGACACGGCTGATCCCGATCCGTGGAGCCGCCGCGACGGCTGGCGGCTCAATCTCGCCGCGTCGCCGCAGGCATTGCTGCTGCGCCATAACGACGCCGATTACGTGATAGCGGCGCGGCGCGAGGCGGCCGGATGGGCATTGTCGTTGGGCGACCACACTGTCAGCGCCAGCAGCGAACGGCTCGATGAGGGCCGCTGCGCGATGGTCGTCGACGGCGCGCGCCAGGTCGTACGGGTCCTGCGGCACGGCGCGACCGTGGTGGTGTTTGCCGGCGGTGAAAGCTGGAATTTCACGGAACGCGACCCGCTGGCGCCGCCGGAGGGCGGCGACACTGCGACCGGACGGCTTACGGCGCCGATGCCGGGCCGGGTCGTCCAGCTGCTGGTCGCGGCCGGGGACAAAGTGCGGGCGGGCCAGCCGATGATGGTCGTCGAAGCGATGAAGATGGAGCACACGATTGCGTCGCCGCGCGACGGCGTCGTCGCTGCGGTGCATTACGCATCGGGCGACCTTGTCGAAGAAGGCGCGGAATTGATCGCGTTGCAGCCGGCCGAGCCGGGGCCAGGCTGATGGCGACGCGAACCTTTCAGCAGGTTCCGGAAGAGGCGGGCGGGCCGTTGCATCTGCTGAAGATGGCGGTCGGGATTGGCTCGCTTGACGAGTTGCGGGCGATCCGCGCGGCGCGCCAGCGCGAGCGCGGCGGCAGCTGGGTTTATACCCGCAATCATCCGCGCCGCGCCGAAGCCGTGCTGGCCGGCGGGTCGATGTTCTGGGTGATCCGCGGCCAGGTTCAAGTGCGCCAGCGGGTTATCGGGTTCCGCAGCGAGCGCGACGACAAAGGCCGGGCCTATTGCCTGATCGAGGTCGATACCGAGCTGGTGTCGACCTTATGGCGTGCCTGGCGGCCGTTTCAGGGATGGCGTTACCTGACCGTCGCCGATGCGCCGCCTGACGCGCCGCTCGGCTATGCGCCGGACGCCGCCGCGCCGGGGCGCAAAACGGACCGCATGCCTGAGCGGATGATCGCCGAACTGCGTGCGCTTGGGCTGCTGTAGGCGGCTCTGGAGCGGCTCGCTGATTTTTTGTTCATCAAAGGCTGGACAGGTCGGAGAAGCAGCACTATGTTTGCTCTCCGTCGCGGCGCCCTTGGGTGTTGCGGTGATCCGCTCTCAGCGATGACGTGGCTACAGCCGCAGTTTCGCGGAAGGCGGGATGCGCCCTCGGGCGCCTTGTTGATTGACATTGTAGGAAGTGGGAAGGGATGCGCGGGCGGCGGCGTTGAGGCGTCGGACGCTTGCGCAGAGATGCGGACTTTGGCTGCGAGGCTGGGGTTTGCATTGAGGTTTTGAGCGTTTGAGGCCCTTTGAAATTGGGTTTTGACTTGTTGGTGCCTGGGTTCCGGGAGGGTAGTTTCTTGCGGGATTTGGGTGTTGATGAGGGGAGACCTGGATTGAACATGAGAGTTTGATCCTGGCTCAGAACGAACGCTGGCGGCATGCTTAACACATGCAAGTCGAACGCAGGTCCTGGTTCGCTGGGGCCTGAGTGGCGCACGGGTGAGTAGCGCGTGGGAACCTGCCCTGTTGTGGGGGATAACCGAGGGAAACTTCGGCTAATACCGCATACGCCCGGGGCAACTCGGGGAAAGATTTATCGCAATAGGAGGGGCCCGCGTCGGATTAGCTTGTTGGTGGGGTAACGGCCTACCAAGGCAGTGATCCGTAGCTGGTCTGAGAGGATGATCAGCCACACTGGGACTGAGACACGGCCCAGACTCCTACGGGAGGCAGCAGTGGGGA
>DATAUE010000117.1:0-2096 GCA_036268425.1 Allostellaceae bacterium
GGCGAGATCATCATCGTCGAGATCAAATCGTCGCTGGCCGACTTTCGCGCGGACCAGAAATGGCATGATTACCGGCTGCACTGCGACCGGCTGTTCTTCGCCACCACGGCAGAGGTGCCGTGCGAGATCTTTCCAACCGACACCGGGCTGATCGTCGCCGATGCTTTCGGCGCCGCGATCGTTTGCGAAGCGCCGGAGCACCGGCTGCCGGCGGCGACCCGCAAGAGCATCACCTTGCGGTTTGCGCACGCGGCGGCGCTGCGGCTGCAGGCGTTGGCGGACCCGCAGGGTCCCTATGCAGTGGAAATCTGAGGCAGACAGCTAGGCCGCGACCTGAGCCCGCCGGGTATATTTCAGGCGCTCCAGCCAGTTGCGCAGCAGCACCAGATCGACCGGCTTCGGGATCGCTTCCCAGACATGCATGTTGAGCGACTTTGCCACCTTCATGGTTTCCTTGCAGGTGGCGTCGTCGCAGCCGCTGACGATGATGATCGGAGCCTTGCAGCCGATCACCCAGAGATGCCGCAGCATTTCGATGCCGGCGTGCTCGCCGAGCGACAAATCGAGCGTGATGCAGTCGAAAGTGTTGTCCTGGGTGAGCTGCGCCGCCTCATCGTAGCTGGCCGCACCGGCGGGCAGGAAGCCTGCTTTCGCCCCGACCCGGCAGATGATCATGCGATGCAGGTTGTCATCGTCGATGACAAGAAGGCGCAGCGGTACGGACGGCGCCATGTCGGAAACGGCCAACCCCTGCTGGTCCGTTTCGAGCAAATTTGACTGTTCGAGCATCCGATCCCCGCGGACAATCCCGTTTTCTATGCCCGCGAACATAGGAGCGGCGCGCGAAGTTTGGCTGAACGAGTTCCATAAAATTAGAGCTGATCGGCGGCCGGCCGCGACGAACTGCGTCCGTGCGGTTATCGGCCCCTTAACAAAGCCCCGGTCTCAAGCCTCGAGGGCGACAGCCAAGGCCTATTTCGGCGCGCGCTTGGCGAGAATGCGCTGCAAGGTGCGGCGGTGCATGTTCAGGCGCCGCGCAGTTTCCGAAACGTTGCGGCCGCACAGTTCGTAAATACGCTGGATGTGCTCCCAGCGCACCCGATCCGCAGACATCGGGTTTTCCGGCGGCTCGATCTTCCGGTTGTCGAGAGCGAGGAGGGCTGCGGCCACATCATCCGCATCCACTGGCTTGGCCAGATAATCAACCGCGCCGAGCTTGACCGCGTTGACCGCGGTGGCGATGTTGCCATAGCCGGTCAGGATGATGGCGCGGGCCTCGGGCCGGCGCTTCTTCATCGCCGAAATCACGTCCAGCCCGTTGCCGTCGCCGAGCCGCATGTCGACCACAGCAAAAGCCGGAGCGGCGCGCTCGACCTGCAGCAGTCCGTCGGCGACCGATTCGGCCGTTGTGACCGCGAAACCACGGCCCTCCATGGCGCGGGCCAGCCGTTGCAGGAACGATTTATCATCTTCCACGATCAGGAGCGAACGCTCGTTCGGAACCGTCCCCGGTATCGCGTTGGTCATGGCAATCCTGCTCCGTCAAAAAGGCCACCACCCCTCGCCAACCCCGGATTCGATCCGTACGAAAACGAAAGCCAGCGGGGCAATAAATCATTGCCCAAGGAAATCCGCCAGCGCCGCGTGCGAACTTGGTAACGGGCTCAAAACCAGCGAACAATCACGGCGATGACCACCATTACAAGCTATGAACTGGGGACCGCGGGCTCAAGAGGCGGTGAAACCAATGGGCGCTCGAAATCGGCCCGGCTCCACGACACTTTGATCGTGGCACCGTGCAACGGCGGGGCCTGGCTGGCGAGCGAGAGTCTGGCGCCGGAGCGTTCCAACAGCGTCTTGGCGATGAAAAAGCCAAGGCCCAGCCCAAAAACGACCTCGCCCCGGTCCGCCTCGTCGCCGCCATCGCGGCCGCGCGTGGCCGGCCGGTGCGTGACATAGGGGGCGCCGAGCCGGTCAACCACTTCGGGCGCGAAGCCCGGCCCGTCATCGCTGATGGTGATGGCGACCTCTTCGGCGCTCCATTCCGCCAGGATTTCGACCCGTCGATGGGCGAAATCGACGGCATTCTCGATCAG
>DATAUE010000118.1:0-1751 GCA_036268425.1 Allostellaceae bacterium
TTGGACTTGTCGATGATGGCGAGCGGCGAATAGCGATGCGAACCGAAATCGCGATGGTTCATCAGCCAGTTCTGCGGCTCCGGATGCTGCAGGCGCTCGAAGGTCACGTCGGCGGCGAATGCCGGGCTGGCACTGATAAGCATGCCGCAGCCGAGTAGGGCGGCGGTGGCCACGGCGACGCGGGATTGCGCGGTTGTCATTGTCGAGTCCTCCCGTAGGCAACAGTTATTTCATCGGATGCGCGAACGGCATTACAGGGCGAACACGAAGATCATGGTGGCCGCGGTACCGAGGCCCTTCAGCTCCGGCGTGGTCGCGACCCGGCCCTTCTGGTTCGCTGTGAGCCCGGTGGCGATGGCGATGTACTGCTTGCCGTTGATCGCGTAGGTCATCGGCGGGGCGTTGATGCCGGTGCCGACATTGATGCTCCACAATTCGTCGAGGGTCTGGTCATCGAGCACCATGACGGTGCCGTCGATCGTGGCCGTGACCACGATGCCGCCGGCGGTCGCCAGCGCGCCGCTGGTGTCGGCGTAAGGCAGTTCCTTGCGCTGCTTCACCGCTCCGGTCGACGGATCGACCACGACCAGGCCGCTGCTGAGCCGGGAATCGTAGCCGAAATTACCGCCTTCAAATTTTCCCGGCACATGGCGGGTCTGGTCACGGTCGATCCAGGAGCAGCCCTCGATCTCCGGAATGTAAAGCAGCCGGGTGCGCTCGCTGTAGGCTGCCGGCCAGAAATTGCTGCCGCCCGGCACGGCGGGACAGACGCCACTGCTCTTGTCGCCGGCGAGGATTTTCGCGATCGGCTGCGCGTAGGTCTGCAGGTCCTTCGCCGGATCGTAGTCCTCGGGCTTGCCGGTTTCCGGATCGATGCCCTTGGTCCACGTCACTTTCGGCACGTACTGCGTCGCCTTGAGAAACTGCCCGGTGACGCGGTCGAACGTGTAGTAGAAGCCGTTGCGGCCGGCGTGGGTCAAAAGCTTGCGCGGGGTGCCGTTGACGGCGCTGTCGATGACGATGTGGGTGCCGGTTTCGTCGTAGTCCATCGTGTCGTTCGGCGTGTATTGATGATACCAGACGATCTTGCCGGTAGCGGCGTCGATCGCGAGCGCGCTGTCGGTGTAGAGATTGTCGCCCGGCCGATACGAGGAGTCGTATTTCGGCGACGGATTTCCGGAGCCCCAATAGGTGAGATTGCTATCCGGATCGTAAGTGCCGGTCACATAGAAGGCGCCGCCGCCGGTTTGCCAGGCGCTATGATTGTCCTTCCACGTCTGGCTGCCGGGCTCGCCGGGCGCGGGTACCGGATAGGTGCGCCACTTCAGCGCGCCGGTTTGCGGATCGAGCGCCGCCAGCCAGTCGCGCACGCCCTGGTCCCCGCCCGAGGCGCCGACCACGATCTCGTCTTTCAGCGCCAGCGGCGCGGCGTTGAGCGTCAGGTCGCGCTGATCGTCGAGCTTCTTGTCCCAGACGACCTTGCCGGTTTCCTTGTCGGTCGCCACCACGCGGGCGTCGCCACCAACCACCGAGATCACCAGATTGCCCCACAGCGCGACGCCGCGATTGCGGTCGATCCGCTCCTGGCCGGGGTCCATCTTCCAGATCACGCGGCCGGATTTCCCCGAGCGCACGTCGATCTTGTAGACCACGCCCCAGGCGTCGGTCATGTACATGAAGCCGTCTTCGACCAGCGGGGTGGCTTCGAGATTTTCATTGCCGGAGGTGCCGCCAATGGCAATGGCGAACGC
>DATAUE010000119.1:0-2156 GCA_036268425.1 Allostellaceae bacterium
CAGCAACCAAGATCCTGATTCGCATCGCCTGTCCTCGTATTCGGCCGGTCGTCATCTTATCCGCTCCGCCGCGGGCGGCAAACCGGGTTGGCCAAAAAACACTGTTCCCCAAGCCGCGAACAAGAGCAACCGCAGCCGCCGCCGCACCGGCGGTTTCCCGGTGGGGCGTGTTCAAATCAGCACATGGTCGCTGGTCGCGGGATTTCGGTCAGACCCGGGTATAGATCACCAGCTTGAGCGCGGGGTCGTCATTGGCCTGAAAACTCGCATATTCGAACCGCAGCGTGCCCCTTTTCGGGTGCTTCAGCACTTTCACGCCGCCCGCGGCATTACGAATGTCATGCGCTTCCCACCAGCCGGAAAACTCCGGACAGCCTTGTCGCAGCCGCTCCAGCAGGTCGCGAAACGCCGGGTCGCCGGCCCACAGATCGTGGGTAGCGCGAAACTGCGCCACGATGCGCTTTGCTTCGTCGGGCCAGGACGCCCCGAACAGGCGTCTCATCGCTGGATTGGTCAGGACGCTGACGAGACTGTTGCGATCGGATGCCGGCAGCCGGCCGAACGCGAAGATCTCGTCCGCCGCCGCATTCCACGCCAGAACGTCCCAGCGACGGCCGGTGATATAGGCCGGCTGGTTGAGGCTTTCGACGAGACGCCGGATCGTGGCCGGCACGGTCTCCGGCGCAAACGCCCGGCGGCCGGCTTGGCGCGTCAGCGCCCGAAGATGGGCGTGTTCGGCCTTGCTCAACCGCAGCGCGCGGGCCAGGGCATCGACGGTGGTGATGGACGGGCTGACGGTTCGCCCCTGCTCCAGCCGGATGTACCAGTCGACGCCGATGCCGGCGAGTTCGGCCACTTCCTCGCGCCTCAGGCCCGGCGTACGGCGCCGCCGCAGGCTCGGCAGCCCGATGGCTTTCGGGCTCAGTCTCTCGCGCCGCGAGCGCAGGAAATCGCCGAGTTCACTGCGTTGCGGGTCCGGCATAATGTGGCTCGTTCCTGAGGGGGTCCTGCAATCCTAGGATAATACCAGGCCTTGTTGGGAACCGGAAGCCCGGTGATTATGGCGCCTTGCAAGAGGTGAACACGATGAGAGCAGCCATTCTGAGAGCGTTCGGATCGCCGCTGGCGATCGAGACCGTGCCCGATCCAATCCTCGGCACCGGCGAGGTGATCGTCGACGTCGCGGCCAGCCGGGTGCTGGCCTACGCCAACGAGGTGTTGAGCGGCGCGCGCAAATACTTGCTCGACCTTCCTGTCATACCGGGACCCGGTGCGATTGCGCGGGTACGTGCGACCGGACCGGACGCGACGCATCTTTCCGTCGGCGATTGGGTCTATTGCGATCCCACGGTGCGGTCGCGCGACAATGCGCTATCGCCCGACATCACCCTGCAAGGCCTCAGCGCCGGCGGCGAAGGCGGCCTGCGCCTGCAAAAATATTTTCGCGACGGCGCATGGGCCGAGCAGATGCGGGTGCCGACCGAAAACGCGATTGCGATCGGCGCGATGACGAAAGCGGATTCCGCGCGGTGGTGCGCGCTCGGCACGCTGCTGGTTCCCTATGGCGGCTTTCTCGCCGCGAAACTGCAACCGGGCGAGACCGTGCTGGTGAACGGCGCCACCGGCGCGTTCGGCAGCGCGGGCGTTGCGGTGGCACTGGCGATGGGCGCCGGCTGTGTCATCGCGACCGGCCGCAATGAAACGGTGCTGTCGGATCTGACCCGCCGTTTCGGCCGCCGCGTTCGCACCGTGACCATGCACGGCGACGAGGAAGCCGATCGCAGGCGCATTTTGGAAGCTGCTCCCGGCCCGGTCGACTGCGTGCTCGATATCTTGCCGCCGGCGGCCAACTCCCTTCAGGTGCGCACCGCGCTGCTGGCGGTGCGGCCGCACGGGCGCGTGGTGCTGATGGGCGGAGTCGGTATGCTGGGAGGTAGCGGCCTCGAGCTGCCCTACCCCTGGCTCATGCGCAACAACATCACCATTCACGGCCAATGGATGTATCCGCCGCACGCCACCACGCTGATGGTCGGAATGATCCGCGCGGGTCTTGTCGATCTCGATCATTTTCAGGTCACCGCGTTCGATCTCGACCACGCCAACGACGCCGTCGCCCACGCGGCCGCCAACGCCGGGCCGTTCAGGATGACCGTGAT
>DATAUE010000120.1:0-1768 GCA_036268425.1 Allostellaceae bacterium
CCAGCGGATGAAAAAGGACTACGAACTGGTGCAGACCTATCTCGGCATGGAAAAGCCGTTCAACGTCGAGGACGCCTTCACGACCAGGATGCTGGATACGTCGGTAAAGATGGATGCTAGCAAGGTGAAGAAGTGACAGCCAAGACTCATTCCGGGCGCGCGTTAGCGCGAGCCCGGAATCTCGAGATTCTGCGATGTGTAATTGCGCATCGTAAGTTCGATGCTTCGCACCGCCCCGGAATGACCGGGAGCCCAATGCCTTTGTCGCTTTGCGGCTCGTCGACGAGATGAAGGGCGCCGCTACTCCACCTTCATGCCCGAGGCCTTGACCACCGCGGTCAGCTTGTCGTGGTCCGCCTTCATCAGGCCGGCGAGATCGTTCAGCGGGATCGGCTTGCCCGGGATGTCGGCGACGGAGAGCGTGCGCCGTACGTCGGGATTTTCGAGCGCGGCGTTGATGCCGTCGTGGATCTTTTCGATGATCGCGTCGGGCGTCGCCGACGGCACATAGATGCCGTACCAGGAGACGTAGGACGCGCCGGGATAGCCGGCTTCCGCGATGGTCGGCACGTCGGGAATGTCCGCGATGCGCTTTTCGGTGAAGACCGCGAGCGGCTTGACCTTGCCCGCCTTGATATGCGGCAGCGCCAGCGCCAGCGAAACCACCTCGAAATGCATGCGGTCGGTCATCAGGTCGATCAGCGCCGGCGGCTGACCCTTGTAGCCGATATTGGCGAGCTTGATGTTGGCGGCCTGGAACAGCTTCTGCGCCGTGAGGTCGATCGACGAGCCGCTGCCGGGATTGCCGAAATTGAATTCGCCGGGTTTTGCGCGCGCAAGCGTTACGAAGTCGGCGAGCGTCCTGGCCGGCATCGCAGGATTCACCAGCGCCACGCTCTGGTTCCAGATCGCGAGCCCAACGCATTTGAAGTCTTTCATCGCGTCCCAGCCGGCATCGCTGTAGAGCGTGGGATTGACCAGCACCGCCGGACCCGTGACCAGCCAGGTGTAGCCGTCGGGCGTGCTGCGCGCGGCCATGGCCGTGCCGATATTACCGTTGGCGCCGGGGCGGTCTTCCATCACGACCGGCACCTTCCAGTCGCGGCCGACCTGCTCGCTCACGGTGCGGGCGACGATGTCGACGATGCCGCCGGCGGGGTAGGGCACGACGACGTGGATCGCCCGGCTCGGGTAATCGCTTTCGGCCCGCGCGGCACTGCCGAGCAGCAAAGCGGCAATGCCGGCGGCGAGGCCGAGCTTTGCCAAGCCGAGCGTTCGCACTTGCTTCATTTTCCCCTCCCTGTTCGCAACGTCGTTCGTGCGACGTTACCTTGTTTCTTTTCGGTCACTCGCAATGGCGGTTTACGCACCCATGACCAGCGACCTGATGCTGCGGGCGAGCCCGAGGATGCGCGGCCCGCATTCGCGCTCGATCTGATCGGCGGAAAAGCGAAATGACGGAATGCCGCAATTGACAGAAAGGCAGTCGCCGGTGGGCGTGCGGTAGAGCGGCGCGGCGACGCCGAAGATCTCCCGCCGCCATTCGCCGATCGACACCGCAAAACCCCGCTCCTTGCAGCGTTCGATGTCGGGCAGGGTGCGTTCCTGCACATAGCCGAGTTCGTCGGGACGCTCCGCCTCCACCGCCGCCAGATAGCGTTGCAGTTCCTCCGGCGTGTAGAGCGACAGCAACGCGCGGCCGACCGCGGTGGTTGCCAGCGTCCCCGTAAAGCCGACGTCGGGAACGTGCGGCACCGCGTCGGTGGTG
>DATAUE010000121.1:0-38517 GCA_036268425.1 Allostellaceae bacterium
GGGCCTGCCGCTCGGCATCGAGGGTGGCGTGCAGTCGCTTCATGTCAAACCCGCGTGCGGCGCCTGTCATTTGTCGCGGAGCGCCCTGCCGTATCAAGTCCGCAATACACATAGTGTATTTCGTCGCCGACTCTACGCATCCTTTACTGTCGCACACGCGACCGCCGCACCGGCGAGCTGCACACAACCGCCGATCAGCATCGCCGCGCGCAGTCCTGCAGCACTGGCGGGCAGCAGCCCGAACACCGTGCCCAGCAGGGCGACGCCGAGGGTCGCACCCGTCATCCGCGCCACGTTGATCAGCGCCGATGCCGTGCCCGACCGCTCCGGCGCGACGGACCCGACCGCAATACCATAGAGCGGCCCGGTGTTGAGGCCCATGCCGAGGCCAGCCAGCACCAATCCGCACTGCGCCAACAGCATCGGGCTGCCGGCCTGGGTGGCCGCGATGATCAGCAATCCGCTGCCGATCATCGCCGTGCCGCCGGCCGTCATTGCACGTGCGCCGAGGCGCTGCGCCAGCTTGCCGGATTGCGTCGACAATACAAAAAACGCCAGTGACGTCGGCAGCAGCGCCAATCCCGTCTCACGAGGGGAGAGACTGCCGCTTGCCTGCCATACCAACGGCAACAGGAAAATCATGCCGTAAATGCCGAAGGTCATAGCGGCCGTCGCCGCGATGGCGCCGCTGAAAGCACGGACGCGGAACAGGTCAAGCGGCACCAGCGCGGCCGATCTGCGCCGGCGCTCGACCCCAAGAAACAGCCATAACGACGACGCAGCCAGCAGCAACGCCGGCAGCCATTTCCAGCCGCCGTCATGGCCGGTGATCGCCGCGAGCGCGAGACCGCCCAAGGCCAGCGCACCCAGCACCTGGCCCGACAGATCGAAATGTCGCTCCTGCGGGTCTGCGGATTCCGGCACCGCGAGCCAAGCCAGCGCAAAAGCCGCAGAAGCCAGCGGTACGACCAGCAGAAAGACGCTGCGCCAACCGAGTTCCTCGATCAGCAGGCCGCCCACTGTCGGACCCACGGCGAAAGCGAGGCCGTTGCAGCTTGCCCAAATTCCCAAGACGCGCCCGCGCTCGGCAGGTTCCGTCCAGA
The DNA here is from genome assembly GCA_036268425.1 of Allostellaceae bacterium. Lineage (GTDB taxonomy): Bacteria > Pseudomonadota > Alphaproteobacteria > ATCC43930 > CGMCC-115725 > DATARH01. Next base: position 1,104 of record DATAUE010000121.1, read on the forward strand.
CAACGCGAATGATCGCCAGCGACGACGGCAGGAGCAATGCGGCACCGATGCCAGTGGCGGCGCGCGCCGCGATCAAGACGCCGATACTCGGTGCAAAGGCGCAGACCAGGGAGCCGAGCGTCATCACGCCCGCGCCGATCGCAAAGGCCCGCCGCCGGCCATAAAGATCGGCGATCAGCCCGCCGCTCAACAACAGCACCGCGTACACCAGATTGTAAGCGTCCAGCACCCATTGCAGCGGTGCCACGCCGGCATGAAACGTCACACCGATCGCGTGTGTCGCCAGATTGACCACCGATGTGTCGATCTGCGCGACAAGCACGCCAAGGCACATTGCCAGCAGCACCAATGCCCGAGGCGCCGTGCGTCGCCGGCAAATCAGTCCGTCGTCAGCGATATTTTCGAAATGCTGTGCCATGCGCTCCTTCCGTTCATCACCGGACGAAGCTAGCAGCAGCCTGCTGACAACGTTCTGTCAGCAGACCATCTAAGTTGGCAAGCAAGGATGACATGCCATGCGCCGGTCCGATCGACTGTTCGACATCATTCAGGTACTGCGCACGGCGACCCGCCCGGTCACCGCGGCGGCGCTGGCGGCGGAACTGGAAGTCACCCCCCGCACCGTCTATCGCGACGTGGCAACGCTCCAGGCGCGCCGCGTGCCGATCGAGGGGGCGCCGGGCTTCGGCTATGTGCTGCGGCGCGGCTTTGACCTGCCGCCGCTGATGTTCACGAACGAGGAAATTGAGGCGATCGTGGTCGGGGTCCGGTTGCTGCGGCGGACCGGCGATCTGGGGCTGCAGGATGCCGCCACACGCGTCATCTCCAAGGTCGAAACCGTGCTCCCCGAGGCGCTGCGCGCCTATCTCGCGGCGCCGAGCGTGTTTGTTTCCGGCCACGGCGCGCCCAACGCCGACCTGTCGGTCGTTCGCGCCGCGATCCGCGACGAGCGCAAGCTGCACCTCGACTATGTCGACGAACAGGGCCGGAAATCGTCACGCCTGATCTGGCCGTTCGCACTGGCCTACTACGTCGAAGCGACGCTGATCAGTGCCTGGTGCGAACTGCGCGACGATTTCCGCCACTTCCGCGCCGACCGCGTGCAGGCGCTGACCGTGCTCGATGACGGGTTCCCGGTGCCGGGCCGCACGCTGATGGCGGATTGGCTCAAACGTTTCTCGCGCAACGTTGCCGCCGACGGCGTCCTGACCGGGCGGTGACCGCACGGCGCGCAATTTGAACGCGCCGTTTTGGTCACCCTGACGGCGACGTGCTCAATCTCCCAGCGAGGCTCCCAGCGCATCAAGCAGATGGCCGGTGCCCTGCTCGCGCGAGCCGGCATCGACGTAGCCGTCGAGAAACGCGCCTTGCTCCGTGACCGCCAGCATCGTTCTGCCGCCTTCCGCCTTTAGTTGCATGGTCGCCAGCGACACTGAAATCTTCTTGTCGTCGAGATGCATCGTATAGCTGTAGACAAGCCGCTCATTCGCGACCACATCGTGGTAGACGGCGTCGAAAGTCGACACTAGGCCGCTTTCCCAGCGGCCTTTCAGCCGTTCGCGACCACCGACACGCACATCCATCTCACGCTCCAGCAACTCCCAGTTTTTGACTGTGCCGCCAAACCATTTCTGCTTGGCCGCGTCGTCAGTCAGCGCCTTCCAGACCCGCGCGACCGGCGCATCGTAGCTGCGTTCCAGGTGGAAGGAGCCGTGGACCGCCGACCGAACACCGGTCTCGACCCCGCCCTGCATGCGCATCACTTCCCGCTGCAGCTTGTCGAGCGTGGTGCGCCAGCCTTCCGGCGCGCCGGCGACCATCGGAGCGGCGAGCGCCGGATCGGCAAATGTGTAGGTCTGCACGACATCCATTCGCGTCCCCCCGAGCGCATCGGCGAAATCGACTTCGGTGTAGGCTCGGAACAATGGCTTCCCGGCGCTGTCGGCGGCATGCATATCGATCACCAGCCGGCTGTGCGGCGTCACTTCGACAAAGGTGCCGCGGCTCCAGTGCTCGTCGCCACCGGGCGAGCGCATGCACACATCGAACGCACCACCGACCTGCATGTGAACCTTGGCGTCGGAAACCGTGTAAGTCTCAGGGCTGAACCAGTGTTTCACATGCTCGGCGGAACTCCAGGCCTTGAACACAGTTTCACGCGGCGCATTGAGAACGCGCGAAACCTTGAGCGGTGCGGGCTGCTGCATGGCATCGTCTCTGGTTGAGATTTGCATTGTCGTCTCCGTTTGCTTGAGAAAAATCCGAAATTACCCGGATTAAAAAATCGGGTTTATGACCAGCACCATCAGCAATGTGAGCGAGCGGGTGCATAAACGAGCTCAGTACGGGTTTATTTGTCGGCCTCCTCCACTTTCAGGACTTCCAGGTAGGCACTCAGCCGGTCGAGGCGGTGCTCCCACTCGCGGCGCCGCGCGTCGATCCATTGCTCGACCAGGCTCAGCGCCTGGGGTTCGATGGCACAGGTGCGGACCCGGCCGACCTTCTCGGAGCGCACGAGGCCCGCGGCCTCCAGGACGCCCAGATGCTGCATCGCCGCCGGCAGCGACATGGGCAACGGCCGTGCCAACTCACTCACCGGCGCCGGTCCGCGGCTCAGCCGCTCGATCATTGCGCGGCGCGCCGGATCGGCGAGAGCTTGAAAAAGACGGTCGAGGTTGGGCGATTGGTTAAGCATATGCCTAACTATCACGGCATCGATAGTTAAGCAAGAACTTTAGTGTTGAAAGGTCACCACCTCGAACATCGAGCGCCGGCGGCTATCGCCGCGCCAGTCGCCGAACAGCGGGGTTTCCGATATCGCTGCCGGGCAAATGACGCCGTGCGCGGCGTCATTTGAATTATGCTGAAACGCTTTTTACGCAGCGCGAGACAGCGACGATGAGAACGCCAAGATCAGTGCGAACCGCCGAAGATTTCGGACGAGCGCGGCTGTCTCGGACGTTTTTCATGCGCGATTTTCTCTACAGCGAGATCGCCAACATCCATCGGATGACCAACCTGCCAGACGATCCCGATCTCGCGATCGCCGCCGGCCAGGGTCTTTGTCAGAACCTGCTCGAACCGCTGCAGGCGACATTCGGGCGACTGGCGATCCGATCCGCCTATCGCTCGCCCGAGGTCAACGGCTTTGGCAATGCACATTTCAACAACTGCGCCTCAAACGAGGCCGACCGCGCCTATCACATCTGGGATCAGCGCAGCAAAGACGGTGGCATGGGCGCGATGACGACAATCGTCGTGCCGTGGCTGGTCGACCGTCGGGAAACAGGCGTGACGTGGCAGGCGATGGCTTGGTGGATCCACGACCATCTTCCCTATAGCGAATTGCAGTTCTTTCCCAAGCTCACGGCCTTCAATATCGGGTGGCACGAATTTCCACGGCGGCGGATTACCAGCTTTATTGCGCCGCGCGGTTTGCTGACGAAACCGGGCATGCCGAACCATGATGGCGACCATAGCGCTCACTATCGCGGCTTCCCGCAACTCGCGGACTGCTGAAGCAGCCGTGACCGACGCGACGCTTCCGCATGCCGGTAAAGAGACGGTGGAGCTGTATTTTGGCCTCGGCCGCAGTTCAATAAGGTCGATCTGGTTGCGTCCCGCCATGACCGCGTTGTTACCATTCTGCTTCAACAATCGATGGAGCTTCGCCCACTGGTCGCCGTATTGCAGCGGCGAGCGCATCCTCGACATCAGCGACGGGTCTTTTTCCGGCGGCTCCGCCTGGGGCAATAAACGCCAGTCGGCGATCGTCAACCGGAAAGCCGCCGCGCTGGCCAGATCGTCAGCGATCGATGCTGGGGACCGGCCACCGCCGGCGTTATAACGCCAGTGATTGCTGCACTGGTGGCGGGGCTGCGACCTGAACACCTTCAAGTCGAAGCATGCGGCGTTTTGCGGCCGACCCGCCGGGCGCCGAAAAGCCACCCACTTTCCCGCCGGCAGCCAATACCCGATGGCACGGGATGATCAGCGGCACCGGATTTTTGGCCATCGCCTGTCCGACATCGCGCGCCGCTTCGGGACCCGCGCCAAGCTGCTTCGCCACCGTGCCGTATGTGGTCGTGCACCCCCAGCCGACGCGCCGCACCGCGGCGTAAACCTGTTTGAAGAACTTTTCCTGACCGCCGAGATCGAGTTGAACATCCGAAAAATCGATGTTTTCACCCTCGAAATAGCGCTTTGCGGCAGTGACAATTTCAGCGATTTCGGGCGAAGGGTTGCCACGCTGGGCACCGGGCAGCCGGCGCAACACGCTTCGTTCGGCGGCGTCTGCATTTCGCGTCGGCAACAGAAAACGAGTGATGCCGACGCTGTTCCATGCGATAGCGCAAAAGCCGTTCGCGGTTTCAAAAATCAGATAATTGTTTGATAACTGGTCCATGAACTCGCCCCTCAGCGTGCGCTCGCCGCCGCGATCTCCTGTGCCGCAATCTTCTGCGGTTCTGCCTCGAGCTGCAGCAAATATCTCCTGGCGTCGAGGCTGCCGGCAAAGCCGGTCAACGAACCGTTTGCTCCAATCGCTCGGTGGCAGGGCGTGATGATCGATACCGGGTTCCGGCCATTCGCGGCGCCCGCGGCCTTGGAATCGCCGAGCTGTCTGGCAATATCGCCGTAGCTGCGCGTCTCAGCAAATGGGATCGCGCGCAATGTTTGCCACACTTTTTCCGAAAAGTCCGTGCCGTGCCACCGAGTTCAACGGCAAATCGTCTCTCGCATAAAAACGGAAAAGGCGGGCATGTCAGGGCTGTGGCGTCTGGTTTCCGGTAGCGGAAATCAGCGATCATCGTGCTCCTGGGCGTCCTCGGGCCGCTCATCGGTTTCGACGCTGTAACTGCCTTTGAGCCAGCGGCCGAGATCGATGTTAGCACAGCGCGGCGAGCAGAACGGCCGATGCGGCGGCACCGCCGGCTTGCCGCAGATCGGGCAGCGCCGGGCGGCGGTCGGTAGCGGGGTTACGGGATCACGGGCATCGGATTTAGCCATGCGTCCGATATCGTCTTACAGCGCCACAATGTCAAAGGGCGCGGCTTCGCCGGGTGACATGCGGGCGAGCGCAATCGTTCGGCCAAGCCGCGTTTCAAGTTCTCGCAACGCCGCCGCCTGAGGGCCACGCAGCGCTGCCTCGATCGCGGGAACGACGACGAGCCGCCAGTTTGCCGCGGGATGTGCCCGCGCCTCGCGATAGAGCGCGCGCAATGCCTCAAACGCCAGCGCTGTTGTGCTTTTCCGTGCGGCTCCCGGCTCGAGCATGGCGGCGCTCAGGGGGCGGCCATGCCGCGGCCGCACGATTTCCAGATGCCCGAGCCGCGTCCAGCCGAGCAATTCGGGCCGCGCCGGATCGTCAGCGAGCGCAGCGGCCAATACGTCGCGCACCCGGTCACGCGGCCCCCTCCCCTCCAGCCCGATAAAATCGACGATGATGCCGCCGCCCAGCTGTCGCAGCCGGATGGCGTGCGCTACCGCCGCCGCCGCCGCCAGGTTGGCGGCGAGTGCGGCCTGCGGTGCCGAACCGCCGCCTTCCGGCGTGCCGGTATCGACATCGATCAACACCGCGGCGCGGCATTCGTCGATATGGATGCGGCCATGATCGGGCAACGGCGAAGACGGCGCCAACGCCGCCGCAAAAACGCCATCCAGATCGATCGGCCATAAATCGACCGGCTGATGGGCAATATCCGGCTCGGGAAATACCGCCCGCAGCTCGGGCAATGGCGCCGGATCGTCGATGACCACCCGATCCGGGCTGGCCGGAAGACGCAACGCCAGCGCCGCGGCAAAGCCCGGCGCCGGATCGAGTTGTGCCGGTGGCTCCAGTATCGCCGCCCTTGCGGCGAGGCTATCCGGCGCAAACGGCGTCCCATGTCGGGCGAGTCGTGTCGACAGCCGTGCCCCCTTGTCGCGCTGCGCCTCGCGCTGCACCTGAACCAGCACGCGCGCGCCCTCGTCGAGCCGCTGCGTCTCGCTGGCACGAACCGGCAGAAAACCCGGCCGCTCCTCACCGATATCGACCAGCGCCGCCGCAAGGCCGCCAACCCGCCGCACCACACGTCCGAGATGGATGCTGCCGACCGGGCGCAACTCGCCGCGCTCGACGTAAAGCTCGACGGCGACGCCGTCTTCGAGCCACGCGGCGCGCCATTCGCCGGGGCCAGCGCCGATCAACAGCTCGCGGCGCACCGTTACCGGTAGCCGCGGCCGGCAAGGAGCTGCGCCGTCTCGAACAGCGGCAGGCCGACGACGTTGGAGTACGAGCCGGAAAGCCAGGGAATGAGGGCAGCGGCGGCGCCCTGGATTGCATACCCCCCGGCTTTGCCCTGCCACTCGCCGCCCGTGACATACGCCTCGATTTCGGCACCGCTGAGACGCTTGAACCCGACCTGGCTCAAGGCGCGGCGCAGCGCAATCTGCCCATCGGGCGTCATCAACGCGACACCGCCATAGACCCGATGCCGCCGGCCCGACAACAGCTTGAGGCAGGCGCGCGCCGTCGCTGCGTCTTCGGCCTTGGGCAGAATGCGCCGACCGCAGGCGACAACCGTGTCCGCTGCCAGGATAAAGGCGCCCGGATGCCGTGGTTGCACAGCACGCGCCTTGGCCTCGGCCAGCCGCACGACATAGACGGGCGGCAATTCCGTCCGCGCCGGGGTTTCATCGATGTCAGCGGGATCCACAACATCCGGCACGATGCCGATCTGGCGCAGCAGGTCGAGCCGGCGCGGCGACGCCGAGGCAAGCACCAAGGGCACTTTCATCAGGGGTTGCCGTCACGACCGGGCATGCGTACCAAGCCCATGCGACGAGGGCTTCAGATGGAGCACGCAGATCAGCGTAAACAACCGGCGTGCGGTATCGCGGTCGATCTCGACCTTGCCTGTCAGGCTGTCAACCAGCAGCCCGGCGCCTTCGTCATGCAACCCGCGCCGCCCCATGTCGATCGCCTCGACCTGGCCGAGATTGGCACTGCGCAACGCTTTGGAATAGCTTTCGCAGACCAGGAAATAATCCTTGATGATGCGGGCAAAGGGACGCAGCGGCAACACGATCGTCTCGCTCGCGGCGGCGCTGACCGGTGCGATCTCCAACGTCAACCGGCCTTCGGCGGTCGCCAGATGCACCCGGAACGGCCCGGCGAGACCGGAGGCAGGGGTAAACCGGTTGGCATGCACCAGATCGGCGATCGCAGCCGCACGCTCGCGCTCGATCTCCGGGTTGCGCCGGATCACGGTGCGTTCGTCGAGGGTAATCTCGGCGATGCGGTGCGCGTCGGTCATCGCGGCGTGCCCGCGTTGCCGAGCCGTATCGACAGCGACAGCGCGTGTGCATCGAGGCCCTCGGCCTGCGCGAGGCGGATCGCGGCCGGCGCCAACGCGGCGAGGCTCGCGGCGTCGCAGCCGACCAGCGTCGTGCGCTTCATAAAGTCGAGCACCCCGAGGCCTGAGGCAAACCGGGCGCTGCGCGCGGTCGGCAGCACATGGTTAGGGCCAGCAATATAATCGCCGACGGCTTCCGGCGTGTGGCGGCCGAGAAAGATCGCACCGGCATGCCGGACCCGCTGTGCCAGCGACTGCGGATCGTCGATCGCCAGTTCGAGATGCTCGGGCGCGATGCGGTCGATCAGCGGCAGCGCCTCGTCCCAACCGGCGACGAGAATGACCGCGCCGTTCTGCGCCCAACTGGCGCGGGCGATGTCGCTGCGTGGCAGGCGTTGCAGGTGCCGGGCGAGCGCGCGCTCGACCGCCGCTGCGAACTCGGCATCATCGGTCAGGAGAATGGCCTGCGCCGCTTCGTCATGCTCGGCCTGCGACAGCAGATCGGCGGCAATCCAGGCCGGGTCGTTGTGCCGGTCGGCGACCACCAGGATTTCCGAGGGTCCGGCGATCATGTCGATGCCGACACGCCCGAAGACGCGCCGCTTTGCCGCCGCGACATAAGCGTTACCCGGGCCGACGATCTTGTCGACCGGCGTGATTGTCGCCGTGCCGTAGGCGAGTGCCGCGACCGCCTGCGCACCGCCGATCCGATACACTTCATCGATGCCGCACAGCTGCGCGGCCGCCAGGACCAGCGGGTTGAGGATGCCGTCCGGGGTCGGCACGGTCATCACCAGCCGATCGACCCCGGCAACCTTGGCCGGGATCGCATTCATCAAGACCGAGGAGGGATACGCGGCGGTGCCGCCCGGCACATACAGCCCAGCGGCAGCGATCGGGCACCAGCGCAGCCCGAGCCTCACACCAATGTCATCGACATAATCGATGCCAGTCGGCAACTGCCGACGGTGAAAGCTTTCAATGCGCTGCGCCGCGACCCGCAACGCCGCAACCGTGTCAGGCGCCGCTGCCTCGGCGCCGGCGGCAATTTCGTTGGAGGACAGTCGAAGCCCGGCTTTGCTCAGCGACAGCCGGTCAAACCGCCGTGTGTACTCGACCAAGGCGACATCGCCACGCACCGCCACGTCGTCGATGATCGCCGCGACCGCAGCATCGACATCGGCCGCGGTTTCACGTTTTGCGTCGAGCAGCGCGCGGAACTCCGCCTCAAATTCGGGGTCGCGGGTTGATAGGGTGCTTGGCATGCCGGCTGGCCTATCCGGCCGCGTCGGCTGCGGGCGCAGCCTCCATGTCGGTGACCGCGCGAATCCGGTCGATCCAGTGACCGACCTCCTCCGGCCGGGTCTTCAACGCCGGCCGGTTGACGATCAGCCGCGAACTGACATCGGCGATGTGCTCGATTTCGACGAGGCCGTTGGCTTTCAGCGTCGCGCCGGTCTGCACCAGATCGACGATATGGCGGCACAGGCCCAAGGTTGCGGCCAACTCGATCGCGCCATTGAACTTGATGCACTCCGCCTGAACGCCGCGTGCCGCGAAATGGCGGCGGGTGATCTCCGGGTATTTGGTGGCGACGCGCAAATGGCTCCAGCTGCGAAAATCTTCCTGCTCGGCCAGACCGGCCGGCGCGGCGACCGCCATACGGCAATGCCCGATATCGAGATCGAGCGGCGCGTAAATCTCGGAATAGTCGAATTCCATCAACACATCGTTGCCGGCAATACCGAGCTGCGCGGCCCCGAATGCGACAAACGTCGCAACATCGAAGCTGCGGACGCAGATCAGGTCGAGCCGCGGATCGGACGTCGCAAATCGCAGCTGCCGGCTTTTCGGATCATCGAACGCCGGTTCCGGCTCGATCCCGAGGCGGCGCAGCAGCGGCATGAATTCGCCCAGGATACGGCCTTTCGGCAACGCCATCACCAGCGCGTCGTCCCGGTTCTCTGGTTTGTTCCCCGGCATTTGTCCGATGCTCATCGTGTCTCATCCGGGTGGCTCGGGCGCCACGGCGTCGGCCACGCCTCCCCGAGATCGCGGGCACGGCAACGGATGGCCGGGGCGCTCAAACGAATCGTCGCGTCTTCGGAAAATTCGAGATCAATCATCCCACCACCGGATGACGCAGTAACGCCGTCGGTCCAGCGGATCGCCAGCAGAGACAGAATGCGATCCTCCTCGCTGCGGTAAAAGCCGCGATACGACACGGCGTCGATGTCGTCGAACGCGAGGCCACACAAAATGCGCTCAAACGCCGCGCCCTCCGTCGCCTCGGCACCGTCGCCTTCCCAGCGAAACCGATTGGCGACCAGCACAAAGCTGCGCTCGTCGCGATCGTAAGCGAGATCGCGCACGGCGACGAGGGCATCCTGCAAACAGGCGGAAATTACTGCGAGATCCTCGGCGTCTTCAGCTCGCAGCCGCAGCAACGCCTCAGGCGGCACCGCGCACCCGCTCGATGCGCGCCCCGCAGGCCGACAACTTCTCCTCGATGCGTTCATAGCCGCGGTCGAGATGATAGACGCGGTTGACGACCGTCTCGCCCCCCGCCACCAGCCCCGCCAGCACCAGCGACACCGAGGCGCGCAGATCGGTCGCCATGACCGGCGCGCCCATCAGGCGCGGTACACCGCGCACCAATGCCGAGGAATGATGCACCGTGATGTTGGCGCCCATCCGCGACAGTTCCGGTACATGCATAAAGCGGTTTTCAAAAATCGTTTCGGTGATCATCGAGGCGCCTTCGGCGGTCGCCATCAGCGTCATCACCTGCGCCTGAAGATCGGTCGGAAAGCCGGGATAGGGTTCCGTCATTACGTCGACGCCGGCGAGGCGGCCATTACGCCGACGCACCGCAATCCCGCCGTCGATTTCACTGACGCAGACATCGGCGGCGTCGAGAATGCGCCGCACCGCATCGACCTGATCGATCCGCGCACCGCGCAGCCGCACCTCGCCGCCGGTCGCCGCCGCCGCCATCATGTAGGTGCCGGTCTCGATGCGATCGGGGATGACGCGGTGCCGCGCGCCGTGCAGGCTGGTGACGCCGTGGATCGTCAATCGGTCGCTGCCGATCCCCTCGATCCGCGCGCCCATCGCCGTAAGACACTGCGCCAGATCGGTGATCTCAGGCTCACGCGCGGCATTGATCAGTACGGTTTCGCCCTCAGCGAGGGTCGCCGCCATCAGCAGGTTTTCCGTCGCGCCGACCGACACGCTGGGAAATACGATTTCGGCGCCGCGCAGCCCTTTCGGCGCACGCGCATCGATATAGCCTTCACGCAACTCGACCTCGGCGCCGAGTCGCTGCAGGCCATCGAGATGCAGATCGACCGGCCGCGTGCCGATCGCGCACCCGCCCGGCAACGACACCCGGCCGTGGCCACAGCGTGCCACCAGCGGCCCCAGCACCAGCACCGAGGCGCGCATCTTGCGCACCAGATCGTAAGGCGCTGTCGTCGAGGTGATGCGGCTCGCCGAAAACGTGAATACCCGACCGTTTTCGTGCGAATCGCCGTTTTCGTGCGAATCGGCGCTGCCGATTTCCAGGGAAACGCCATGCTGCTCCAGGAGGCTCGACATCGTCACGATATCGGCGAGGTCCGGCATATTGGCCAGCACCAGCGGTTCGGCGCTCAGCAGGCTCGCCGCCATCAGCGGCAGCGCCGCGTTCTTGGCGCCGCCGATCGTAATCGTGCCCGAGAGCGGTACGCCTCCGCGGATCAGGATCTTGTCCATCGTCTCGGCTCCGGCTGACGGCCGTCTCAGCACCGGCCGCGAGCTACCCTCGGTTGTTCCGGTTGCTTTTACGGGAGAGCCGGGCCGCGCTCAAGCCGGCGGCTTATCGCCGTCCACTTCCTCCGCCAAGCGAGCGCCCTCATCGATCGTTTTGGCGCGTGTCTGCTCCTTGCGGCGATGCAGATTGTCGCGCAGAGCGCGCGCCAGCCGTTCGGCGCGCGCCGCCTGTTCCAGCCGTTTTGATGGCGTCAGATGCGGCCCGTCGGTCATGTATTGCAGCCGCCTAGCTGCCGATCTTCGCGGCGATCGCCTGCGCCTGCTTCAGATGGGAGCGCAGCATTGGCAGCGAACTGCTGGCGAATTTGCGTAGCTGCGCGTCCTGTCCGTCTTTCGCCTCGCCTTCGAACAGCGCCACGGTGTCTTCGTGCGCCTTGACCTGATCGGCGATGTACGCCTTGTCGAAATCCGCGCCTTTAAGGGAATCCATCTGCGACGTATCGGCCGGCGACACGTTCGGCGTCATCTTGAGCCGTTTCGCCAGCGCCATCAGGTGGGTGTTGGCGCGGCCGTGATCAGTGACCATGCGCGCCGCAAACGCGCGTACCGATTTGGCATGCGCCTTGCCGCGGGCCGTCTTACCGAGCTCGACCTCACCGGTACCGCCGGACGCGGCCTGGTCGAGGAATTGCTGGTCGCCGCTGACTGCGGGGGCCGGCGGAGGCGGTGGCGGCGCAGCGGCCTCAGGGGTGGGCGCAGCGACGACCGGCGGCGGCGGCGAGTTGTCGGAGCACGCAACGAGCACCAGAAACGCCGAGAGTGTTACCCCGAGTCGGACCGCTGACCGCACCATATGCACCTCCGTGAATTAACCAGCCGATTTATGGTAGGTCGCCGCAAATAACGGCGGCAAACGTCGTCGGCCAACGCCGGCACTCGCCGCCGGTTCCTCATTATAGGGGACCGAAACCGGGAAGTGCCTAGCGTAGGGCTGACTCAACTTGTCGCATGGCCGCCGCGTTTCCAAGTGGTCGGCATCGGCGCAACTTGCCAAGCGGCGGCGCCTCGTGTATCCGGAGCCGCCGCTTTCACTGGCGGTCGCTGCCGTAGCTCAGTGGTAGAGCACTCCCTTGGTAAGGGAGAGGTCGACAGTTCAATCCTGTCCGGCAGCACCATTTCCCCAGAGATATCTTCGACCGCCGGCCGCTTGCAGCGTGCGTCTTGCCGCGGCCCGCCATCGGCGGTCTACTTATGCGATTTTTATCCCGACGCAGAACAATCCCGCTCGCATCTTAATCCGCTCGCGCTTTTCTATCAGCCCGCATGAGCCAACGAGCGGATCGACAAATGATGCAGGTCTTTTTGATGGACCGGCAGCGCGCTGTGCCTCCGGGTAACTGGTCGCGCCGGGTGGATTTCTCGGATCAGCCAGGTATTGCGTCGCTCTACACCATTTCCAACACGCTGATGGATATTCTCGGGCCGGTGTTCTGGGCGGCGCTGATCGTTCTGCTGATACAAGCAGAATTGTTCACCTAGTTTTTATTAAACACCGTCGCAGGAGATCGAGTCGTGTTGGACATCTTGTTCCTGGCGGCCGGCATCGGCTTTTTTGCTGCCGCTTCCCTTTATCTGTTCGCCTGCGACCGATTGTGAGGCCGCCATGTCTTTCGAGTTGATGCTCGGCGGAGTGATTGCCGTGGGAATGCTGGTCTACCTGACCTTTGCACTGCTGCGCCCCGAGAAATTCTAAAGCCCGAAATTCCAGACCAGAAATTCCGAACCCCCAGAGGCCACCATGACCGCGAATGGCTGGTTACAAATCGCCATCTTTGTGGCGATCCTGCTGCTGTTGGCACGCCCGCTCGGCGGCTATATGACCGCCGTGTTCGACGGCCGGATCGGCTTTCTGCGGCCGCTCGAACGGGCGATCTACGGGCTGTGCGGCGTCGACCGCCGCCAGGAACAGCACTGGCTGACCTACGGGTTCGGCATGCTGCTGTTTCATGCGGTCGGGTTCGCGCTGCTCTACGCAGTAATGCGGCTGCAATATTACCTGCCGTTCAACCCACAGGGGCAAACTGGGGTCTCACCCGATCTCGGGTTCAACACCGCGGTCAGCTTCGACACCAACACCAACTGGCAGTCCTACGTCCCTGAAGCGACGATGGGCTACTTTGTCCAGATGGCCGGGCTGACGGTGCACAATTTTCTGTCCGCCGCCGCGGGGATTGTTTTATCGGTCGTGCTTATCCGGGGGTTTGCGCGGCGTTCGATGCAGACCGTCGGCAATTTCTGGGTCGATATGACCCGATGCGTGCTCTACATCCTGCTGCCGCTGTCGGTTATCGGTGCGCTGGTGCTGGTATGGCAGGGTGTGCCGCAGAACCTGTCCGCCTATGTCGACGCGACGACATTGGAAGGCGGCAAACAACTGATCGCGCAGGGGCCGGTCGCCTCGCAGGAAATCATCAAGGAACTCGGCACCAACGGCGGCGGCTTTTTTAACGCCAACTCGGCACACCCTTACGAAAATCCGAACGCGCTGACCAACCTGATCGAGATGGTGGCGATTTTCGCGCTGGGAGTCGGACTGACCAATGTCTTCGGGCGCATGGTCGGCGACGAACGGCAGGGTTGGGCCTTGCTTGCGGCGATGGGCTTTCTGTTTCTGGTCGGGGTAGCCGCCTGCTACGCGGCCGAAGCCGCCGGCAATCCGCAGATCGCCGCGCTGGGGGTCGATACCGCGCCATCGGCGATGCAAGCCGGCGGCAATATGGAAGGCAAAGAGGTCCGGTTCGGCATCGCCGCCTCGGCATTGTTCGCGACCGTGACGACCGATGCGTCGTGCGGCGCCGTCAACTCGATGCACGACAGTTTTACACCGCTCGGCGGCATGGTTCCGATGGTCAACATCCTGCTCGGCGAGATCATCGTCGGCGGTGTCGGCTCGGGCCTCTATGGGATGCTGCTCTTCGCGATCATCGCGCTGTTCATCGGTGGATTGATGGTCGGGCGTACCCCGGAATACCTCGGCAAAAAGCTCGAAGCGAAAGAGGTCAAGATGACGATGCTCGCCATCTTGTGCCTGCCGCTGTCGATCCTGGTCTTGTCGGCGATTGCCGTCGTGGTCGAAGCCGGGTTAGCCGGGGTGTCGAATCCTGGTCCGCACGGTTTCTCGCAGGTGCTCTACGCCTTTACCTCGGCGACCGGGAATAACGGCAGCGCCTTTGCCGGATTGTCAGCCAACACGCCCTTTTACAATACGACCCTGGCATTCGCGATGCTGATTGGGCGGTTTTTTGTGATCGTGCCGATGCTGGCGATTGCCGGATCGCTCGCGTCAAAGAAAACCGCGCCGCCTTCCGCCGGCACGTTCCCGACGCATGGCGGGCTGTTCGTCGGGCTGTTGGTCGGGGTCATCGCAATTGTCGGCGGCCTGACCTATTTCCCGGCGGTGGCGCTCGGCCCGGTCGTCGAGCACCTCGCGATGCACGCCGGAACACTGTTTTAGAGCCGGAACACTGTTTTAGAAAGGAGTCGCGCAATGGCCGTGCAAGCCCGCTCTGCGTCGCTGTTCGATCCGTCGATCCTCGGCCCGGCCGTCGGCGATGCGTTCCGCAAGCTCGACCCGCGCAATTTGTGGCGCAACCCGGTGATGTTCGCCGTTGAAATTGTATCGGCGGCGACGACGATCCTGTTCGTGCGCGATCTCGTCGCCGGCGAGGGCGCCGGGTTCTCCGGGCAAATCAGCCTATGGCTGTGGTTTACCGTGCTGTTCGCCAATTTCGCCGAGGCCGTCGCGGAAGGACGCGGCAAAGCGCAGGCCGCGAGTCTTCGCCGCACGCAATCGCAAGCTGTCGCCAAGCTGATCGACCCGAACAGCAGCATCGGCTGGCAGGAAGTTGCGGCGACCCGCCTCAAGATCGGCGATGTCGTGCTTGTCGAGGCCGGTGACCTCATTCCGAGCGATGGCGAAGTCACCGAGGGGATCGCGTCGGTCGACGAATCGGCAATCACCGGCGAATCCGCGCCGGTCATTCGAGAGAGCGGCGGCGACCGGTCGGCGGTCACCGGCGGAACGCGCGTTCTCTCAGACCAGATCAAGGTGCGGATTACCGCGAGCCAGGGATCGACCTTTCTCGACCGCATGATTGCACTGGTCGAAGGCGCGGCGCGTCAGAAGACACCGAACGAGATCGCCCTCAACATCCTGCTCGCCGGCATGACGATCATTTTTCTGCTGGCGACCGCGACGATCCCGAGCTTTGCGGCTTATGCCGGCGGGCAGGTCGGAGTGGTGGTGCTGATCGCACTGTTCGTGACATTGATCCCGACGACGATCGGCGCCTTGCTGTCGGCGATCGGAATCGCCGGCATGGACCGCCTGGTCAAGTTCAATGTGCTGGCGATGTCGGGACGCGCGGTCGAAGCGGCGGGCGATGTCGACACATTGCTGCTCGACAAAACCGGTACAATCACGCTCGGCAACCGGGTCGCGACGGAGCTGATCCCGGTCTCCGGCGTCGATGCCGGAGAACTGGCCGACGCGGCGCAGCTTGCCTCGCTGTCCGACGAGACGCCGGAAGGCCGTTCGATCGTCGTGCTGGTCAAGGAGAAATACAGCCTGCGCGGGCGCGATATGGCCCCGCTCAACGCCCGCTTCGTGCCGTTCACCGCACAGACCCGGATGAGCGGCATCGACATCGACGGCTCGGCCATCCGCAAGGGCGCGGTGGATGCGGTGCTGGCCTATGTCGGCAAGGCTGGCCCTGCTGCCCCGTTGGGGGCCGGGGGCGGAACCACAACCCTGACAAGCAGCGTCTCGTCGTCGGCACGGGAATTGATTCAGATCGCCGAGCGGATCGCGCAACAGGGCGGCACGCCGCTGGCTGTTGCCAAAAACAACCGCCTGCTCGGCGTCGTGCACCTCAAGGACATCGTCAAGGGCGGTATTCGCGAGCGCTTTGCCGAGTTGCGCCGCGCCGGTATTCGCACTGTTATGATTACCGGCGACAACCCGCTGACCGCCGCCGCGATCGCCGCCGAAGCCGGGGTCGACGACTTCCTGGCACAGGCGACACCGGAGGACAAGCTGGCGCTGATCCGTGCGGAGCAGGCCGCCGGCAAGCTTGTCGCGATGTGCGGCGACGGCACCAACGACGCGCCGGCGCTGGCCCAGGCCGATGTCGGCGTCGCGATGCAGACCGGCACAATGGCGGCCCGAGAAGCCGGCAATATGGTCGATCTCGACAGCGACCCGACAAAATTGCTGGAGGTCATCGCGATCGGCAAGCAGTTGCTGATGACCCGCGGCGCGTTGACGACATTTTCGATCGCCAATGATGTCGCGAAATACTTTGCGATCATCCCGGCAATCTTCCTGGCGTTCTATCCACAACTGGCGGCGCTGAACATCATGCACCTGGAAACGCCGCAGAGCGCGATCCTGTCGGCGATTATCTTCAATGCGCTGGTCATTATCGGCTTGATCCCGCTGTCGCTGCGCGGTGTGCCGTACCGGGCGATGAGTGCCGCCGGCATGCTGCGCCGCAACCTGCTGATCTACGGCATCGGCGGCATCATTGTGCCGTTCCCCGGCATCAAGCTGATCGACCTGATCGTCAACGCCATCGGCCTCGCCTGAAGGACCAACATTATGCTGCGCCAGTTTCGCCCTGCGCTTGTCCTGCTGCTGGTGATGACCGGCCTGACCGGTCTCGCCTACCCGCTGGCGGTGACCGGAGTTGCCGCCATCCTGTTCCCGTATCAGAGCAACGGCAGCCTGATCGAGCAGCACGGCAAGGTCATCGGTTCAGTCCTGATCGGGCAGAACTTTACGCAAGAGCGCTATTTTCACGGCCGGCCCTCGGCGACCACCGACACCGACCCGAACAATGCATCGAAAACTATCGCGGCACCGTACAACGCCGGCAACTCGGGCGGCTCCAATGCCGGGCCGACCTCAAAGGCGCTGATCGATCGCATCGCAACCGATGTCGCTGCCCTCAAAAAAGACAACGCCGTGCCGATCCCGGTCGATCTGGTGACGACATCGGCGAGCGGTCTCGACCCTGACATCACCCCCGCGGCGGCGGAGTTTCAGGCCGCACGGGTCGCCGCCGCCCGCCATCTGCCGGTCGAAAAATTGCGCGCGCTGGTCGCGCAGGCGACCGAAAACCGTAGCTTCGGTATTTTCGGCGAGCCGCGCGTCAATGTGCTGAAGCTCAATCTGGCGCTTGATGCAATCAAATGAGGAAGCGAGTTAAATAGGCGCATGCCGGACCGCGAAGCCAGGCCGTCACCCGAGGCACTGCTTGACGCGGCCAGGCAGGAAGGGCGCGGCCGCCTTAAGATTTTTCTGGGCGCCGCGCCCGGCGTCGGCAAAACCTACGCGATGCTGCTTTCGGCGCAGGCGAAGCGGCGCGAGGGCATTGATGTTGTCGTCGGTATCGTCGAAACGCATGGGCGGCGCGAAACCGAAGCGCTGCTCGACGAACTGAAAGTAATTCCGCGTCGCGAGGTCGAATACAAGACGCATCGCCTGACCGAGATGGATATCGACGCCATCCTGAAACGTCGCCCGCAACTATTGCTGGTCGATGAACTGGCGCACACCAATGCGCCCGGCAGCCGCCACCTCAAACGCTACCTCGATGTCGAGGAACTGATCGCCGCCGGCATCGATGTCTTTACGACGCTGAACATCCAGCACGTCGAAAGCCTGAACGATGTCATCGCCCGGATTACCCGCATTCGGGTGCGCGAAACCGTGCCTGACAGCATTCTCGACCAGGCCGACGATATCGAGATCGTCGATCTGGCGCCCGACGACCTGATCCAGCGCCTGCGCGACGGCAAGGTCTATGTGCCGCACCAGGCCGAGCGGGCGGTCCGGCACTATTTTCAGCCGGGCAATCTGACGGCGTTGCGCGAGTTGGCACTGCGGCGAACCGCGCAGCGGGTCGACGACCAGCTGCTGTCGCATATGCGGGCGCACGCCATTGCCGGACCGTGGCCGGCGGGCGACCGGGTTCTCGTGTGCATCAGCGAGGCAGGCAACACCCCCGGGCTGATCCGCTATGCCCGGCGCACCGCCGACCGGCTGCATGCGCCGTGGACCGCCCTGTCGGTCGAAACCGCGCGCACGGCGCACCTCAACGATCAGCAGCGCGACCGCATCGCCGATCATCTGCGGCTCGCGGAACGGCTCGGCGCATCGACGATCACAATCCCCGGCCGCAAGATCGCCGACGAGATCATCGGCTACGCCAGGGCGAACAACATCACGCAGATCGTCATCGGCAAATCCGGCCGGTCGCGCTGGTTCGAGATCATGCACGGCTCGGTGGTGCACGACCTCGTACGCAAAACCGGCGCGATCAGCGTCCACGTCGTGTCGGCGGAAACCGACGAGGCGAGCGCCGCGCGGCAGGTCACGACCCGCCGGCAGCCGGCGTCATTCCCATTGGCGTCCTATGCCGGCAGCGCCGGCGCGGTTCTTGTCGCCGTCGGGATCGGCTCGCTGGTCGAGCGGTTTATCGGGTTACAGAGCATTTCGCTCGTGTTCCTGATGGGCGTGCTGTGCTGTGCCATTGCCTGGGGGCTATGGCCGGCATTGTTAGCCTCGTTGGCCAGCGCGCTCGCCTTCAACTTCTTTTTCATCCCGCCGCTTTACACGTTCACGATCGCCGACCCTGAAAACGTCGTCTCGCTATTTTTTTTCGCATTGGTGGCCGTCATCGTCAGCAATCTGACGGCGGCCACCCGTGCGCAGATCATCTCGGCACGGGCCGGCGCCAAGACCACTGCCGAACTTTACGCCTTCAGCCGCAAGCTTGCCGGCATCGGCGCGCTCGACGATCTTCTCTGGGCCACCGCCTTCCAGGTGTCGTCGATGCTGAAATCGAGCACCGTCCTGCTGTTGCCGGAGCGCGATGCGGACAGCCTCGCGCTGGCATCGGCCTATCCGCCGGAAGACCGGCTGGACGAGGCCGACATGGCCGCGGCGCGCTGGTGTTGGGAGCACGGCAGCCCGACCGGGCGCGGTTCCGATACATTGCCGGGCGGCAAATGGCTGTTCCTGCCATTGCGCACCGGCAGCGGCACAGTCGGCATCATCGGCATCGAGCGTCCCGGCACCGGCCCGCTGCTGACGCCCGACGAGCGCCGTCTGCTCGATGCGCTGGCCGATCAGGTAGCGGTCGCGATCGAACGCATCTCACTGGCGCGCGGCCTGGCGGAGGCGCGGGTGCTGACGGAGACCGAGCGGCTGCGTGCGGCATTACTGACCTCGATCTCGCATGATCTGCGGACGCCGCTCGCCTCGATCCTCGGCTCGGTGTCGAGCCTGCGCAGCTACGCGGACAAATATGACGCGGCCGATCGGGACGAGTTGCTCGCAACCCTGGAGGGCGAAGCAGAGCGGCTCAATCGCTTTGTCGGAAACCTGCTCGACATGACGCGCCTGGAAGCTGGCGGCATCGAGTTGAAGCTCGACCTGACCGATGCCGCGGAAATCGTCGGCACCGTCCTGGAACGCGCCGGCAGCGTTCTCGCGCAGCACCGGGTCGAGGTGTCGCTGATGCCCGATCTGCCGATGCTGCGCCTCGACCCGATCCTGTTCGAGCAGGTGCTGTTCAACCTGCTCGACAATGCCGCGAAATACGCGCCGGCTGGCAGCCGCATCGATCTCGTCGCGCGGCATGACGGCGATGTCGTGGCGATCGATGTCATCGACGAGGGACCGGGCATCCCGCCGGACGACCTCGAACGTATATTCGACAAATTCTACCGGGTGCAGGCGCAGGACCGCCAGCGCGCTGGGACTGGCCTCGGGCTGGCGATCTGCCGCGGCTTTATCGAGGCGCAGGGCGGCAATATCACCGCGCGCAACCGCCGGGATCGCCTCGGCGCCGTGCTGACATTGCGCATTCCGGTCCCGGACGCATCCGAAATCCGCGAGCCGATGGCTGCCAATGGCTAATTCCTACACCGTGCTGGTCGTCGATGACGAACCGGGGATTCTACGATTTGTCCGCGCCAGCTTGAAAGCGGTCGGACATGCCGTGGTCACGGCGGACAATGCCGCCGGGGCGTTGGCCTTGCTGGCCACTGAAAAACCCGATGTCGTGATCCTCGATCTCGGATTGCCCGACCGCAGCGGCTTTGACGTGATCACGGAAATTCGCCGACGCTCGCAGGTGCCGATTATTGTTCTTTCAGCGCGTGGGGATGAACGCTCAAAGGTGCAGGCGCTCGATCTCGGAGCCGACGACTATATCGCCAAGCCTTTCGGCATGGCCGAACTGATGGCGCGGATAAGGGCCGCGCTGCGCCACCGCTTCCAGGCGCAGGGCGAGATGCCTGCCTTTGTGTCGGGCGATCTGGCGGTCGATCTGGTCCGCCGCCATGTCACTCGGGCAGGTCAGGAGGTCAAGCTGTCGCCGAAAGAGTTCGAGCTGTTGCGGCACCTCGTGGCGCATGCCGGCAAGGTGCTGACGCACCGCCACCTGCTGCGCGAAGTCTGGGGGCCGGCACAGGCCGATGAGGTGCAATATCTGCGCGTCTTTATTCGCGGCCTGCGGCAAAAGCTCGAACCCGACCCGACGCGCCCGACCCATATCCTGACTGAACTCGGCGTCGGCTACCGCCTACAGCTGCCGCCGGAGCAGCGCGCCTGAGGGTCAGGCCGATTGGTCAGGTCCGACTGGTCAGGCCCTATTTCCCTGCTTGCGTTCGAGCCGGGTCATAAAGCGGTCGTAATCGATGACGATCCGCTCGTGAAACCCCTCGCCGATCGGCTCGGCATCGTCATGGCAGCTTACCTTGAAGCGCAAGTTGCGCCCGTTGACCGCGATCAGTTCGACATCGGCCGTCACCTGCATCCCTATTGGGGTCGCCGCGAGATGGGTCATCTCGACCTTGGTGCCGACACTGCGCTGATGCGGCGTCAGGTACGGCGCCAGCGCCGCGACACAGGTCCATTCGACAAAGGCGATCATGTTCGCCGTCGCGAACACCGGCGGCATCTCGGTCGTGTTGTCGAACAGCCGGCTCGCCTCCGGCACGGTGTGCCGCGCGCCGACGACCATCGTCTGCGCGTGACGCAAACCCGGCTTCAGATCGTCCAATGTCATAATGCGGCTCACCCTCGGTATTGCAGGATCGTCAGGCCGGTGTTGACGTCGGTGAGGTACATCAGCCCGTCCGGCGCGACATACACGTCGTTGGACTGGATCACCTGCGGGCGGTTGGGGCGCGGATCGACCATTTTGCGCGGTGCGGGCGGCACGAAATGCGCGACCTCACGCGGCTCGAAGGCGTTGCGGATGTCGAACACGCGCACCCCGGCATTCTGGTAGGTACCGAAAATCAGCTCGGAGGTCTGCAAGGAGCCCGGCCGGTTTTCGTGCAGATTGTGCGGGCCGAATTTTGCGCCCTTCTTGCAATAGTCGATTTCCGACGGAGTCGGCAGTGTCGCGATCGAGACCGGGTTGGTCGGCTCGCGCACGTCGAACACCCAGCAGCGCTGGATGCCGTTGGCGCAATCGTCGAGATTGCCCTCGTCGGCGAACACCGCGAGGTTGCGGTCGGGCAACGGCAAGGGCGTATGCGTGCCGCCGCCAAAGGGTGGGCTCCAGCAGCGATGCGCCAGCAGTTTCGGCGCGGTCGGGTCGGCGACATCGAGGATCGTCAGCCCGCCGTCGCGCCACGCCGCGTAAGCGAGGTTGCCGGTAACGATCGCGTGGTGCAGGGCATAGCGCTTGCCCTTGGGCCAGGTCGGCTCCTCGCCGCCGGCCTGGTGCATGCCGGGCAGCCACCAGCGCCCGACCACCTCGGGCCTGGTCGGATCGGCCATGTCGATGACCGCCAGCACATGGTCGGTAAAGCCCTGCCAGTGGCAGGACGCATAGGCATAGCGCCCGCCGACATACCAGAGGCGGTGCAGCCCCAGCCCATCCACCGGCATAAAGCCGATCTCGCGCGGCTCGGCCGGTTTCGAGATGTCGTAGACGCGCAGCCCGGCGGTGAAGGCCTTTTCGCGCTTGGTAAACGTGTCGGTGATCGAGCCTTTGAAATAATCGTTCGGGTCGGCATAACCCTGCATGACCCAGATGTTCGGCGAATTGACCGTCAGCAGCAGGTCGCCGTGCGTTTGCAGATGAAAGGCGCGGGTGTTGGGTGGCGCGGCGAAAAACCCCTTGGTCTGCGGGTTCTTCGGGTCGCGCACATCGACGACGGTGAACCCGTCGCTGAACATGTGCCCGATATAGGCGTGCCCCTTGTGCACCATGATCTGCACGCAGTCGCCATGCCCGTCGAGTTCGTGGGCGGCGACGAAATCGATGTTATGCGCGGAATCCGGGGTCATGGCCGCCTTCCTCTCGTGAATTTCCGACTGGAAAAGCACGCCGGCACGCGGCCGTCAACGCGCTGGACGCAGCGCCGGACCAGTCCTAGCCTCTCGCCACCACGCAGACGGGAGGACAGCATGGCCCAGGCGGCTCGGTTTCGCGACTTGATGCGGCGCAACGGCATGGTGGTGGCGCCGGGCGCTTATGACTGCATCACCGCGCGGCTGATCGAGCGGGCCGGGTTCGATGCGGTCTACATGACCGGCGCCGGCACCGCGGCGACGCTTGGCTACCCGGATTTCGGCATCGTCACGATGTCGGAGATGGTGGCGAATGGCGGGCGCATCGCCGCCGCGGTCGACGTGCCGGTCATCGCCGACGCCGATACCGGCTATGGCAACGAACTCAACGTCGTACGCACCGTGCGCGAGTACGAGACCGTCGGGGTCGCCGGCATCCATATCGAAGACCAGGGCTTCCCGAAGAAATGCGGCCATCTCGACGACAAGGAGATTGTGCCGCGCGAGGATTGGCTGGCGAAGATTCGGGCAGCCGTGGCGGCACGGCGCGAGCGCGACTTCATGGTCATCGCCCGCACCGATGCGCGCGCCGTCGCCGGGTTTGACGAGGCCGTGGGGCGCGCCAACGACGCCATCGCGGCCGGCGCCGACATGGCGTTTGTCGAGGCGCCGCAGACGATGGAGGAAGTCGCCGCCGTGCCGCGCCTCGTCAAAGGCCCGTGCCTGCTGAACGTCGTGCATGGCGGCAAGACCCCCGAGGTCGATCTCGGCGAAGTCGAGCAGATGGGCTACAAGCTGGCGATCGTCCCCGGCATGCTGATCAAGAACGTTGTCGGCATCTGCGAACAGATGCTCGGCGAACTCGCCGCCACCCGCCGCCACCCTGCCCCGGTGCGCGAGATGACGGTGCGCGAAACCTTTAATCTATGGGGCGCGGACGAGTGGGACGCGCTGCGCACCCGCTTCCGCTGAGCGCGACAACCAACCAAAGAAACAGGAGAAAAACCGGATGCTCTTTACCTGCACGCCGCCCGGCACCCGCATCGAAGGCTATTTCCCCGGAGCGCCGCGGGCGCGCGGCAAGTGGTTCACGGTCGATATCCACTGCCACGTCCATTTCGAGAAGGCGGACGAGATGGTGAGGCCGTTCTGGAACCCGGAACGCGACGCGACGATGAAATTCGCCAATGACCGCACCCGCGAAGTACAGCGCCTGCAGATGCAGCGCACCCACAGCCAGTTGACCTCGATCGAAAAGCGCATCGCCGACATGGATGTGATGGGCATCGACATGCAGGCGGTGTCGCCGGCGCCGGTACAGATGTTTTACTGGACCGAACCCGATCTCGGCCTCGCGACGGCGCGGGCGGTCAACGACAACATCGCCGAGATCGTCGGCAAATACCCCGACCGCTTTACCGGCATGGGCACGATCCCGTTCCAGGCACCCGAATTTGCGATCCAGGAACTGGAGCGCATCACCAAGCTCGGCTTTCGCGGCATTGAAGTGTCGTCGAATGTCGCCGGCACCGATTTTTCCGACCCGAAATTCCGTCCGATCTTCCGACGACTCGAAGAACTCGGCACGGTCATCTTTATGCACCCGTCTGGGTTCACGGATGGACAGCGTTTTGGCGACCATTATTTCAGCAACGTCATCGGCATTCCGCTCGAATCGACGATCGCGGTGCATCATTTGATCTTCGGCGGCGTGCTCGACGCCTATCCCGGCCTCAAATTCGTCATCGCACATGGCGGCGGCTATCTGCCGGCCTATTCCGGGCGCATCGACCACGGCGCCTCGGCCCGGCCGGATTGTTGCGAGCACCTGAAGGAAGACCCGACGACCTATCTGAAACGGCTGCATTTCGACACGATGGTGTTCACCCACCATCAGCTCGAATACCTCGTGCAGCAATACGGGCCCGACCACGTGCTGATGGGCACGGATTATCCCTACGACATGGGAGAAACCGACCCGATCGGCTTTGTCGAGGGGTCACGCGGATTGAATGACGAACAGCGCCGCATGATCTTCGGCGGCAACGCCGCTCGCCTGCTCGGGCTGGACCACGCATTGCACCACGCCGCGCCGGCGCGCTGACACCAATAACCGCCGCTCGGGGCGGAACCGCAGAGATCGACCGCATGTTTCCCTCACACGAAGCAAACATGCGGAAGGTTTGATACGATGGACAAGGAACGGATCGAAGGCGGGATCAAGAAGGCGACCGGCGCGGTCAAGGAAAAGGTCGGGCAGGCGGTCGGCAACCGGCATCTCGAATCTGAAGGTGCGGCCGAAAAGACTGAGGGTCGTGTGCGCAGCGCGGTCGGCAAGGCCAAGGATGCAGTGCGCGAAATCGTCGGCAAGAAATAACCGGGGAGATCGACATGCGCCCGGTACTGTTATGGCTGCTCGGGATTCCGATCCCGGTGATCATTTTGCTGTACGTCTTTCACGTCGTCTGACCGCGGCGCATCGCCGATCACAGTACCCTTTGAGCAGGGCTGCCAGCCACATCGATACGGCCGGCCAGCGTTGACAGCCCTCCCCGACCCTCGCAAGCTGCCCGCAGGAAGTGCCCGTGGGAAGTGCCTGTGGGCAGCTTCGCGGGAGGGTCACTTGGCAGAACAAAATCTCGTCGAATATGCCGTCGCCGACAAGATCGCGACGATTACGATAAACCGGCCGGACAAGCTCAACGCGGTCAGCGATGAAGTCGTCGCCGGATTGTCGGAGGCAATGCGCCGCTTCGATCTCGACCCCGATGCCGAGGTCGCAATTCTCAACGGCAAGGGCCGCGCCTTTTCCAGCGGCGCCGATGTGCGCCAGCGCCAGTTGCGCAGCCGCGACGAATTCGAAAAACTCGGCGGCCCGCAAGGCTGGGGGACCAATTCCGCCGATCTGCTGACGCGGTCGGTCAACTGGAAACCGGTTATCGCCGCGGTGCACGGCTATGTGCTGGGTCTGGCGCTCGGCCTGACTCTGGAATGCGACCTGATTGTCGCCGCCGAGGGCACCCGGTTCCAGCTTACCGAAACATCGCGCGGTCTCGGCGCGTCGCGCTACTGGGCCTTGTTCCAATATCGCGCGGCCGGCGGGTTTGGCGACGAGATCGCGATGACCGGACGCTTTTTCACCGCCGAGGAGGGTTTCAAGGTCGGGCTGTTCAACCGCCTCGCGCCGGAAGGCAAACACCTCGAAGTCGCCCGTGAGCTGGCGAAGGAAGTTACCAAAAATCCGCCATTGTCGGTGCGTACCACCGTACGGACACGGCGCTGGTATATGCAGCGCCTGACCCGCGAGGCACAGTTCATCGCCGAGCCGTTCCGCCTTTATCTGACGGAAGATTTTCAGGAAGCCGCCCGCGCCTTTACCGAAAAGCGCCCGCCCCGCGGCTTCAAGGGCCGGTAATATGGCTTGCTGGGATTCCCTCTTCTACAGTGCGGGAGAGGGAAATTGACGCGCGCCAACCGGCCGCTCGCCGGAGTGATGGTGCTCGATTTCGGGCAGGTCTATCAGGGGCCGTACGCCACGATGCTGATGGCAAAGGCGGGCGCCGATGTCATCAAGATCGAGCCGCCGAATGGCGAGCCGCTGCGCCGTCGCGCGCCGCCGGGCAAGAGCACGACGTTCCCGATCGCGATGCTGAACGGCAACAAGCGCGCGGTTACACTCAACCTCAAGCACGAGCGCGGCCGCGACCTGTTGTTCCGCATGGTCAGGAAGGGCGACGTGCTGCTGGAGAATTTTGCGCCCGGCGTGATGGACCGGCTCGGCGTCGGCTACAAGGTGCTGAGCGAGATCAACCCGCGGCTGGTCTATGCGTCGGGCACCGGCTACGGCCTGTCGGGGCCGGATCGCGACAATCTCGCGATGGATCTGACGATCCAGGCCGTGTCCGGGCTGATCAGCGCCACCGGCCTGCCGGATGAGCCGCCGCTCAAATCCGGCCCGGCGGTGGTCGATTTCCTGTCAGGCATCCATCTTTACGCCGCGACGATCACCGCCCTGTTCGAGCGCGAGCACACCGGGCGCGGCCGGCTCGTCGAAGTGGCGATGCAGGAAGCCGCCTACCCCACGCTGACCTCGCAACTCGAAGCCTATTGGCGCACCGGCGAGGTACCAAAACGCACCGGCAACGGCAGTCACGGCCGCGTGCCGATCAACGTCTATCCGGCAAAGGACGGCTATGTCGCGATGAACCTCGCAGTCGAGGAGCATTGGTACAACCTGCTGGCGGCGATGGGCCGCGAAGATTTGCGCCAGGACCCGCGCTTTGCCGACAATACGGCGCGCGTCGCCAACCGCGAATTGGTCGACGGCACAATCAGCGACTGGACTCGCACGCTCGGCAAGATGGAAATCTTCGCGATTGCCAAACAGCGCCGCATTCCGCTCGCGCC
The DNA here is from genome assembly GCA_036268425.1 of Allostellaceae bacterium. GTDB lineage: Bacteria > Pseudomonadota > Alphaproteobacteria > ATCC43930 > CGMCC-115725 > DATARH01. The sequence goes on from DATAUE010000121.1 coordinate 27,975, forward strand.
GGTGCGCGACGTGAACGAGGTCATGCATGACCCGCACATGCATGAGCGCGGTTTTCTCGAAGAAATCGACCATGACGAGATCGGCCCGATGGTCGCCCCCAACTCGCCATTGCGTTTTCACGGCGCCGACAAGCTCGACATCCAGCCAAGCCCCAAGCTCGGCCAACACAACGCTGAAATCTACGGCGGCTGGCTCGGCCTGTCCGACGGCGACATCGCCGACCTCAAGGCCAGCGGCGCGATTTAATGAGGCAACTTACTCGTATACCGTCATCCCGGCCTTCGCCGGGATGACAGAGAGTCGTCTGGCAGGAGGAAACGATGCCTTTGCTGTATGAAAAACGCGGCGCCGTCGGCATCCTGACATTGTCGCGGCCGCATGCGCGCAATGCCTGGGGCGAGGATTACAATGCCTCGCTCAAGGAGATGCTGCCGCAAATCGAAGACGACCCGGATATCCGCTGCGTCGTACTGACCGGCGACGAGGCCGGCGGCGCGTTCAGCGCCGGAGCGGATCTCAAAAATCCGAAAACCCACACCAATAATTCGATCGCCGAAGCGATCGAGGGTTTGCCCAAGCGCCGCCGCTTCCAGGCGATGAACATGCTGTCGGATTTCGCCAAGCCGACCATCGCCGCGGTCAACGGCTATGCCGTCGGCATCGGCTGCATCGTCACCTATTGCTGCGACCTGATCGTTGCCTCGGAAAAGGCCGAGTGGCGCCTGCCGCAGGTTGCGCTGGGCATTCTGCCGGCACAGGGCGGCACGGTGCGCCTGGCGCGCTGGGTCGGCCGCGGGCATGCGATGAAAGTGGCGATGGGCTTTCCGCTGAAGGCCGAGGAAGCCTACCGCATCGGCCTCGCGCAGTGGCTGGTACCGCACGGCGACATCATGGCAAAGGCAATGGAAGTGGCCGAGCACGTCGCCGGCTTGCCGCCGCTTGCCGCGCGGCTCGCCAAGGAGGCGGTCGCAATCGGCATGGACAGCTCATTGCGCGAAGCCGCCAATACCGATCTTTACCGCTTTATGGCGCTGGAGCTGACCGAGGACAAAAAGGAAGCGCACCAGGCGTGGCGCGAGCGCCGCAAGCCCTCGCTATCCGGCCGGTAACGGCGTTTATCCGGCAGATTGACGGGCAGGAACGCCCTCACCTCCGGTCGCGCGTTCTTTGAGCGCGGCCTCTATGGCCGCAATCGCGCCGCTGAACGTCGTGACGGCTTTATCGGCGGCGATCGCGCTGATTGCCGGATCATCCGCGCCGGCAGCATCGAGAAAGGCGACGACGATCGTCGCATCGTGAACACGGCGGCGCAGGCGGCGCACCAGGTAGCGCACCCGCGCCGGCGATGTGGTACTGAGTAGCGGCAGACAGACCACTGCGACCCCGGTCAGCGGTACGCGGTCGAGACTGAACGGCGAAGCGGCATCCGGCGACGACACGACATTGTGATGTCCGCGCGACCGCAACATGTGCTGCAGCAGCCACGCCGCCGCCAGATCGAGTTCGTTCTGACCAGCGAGACAGGCTACGGTCGGCATTGATCCAGGTTCCGTCGCCTCGGCCTCAACAAGTCCGTCATCCGCCAGGTTTTCGAGGATTGCGGCGAACCCCTCCGCTACGACGCCGCGCCAATGCGCCGCCAGCACGCCGCGATCATTGTCGCGCTGCGCCATGACCAGCGCGGGCAACGCGACATCGTCAAAAAACGCATCAATCGATTTTTCCTTGGCATAAGCCTCCGCCTGTTCGGTCGCTTCCTCCGGGTCGCGCGCCAGGAGACGCTGGTAAAGCGTTTCCTCCGGTGACAGAACCGGCTGGTTGCCGAGCAGGATGTCGAGAAACTGCAAATGCGGCACATGCCGCCCCAGCACCACGAGGCATACGGTCAACGGCGTCGCCAGCAGCAACCCGACGACGCCCCACAGCCACGTCCAGAACACCGCGGCGGCGGTCACCGCCACCGCCGACAATCCGGTGCTGCGGCCATAGGCCCAAGGTTCGACGACGTTGCCGATGATCACTTCGATCGCAACAAACAGCAGAACGGTCCATGCAAGATCGGCCCAGCCCGGCGACACCGCAATCGCCAGCGCGATCGGAAACACTGCCGTCAGCGCGCCGCCGAGATACGGGATAAAGCGGAAAGCGACGCCGATAATCGCCCATAGCGGCGCATTCGGGATACCGATCACCGCCAGGCCGATCCCGACTGGCACGCCATACGCAATGCCAACAACCAACTGCATCAGCAGATACCCGCTGACCCGCGTCGCCGCTTCGTTCATCGCTGCCGTGGTACGGTGCAAATCGCGCGCGCCGGCCAGCCGCAACACCCGGTTGCGCAAATCTTCGCGCTTCAACAGGATCATCACGACAAACAGGAACACCAGACCGGTCGATGCGATCGGCGACAGCAATGGTCCGACGACGCTGCGCAGCATGTCGAACGAGGTCGATTCGGATGTGCGGATCTGGACCGGCATCGGCGCCCGGCCGTCACCGGCCGCTCCCCCCATCAGCGATGGTGCGGCGGCCGCGAGGTCGGCGCTCAAATCCTGAAACACCCGCGAGGTTCGGGCAACGACGCCCGCACCGGGGACGACGCCGTTCAGCGAACGGATTTTCGCGGAAATATTGTCTTCGTATTTCGGCAGGTTCTGAACGAGGTTGATGGCTTCTTCGCCGATCGCGGCCGCCAGACCGATAATCACGACGAACGCGAACCCGACCGACGCGAATACCGCCGGCATCCGCCCGAGACCGTGATGGTTCAGCCAGTACACGGCTGGCGACAGCAACAGGCTCAGCAGCACCGCGACCGCCAACGGCTCCAGCACCGGGCGGGCGAAATACAATCCGGTAATGACGATCGCCGCGACCACCAGCGCCGGCATGGCGCCGCCGCTACGCCGCTCCGCCGTCGCGCCGTCCCCGATCCGCCGCCGCTCGCCGTTATCGCCCTGCATGCCGCCTCCGCAAGACGAACGAGAGAAAATCGCAACCCTCTCGCCGATTGCGCGACAATTCTGTGTGCGTCGCCGTCAGCCGCAACGCGCGGTCACCTCGACCCGCCGGTTGCTCGGCTCGGCGACATGCGCCCCACAACGAGCCCCCCTTGCAATCCGCTCCGCGGATGATCCGATAAAGGCTAGGGCCGGATCGCCGCACTTGGCAGGCAGGCTGCGGCGGCAGGCTATCGTGACCGGCGGGACAAAGAAAAGTACCTTTGGTTACGCGCTGATCGCTCAACCTATGATGCAAACGGTATCCAACAAACGAGATTGACCGAGGCAGCTGAGCGAGGCGAATGCGCTTTTTTACGCAGGGACGTGTGCCGGGCCTGCTGGGTGCCCTGACCGCGTTGCTGCTCGCCCTGATTTTTTCCGCGGCCGACCCGTTTCCGTTACAGGAATTGCGACTGCGCGGCTTTGACATGGCGCAGCGCTTGTGGCCGGGGGCCGCAAACGCGCCACTGGTGCAAGTTGTCGCGATCGATGAAGAAAGTCTCCGGCGTCTGGGTCAGTGGCCGTGGCCGCGGTCGCTGATCGCCGATCTGGTGCACCGTATCGCCACCGGCAAGCCGAGCGTCCTCGGCGTCGACATCATGTTCCCTGAGCCAGACCGGTTTTCGCCGCCGCTCCTCGGACGCACCCTGCCGAATTTGCCGGCCTCGGTGACCGAAACCCTCTCGCAATTTCCATCCAGCGACGACCAGCTTGCCCGGGCATTCGCCCAAATCCCGACAGTGCTCGGAGTCGGTCCCAGCGACGAGCCCGTCAATGTCGCGACGAGACCGCACCGCGTCACCCTGATACGGCAGCGCGGCGGCGATCCGCGGGAGTTTCTGACGGCCTACGCATCAGTCATCCGCAGCCTGCCGGAGATCGCCCAGGCCGCGATCGGTGAAGGCGCGCTCAGCGACGAACCCGATGAAGATGGCTTGATCCGCACAGTGCCGCTCTTGACCGTCGCACAAGGGCAGCTGATCCCCGCTTTTGCGGTCGACGTACTGCGGGTCGCCAAGAAAAGCCCATCGCTGATGGTGGCGACCGGCGCTTCGGGCATCGAAAGCGTCGAGATCGGCCCGCTATCGGTTCCCACCGACGATAGGGGCCGGGTCTATCCGCATTTTGCACCGACGGCCGCGCGCTATATTTCCGCCGCCGGCGTTCTCGACCCGTCATTCGATCCCAGCATCTTCCACAACCGCATTGTACTGCTCGGCGTCACCGGGCTCGGCATTCTAGATCAAAAGACGACGCCGCTCGGCCTCTCGCAGGGAATCGAGATCCATGCGCAACTGATCGAGTCGATGCTCGGGAATTCATTGCTGCGCTATCCGCCCGGCGTCACCGTCCTGCAAGTCGGACTTGTGCTGCTGGTAGGTTTGCTCGTCATCGGTCTGGTCAGCTACGAGCACCCGGTGGTTGCCGGCATCTCGACCCTGTTGATCGTCATCGGGCTGGTCGGCGGGGAATTCGCCCTGTTCCGGGTGGCCGGCTGGCTGCTTGACGGCATCTACCCGGCGATCGTGACCCTGATCACCTTCGGGATGATGCTGGGCGGGCATTTGCGCGCCGCCCAGGCAGCGCGCCGCCGCCTCGCCCGCGAACTCGAACACCAGCGCGAGTTGAGCGCCCGGATCGAGGGAGAACTCGCCGCCGCCAGGGTCATTCAGATGGGGCTTCTGCCGCATCATTTTCCGGCCTTCCCGGAGCGCCACGATATCGACCTCTATGCGCTCGTCGAGCCGGCGCGCGGGGTCGGCGGCGACATGTTCGATTTTTTGCTGATCGATGCGACGCACCTGTTCTTCATCATCGCCGATGTGTCGGGAAAGGGCATTCCGGCTGCCCTGTTCATGGCGATGACCAAAGAAGTCGTGCGCGCCGCCGTGCAGCGGCACGGTCCGGCGCTCGATCAGGTGCTGGCAGAAGCCAACAGCAAAACCGCGGCGGCAAGCAACGAGATGGATATGATGTTCGTCACCGCGTTCACCGGCATTCTTGACCTCGTCTCCGGCGAGTTGACGTATGCCAGCGCCGGCCACGACCGGCCCTTTCTGCTCGACGGCCGATTGCACCCGCGCCAGCTTGAAACGCTGGGCGGCCCACCGCTGGGCGTCGTCGAGGATTTCCCGTTCCCGATCGAATACGACCGGCTCGAAAAGAACGCGCTGCTGGTGCTCTATACCGACGGCGTGACGGAAGCACAGGACCCCCAGGGGGAACTTTATTCGGCGGCACGGCTGGCGGCGGCGCTCTCTGCGTTACAGGCGAAGACCGCACAGACCGCGGTCGACGGGACATTTTCGGCAGTCCGAAGATTTGTCGGAAGTGCCGAACAAGCCGACGACATCACCGTGCTCGCGATCCGCCGCACCCCGGATTAGATTCCGCAAAGGGAACGACGAACGTGGCATCCCGTTGACCAGACTATCAAGGAGACATTCCAAGGAGATATCGATGGACGACAAGACAAACAAGAGTCCTGGAACGGTGAACGAAGGTGAAGGTAACAAAACAGCGGCACGCGAGTATAACGAAGCGCAGCATCGCTTTACCCAGTCCGGCAAGGTCGAAGAAAAGGCGCGCGAAGCTGAGCACGCGATAAGTGGTTCGGAAAAAGACGAGATGCGTGATGCCGAAACGATCGGCAAACGGCACAGCCACGGTGAGGATCCTGCCGTTAAGGGCAAGCCCGCCAAGACGTCCGCCTGATCCGAAATCCCTGGCAGGGGTAGTCTCGGGGAGGGGTGCAAGCCTCTCCCCGAATAGATGGCTGACTCCAAATCAAGCGTGCGGGTCGACGATCAGTGTGCCGTTCGCGTGGTCAGTGGCAGCGTGGAAATTCGCAGTCGTGTAATTGCCTGCGAGCGCGATATGTGCCGTATGCATACCGTCGGTCACGCTAAGCATTCCCTGCGTCGTGTTTCCGGCGTAGCTGAGGCTGAAATTGACACTGTTAAAATTGATGTCGCGAAAATCGAACGTATCCGTTCCGGAGCCGCCGAAACCATGAACGGTCGCTTGAAATTGCTGACTGTCGCCCAGGATCAGCTCGCCGCCGCTGGTGCTGAGAAAGTTTACGGCGGACCCGCTTTGTACGTTGGCATCGAAGCTCAGTTCCGTACCCGTGGCGATATTGAACGCGCCGCTGCCGCTGACGGTCGTCTGAAATTCAAAAGAGCCGGTGTTCACCGCGACGGTGCCGTTGTTGGTAAAAACCGCTCCGACGCTACTGTTCCCGGTGCCGCCGATTTTTTCAAATGTCGCGCCGGCATTGTTGACGAATAGTGAGGTTGCCGCCGCACCGCGCGCAATGCCACCGTCATTGGTCAAATTATAGACACCGCCACTTTCATTTGTGAAGACGGCGGCGTTCGAGCTGCCGTCACCGATCGTCAGTGACGCAGTCTCGTTGACCGTGCCGGAATTCTGCCAGTTGACCTTACCGCCCAGGACCATATTGTTGACGTTGCTGACGCTGCCTTGGGCGGAGGCAAGAATACCGCTGCCGGTAATCGTGGGGCTGAGGGTGCCTTCGTTGTTAAAGATGGCAACGGCGGTGCCCGTCAGCTTTAACGTATGGCCGCCGAGATTGATGACCGCTCCCTCTTCAAGATTAAAGGCGTGCGCGTAGCTGAGGTTTCCCAGCACGATATTCGTGCCGTTATCGTAGATTCCGAAAGTGCTGGTGGTAATGGCGGCGGTGCTGAAAATCGTGTCGGTGCTGCCGCCGCCTAGCGCGAACTGACCGGCCCCCGAAATTGCACCGGCAAAGCTGTTGTTAGGGCCGACGAATTCGACTGTGCCGGTGTTGACGACGATGGCGCCGTTATCGGTCATATCCACGGAAACCGAACTCGTGCCAGTGCCGGCGGTCTTCTCGAACGTCGAGCCCGCTGTATTAGCGAATTGTGAGGTCGCGGCGGCAGCACGCGCGACACCACCATCGTTGGTCAGGTTATAGATGCCGCCATTGGCGTTCGTGAACACGGCGGCGTTCGAGCTGCCGTCACCGATCGTCAAGGAGGCTGTCTGGTTGACGACCCCGGCATTCTGCCAAGTGACCGTGCCGCCCAGAACCATGTTGTTGACGTTGGTGATGCTGCCTTTAGTCGTGGAAAGAGTGCCGCTGCCGGTGATAGTGGGGCTGATGGTGCCCTCGTTGTTAAAAGTATCGACCGCCCCGGCAGCCAGTGTCAGCGTATGACCGCCGAGATTGAGGATCGATCCTTCCTCGAGATTGAAAACATGCGCGTAGCTGAGGTTCTCGGCCAGCGCCACATTCGTGCCGTTGTCATAGATCCCGAAGGTGCCGGTGGTGATGGTCGCGCCGTTATTGATCGTATTGGTACTGCCGAAACCCAATGCAAACTGGCCCGCTCCCGAGATTGGAGCGAAAAAGCCGTTGTTGGGGCCGACAAATTCGATTGTTCCGGTGTTGACCGCTATAGTGCCGCTATCCGACATGTTGACGCTAATCTGGCTGGTACCGGTCCCGGCGGTCTTTGCGAACAGTGCACCGGCGGCATTAACGAACTGAGAGCTTGCCGCCGCGCCACGCGTAATGCCGCTATCATTGGTCAGGTCATAAACGCCGCCATTCTTGTTGGTGAACATCGCGGCATTCGAACTGCCGTCACCGATCACCAACTGAGCGGTTTGGTTGACCGTCCCGGCATTCATCCAGTTCGCCGTGCCGGCCAGGACGAGGTTATTGACGTTGCTGACACTGCCGTGAGCGGTGGCTAGTACGCCGCCGTTGATCATCGGCGTAAGGGTGCCTTCGTTGTTGAAGGTGGCGACGGAGGCCGCTGTCAAAGTCAGCGTGTGACCACCAAGGCTCAGGGTCGCACCCTCTTCCAAGTTAAAATTCCCGCTGTAGGTAACGTTCCCCAAAATGACATTTGTACCGTTATCGTAAATCCCGAATATACCGGTGGCGATCGCAGCGGTGCTGAATACCGTGTTGGAACTGCCTGCGCCGAGGGCGAACTGGCCGGCGCCCGTAATGGCGCCGGTAAAGCTATTGTTAGGGCCGACAAATTCAACTATTCCGGTAGCGATAGCGAGGGCGCCGTTGTCGGTCATGTCGACGGAAATCAAACTGGTGCCGGCGCCTGCCGTCTTCTCGAATGTCGCTCCGGTCGAGTTGACGAACAGCGACGTTGCTGCCGCGCCGCGTGCAATTCCGGTATCGTTGGTCAGGTTGTAGACACTGCCGTTTTCATTGATAAACGTGGCGGCGTTCGAGCTGCTATCGCCGATTGTCAGCAGTGCCGTCTGATTGACCGTCCCCGAATTCTGCCAGTTGACCGTGCCGCCGAGCACGAGATTGTTAAGGTTGCTGACACTGCCGCGGGCGGTAACCAGAAGGCCGCTGCCGTTGATCGTGGGCGTAGTGGTTCCCTCATTATTGAAGGTCGCGACAGCGGTCCCTGTGAGCGTCAGCGTGTCGCCGCCGAGATTAAGCGTCGAACCCTGTTCCAGATTAAACGCGTGCGCGTAGCTGAGGTTGCCCAACGTCACATTGGTACCGTTGTCATAAATGCCGAAAGTGGCCGTCGTGACGGTGGCGGTGTTCAGCACCGTGTCGGTGCCGCCGCCCAACGCGAACTGGCCGGCGCCAGAGATCGCTCCAGCGAAACTGTTATTGGGTCCGCGGAACTCGAGCGTACCGGTCGCAGCCTGGATGACTCCAGCCCCCGTCAGGTTGACATCGATAAAGCTGGTGCCGTTGCCGCCGGTTTTTTCCAGCGTCCCGGCATTGGCAAAAGACGCCGTGCCAGCGCCTAGCAAGATGCCGTAATCGCCGGCGATATTGTAGACGGCACCCGATTTATTGTTGATCTCGGCATTGATGCCGGTGTTGTCGCCGACGGTGACCTGGCCGGTCTGGTTGGTGACGTGGGCGTTGTTGAGGATGCTGGCCCCACCCAGTGTGTAATTGGCCAGCGCAATCGTGCCAGTGACGCTGAAAGCGGTGTTGCCCTCGGAACCGCCTCCGGTCATCGTGCCCGTGCCGGTGATGCTGACGGCACCGTCGGCCGTCAGCGTGCCCCCCGTCTGCGTGAAATTCTGGGCGAAACTCGCTGTCGTCAGGATCGTCAGGCTGCCGCCGTTCATATTGAAGAAGTCGTTGCCGACCGACAGCGAATCGATCACATACGCGTCGCCGCCGCTGTATGTGATCGTCAGGATCGTTGGCGTGTTGATAACGACGTCGTTGCTGCTGTTCGGGAAACCGGCGCTCCAATTCGCACCGCTTGCGCCCCAATCCGCGCTGGACATACCGATCCAAGTGTCTGTCGTGGCCATACGATGCTCCCTTGCCTTCGCCGATTTTCCGCAACTCGTCAGGGGAGTTTAATCGATAAAAAATTGCATTAAAAATCACAAAAATAATCTAAGGTGGTATTACAAGTCATCGGTAATAGCCTCTCCCCCAAATGAGGGCAGCCTGCCAAATCGGAACTCGTTCGCTCGATAAAAAGCCTCGAGGCCAGTGGTGCCGGGCCCTACTGTCGAAAGGAAACGCACGGCGCGTGCCGTTGCGGTTCTAACCCCGAGAACCGAAATGGGGAATTTTGCCAAACGACGCTGGAGAAGGCCATCCGTACGGCGACCGCTTTAACTAAATCAAATCACGCCGGTCGGGCTGCGACACGGCCACTGCATTCCGTGCACTGCACAGACTCTCGTCCGAAGGCGCACAAGCACGCCTTCGTGGTTACCACCGTCTTGCGAGGGCCCGATTTCTTTAGGCGTTGATGTCGACGAGTTCGCGGGTTTTTAATCCGCCACGGATCCGCTCCACCAATTCGTCGGGATCAAAATCGACACCCACCGGGTTTTTGTCGGCCGACGAGCGCTGCCGCATATAGTTCTGTCCCTCGATCGCCGTATCGAAATTATCGATCAGCAATTCGACCTGGTTGCGGTCGGGGTCGTAATAATACATCGAGGTCGTCACGCCGTGATTGACACAGCGATGCGGCTGAATACCGAGCGCTTTCAGCCGCTGGTAGTTCTCGCTTAAGTCGGCCAACCCATCATAAGTAAAGGCCATGTGATGCAGACCGACTTCGCCGCCCGCTCGCGCCGTCTTGCCTTCGCTCGGCGCCTTGTCGGCGAGCGGACCGGGATCGATAAAGGCGACCCGATGATGCTCGTCATCGTAGCTGATAAAGCAGATGAATTTGTTTTCGTGCAGCACCTCGGCCCCGAGCACCGTGCAATACCAGTCGCGCATCTGCTCGCGGCGGTTGGTCTGCAGCACCAGATGCGACAGCTTGCGTGGCGACGCCATCGTGTCCTCCCAGAATCCGCATAGAAGCGGCTTTAGGGATTCCGTGCATTGGAACGGCTCGCAAGTCAACAGCGATGCCGTGCGGCGCCAGGGGAATCGCTTGAACGGGTCATGCCGCGATGAGGACGGTTTGAAGGAAGGCTTCGTCAAGCGCGGCGAGGCCTCGTTTGACGCGGACGCTCTTTTTCTTGGCGGTTTTGGTGAGTTGGAGAAGGTTGAGCGTCATGT
>DATAUE010000122.1:0-149551 GCA_036268425.1 Allostellaceae bacterium
CGACGACGTAATAAAGCAGGTCCACGACGAGGTTGATCACGACAAAGAAGAACCCCACCAGCACCAGATAGGCTGCCATCACCGGAATATCGGCAAACGTCACCGCCTGGATGAACATCAGCCCCATCCCCGGCCATTGGAACACGGTCTCGGTGACGACCGCGAAGGCGATGATCGCCCCAAGCTGGATCCCGGTCACCGTGATCACCGGCACCAGGGTGTTCTTCAGCGCATGGCCGAAATTGACCGCCCGGTTGGAAAGCCCGCGGGCACGGGCGAATTTGACGTAATCGGTGCGCAACACCTCGATCATCTCGGCCCGCACCAGCCGCATGATCAGCGTCGTCTGGAAGAGCGCCAGCGTAAACGCCGGCAGAATGATCGCTCGCCAGCCATCGACGGTCAAAAGGCCGGTCGTCCACCAGCCGATATGTACGACTGTGCCGCGCCCGAATGACGGCAGCCACCCAAGCAGCACGGCAAAAACCAGGATCAGCAGGATACCGATCAGAAACGTGGGCAACGACACTCCGACCAGCGACACGGCCAGCAATGCCTGCGCCCCCCACGAGTGCCGATGCAGGCCGGTATAGATGCCCATCGGCACGCCGAGCAGCAGCGCCAGCAACGCCGCGACAAAGCTCAATTCCAGGGTAGCCGGTAATTTTTCGAGGATGATCTGCCCGACCGGCCGCGCCTGCTGGTAGGACAACCCGAATTCGCCGCGCGCCGCATGCCCGGCAAACCGTGCGAACTGCACGACAAAACTGTCGTTGAGCCCCAGTTCCTGGCGCAGCCGCGCGCGGTCCTGCAGGCTGGTGTCCTGCCCGACCATGTTGCTGATCGGGTCGCCGACGAAATTGAACAGCGCAAATGCGATCAGCGCCACCACCAGCATCACCAGCACGGCTTGCACGAGGCGCTGTATCACAAAAGCAATCATCGTCGCGGTGCCATTGCCTCCGATCGGCGAGGCGCCTTTAATAACGCAAGATACCGCACAAGCCCATCCGCGACGCTGCCGCTCACGGCATCTTCACAAACCGCAGCTGAAAGAAATTGTCACCGGTCTGCGCCACGTCGATATCGGCGCGCGTCGCCCAGACCACGACCTGCTGATGCAGCGGTATATAGGCAAAATCATCCTTTACCAGGGTTAGCGCATCGCCGATCTCGGCGTTACGCTTAGTCGGGTCCAGCTCGACCTGAATTTCTTTGATCAGCTTGTCGAGCTTGGGGTTCGAGTACCCGCCCATATTGTATACGCCGTCTTTCCCCTGCCGGGTGGCCGTGAGCGCCCGCAAGGCATCCAGCGCATCATAGGTTCCGGGCGTCCACCCCAGCATATAAAAGCTGGTCTCAAAGCGAGGCGCATTGACCTTGGCGAAAAACTTGGACCGGGTCTGCGCCAGCAAATCAGCCTTGACCCCAATGCGCGCCAGCATCGCCACAACCGCCTGGCAAATCGCCTCGTCATTGACGTAGCGGTCATTTGGACAATCGAAGCCGACCTCAAACCCGTTGGGATATCCTGCATCCGCAAGCAGCTTTTTCGCCGCCTCGGGGTCATAGGGAAAGCGTTTGTCGAGCGCCGGGTCATAGCCGTTGACCCCGGGTCCGACCAGCAGCGCTGTTGGATGCGCATAGCCGCGCATGACCTTGGCGGCGATCGCATTCTCATTGATAGCCTGATAAAACGCCTGCCGCACTCTTTTGTCCTTGAACGGGTTTTTCCCCTTGACGTTGGATTCGAGCAACTCATCGCGCGACTGGTCCATGCCGAGAACGATCGTCCGCAATTCCGGCGTCTTCCAGATCTTCATGCCGGCGGTTTTTTCGATGCGGTCGGTATCCTGCGGCGGCACAGTATAGACCATGTCGAGTTCTCCGGAGAGCAGGGCCGAGATTCGCGTCGCGGCGTTCTCGATGCGATTGAACACGACCTCGTCAATGTCGATCGGCTCGTCCTTCAATCCCCACCAGTTCGGGTTCTTGACCAGTACGGTGCGCACATCCGGCTGCCGGTCTTTCAGCATGAAAGGGCCGGTGCCGTTGGCGTTGCGCGTCGCGTAATTCTCCTCGTTTTTGGTCATGTCGGCGGCGCGGGTCGTATTGTGTTCCTCGCACCATTTCTCCGACATGATTGCAAAGGTCGGCATGTTATACGGCAGGATCGGATCCGGGCCGTCAGTGTCGAAATCGACGGTGAAATCATCGATTTTCTTGACGTCCTTGACCGTTCCGAGCGGCGCGGCGAGGTTCGAGCCGGGATGGGTGGCGCGGTCAAACGAAAACAAGACGTCGTCAGCGGTAAACGGGGTGCCGTCGTGGAATTTGACGCCCTGCCGCAGTTTGAAACGCCACACTGTCGGCTCTATCCGGTTCCATTCCGTTGCCAGCCCCGGCTCCAGCTTCATCTGCCGGTTCCGCCGGATCAGCGGCTCATACATGCTTTGATCAAACAACAGCAGGAACGTTTCCTGCCGGGCATACGGATCCATCGAATTGGAATCGCCGTCGTTGGCCCAACGGAACGTCCTGGCGGTAGCGGCGTCACCCGGTGCGGCGACGCTCAGCCCGGCGAGCGTCAGAAGTGCACATACTCCATTGCGGATCATCGGTCCTAGCCGCCCCACCATCCGTCTGGCCTCCGTTTGTGGCGCTTGTATTACCGCGACTTGTAGCGTGGGCCGCCGCTATCCGCACATGCTCTTTGGTTATTGTTAGTCATACTCTCCTGTGCCAGATGATCAAGAATTGGTCGCCGCAGTTTATTACGATATTCTTGCGTTAATTCTGCAGCATTAACAGACATCCCCGACGGAATCGGCTCACTCGCGATGGCCGACCCGAACCAGGATTCCGCGGCAACGCAGGTTGCTCAGGCCGACGATCGGTCTCGCGGCGTTCGCCGCCAATCCCGAGGGCCTAAGTAATCATCGTGCCGCCATCGACGATGATCGTCTGGCCGGTAATAAAGGCGCCGGCGGGCGAGGCCAGCAGCAGGGCGGCACCGGCGATATCCTCCGGTTGCCCAAGCCGTCGTAACGGAGTTTCGCTTTCGCGCTTGGCGCGATGTTCCGGGTTTTCGTAAAGAGCGCGGGCAAAATCGGTCACCACCAGCCCCGGTGCGATGCAGTTGACCCTGACGCCGTCCGGACCCCACTCCGCCGCGAGGCTGCGGCACAAGGCGAGGTCGGCCGCCTTGGTCACGCCGTACATACCGATAACGGTCGACGCCTTCAGCCCGCCGATCGAGATAATGAAGATGATCGAGCCTTCCTTGCGCTCGCGCATTTCCGGCGCTACCAGCTTCGCCAGCCACAGATTGCTCAGCACATTATTGGTCATCATGCGCTCGAAGACCGTATCGGTAAGGTCCTGCAGCGAGCCGTAATGCGGGTTGATTGCGGCGTTGCACACCATGATGTCGATCCGGCCCCAGGCCTCGCGCGCCTTGGCGACAAGGTTTTCGAGTTGCGCCTTGTCGGAAATGCGGGCGGTTATGGCCATCGCCTCACCACCCTTGTCGTGAATCGCCGCGACGGCTTCCTCGCAGGGCGCGAGGTTGCGGCCGGAAATCACCACCTTGGCGCCGGCCTCGGCGAACAATTCGGCGATGGCGCGTCCGATGCCGCGGGAAGAACCCGTGATGACGGCGACCTTGCCGGCAAGAGAAAACGATTTCATCGGACGCCCACCTCGCAACCCACTCGCCTGCGACGAAACCTAGCGCTTCTCGCGCACCAGCGGGTTGCGCAGAATGCCGATGCCGGTGATTTCGACTTCGCACACATCACCGTGCTTGAGATTGCGCGGCGAACCCTCAGTGCCCATCCACACCACGTCGCCGGGCCACAGCGTCAGGTATTGCGACATCCGGCTGATGAACGTCGCGACCCCGTAAAGCATGTGGTTGGTCTGGAAATCGTCGGCGACCTCGCCGTTGACCCGCACGATCGTGCGCGCCGCTTCGAGATCGAAATCGGTCTCGATCCACGGCCCCATCGGCTTGAACGTGTCGGTGTTCTTGGCGCGCCACAGCGTACGGTCGTTGCGCTGCCAGGTACGTTCGCTCATGTCGTTGCCGATCGTCCAGCCGAGCACGCAGGACAGCGCCTCGCTCTCGGACAGGTGCTTGGCCTTGGTGCCGATGACAGCGACCAGTTCGCCCTCATACTGCACGAGTTCGCCGGCATCGTGCGGGATGATGATGTTTTCGTTATGCGCGATCAGCGCGTTATTGGCGCGGTAACCAACATCGGCAGCGGGCGGGATGTTAGGCTTCTCACCGCGCTTTTTTGCCATCTCGGTGATGTGCTCGACATAATTGAGCCCCGCCGCGTAGAACGTCTTGGGGATCACCGGCACGAGGTATTTGATATCGTGCAGTTTGTGCTTGGTGCGGGTCATCTCGTAGCCGGCAAACGGGTCGCCTTTGACGGCTACGACCTCGTCACCCTCAATGATGCCATAGGATTCCTGGCCATTTGCTTCGTAGCGGAGCCAACGCATCGCTTTTCTCCCTGGACCGCAGGTCTGATGCGACTATAGCCAACCTCAGGCTGCGGGCAACGCCGGAACGATATACAGGCGGCGGCGGTCCCGCCCGCCGCCGCGACGGCAGGGCGGTGAAAGCCGGGGTGGCGCGCGCGCAGCGGAGGCGCTAGATTTTTGCCATGTGGCGATTGCGCGTCAGCGTGAAGACCGCCTTGCCCCTCTCCTCCGTGGGAGAGGGATTTTGTTGAATGGAACCGGCTTTGGATGCACCTGCCGCAATGACCGCGCTGCCCAGTTCTGTCGGAGACACGCTCAATCTGCTTGGCAGCGCCGATTACGTCGCCGACCGCAGCCTGGCGACCGCGGTACACTTGTCGCTGCATCTGAAGCGGCCGTTGTTTCTCGAAGGCGAGGCCGGGGTCGGCAAGACCGAAATCGCCAAGGTCCTGGCCACCTCACTCAACCGCCGGCTGATCCGGCTGCAATGCTATGAGGGGCTCGACATCTCCTCGGCGGTGTACGAATGGGACTACGCGCGGCAGATGATCGAAATCCGTCTCGCCGAGGCGGGCGACGAAGACCGCCGTGAAATCGAAGGCACGATTTTTTCCGACCGCTTCCTGATCAAGCGGCCGCTGTTGCAGGCGCTGGAGCCGGAACTGTCTGGTCCGCCGGTGCTGCTGATCGACGAACTCGACCGCACCGATGAACCGTTCGAAGCGTATCTGCTCGAACTCCTGTCCGACTTCCAGGTGACGATCCCCGAAATCGGCACGGTCCGCGCCGAGCATCCGCCGATTGTTGTGATCACCTCGAACCGCACCCGCGAAATCCACGACGCGCTCAAGCGCCGCTGCTTTTATTACTGGGTCGATTACCCGAACGCCGAGCGCGAACTCGACATTCTGCGGCGCAAGGCGCCCCGCGCGGCCGAGACGATGTCGCGTGAAGTCGTCGGCTTTGTCCAGAAACTGCGCAAGGCCGATTTGTTCAAGCTCCCCGGCATTGCCGAAACGATCGACTGGGCCGACGCCCTGATGCAGCTTGACGTACTCGAACTGACGCCCGAAGCGATCAACGACACACTCGGCGTCCTGCTCAAATACCAGGACGATATCGCCCGCATTCAGGGCAGCGAGGCCGCCAAGCTCCTCGAACAGGTTCGGCACGAAATCGCCTCCGCCCCGCGCGACGACTAATTTCACGACGAGGCGATGCAGCAATGAGAAAGGATATTCTTTCGAGGTCGCGGCCGAACCCACCCCCTCACTGCCTCACCTTCTCATTGTGAATACATGAGCGACGCATCCATCCAAACCGGCGACGGGCGGCTGCTGGCCAATCTGATGCATTTCGGCCGCACGCTGCGGGCGGCCGGGCTGCCGGTGGGGCCGGGCAAGGTGCTCGATGCGGTGGCGGCCGTGCAATCGGTCGGCATCACCGATCGCCGCGATTTCTACTGGACCCTCCACGCCGTGTTTGTAAACCGGGCCGACCAGCGCCTGCTGTTCGACCAGGCGTTTCACGTCTTCTGGCGCAACCCCGAGATCCTGAAAAAAATGCTCGGGCTTGTCTTGCCGCAGATGAATGTCGAGATGCCGCGCGAGGAAGGCGCGGAAATGTTGCGCCGCCTCGCCGAGGCGCTGCACCCGAACCAGCAGTCGCGCGAGCCCGCCGAAACCGAGATGGAATTCGATGCGGCGATGACCTTCTCGGATCGAGAGCAGTTGCGCACGATGGATTTCGAGAAGATGTCGCTCGAAGAACTCGCACGCGCCAAGGCGGCAATCGCGCGCATGCGCCTGCCCATCAACGATCTGCCCACCCGCCGCTTCGGCGCCGACCCGCGCGGCGCTCGTGCCGATATGCGCGCCACGCTCCGCGCTGCGCTGCGCGGCAGCGGCATCATCGAGCTGAAGCGCAAAAGCCCGCGCCGCCGCCCGCCGCCTCTGGTCGTTCTGTGTGACATCTCCGGCTCGATGAGCCGCTACAGCCGCGTCTTTCTGCATTTCATGCACTCGATCACCAACGACCGCGATCGCGTCTTTACCTTTGTGTTCGGCACGCGCCTCACCAACATCACTCGCTACCTGCGCTATCGCGACGTGGATATAGCGCTCGACCGCGTGGCCGAGGCAGTGGCAGACTGGTCAGGTGGCACCCGCATCGGCCAGTGCGTCAGCGAGTTCAATCGGCTGTGGTCGCGCCGCGTGCTCGGCCAGGGAGCGGTCGTGCTGATGATTACCGACGGGCTCGACCGCGATGCCGGCACCGGCCTCGGATATCAGATGGACCGGCTGCACCGCTCGTGCAGGCAGTTGATTTGGCTCAACCCGCTGTTGCGCTACGAGGGGTTCGAGCCAAGATCATTGGGGATGAAGGCGATGCTCCCCTATGTCGACGAGTTCCGGCCGGTGCACAATCTCGAAAGCCTCGAATCGTTGGTCGACGTCATCAGCGCCGCGGCGCACCGGCACAGCACCGAGGCGATGTCGCGGGAAACCTACGGAGTGCGGGAAATATGAGCGATCACGCGGAGATTCTCGAACAGGCGGCGGCGTGGCGCGAGGCCGGCAAGGCCGTGGCACTCGCGACCGTCGTCAAGACCTGGGGTTCATCGCCGCGTCCGGCCGGCGCCAAGCTGGCGGTGGCGGAAGACGGGGCCTTTGTCGGCTCCGTCTCGGGCGGCTGCGTCGAAGGTGCCGTGATCGGCGAGGCCCTTGAATCGATCAAGGACGGCAAGCCGCGTCTCCTCGATTTCGGCATCTCCGACGACCAGGCTTGGGAAGTCGGCCTCGCCTGCGGCGGCAAGGTCGAGATCTTTGTCGAGCGCGTCGAATGAAGAGCGGCTATATCGACGCCGTCATTGCGGCCAATGCGGTCGGCCGCTCGGTGGTGCTCGCCACCGATCTGAAAAGCGGCGCCCAACTGTTTATCGACGGCGACGCGGTCGAAGGCAATCTGGCGCTCGACGAGACCGCGCTCGGCCAAATGCGCGACGCGCTGCGCAGCGACCGCAACACGACAATCGATACGGCGGGCAGCCGCGTCTTCGTGCAGGTGTTCAGCCCGCCGCGACGTTGTTTTGTGATCGGCGCGGTACATATCGCACAACCGCTGGTGCCGATGCTGATCGCGTCCGATTACAAGCCGATCGTCATCGATCCGCGCGGCCAGTTTGCGACCGAAGCCCGCTTTCCCGGCGTCGAATTGAGCACCGAATGGCCCGACGAGGCACTGGAACGGCTGAAGCCGGACCGCTCGTCGGCCGTCGTGACGCTGACCCACGACCCGAAAATCGACGACCCGGCATTGGTCGCCGCGCTGCGCTCCGACGCTTTCTATATTGGCGCGCTCGGTTCGAAGCGGACTCATGCAAAGCGCCTGCAGCGGCTCGCCGAAGAGGGTTTTGGCGAAAACGAACTGAGCCGCATCCACGGCCCGATCGGCCTCTACATCGGGGCGGTGTCGCAAGCCGAAATCGCAGTGTCGATCATGGGCCAGATGACCTCGGTGCTGCGCCGCGGCGACCTGACGTCGTAAGCGTGGTGCGTGATGAGCACAAATGTCGCTCCTCTGTCGTCCTTCCTCGGTTAAAGCCGTAGTGATGTGGTTCGGCGAGGTTCCGGTTGCCGAGGCGGAAGGGGCATTGCTCGTCCACAGTCTGCGGCTCGGCAATACCGCGCTGAAAAAGGCACGGGAATTGTCGGCCGCCGATCTGGCGCTGATCGCCGAGGCGGGCATCCCCGAAATTACAATCGTCCGCCTCGATCCCGGCGACATCCGCGAAGACGCCGCAGCCGACCGTGTAGCAGCAGCGGCAGCCGGGTGGGGCGTCGCCGCGGCATCGGCCTTTACCGGCCGCGCCAATCTGTTCGCCGAGGCCAAGGGGCTGCTGGTGTTCGACCGCGCGCGCATCGACGAACTCAACCTCGTCGATGAGGCCGTAACCCTGGGCACGCTGCCTCCCTACGCCGTGGTCGAACCCAAACAGATGGTCGCGACCGTCAAGATCATCCCGTTCGCGGTGCCCGAGGCGGCCGTCGCAGCCTGTGCGGATTTCGCCAAGGCCGGAGGCCCGTTGCTGCGCGTCGCGGCGTTTCGCGCGCTCGATATCGCGATGGTGCAGACCCGGCTGCCCGGCCTCAAGGAGACCGTGCTCGACAAGACCCGTGACGTCACCAAAAACCGGCTTGATGCGCTCGGCTGCCGGCTGACGCGCGAAACCCGCTGTGAGCACCGTCGCGACGACCTTGCCGCCGAGATCGCGGCGGCAATCGGTGCGGTCGACATGCTGCTGATCCACGGCGCCTCGGCGATCGCCGACCGGCGCGACGTAATCCCGGCGGCGATTGTCGCGGCCGACGGCACGATCGAGCATTTCGGCATGCCGGTCGACCCCGGCAATCTGCTGCTGCTTGGCCATGTCCAGGGCAAACCGGTGCTCGGCCTGCCGGGCTGCGCCCGCTCGCCCAAGGTCAATGGTTTCGATTGGGTGCTCGAACGCCTCGTGGCCGGTCTGCCGGTGGGACCGCGCGAAATCATGTCGATGGGGGTCGGCGGTCTGCTCGCCGAAATTCCGACCCGCGGCCTGCCTCGCGCCAAGGCCGGCGCCGCGCCAGCCGAGAAACCCGCCGTCAAAGCGCCGTCACCCGCCACCCGTACCGGACCGCGCATTGCCGCGCTGTTGCTCGCAGCCGGCAAATCGAGCCGCATGGGTTCGAACAAGATGCTGGAGCCGATTGACGGCCAGCCGATGGTGGCGCGCACCGCTCAGCGGCTACTATCGTCGCACGCAAGACCGGTCGTCGCGGTGCTTGGCAACATGGCGGAAGAGGTCGATGCCGCGCTCGGCAAATTGCCGGTCGAGCGGGTGCGCAATCCCGACTTTGCCGACGGGCTCTCGACCTCGGTCAAACGCGGCATCGCCGCCCTGCCGGCCGACATCGATGGCGTCGTCATCTGCCTCGGCGACATGCCGCTGATCACCGGCCGCGATCTCGATCGGCTGATCGCCGCGTTCAACCCGCTCGAAGGCCGCGCCATCATCGTGCCGATGCGGCGCGGCAAACGCGGCAACCCGATCCTGTGGGCCAGCCGTTTTCTTCCGGAGATGGCGGCGCTCACCGGGGATGTGGGCGCCCGCCACCTGATCACCGAGCACGCCGAACTGGTGGCCGAGATCGAAATGGACAATGACGGCGTCCTGGTCGATATCGACACACCGGAAGCACTCGCGGCGATCCGCGAAAAGGCCAAACCGAGCGCCGCCTGACGATTCTCGTCGCTGTCGCGAAAGTCGGCGCTACATCCCATGTGTGTCGGTTTTCAAAATGACATAAGGAATCCGCGATAGCTAAATGCGCTAACCAGACAGCTGACCACCGCATTGATTACTGCACAACTCCGCTTTGGGTCCTGCGATATTAAACCGTCATCCCGGCGAAGGCCGGGGTCAACTTGTAAGCATGTTGGGCGTCTCCGTCGTGGATCCCGGCCTCCGTCGGGATGACAGAATTGGGTCCGATGCGGCATATCCGGAAGATTTGGCCACCGGCGCCAGAGGCGGGTATCATTCGTCAATGAGTTATCTGCCGCGCGCCGATGCGGCAACGACTGCTGACTGGGCCGCGCTCATCGATGAATTCGATCGATGGCAGACGGCTGGCCGTGTCGCCACCCTGTGGTGGCGCGACGACGATGCTGTAACGCCAACCGCACAGCTCAAGACGCTGTTGCAACTCGCCGGCGGCGTGCCGCTTGGGCTGGCGGTGATCCCGGCCCTGGCTCATCCCGAACTCGCCGACGCGCTCCGGGAAGCACCCGAAATCGCCGTGCTGCCGCATGGCTGGCGGCATGCGAACCACGCCGTTCGGGGTAAAAAGAGCGAATATTCCCAGGGACGCCCCGCCGCTGCCGTCACCGCCGAACTTAGCGATGGGTTGGAGCGGTTATGCGCGCTGTTCGGAGCGCGCTCCTTGCCGATGCTGGTGCCGCCGTGGAACCGCATCGCGCCGGAATTTCTGCCGCTGCTGTCGTCGGTCGGCCTGCAGGGACTATCGACGATGGCCTCAAACCACCCGCCGGCCTTGCCACCGGGTCTCGCCGCCGCCGATGTGCATGTCGATCTCGTGGCATGGCATGGCGATCGCGGCTTTGTCGGCACCGCGGCCGCGCTCGATTCACTGCTCGAGTGGTTGCAGACAGCACGGCAAAGCGACCACGCCGCGCCGATCGGTATTCTAACGCACCACCTGATCATCGATTCGCCGACCGTCTCGTTTCTCGAACGACTGATCGCAATCGTCACGGCACATGCGGGCGTCCGCTGGGCCGCGCCCACCGAATTGCTGCCATGACCGACACTATCGACAACGGTTTGGGGACAACCCAAACCGACACCCAGGCCGAACCCGGCACCCGCCACGCCTATCCGACCGGCGCGATGGCGGGCGACTATGCGCGCGCCGCCGCCGGGCTGGTGCCGACCGGCGTCCTGCTCGCGACAGTGCCGATCGGTGCGGTTGCCGGCACGCTGCTCGGAGGCTTCGCCGCGGTTTTCGGAATTTTCGGCCTGCGCACCGCGCTGCGCCACGCGACACGCCTCGAAATGACCGACACCGGATTGCGCACCTCTGGCGCTTTGCATCGGGCGATCGGGTGGGGCGCGCTCGACCGGCTCAAGCTCGCTTATTATTCGACGCGACGCGATCGGAGCAGCGGCTGGATGCAGCTTGAACTCGGCGCCGGCCGAATTCGCGTCGGTCTCGACAGCCGTATCGACGGCTTTGACCGGCTGGTACAGCGTGCCGCCGAGGCGGCAACGGCGAACGGCGTTGAGATGAGCGACGCGACGATGGCCAATCTCGAAGCGCTCGGCATCAGATTGCCGGAAACCAAGGCCGACGGATGACCGATCTGCTTCAGGTCAACGACCTGCATGTGCGGTTTGCCGCGCCCGGCGGATTCATCCCGGCGGTGCGCGGCGTGTCGTTTCGCATGCGGCCGGCCTCGACCGTCGCGCTGGTCGGCGAATCCGGTTCGGGAAAATCGGTCGTCAGCCAAAGCATCATGCGCATCCTGCCACGCAGCGGTCAGATCACCCAGGGGTCGATCCTGTTCGCCGATCCGCGCAGCGGCTGCGAGCCGGTCGATCTGACCAAACTGGCTGCTGACGGGCCGGCGATGCGGTCGATCCGCGGCGGCCAGATTTCGATCATCTTCCAGGAGCCGATGAGTTCGCTGTCGCCGTTGCACACGATCGGCGACCAGGTCAGCGAGGCGCTGAAGCTGCACCGCGAATGTGCCGCGCCCGAAGCAAAAGAGCTGACCATCGACATGCTGCGCCTCGTCGGTTTCCCCGACGCGGAGCGCGGTTGGCGCAGCTATCCGTTCGAGCTGTCGGGGGGCTTGCGCCAACGGGCGATGATCGCGATGGCGCTGGTCTGCCGCCCGGCCCTGCTGATCGCCGACGAGCCGACAACCGCTCTCGACGTGACGATCCAGGCGCAGATTCTAAAGCTGGTCAGCGAGTTGCAGCACGAGCTTGGCATGGCGGTGCTGTTGATCACGCATGACCTAGGCGTCGTTGCCAATGTCGCCGAGGAAATCGTCGTTATGTATCGCGGCGAAATCATGGAAAGCGGCGGGCTCGACGATATTTTCGCGCGGGCGCGCCACCCTTATCTCAAGGCGCTGCTGCGCGCCGTGCCGCGGTTCGACATGGAGCCGGGCGAACGGCTGCAGCCGATCCGCGAAATTCCGATGGGCGAATCGCCGCGCCTGATGGCGGAGCGCACCCGAGAATGGCCGCAGGATGCGACCGGCCCGCTGCTGGAATGCACCGGGATCCGTAAAAGTTTCGGGCTGCGCAGCGGCGGCTTGTTCCGCACCGCGCCGGCCGTATCGGTGATCGCGGTTGACGGCGTCAGCCTGCGCATCGCGCGTGGCGAATGCCTCGGCCTCGTCGGGGAAAGCGGCTGCGGCAAGACGACGTTGAGCAAGATGCTGTTGCGCGCGCTGAAGCCGGACGCCGGGACGATCACCTTCAATGATCGCGGCGAGCACATCGATGTGCTCGCGCTGGAAGGAGACGCGCTGAAAAACTTCCGCCGCCGGGTGCAGTTCATCTTCCAAGACCCGTTCGGCTCGCTGAACCCACGCATGAGCGTCCTCGATCTGGTCGCCGAGCCGCTGGTCATCCACAGCATCGGCGATGCGCAGTCGCGCCGCGATATGGTGGTGGAGCTGCTTACCCTGGTCGGACTCAACGCCCGGGACCTGCGGCGCTACCCCCACAGCTTTTCCGGCGGCCAGCGGCAACGCATCGGCATCGCCCGAGCGCTGGCGCTGCGGCCGGAACTGGTGATTTGCGACGAGCCGGTCTCGGCGCTCGACGTATCGATCCAGGCGCAAATCCTCAATCTGTTGATCGACCTGCAGAAAAAGCTCGGACTGACTTACCTGTTCATCTCGCACAACCTCGCCGTGGTCGACTACATCGCCGATCGGGTCGCGGTGATGTGCGCCGGGCGCATCGTCGAAACCGCGCCGCGCGGGGTGCTGTTCCGCAACCCGGTGCACCCTTACACACAGGCGCTGATCGCCGCGATCCCGGCACCCGACCCCGACCAGCGCCTCGATTTCACCCGGCTGATGGCGGACCGCGCGTCAAACCCGGCAGCTTGGCCCGAGCCGTTTCGTCGGGTGCCCGGCTGCGATGTCAAGATGATCGACCTGGGCCACGGCCATTGGGTCGAGGCCAGCGCGATGCCGCAGCACACGGCGTCGCGCGAAGCCAGCCTCGCCGGAGGTGACTGATGCCGCGACGCGTTACCCGCTGCCTCGCAGGCATCCTCGCGCTCGGCCTGCTGCTGTCGTCGGGGGCGGTGCGTGCGGCGTTGCTGGAGACCCCGGAATTTGCCGCGCAGGTGGCGAGCGGCGCACTGCCGCCGGTGGCGCAGCGCGTGCCGTCGGAACCCGCCCTCGCCGATCTCGAAACCCTCGGGCGCCCCGGCGGCGAACTGCACATGCTGATGGCCAGCCCCAAGGATACGCGGCTGATGGTCGTGTACGGCTATGCCCGTCTCGTCGCCTACACCTCCGCCCTGGCGCTGGTCCCGGACATGCTGGAGCAACTCGACGTCGACGGCGACCGCGTCTTTACGCTGCATCTGCGCGCTGGGCACAAATGGTCGGACGGTCAACCTTTTACCGCTGAGGATTTCCGATACTGGTTTGAGGATGTGGCGGAAAACCCGGAACTGTCCCCGGCCGGCCTGCCGGCCGTTCTGATGCCGAATGGTGAAAAGCCGAAATTCGAGGTCATCGACCAGCGCACGATCCGTTATAGCTGGTCGCATCCAAACCCGTTGTTTCTGCCGGCTTTGGCGGGTCCCGATCCGCTCTTCATCTTTTGCCCGTCGCACTACATGAAACAGTTTCACAAGAAATACGCCGACAAGGCGACCCTCGATGGTCTGGTCAAGCAGGCAGGCGCACGGAATTGGGCGGCTCTGCACAGTAAAATGGATGCAATGTATCGGAACGATAATCCGGACATGCCGTCGCTGGAGCCGTGGGTACTGAAAACGCGTCCACCAGCCGACCAGTTGGTATTTGAGCGTAACCCCTATTATTATCGCGTGGACGGTGCCGGGCATCAGCTTCCGTATATCGACCGGGTCGTCTATTCGATCGCCAGCAGCAAGATCATCCCGGCCAAGACCGGTGCCGGCGAAAGCGACCTGCAGGCGCGCTATCTGAGCTTTGACGATTACACCTTTCTGAAAGCCGGCGAGGCGGCCGGCGGCTATCGCGTGGTGCTGTGGCGCACCGGCCCCGGCAGCCAGCTTGCCCTTTACCCCAACGTCAACGCCGACGATCCGGTGTGGCGCGGGCTGATGCGCGACGTGCGATTCCGTCGCGCCTTGTCGCTCGCCACCAACCGCCACGAGATCAATCAGGTGATTTATTTTGGGCTGGCGATCGAGGGCCAGAACACCGTGCTGCCCGAAAGCCCGCTTTACCGGCCGGAATACCGCTCCGCCTGGAGCGGTTACGATATCGATCAAGCCGACAAGTTGCTCGACGAGATCGGCCTCAAACGCGGCAGCGACGGGTTGCGCACCCTGCCGGACGGACGCCCGCTCGACATCGTCGTCGAGGATTCCGGGGAATCGGTCGAGAAATCCGATGTTCTCGAACTGATCCGCGATTCGTGGCGTCGGGTCGGCATCCGGCTGTTTTCCCGGCCGATGCAGTTGACCCTGTTCCGCCGCCGCGTGTTTTCCGGCCAGACGCTGATGTCGCTCGACAAGGGCCTCGAAAACGGGCTGGCGACCGCGGAAATGTCGCCGTGGGAACTGGCGCCGACCTCGCAACAGCAACTCGAATGGCCGAAATGGGGCCAATATGCCGAAACCAATGGCAAGGCCGGCGAGCCGCCCGATCTCGACAGCGCGATTCGGCTCAAAACGCTCTATGATTCCTGGCTCGCCGCGACCGGTGGCGATGACGAGCACGCCAAGATCTGGCATGACATTCTGCAGGCATGGAGCGATCAGGTCTTTTCGATCGGTCTCGTCGGCGGCGTGCAGCAGCCGGTCGTGATCAACACGCGGCTGCGCAATGTTCCCGATGACGGCATGTATAATTGGGACCCCGGCGCTCATTTCGGGATCTATAAGCCGGATGGCTTCTGGTTCGACAAGAAAGGCTCGCCCGGTGCTTCCGCCGAACTGACGGAACCGCCTCATTGACCGGGCGGCTCTGCGACCGGCGCGAAATTGCGGTCGTGTCCATCCCCTCGAAACGGGGATAATGTCAGAAAGCCGCTTGCAGCATTCGCGGCATCGCGGATGTTAGGGAGAGGGATGCTCGGTTATCTGGTCCATCGGGTGCTGATTATGATTCCGACGCTGATCGCCATCAGCATCGTGATTTTCATCATCATCCACTTGCCCCCCGGCGATTATTTCTCGACCTATATCGCCGAATTGCAAAGCCAGGGCGAAGGGGCCAACCTTGCCAAGATCGCCTTTCTCAAAGCGCAATACGGATTCGACCAGCCGCTATGGCAGCAATACCTTTATTGGGCCGCCGGGTTGCTGCACGGCGATATGGGATATTCGTTCCTGTATGATTTGCCGGTCAACAAGGTCGTCGGCGACCGCCTGTTGCTGACTTTCATCGTTTCGCTGACGACGATCATCTTCACTTATGTCGTAGCGTTCCCGATCGGCATCTACTCTGCGACCCACCAATACAGCCTCGGCGATTACGGGTTGACATTCCTCGGCTTTCTAGGTCTTGCGACACCGAGCTTTCTGTTTGCCCTGGTGCTGATCTACTTCGCCCATCTCTGGTTCGGCATCTCGGTCGGCGGCCTGATGGACCCGAGCTACATCAACAGGCCGTGGTCGTGGGGCAAGGTCCTGTCGGTGTTCTCACACATCTGGATACCGGTCATCGTGATCGGCACCGCCGGCACCGCCAGCATGATCCGGCGACTGCGCGCCAACCTGCTCGATGAACTGCAAAAGCAATACGTCGTGACGGCACGCGCCAAGGGCCTCCACCCGCTCAAAATCCTGTTCAAATATCCGCTGCGCCTCGCGCTCAATCCGTTTATCTCGGATATCGGGTCGCTGCTGCCGCATGTGATTTCGGGCGCGGCGGTGGTGTCGGTGGTGATGTCGTTGCCGACCACCGGACCGATGCTGCTCGACGCGCTGCGCAGCCAGGATATGTTCCTCGCCGGTTCGTTTCTGATGTTCATGGCGTTTATGACCGTGATCGGGGTGTTTCTGTCGGATCTGGCGCTGGCGGTACTCGACCCTCGCATCCGCCTGAATGTCGGGCGCACCGAATGAGCGAGATCGGTCTCGCGGCCGGCTCGCCGCCGCCCGACAAGGCACGCAGCGCCGGCACCCCCACCGAAACGATGCCGCATTATGTGTCGCAGGCGCCGTTCGACGCCTATGCCGTCGATGCGATGACCGCATCACAGGAGCGTTATTACCGCGCCCGGCCGATCACGATGATGTGGTGGCGGTTCCGCCGTCACCGGATCGCGGTTGCCTCCGGCGTCTTGCTGCTGGCGTTTTACGCGACGATCTTGTTCTGCGAATTTCTGGCGCCCTACGGCCTCGACAGCCGCCATACCGATTTCATTTATTCCCCGCCACAGCATGTGCATCTGTTCGATAACGGGCGCCTAACCTGGCCGTATGTCGACGGCAACGACTACAACCTCGACATGAACAATCTACGCCGCGTCTACACCCCAAATCCAACCAAGCATCAGCCAGTCAGGTTTTTCTGCCACGGCGACAAATATTATTATTGGGGTCTGACGGCCGGCGACATCCATTTGGTATGCCCGGCCGAGGGCGGACAGCTCTTCCTACTCGGTACCGACCGGCTCGGGCGCGACATGCTGTCGCGTATCATTTACGGCGCGCGCATTTCCCTGACCGTCGGCCTGATCGGCGTCATCATCAGCTTTACGCTCGGCATCCTGATCGGCGGCATTGCCGGGTATTACGGCGGCTGGACCGATATGCTGATCCAGCGCGGCATCGAGGTCATCCAATCCTTCCCGCATCTGCCGCTCTGGATGGCGTTGTCGGCGGTATTGCCGGTGACATGGAGCCCGATCCTGGTCTATTTCGGCATCACGCTGATTCTCGGGATGATCGAGTGGACGCATCTGGCGCGCGCCGTGCGGTCAAAGCTGCTGTCGTTGCGTGAAGAAGATTTTTGCGCCGCCGCGGTGCTGATGGGCGCCAGCCCGGCCCGCATCATCGGGCGCCACCTGCTGCCGAGCTTTATGAGCCATCTGATCGCCTCGGCGACCTTGACGATCCCCGGCATGATCCTCGGCGAAACCGCCCTGTCGTTTCTCGGCCTCGGGTTGCGTCCGCCGATCACCAGTTGGGGCGTGCTGCTCAGCGAGGCACAGAACATCAGCGTCGTCGCGCTTTATCCCTGGCTGATGCTGCCGGTGATCCCGGTCATCCTGACCGTGCTGGCGTTCAACTTCCTCGGCGACGGGCTGCGCGACGCCGCCGACCCGTATCACTGACCGGGGTTTGCGCGCATTACGTCGGCCGACAGCGTATCAAACTGATCGGCTTAAAGCTCATCACGACGTCTCCCCGCTGGTTCAAGGTCTCGACCAAGCCGAGAATGACGCCCTGATCGGGTTTCGAGCGCGACCGGCGTGCTTCGTGGACCGTAGCGCGCAGGCTGAGTTGGTCGCCGGGCCGCACCGGCAATAGCCAGCGCAGTTCGTCGAGACCGGGCGAGGCCAGATTCCCGCGCGGCACGAAATGCTTGACCATCAGCTGCATCGTCAGCGCGCCGGTGTGCCAGCCGCTGGCGATCAGCCCGCCGAATTGGCCGCGTTCCGCCGCCGCCTTGTCGACATGCATTGCCTGCGCGTCATAGCGCCGCGCGAAATCGAGGATGTCCGCTTCCGTGACCATTACCGGCCCACCGATAAACACGGCGCCGACGGGGTAATCCTCGAAATACTGGCCGGGCTTGTCCATCACCGCCGTTCTCATCGCATGTTGGGGAAATCGAGGATGCGCGCCTCACCGCTGACCGTGTCGAGCACCGCGCAACTCAACTGGCCGCCATTGCGGTGGTCGCGTGCGTCGCCGGCCGAGCCGGGATTGATCACCAGTACCCGGCCAAAGCGCTGCACCACCTGCTGATGCGTGTGGCCGTACAGCACGAAATCCGCGTCGACCTCGCCAAAGCGGGCAAGGTCGCTGCTTGTCGGGTGGATATAGGCGCCGCGCGGCTCCCACGGCGTCGAATGCACCAACAGCAGGCGTTTGCCGCCGAAGGTCAACTCGCGCCGGTGTGGCTGGCCGGCGAGCCATTCGGCCAATGCCGGGTCGGTGCCGGGCCGGGCTCGGGCGCGTTCACCGAGCGGCCCGAAAAAACATTCCTCGTGATTGCCGACGATGACATGTGCTGCACGCTCCTGGAGCAACTGCACGACCTCATTGGAAAAGCGATATTCATAGATGCTGTCGCCCAGGCAGATTAGTTCGTCGACATCGCCCATGAGGTCGAGCGCATGGGTCAGCGCAAGGCTGTTGCAGTGGATGTCCGAAACGATACCAATCCTCACGCGCGACGCCTCCCGGATCGGCGACGAGACCACGGACAACAATCGGTCGGCGGGGTTTGGCGGCGCGGCGGGGGCGCGGCTGAACAGGCGAAGCTGGCTGGCATGATGGTTGGCGCCACCCTATGAGGCTGACGCCGTTGTTGCAATCCCGGCTTGGCGCGGGACAGGTCAGCCTGGAAAAAACGCCGAGCCGGCCCGGATCGACCGGCATGACCAGCGTGCGTCTTGCCCGGCGTGCGTCTTGCCCGGCGTGCTTCTTGAAGGCATCGCCCAGCGGTTTAAATAATGGTCAACGAAACTAGTTTGTATTTCGTGCCGTTGTGCTGACGGCGCATGACAATCCGCAAGGTCTCCCGCACGATGATTCGGATGTTCTCAGCGCTCGTGGCGATGGGCGCTGTCGCTGTTTTCGCGCCGGCACTACCATCCGCTTGGGCTGCGGCACCGATCCCAGAAGTCGGCGGATCGGCGGTGCCCAGCCTCGCGCCGATGCTGTCGCGGATCACGCCGGGCGTCGTCAACATCGCGGTTCGCGGCCGGGTACGCGAGCAGAACCCGTTATTACAGGACCCGTTCTTCCGCCGTTTTTTCAACCTGCCACAGAACCAGCAGCAGCAGACGCATGAGCGCGAGAGCCAGGCTACCGGGTCGGGCGTCATCGTCGACGCGGCGCAAGGTTATGTGTTGACCAACGGCCACGTCGTCGAGAACGCCAGCCGCATCGAGGTCACGACCAAGGACAACCGCCGCTTTACCGCACGGCTGGTCGGCACCGACGCCGATACCGATGTCGCGGTTTTGCAGATCCCGAGCGAACGGCTGACTGCCGTGCCGCTGGGCGATTCCGACCGCCTCCAGGTCGGCGATTTCGTTCTGGCGATCGGCAACCCGTTTGGTCTCGGGCAGACCGTCACGTCCGGTATAGTCAGCGCACTCGGCCGCAGCGGTCTCGGGATTGAAGGCTACGAGGATTTCATCCAGACCGACGCCTCGATCAACCCCGGCAATTCTGGCGGGCCGCTGGTCGATCTGCAAGGGCAATGCGTCGGCATCAACACGGCGATCCTGGCGCCCGGCGGCGGCAATATCGGCATTGGTTTCGCGGTGCCGATCAATATGGTGCGGCGCGTCATGGAGCAGCTGATCCGCTATGGCGAGGTCAAGCGCGGCCGGATCGGAGTCGCGATCCAGGACCTAACCCCTGATCTGGCACAGGCGATGAACACGGCCCACACCACGGGCGCCGTCATTGCGCGCGTCGATGCCGGATCACCGGCCGAGCGAGCCGGGCTGCACAATGGCGACCTGGTGGTTGCCGTTAACGGCGTCGCGGTACGCAGCGGCACGCAACTGCGCAATACAATCGGGCTGACCCGCATCGGCGAGGATGTCAACCTGACGATCGACCGTCGCGGCTCGGAGTATTCCATTGCGGTGCGGGTTGACCCTGCCGGTCCGACCCCGGCGCGCCAGCAGCAGCGTACTCGCCCGCAATCACAGCGTTGAGCACCCCTTAACGACAGCTTTTTGAGACACACGCATATGGCGACGCAAACCCCCTATGAGGTTCTCGGCGTAAAGCCCGACGCCAAGCCGGACCAGATCCGCAAGGCGTACCGCAAACTCGCCAAAGAGTTCCACCCCGACCTCAACCCCGGCAAGCCCGAGGCTGAACTACGCTTCAAGAACGTGTCGGCAGCTTACGACATCCTGTCCGATGCCGATAAACGGGCCCGTTACGATCGCGGCGAAATCGACGAAACCGGGGCCGAACGCCCGCGCTATTCCTACCGGCCGCACGCCGAGGGAGCACAGGGGTGGAAGTATCAGCCGCAGGACGACATCGATCTTGAGGACCTGTTTGCGGCGTTCGGGCGCGGCGGCCCCGGCGCCCGGCGAGGCGGTGCAGGAATGTCGATGCCGGGGCCCGATCGTCATTTTACGCTGACCGTCGAATTGCCCGAAGCCGCCACGGGCGGCAAGCAGCGGCTCGCGCTGGCGCCTGACGAATGGCTCGATGTCACAATCCCGCCCGGCATCGAGGAAGGCCAGGTGCTGCGGCTCAAAGGCAAAGGCGGCCTCGGCTTTGGCGGCGGCGCGGCGGGCGACGCGCTGATCGAAATCCACATCGCGCCGCACGGTTTTTTCCGCCGCGAGGGCGACGACATTCACCTCGAACTCCCGGTCAGCCTCGGCGAAGCGGTCCTCGGCGCCCGGATCGCGGTGCCGACGGTCACCGGCCCGGTCACAATGACGATCCCCAAAGGTTCAGACAGTGGCACCCGGCTGCGGCTGCGCGGCAAAGGCATCATGCGCCGCCGCGGAGGAACCGAAACCAGCGGCGATCAGTATGTGACGCTCAAAATCGTGATCGGCGCCAGCGACGACCCAGCGCTCGCCGAGTTTCTCGCCGACTGGAACGAGAAGCATCCGAGCGATCCGCGCGCCGCGCTGCAAGGAAACCCGGCATGATCGACCTTGATGAACTGGCTCGACGCTTTGCCGGCCTCGAACGCGCCGAGCTGGTACGCTGGATCGACAACCGCTGGATCGTACCGGACCAGCAGGGCGGCGCGTGGCTGTTCCGCGAAGTCGATATCGCGCGAGTCGAATTGATCCTGCATGTGCGGCAGGAATACGCCGTTGAAGATGATGCTATGGCGCTTGTGCTTGGATTGCTGGATCAGGTCTACGGGCTGCGCCGCCAGATGCGCCGGCTGTGCGGCGCGATCGAAGGCCAGCCGCCGGAAATTCGCGACGCCATCCGCCGTGCCCTGCCGCCCGCCCGCGCCGACAATGTTCACGGCGGTTAAGGCGGCTTAATCGCTCGCGATGGCAAGTGGTTTCGGGATGGCCTCTGTCGCGAGGCAGACCCGGTCGCGTCCGCCTTCCTTGGCCGCATAAAGCGCGCGATCGGCCGCCTGCATCAGTTCCGCCGCACTGGTAATGCCGCTCTCGCTGACCAGCGAGGCCACCCCGAGACTGATCGTGACGATCTTCGCTTGATTTCCCTCATGCGCGATCCCCAGGCTGCGCACCGCGGCGCGAGCGCGTTCCGCCATCGCTACCGCTCCGGAGGCCGGCGTATTCGGCAGTACGATCACCAGTTCTTCGCCACCGTATCGCGCGACGAGGTCGCCGGGGCGGCGCGGCAGTTGCTTCAGCACGCCGCCGACATCGCGCAGGCAGTCGTCGCCTGCCGGATGGCCATAGCGATCGTTGAACAGTTTGAACTTGTCGACATCGATCATGATGACGCTGAGAATCGAGCCGTCGCGCTGCGCACGCCGGAATTCGGTATCCAGCGTCACATCGAAATGCCGCCGATTTGCGAGCGTCGTCAGAGCGTCTTCATTAGCGATCAGCTCAAGCTGCCGGTTTGCCTCCGCGAGTTGCTCTTCGACCTCCTTGCGCTCGGTCACATCGCGCGTCGCGATGACAAAGCCTTCGTCGTCAGCAAGGTGCCGGCGATTGACTTCGACCCAGATGACCTTGCCGTCCTTGCGAAACACGCGATAGGTCGCCCGTATATCAGTATCCTGCCTGGCGCTGACATCGCCGAACGCCTTTTCCCACAGCGCGCGGTCATCGGGGTACAGAATGTCGTCGGTCCGGTGGCCCAGCATTTCCTCCGGCTCATAGCCCAGCAGGCGGCGGCTGGCCGGCGACACATAAACCCGCTCCATCTTCGGGCTGACCTGAACAATCAGGTCGGTCGAGCTTTCGGCCAGTTCCCGCAATGCCGCGGTGGCTTTGTGGTAAGCAGCTTCGAGGCGCTGCCGCGTGCGGATCTGCCACGCCAGCCACATTCCCAGAGCGCCGACAATGAACACCAACGCGCCGGTCCGCGTCAGTTGCGAGCGCACCGCAGCGCGCCACGGTTTGAGAATGTCCGCACTGGCGAAAGCGACCGAGACAACGAGCGGATAGCCATCGATGCGACGATAGCTGTTCAGTCGCGTCACACCGTCGGTCGACGATCTGATCTCGACGTCACCGTTTGGTGACTGCGTCAGGTACGTTCGAAAGAGCGACGAATTGTGCAGGTCGCGGCCCACATTGCGGGCTTCGAAGGGCCGCCGCACCAGCAAGGTGCCGTTGACCATCGCCAGCAGAATCGCGCCGTGCTCGCCGAGCTTGAACGTATCGTAGAAACTCTGGAAATACCGGCCGGAAATAGCTGCGACAATAACGCCGGCAAAACTCCCGTCGGGGTTGTTGAACCGTCGCGACAGCGGAATCAGCCATCCCCCGGATGCGTCCGGCATCGGCGCTCCAAGATGCGCCGTGTCGTCGGCATGGGTGCGGTAATAGTCCACGCTGTCGGCCGCGATGGTCGCGCAATCCGCCGGCTGCAAGGGCCGGCCGGTGGCGAGACAACCGGCGGCGTTACCGACGATCAGCCAATTTGCCAAAGCCGGGAACATCGCGAGCCGCGCGTTCATGATCTTGGTGAGCTGATCGACGCTCTCGGCGCTGACCCCGTCCATTTGCAGTCGGTGCGCGGCGCCGACGATACTGGCATCGGCCGTGCGGAACGTATCGCCGGCATGTTGCGACAGAGAGCGCGCTAAGTTTGACGTCTCCTGCCGCGCATCGGCCATTTCCTTTTGCCGCTGCGCGTACAGGCCGAATCCTTCCGACCCGATGATGACGAGACAGACAAGGACGACAAAGGCCGGCGCGCCGAAGTGAAGCGGGAACCCCGACTTGAGACGCCACCATGACGGGCGTCGCGTGTGGTTTGCCAGGTTCATGTTCGACGGTCCTTCCGGACATCGTTCTGAACAACAAGCCAGCGTATTGCCGACCACGGATCTACATAATGCAGCCGGATTGTTCCACGCACAAGGCGCCAGCCGCCGCCGGCTCGGCAGGCTGCCGCAGCGAGGCGGCTCCTACAGCGTCTGAAACCGCGCGCGAGCGCCTCGTTCGATCCCTGCCGCGATCAACCGGTCGATGTTGAGCCGATGACGCAGCAGTTCCAGTACCCGCAATTCCTCCTGCGAGGCTTCGCCATCGGCCGCGGCGACATCGCAAGCGATGGCATAGGCGGTTTCGCGCAGATTGGCCGGCAGCCCTTCTTTGATGTCCTTGAAGGCGTCGTCGAGGCCCGCGCCCTCGCTCAACAGCCGCATGCAGGATTCCATCACGCTCGGGAGGTTTTGCCGATCGAAATCGCGAAACACCGGCAAATGGCCGACAATGTCGCTGATGATCTCAAGCTCGGAATCGGTCATGTCGCGATCCGCAGCCGAGACAATGACCATCGTGTAGACCAGCGCACCGTGGGGGTCGAGCATTGCCGCTCCTGTCCTGCGTGTCTGCGAAATTGGGCGTAATGCACCGCACAAACCAAAACCCCGCGGGTGCTGTCAAGCTGGGTATCAACCCGGATGCGCAAGAAACTGCGCCGCCGCATCGACCGCATCGACCAGCGGCACCCGCAGAATGGGAACGCCCGGCGGAAACGCCGCCAGGAGGCGCGACGGCAGCGCCCGGTCGAGGATCGCGAAAATGCCGCGATCATCGGCCCGTCGCACCAGCCTGCCATATGCCTGCCGTAGCCGCAGCCGGGCGATCCGGTCGTCGTATTGCGAGCCGCCGAACACCGGCTTGCGGGCGCGGTGCAGAATGTCGGGACGCGGCCACGGCACCCGGTCGAACACGATCAGGCGCAGCGAACGTCCCGGCACATCGACGCCATCGCGCACCGCATCGGTGCCAAGCAGGCAGGAATCCTCCTCGGCGCGGAAAATATCGACCAGCGTCGCGGTCGACATCGCATCGATGTGCTGAGCCAGCAGCAACAGGCCCCTGGCTTCCAGCACCGGAGCGATGCGCTCATGCACCGCCCGCAGGCGCGCGATCGCGGTGAACAGGCCGAGCGCACCGCCTTGCGCCGCCGCCATCAATGCCGCAAACCCGGCGGCGACCTGCCCCATATCGTCGCGCGGAATGTCGGTGACGATAAAGATGCGCGTCTGCGCCGCATAATCAAACGGCGACGCGATGCGAGCCGCGCGCGGGCTTTCCGGCAAATGCCGCAGCCCGGTCGCGGCCTCGGCGGCTTGCCATGCGATTTCGGCCTCCGGCTCGCCATCGGTCAGCGTCGCCGAGGTGACGACGACGCCGTGCGCCGGCTGCACCACCGCCGCGGCGAACGGAATGCCGGGGTCGATCCAGTTGCGCTTGACCGCAACATCCATCTCGGCGCCATCGACACGATCGAGGCTCAGCCATTCGACGGTCTCGGGCCGCGGCGGTTCAGCCAGATCGCGCAACAGCGCGCTCCAAGCGCCAAGCTGCATATCGGCGCGGCGGTCGAGGCCGCGCATCGTCGCGTCGAGACGCTGGCGCAAGCCGGGTTCAGGCGGGTTTTCCGCATCTTCGAGCTGCCGCCGCAGCGCGGCCGATAGACGGTGCAATGCCGCCACCAGCCGGTCGAGCCCGACGGCCAGCCTTCCCGCGGCTTCGACGAGACCGTCGATCGGCGGCCGCGCCTCGGCCTCAACGCCGTAACCGGCATCGCCGTTGGCGGCGCGCGCCAGCACCTGCCGCCGCACCAACGCGAGAAGGCTCTCGAACGCCGCCAGTCCGCGCTCTTCGGCGACCCGCTGGTGCCAGCCATCGGCCGGCAGCACGCGCGCGGCAACCAATGCCTCAATCAACGCCTGCCCGGCCTCATCATCGGCTTCGACGAGATCGCCGATGCGGCGCTGCAGCCCGCGGGCGCGCGAACGGCCGGTCTCGGCCCCAAGCAGCCAGCGGCGCAACTCGCGCCCTTCCTGGCCCGACAGCCGCACCGAAAACGCCGCATCGGCAGCTTCCAGCAGGTGATGGCCCTCGTCGAACACATAGCGCGTCGGCACGGTGGCGTCGTCGAGGCCCCCGAGCGCGGCCTGCGCCATGACCAGCGCGTGGTTGGCGACGACCAGCCGGGCATGGCGGGCCGATCGGATGTTCTTCTCGATAAAGCAGCGACGGAAATGCGGGCAGGCGGAATGAATGCACTCGCCGCGCCGGTCGGCCAGCGCGTTGAGCCGGCCGCGCCCAATCAACTCGGCAAGCCATCCCGGAAAATCGCCGGCCACCAGATCGCCGCCGCCGCTCGCCATGATCCATCGCGCGATCAGCGCCAGCGGGACCAGCGACTGTGCGCTGCGCGCTGCGGCATTGCGCGCCGCCTCCTCGTAGTTCAGCAGGCAAAGAAAATTCTCGCGGCCCTTGCGAATCACCACGCGGCGCCGCTTCTGCACCGGGTCGGGGTAGAGCCGGTCGAGTTCGCCGCCGATCTGGCTTTGCAGGTTTCGGGTATACGTCGAAATCCACACCGCGCCCTGGTTGCGCTCGGCCCACAAGCTTGCCGGCGCGATATAGCCGAGGGTCTTGCCGACTCCGGTCCCGGCTTCGGCGAGTACCGCCTGCGGCGCGTCAGGCCGCTCGCGCGGCGCAAATGCCGCAGCAACGGCGGCGGCGTAATCTTGCTGTTGCGGCCGCGCCTCAGCCGCGCTGCCCAGCAATGCCGCAAGGCGTCCGCGCGCATCCTCGCCCGATACCGGCGTATTTCCGGGCGGCGGCGGAGGCGCTCGTTCCTGCCATTCCGTCAGGTTCTGCCACACCCGCAGCCCAGCCGCACGCCGCGTTGCACCCGGCTCCGCTGCGGGCAATGCCGCGACCACGGCGGGTCCCCACAGCCAGCCGGCTTGCGCCGCCGTCTCGGCGACGGCGCGCGTCTCGATATCGGACACTGCCTGTAATTCCTGCAACAATGCCCGTGCTGCGGTTACCAGGGTGACGCAGGCCTCGGCCATCGTGCGCGGCGCTACCAGGCCGAGCGTCGCGGCGAGACCGCTCGGCGTCGGCACGCAAAACCGCGCCGGCCGCACAAACGCAAAAAGCTCCAGCAAATCGAGCGCGGCGAACCCAGGCACGTCGAGCCGCCGCGCCACCGCCCGGGCGTGACACACCAGCGGTGTCTCACCCTCCAGCCGCAACTGCGTCTCGGCCGGCGACAGCGCCTCGATCTCACCATCGGGCGACAGCCATACGATCTCGCGGAACCCGGCCATCAACGCCGCCGCCCGCGGCACCTGCACCGATGCCAATGGGACAATCGCGTTCACCGGCAACGCCGCGGTTCGACGCGCCTTCGTTTACAGCGCGGCTTCGGGTATCGTGGGGCCATGCCCGATATGATCTACCACATGTGCCCGGCCGCGACATGGGCCGAGGCCGTCGCCGCCGGCCGCTACACCGGCACCGAGGATGACCGCCGCGACGGTTTTATCCATTTTTCGACCGCGGCGCAGATCGCCGAAAGCGCCCGCCGGCACCGCGCTGGACAGCGCGGCCTCCTGCTGATCGCGGTCGCCGCCGAGCAGCTTGGCGACCGCCTGCGCTGGGAGACGTCGCGCGGCGGCGACCTGTTCCCACATGTCTACGGTGCCCTGGACCCGGCCGAAACCGTCAGCGCCGAGCCGTTGCCGCTCGGTGCTGACGGCGAGCATATTTTCCCCCCGCTGCGCTGACCGGCGCGCAATCAGTTTATTCCGGGAACGGCAGCGGCGCGCCCTCCGGCAGCGCGACCTGGAACACATTGAGCGTATTGCCGATCAGCGTGTAGTAGCCGATCAGACTGATGATCTCGACCACGCCCTTTTCACCGAACGCGGCGATTCCTTCTTCGAAGCTTGCGTCGGACAGGCGTTGGGTACGGAAAATCTCGCTGCACAGCTTGTAGACCAGCGCTTCGTCCTCTGCGGCGAACGAGGGCGTACCGCCGGTACGGATTGCCTCGATTGCCGCCTTCGGAACGCCGGCCTTCTCGGCCAGCGAGGCATGCGCGTACCACTCGTACTGTGCCCGCCAGAACCGCGCTGTGGTGATGATCGCCAGTTCCGACAGCCGGTCCGGCAGCGATGTGCCCCACCGCAGATGCTCACCGAGCGGCGCGGCAAATTCGCAGATGCCCGGCGCCCGGATCAACAGTTGAAAAGGGCCGCCGAAATTGCCGCGGCGGCCACTGACGATCTGGTCGTGGACGCGTTTCTGGGCCGAATCCATATCGGCGACGGTTAGGCTGCGATAGCGGTTCATGGCTGTTCTCCTCCAGATGTGGCGCGATCCTAGCCGAGCCGCAGCATGGCCGCCACGTCGCGCGACGCATCGGCCGGGCGGCGTGAAATTGATCGGGATGCGGATGCGCAATCCGGCGTTAGCCGTATAGCTCGGGAAAGGAGTCTCGATGTCTGAAGCTTCGTGGCGGTATCTGAGATCGGGAATCACCGCTGCCGCGCTGCTCATGTGCGCCGGCTGCAATGCTCCCGCGCCGGCGCAGGTCGCGAATGTGCCGCCGATTCCCTCGGGCGATGCGCGGTTCTGGTTCTATCGGGAGTTTTTTCCTGACGACACCAAGGACATGCCGCCTATTTCGATCAACAATACGCCGATCGGCTACGCCCTTGCCGGCACCAGTTTTTATCGCGACATGCCGGCTGGAACTTACCACCTGTCGGTTGAGAGCATCGGGACCGACCTCAATCAGTCGCAAGATGCCGCGGTCGGGCCGGGACAGCAGGTCTACGTCAAGATTGCGTCCCAACCCAACTGGGAGGCGGGCAATCGCGGCGCATATCGGCGCGGCACCTATTATGTGATGCTGATATCGCCGCACCTGGCGTCGCTCGAAATACCGCTGACCCGCTACACCGGCGGCAGCTGATTCCGGGGGCTGCGGATGTTACGCCGAATTAATCCCCTTGAAAGCGGCCTGTCACCTTGTCCTCCCCATGTTAAGGGCGAGTTTTTTGCCTTGCAGGAGATCGTCGATGATCAAACTTCCTTTGGGTTCGGCCACGCCGCCCCGTTTTAATCTGCCACCCTGGTTTACCAAAACGCGTGCCGCTGCGGTTGTCAGCGTCGGCCTCGGCGCGACCCTTGCATTGTCGCCGCTGGGTTGGGCGCAGAGCACGCCTCCCAGTCCCTCCGGGCCGGCATCGTCGCCGGTGACGTCGCAAATGCCGGCGTTGCCGCAGCAGAGCTTTGCCCCGTTGGTAAAGCGGGTGCTGCCGGCGGTCGTCAATATTTCGGTCACCGAAAAGAATTCCGTCGAAAGCATGTCGGACCAGATGCCCGACTCGCTTCGAAATGCGCCGTTCCAGGATTTTCTGCGCCGTTTTTTCGATCAGCACGGCAACAATGGGCAAATGATGCCCGACAATCCGGGTGACGACGACAACAGCGACAATAACGGCGGCAACGATAGCGGTACCAAGCGCATCGCGCTCGGCTCCGGCTTTATCATCGACCCCGCCGGCTTTATCGTGACGAACAACCATGTCGTCGGCGAGGCCGCCAAGGTCGAGGTCATTCTTCAGGACAACAGCAAATACACCGCCCGCATCGTCGGCCGCGACCCGCGCACCGACCTTGCCGTACTGAAAATCAAGGCCGACAAGCCATTGCCTTATGTACCGTTCGGTAACAGCAGCGCGGCCCAGGTCGGCGACTGGGTGGTGGCTGTCGGCAACCCGTTCGGTCTTGGCGGCAGCGTCACCACCGGGATCATCTCGGCGCGCGGCCGTGACATCCATACCGGACAGTTCGACGATTTTCTGCAGATCGACGCGCCGATCAATCGCGGCAATTCCGGCGGTCCGACCTTTGACCTGAGCGGCGAGGTCATTGGCATCAATACCGCGATCTACTCGCCGAATGGCGGCAGCGTCGGCATCGGCTTTGCGGTCCCCTCCAACGTCGCGAAATCCGTCGTCGCGCAGCTGGAAGAGCACGGCAAGGTCAGCCGCGGCTGGCTTGGCGTGCAGATCCAGGAAATCACGCCGGCCATCGCCGCTAGCCTCAACCTGCAAGGCGAGCACGGCGCTCTGGTCGCTGCCGTGACGCCGGGCAGCCCCGGCGCCAAAGCCGGTCTGAAGCAAGGCGATGTGATCATGTCGTTCAACGGCAGCGAGGTGGACAAACTACGGGATTTGCCGCGCCTGGTTTCGGCGGCGCAGCCGGATTCTGCTGCGTCCATCGGGGTCTGGCGAAACGGCGCGTCAACCGATCTGAAGGTGACGCTTGGCGAGGCACCCGAAAATATGCGCGTCGCTTCCGCCAGCAGTGAGCCGAAAGCGGAACGAGCTGATGCGCTTGGGATGCGTTTTACCGCGCTGACCAGCGATCTGCGGCGCGAATTGCGGGTGCCGCGCGACGTACAGCACGGCGTCGTCATCAGCGGTGTCGAAAGCGGCAGCCCGGCTGCTACGCTCGGACTGGCGCGCGGCGACGTTCTGATGTCGATCGACCAACAGCCCGTGGAAAACCCGGACGAGGCCGCTCAGAAGCTCAAAGACATCGCGAAATCGCCGCGGAAAAGCGCCCTGCTGCTCCTAAACCGGCATGGCGTCACGCAATATGTCGGGATCAACCTGAGCAAGGACAGCAAAGACGAGGGCTAACCCGAGCCTCCCAGCAAGCCGAAAGGGCGCCCCAGCGGCGCCCTTTCATTTAATCGGATGACACCGGCCGAGTGGTCTGCGAGCTGAATTGACCTGATGCCGGCAGGGCGCGATTGATCAGCGGTACCGCCACGCCGGTTCGCTGCGCGCCGTATTTTCGCGCGAAGAAAGAGGCAACCGTGCTTCGAGCCGCTCCAGCTCAATGCGGGTACGTGCTCCGGCACGCAACAGCCGGTCAGTCGCCTCACGCAATCCCAAGCGGGTTTCCTGGGTGTCTTCTGCCAGAGCAACATCAAACGCCGCAAGAAACGCGGCGATGTCGCCATCAACGCGGGCACGCAACTCCCTGTCGATAAAATTGCCATTGCCGTCTTTGCGCGGCTCACCCGCAGCGCGCTGCGGCGCATCGGGATAAGGAGCCCGGCGCGATTCGGTGAACCCATCCTTGCCGCCGTCGCGGTCGCTGTCCCGGTACTCGGTAGCAATCGACGGCGACGAATAGCCGTTATTCGCCGAATGCGATCGTTCCGCGCTCTGCGCGCTTGCCGCCGAAGAACCGCTGTCCGTGTTGCCCCCGTTGGGGCCATTGCCGTGCAAGCCGTTGGTATGCGCACCGATTTCCTGGTTTCCGCCCGTGCCGCCATTACCCAGGGATAAATGCAGCGTGCGGCGCTTATCGGCATTTACCGGCACGCCATGATTTTGTCCGGCGGAGGGATGTCCAGGCGGCGCCACATAATTCTGCGGGGCGGCACGGACGAGCGTCGTTGCAGCGCCATGTGCGGCGTTGTGTGGATTTTCCTGGTGCCCACCGCTATTGCGGGACCAGCCGCCGGCCTCTGCAGCCGTCCGCTCTTCCGCACGGACCGCGGCCAGTGGAGTAGCCGCCAAATGCGCACTATCGGGCAGCGTTTCGCTTGACACCTCGGCATCAGTGGCTGACCCGTCCGTTGCGGCGTTGGCCCCTACGGCGCTATTTGCCTCATAGTTCGGCATCCCCTGCGAAATGGTTTCCAAGGTCGGCGACGCAACTGGAATAGATGTGGCGACTGGCTCTGCAAGCGGCTGCTCGGCAGCATTGTCCGGAACCTCGGCTGCATTGTTAATCCAGTGCGGCTCCGTACCGACCGACGGTTGCGGGCTGATCGGTAGTTGCGGCGTCGTCTTGCCGGCGGGCTGGCGTGCGCGGCTGCGACTGACAACGTAACTGATGGCGGGCGGAGAACATAGATAAGTTCGTGCAATACTTGCCAGCGTTTCCCCCGCTTCATACCGCGCCATAATTGACGGCCAATCGGATTGGGGGATTTTCCCTCTTTTACTCGTCTTTTCCATTTACCAAAGACCCTGAAGCTAGAATGTGCTTTTGATCCCGCAATTCTGATCGTCGGTCGGGCAATGACGTGAATCTATTCAGCGCGTCGCTGAGCCTGAAGTGTCCGAATTGCAGAAATCGATGATCAGGATTGCTATACAGGCCGGCATCCGCCGCTACCCAAAACAGAGACAACGTCGCCTGTCCCCGCCTTCCTCGTCAGGAGAATAAGCATAAAATAAGTCCACCGAAAAGCAATTTTCTACTGGTGTCGAAATTGCTGTCTGACGCTCTATTTTGCTGCCGCAACACTCTGCCTCATAGCCGAAGGATTTTTCCCGGATTCATAATGTCGAGCGGGTCGAGTGCCCTTTTGATGCTGCGCATAACAGAAACGGCATCGCCATGTTCGGCAACGAGAAAATCCATCTTGCCAAAACCAATACCGTGTTCGCCGGTGCAGGTGCCTT
Source organism: Allostellaceae bacterium (assembly GCA_036268425.1). Lineage (GTDB taxonomy): Bacteria > Pseudomonadota > Alphaproteobacteria > ATCC43930 > CGMCC-115725 > DATARH01. Next base: position 31,897 of record DATAUE010000122.1, read on the forward strand.
CCATTTCCAAGGCACGGGCAACCATTCGATCATTCAGACGACTCGCCTCGGCAATTTCTTCCGCCGACTCCGGATCGATCATGAATATCAGGTGGAAATTACCGTCCCCGACATGCCCGGCCAGCGCCGACGGAATCGCCGATTGCGCAAGATCACGCTTCGTCTCGGCAATACAATCTGCGAGTCGGGAAATAGGGACGCAGACATCGGTTGGCCAGCCCTTTGATCCCGGCCGCAGCGCAAGCGCGGCATAATAGGCATCGTGCCGCGCCTGCCACAATTTGGTGCGCTCCTCGGCGCTGGTCGCCCAGCGGAAATCGTCGCCGCCCTGTTCTGCAGCAATCGCGTTGACGGTCTCGACCTGCTCGGCGACGCCGGCCGGCGTGCCGTGAAATTCGAAAAACAAGGTGGGTGCAATGCGATGGTCAAGTTTTGAATACTTGTTGATCGCGTCCATCTGCGCTTCGTCGAGCAACTCGATCCGCGCGACCGGCACGCCGCTCTGGATCGTCGTGATCACGGTGTCGACCGCCGCCGCGATCGAGGGAAACGCGCAGACCGCCGCCGAAATCGATTCGGGAATGCCATAAAGCCGCACCGTCACCTCGGTAATGACGCCGAGCGTCCCTTCCGACCCGACAAACAGCCGCGTCAGATCATAGCCGGCAGCAGATTTGCGAGCGCGGCTGGAGGTGCGAATCACCCGCCCATCCGCCAGCACGACTGTCAGCGCCAGCACATTTTCGCGCATCGTGCCGTAGCGCACCGCGTTGGTGCCCGAGGCGCGCGTTGCCGCCATCCCGCCGAGCGAGGCGTCAGCGCCGGGATCGATTGGAAAGAACAGCCCGGTGTCGCGCAAGTATTCATTAAGCTGCTTGCGCGTCACCCCGGCTTCGACAGTTGCGTCAAGATCTTCGGCATTGACGCGCAGCACCTGGTTCATCTGCGACAGGTCGATGCACACGCCGCCGCGCAATGCCGCAACATGCCCTTCCAGCGAGGTGCCGGTACCAAAAGCGACGATCGGTGTCTTGTATTCGGCGCACAAGCTGACGACAGCGGCGACCTCATCGGTGCTTTGCACAAAGGCAACCGCGTCCGGCGCATGCGCGGCATGGTAGGATTCGTCCCGACCATGTTGTTCGCACACCGCCGCCGAGGTCGACACCCGGTCGCCGAGACGCTGGCGCAATGAAGCCAGCAACGCCGGAACGAGAGCCACGCGTTCTTGAGCCGTTGCGATCATAAAAAGCCGTAAAGACAAAGAAAGAGACAACGAGCATTACTCTGCTCCAATCGCCCGCGCAATGTTAACAACACAAAGAATACAGGCGCATGGCACGGTTGCAGCAATCGCTGTGCTAATCCGGAATCATCGGCGCGACGGCTGTCATTGAGCCGACCGCTCGCAGCGGCTAGTTTGTCGCGAGAGGCGCATGAAAGCTGGCAGGAGTCTGCGATGGCCCAAGGGCCCACGGCATTGGCGGCGGTATCGCTGGACGACAAATACAGCCTTGAACGGGGCCGTGTTTACCTGACCGGAACGCAAGCGCTGGTGCGCCTGCCGATGCTGCAGCGGCAGCGTGATGCGGCTGCCGGCCTTAACACGGCATGCTTTATCGCCGGGTATCGCGGCTCGCCGCTCGGCGGCTTCGATCAGGCATTGTGGAATGCCAAACGCTTTGTCGAGCGCAACCACATTGAGTTTCAGCCGGCCATCAATGAAGAAATCGCCGCGACCGCGGTATGGGGCAGCCAGCAGGTCGGGCTGTTTCCCGGCGCCAAATACGATGGCGTCTTTGCCATGTGGTACGGCAAGGGGCCGGGCGTCGACCGCAGCGGCGATGCGCTGAAGCATGGCAACTCGGCCGGCACGGCGCCCTATGGCGGCGTCCTGGTGCTGGCCGGCGACGACCACACCTGCAAATCCTCGACCCTGGCGCACCAGTCCGAATTCGCCTTTATCGACGCCTCGATCCCGATACTGAACCCGGCCGGGATCGAGGAAATCCTCGATCTCGGTCTTTACGGCTGGGCGATGTCGCGGTTTTCGGGTTGCTGGGTCGGGTTTAAGACAGTCGCCGAATCGATGGACAGCTCAGCCTCGATCATGGTCGATCCAGAGCGCATATCCGTTGTGCTGCCGGAAGATTTTGCGATGCCGCCGGGCGGCCTCAACATCCGCTGGCCGGATATGCCGCTCGACCAGGAATTGCGGCTGCACCGCGACAAGCTGCGCGCGGTTTTGGCCTTTGCCCGTGCCAACCGCCTTGACCGCATAGTGCTCGACGCGCCACAGCCGCGTTTCGGCATCGCCACCACCGGCAAATCCTATCTCGATGTGCGCCAAGCACTTGACGATCTCGGCATCGGCGAGCGCGAAGCCGCTGCGCTCGGCGTGCGTCTTTATAAAGTCGCCATGCCGTGGCCGCTTGAACCCGAAGGCGCCCGCGCGTTCGCTGAAGGCCTCGACGAAATCCTCGTCGTCGAGGAAAAGCGGGCGGTTCTCGAAACCCAACTCAAGGAGCAACTGTTCAACTGGCCGGCCGATCGACGCCCTCGAATCATCGGCAAATATGACGAGGCCGGCAACTGGATCCTGCCGTCAAACGGCGAGCTTGGGCCGAGCCAGATCGCTCGAATCATCGCGCAGCGGCTGCTCGCCTTCGGCCCCTCGCCGCTGATCGCCGCAAACCTCGCCCGCCTCGACGCGCGCGAGCGGCCGGCCGGCGGCAATGTCGTGTCGATCCAGCGCACCCCGTATTTCTGCTCAGGCTGCCCGCATAATTCGTCGACCAAGGTGCCGGAAGGCAGCCGTGCGCTGGCCGGTATCGGCTGTCACTGGCTGTCGCAGTTCATGGACCGCGACACGGCCACCTTTACCCAGATGGGCGGCGAGGGCGCGCCGTGGATCGGGCAGGCGCCGTTCACCGAAACAACACATGTCTTCGCCAATATCGGCGACGGCACTTACACGCATTCCGGCGTCCTGGCGATTCGCGCCGCGGTCGCCGCCAAGGTCAACATGACCTACAAGGTATTGTTCAACGACGCCGTCGCGATGACCGGCGGCCAGCCGCTCGACGGCTCGCTGACCGTGCCGAAAGTGGTGGCGCAGCTTGCTGCGGAAGGCGTCGGCCAGATTGTGGTGGTCAGCGACGAGCCGGACAAATACCCGCTCGGCACGCAATTCGCCCCGGGAACAATGACCGGCACGACGACCCACCACCGCGATGACCTCGACGCGGTGCAGCGCGATCTGCGCGAGGTCCCCGGCGTCACCGCGATCGTCTACGACCAGACCTGCGCCGCCGAAAAGCGCCGCCGACGCAAGCGTGGCCGCTTCCCCGACCCGCCGCAGCGTGTCGTGATCAACGATCTCGTCTGCGAAGGCTGCGGCGATTGTTCGGCAACCTCGAATTGCCTGTCGGTGGTGCCGATCGAGACCGAGTTCGGCCGCAAGCGGACGATCGACCAGTCAAGCTGCAACAAGGATTTTTCCTGCCTCAAAGGCTTCTGCCCGAGCTTTGTCACGGTGCAGGGCGGCTCGCTGCGTAAGCGCGCGGCAGCGCAAGTCAACGAAAGCAAGCTGCCGCCACTACCGGACCCGGTCTTACCCGAGATCACGGAGCCGTTCGGCATCCTGGTCACCGGGGTCGGCGGCACCGGGGTCGTCACGATCGGTGCGCTGATCGGCATGGCGGCGCATCTCGAAGGCAAGGGCGTCACCGTACTCGACATGACCGGCATGGCACAAAAGGGCGGCGCGGTGCTAAGCCATGTGCGCATCGCCGACCAGCCGGAGGCGATCCATGCGGTGCGCCTCGCCGGCGGCGGCGCGCGCCTGTTGCTCGGCTGCGACCTCGTCGTATCGGCCGGCACCGAGGCGTTGTCGAAATTACAGCCGGGCCGTAGCCGGGCGATCGTCAACAGCCAGGAGACAATTACCGGCGATTTCACCCGCAACCCCGACATGATGTTTCCCGGCGGCGATCTGCGCCGCAACATCAGCACCGCGACCGGTCAGGGCGGCACGGAGTTCATCGATGCGACGCGCCTCGCCACGGGCCTGCTCGGCGATTCGATCGCGACCAACCTGTTCATGCTCGGCTACGCCTATCAGCAGGGGCTGGTGCCGGTGTCGGCGCCTGCGATCGACCGCGCGATCGAACTCAATGGCGTCGCCATAGCGTTCAACCGCAGTGCCTTCGAATGGGGCCGGCGCGCCGCGATCGACCGCCCTTTGGTCGAGGCGCATGCCGCCCCGGCGGATACGGCCCCGCAGAGCCATCGCGTTTCGGAAACGCTCGACGAAGCATTGCAGCGACGCACCGAATACCTGAGCCACTATCAGAATGCGGCTTATGCCGCGCGTTACGCCGGCCATATCCGGCGACTGCGCCAGGTCGAAGCGCAGCGCGTTCCCGGCAGCACGGCGCTCACCGACGCCGCGATGCGCGGGCTGTTCAAGGTGATGGCGTACAAGGACGAATACGAGGTGGCGCGGTTGTACACCGATGGCGACTTCGCCAAGCAGGTCGCGGCCCAGTTCGAGGGCGATTATGAATTGCGTTTTCACTTGGCGCCGCCGTTGCTGGCCGAACGCGATCCGTCGACGGGGCATCTGCAAAAGCGCACCTACGGCCCCTGGATGCTAACCGCGTTCAAAGGCCTCGCCAGGTTGCGCGGCCTGCGCGGCACCCCGTTCGATCCTTTCGGCCGCACGGCCGAGCGCCGCGCCGAACGCCGCCTGATCGGCGAATACGAAACGCTGCTCAATGACATCGCCGTCGCCCTGTCACCGGAAAATCATGCTGCAGCGGTGGAACTAGCCAGGCTGCCGTTGGAGATTCGCGGCTTTGGCCATGTAAAAGAGGCCAGCCTGCGGCGTGCCAAGGTTAAAGAATCTCAGCTTTTGGCGCGGTTCCGTTCACCCCAGCCGCCACCGGCTCTGGCCGCCGCCGAATAATCCCAACTGTAATCCCGCTCTAGCGCCCCGTTGCCAACATCCGGGGCAATCGTCCAGCGACTTGTCGGAGGAATCCTTGTTTGCCAGAATTCTTGTCGTCGGGGCTGCTCTGCTGCTCGGAGCAGCCGGCAACGCCTTCGCTTGCCAGGCCGGCACTAGCGCCTCGGTCTTGGACGACAACTTCAAGACACCGGATCCCGGCTGGGGACCGGCGGACGACGCCGCGTCCTTCAGCGCCGCGGGACTGGCGCTGAAACCGCCGGTCAACGGCAGCGCGTGGCGGTGGAACCCCAACTATTCGATCGACGGCCATGATTTGTGTGTTTCTGTCAGCAACCCCAGCCCGCTGCCCTCGCGCAACGGCGATATCGGCGATGTCGGCTTGTGGTTCTGGTCCCGCGACGCGCAGAATTTCTACACGGCAACCCTGTCGCTGAACGGCACCGTTTCGATCGATCGGCTGGTCGAAGGCGTGTGGCACGTCGTCATGGCTCCGACCTTGACAGGCGCCGTCCACACCAACCCCGGCGGAGCAAATGAGCTGGAAATCCTGGTCAAGGGCAATACCGGCAGCTTTTTTGTCAACGGCAACAAGATCACCGATTTCCACGGCGAAGCCCCGCCGCGCGGCGGCCCGCCCGGCGTCTACGGCGAAAGCGGCAGCACGGCCGTTACCTGGGTGTTTTCCCGCGTCCAACTGTTCTGACGCTTAGCACAACGTGGCTCGTTGCTGTTTCAGTTGGGCGCGCTGCGCCTTCTCCGACAGGCGGCGTTCACGCGCGCCGGCGCTGGGACGCGTCGCACGGCGGGTGCGCGGCGGCGCTGCTGCTTGACGGATCAAGGCAATGAGGCGGCCGAGCGCATCCTGGCGGTTGCGCTCCTGCGAACGAAACCGCTGTGCGAGGATGACCAGCACACCGTCTTGCGAAAGCCGTTGTCCGGCAAGGCGTTCGAGCCGCTCGCGTATCGGCTGTGACAAGGATGGAGACCGCCGCACATCAAAACGCAGTTGCACCGCGCTCGACACCTTGTTGACGTTCTGGCCTCCGGGTCCCGAGGCGCGAACGAAGGTTTCGCTGATTTCGCCTTCATCCAGAGCCAGTGTATTGGTGATCTCAATCATCGCCGCACCTGTTACCGCCCGCTTCCCGCCTGATGGCCAATAGCGGCTTATGATAATGGCGTCGGTGGTAACCGTACGCGACGGACGACGGCGGTAAATCCAAGATGGCGTGTCCCCCGCGATCCGTTATGATGCGCTTCGGTTTCGTCGGCTTTCAAGTAGCAGTAGGAACACCATAAGGCGCCGCTCAGCAAAAATTCCGGTCCACCAAAACTCCGGTCCACCAAGATTTCAGTAGACGTGAATTCGAACCAGCCGCAAACCGTGCCGCCACGACGGTCGACGGAAAACCGAACGCCGCTCAATGCGGTGTTTCGTCGTCTGTCCGGCGATGAAGCGGCGAGCGCACCACCGCCACCGCCCGCCACTCCGCCGCAGCCACCGCCACCCCGCTGGTTGGCGAATGTCGCCGCGCAGCAGGCAATGCCCACGCCGGTGCCGGAACCGCCACCGCAACCTGCACCACCCGCGGCGCCAGCCACGCCAACCGCGACAGCGCCGCAAAACTCTCTGGCTGCGGGGCTGATGGCACGGATGACCGCTTCGATAGCGGCGCCGGCGGCGACCCAATCGCCGATGTCGCCGGCGGCTGTGCCGGAGCCGCCAAAGCCGTCTGTCGAGATCGCCACATCGGTCGAGGTCGCCAACTCCCCGCCGCCCTCCCCGCCGGTACTGGTCGCCGATGCGCCGCAGCACGTCGCTCCGGAAGCGATCGAAGACCGCGCGTCGCCCGTCCCGCCATCCGAGCCGAGCCTGTCGGTCAGCGAATCCGCGCCGGTTACCGTCGCAACGCCTGCCGCGGCGCATATCGATGCGCCCGGCCCTGATACCAGTATCGCCGCCGCGCCGCCGCGGCGCGTGGAAGGCGTCATGACGCCGCAACCGGCAACAGCCGCGTCAACCACCGAGCACACGCTCCCAGAGCCCATGCCGGAGCCCGGCGAGATCGGCCGATCGGCCCCGATTGTCGAGACAGCATCGATGGCGGGAGATGCCGACGTCCATGCGCCGATCGCTGAGACTCGCAATGTTGCGACCGTCGCGGCACTGCGGTCCGAACCGACGCTCCAGCCCGTTGAAAGTGCCGCAGCCACGCCGGTCGAACCGGCCGTTGTTTCTGCGCTCCCGCCGACGGAACCGTTAGACGACGCGGCGAATGAAGCGCCGGTTGCCGACGCCCCCGCAGCGCCGGGGTCCGAGCCGACACCGATAGCAACGGTCGCAGCAGAACCCCCGCCGCCGAAACCCCGCAGCGAACTGCCGGTCGCGCCGCCCATCAAACCAGCACCGCAGCGCGCGGGGCCACGACCCACCGCCAAGATTTGGAGGCCGCCGTCCTGGCTGACGACGCCTGTGCTGGCGATCATGGTGCCCCATTCGTTTTTTGCTCGCGGCCGGGCGACAGGGCGCCCATTGCCGCCAATTCCGGAATCGGTGTCGCCGGAAGCCGATCTGGCCACGTTCGGGTTTGATGAAATCGAGCCGGAATTGGTGGCCCTGGCAACAGCTCCGCATCGGGGAACGACAAGTCTGCGCATTCCCAGTCCGGTCCTGCCCAGCCGCGTGGCCGTCATCGCCCAACCGCTGCCGACAACGCCCGACTCGCTACCGGAAACAACCTCTCCCCCGCATGAAGCAACGCGCGAGACAATCGACGACTTGCCGCCGGCCGCCGAGGCCTCGGCGATGCCCGGGGCGGTACCGGTCGACGCGGACGTGACGCTGATCGATTTCGAAGAAGTCGCCGACGCCGACGCCAATGAATCACCTGATGCGGACGACCCGCCAGAGCCGGCGCCACTGAACGACGCAGCCGCAGCGGCGCCGGCGGCCATGGCGCCGTACAACGAACCCACCGAATCACGCCGCGATCGGCCCTGGGCGCAGCAATTACGGGCGCAACGACCCCTCGATACGTCACAATCGGCGCCGAACCCAAGCATCTCGGGGCGTCAGGGCATCACCGACCGAGGCGTCTCTGCCGCCGGCTCCGACAGCATGGTGCCGCTGGTCGAGCCCGAGAGCGGCATCGAAGGGGTGGACGGCGAGACCGCCGCGGCGACCGGGCCGGACCACGCCAGCGTCAACCCAGCCGCGCCACTCAACCGCCGCCTCTATCGGCGTGTCGAACTCACGGCGGAATTTACAATCGACAGTATACCGGCGACGCTTGTCGACCTGTCGGTCGACGGTTTCGCCGTTACGAACGGGCCGGCACTCGTTCCGGACCAGATCGTCGCGGTCGTCCTGCGCCTATCGCTCGACGATGCCGATCTCGGTACGCTGTTGCGGGCTCGCATGATTTATGGCGACGGCGACCGGAGTGCCGGCCGCTTTATTGACCTGAATGCGCGCCAAAGCGCCTTTCTGCGGTACATCATCGCGAGCCGCGTGTCTGGCGGCGGGCCCGGCGCCGTGCCGGTCCCAGACATCGGCGGCCTGCCCGAGCCGCAGGATCACCAGCCGGTGGGCGACCGACTGAGGCATCGTTCCACCGATTGGGATCGTGTGTTGACGCCCGAAGGCAACAGCCCGTCGCGGCTATCGCAGTGGGTCGAACGCTTGCTGAGCCGGTTCCGGCGCAACGATCCGAACCAGCCGGAGACTGGTCAGTAAACGACGACGCTGCGGATCGACTCGCCGGCATGCATCAGGTCAAAGCCTTTGTTGATGTCGTCAAGCGGCATGGTGTGAGTGATCAGATCGTCGATGTTGATCTTGCCGTCCATGTACCAGTCGACGATGCGTGGCACGTCGGTACGGCCTCTCGCCCCACCGAACGCAGTGCCCTTCCAGGTGCGGCCGGTCACCAGCTGAAACGGCCGCGTGCTGATCTCCTGGCCGGAAGCGGCGACACCGATGATGATGCTGACCCCCCAGCCGCGATGGCAACATTCCAGCGCCTGGCGCATTACCTGCACGTTGCCGATGCATTCAAAGCTGTAATCGGCGCCGCCCTTGGTCAGATCGACGAGGTACGCGACCAGGTCGCCCTCGACCTCGCTTGGGTTGACGAAATGCGTCATACCGAATTTTTCGGCGAGCGGGCGGCGCCGTGGGTTGAGATCAACGCCGACAATCATCTCGGCGCCGACCATGCGGGCGCCCTGCACGACATTGAGCCCGATGCCACCGAGGCCAAATACGACAACACGAGCGCCGGCCTCGACCTTGGCGGTATTGATGACCGCGCCGATGCCGGTGGTGACGCCGCAACCGATATAGCAGACCTTGTCGAACGGCGCGTCCTCGCGGATTTTCGCGACGGCGATTTCCGGCAGCACGGTGAAGTTCGAGAAGGTCGAGGTGCCCATGTAATGAAAGATGCTCTCGCCGCCCAATGAGAAGCGGCTGGTGCCATCCGGCATCAGTCCCTGGCCCTGCGTCGCGCGGATCGCGGTGCATAGGTTGGTCTTGCGCGACAGGCAGGACGGGCATTGCCGGCATTCCGGCGTGTAAAGCGGGATGACATGATCGCCTTTTTTGAGGCTCGTCACGCCGGGGCCGACATCGACGACAATGCCAGCCCCTTCATGCCCCATGATCGCCGGAAACAGCCCTTCCGGATCGGCACCGGACAGCGTGTAGGCATCCGTATGGCAGATGCCGGTCGCCTTGATCTCGATCAGCACTTCGCCGGCGCGCGGCCCGGCGAGTTGCACCGTTTCGATCGTCAGAGGCTGTCCCGCTTTATGGGCGACCGCCGCGCGCGTTTCCATGTCCCGTCACGTCCCTTCACCGTAGGCTTGCGGAGCCTGCCGGCCCGCGGGTCGGTATTATAGCGCCTGGACGCGTGCCGCAACTACCCGGGGGAATGCGTTTCCCCTTTGGCTTCCGGGAGCGGAAGGTGGCGGCGCGAGGTTTCGGCGCGCAGCAGATAAAGACCGCTCACCGTCACGATTGCGGCGCCGATGATGATCGGTACGGTCGGCAGATCCCCCCACACCAGAAACCCGAGAACCGATCCCCACAACAAGGCCGTGTAGTTGAATGGCGATACCGCCGTTGCCGGCGCATGGAACAGCGCCTGAGTTGTCCAATATTGCGACACGCCACCCAGCAGCCCGATCGAACATAATAGTGCCAGATCAAGCAATCCCGGCGTCACCCAGTAAAACGGCAGCACCGGCACGGCCATCAGGGTCATAAACAGCGCGGTGTAGAACACGATCGAGGCGCTGTGGTCGGTACGAGTCAGGTCGCGCACGGTCAATGTGCCGACCGCGTTGCAACTGGCGCAGGCGAGCGCGCACCCCATCCCCAGCACATTGGCGGCACCGCTCGGATGCGCCATCGCCAAGACGCCGACAAAACCGACCGACACGGCGATCCATCGCGCCCGGCCAACCGGCTCGCGCAAGATCGGCCAGGACAGCGCCGTCAAGAACAGCGGCGCCGCAAAGGTCAGCGCAATCGCATCAGCCAGCGGCAGCAGGTGATAGGCGAAAAATGACGCGACATTGGAACCGCCCCAGATCGCCGCCCGCCCGGCCTGCGCGCCAAGCCGGCTGGTGCGTAACACCGGCAGCCCGCCGGCGCGCACGACGAACAGGTACGACGGCAGCAGAGCGACAGCGCTGCGGAAAAACACCAGCATCGGGACCGGATAAGTCTGCGCCAGCCATTTCCCGATCGCGTTCTGGATCGAAAACAGGAAAACCGACGCGACCATATAGAGAATACCGAGCCGCACATTGTCGGCCCGCAAAATCGGGGCAGCTCGCAGGACAGGAACGGCGGCAGGTGACGCCATGATCGGAACAGCCAGTATCGCGCGGAATGTGCAGCACAATGCCACTCGATTGAGCAGCCGTCATGGCGCTCGTCGAGGGGCACGGTGACGTTGGGTCCGGCCACTCCCTCCCACTACCCCGTCATCCCGGCGGCGACCCTGCACGGTCGCGCACAAAACATACTATGATGTTGCGTACCGGATCAGCTTCCCGGAGGGGATCATGGACGTTCGGGACAAAGTCGTCGCAATTACCGGCGCAGCCCGCGGTCTCGGTCAGGAATTTGCGCGCAGCCTCGGCGCCGCCGGCGCGAAAATTATCGCCGCCGACATCAACGATTGCGCCGAAACCGTCCGCCTCGTCAGCGAAGCAGGCGGCGCCGGCATCACTGCCAGGCTCAACGTCACCGATCCGGCCGCCGCCCTGGCGATGGTTGCGGCCGGTGTTGCCGCTTTCGGGCGTGTCGACGCATTGATCAACAACGCCGCACTGTACGGCGCGTTGCATGGCGGCCGCTTTGAAGCCATCGACGAGGCAGAATGGGACGCTGCCATGGCGGTCAACGTCAAAGGCATCTGGAATTGCTGCAAAGCGGCGGTGCCGGCGATGCGTAATGCGGGCGGCGGCAGCATCGTCAATATTGCGTCGTTGGCCGCGACCTACGGCATGCCGTACGGGCTGCATTACACAACATCAAAGGCCGCGGTTATCGGTCTGACCCGCGGATTGGCGCGTGAACTCGGGCGAGACCGCATCCGGGTCAACGCCTTGGCGCCGAGCGCGGTAATGACCGAAGGCACCCGCGAGTTTTTCGGTGCCAAGCATGATCGCGCGCTGGAGACGATCAGAGCGGGTCAGACGATCCAGCGCAATCTGATGCCGTCCGATCTGACCGGCACAGTGATGTGGCTGGTGTCCGATGTCAGCAGTTTCGTCACCGGCCAGACTATTGCAGTCGACGGCGGCACCGTGATGCTATAGCGGCGAATTGGCGCAAGGGGGGATCCATGCAATTGGCCGGTAAGGCAGCGCTGATCAGCGGCGCAGGCGGCGATATCTGCCGCGCCATCGCACTCGCTTTCGCCGAGGCCGGCGCTGCGGTCGCCTGTTGCGACATCGACACCGCGGCCGCCGCGGAAACCGCACGGCTGATCGGCGATACCGGCGGGCACGCGATATCGCAGACCTGCGACGCGGCGAGTGAAAGCGCAACCGCGGCCGCCGCCGACGCAACGCATCGCGCGTTCGGACGCCTCGACATCCTCGTCAGCGGCGCGGCGCCCAACGACCCGAGCGGCACGATCATCGAGACCGCCGTCGCCGATTGGCGTCGCGTTCTCGACATCAATCTGACCGGCTCGTACCTGCTGAGCCGGGCCGTCCTGCCGCTGATGATCGCGGGCGGCGGCTCGATCATCTTTATCGCGTCGCAGCTCGGGCGGGTCGGTAGCGGCGGTCGCGCCGCCTATTGCGCCACCAAGGGCGCCCTGATCCAGCTGGCTAAGGTCATGGCGATCGATCACGCAGCGCAAAACGTGCGGGTCAACACATTGTCACCGGGCGCCATCGAAACTCAGCGGACCCTGCATCGCTATGGTTCATTCGAGGCCGCTCGCGAGCGGATCGGCCCGAAACACCTGCTCGGCCGGCTCGGGCGACCGGACGAACTGACCGGTGCGGCGGTGTTTCTCGCCAGCGATGCCGCAAGCTTTGTGACCGGCAGCGATCTGCTGGTCGATGGCGGTTATACCGCGATTTAAGCAGACGGTTGGACTTAGGCTTCGAGCGCGTCCTGTAGCACGCCGTCCGGGGTGAAAGCCGCGGCGATCAGACGGCCACCGCGGCCGGAGCCGCCATCGAGCGAAACCGCAAACTCGGCCTCGACGAGGCCACGGCGCGCCCGGTCAAAGCCGCGGACCACGCGGCGAAAACCGTCATACGGCGCCGCCAATTCAAGGATATCCTGTGCGCTGCCCCACCAGAACGCGTCGGTCTGTTTGGTCAGCGGCCGCGATGGATCGACCCCGGCATGGACGAAGAGCAACCCGAGATCATCGGTTACGGCAGCATGCCGCAGACTGGAGAACAAGGTCGTGTGCCCGGGCGCGGCATTCATCGCGTTGCGCAAACTGCTCGTCCAACGGGTGATCGTACGCGGCCCGTCCCGGCTCGCAGCAAAACCCTGGCGCATATCGCCGCCATAGGCGGTCACCGTCGCCTCAATTCCCTCCTGCACCATCCATGCCAGGATTTCGCCGGGGTTCGGCGCAAACTGGAGTTGCAGCAGCTTTTGCCACATCTCTTCCTGAGCGCCGCGCAGATACACGACATCGCAGGCAAAGCCGCGCGACCGCGCCAGGATTCGCCGGCGAAAATCGAGCAATTCGTCAATTGTCGCAGCAACAGCGTCGCCGCGGCCAAAATAATTGCCGAGATAAACCAGCCGATCGCCATCGGCAATGCGCGGCGCCATGCGGTCATGCAGTCGGGCGAGACGATCGGCCTCACCCAGGATTGAGGCGACCGCCCAGACCCGCCCTGCTCGCTTCAACCGGGCGAAGTTTGTCGCCGCGGACCGACGATTCACGCGTTGCGCCCCGGTGTGGCCCCGGCTTCGTGCGGGGTGGCCCGCCGATCAGGCGGCCGACAACATCTGCTCAACGCGCTGCGTCGCAGTCATTTCGTCAATCGCCTCGACCGCCGCAAATTCGCGCACGAGCCGGTCGAGCGCCGCCTGATAGATCTGCCGCTCGCTGTAGGATTGCTCGGGTTGGCCGACATTGCGGAAGAGGTCGCGCACAACTTCGGCGATCGACGCGGGATCGCCCGAAGCGATCTTGGCCTGGTATTCCTGCGCCCGCCGGCTCCACATCGTGCGCTTGGCACGCGAGCGGCCGCGCAGCTTGGCCAACGCAACATCCATTTCCTTGTGGCTCGACAGGCGGCGCAACCCCGATACCTGGGCTTTCGCCAGCGGTACACGCAGCGTCATGCGATCCTTGTCAAAGGTGACCACGAATACATTTAGGGTGTGTCCGGCAATTTCCTGTGTTTCGATAGCGGTGATCTTGCCCACCCCGTGCGTGGGGTAGACGACGAGGTCGCCTGTCAGGAATGGCATCTTCTCGGCCGTCATATTCGTCTCTCGCGCAACCGACCCGACCAGCGCTGGCACGACGGGTTCCTAGATCGCGAGCCGTGGCAAGCGACCGTCCACACTTCAACGCGGAGCGCGGAACGTAGGGGGAAGGCGTCGATAGCGCCGGGCAGAATGTATAGCACGAAATGCCGTGCCGGGCCAGCACATCAGCCATGCTTGCCCGGCAACCGGGCAAGACGACGACCTTTTGGCGGCAGTTGCTTAACCGCCGCCCTTCGGGCTGAAGAACTTCTCGAACTTGCCGTCGACCCCCTTCCATTCATCGGCGTCGTCGGGCGCCGGTTTCTTGCGCGTGATGTTCGGCCAGTTCACCGCATATTCGCGATTGACGTCCAGCCATTGCTCCGCCGCCTGCTCGCTATCGGGAATGATTGCTTCAGCAGGGCATTCAGGCTCGCACACCCCGCAATCAATGCATTCATCAGGATGAATAACGAGCATATTCTCGCCTTCATAAAAGCAATCGACCGGGCAAACCTCAACGCAATCCATGTACTTGCAACGGATGCAGGCCTCAGTGACGACGTAGGTCATGGTCTCGGGTTCTTCTCCTTGGGTTCGCCTGGGCTCCAGGATCGGTAACCGACCGCCCGCGGCGCCTGCAAGTGCGTTGCCGGGTCTGGCTCGGCAGTCTGCATGCCTGCCTAGCACGGGGTCCCGGAACGGGCAAGCCCGAGGCGTCGCTTGTTCTGCTTGCCACCCAATTTTGCCAGCCCGGCTTTAGCTACCCGACTGCGGCGAAACGTCAGCGGAAATTTTACCGCTGGTGGTCCGTTATTGCGCGGTGGCGTCAGCGCCGGAACTTCAAGGCTGGGTTTAACCGTGACAAAACGCGGCAAGGTCGTCCTTCTGCATTTCGTCGGCCAGATGCCGCTCGCCGGCATTGCCTGGCAGGCGGTCAATTACCTCGTCGGGCTGGAAAAGCTCGGCTATGAGGCGTGGTATGTCGAGGATCATGGCGCCAACCCCTACGACCCGCGCGTCAGCAGCGTCGTCATGGATTGCGCCTACAATGTCGGCTATCTCCGCGATGCGATGGAGCGCCACGGCCTCACCGGCCGCTGGGCCTATTGGGACGCGATCAACGATGCCTACCACGGACTGTCGCGTGAACAGGTATGGGCGCTGTACGCCGAGGCGGACGGGCTGATCAACCTGTGCGGCGCCACCCGGTTGCGCGACGAGCACATGCAATGCCCGGTGCGGCTCATGATCGATACCGACCCGGTCTATGAGCAGATCAAATACGCCAAAGCCGACCCGGCGGCGCGCGCCTATCTCGACGCGCACACGCATTTCTTTACCTATGGCACAAATCTCGGCACCCCGGCGTCACAGGTGCCGCTATGCGGCATTCCGTGGCGCGCCACGCGGCCGCCGGTCGATCTCGATCTGTGGCCGCAGGCGGAGGGCGCACCATCCTGCTTTTCGACGATCGCGACCTGGGAAAACAAGGGCAAAAACATCGACTATGAGGGCTCGACCTATCTCTGGTCGAAACACGTCAATTTCCTCAAATTCCTCGATCTGCCGCGGCACCGGCCACAAACCTGCTTCGAAATGGCGATGCTGCCGCCCGACGACGGCGTGCGCCGCGAGGTCGAAGGCGCCGGTTGGCACCTCACCGATCCCCGGCCGATTTCGGCCGATATGGCAAGCTATCAGGCGTTTATCGCCGGATCGCGGGGCGAATTCACTGTGGCGAAGGACATTTATGTGCGGCCCCACAGCGGTTGGTTCAGCGATCGCGCGGTGTGCTATCTGGCCGCCGGGCGGCCAGTCGTCACGATGCGCACCGGCTTCACCAGCTTTTGTCCGGCCGGGCGCGGCGTGTTTGACTATGCGACGCATGACGAGGCGCTGGCCGCCATCGATGCGATCGCCGCGGATTACGCTGGCCACAGCCGGGCAGCCCGCGACGTCGCCGGCGCCTATTTCGGGGCCGAGGCGGTTGTCGCACAGCTATTGGCCGAAGCCGGGCTGTGAACCGGGCCGATGCGCCGCAGCCGGGCTTTCCGGCTTGACATGCGGTACCGGTCCGCGCAAACGACCCGTACGCCGCGACGGATTACCCGCACGATCACCCGCCGTTTAGCCCGATTTTCAGCTCTGCGTTTCGCATGAATATTACCGATACTTGGTTTAGCGGCGCGGCCGCCGTTCGCTCCGGCGTAGAACACGACAGGTTGTGGGACCGGCTCGCGGGAATCGTGCTGCTCATTGCCGCCGTTCTTGTAGTGTTGACGTTTAAGGATTACGGCGTCACCTGGGACGAAGACGTCCACAGCTATTACGGTGGTCTGGCGCTCGATTACTATTTGTCGCTTTTCGCAGACCAGCGAGCGCTGCACTGGCTCAACCTCTACAATTACGGCGCCGCATTCGACATGGTGGCGGCCGCGCTGAGCCGCATCTCACCGCTCGGGCTTTACGAAACACGGCACTTGCTGAACGGGTGCGTCGGTATTCTCGGCCTTATCGGGTGCTGGAAATTGGGGCGCGCCCTGGGCGGCGCGCGTGCCGGTTTCCTGGCGCTGGTCTTTCTGCTGCTGACCCCGAATTACTACGGGCAGATGTTCAACAACCCGAAGGACATCCCGTTCGCGGTCGGGGGCGTGTGGGCAACCTATTACATGGTCCGCGTGCTGCCCAGCCTGCCGCGACCGCCTTTGACACTGCTGCTGAAGATGGGCTTGGCAATCGGCCTGGCGCTCGGCGTACGGGTCGGCGGCCTGTTGTTTCTGTGCTATTTCGGCTTGGTGCTCGGCCTGTCCGGCCTATGGCAGGTGGTCGTGGCGCGGCGTGCGATGCTGTTGGCCGAGGTCGCATGGGTCAGTCTGTGGCGCGTGTTGCTGCCGGTTTCCGCGGTCGGTTTTGCGGTGATGCTGCTGTTCTGGCCCTGGGCGCAGCACGACCCGATCGACAATCCGCTGCGCGCCCTCGCGTTCTTCTCGCACGAAACCTTCCCGTTCTACACGCTGTTCGACGGCAGCTTCTTCCCCGCGAGCAACCTGCCGTGGGAATATCTGCCGACGTATATTCTGCTGGCACTGCCGGAACTCGTACTGGTGTTGTTGGCTGTTGCGCCGGTCCTCGGTGTCGTCGCGATGGCACGGCGCGGCATTGCGCAGCGCCGCGAGGCTGTGCTCGGGCTGTTCCTGCTGGGGTTCTCGATCGTTTTCCCGGTGACGTACGCGATCGCGATCAACGCGGTGCTGTTCGACGGCATGCGCCATTTCATCTTTGTGCTGCCGCCGATTGCGGTGGCTGCAGCGCTGGTTGCCGACCGCGCGGTGAGCCGCCTCGGCACCCTGCCCTATCGGCCGGCGGTCTATGCCGCGCTTGGACTGTACGGCATCGCGCACATCACGATCATGGTGCTGCTGCACCCTGACCAGTATGTCTATTACAACGCCTTTGTCGGCGGGGTGGACGGCGCGCAGCGCAAATTCAAGCTGGATTATTGGGCCAATTCCTACGCCGAGGCAGTACGCGGGCTGGCCGCCTACCTGCACAATGAATACGGCGCCGATTTCGAGGAGCGGGAATTTACCGTCGCGGTCTGCGGTCCGCCGATTTCCGCGGCGTATTTCTTCCCGGGAAATTTCCGCTTTATGCATCAGCGCGACAAGGCGGATTTCTTTATCGCCTTTACCAAAGACGATTGCGACAAAACGCTCCCCGGCCGGCCGATCTATCGCGTCGAACGCATGGGGGCGCTGTTGTCGGTGGTGCTCGACCGTCGTGAGATCGTAGCGGAACAGCGCATCGCAAAGCAGCCGCTGGCGCATGCCCTGCCGCGCAATTTGCCAATCTCGGCGTATCCCTGAGCCTGCGTCGCAGCACCGGAATAGGTTGGCGGCGTAGCGCGTTTCCGTACGACGATGGAACGCGCCGAATACGACAAGCTCGACCAGACCGAGGATCGCATGTGGTGGTTTGCGGCGACGCACGCAAATCTGCTGCTGCTGCATCGGATGGCGGTGCACGACAGCGGGGTCAGCGGAGTTGGGGCGCCACTGCTCGACGCCGGTTGCGGCACCGGCGGGCTGCTAACGCGGATTGCCGCGGCCTACCCCCGGCGGCCGGTGATCGGCCTCGACGCCGATGACACCGCTTGCGCGCGAGCCGCCTCCAAAAGCGCGCAGCCGGTCTGCGCCGGATCGGTCAATGCCCTGCCGTTTGCCGATCGTGCGTTCGGCACGATTTTCAGCGCCGACGTGCTGTGCCACCGCGATGTCGACGAACGCGCGGCGCTTGGGCAGTTTTACCGCTGTCTGCGCGATGACGGGCTGCTGATCCTCAACCTGCCGGCTTATCGCTGGATGCTGTCGCGCCACGATAGCGCCGTCTACAATGCCCGGCGCTATTCGCGGCGCGGCCTCGTTCGCCTGTTGCAGACGGCCGGCTTCCGCCTGCTTTTCGCCAGTTATTGGAATGTCGTGCTATTTCCGATCATGGTACTGACTCGTAAGCTCCTGCCTGGCGGCCCGGCGCCGACCAGCGATGTCCGCCTCTACCCCGCACCGGTTGAAGCGTTGTGCCGCGCCGCCACCGCGCTGGAGCGCCGCCTTCTCGGGCTCGGCATACGCTTTCCGTTCGGCGGCTCGCTGATTGCGGTTGCCACCAAAGACGCTGGCCGAGGCGCCGCTCATGCCTGATACGACCGTGTCGCGCATCGAAATCGTAGCACGCGATACCGCATCGGCGCGGTATGCGCTGTCGATCGTCGTGCCGGTCTATAATGGCGCCGCCAGTGTCGGCGAATTGGTTACGGCGCTTGAAGCACTGGAGATCGCCGGCGGCCACGAGATCGTGCTGGTCAATGACGGCAGCCCCGACAACAGCCGCGCCGTGTGCCGACGGCTGGTCGAACAGGCGCGGGTGCCGATCACTTTTGTCGATCTGTCGCGCAATTACGGCGAGCACAACGCGGTCATGGCCGGACTGCGCCATGCCAGCGGTGCGCATGTCATTACGATGGATGACGATTTGCAGAACCCGCCGGAGGAAGTCGAGCGCCTGCTCGCTTTTGCCCAGGAAAGCGGCCGCGAGGTCATCTACACCTATTACGACGAAAAGCAGCACGCCGGCTGGCGCAATCTCGGCAGCCAGTTCACCAACTGGGTCGCCGGCTTTGTGCTCGACAAGCCGAAGAGCTTTTATCTGTCGAGCTTCCGCTGCATGAGTGCCTTCGTCGTGCGCGAAATCACCCGTTACGACGGGCCATTTCCTTATGTCGACGGGCTGATCCTGCAGGTGACGCAGGATATCGACCGGCTGCTGGTGCGCCATCTGCCGCGCGCGGTCGGTCGCAGCAACTACACAATGCGGCGGCTGCTGCGGCTGTGGCTCAGCATGTTCGTCAATTTCTCGGTCATGCCGTTGCGGCTCAGTACATTGACCGGGTTTGCGCTGAGCCTCGCAGGCGCCGCCGGCAGCATCATGACGATCACCGAGGCATTGTTTTTCGACCCGCCGGCCGGCTGGGCCTCGCTGATGGCAGCGCTGCTGCTGCTTTCCGGGGTGCAGTTGGTCATTCTAGGGCTGGTTGGCGAATATCTCGGCCGCCTCTACCTGACTGCCAACCGCAAACCGCAATCGGTGGTCAGGACGGTGCTTCGTGCGGCACCCACGACGGCGGCGGCAAACCCGCCGCTGCGCCGCCGCGAACCCGCTTCAAACTAGGTCAAACGCCGGTGGCAATGTATTACGCGAGCCTTGTGGCCGCGATCTTGTTCGGCATCGCCGGGCAGATCGCGCTCAAATCCGGCGCGATCGGCTCGCAGACGATCATCGCGCAATTCCTCAACCCGCTGACCATCATCGGCTTTGGCATCTACGTCTTTGCCGCCTTCTGCTACATCATCGCGCTGAAAAAGATACCGGTGTCAGTCGCGTTTCCCTCGGTCGGCGCGAGTTATGCAGTCGTCGCGATCATCGCCCATCTGCTGTGGAACGAGCCGCTCGGCTGGCAGCAATTCGGCGGCATCCTGCTGATCGGCAGCGGCATCCTGCTGGTGCAACAGCACTAAAATTAAAATTCAGGCCGCCGGCAAGCCGCGCTCCAACAGGCTCGCGAGGCGGCGCGCGAAGGCGGCCGGATCAGGCAATTGCTCGCCTTCGACGATGCGGGCTTGGTCGAGAAGCAGCCAGGCAAACTCCGATAGCTGGTCCGATGCGCCGACCTCGCCGACCGAAGCGGCAAGGCGCTCGATCAACCGGTGTTGCGGGTTGAGTTCGAGGATGCGCTTGGCTGTCGTGTCAAGCTGGCGGTGCTGCTTCAGCAGGCGTTCGAGGTGCATATCGATGTCACCCTCGTCGGCCACGAGGCACACCGCGCTGTCGGTCAGCCGTTCGGAGCCGCGCACATCCTTGACCACATCGCCCAACGCCAGCTTGAAGATCGCAATCAGGCTGGCGAGTTTGGGCGGCGGCTCGGGTTTGGCCGCGTCTTCCTTCTCGTCGTTGGCAGGCGTGATCTTGTCGAGATCGACACCGCCGCGCGTCGCCGATTTGAACGGTTTTTCCTGGTAAGTGCCGACGGCGTTCACCCAGAACTCGTCGATCGGATCGGTCAGCAGCAGAACCTCGACGCCGCGGGCGCGAAAGCCTTCGATCTGCGGGCTTTTGCGCAGCAGATCGAGATTGTCGCCGGTGATCGTGTAGATCGCCTCCTGGCCGGGGCGCATCGCGGCAACGTATTCTTCCAGCGAAATCAGCCCGTCGCGTCCGGTCGTGCGAAACCGCATCAACGGCAGTAACGCCTCACGCTGATCGCGGTCTTCATAGAGACCTTCTTTCAGCACCGCCCCGAAATCGTCCCAGAATTTGGTGTATTCCGCCGGTGCGTCGCTCGCCTTTTTTGCAAGCTCGCTCAGCACCCGGCGGGTCAATGCCTGCCGGATGCGCGTCACGGTCGGGTTCGCCTGCAGCATTTCGCGGCTGATGTTCAGCGGCAGGTCTTCGCTGTCGACGATGCCGCGGACAAACCGCAGATAGGCCGGCAACAGTTCGGCGCCCTCGTCGGTAATAAAGACACGGCGGACGTAAAGTTTGAGCCGCGGCTTGCGCTCGGGGTCGAACAGGTCGAACGGCTTTTGCGACGGGACGAACAGCAGGTAGGTGTATTCGAGAACCCCCTCGGCACGGGCATGCAGCGTCAGCCAGGGGTCATCAAAACCCTGGCCGACATGGTGGTAGAATTCCTTGTACTGCTCGGCAGTGATTTCCGTGCGCGGCCGCGTCCATAACGCCGACGCGGTGTTGATCGTCTCTTCCTTGTTGCCATCGGCGAGCACGATCGGCAAGGCAATGTGGTCGGAATAGCGCTTGACGATCTGCTGCAGGCGGTGCGTCTCGAGGTATTCGTCGTCGCCTTCACGCATGTGCAGCGTAATGCGGGCGCCGCGCGGCACGTTGGGCGCCGGCTCGACC
This sequence comes from Allostellaceae bacterium, assembly GCA_036268425.1. GTDB lineage: Bacteria > Pseudomonadota > Alphaproteobacteria > ATCC43930 > CGMCC-115725 > DATARH01. The sequence goes on from DATAUE010000122.1 coordinate 53,319, forward strand.
GTAAAGCTGCCTTTGCCGTCGGATTCCCAGCGCCAGCCCTCGGTATCGCCGGCCTTGCGGCTCAGCACCTCGACCTTGTCGGCCACCATGAAGGCGGAATAAAAGCCGACGCCGAACTGGCCGATCAGGCTCATATCCTTGCCGCCAGCGTCCTTGTCTTCGGCGCCGTTGAGTTGGCTCATAAACGCCGCGGTCCCGGAGCGGGCAATCGTGCCGAGATTGTCGATCAACTCGTCATGGTTCATGCCGATGCCGTTATCGGCGACAGTTAATGTACGCGACGATTTTACCGGGGTCAGCACGACGCGGTAGTTAGCGTTGCCTTCGGCGAGCGCTGGCTCTGTCAGTGCGGCATAACGCAGCCGATCACAGGCGTCGGACGCGTTGGAAACCAGTTCGCGCAGGAAAATCTCCTTCTCGCTGTAAAGCGAGTGCGCGACGATATCGAGAAGGCGGCTGACTTCGGCTTGGAACGTGCGGGTTTCTGGAGCGGCTTGATCGGTCATTGGCGGCTTTTCTTGGTGGCGGGACCGTCGCGAGATATGAGGCGCAACCGCTCCTGGCGCAAGACGTGACGCCACATCGGTGCCGCAACCCCGTCAGAACTTCCCCCACCAGAACTTGCCCCCATCAGAACTTGCCTCCATCAGAACTTGCCCCCATCAGAACTTGAACGTCAGGTTCGCGTCGAGAAACGTCGTGGTTTTGCCGCCTGCGGCGCGGATTGCCGCGCCGGGGTAAAAGATGCCGAACTCGGCTAGCGCCAGCAGGTGTGGAACGATGGTCCAGGTCACGCGCAAGTCCGACTGCCGGCCGATCGAGCGGCCCGCCGTCAGCGCCGTCACCGCATAGCTGTTCTGCCCGTTGCCGCCCGGCCACGGCGCGCCGGTGTAGATCGCGTCGGACTCCGAATAGCGCCATAGGAACGAATAATAGAACTCGGCGGTAATCGTGTCGGTCGGCGAAACCCTGATGCGCGGCGCGACATCGTAGAAATTGGTCGGCGCAAATTCGTTGTTCGGCACATAATATTGCGTATTCGGATACATCGGCTGGTAGGTGTGCATCGTGCCGCCGGTTTTGTCGGCGCCACCGGATGCCATGTCGAGATGAATGCCGATGCGCGGTTTCCACGGCACGCTGTGGAAGGTGTAGCCGGTATCGGTATTGACCGAGAAGGCCACAACCGTCAGGCCGGCATAGCTTCCGAACTGGTAGGCGCCTTGCCAGTCGTAATCGGCATCGCCCACCCCGCCGTAGTAGCGCAATCCGATCGTGTGGCGGTGATCCTGGCCCGTGGTAAACCCGGCGCCGGTCGCCGCCACGATCCGCGCCCCGGTCAGGAACGCGCGGTCGTCATAAACCCCCGAACCGCCGCCATTTGCCGAAGGGTTCGAGCGCCAGCCAAAATAGAACAGGTCGGCCGAGCCGTGCGCCGGCATCCGGCCTAGCGCGAATTTCGGCAAATCATAGCTGGTGTAGATGCCCCACAAATTGGTGTGTGCGTTGTCGCGATCCTGCAACACGCCGTTCGCAAAGACGACAACGTTGTACGCAAAGGCATCGACCCGCGCGTTACCCCAGTCGCGATAGACGCGAAACCCATCGAATACCGGCGATGGCAGGTTGGTCGAGACGTTGGCGCGTACCTGCAGGTTATTGCCGAGAAATACTTCCTGCCGGCCGGCGCGCAGACCACTCTTTGCCGCCGCGTCGTTGGTGAATATCTCGGCAAAGCCGTTAACCAGGCCGAGTTCATCCCGCAAATTGCCAGGCACCGCCGGCCCGACATCGCGGCCAGTCTGCTGGCCGTGATAAAGCTCGCCGTAGAGGCGGATATTATCACCGATATGCAGGTCGCCGCCGAGCGCGTAGCGCTGCTTGTAAAGCTGGTTGCTGCTGACGTTCGCCGGCAGCGTCAATACCGGCGCACCGCCAGCAGTTTTGGCCGGCGTTGCTGCTGTCGCGATCGCGAAATTGCGGTGATCCGTATTGTCGTAGCGAAAGCGGATTTCGCCGCTCAGCGTCAGGTAGACCGAGCCGGACGGTGTCAGCGCAATGTATTTTAGCGGATCGAACAGGTCGTTGGCGACCGCGGGGTTGCGCAGATTAAGATAATCCTCCTCGTAGCGCGCGACATACGAATTGCCTCGCCCCGGCCCCTTACCCTTGTAAAACAACCCGCTGGCAAGTGTGGAGGCAGGTTCGTCAGCGGTAGCCGCCGCTTTGGCCGGCAACTCAGGGCTTTCCTGTGCCTCCGCGCCTGCGGACGCCGTTACCCAGACGGCAAGCACAATGGCTCGTCGAGCTGTCATCTTTTTGGATCGTGCGGCGGCGACAAGGTTCACTCGGATAATTGGCGCTGGTCTCCGTGATGCTCACGATAAATTGCTTCGTGTCATGCCGCCTTTAGCGCATTTTCAGGCTGTCTCGACGTACCGATCGTTGCGTTTATACCTTGCCGGTTGGGAACGAAACCGGATAGCAGCGTTTAATGCTCGCGCACAGGCGCACCAGAAGCTGGAGGACCGCCTTGGCTCAACCATCGGGTGTCTCGTCCGTCGCTTTCGCCGCAACACTGATCGTCACCTTGGGTCTTTCGACCGCCTGGGCGCAAGTTGATCCAGGCAAACCCGCAGCGCCCGACAACCCCGCGGCGCAGAATTTCCTCGCCGAACACGAAATCGGCCGCCGCACTCATATCGATCCTGATGCGCTGCCGGCACCGAAGACCGGACCGATCGTCACCGACCGTTCGCTGACCGTGCCGTATAGCGGACAAAAGCTCGACGTGCCGCCGGGTTTTGTCGCGACGTTGTTCGCCTCTGGTCTGGCCAATCCGCGGCGCCTGTTGGTGCTGGCAAACGGCGATGTGATGGTCGCCGAGCAGGGGCCGGGCTACCTGACGCTGCTGCGCGACGACGGCACCGGCCATGCCGTATGGGTCGACCGGCATGCTGAAGATTTCAACAAACCGTACGGGCTTGCCTGGCAGGGTGATCACCTGCTGGTGACCGACCAGGACGGCATTTGGAAAGTGCCGCACGTGCCCGGCGCCTTGCGGCCGGGACGCCCAGCGCCGGCACAACGCGCAGAAGACCTGCCGCCCGACCAGCGCAAGCCGGTGCCGGGCGCCTACGGCGCCGAGATGATCACCAAAAAGGGTGTGTTCGGCATCGTCCAGGGTCACCAGAACCGCCATCTGGCGATCGATCCGAAGACCGGCGCGCTGTTCGTCGGGGTCGGCTCGTCAGGCAATCTCGGAGTCGAACCGGAGCCGAAGGCGACGATCCAGCGCTTTGATGCCGACGGATCAAACCAGATGACCTATGCGTCGGGCACCCGCAACCCGACAGCGCTGGCCTTCAACCCGCAGACCGGCGATCTCTGGGCCCTGGTGCAGGAACGTGATGGCCTCGGCGACAATCTGCCCTCGGATTATATGATCCGGGTGCAGCAGGGCGGATTTTACGGCTGGCCCTATGCCTATATCGGCAAGCATCCGCAGCCCGGCTTCGCCAATCTGGCGCCCGATAAAGTCAACGCGTCGATCACCCCGGATTTGCTGTTCCAGGCGCATTCGTCGCTGCTCGATCTCGTCTTTTATCAGGGCGACCAGTTTCCCGCCGAATACAAGGGCAGCGCCTTTGTTGCACTCAAGGGATCGTGGAACCGCTCGCAACCGACCGGCTACAAGGTCGCGCTTGTGCCGTTCAAGGACGGCAAGCCCGAAGGTTATTACCAGAATTTCTTAACCGGGTTCTGGGCGGAGGGCGAGGACCGTGCCGAGGTGTGGGGCCGACCGGCCGCGCTTGCCGTCGCCAAAGACGGCTCGTTGCTTGTCGCTGACGACACCGGCGGTACGATCTGGCGTATTTCCTACACCGGTACGCACTGATCCTGCCGGCGCGAGCCGCCGATATCAGCGGGGCAGCGTCGTCGTCCCCATCAGGAACTGGTCGATCGCGCGGGCACATTGCCGTCCCTCGCGAATTGCCCAGACGACCAGCGATTGACCGCGCCGCATGTCGCCCGCGGCAAATACCTTCGGCACCGAACTCTGGTAATCGACCGTGTTCGCCGCGACGTTGCCGCGCGGGTCGAGCATAACGCCCGCCTGCTCGAGCATGCCCGGCCGGCGCGGCCCGAGAAAGCCCATTGCCAGCAGCACGAGATCGGCCTTCAGCTCGAATGTGCTGCCTGGCGCCTCCTGCATCGACCAGCGGCCGTCCTTCGCCTGCGCCCATTCGACCCGGACGCATTCAAGCGCCGTAATCTTGCCGCCGCGGCCAATCGCACGCTTGGTCAGCACTGCGAAATCGCGTTCGGCGCCCTCTTCCTGCGACGAGGAGGTGCGCATCTTCAGCGGCCAGTCCGGCCAGGTCAGCGCCTTGTTTTCCTTATCGGGCGGCCGCGGCAGGATTTCGAGCTGGGTAATCGACGCAGCACCCTGACGGGTCGAGGTGCCGATGCAATCGCTGCCGGTGTCGCCGCCGCCGATCACCACGACATGCTTGCCGCCAGCACTGATCGTGCCGCCCGGCGCCGCCCGCCTTTCATCGTCTCCGGCATTACGCCTGTTCTGCTGCGGCAGAAAATCCATCGCGTAGTGGATGCCGCCGAGATCGCGCCCCGGCACTTCGAGATCACGCGCCCACTCTGCCCCGCCGGTCAATGCCAGCGCGTCATATTGTGCGAGCAATTCCTCAACGCCGACCGTCACCCCGACCTCGACCGAGGGGCGAAATTCGACGCCTTCAGCCTGCATCTGCGCCATGCGGCGGTCGATCAAGTACTTTTCCATCTTGAAGTCGGGGATGCCGTAGCGCAGCAAACCGCCAATCCGATCGTTCTTTTCGAACAGCGTCACCGCATGCCCGGCCCGCGCCAACTGCTGAGCGCAAGCCATGCCGGCCGGCCCCGAGCCGATCACCGCGACCCGCCTGCCAGTCTGCCGCACCGGCACGAGCGGAGTGATCCAGCCTTCTTCCCAGCCGCGATCGACAATCGCGCACTCGATGGTTTTGATGGTCACCGGGTTGTCGTCGATGTTCAGTGTGCACGCCGCCTCACACGGCGCCGGGCAGATACGGCCGGTGAATTCCGGAAAATTATTGGTCGAATGCAGCGTTACCAGCGCGTTATGCCACTGGTCGCGATAGATCAGGTTGTTCCAGTCCGGGATCAGATTGTTGACCGGGCACCCGTCATGACAGAACGGGATGCCGCAATCCATGCAGCGCGACGCCTGCGCCCGCAGCGTCTGCTCCGGCAGCGGCGTCAGAAACTCGCGCCAATTCCTGGTGCGTACCGCCGGCTTTTCATACCCGCGGTCCTGACGCTCGACCTCCAGAAATCCGGTCGGCTTGCCCATCAAGGTGCCCTTGAATAGCTGGCTCGGCCTTAAAAGCCGGTCAGAATTGCTGTCTAATATCCATCATGCCCGATCCGCAGGCAGTGCAGCAACCGTGACGCAACTTCTGCGCCAGCAACACATGGCCGCACTAGCCCGCTGTCGGTTGTCGGGCCCCGCTAACCCTACCCAACGGCCAAGGGCTACTCGGCGGCGGCCATTTGCGAGGCTTCGCGCTCGGCCTTCAGTTCCAGAAGAGCGCGGCGATAGTCCTTCGGCACGATTTTGACGAAAGCGGCGACCGTCGCCTCCCAGTTGTCGAGCATCATGCGAGCGCGGGCGCTGCCGGTGTAGAGCAGGTGGTGCTCGATCAGGATGCGCAGGCGCTGCGCATCAAAGCGCAGTACATCGCCCATGCCGTTATCGTGCACGCCGTGCGGGCGCTGACGCGGGCGCTCGTCGTCATCCATCCCGTCATCGGCCGCGATCTTTTCGAGATCGACGCCGGACAGGTTGCAGACATTATCGAAGCCGCCTTTCGGATCGTAGACATAAGCGATGCCGCCCGACATGCCGGCTGCGAAGTTGCGCCCGGTATCACCGAGCACCACCACGACCCCGCCGGTCATGTATTCGCAGCCGTGATCGCCGGTGCCTTCGACCACCGCGATCGCGCCGGAGTTACGCACCGCAAAGCGCTCGCCGGCCACCCCCTCGAAATACGCTTCGCCGGCAATCGCGCCGTACAGCACGGTGTTGCCGACGATGATGTTTTCGGTCGGCTCGCGCGGCGCCTGCGCCGGGTGCCGCACGATGACACGGCCGCCCGACAGCCCCTTGCCGACATAGTCATTGGCGTCGCCGTTCAGTTCGAGCGTTACGCCGTGCGCCAGAAAAGCGCCGAAGCTCTGCCCGGCGGTGCCCTCGAAATGCGCCCAGACGGTATCTTCGGGCAGCCCGTCATGGCCGTAGCGCTTGGCGATTTCTCCCGATAGCATCGCACCGACGGCGCGGTTGACGTTGCGCACCGACTTTTCGATGCGCACCGTCTCACGGCGTTCGAGAGCGACCTGCGCCTCGTCGATCAACTCGTTGTCGAGCGCCTTGTCGAGACCGTGGTTCTGCGTCTCGCAATTATAGATCGCGACGCCCGGCGCCGCCGGCTCCTGGTACAGCAGCCGCGACAGGTCGACGCCTTTGGCTTTCCAGTGGTCAATGGCCGGAACCATGTCGATCCTGTCGACCCGCCCGATCATCTCGTTGATCGTACGAAACCCGAGCTTTGCCATCCACTCGCGCACTTCCCCGGCGACGAAGAAGAAGAAGTTGATGACGTGCTCCGGCTGGCCGGTAAAGCGCGCGCGCAATACCGGGTCCTGCGTCGCGATGCCGACTGGGCAGGTGTTGAGGTGGCATTTGCGCATCATCACACAGCCGGCGGCGATCAAGGGCGCCGTTGCAAAACCGAATTCGTCAGCCCCAAGCAAGGCGCCAATCACCACATCGCGGCCGGTCCGCAGCCCGCCATCGACCTGTACCGTGATGCGCCCGCGCAAGCCGTTGCGCACCAGCGTCTGCTGCGTCTCGGCGAGACCGATTTCCCAGGGTGAGCCGGCATGGGTCAGCGAGGTCAGCGGGCTGGCGCCGGTGCCGCCCTCGTACCCGGCGATCGTCACATGGTCGGCGCGGGCCTTGCTGACCCCTGCCGCGACCGTGCCGACCCCGACTTCCGATACCAGCTTGACCGACACGGCCGCCGCCGGATTGGCGTTTTTCAGATCGTGGATCAGCTGCGCCAAATCCTCGATCGAATAGATGTCGTGATGCGGCGGCGGCGAGATCAGCCCGACTCCGGGCGTCGAATGCCGTACCGCGGCAATCGCCTTGTCCACTTTGCCGCCGGGCAGTTGGCCGCCTTCGCCGGGCTTGGCACCCTGCGCCATCTTGATCTGGAGCACGTCGGCGTTGACCAGGTATTCCGTGGTCACACCAAAGCGGCCGGACGCCACCTGCTTGATCGCCGAGCGCTTCGAGTCGCCGTTCGGCAGCGGCTTGAACCGCTCGGATTCCTCGCCGCCCTCGCCGGTGTTCGACTTGCCGCCGATACGGTTCATCGCGATCGCCAGCGTCGTGTGCGCCTCGCGGCTGATCGAGCCGAAACTCATCGCGCCCGTCGCAAAGCGTTTGACGATGCTGGCGGCCGGCTCGACCTCGTCGAGCGGAACCTCCTGCTCCGCCAGCTTGAACTGCATCAGCCCGCGGATGGTCAGCAGCCGCTCGCTTTGGTCGTTGATGATGGCGGCAAATGCCTTGTAATCGGCCAGCGAGTTTCCCCGAACCGCGTGCTGCAACTTGCCGATCGTCTGCGGCGTCCAGGCATGCGCCTCGCCGCGCAGGCGGAACGCGTAATCGCCGCCGAAATCGAGCATCTCGCGATAGAGCGGATCATCGCCATAGGCCCGCGCGTGCCGCACCAGCGCTTCTTCGGCGATGGCATGCAGATCGGCCCCTTCGATCGTCGTCGCGGTGCCGGTGAAATATTGCTCGACAAAGCTGCTCTCCAGCCCGACCGCGTCGAAAATCTGCGCGCCGCAATATGACTGGTACGTCGAGATGCCCATCTTGGACATCACCTTGAGCAGGCCCTTGCCGAGCGCCTTCGCGTAGTTCTTCTGCACCTCATAGGCGCTAAGCGGCAGGCCGTTTTCGGTGCGGATCTGCTCCAGCGTCGCGAACGCCAGATACGGATTGATCGCCTCGGCGCCATAGCCGGCGAGCACACAGAAATGGTGCACCTCACGCGGCTCGCCGCTCTCGACGACGATGCCGGTATTGGTGCGCTGGCCCTGGCGGATCAGGTGATGATGCACCGCTGCGGTCGCGAGCAATGCCGGGATCGGCACCCGGTCCACCGACACCGCGCGGTCGCTAAGGATCAGGATATTGTGCCCGGCCTCGACTGCCGCCGTCGCTTCGCCGCAGATGCGGTCGAGCGCCGCCGCGATGCCCGCCGCCCCTTCCGCCACCGACCAGGTGATATCGAGCGTGTCGGTCTTGAAGCGGCCGTCGATCAGTTGCTCGATATTGCGGATCTTGGCGAGATCGGCATCGGTCAGGATCGGCTGCTTGACTTCGAGCCGGTGGTGCGTGCCGACCTCGTGGCTCAGCAGGTTCGGCCGCGGCCCGATCATCGAGATCAGCGACATCACCAGTTCTTCGCGGATCGGGTCGATCGGCGGGTTGGTGACCTGCGCGAAATTCTGCTTGAAATAGTTGTAGAGCAGCTTTGGCCGGTTGGAAAACGCGGCGATCGGCGTGTCGGTGCCCATCGAGCCGATCGGGTCGTCGCCGTCGCGCGCCATCGGTTCGAGGAAAAACTGCACGTCTTCCTGCGTATAGCCAAACGCCTGCTGCAGATCGAGCCGGGTTACCGGATCGTTCGACACCGCCGGCAATGCCGCCTCCGGCGCGTCCGGCAATTCCTCGAGCTGATACTGAGTTTCTTTCAGCCAGGTTTCGTACGGGTGCTCGGCCGCCAATTTCTGCTTGATCTCGTCATCGCCGATGATGCGGCCCTCTTCGAGGTCGATCAGCAGCATCTTGCCGGGTTGCAGCCGCCATTTGCGGACGATCTTTTCCTCCGGCACCGGCAGCACGCCCGATTCCGAGGCCATGATGATGTGGTCGTCGTCGGTGATGATGTAGCGCGCCGGCCGCAACCCGTTGCGGTCGAGCGTCGCGCCGATCTGGCGGCCATCGGTAAAGGCGATCGCCGCCGGACCGTCCCACGGCTCCATCAGCGCCGCGTGATATTCATAAAAGGCGCGGCGCTGCGGGTCCATCAGCGGGTCGGCCCACGCTTCCGGAATCAGCATCATCATCGCGTGCGCCAGCGAATAGCCGCCGCCGATGACCAGCAATTCCAACGCATTGTCGAGACAGGCGGTATCGGATTGGCCCGCGCCGATCAGCGGCACCATCTTTTCCAGATCAGCGCCGAGCAGGTCGGAGCGCATCGCCTGCCGCCGCGCCGCCATCCAGTTGGTGTTGCCGCGCACCGTGTTGATCTCGCCGTTATGGCAGATAAAGCGGTACGGGTGCGCCAGCCGCCATGACGGGAAGGTGTTGGTCGAAAACCGCTGATGCACCAGCGCCAGCGCCGACACGGTTAGCGGGTTGCGCAGATCGTCGTAATAGCTGCCGACCTGATGCGCCAGCAGCAGCCCCTTGTAGACCACGGTGCGGGTCGAGAAGGACGGCATATAGAAATCGCGCAACGACGGCAGCGCCAATTCCTCAGCCATCGTCACGACGCGGTTCAGGATCTGCTTGCGAATCGTCAGGATTTTGCGCTCAAACGCATCCTGATCCGGAATATCCGGGCTGGCCGCGACGATCGCCTGGGCGATCCACGGCATGCTGGCGACAACCGCTGCGCCGAGGCCTGTAGTATCGACTCCGACATCGCGCCATGCGAACAGCGTTTGCCCTTCGGCGGCAACGAAATGCTCGAAATGCTCGATCGCGACGGCGCGCGCCGTTTCGTCCATCGGCAGAAAGCACATCGCGACGGCGTAACGGCCGAACGCCGGCAATTCCAGGCCGCGCTGCTTGGCCCAGTCGCGCAGCAGCGCATCGGGCATCTGGATCATGCAGCCGGCGCCGTCACCCATCAGCGGATCGGCCCCGACGGCGCCGCGATGATCGAGATTGACCAGGATTTCCAGCCCGCGCTGGACGATGTCGTGCGATTTTCGGCCCCGGATATTTGCCACAAAGCCGACGCCGCAGGCGTCGTGCTCGTTGCGCGGGTCGTAAAGCCCTTTTGTGCTTTGCGAAGCCATATCAATCGCTCTTTTCAAGCAGCGGCGCCGCCGCCGTTTCACCCCCGGAGCATGCAGTCGCGATGCGCCGTCTGGCATTATGCATTAGTAAACAGGGTAATGCGAATCTGCCTTGGCTCAACCGGCCGCTATCTTCCGCCGCAGGGCTAATGTGCCGCGTTCAGCGGATGCTGCACCTGCGAGCAAGAGTTTCGGCACGATCTCTTGCCGATGCGAGGCCGTCATCGCACATTTTCAGGTCGCCAGAACAGGGTCCGCGAGCAAAGTCGGAGGCAGCGTTCAGCCCTGGCTGCGGATGATCGCAGCCGCGATCGGAGGCTGGCCGCGCAACGTCTGCAGGACAACACAGTACCGCTCGGTCAGCTTCAACAGCGTGTCGATGCGGTCTTGCGGCTCGTCGGTATCGAGGTCGAAGGCAAGGCGGATCGCCGCGAACCCGACCGGCGCAGCGCGGTCAACCCCGAGCGTGCCGCGGAAATCGAGATCGCCCTCGGCCCGCACCTGACCGCCGCGCAAGTTGAATTCGAGCGCTGTCGCCACTGCCTTGACCGTCACGCCGGCACATGCCACCAGCGCTTCCAGCAGCATGTCGCCGGAACACGCTTCAAGCCCGCTACCGCCGGTTGCCGGATGCAGCCCGGCTTCGACCAGGGCGCGGCCAGTGTCAACCTTGCATGCGATGGCCCCTTCTGCGAGATCACCATGCGCCTTTAGCGTCACCAGCGCCGTAGTCGGTGCGTCGCGATATTTCGACTTGAGCGGCGCTTGCAAGTCGCGCAATGCAGTCGCGTCCACGATCCACCTCATCTTTTAAGCATGGAACAAAAGTGGCGAGGCTCGCGGTCGCCGTCCACCCGATTTTCCAAAAAGGCCCTATCGCGCGTGAGCGATCCGCAATTCGGGGGGATCGGCAGCGCCGCTAAGGTCGTCGAACAAACGCTCACGCCAGCGTGCGAGCCGTGGGTCGCCGCGACGGCGCGGACGCGGCAGTTCGATCTGCTCGTCGCGCCGGATACGGCCGGGGCGGCCGAGGAGCACGATTACCCGGTCGGCGAGCATCAGCGCTTCATCGATGTCGTGGGTCACGAACAGCATGGTGGGCCGGTCATCCTGCCAGATTTCCAGCAGATGCTCCTGCAGCGACAGGCGGGTGAAGGCGTCGAGCGCGCTGAACGGCTCGTCGAGCAGCAGCACCGACGGCCGCGTCACCAACGCCCGCGCGATTGCGACGCGCTGCGCCATGCCGCCCGACAGCTGCCGCGGCCATGAGCCGGCGACATCGGCAAGCCCGACTCGCGCCAGCGCCGCCTCGGCGAGCTTGCGGCGATCGTCGCGCGGCAGGGCGCCCAGCCCGAACGCGACATTGTCGCGCACCGAAAGCCACGGCATCAGCCGCGGCTCCTGAAACACAAATCCGAGATTGGGACTGGGACCGCTGACCCGGCTGCCGTCCAGCCGGACCTCGCCGGTCGAGGGACGCTCGATGCCCCCAACGAGCCGCAGCAGGGTGCTCTTGCCGGCCCCGCTAGTGCCGACGATCGCAACGATCTCGCCGGCGGCGACCGAGAAATCGATGGCTTCGAGCGCGAACGGACGGTCCGCCAACGCCCCGTCAAATCGTTTGGAGAGCGCGCTGATCTCGAGCATTTCCGTCGCCGCTGTGTCCGCCGCCGTTATTGCCAAACGTATCCTGCCACACCAGGGCGCGCCGTCCGAGTTGTGCCAGCGCCATGTCGGTCAGCTTGCCCAGCACCGCGAACAGCAGGATGCTCGCGATGATCGTCGCCGGCCGCCCGGTTTGCTCGCCGTCGATCAGCAAAAAGCCGAGGCCTTCGCTGGCGCCCATGATTTCGGCCGCAACCACAAACATCCAGCCGAGACCCAGCCCGCCGCGCAGTCCGGTGATATAGGCCGGCAACGTCGCGGGAATCAGGATGCGCCGCGTCAACGCCCAGGGCGAAAACCCATAGACCCGGCCGACTTCGACGAGGCGGCGGTCGACATCGGCGATCCCCGCCATCAGGTTGAGATAGACCGGGAAAAACACGCCGACCGCGATCAGGGTCACCTTGGCAGCCTCGAAGATGCCGAGCCATAAGATGAACAGCGGCACCCACGCGATCGAAGGGATCGCCCGCAACGCCTGCAGCATCGGGTCGAGCAGCTGCCGCCACAACCGCGAATATCCCGTCAGCGCGCCGCACACTGTCGCCGCCGCAGCGCCGCCGAGAAAGCCGAACAGCACCCGCACCAACGTAATCTCGATATGGCCCCACAACTCGCCGCGGCGCGCCAGATCGAACAGCGTCATCACGACCGCCCACGGCGACGGCAACAGCGTCGCCCGTATCCAGACGAGTCGCGCCGTCACCTCCCACAACGCCAGGATCAGCAGCGGCACGACCGATCCCAGAAGAATGCTGCGTAATGCCGGCCGCCCGAGAAACCGGCCAACGAACCCCTCTCCCGCGGTGCGGGAGAGCCAACCGGCGTCGATGGTCATTTGGCAGCCGCCTTCAGGCCGAGCTTGGTGACGAACTGGGTGTCAATCAACTGACCGGCCACCGCCGGGATATCCGTGCTCGCCGGCACCACCTCGGCTTTCTTCAGCACGCCACCGGCGGCAATGATCGCCGCGCGGTGTTCTTCTCCAATGACAGGATTGCGCAGGTCGGTTCGCTCCAGCTCCTTGGCGGCGACCGGCGCGGTCAGCTTTGCTGCCTTTGCCAGGATGTCGCGCAGCCCGTCCGGGTTGGCGAGTGCCCATTGCCGCCCGCGCTCGTACACCTGCAACACGCGCAGCACCTCGTCCGGATGCTCGTGCGCAAAGACTTCGCGGGTGTTGAGAAAACCGTACGTGTTGAGGTTGGGGTCGCGGAAGAACAGGCGCGAACCGTCTTCCAGCTCGGTCTGTGCCATATACGGATCGAGCCCGGCCCAGGCATCGACGTCGCCGCGCACCAGCGCGGTTTTGCCGTCGGGATGTTGCAGCAGCACCATCTTGATGTCGGGCGTCGAGAGGCCGAAACGGTCGAGCGCGCGCAGCAGGAAGATGTGCGGATCGGTGCCGCGGGTGACGGCGACGCGTTTGCCCCGCAGATCTTCGACCTTGTGGATCGGGGAATCCTTCGTTGTCACGAGCGCGGTCCATTCCGGGCGCGAATAGATGTAGACCGCCTTGATCGGGATATCGTTGGCGCGCGCCATCAGCGCCGCCGATCCGGCCGACGAGCCGAAATCGACCGCGGCGCCGTTGAGAAATTCGAGCGCTTTGTTGCTGCCGAGGCTCAGCACCCATTCGACTTTGGTGCCGGTCTTGCCGAATTCCTCATCGGCCCAACCCTTTTCCTTCAGCACCAGCGCAACTGGATTGTAATAGGCATAATCAAGCCGCAACGTTTCGAGCGGCGCGCTTGACGCCCGGTGCGTTGTCAGAACGGCGCCGGCAAAAGCGGCGCTGCTCTGCAGAAACCGTCGGCGCGACAGGCGCAGACGCGGCAAGCCCAGGGGCATGTCTCCGTTTCCTCCATTCCTGAGGTCCGGGCGGAACGGACAACAAAACACCCGCCGCAGCGACGTGCCGGGGCGGGTTCGATTACTCGCCCTCGCTTTAGCTGCATTTTTCAAGCGCCCGCAAGCTGAAGCTCAAATCGGCGCCGGATCCGAAGGTAGTAGGCCAGCATTGCATCGTCAATAGGCAGATATCCACAGGCTAAATCCGTAATGGCGGTCGCCTGATATCGCGACGCAAACCTGCTAAGGTGCCGATTACGAACAATGAGGGCAGATTCATGGGACCGCTTGAGGGCATCAAGATCGTCGAACTGGCCGGGATCGGACCGGGGCCGTTTTGCGCGATGCTGTTGTCGGACATGGGCGCCGAAGTGATCCGGGTCGATCGCGCCGCCAATGTCGGGCGCGATATCGGGCGCGAAGGCGAAGACCCGCGTTTCGGGCTGATGCAGCGCGGTCGGCGCAACATCGCCGTCGATCTGAAAAATCCCAGAGGCGTCGAGGCGACGCTGCGCCTGATCGACCAGGCCGACGCCCTCGTCGAAGGTTTCCGCCCCGGTGTCATGGAGCGGCTCGGGCTTGGCCCCGATATCTGCCTCGTGCGCAACCCAAAGCTGGTATTCGGGCGCATGACCGGCTGGGGCCAGGACGGGCCGATCGCCCACACGGCCGGACACGACATCAACTACATCGCGCTCTCCGGCGTGCTTCACAGCATCGGCAATGCCGGCGGGCCGCCGGTGCCGCCGCTGAACCTCGTCGGCGATTTCGGCGGCGGCGCGATGTATCTCGCGATGGGCGTGCTGGCCGGCATCATCAGCGCTCGCACGACCGGCAGGGGTCAGGTCATCGACTGTTCGATGGTCGAGGGTTCTGCGTCTCTGATGATGATGATGTACGGCGCCCTTGCTGCCGGCGCCTGGAACGAAACCCGCGCCAGCAACCGTACCGATGGCGGCGCGCCCTATTACCGCGTCTACGAGACCAGCGACGGCGAACATGTGGCGATCGGCTCGATCGAGCCGCAATTCTATGCCGAACTGATACAGCACACCGGGTTGGCAGACGAAAAACTGCCGGCGCAGACCGACCGCAGCAGCTGGCCGGATATGCACCAGCGCCTCGCGCGCATCTTCAAGACCAAGACGCGCGCCCAATGGACCGAAATCATGGAACAGACCGATATCTGCTTTGCCCCGGTGCTGCGCATGTCAGAGGCGATGTCGCACCCGCACAACCGCCATCGACAGAGCTTTGTGGAGGTCGATGGCGTGGCGCAGCCGGGTCCGGCCCCGCGCTTTCTCGGCACCCCGAGCCGCATACAGCGGCCGCCGGCCCGCACTGGTGAGAACACCGACGAAATCCTGCGCGACTGGGGCTTTTCCGCCGGCGAAATTACGGCGTTGCATCAGAACGGCGCCGTAAAGGCGGCCGGCTGAGCGAGGGGGTACGCCTTACATTCCCAGTATCGAGCCGGTAACGGCGCGCGGGTCGCGGCGCGGCCAGCGGCCGCTTTCGACCTGGTGGAAGAAGTCGGCACACGCCTGGTTGAACAGACCCGGCTCTTCGAGGTTGAGGCCGTGTCCGGTGTTCGGCAGCACAATCAGCGCCGCCGTCGGAATGAGGCGCTTCATCAAGATGCCAGGTTCGAGGCACGGATCGTCCTCGTCCCCGGTCGCGATCAGCGTCGGCACCTCGAGCTTTTTCATCTGGTCGGTCAGTTCATACAGCGACGGCCGGCGCGCTTGCACGCCGCGCATCGTGTTGGCCGAGCCGCGCGTCGAATGCTCGGCCAGCGTGGCCGAAAACTGTGCCCAGCCGCGCGGGTCCTTATTCTGGAACTGCACCCGGGTCGGGCCGATGCCGTAAGTCTTCGCGACCTCCGCCATGCCGGCACTCTCGATCTGTGCCGCGGTGCGGGTCGTCTCGTCTTGGAATTGCTGGCGCTTGTCGGGTTGGGCGCCGTAACCGCAGCCGGCGACGACCAGCGCGCTGGCACGGTCGGGATAGGCAAAGCCGAAATGCAACGTCGCAAAGCCGCCCATCGAAATGCCGAGGACATGTGCCTTGGCGATGCCCAGTCCGTTCATCACATCGCGGATATCGTCGCGCGCCCGCTCCTGTGAATATTGCCGCCAATCCTCGGGCACATCCGAGGGCGGGTAGCCCCGCGCGTTGAACACGATGCAGCGATAACGCCGTGAAAAATACCGCAGCTGAACCTCGTACCCCCGGTAATCATCCGCGAATTCATGGACGAAAACGATCGGGTGCCCGGAGCCGGCTTCCTCATAGTAAAGGCGGACACCGTCATCGGTCGTCAGGTGAGGCATCGCGTTACCTGTTGTTGATATTGCGGCGCTTCATGCTACCGGCTTGCCTGCGGCGACAGCAAGCCGCCCGATAGACAGTGCCAAGACATGCGCGCGTACAGTTTTTGTTTTTGCAGCACTGCTCTGCGCGATGCAGGCGTTGCTAGTTTGCCGCAGGTCAGTAGGTTGCCGCGCCGGTCCGGCACGTCTGACAAGCACTGGGGGATTTACCATGCTCGGACTTCTCGAGCGGCAAACGCGGCTGACGCTCAACCAGAAGAAAATCGTTTTCGCCGCAATCGTCGGCGACATGCTCGATTTCTTCGACTACTACCTGATCGGCTTTGTGCTGGCCTTCATTGTCGGCCCCTGGCACTTGACCTACGGCCAATCGGCGATCGTGCTGTTGTCGTCGGGCGTGGGGGCGATCCCGGGGGCAATGTTCTGGGGCTGGATGGCCGACAAAATCGGCCGCCGCAAGGTCTTCATCTACACGATCCTCAATTTCTCGATCGCCACCGGCGTGCTGGCGCTGACGCCGGACGATCGCGGCTGGATCTTTCTGACGTTCTTCCGATTCTTTGTCGGGTTCGGCGTTGCCGGGCTGTATACGGTCGACCTGCCGCTGGTGCAGGAGTTCGTGCCGTCGTCAAAGCGGGGCAAAGTCGGCGGGCTGGTGACGGCATGCCTGCCGCTCGGCACCACTTTGGGGGCGTTTATCGGCGGCTATTTCGCGCCGCATATCGGCTGGCGCGGCGTCTTCATCGTCGGCCTGCTACCGGCATTGCTGACCCTGCTGGTACGCGCCTGGGTTCCGGAATCGCCGCGCTGGCTGTTGCGCATGGGCCGGGTCGAGGAAGCACGCAAATCGCTGGCCTGGGCGCTGATGATCGACCCGGCGACCATCAAGCTGCCCGACACGATCCCCGAACCGCCCAAGGTGCGCTTCAGCGAATTGTTCCAACACCCGCGCAGCCTGGTGTTGACCTGGCTGACCAGCCTCGGCTCGCAGACCGCCGGTTACGGCATCGGCTTGTGGGCGCCGACCTTGTTCGTGCTGCTGATGGCAATCAAGCCGGCCGAAGCGTCAAAGCTGATGATGACGGTCGGGTTCGTCGGGCTGTTCGGACGGCTCGCGTTCTCATACATGTCCGACATTGTGGGCCGTAAGGCGCTTGGCATCCTCATGGGGTTTTCCGCCTTCGCGGTGGTGGCGCTCGGCGGGTACTATTATTCGGCGACAATCTTTGGCCTGTCGGTGTTCTGGCTGATGGTCAACGCGCAGAGTTTTATCGGCAGCGGCGGCTATGCGATCGTCGGACCGTATTCGGCGGAAGTATGGCCGGCGCACCTGCGGGCGAGCGGCATGGGCTCCGCCTATGGCTTCGGCAGCATCGGCAAGATCGTCGGCCCCCTTGGGCTGGCTCTGATCGTCGGTTCGTCAGACGTTGTCAGCCCCAAGGCGACAATCGACGCGATCCAACCGGCAATGCTCTATCTCGCCTCGTGGTATCTGCTGACCGGTATCACCTTTTTCTTTATCGGCCTCGAGGTGAAAGGCCGCTCGATCGAGCAGATCGATGCCGATCTGACAGCCCAAAGCACCGCCCGGCGCCCTGTTCCGGCGGCAGCGAGCGACTAACAGCATGATCCGGTTCCGCTGAATGCTCTAAGACCGCCTCCGCCGGGTTTGACCCGGCGGTCCGCGCGTCTTCTTCAACGTTTGGTAGATGGCCGGGCCAAGCCCGGCCAAATGATAAGGCGGTACTTCAGCCTGAGTAAATCATGGTTACAGCAGCAGTGCCGTACGGCGCAGCTATCCCCCGGCCGCCGACGGCGCGTGACGGATTGTCTTTGCGATTTCCTTCTGGCGGTCGAACTCGGCGCGGCGGCGGGCGATTTCCTCTGCCGATAATTGCGCGATGTTCGAGAAATCGAGCTTCCAGGCCGGATCGTCGCGCCAGCGCAGCGGCGATTGGACGGTCGTGCGCGGCCCCGGCGCGGTTTCAAGCACGCGCAAGGCCAGTTCCAGCGTCAAAGCCTGAGACTCCGGGTCGTGCGGCCGCCCGGTGGGGTTGCCGAGTGGAAAGTCGCTGAACAGAAACCGCGGCACGCCGCAATATTCGACGATATCCTTGGCGCATCCCAACACCACAGTCGGGATGCCGTTTTCTTCGAGGTGACGGGCAGCCAGACTCACGGTCTGGTGGCACACCGGTCAAACGGCGACAAGCAGAACCGCGTCGACCCTGTCCTCACGGCAGCGCGCCAGCAATTCCGGGCAGTCCTGTTCGAGTGTCACCCGGTGACTGCGATTGGTCGGCGCGCCGTGAAACCGCCGCGCCAACTCGCCGATCCGTCCCGACGCCGCGATCTCCCGCAACAGCGGCAGCGGAAACCAGGTGCTGCTGTCCTCGGCGGTCGTGTGCGTGCGGTCGTAGCCGATATGCGAGATGCGCAGATCGTGATCGACCGCGGTATCGCCGGAATAGACCTTGTAGAATTTCGCCGTGGCGTTGTAGGCCGCGCCGGGTCCCTGGTCGCCCTTTGCCGGGTCGAACGGCGCCGCCGTCGTGATCAGCCCGATGCGGCTTTCCGACAGCGGCTTTTTCAGCGGCGTAAACGGCACGTCGGCATAATGCGCCCAGCGGTAGGGCGCACCGTAACCCAGCGTCCGGTAGTAGGTGCCGATCCGCTCGCGATAAGGAATCGGCACATCATGGTCGGCCGCCTGGTCCGATCCGTCGGGGCGATCATCCATCACCACCTCTGCGGTTATGGCGCTGCGATTATTTCTGAGCGAAATACTCGACGTCGGTCGGCCGCGCTTTCCATTCGGGGTTGCTCGGCCATTCCTTGGTACGGCCGGAAAACTCCTCGCCGTAGCGCACCCGGAACAACAAGGTCCGTTCGGAACCGGTGATCCATTCGTGCAGTTCGCCGCGCGGATGCACGACAAACGAGCCTGGCTTGACCTCGATCGTCTCGGTCGGCGTGCGCATCGTGCCGCCGCCCTCAAAGCAGAAATACAATTCGACGGCGTTCGGGTGGCAGTGATACGGGCTGACCTGTCCCGGCTCCCAGCACGCCACCGTCACATCGCCCTCACCGGCCTTGCCGAGGATTTTCTCGACATGGTGTTTGGGGTCGAACCGTTCTTCGGCCTTCAGATTGAATGCGAGCATTTGCTTGTCCCCGGACTGGCTATGAACTGGCTGGCTGACTTCAAGCAGGAAGTCTATCGCGCATCCGGGCTTTGCCGACAACAGCGATAACGAGAGGGCACCCGATCGATCCGGCCGCCCTCCCGAGCGCGCGGATTATTCCGCCGCCTGCGGCATCCGCTTGAGATCGGTCGAGTACTTCAAATGCACGGGCGAGTTCAGTTCAAACGGGTCCTTGAGGCCCAGTTCGTTGCCGATTTCACGCATTGCCGGCATGACCTCCTGGCCGAGCAGCCGGATGCAGGTGCGGGCGTCCGCATCGCTGACCGAGCCGTCATTGCCCCACAGCGCATAAATGCTCGGCCGGGTCTCCTCGAGCACGCGCCGCAGCTTGGGAATGACCGTCTTCGGCGTGCCGAAGAAGATGCGGCCATCGGCGACCTGTTGCTCAAAAGTCGGCCGCCCGCGCGGGTTGACCGCCCGCCCGACCGCGAACTCGACAAAGTTGCGACGGTGTTCGGGAGAGAAATAACCCGACGGACTTGACCATACCGGGTGCGCCAGACCGGTGAACTCCCCCTGCATCCACAGGAACTGGCGGGCATTGCGCTCGGCCTTTTCCTCGCTGTCGGAAACGTGAACCTGCTGCAGATAACCGTGGTTTTCCGGGCCGGCGGTGTAACCAACTTCGGCGGCGGTCTCGTCGTACAGCTTCCAGATGTTCTTGGTCGCCTCGATCGAGGTGTTGAGCGCAATGTAGGGATAACGCTGTTTCGCCGCCCAGATAATCGTCTCCTTGCTGAGGACGCCCGGTATCCAGACACGCGGATAGGGCTTTTGCAGCGGCACCGCCCACGGGTTGACGACGCGATTCTGAAAATGCGTGCCCTCCCAACGGAACGGTCCGGTACGCGACCACGCCGCGGTGACGAGGTCGTGCGCTTCCTCAAAACGCTCACGGTTGAAGGCCGGGTTGACGCCGGTAGCGAGCTGTTCCTGGCCGCCGCCGCGCACAAACCCAGACACCAGCCGGCCCTTCGAGATCATGTCGATCATCGCAAGCTCTTCGGCGAGCCGCACCGGGTTCTCGGCCAACGGCAGCGGGT
The DNA here is from genome assembly GCA_036268425.1 of Allostellaceae bacterium. Taxonomy (GTDB): domain Bacteria; phylum Pseudomonadota; class Alphaproteobacteria; order ATCC43930; family CGMCC-115725; genus DATARH01. The sequence goes on from DATAUE010000122.1 coordinate 73,611, forward strand.
TGCCGAGCAGGACGATCTTTGCCTTCTTGGTCACCGCCGCCAGGATCGAGGCGAACACGTTGCACTTGGCCTGCATGCAGAACGGCGCATTGTGGTGCTCGTTCAGCATAAAGCCTTCGACGCCCTGCTCCTCGGCGTAGATATAATGTTCGAGGTACTGGTTATAGAGCCGACTGCCGGCGACCGGGTCGAAATGCTTATTCGAGAACATCAGCGCGGTATGGCCGGTCTCCAGCCCGATATCGGCGGGGTAGGCGGACATCGGCTGTTCGGTGAAATACATCACATGCATGACATTCCTCCTCTAAACCCGGAGCGCTTGTAATGTGCCTATGTCTTATTCTGCCGCCGCGCGCGCGGCCTGTTGCCGGCCGGGCAGGTAATCGACGCTGACCGGCTGGTTGGTTTCAAATGGGCTTTGCAGGCCCAGTTCCTTGGCGATCTCGCGTACCGCCGGCATCACCTCCTGGCCAAGCAGGCGGATGCAGGTCTTCGCGTCCGCGTTGGTGACGCTGCCGTCATTGCCCCAGAAGCCAAGAATACCGGGCCGCGTCCGTTCCAGCAGTTCGCGCAGCCGGGCGATCACCTGCTTCGGCGTGCCGGCGATGATCATCAGCTCTTCCATCTGCTTTTCCAGCGGCGGCCGATAGCGCGGGTTTTTCGAGCGGCCGGTAGCAAACTCGACAAAGGCCTGCCGGTTGTCCGGGCTGCCATAGCCCGACGGCGTCGACCATACCGGATGCGCGAGGCCGGTGAACTCGCCCTGCATCCACATGAACTGGCGCGCGTTCGCGATCGCTTTTTCCTCGGTCTCGGCGACGTGAATCTGCTTCAACAGGCCGTGATAGTCGGGGCCGGGGGTAAAGCCGGCTTCTTCCGCGACGTCGTCGTACATCTTCCAGATCTGGTTGGTCCGGTCGACCGGGGTGTTCAGTGCGATGTAAGGGTAACCGTGCTCCGCCGCCCAGACGATCGTCTCTTTCGAGATGACACCAGGGATCCAGATGCGCGGGTGCGGCTTCTGCAACGGCACCGCCCACGGGTTGACGACGCGGTGCTGGTATTGCGAACCCTCAAAGCGGAACGGGCCGGGTACCGTCCATGCCTTGACGATCAGATCATGCGCTTCCTGAAAGCGCTCGCGGTTGAAGGCCGGGTTGACGCCGGTAGCGAGCTGTTCCTGTCCGCCGCCGCGGACAAAGCCGGAAACGAGGCGGCCTTGCGAGATCATGTCGATCATCGACAATTCCTCGGCGAGCCGCACCGGGTTCTCCGCCAACGGCAGCGGGTTGCCGAGCAGGACGATCTTTACCTTCTTGGTTGCGGCGGCGAGGATCGAGGCGAACACGTTGCACTTCGCCTGCATGCAGAACGGCGCATTGTGGTGCTCGTTCAGCATGATGCCCTCGATACCCATCTCCTCGGCATAAAGGTAATGGTCGAGATATTCGTTGTAGAGACGGCTGCCGGCTACCGGGTCGAAATGCTTGTTCGAAAACATCAGCGCGGTCGAGCCGAAATCCAGCCCTTCCTGCGCGGGATAAGCCGACATCGGCTGTTCGGTAAAGTACATCTGGTGCATGAAATTCTCCTTCTCGCTCCCTCTCCGCCCCTGATGGAGAGGGTCGGGATGAGCCGGATCCCAGGACGCTAGCCCAACCGACCCGCCTCACCCTCTTTCTCCCAAAGGGCGAAGAGAGGAAGTATCCTCAATTCTGGTCGATGAACGGTGTCACCAGCCGGGCTAGCGCCTCCGGCTGTTCCATATCGACGCAATGGCCGGAATTGGCGACCACCTCAAAGCGCGCCTCGCGCAGCGAGCGGGCATAGAGTTCGCCGGCGCTCCGCGGCACGATCTTGTCGTCATCACCCCACACGACCAATGCCGGCGCCTTAACGCCGCCCAGTAGATGCGGCAGCGTCTGACTGTGCATGTACGGCTTCCACGCGATGCGAAAACTCATCTCGCGGCACAAATCCCAGGCGACGAGCTGGTCGGTCGAGACATCACCATACACCTTGTCAAAGGCTGCCTCGGCGTGAAAACCGGCCTTGGCGTAATCGATGTAACTGACAATCGCCTGGTCGAAGATGTCGCCTTCCGGCGGCTTTACACCCATCGCGCCGACCAGCACGACGCGGTGAAAATCGCGCGGCGCGAGGGCCACCATTTCGGCAGCGATCCAGCCGCCAAAGCCGAGGCCCACGAGGCTGGCGCGCTCGACGCCGAGATCGGACAACATCCACTGGTACAAGGCGGCGATGTCGCGCGGGTGGCGCATCCATTGCGGCCGTTCGACTTCACCAAAGCCGGGATGGCGCGGCACGATCACATCGAACCGATCGGCCAGCGCGTCGTAAAACGCGGTGCGGTCGAGGGTGCCGATATCGTGATGGAGAACGAGGACCGGGCGCCCCTGCCCGCCGCGCCGCACGTGCAGCTTGACGTCGCCCAATTCAAGGTTCTGTTCGTTCCACCCCGCCATCACCCTCACCTTTGCTTTTGTGAACGTCGTTCAGGGTAGCTCGCGAACTGGCCCCACGACAATCCGGTATCGATCATCGCAGGGTTGCAGATCGTAAGGAAAGAAATCTATCAGCCAGCTTATCAATCCACCGGCGCGAAACGCGAGCCTCGACGACGGCCCGAAGAATGGCATTATCGCGCCACGGATGGCACGCAAAACGGGAGCGGAACGATGGATTTCGGCGCCTTCATGTTTCACACGGACTATTCGATGCCGATCATCGATCTGGCGCAGGCATGCGAGGCACGCGGTTTCGAGTCGCTATGGGCGCCGGAGCATTCTCACATTCCGCTGAGCCGCAAATCGCCGTTTCCCGGCGGCGGCGACCTGCCGAAAATGTACTACGACGCAATGGACCCGTTCGTGATCCTGACCGCTGCCGCGGCCGCCACCAAAAAACTCAAGATCGGCACCGGCGTCTGCCTCGTCATCCAGCGCGACACGATCCAGACGGCAAAGCTGGCGGCATCCCTTGACCAGGTGTCGGGCGGCCGCTTCCTGTTCGGGATCGGCGGCGGCTGGAACCAGGACGAAATGGAAGACCACGGCACCGACTTCAAATCGCGCTTCAAGCGGATGCGCGAGCAGGTCGAGGCGATGCGCGAAATCTGGACCAAGTCAAAGCCGGAATATCACGGCGACCTCGTCGATTTCCCGACGATGATGACCTGGCCGAAGCCGGTGCAGAACCCGTTGCCGATTATCGTCGGCGGCGCCTTCCCGCACGCCGCGCGCCGCGCCGTGCGCTACGGCAATGGCTGGATTCCGATCGCCGGCCGCGCGATCTACGGCAATTTCGATGAGTATTTCCCGAAATATAAGGAAATGCTGGCCGAGGCCGGCCGCACCCTCGCCGACGCGCCGATCACGATGTTCGGCGCCGCCGCGGATTACGACCAGTTGATGAAATACAAGGAACTCGGCGTGGCACGCGTCGTCGCGGGATTGCCGCCGGAAGGCGCCGACAAGATCGTGCCGATGCTCGACACCTGGGCCGGGCTGATCCGGCGGGTCAATTCCTAAATCCGGCCCACGCCCTGCGATCCCAACGGCGGAGTGAAAAACATGGCAGATGACGTTCGCATTGTGGCCTCCGATCTCGGCTTCCCCGAGGGGCCGGTATGGATGGCCGACGGGTCGGTGATCCTCGGTGAAATTTCGGGAAAAAAAGTCACGCGCGTCGCACCGGACGGCAGCAAGACCGAGATCGGCAAGGCCGGCGGCGGCCCCAACGGGGTCGCAACCGGCCCTGACGGTGCGCTCTACGTCTGCAACAATGGCGGCGCCGTCTATGAGTCGAGCACGCGGTTTCTGTCAACCGGCCCCGCGCTCGATTATGCCGGCGGCTATATTCAGCGGATCGACCCGAAGACCGGCGACACCAAGCTGCTCTACACGCATGCCGGCGCGCACAAATTGTCGGCGCCGAACGATCTCGTGTTCGACAAGCAGGGCGGCTTCTACTTCACCGATCTCGGCAAGCGTTATGCACGCAACCGCGATCACGGCGGCCTCTATTACGCGTTGCCTGATGGGTCAAAAATCGTCGAACTGGTGCATCCGATGCTGAGCCCGAATGGCGTCGGCCTGTCGCCGGACGAAAAGATTGTGTACGTCGCCGACACAGAAAGCTCGCGCATCTTCGCGTTCGACATCGAATCACCGGGCGTGCTGAAGAAAGAGCCGTTCCCTGCTCCCTATACCGGCCGCATCCTGTGCGGTTTGCCGGGGTTCCAGCGCTTTGACAGCCTCGCGATCGATGCCGCTGGCAACGTCTGCGTCGCGACGTTGATCACTGGTCACATCACCGTCATCTCACCGGCCGGTCAGGTCATCCGGCAGGTCAAGATGCCCGATGTCTACCCCACCAATATCTGCTTCGGCGGCGCCGACATGCGCACCGCCTACATCTCGCTGTCCGCTTCGGGCCAACTCGGTGTCATGCAGTGGCCGGAGCCAGGGTTGAAACTCAACTTCATGTGCTGAGGAAGTCTTTAACGCAAAGGACGCAGAGGAAACGCAAAAGACGCAAGGGCATTGAGTCGCGCGAAGCGCAACAATTCCTACCGGCGCCAATCCGTTAGATTAAAGCGCTTCGCGCAGAACCGGCACCTTCGCGTCCTTTGTGTTTCCTCTGCGTCCTTCGCGTTAAAATTTCTTGGAACGACACCTGTCAAATCCGATCGGTTGGCGGCTGATCCGAAAATTCACCGCCGAGCCGGGAAGAGCAGGTATGTCCTTGGGTATACCGGCGTGCGCGCTCGGATTGATCGACAGCGCGCGGAAATCACGATAGTTACCGCCACGACATTTAATGATCCCGAAAGGCCCTGTTTGATGCGCATCGAGATCATCTGCACCGGCGACGAAGTCCTGACCGGCAAGATCGTCAATTCCAATTTCAGTTATGCCGCCCAAAAGCTTGAGGATGTCGGGCTGTCGGTGCGCTGGGGCACCACGGTCGGAGACGATCGCGAGGAGTTGCTCGCGGCGTTCCAGCAAGCCGCTGCACGGGCCGATGCGGTCATCGTGAATGGCGGTCTCGGGCCGACGGTCGACGATCTGTCACAGGAAATCGCCGCCAAGGCCGCTGGCGTCGACCTGGTGCTGAACGAGGAATGGCTGGCGACGATGGAGGCGTTTTTTCAGCGCCGCAGCCGCGTCATGTCGCCAAACAACCGCAAGCAGGCGATGCTGCCGTCGACCGCCGAAATTCTCGACAACCCGATCGGCACGGCCTGCGGTTTTGCGCTCGATATCGGCAAGGCGCGGTTCTTCTTCACCCCCGGTGTGCCGCGCGAATTGCGGCGCATGCTGGAAGAACAGATCATCCCGCGCCTTCTGGCGCGCAGCGGCACGCAGACTGCGATCCGGTTGAAACGCTTTCACTCTTACGGGCTTGGCGAGTCGCATGTCGATTCGATGCTGACCGGCGTGGAAGAACTGGTGCCGGACGGCAGCGCCAAGCTTGGCTTTCGAGCGCACTATCCGCAGATCGAGACAAAGCTGACCGTGCGCGGTGCCAACGATGCCGATATCGATGACAAGCTCGGCCCCGTGGTTGCCGAAATTCGCAAGCGGCTCGGCAATTTCATCATGGCGGAGGATGACGAAACACTCGAAGGCGTCATTCTAAAGGCGCTCGCTGCTCGCGACGCATCGCTCGCTGTCGTCGAAATGTTTACCAGCGGCCAGATCGCCATGCGCCTCGCGCCGTTGCCGGGGGCCGAAAAGATCTTTCGGCGCGGCATCGTCGCACGCGACATCAATGAGTTATGGGACGCGCTTCGCCTGACGGAAACGGTCGAGATCACTCGTGAGAGCGCCGAGGCTGCGGCCGAAGCGGCGCGCCAGCAAAGTGGCGCCACCCACGCGCTGGCGGTCCTGATCGAACTCGACGACGGCCCCGACCGGATCGATTTCGGCGGCACGATCTGCCTCGCGATCGCCGGCCACGGCGACCCGGTATCGCGCCGCTCGCGCATCCTCGGTGGCCGCGAATGGGTGCGGCTCGGCGCCGCCGAACTCGGCCTCGACTGCTTGCGCCGCCGGCTTTATGGCCTGCCCGTTACCGAACGGATCGATTTCGAACGGACGTGAACGGCGTTTCGCCGCGGCGCCTTGCATAACGATGTCATCCCAGCGCAGGCCGGGATGACATCAGACGGGACAAAATCAGACCAGCCGGGAATAAGAATGGCGGATACACAAGCCTCTGAGGACGACACAAACACTGACATCGTTCTCGTCCATAGCTCCGACCTGCATGTCGATGACGACCGTATCGCCGCGCTCCATGCCGGCGACGGCGTGGCCGGGCTGCGCGACGTGCTGGCAACGGCGCGTGAACTCGACGCCGACATCGTATTGCTGGCCGGAGACACGTTCGACAACCACATGGTGTCGACCGCAACGATCGATCGCGCAGGGCAAGCCCTTGCCGATGCCGGACTGCCGATCGTGCTGCTGCCCGGCAACCATGATCCGCTGCTGACCAAGGATTCGGTGTGGATCAAAGGCGGTTTCGGCTCGATTCCGAACCTCAGCATTCTCGGCATCACCCATGATCGCACGGTCGCCTTCCCAAACCGGCAGCTCGAAATCTGGGGCAATGCGCACCACGACTACCTCGACATGGTGCCGTTGCATGACCCGCTGCCGCGCCAGGCGCGGTGGCACATCGCGATGGGACATGGCCATTACGAGCCGCCGGAAACCTGGCACAACCCGCTGCGCCCGTCGTGGTTGATCAGCGATGCAATGATCCGCGATACGGCGGCTGATTACCTTGCGCTCGGCCATTGGGACCGCGCCGTCAAGGTCGGCTGCGGCGCCGTGCCCGCGTATTATTCGGGTTCGCCGGAATACATACACACCGTCAACCTCGTCAAATTGACCGCGGCAGGCGACGTTGTCGTGACGCGCGAAAAGGTTCGGAGGCCGACATAACCCCTCCGCGCCGCCACCGGAAGGGCGGCACGCTCGGCGCCTGCGACGTGCGCGGCGTCGTTACGAAGTATACGTCGCAGCCGCGGTCGCGGCGAATATCGCGATCTATCCCGACTGAGGCTCCGCCGCTGAGGCTCCCCGACTGAGGCAAAACATCAGCCCGGTCAGTGACGCCAAGCGCCGGGTGCTGCATTTCCGCCGTCAACCGGCAAATGCGGCGACGGCGATCCTGTTGTCGGCGACGCGACGGACGACACGACCGACTGCGGCGGCGATGTTGCCAGTCCAGCGGTTTCGGCTTGCTGCAAATCCGCCTGCCGCAATTCCGTCTGCCGAGCCTCGTAAGCCCGGCGCAGGCGCAGCGACGAGCGAATGGTCATCGGAATCGAGGCGATATAGACGGCGCCGACAAAAGTCAGCGTCGGCCACGGCGCGGTCGTGAAAAATGCCGTCATCAACCCGACTCCGAGCAATGTCGGGATGACGTGCTGATGCGGAATACGGATGCGTTTCAGCGACACGGTCGGCACCGTGCTGACCATCATCAGCGCAACGACGCTGATCCAGATGCCATTCAGATACGGCGAGCGGGCGATCCAATCGCCCCACTCGAAACTGACAAACATCGGCAACATGACGAGACCCGCCCCCGCCGGAGCCGGCGCACCGCTGAAGAAATTGGCGGCATAAGGCGGTGGCTCCGCACCAAGCTGCGTGTTGAACCGCGCTAGGCGCAGCGCACAACACACCGCAAATACCAGCACGATCGCCCAGCCGATGCTGTGCCACTGCGCCATCGTCCACAGATACAGCACTGCGGCCGGGGCCACGCCAAAGCTGATGAAATCCGACAGGCTGTCGAGTTCGGCGCCGAAACTCGATGTCGCCTTCAGTAGGCGCGCGAGTCGGCCGTCCAGGCCGTCAAACACACCGGCCGCGATGATCGTGAAGGTCGCATATTCAAAATTGCCGTTGATCGCAAAGCGGATCGCGGTCATGCCGGCGCACAATGCCAGCAACGTTAACACGTTGGGCACCATGCGGTTGACCGACAGGTGAGATAGCCGGCGCACCCGTACCCGCGGGTTGCGCATCCGCGCCCGCATCTGCGCCTTGGACGATCGCATCGCCAAGGACCTTTCTGTTAAACGGAAGCCTCTGGTGTTGCGATTGTACACGAATTGACCGCGGCCGAACTCACGATCAAGCGATCAATGCGACACCCCCTCGCCGGCCGGCTGCGATGCGGTGCGGTCGGCCAGCACGGTTTCGCCGGCAATCGTGCGTTGTCCGAGCGAGACGAGCGGCAGATAGGGCGGCGGGCAATAGACATCGACACGCGATCCGAAGCGAATGAGTCCGATGCGCTCACCGACCGCCAGAAGCTGGCCTTCGTAGGCTGGGCAAACAATGCGCCGCGCCACCAGCCCGGCGATTAAAACAAACGCGATCTCGGGCGAATCGGCCGGAGCAAGCCGCACTGCCAGCCGCTCATTGTCGAGGCTGGCCTTGTCGAGACTGGCGTTGATGAAGCGCCCCTTGGTATAGCGCAGCGCCGCGATGCGGCCCGCCAAAGGGGCGCGGGCGATATGCACATCCAGCAGGTTGAGAAAAATGCCGATGCGCGGCACCGGCGCCGTTCCCATCTCCAGTTCCGGTGGCGGCGCCGCCGCTGTCAGCGAGACCACCACCCCATCCGCCGGGCTGATGATGATGCCGGCTCGGGTCGGCGTGACGCGCCACGGATCGCGAAAGAAATACGCCACCCACAATGTGACGATCAGCCCGAACCACCCGAGCGGATGCCACAACAGGTAGAGCACAACCGAAACGGCGGCGGCGATGGCGACGAACTTCCAGCCATCGGGGTGGATCGGCGCGAGAATGCTACGCAGCACGGGTCACGCCACCAATCGGATGATTTTTACGGTTTGCTCTCGTCATTCTTATTCTTTGTCACCGCCGGCAGGGCGACGCAATCCCGACGCCTACCGCCCCTCGCGCCGCCACGCCGCAACCAGCAGCCCGACCGCCAGCAACAGCGCCGCGAGAGCCGGGAATAGCGGGATCTCGCTGAAACCGGTGACGACGTAGTCGCCGTTTTCGCGGATACCCATCCAGCCGTGGCCGGACGCCGTGCGGCCCGGCGAGACACGGCGCACTTCGGGAATCGTGCCGTCGCCGGCCCAGAACACGCCGCCACCGCTTGCCTTGACGAGCGGCATCAGCTTGTCGGGCGTCGCGCGCACATCCGCCAGTTCCACCGGGTTCAACGGCCCGGCGGCGGCGAGCGCCGTGTGGGTGCCGTCGGTGACGCGATACAGCCCCATCTGCGAGATCGCCATCGTGCCGCCGCTGCGCCCACCATTTTCCGGCGCCAACGCCAGGGTCGTCACTTTGCCGTCGGGCGCGGTGATGTGGATCGGCGGATTGTCGGGCGCCAGCGACTGACGTGTCACCTTGAGCAGGTCGCCCTCGACCTCGGCACGCAGATCGTTCTCCTCGAGATCAGGCTCCTTCATCAGCCAATAGGCGAGGCGGCGCAATAGCTCGGCCTGCGGCCCGCCGCCTTCGAAACCGCGCGCCCACAGCCACATCTGGTCGGACAAAAGCTGCGCCACCCGGCCTTTGCCGACGTGGTCGAGCACCAGCAGCGGCTCCCCGTGATCGCCGCTCATCACCACGTCGCCGTGATGCACCCGAGCATCGACCTGTCGGAACCAGCGGCCCCAGCTTGGCGCTTCACCGGGTTTGCCGGCACCGCTCAAATCCTCGGTCACCGGGTGACGCCGCCCGAGATCGGTCAGTTGCGGCTTGAACCCTTCCTCATCGACATTGCCGGTCGGCTCGGCCGGCAAAATATCCCCGAGCGGCGTGCGGAAGAGACTCATCGGCGTGCCGAAACTCGGCCCCGCCGCTTCGAGAAAAGCGCCGCCATTGCGGACATAGCGCACGACGTTCTCGATATAGGATTGCGGAATGATGCCGCGCCGGCTGTAGCGGTCAAAGATGATCAGGTCAAAATCATCGAGCTTTACATCAAACAATTCGCGGATCGGGAAAGCGATCAGCGACAATTCACGGATCGGCGTGCCGTCCTGCTTTTCCGGCGGCCGCAGGATCGTAAAATGCACGAGATCGACCGATGGGTCGGATTTCAGGATGTTGCGCCAGACGCGCTCGCCGGTGTGCGGCTCGCCGGATACCAGCAGCACCCGCAAGCGATCGCGCACCCCGTTGACAACCACCGCGGCGCGGTTGTTCGCAAGCGTCAGTTCGTTCGGTCCCGGCTCGACCTCGAGTTCCAGGACGTTCGGGCCGCCGTGATCGATCGGCACTGATAGCGGAACGTCGCGGCCTACCGGCACCATCAGTTGATGCGGATCGCCACCATCCTTGCGCCAGGTCAGCCGCGCCTGATGCTCCGGCCCCGACGCCGCGGCATCATCCGCGGCCGGCAAATCCTCGACCCGGATTTTGAGCGGCATGTCCTTGCCGACCAGCGCAAAGCTCGGCGCCTGGGCGACCACCAGCCGGCGGTCGCGCTCGTCCGGATGCCCCGACAGCAGCACCTGCAGCGGTGCCCCTAATTCCTGCGCCGCGGTCGCGGGGGCGCCGACCGGTATGTCATGCACCTGGCCGTCGGTGATCATCACCACGCCGGCGAGGCGCTGGCGCGGAATATCCGACATCGCCCGGTTGAGCGCGGTGAACAGCTTGGTGCCGTCATCGCCGCTGCCCGGCTGCGGCTTGCCGGCACGGACGACCCGAACATCGAGGTCCTTTTCCTCCGCGAGCCGCTTGGTCAGCGCGGCCAGCGCCGCCTCGGTCGCCTTCTCGCGGTCGCCGATCTTCTGGCTCGGCGATTCGTCGACGACAACCATCGCCACATCACGCAAGGGCTGGCGCTTTTCCTCAACCAGCGACGGGTTGACGAGGATCGCCAGCAGCATCGCCAGCGCCGCCGCCCGCCACGCAATACCGCCGGCTCGCCGCCACAGGCCGAACGCCAGAACCGCGAGCGCGGCAATGGCCAGGGCTGCCAGCAACCACCACGGCAATAGCGGCGAGGCCGCCAGCGTATACGCACTGCCGCCCAGCGCGGCGATCATTGGCCAAGCCGTTCGAGGATTGCCGGGACGTGCACCTGATCGGTCTTGTAGTTGCCGGTCAGCACATACATCACGAGGTTGACACCGAACCGCATCGCCATCTCGCGCTGCTGCTCACCGCCGGGCACGCAGGCAAAGGCCGGGCGGCCCTGCTCGTCGACCGCCCAGGCGCCGGCCCAGTCATTGCCGCCGACGATAACGCTCGACACCCCGTCATTGACGCGGTCTTCCACCGGTTCGGTCCACACCTGCCCGCTGTTCCACCGGCCGGGAAAATCATGCAGCAGATAGAATGATTTGGTCAGGACGTGATCGGGCTGAATTGGGGTGAGCGGCGGTATCTTGACCCCGGCCACGAGACGCCGCAGCTGTGCCTGCGAGGACGCATCGCTGCCATAGGGGCCGGGCGTTTCCTCGCCGGAATTGCGCGTGTCAAAGAGGATCGTGCCGCCGGTTTCGAGATAGCGGTTGACCCGCTCGGCGGCACGTGGCGATGGCGGCGGTTGGCTCGCCGTGACCGGCCAATAAAGCAGCGGAAAAAAGATCAGGTCGTCGGTTTCGATATCGACCGCGAGCGGCTCGGCGGTTTCCACCGCGGTGCGCCGGTTGAGCGTCTGCGTCAAACCCACCAGCCCAGCCCGGCTGACCGCATCAACCGCCTTGTCGCCGGTCTGGATATAAGCGAGTCGCAGCTCGGAGGTGGCACGCACGACAAATGCATCATCGGCATGCGCCGCACCGGCTGACAACAACGCAGCGGCAATCATGGCACCGGCCGCAATCCGCGCCGGGCGCAACCGCAGCAGGCCGCGCAATGCATAGGCGATCAGCAGATCGAGCAGCGCGAGCAGCAAGGCCACGGTCAGCAAAGGCGGCCGGATATCGACTTCCGGGCTGCGGGCGAAAGATTCGCGCGCGACGCCAGCCGGCAGATCACCGATCGGTATCAGCTTGGCGATCCCGGGCGACAGGTTCAGCGCGCGACGCGCATCGGCGGTGCCGTAAAACCCCGGCGGATGCTGCGGTGACGGGATCGCGGTTGCGATCTCCTTGCCGGAGATTGGCCGTGCCCCCGGCGGGACGTGCTGCAACCGGCCAAAGCCGTCGAGCGTCTCGACCGGTGCCAGCGTGCCATCACCATTCGCCGCGACCCCCTGGCTCATCGCGACCACGCGCCGCAGCATCTGCACGAACAGCCCGGATAGCGCAAGGTTCGACCACTCGGCATTGGCGGTCGTATGCACCAGCACGATCCAGCCTTGACCGATCTTTTCCGCCGTTACCAGCGGCGTGCCATCGGCGAGGCGCGCCCAGGTCTTGTTGGCAAGATCGAGGTCGGGCTCCGCCAGCACCTGGCGCGACACCGTGACATCAGCGGGAACCGCAAGCCCCGCAAACGGGCTGTCGGCGGCAAACGGCGCCAGCTTTGCCGGTTTCTCCCACGACAGTGCGCCGCCGATCGTGCGGCCGCCGCGCCGCAGCCGCACCGGCAGCAGATGGTCGCTCTGCTCGGCAAGGCGCGGCCCGGCAAAGCGCAGCAGCACGCCGCCACCCTCGACCCATTTGCGCACGGCATCTTCTTCCGTCGGCGAATCCGGACCGGCATCGGAATAGATCAGCACCGCGATCTCGCGTTTCAGCAGGTCGGCCGCAGCGCCGCGGCGCACCTCGGTAAACGGGCCAAGCGCGCGTTCGAGGTAATAATTTTCGCTGAGCAGAGGTTGCCCTGTGGTGTTTGCGGGAGCCGCGACACCGACCGGCCGGCGCCGCCAGCGCTCATCGATCAACAGCACCGCGCCGGCTGATTCGTCGCCTTCGACATCGATACGCGTCACCCGGTTGCGCAACTCACTCGGCATCGCGAGGCGGATCGCGGTGCTGTCGTCACCTGGCGCGATAGTGCCGGCGTCGCGCGCCAGCAGGGCGCCGTCCTCGGCACTGGCGCGCACCGTCACCGCGCGCGGTGACGGTACCGGCAGCGAGCGCACCACGACGCCCAGATCCTTGCCGGCCAGTTCGCTCGGATCGGCCTCGGCCGCCAGCAGCCGCGGCGTATCGCCGGGCGCCGCCTCGAGATAGCGCAGCGAGCCATGCCCGGCCAGATAAGCGGCAAGCTTGGCCGCACCATCATCCGCAACGCCGTCGCTGAGCCAGACCGAGGCCGTGCCTTGCGGCAACGGCATTGCGGCAAGCCGGGCCAGCGCCGCCGCGCGGTCCACCGGCCACGGCTTCGGCTGCAGCGCCTGCACCGCGGCGCGCGCATCCGCTGCGCGAATAGGCGCAAGCGCCGGGGCAGCCTCCTCCGCCGCCGATGGCGCCGTCGTCAGCAACACGATCTGCCGGTCTTCGCGCGCCGCCTCGGCCAGGATGTCGCGAGCGGCCGCCTGACGTTTGTTCCAGTCGCGCGCCGCCGCCCAGCCATCATCGATAACAAGAGCCACCAGCCCGCTGCCGCCGAGCCTTGTCTGCGGGTTCAACAGCGGATGCGCCAGCCCGAGAATCACCAGCGCCGCCAGTACGGTGCGCAGCAGTATCAGCCACCACGGCGTACGTGCCGGGGTTTCCTCGCGCGGCGTCAGACCGAGCAGCAGCCGGATTGCCGGAAAGGCGATGCGCCGCGGCGCCGGCGGCGTCACCCGCAGCAGCCACCAGATCACCGGCAGCGCGACCAATGCAGCGAGCAGCCACGGGGACGCAAACGCCAGGGAACCGAGCGCGAGCATTTATCGTCCGCTATTACCGAAACGGCTCAGAAACCGCAGGAGCGTCATCGCCGACGATCCGCGGTCAACGCGGCGTGCAGCGCGAGCAGCGCCAGATGCGGCGGCCGATCGGTGCGGTGATAGCCGAGCGTCCAATCGACGGCCCGCGCAATCGCCGCGAGCCCGTCGCGATGCTCCTGAAAACGCTTGTGGTAGTCCTCGCGTACGGTTTCGACCCGGCTGATCACGACATCGTCGCGATCTTCGACGCCCTCAAACCGCACCCGGCCGGCAAACGGCAAATCCTCTTCCGCCGGATCAACGATCTGCAGCAAATGGCCTTTCAGCCCGGCGGCGGCGAACCCTGCGATCGCCGCATTGACCCGTTCCAGCGGCGCCAGGAAATCGCCGATAAGCACGAGTTGGCCGGAACGCGGCAACGGTTCAAAAATCGGCAAGCCCACCGCTGCCGGCCTCGCCGGTGCCTCGATCAGGTGAACCAGACGGCTCAGCGACACCCGGCCGCCGATCGGTGTGAGGCCGCTGCCGAGCAAGGTCAGCCGCTCACCGCCGCGCACCAGAAGGCTTGCGAGCGCCACCAGAATCAGTTCGGCGCGATCGCGTTTGGTCGGCCATTCGGCCCCTGAGATGTAGCCGGCCGAACTGTAATCCATCGAGGCCGAGGCATCGCGCCACAGCCACACGCTCTGTGCCGCTTCCCATTCGGTCTCGCGGACGTAGAGCCGTTGCGATTTTGCGCTTTCGCGCCAATCGACCCGGCTGGCCGCATCGCCCGGCTCGTATTGCCGGAACTGCCAGAACGTCTCCCCTTGCCCGATCCGGCGCCGGCCATGAACGCCTTGCGCCACGGTCGAGGCGACACGCTCAGCCGCGACCAGCAGCGCCGGCAAGGCCGAGGCGGCCTGCTCGGCACGGTCGCGCAACGCGACCGGCGTCGGGCCGCGCCAGGACGTCGCCCTCAGACCCTGATCGGAGATCACCGCAGCGGCATCGCCATCTGTTCGATCACGCGCGTCACCGTCACGCCTTCCGCACGGCCGGCGAAGCTGACCGCCATGCGGTGCCGCAAGACCGGCGCCGCCAGCGCCAGAACATCATCCACCGAAGGCGCCAACCGCCCGTCGATCAGGGCGCGGGCGCGGCAGGCCAGCATCAAGGCTTGTCCGGCGCGCGGCCCCGGCCCCCAGGCGACAAAGCGCCGCGGCCCCTCGGCGGCAGGGTCGGGCCGGCCGGCTGCAACCAGCGTCAGGATCGCATCGACGACGCTTTCGCCGACCGGAATACGCCGCACCAGGCGCTGCGCCGCCAGCAATTCGTCCGCAGTCATCGCCTGTCGCGGCGGCTGTTCGGCGACACCGGTGGTCGCGATCAGGATGCGTCGTTCGACCTCGCGATCGGGGTAATCGACATCGATCTGCAACAGAAAGCGGTCGAGTTGCGCTTCCGGCAGCGGATAGGTGCCTTCCTGCTCCAGCGGGTTTTGTGTCGCCAGCACATGAAACGGCCGCGGCAATGGATGATATTGCCCGGCGATCGAGACGCGGCCTTCCTGCATCGCCTGCAACAGCGCCGATTGCGTGCGGGGGCTGGCGCGGTTGATTTCATCGGCCATCAGCAGTTGGCAGAACACCGGCCCGCTCAAAAAGCGGAAGGAGCGCCGCCCGGTCTCGCTTTCCTCCAGCACCTCGGAGCCGAGAATATCGGCCGGCATCAGATCCGGAGTGCATTGGATGCGCTTGTCGTCGAGCCCGAGCACAGTGCCCAAAGTCTCGACGAGACGCGTCTTCGCAAGCCCTGGAACCCCGATCAGCAAGGCATGGCCACCCGACAGCAGCGTGATCAACGCTTGCTCGATTACCTCGTGCTGGCCAAAGATAATGTCGCCGATGCGGTCGCGCACAAAGCTCAGCCGCTCGCCCAGCGCTTCGACCTCGGCAACGAGATCGGTCTGAACCGTATTGGCCGGACCCGTGTTTACCGATGTGGTTGCGCTCAATCTGTCCGATTCCTTTCTAGGCGCGGCATCGCCGCCGACACTGATGGAAAAACCCCCTTCCGGCAATTCTTCCGCTACCCAGTCCCCCTCGCGGGGGCGACGGCCGGCGGTCGAACTCGGCGATCTCGACATGCGCATCGCGCGCGACGGGACATGGTATTACCGCGGCTCTCCCATCAACCGTCCGTCGCTCGTCAAGCTGTTCGCCTCCGTGCTGCGCCGCGACGACGACGGCACCTACTGGCTTGTCACCCCGGCCGAACGCGGCCGGGTCACAGTCGAAGATGCACCTTTCATCGCCGTCGCCCTCGATGCGCAAGGAATGCAAGGCGAAGGCCATGATCGTCAGCTCATTTTCCGAACCAATCTGGACGATATTGTGACCGCGGGGCCGGAGCGGCCGTTACGCATCGAGACCGCCGAAGACGGCACTCCGGCTCCTTATGTGCTGGTGCGGCCCGGCCTGGAAGCGCGCATCGCCCGGCCGGTGTTCTACGAACTCGCCGATCTCGGTGCCGAAGAAGTGATCGACGGCGAGGCCCAGTTCGGCGTGTGGAGCGGCGGCATGTTCTTCAGCCTCGGCGATCCCGGCGAGGACATCTGAGAAAAGCTTGCCGCGGCAGGCGCTGCATCCCATTGTCGCGCCCCACGAACGGCTTTTTCTGAGGCACGGCAAATTCCGATGGACCGCGCGCGGCTTATTCAGCGCCTGACGCAGTTGCAGCCGGGGCGGCGCGGCTTTGGCGGCAGCGACGACCCGCTCGAAGCGGCGGCCTTGCGCCAGGTCATTCGCGGCGACCACGATCTCAACCCCGGCCTGACGCCGCCGAGCACGGCCTTGCGCCCTGCCGCCGTGCTGGTGCCGCTCATCGATCGTGCGGACGGCATGACCGTGCTGCTGACGCAGCGGACGGCGCATCTTTCGGCGCATGCCGGGCAGATTTCGTTTCCCGGCGGCCGCGTTGAACCGCAGGACGCGGACCACGTCGCTGCGGCCCTGCGCGAGACCGAAGAAGAAGTCGGCCTGTCGCGCGAACACGTTAATGTGATCGGCCGGCTCGACACTTACGTCACCGGCACCGGCTTTGAGATCACCCCGATTGTCGGCATCGTCGCGCCGCTGTTTTCGCTGACGATCGATCCCTATGAGGTCGCCGAAGCCTTCGAGGTGCCGCTTAGCTATGTTTTGAATAGCGGCAACCATGAACGGATCGAGCGCGACGTCGGGACCTATCGCCGCTGCTTTTTCCGGCTGCCGTATGAAGGCCGCAACATCTGGGGCGCCACCGCCGGCATCCTGGTGAACCTTGCCGAGGTTCTGGCGGTTTGACCGGGATCGGGCGCACCGTGCCGCGATGTTCCGGGTAGCCCTGACCATTGTTCTACCGCTCGCGTTGCCGACGGTAGTTTATCTGCTGTGGGCCACCGCAAGACGGCAGCCGGGCGGTGGCACGGAATTGCAGGCGCAGGATGTACCCTGGCTGTGGCTGGCCGGGTCCGGTGTCGTTCTGCTAGCGGCGGTACTGGTTTTCGTTTCGGTCCATTTCGGCACCGCCGAAACCGGTCTTTATATACCGCCGCACTGGGAGAACGGGCAGATCACGCCGGGCCATATTGACCCAACCCGGCACCCGTAATCATGCCGCCCCCGTCCCGGATCGCGCCGCAACCCTGGCTGCAGGAGCCGGCGACACAGGCATTGCTGGCGGCATTCGGCGCCGCCGGCATCGCCGTACGGTTTGTCGGCGGCTGCGTCCGCGACTCACTGCTCGGCCGCGACATCGCCGATCTCGATCTCGCCACACCGGCGCGCCCCGAAGCGATCCTTGCTGCACTGCGTCAGGCCGGGATCAAGGCAGTCCCGACCGGGATCGCACACGGCACGGTCACCGCCATCGTGCCGCCGCGCCATTTCGAAATCACGACATTGCGGCGCGACACCGAAACCGACGGCCGGCACGCACGGGTGGCGTTCGACGCTGATTGGCATGAAGATGCGACGCGGCGTGACTTTACGATCAACGCGATCTACCTCGACCCGGACGGCGTTCTGCACGACCCGGTCGGCGGTCTCGCCGATCTTCCGGCGCACCGCGTGCGGTTTGTCGGCGATGCGGCGCGCCGCATCGACGAGGACGTGCTGCGAATCCTGCGATACTACCGGTTCGAGGCGCGGTTTGGCGGCGGCGACGGAGATGCGGCAGCCCGCGCTGCCTGTCACGCCGCAGCGTCGCGGCTGTCCCTTCTCTCGGCAGAGCGCGTCGCGCAGGAATTGCTGCGGCTGCTCGACGTTCCCAACCCGATGCGCGCCTTGCGGCTGATGACGGAAGACGGCGTTCTCGCCGCGCTATTGCCGGAAGCCATACGACTCGATCGACTGGCCCGCCTGATCCAACTCGATCCGGCAGCGCGCGACCCGCTGCTCCGGCTGGCCGCAATAATCGATGTCACGCGCGGCGGGGCGGCGGCGCTGGCGCAGCGGCTGCACCTGTCGAACGCCTCGCGCGACCGGTTGGCCGGTCTGGCGCCGCCGTGGCCGATCGACCTCGCCGACGACGACAAGGCCCGACGGCTGGCACGATACCGGCTTGGCAAAGAACGCTACCGCGATCTCGCGCGGCTGGTCGCGGCGGAACATGCGGATTTCAACAACCAGCGCCTCACGGCAACGCTGACGATGGCCGCCTGGGAGCCACCGGTTTTTCCGCTCGGCGGCAACGACGTTACCGCGCTCGGTATCGCCCCCGGTCACCGTGTCGGCCAGCTTCTGGCCGATACGCGTCGCTGGTGGGAAGACGGCGATTTCACCGCCGACCGCATTCAATGTCTCGACCATCTGCGCCAGATCGCCGGCACCGGCAACCCGTGACCGCGACAATCCGCGCGCCCGCCGCATATCTCGCCCCCCTTGCATGCGCCGTTGTGGGTGTTCAGCAGGGATAATCGGCGTAAAGTCGTCACGACAATGTGAAAACGGGAGGGCGCGATGCAGTACCGCAGGATTTCGGCCGATTGCCATTTGGACCTGCCGTGGCTGCCGCCCGGGCTGTTTATCGAAAACGCGGCGCGCGAGTTCAAGGACCGCATGCCGTTTGTCGAAGACGGCCCGGACGGTCCGAAATGGACGACCAAAGCCGGCGTTCACATGGGCATTCCTGGTGCGGTCGGCTCGGTCGGCGCACCTTTTGTCCCCGGCCAGAATTACCGGGTCGACAAAATGGCCGAGACTGGCCTTTACGATGCCGGCAAGCGCGGCGAGCGCCGCCCCGGCGACCCGCACCTGCGTATCAAGGAAATGGAGAAGGACGGCGTCGATGCCGAGATCATCTTCGGCATCCTCGGCGTCGTGTCGCGCCTCGAAGACCACGCGGCAGCCAATGAGTGCCTGCGCATCTACAACGACTTCCTGAAGGAATTCTGCAGCCACTATCCCGACCGCCAGATCGGCCTCGCCTGCCTGCCCTATGGCGATGTCGAGGCAGCGGCAAAGGAAGTGCGTCGCGTCGCCAAGATGGGCCTGCGCGGTCTTGAATTGTCCTGTTCGTGGGACATGGAGCCGATGTGGCACCCGATGTGGGAGCCGCTATGGAAGGCGGTCAACGACGTGCAACTGCCGCTGCATTTCCACACCTTCCCGGCGATCCCGCAAAAAGTACGGATGCAGCAGCAGGGCCAAATTCGCCGCATGGCGCAGTTCACCAGCGTTGCCGGCTTCCAGATGAACCTGATCAACATCATTGCCGCCGTCATCGGCGCCGGTGTGCTGGAGCGTTATCCGAACATCAGGCTGGGTTTTGGCGAAAGCGGCATCGGCTGGATTCCTTACGCGCTTGACCGTATGGATTTCGAGTTCGAGGACCGCTTCCGCGACCTGATGAAGCTGAAGCCGAGCGAGTATTGGCGCCGCCAGTGCCGTGCAACGTTCCAGTTCGATCGGATCGGGCCAAAGCTGATCGACGAAATGGGCGTTGAAACCCTGATGTGGGGTTCAGACTACCCGCATCCGGACGGCGTCTGGCCGGAATCCTCAAAATACATCGAGGAGCAGTTCGCCGGCCTCCCCGCCGACACGATTTACAAGATCACCTGCGAGAACGCCGCCAAGTTCTACGGGCTGACCAACTGAGACCCCGACGGCGTGTCATCCCGGCGGAGGCCGGGATCCACGCCTGCCGCCGACGAGTGGATACCAAGTGGATCCCGGCCTCCGCCGGGATGACCAGGAAGGAACTGAATAATGGCCTATGACCTGCTGATTAAAAATGGGCGCATTGTCGACGGCTCGGGCGGTCCTGCTTTCCGCGGCGATGTCGGTGTGAAAGACGGCAAGATCGTCGAAATCGGTAAATTGTCCGGTACGGCCGAACGCGTGATCGACGCACAAGGCCTCGTCGTGTCGCCCGGCTTTATCGACAATCATTGCCATTATGACGCGCAGGTCACCTGGGACCCGCTCTGCTCGTTCTCGTGCGATCACGGCGCGACGTCGGTCGTGTTCGGAAACTGCTCGCTGTCGCTGGCGCCGGTGCGCAAGGACAAAAAGGAGCAGCGCCGCCTCGCCGAGTTCCTCTCTTATGTCGAAGCGATCCCGATGGAGGTGCTCGACACACTCGAATACACCTGGGAAACCTTCCCCGAATACCTCAACCAGATGGACCACCATCTCGGGGTCAATATCGGCAATTTCATCGGCCACACCGCCGTTCGCCATTACGTCATGGGCGAGGATTGCCAGAAGCGCACCGCGACGGATGACGAAATCAAGCAGATGCAGGGTCTCGTCCGTGACGGCATGAAGGCCGGAGCACTCGGCCTGTCGGTGTCGCGCAACCAGGGCCATTTCGACCCGCAGGGCGTGCATATCCCGGCGATCTGGGCCGACGAAAAGGAGATCTTCGCGCTCGGCGACGTGCTGCGCGAACTCGGCACCGGCCTGATCCAGTCGGGCGGCGGCAACGGCGCCGAAATGAAGGACGCGCTGATGAGCCGCCTCAGCGAGGCGACCGGCCGCACCGTTGTTTACAACAATCTCGGTCAGACGATGCGCCGCCCCGGCCAGTGGCAGAAGCAGATGGAGCAGGTCAACGCCACGACCGCGAAGGGCATCCGCGCCTTCCCGATGTGCACCCCGAACCGCATCACCGACTACTTCCAGATGCGCAACACCCAAACCTTCCGCGGCATGGCCGTATGGCACCCGATCTGCCTGTCCTCGCCTGAGGAACAGCTTAAATCGTACGCCGACCCGGAAGTGCGCAAGGCGCTCCACGCCGAGGCGATCGAGTTCAAGAATGGCCCGGCGATCGGCATTTGCAGCACCTGGTGGGATTACATGGTGTTGCAGACCGCGGTGCTGCCAAAGAACAAGCAGTACGAAAACATGACGGTCGGCCAGATCGCCAAGGCGCAAGGCAAAGGCATCATCGACTGCTTCCTCGACCTAACGATCGAGGAGAACCTGGACACCGAATGGCTGCACGGCGAAAACAACGTCGATGACAAGGCAGTCGCGCAAATCCTGAACTACCCGAACGCGATCATCGGCTTGTCGGATGGCGGCGCGCATGTGCAGTTCCAGAGCGGCTTTGGCTTCTCAACCCGCCTGCTCTCCGAGTGGGTGCGCGAAAAGAAGATCATGTCGCTCGAAACCGCGGTGCGCCGCCTGACCTTCGAATCGGCCTCGATCTTCGGCCTTTACGACCGCGGCCTGCTGCGGCCCGGCATGGTCGCCGACATCGTGATCTTCGACCCCGACACGGTAAAGCCGCTGCCGCTCGAAGTGCTGCACGACTTCCCGGCCGGCGCCAAGCGCATCAAGGAACCGGCCCAGGGCATCCACATGACAATCGTCAACGGCCAGGTATTGCTCGAAGACGGCAAGCACACCGGCGCCCTGCCCGGCCGCGTGCTGCGCAACAGTTACTACAAGGCCAATCACGCCGCCTAACGACAACCCGCAGCAGATAACCCCTCTCCGCCTTGCGGCGGAGGGGGGTTTGTTTCACGGCGCCAAATGCATCGGTGGCAAGGTGTAGCCGTCTACGCCGATTTTCTTCGCGGCTTGCGAACAGGCGTCGGTTCTTTTGATTCGACTAGCGGCTCTGCCGTCGCGATTTCGGCGCGAGCCGCGATCATTTCTGCCGGTGCGGTCTTCGCGCCATAGCGGCACAAATCGGCGACCACGCATATCGGGCAATCGGGCTTGCGCGCCTTGCACACATAGCGGCCGTGCAGGATCAGCCAATGATGCGCTCCCTGCTTGTATTCTTTCGGCGTCACCTTTTCGAGGCCGGCTTCGACCGCGAGCGGGGTCTTGCCGGGGGCGATCCCGGTGCGGTTGCCGATGCGGAAAATATGCGTATCGACCGCGATCGTCGGCTCACCGAACGCGACATTGAGCACGACATTCGCCGTCTTGCGCCCAACCCCTGGGAGCTTTTCCAGCGCCTCACGGTCGCGCGGCACCTCGCCGCCATGTTGTTCGACCAAGATGCGCGACAGTGCGATGACATTGCGCGCCTTGGTGCGGAACAGGCCGATCGTGCGGATGAAACCGGTCACCCGCTCCTCGCCGAGCGCTACCATCCTTGCCGGCGTATCGGCTGCCGCGAACAGAGCCGGCGTCGCCTTGTTCACCCCGACATCCGTCGCCTGGGCCGATAGAACGACCGCGACCAGCAGCGTAAACGGGTTGATGAACTCCAACTCGGTCTGCGGAAGCGGCCGTGTCACCGCCAACCGTCGGTAGAATTCGGTGGCCTCTCGCTTGGTAAATGCACGCATTGGCGCAGTGTAGAGGTCATCGCGGTGATCGCCAAACCCAACCCGCAATCCATGAAACCGATGGTCTTTACCGCCTCGCCGGCACTTTTCCGAAGGGCGGAGCCGCGGTATAGTTTGCAGTAATGTCGATACCGCTGGCCCACTCCGCACCGCCTCTCTTCGAGCGCGTGTTGTTGCCGCACCGCAGCCTGCCGCCGCGCGGTTTTCACCTGCTGATGCTGTTTCTCGGCCTCATCAGCATTGCTGTCGGGATCGGTTTTGTGTCGGCGGGAGCGTGGCCGGTCTGTGGCTTTTTCGGCCTCGACGTGGCTCTGATCTATGTTGCGTTCCGGCTGAGCTATCGCAGCGCCCGCCGGCGAGAAATCCTGCGGCTATCCGGCGACGATTTCACGGTCGAGCGCATCGACATCTATGGCACGCGGCGGCTCTGGCGATTTCAGCCGTTCTGGCTGCGCGTCATACTTGAGGAGCGGCCGAACGAATCGAACCGCCTGCTCCTCGCCTCGCACGGCAAAAGCCTTGTCATCGGTGATTTTCTCGGGCCGCCGATCCGCCGCGAATTGGCAGCGGCCCTGCGCGCCGCCTTGACGCATTGGCGCGCCGCCCTCAACCCTCGTTATGAAGCGGGCGGCGCGGGATAAGTGCTCTTTCTGGCGGCCCTGTCTGGCGGCTCGGTGCTGGCGTCAGCCGCCGGTGGCAGGCTCGGCGTATTCGCCGTCGCTGACATGCGTGCCCCAGGCCGTGCCCTGCCCCTGCTCGCCAGCTTCCGACAATGCCAGATGCGAGAACAGCCGGTCGGGCGATGCGCCATGCCAATGCTGCGTGTTGGGCGGAATATTGACGACATCGCCGGGGTTCAGCACTTGCGGCTTCTCACCCTGAAAGCAGATGCGCCCAACGCCGGACAGGCAATAGAGCGTCTGGCCGACCGGATGGGCATGCCACGCCGTGCGCGCGCCGGGCGTAAAGGTTACGACCGACCCGCCCATCCGCGACGGCGCTTCGGTTACAACAACCGGGTCCTGAAAAACGATACCGGTGAAAGTCTCGGCGGCGCCGCGCTTTGTCGTGCGCGAGCCGGCGCGAACCACTCCTGCTTTAACGGGCATGGCTGTTCCTCCTGTTAAGGGGCGGCGCTACTGCCGTCCGGATATAGCGTTACCAGCATAGACTTTGCCGGGCCGCTGGCGCAATCCGCCGCCGACATCGCTTCCTTGCGGTTGCGCCGCCGCCCAAAGGCGCATAGGTGAAGATTATGAAGAATGACGGCGTGATTCGTATCGGCATCGGCGGTTGGGTATTTCCGCCGTGGCGTGGCACATTTTACCCCAAGGGCACGCGACAGGCCGACGAACTCAATTTCGCCAGCCGCCACATCACCGGCATCGAGATCAACGGCACATTCTACGGCGCGCAAAAACCGGCAAGCTTTCGCAAATGGCACGCCGAAACGCCAGACAATTTCATGTTCTCGGTCAAAGGGCCGCGCTTAGCGACGCGCCGCAACGATTTGTCGGAGGCGGGGCCGTCGATCGAGCGGTTTTTTGCCAGCGGCGTGCTCGAACTCGGTGACAAGCTTGGGCCGATCCTGTGGCAGTTCGCCCCGTTCAAGCAATTCGCCGCCGATGATTTCGCCGCGTTTCTCGCGCTGCTGCCGAAACAAGCCGAGGGCCGGATGATCCGCCACGTTGTGGAGGTGCGGCACGAGAGCTTTCGCACCGATGCCTTTGCCAACCTCGCACGCGAGCATGGCGTCGCCGTCGCGCAGGTCGACGACGCGAAATACCCGGCGTTCGAGGAAATGACCGCCGATTTCACCTATCGCCGATTGCGCCGCTGCTCCGAGGACGAACCGACCGGCTATTCCCCCGACGCCCTCGATCGATGGGCCGCGCAACTGCGCTCGTGGTCGGCCGAGGGGCGCGACTGCTTTCTTTATTTCATTAACGGCGCCAAAGTTCGCGCCCCTGTGGCGGCACAGGCGCTGATCGAGCGCCTCCTGTAGCATCAGCAAAAAGTCTGCATTGAGCGCCGCTAGCCCCTAATGCCTATCTCTTGATCCCCGTAATGCCTATCTCTTGTTCAATGAAGACAAAGGCCGTCAGTTGCGGGGTGATTGTGACCGACGGCTACAAGCTGTTGCTCGGGCACGCGACACGTTCACCGCGTTGGGACATTCCAAAGGGTATCGCCGATCCCGGCGAAAGCCATGTCATCGCGGCGCAACGCGAGTTGCGCGAAGAAACCAGCCTCACAATCGAGATAACCGACCTGCGTTCGATCGGTCTCTTACCCTATCAACCGGCCAAGGATCTAGCGCTGTTTGCCGCATCGCTGCCGCACCTCCCCGACCCTGCGACACTGGTATGTACATCGCTGTTTTCGTGGAAGGGTACGATGCTGCCGGAGTTCGATCGATTTGGATTGTTTTCGCTCGATGAGGCGGTGACGCGGGTCGGTAAGGCGATGGCGCAGATTCTCGGCGGGATTTCGCTTCAGGCGTTATGCGAGACTTCGAGATGAACCGAATGTCGTGCTAAACAGACATATCCGTAACGGAGGGAGGCCGTCATGCCCAAGCTGCGTCACATAGCGATCGCCGCCGAAGACCCGGAAGCGATGGCCGAATTCTACAAAAAGGCGTTTGATTTCGTCGAAGTCGGACGGCCCAACGGCCATCTCGCCGATGGTGTGTTCCTGTCCGATGGCACGCTGAACATGGCGATCCTGAAGTTCAAGACCGACCAACTCGGCAAAGGCATGGATTACCGCGGCATCCATCATTTCGGCGTCATGGTCGAGGATGTCGAAGAGTTCACCAAAAAGCTCGATGCGCTCGGCGCCGAGCATTACATCGATCAGGCGCAGGACGGGCATCAAGCCGGCTATTTCGAAAAGAAGTTCTTTGGCCCGGAGCGCATCCTGTTCGACATCGCCGAACATGGCTGGGCCGGCGCCGAACCACTGCCCACACCCGTCAAAGCCGCCGCCGAATAGAGGAGCACATCGACATGGCAAAACTTCGCCACCTCGCCATCGCCTGCAAAGACCCGGATGCGATGGCCGAATTCTATATGAAGGCGTTCGATTTCACCGTGGCGCGGCGCGGCGACGGTCCGCTCGCCTATGGCGTCCACCTGACCGACGGCACGATCGATCTGGCGCTGCTGCGCTTCAAGAGCGATCAGATCGGCAAGGGCATGGACTACACCGGCCTGCATCATTTCGGCATCCTCGTCGAGGACATGGACGCCGCGGCGCAAAAGGCTGAGTCGCTGGGCGGCAAACACTATATGGATCAGTCCGACCCCGACCGCACCGGCGGCTTCGAGGTCAAGATGTACGGCCCCGAGGGCATCCTGTTCGATGTCGCGGAACACCCGTGGACCGGCACCGAGCCGCTCCCGGTTCCGGCCAAGCAGGCCGCGGAATAATCCGGTTGCCGGCGCCGTGAAAACCGGCGCCGGCGGCTTTTTAAGTGGGCTTGCGCACCAACGCCTCGACTGACCGACCGCGCCCGTCTTCAACGGTGCGGGCTGAATTGATCTGCATCTCGCGAATACGCTCTCCCATGATCAGATGTACGCCGAGCGGCGGCAGCCCGTCTTTCTCGACGCGCTGACGGTTGCGGGTGACGGCCGCCAGGGTTTCGTCGGTCGTGTCGCGAAAGCTGACGACCTCGAAACCGGCGGTCAGCAGATCGGCATGCATTTGTTCGGGAGTCGCGAGAAAGCTGGTTGCCGCGGAGGTTGCCCACGGCACCGGAAAATACGGATCGCCCGCCGGGCCGGCGCAAAGATTGGACAACGCCAGTACCCCGCCCGGCCGCAACACCCGGAACGCCTCGCGATAAAACCGGAGCTTGTCGGGAATATTCATCACGACGTTTTGTGAATAGGCCCGGTCAAAGCTCGCATCCGGCAATGGCAGGTCGAGCGCACTGCCGCGCAGGATCGTTACCCGGTCACTCAAGCCGGTCGCGGCGTTCAGCGCCTCGGCGGCATCGCAGAACTCGGGCGTCAGATCGACGCCTGTCACATGGCAACCGGCTTTTGCGGCGATCCATCGCGCTGGCCCGCCGATTCCCGAGCCGATATCAAGAATGCGCTCGCCGGCCTGTGGTTGCAGCACGGCAAACAGTTCCTGGGTCGCAGCGAAGCCGCGGCCGTGAAAATGGTCGATCGGCGCCAGGGCGTCGACAGTAACCGGCGCTGCCGCACCGTTTGTCGTGCGCACCGCCGTGAGGATCCGTTCGGCAATTCCGGCATTGCCGTAATGGCGATCGACCGAAGGGGCTGCGGCCACGGCGTTTCTCCTGCTGTCGGATTGCAATAGCGGCGATCCTAGCGGCATTCTGCGCGCCGGTGAATTTCAACAGGAGAAACGCGATGGCGTTGACGATCGAACGCAAGCAGCCGCCGGGGATGAATGTCCGCATGTCGGGCGGCCAACCGTCCTATTCGCATGTCGTGTCGGTCAACGGTCCCGGCCGCACGATCTATATTGCCGGCCAGTTGGCGCGCGACATTGACGGCAACTGCGTCGGCATCGGCGATATGCGTGCGCAGATGGAGCAGACCTTCAAAAACCTCGACGCATGTCTCAAAGAAGCCGGCGCGACCTGGGCCGATGTCGTCAAAACCAATACCTACGTCACCGATTTCGAGGAATTCCAAAAAGGCGCTGATATCCGTCGGCGTTATTTCGGTGTCGCGATCCCGACCAGCACGACAGTGCAGATCACTCGCCTCGCCGGTCCCGATTTTATGATCGAAATCGAGATGATCGCAGTTGTCGAATAAATTGTCGCTGCTGTGCTGGCGTCAACGTATCGCCTGGAACAGGCGTTCGTCGTAGAGGGCGCCCTCAAAAGGCACCAGTTTGGCGCGAAAGGCACGGGTATGCTCGGCGATGGCGTGGGCATCGTGCTCCGATCGACCGGACCACGCTTCGACGAGATGAAAATGGTTGGGGCGTCCCGCCTGGATCAGCCCGTCAAAGCGTACCGCGCCATTATCCTTGACGCTGTCGGCGACTAGTTGCTTGACCATCGCCGCGACCTCGTCCTTGCCGCTCGGCAGCACATCGACATGCGTCAGCACATAAAGCGCATCGGGCAGGTTCCGCGTATCGCGCGGCGCCGCCCCGACGACCAGCGGAGCAAAGGTACGCGCGTCGAACGGGCTGGCGAAATTTGCCTGCAACTGATCGCCAAACGCTTTCATCGCCGCGTTGTGGCCGTCGAGGGCCTCCTTGTTGCGCCATGCCTCAACGATCGCGAACCGGCCAGGACGCGAGATTTCGCGCAACGCCTCAAACTCGACATTACCCGCGGCTTTGCGTGTCGCGGCAGCGAAGTTGCGCAACAGACGGGTGGCCTTCCCCGCGGCTGACGGCACGATCTCGAAATATGTCACGACGTAAACCGGCGCGCCGTCATCCGGCGCCGGTGTTTGCGCGCCAGCCGGCGCGGTCAGCACACCAAACAGCAGCAGGCAAGCAACCAGTAGCAACCTAAGCGTTGGCATCTCATCCCCCGAGCCCGCCCGCTTAAGGCGCGGAAATTCTCGTCACGGGGATGCTGACACAACCGGCCGTCGATGCAACTCCGGTAGCGCCGCTAAAGACGGCGCTAATTGCCGCTACTTGAAGCGCGGCATGACCTTTTCGCACAGCAGCTGCAGCGAGTGCATCATCATGTCCGATGGGATCTTGCTGCCGAAATTGAGTTCGACAAGCACTCCATCGATGCCAAGCTCGTCACGCAGTTCCATTATCTGGTCGGCTACCCGCTCCGGGCCGCCGACAATCACCTTTTCGCGCAAGATCGCCTGATAGGTTGTTGTGCGAACGTCTTCAAGCTCGGCGCGGCGGCGCCTGTTGGGCGAGCCCTCGATACGGGTCGCATACGTTTTGTAGCCTTCCATGATGCTCGGCTCGGCCTCGTCAAAGGCCTTTTGGTCGGTATCGGAGACATGCACCGACAGCCGCAGATGCACGTCGCCGCGGCCGGGGTGCCCGGCTTCTTTGTAGGCGTCGCGATAGACCTTTAGGTCAGGCGCCAGCCCCTTCAGCGAGCCGCTGCGAACCGAGACAAACAGCGGAAAGCCCAGCGTGCCGAGCATCGGGAAGGTGTCTTCGCTGGCACCGGCGATGCGGATCGGCGGATGCGGCCGTTGCATCGGGCGTGGCACCGCGCGGGCATTGTCAAAGCTGTGGAATTTGCCCTGGTACGAGAACTGGTCCTCGGTCCAGGCCTTCACCAGAATGTCGAGCGTCTCGTAGAAGCGTTCGCGGCTTTCCTCATACGGAACGCCGTAGGCGCGGTAGGAACGCGGGTTGCCGCTGCGCCCGACCCCAAGCATCAGCCGGCCGCCGCTGATCTGGTCGACCGTCGCGGTTTCCTCGGCGAGACGCAACGGGTGGGTCAGCGGCAGCACCTGCACCGCAGTGCCGACCTTGATCCGCTTGGTGCGGCAGGCGATCGCGGTGGCGACGTTGAGCGGAGCGCTCAGCACCGAGCGTTCGGTCTGCTGGTGAATCTCAGCGAGCCAGAACCCGTCGAGGCCCCAGCGGTCGGCAGCCTCGGCCTGCTGAAACGCGGTTTCGAACGCGTCTGCGTCAGATTGGCCGGGCTTTTGGCGATGAATTTCGTGATACCAGCCGAATTCCATGACCGCTTCCTTAACGCTCGATTTTCAACCTATCCCCAAGGGTAGGCCCGCTGCCGAACCTGCACAAATACCGATGTTTTGCACCCCTCCATAACGATGCGGCATGGCCCGGCGGTTTCGTGTAGAGTTGGACGGTCATGGAACTGCGCAGTCTGCAATACTTCGTCCGCATCGCCGAGCTTGGCAGCATCACCCGTGCGGCGGAACATCTTCGCCTCGCCCAACCGGCGCTGACCCGCCATGTGCAGCGGCTCGAAGAGGAACTCGGGGTCGCGCTGTTCACCCGCGCCAATCGCGGCGTGCGGCTGACCGAAGCGGGTCAGCGTCTGCTCGAAAGCGCGACGCGCATTTTGCGTGAAGTCGAGCGCACCGGTGACGAGATTCGCGCGCAGGACGCGCATCCTAGCGGTCGCATCATTCTCGGCATCACGCCGACCCTGTCGCCGGTGCTGGTCCCCGAATTGTTCGCCCGCATGCGGCGAGAATTCCCGCGGGTCGAACTCAAAGTCATGCATGCGGGGATGGTGCGGCTCGAAGAATTCGTCATCGACGGCCGAGTCGATGTCGCGTTGCTGTCCGAGCTGTCGCGCAGCCGGCTGATCGTATCGACTCGCCTCGCGCAGGAAGAAATGGTGCTGATCTGCCAGCCGGGGACGCGACCACCCGGTATCATCAGCGTCGACGAACTGAACCGCACGCCGCTGATCCTCGGCGATGGCTTGCGAATGGCGATGGATGCACTGCTCGCCGGGCGCGGCATTGAATTGCGTGTCGAAACCGAGGTCAACGACCACGAGACGATCCGCATGATGGTCCGGCAGGGCAGCGCGGCGTCGATCCTGCCCTATTCTTCGGCGGCGCGCGAGTGCGCCGGCGGCCTCCTTGAAGCACACCGCATTACCACGGATGGGGTGTTCCGCACGCTGGCGCTCGGTGTGCGCATCAGCCGCGCCGCGTCGCTGGCGCGCGAGGCCATTGTGCGCACGATCAGCCAGGTCGTCGTCGACGTGGAAAAAGCCGGCGGGTTCACCCTGACGCCGCGGCATCAGCGCCGCAGCAATACACGAAACAGCCGCGTCGCCTCCTGACTTCTTTCATGCTGTGTCGCTATGACGGCGATAAACAACCGGTATTTTGCACATCGCACCGTGGCGCTTACTGTGCGCCCGGCAGCACGGCCCCCGGCCCCGGCAGCACTTAATGGAGCAGCGCATCATGCAATTCGGCTTGTTCGGCAGCGCGGCGGCGCGCCGCCCCACCAGCGCCGATGCCGCTGAATTCGACAGCAGCGAGGGCTTTCGCGACTTTATCGACTACAATGTCGAGGCCGAATCGCTGGGGTTTCGCAGCACCTTTGTCGTCGAACACCATTTCACCGGTTACGGCCAGGTATCGGCGACGATCAACTTGCTGACGTGGCTCGGCGCCCGGACAAAGCGCCTGCGCCTCGGCACCGCGGTCATCGTATTGCCCTGGCACAACCCGGTATTGCTCGCCGAGCAGGCCGCGACACTCGACTTGCTGACCGGCGGCCGCCTCGATTTCGGGGTCGGCAAAGGCTACCGCTATAACGAGTTCGCCGGGTTTTGTGTCTCGATGGACGAGGCCGATGCGCGGTTCAACGAATGCCTCGACGTCATCGTCAAATCATGGACGCTGAACGAGCCGTTTTCGCACCGCGGCAAATACTGGGCGTTCGACAACGTTGTCGTCGAACCGCCGACTGCGCAGCGCCCGCACCCGCCGATCTGGATGGGCGCCGGCGGCGAAAGCTCGGTACGGCAAGTGGCCCAGCGCGGCTATAACCTGCTGCTCGGGCAATATGCCTCACCAGCCGATGTCGGACGTTCGATCGCCGCCTACCGCGCTGCCGTCGAAGAAAGCGGCCGGGTTTTCGATCCGTTATCCGTCGGTGTGACACGGGCGTTTTTCGTCGCCGATAACGCGGCGGAAAAGGAAGGTGCGTTGCAGCGGCGCCTCGTCAATCGGGTGCGGCAGTTGAAACTTGCGACCCGGCCGGACGGCACGGTGCATGGCGGACCGGACCGCGCAACCGGCGATCCCGACGCGGTCAACCGCGGCAGCGCGATGTACGGGTCACCCGGCGAGATCGCCGAAAAACTCGACGAATTGCGCGATGCCGGGGTCGGTTATGTGCTGATCAACGGCGGCGGATCAGGCGGCGGCGAGCGCGGTCGCACCAGCATGCGCCGCTTTGCCGCCGAGGTGATGCCCCGGTTTCCCGATGGGGCTACCGATCAGGCGCCAGCCCGCGCCGCCGAATAAAGCAGCCAAACAATTACCAAATAATCAAATATCTCTGGGGAGAAAAACGCGATGAAGATCCACAATCTCTACACCGATGACGATGGCGAATCGCATTTCCGCGATATCGACGTCGAATGGACCGAGCAGCGCCGCGGCAGCAGATTGTCAAAACGCTTTCCGGCGACCGGCGTTATTTTCCGTGAGACCGAAGCCGATCACAACGTCGATTGGCATCCGGCGCCACGGCGTCAATACATCGTCAATCTCGACGCCGGCGTGAAAATCACCGCCAGCGACGGCGAAGCCCGGTTTATTGCGCAAGGCGATGTGATCCTGGTCGAAGACACGCATGGCAAAGGCCACCTCTCCGACCATATCGAAGGCAAAATCCGCCACTCGCTATTTATTCCGATCGAGTAAAATCTGAGGCGATTGGCCGAAAATCTACGGCGATGACCGGCGGCGCGCTGGAAGAGCGGCTCGCGATCAGCGATCTGTTTGTGCGCTACACCACGGCGCTGGACGCTGGCGCGGTCGAGGCGGTGGTTGCGTGCTTTACCACCGATGCAACCCTCGAAAGCCCGGCGATCGGCGTGCTGGCCGGCGAAGCGTCAATCCGCGACTTTGCGGGCCGCTTCGCCGCATTGCGCGCCGCCGGGACGCAGTTCCGCCATATGATCTCGAACCTGGCGGTTAATTTTGATGGCGAGCGGGCACAAGCGACCTGCTACCTGCTGGTATTCATCACCCGTGACGGCAAAAGCGAGCGGCTGCCACCGGGCCGTTACGAATGCGATCTGGTGAAGCTGGGCGAGGATTGGCGCTTCCGCCGACGTGTCGTGTTTCACGACCACGATTACACGCTCGACGGTCTCCGGCCGTAAGATCGCGCTATCGAACAACGAATTGAGATCCGTACCGACCAGCGCGCGTGCTGTGGGCGCCACGGCGATGAGGCCGTTGTTCGATCTAATTGACGCCGAGCGTCATGTAGCCGAACTGCTTGAACACAGCGGTGGCGGATGGTGATTTCAGGTAATCGAGAAACCGCTCCGCCTGCTTATTGGCGCTTCCGGTGAGGACTGCCGCGGGATAGCGGATCGGCGGATGGCTGTCATCGGGAAAAGCGGCGACAACGGCGACGCTCGAATCGGTCATCGCATCGGTGGTAAAGACAACGGCATAGGGAACGTCGCCGCGGGCGACCATCTTGACTGCGAGCAACGGGTTTTCGGCGCGCGCCACTTTTGGCGCGATATCACCCCACAATTCGAGACTTTGCAGGCTGGCCTTCGCCATGCGGCCGGCCGGATGGCTATCGGGATCACACATCGCGATCGGTCCGGCGCCGATCAGGCGAACCAGCGCCAACTCGCCACCGAGCTTGACGGGCGCGGCGCCCTTTTTGCCGATCAGCACGAGATGATTGCCAATCAGCTCGGTCAGTGTACCGGGTTTCAGCAGATTGTGCCGCGCCAACTCGTCGGTCCACATTGGATCGGCCGAGAAGAACAGATCGCCCGGTGCGCCGCTTTCGACTTGCTTGGCCAATCCGGGGCTCGGGCCATAAACCAAAGTAACCGCGCCGCCGCGTTGCTGATAGCCCTCGGCAATGGCGTCGAGCGCCGGTTTTAGGGTGAAGGCCGCCAGCACCCGCACCGGCTCCGCCGCATACGCCGTTAGGACAAACAAAAGCGCCGCCGCGAACGACACTCCCGGCCGCAGCAGACGCCAAGCACAGCACCAGCCGTGTGTGCAAACAACATTGGGCATCAGGTACGAAACCGACTTCGACACCGCTGTGGTTCGTCAAGCGCGGTTGGACAGCGCGCCTGACGATAAAACAGCTCGCTGCTATTCGGCCGCCATGCGTTGCGGCTCGGGTTCCCCTTCGCCCAAAGCGATCAGCACCTTTGGCGGCGACATCGGCAGATCGCGCAGGCGGCGACCGGTGGCATCGGCAATCGCGTTGGCGACGGCCGCCATCGGCGGCACGATCGGCACTTCGCCGACGCCCCGCACACCGTAAGGATGGCGCGGGTTCGGCACCTCGACGAGCACCGCGTCAATCATCGGCATGTCGGACGCCACCGGGCAGCGATAATCGAGAAAGCCGGGGTTATCCATCCGCCCCTGCTTGTCATAGATGTATTCCTCGCTCAGCGCCCAGCCGATCCCCTGCGTCACGCCGCCCTGGATCTGGCCTTCGACATACGACGGATGGATGGCGCGCCCGACATCCTGCGTCGCGGTATAGCGCAACACCTTGACGTGGCCGGTATCGGGATCGACCTCGACATCGCAGACATGCGTCGCAAAGGCCGGGCCGGCGCCCTGCGCGTTGAGTTGTACCTCGGCGCCGATCGGGCCGCCGGTGCGCGCCGCCTTGACCGCGATCTCGGCGAGCGGCAGTGGGTCGAACGTGCCGGCATTGGGACCAGCCGGAAACGCCTGGCCGTCCTTCCACTCAACCGCCTCGGGGCTGATATCCCACAGGATCGCGGCGCGTCCCTTTAGCTGTTCGATGACCTTTTCGGCCGCCTGCACTGTCGCCATACCGGTGGCGAAGGTGACACGGCTGCCGCCGGTCACATGCGTAAAGCCGATCGAGGCGGTATCGGCGACAATCGGTTTTACGCGGCTAAGCGGGATGCCGAGCGTTTCGGCTGCCATCATCGCCATCGAGGCGCGCGACCCGCCGATATCCGGGCTGCCGGAGGCGACGCTGACCGAGCCGTCTTCGTTGACGTGTACCGCCGCGCTCGACTCGCCGCCGACATTGAACCAGAAGCCGCAGGCGACGCCTCGGCCCTGGTTGGGACCCAGCGGGATGTTGAAGTTTGGGTGGTTCTTGGCCGCGGCAACCGTGTCGAGAAACCCGATATTGGTCCAGGTCGGTCCGTGCACCGCCTTGGTGCCTTCGTGCGCCGCGTTCTTTTCGCGCAACGCCAGCGGATCCATGCTCAATTCGCGCGCCAGTTCGTCAATGCAGCTTTCAACGCCGAAGGACGAAATCGGTGCACCGGGGGCGCGGTAGGCGGCGACCTTCGGCCGGTTCGACACGACATCGTAGCCGGTAATCGTGACATTCGGCAGGTCGTACATCGCGAAGCCGCACATGCAGCCCGGTGACACCGGCGAACCGGCAAATGCGCCGGCTTGGTATTTCAGCACCATTTCAGCGGCGACGATCGTGCCGTCGCGCTTGGCGCCGAGCTTGACCTCGATTACCCCGCCCGAGGTTGGGCCGGTGCCGCGGAACACTTCCTCGCGGGTCATCACCAGCTTGACCGGACGACCGGATTTGCGCGACAGCGCCAAGGCCACCGGCTCCAGATAGACGACGGTCTTGCCGCCGAACCCGCCGCCGATTTCGGCTGGCATGACGCGGATATTGGCGTTGTCGATGCCGAGCAGTTTCGCGCAATAGGCGCGGATCATGAACTGGCCCTGGCTCGACGCCCAGATCTGCGCCTGGCCATCGGCGTTGACCGAGACGACGCAGGCATGCGGTTCGAGATAGGCCTGATGCACCGGCTGCGTCGTGTAGCGCCGCTCGATGATGACATCGGCCTCGCGGAATCCTTCGGTCGAATCGCCTTTTTTGAAGCCGAGCTTCTTGGCGATATTCGAGGGCGCGTCGGGTTTGGGCTCGACGCCTTGGGTGAACATGTCCGGATGCAGGATCGGCGCATCGGGCATCATTGCCTCTTCGACATCGATAACGTATGGCAGCACTTCGTACTCGACCTCAATCAGGTCGAGCGCCTCGGCGGCGATGATCGGGTTGGTGGCAGCGACGGCGGCGACCGCGTGGCCTTCGTACAGCACCTTGTCGCGCGCCATAACATTGCGCGACAGGTCGCGGAAGTTCATCGGACCTTCGCCGACAAAGGCTTCCTCGGAGCGGATCTCGGGAAAATCAGCCGAGGTGACGACCGCGCGCACACCCGGCAGCGCCTTCGCCTTTTCAACATTGATGCCGAGGATGCGGGCATGCGGATAGGGGCTGCGCTTGATCCGTCCGTGCAGCATGCCGGGCATCTTCATGTCGGCGCCGAAATTGGCGCGCCCAGTCACCTTATCGACCCCATCCGGTCGTATTGGCCGGGTGCCGACGACCTTGAGCTGATGGTCAATTGTCATGTTGGTGATTGCTCCGCGGTTATGGCCAACCCAATCAGAAGCAATCTAACATCGGAATATACCTTCGTATATAACGATGCACGCAATATCCATATCCATTCAAATATAACGAAGCGCCGGTGTCGACATGCCGCAGTTCCCTCCGGAACAGAGCCGCCCCGACCGGCTCGCGCTCACCGCTCATCCTACCAAGTAATGCGCAACGCGGCGGTGCCGGCATAAACCTGGTTGCGGCCAGCGAACGCGCCGTCGAATTTAGCGGCAAGCGCGACATTCGGCGCAAGACGCAATTCGACACCGGCCGATAACAGCGCCGTATCGGATGCAGCCGGCGCCCCGGCCACCGCAAAATTGCTGCCGGGTAATGATTGGAAGCTCGCCAGCGCGGTACGGTCCGGCGAGAAATCATGCGACCACGCGGCCCGGCCGCGGAACACCAGCGTCGCCGTGTCGGACACGCCGGGGCCAAACCACGCCGCGACCGCCAGCGGCTGGCTGTCGAAACGGGCGCCGAGTTCGGTGCGCGTGTCGGTTGTCGTCTTCGCCGCGTAGTTAAGGGCAAAAGCGCTAAGCCCCGTCGCATCGCGCTCGCCATAGGCCGGGGTGTCGAAACTCTGCACATCGACCGCGGCATACGGCACGATTGCGAGCGTCGGCGAGTACGCAAAGCGATGACCGGCCTCGACCCGGCCGGCGACATGATCGGCACCGACATCGGCGGTCAGCCGGTCGAGCACCGCGCCTACCGCGACGCTCCGGTTAAAGCTCAGATCATGGTGCGCATAAGCGAAGGCCGCCGACAGATAGCTGTCGCCGAATCGCGACAGGCCGTAAATGCCGCCCTGCACATCGTCGCTGTGCCCGGTACCAAGCCCGCTGAGGCTCCAATCGGTGCCGCCGCCGCCAACCGCAACTCCGATCAGCGTATTGGGCGACAGGCGGTAATCGATGCCGCCCGCGCCGCCGGTATTGCTGGTGTCGAGGGTGTTACTGCCGGCACCTCCGACCCCGTCGATTGTGCCGGTCGAGCCGTAGACCGTGCCCCAGCTCGCCCAGTTGCGATAGGGGTCGCGATACGGACCCGGCGCGGCGCCGGCGTCGCTCATCGCGGTGCCGCCCATCGGGTCGGCGGCGGCGAGATGCGTCCCCTGGGCATAAGTCCCCTGCGCATACCCTAGGCTCGGCCCGCGGCTGCTGTCCGCGACATCACCCAACCGCGCATCGAGGAACGGGTCGAGCATCTGGCCGATAAACTGGTCCATTGCCTGGAACGAGGCCGTCGGGGCGCCGGTCGCGATCTCGCCCGAAAGCTGCGAAAACACCCGTGGCAATGTGCCCGGCGCGGCGCCGTACAGCCCGGTAAACGCGGCGCCAGCCGCACCCGCACGGTTGTTGAACCCGTTATCGATTGCGCCGGCGACCGCCAACTGGTTGCCGTTCAGGCCGCCGGTCTGGCCGAGAATCGAGGTCAGGTTCAGGTTCACCACCGTCGGCGTATAGCTGAGCCCGGCGGCAAGGCCGGTCGGCACCGCAGCGGCGTTCAGCGCGCCAAACGTGCCGTTGACTGCGCTCGCGGAAAGAATCGAATAGCTGCCCGGCAGATAAAGCCCGGATTGCAGTGCGGCCTGCACCGTGCCGGCGAGCTTCGCCGTGCCGGTGACATTGGTGCGATCGGCGGCGCTCGGCGACACTTCGACGACATAGGTGCCGGCCGGGCTGAAGGTCAGGTTGCCGTTCACCGTCAGCGTGCCGATCGAATTGCCCGGCGACAGCTTGCCACCGGCGATATTCGTCGCACCGACCGTGCCGTTGCCGCCGAGGATGCCGCCGGGATTGACCGTCACTGCCGATGCGGCAAGGCCGCCATTGACCGCCAGCGTTCCGCCATTAACCGTGGTCGGCCCGGTAAAGCTGCTTTGCCCGGTCAGGTTGAAGGTGCCCGGCCCGTTGACGACGAGGCTGCCGGCTTGCGAGCCGTTATTCGAGATCGACCCGGAAAACGTGCCGGAACCGACGGTGAGAGCGCCGCCGCCGGTATTGCTGCTGAGGAGGATGCTACCGGCGCCGTTAAGGGTCGAGAGGGTCTGGCCAAAGCCGTTGAGGTCGAAATTGCCGCCAGTCATGTTCAACGTCGTGGCAGCGGCGAGACGGTTGTTCGCCTCAAGTTGCAGCGTGCCGCCGGTGATCGCGACATTGGGCGTGCCGATGGTGCCCTTCAGCGCGGTCAGGCCACTTGCCTGCATTGCGACGCCGGTCGATCCGAGCGTGGCGTTGGTGTCGATCAGGCCGCCGTTCAGCGTATAGGTCGGCGCTGTCAGCGTGCCGGGTCCGCCGGTGCTGGCAAGGGTGCCGCCGTTGAGCGTAAAGCCGAGTGTCTGATACGCGAAATTGCCAAGATCGATAGTCTGGCCGGCCGAGACCTGCCATTGCGACACGTCGAACACTTCAAGGTTGATCAGGTTCGACACCCAGCGGCCATGCGCGCTGTCACCGGGCGTAATCAACCGGGCAAATCCGTTGGCGCCGAGCGAAACGCCGGGGGCGCCGCCGTTCATTGCATAGGCGATGATGTCCGGATTGGTCGTGCTGCCGCCAAAATCCGGGTCGATCTCGCCGAGCGACACGGTCGCCTGGAAACCGTCGCTGCCGGTGGCGATCAGATAGTCGCGCAGGATATTGTTCTTAACCGCAGGGTTGGTCGTGACCCCGACATTGTTAAGCAGCGTCCACACCGGCACGCCGGTGTATGTCGCCGCCGGTCCTGCCACCGTGACGGTCGTCGCGGGCAACGCCGTCAAGGTCTGCAGGTTGAAGGTCGCGGGCGCGCCGACCTGACCGGTGACGGTAAACTGCGTCGACAGCCCGCCGGCAAAGGTGCCGGTCAGGATCGGGTCGTGCATTACCGTCAGGCTTTGCAGGTTCGACACATAACGGCCACCGCGGATATCGCCCGGTACGGTGGTGCGGGCGAACCCGTCCGAGGTCAGCAATTGTCCCGGATTGTTGGCGTAGGCAACCAGATCGGGGTTTGTCGGATTGCCGCCAAAGGTCGGGTTGATCTCGCCGAGCACCGACACCGCCTGATAGCCGTCGCTGCCGGTGGCGATCACCACATTGCGCAGAATGTCATTTTTCACCGCCGGGTTAACCTTGATGCCAACCGTCGTGTTGAGCAGGTTGAATAGCGACGTGCCGGTAAAGGTCGTTTTGGTCGTACTGCTGCCGGCGAGGAAGCTGACGTTTTCGGTCGTCGAGGGCAGCGCCTGCAATTTGCCGAGATTGAAGCTCTGCGGCGCGACGACGTTGCCACCAACGCTGAACGAGGTCGTCACCCCCTGTGCCGCCGCGACGCCGGAGAAGCCGAGGAGCAATACCGGCCCGGCCACACTCGACAGCAGCGCTGCGCGAAATCCGCTGTTCAGCCCCATGCCCGACGTCATCTCGCGTTCCACTCTATATCTAATGAAATATAACGATACGCGGCTTCTGGCCTTGCTTGTGGCTTTGTAGCCACGGCAATCGAGCCTCAGCATCGCAGGTTGCGTAGTATCTGATCAGATATACAGTATAGCGCGCAAGCCTTGTCGGGACGGGAAGCGGTGCAGACGAGCTATGCGCTGACAAATCCTGTCAACGACCATCCCTCTCTTATCCGCTCCGGACCTTACGTTGCGAATCCGATGGCGCGAATCCGATGGCGTGAATCGGGTGGGTTATTGCGCAAGCCGACCGTGCTCGGTCATCTTCCCGGCGCGGATACCGAAATGAAGGAAGCGCCATGCGTCTGGCAGGAAAAATTGCCGTCGTGATCGGCGCCGGACAGAGCCCCGGCGAGGGAATCGGCAACGGCCGCGCCACGGTGCTGCGTTTTGTCCAGGAAGGCGCAAAGGTTCTCGCCGTCGATCGCGACCTTGCAGCTGCCGAAGCGACCGTCGCGCTCGCGGCCCATGACGGCGGCGAATGCGCCGCGTTCGCCGCCGACGTGACGCGTGAGAGCACTCTTGCCGCAGCAATGTCAGAGGCGGTGCGCCTGTGGGGCCGCATCGACATTCTTCATAACAATGTCGGCGTCAGCATCGCGGGCGGTGACAAGCCGCTGCTCGACCTGACCGAAGAAGCATTCGACCGCGTCTCGGCGATCAATCTGCGCGGTACGATCATGGCCTGCAAACACGCCGTCCCGATCATGCGGCGGCAGCGCGCCGGCGCGATCGTCAACATCTCATCGGTCGCCGCCTACGAGAACACCTACCCGCTGGTCGCTTACAAAGTGACCAAGGCGGCGATGATCGAATTCACCAAGCAACTTGCGCTGCAGAATGCCGAATTCGGCATTCGCGCCAACTGCATCCTGCCGGGGCTGATGGATACGCCGATGGCGGTCGATACCCGCGCCCGCACCAGCAACCGCAGCCGCGCTGAAGTCGCCGCCGAGCGCGACGCCAAGGTGCCGTTGCGCGGCAAGATGGGCACCGGCTGGGACGTTGCGAATGCCGCGCTGTTTCTCGCCTCTGACGAAGCCAATTTCATCACCGGCGTCGCATTGCCGGTTGATGGCGGCGCGTTGGTGAAGATCGGGTAGAGGCGTTGCGGCGCGGCGCAGGATCAGCGCTGCCCGACAATCCCCAGCAGCCCCACCGCGAGCAGCACAAAGCCGGCAAGTTCGGCGCCGCTGAGCTTTTCGCGAAACACCCGGCGCGACACGACATAGCTGAAATAAAGCTCAACCAACCCCAGCGTGCGGACGTTAGCGACCGGCTCCAGCGCCATCGCGGTAAACCAGCAGGCCGAGCCGAGGGCTCCCATCGCGCCAGCGAGCATCGAAACGCGCCACGCCTGCAGCACTGCGACCACAATCGTGCGCCTCACGCAGAGCAAATAGCCACCGAGCAACACCGTCTGCAGGCTCTGCGCCCAGATCAGCGAATAGGCGGCAGCCAGCACGATTGACGGCGTCTCCAACGCCAGCGCGGCGCCACGATAGCCGACCGCCGCCATGCCGAACGCCGCGCCGGAGCCGATCCCCAGCAGAGCGGCCCGCGAGGTCCAGCCCTGCAATACCGCGCCGAGCGAACGGTTGCCCGAGGGCAGCGACACCAACACCACGCCGGTCGTCGCGACAAGAATGGCGGCGACGCTGATAACGGTGACGCGGTCGCCCAGCAGTACGAGACCAAACAGCGCGACCTGGATAACCTCGGTTTTCGCATACGCCACGCCGAGGGCGAAATTGCGCTCCTCCATGCAGCGCAACAGCAGCGCTGTGCCGGCGATCTGGCTCAGCGATGCGACGATAGTCCACCATAGAAACGACGGGGTGATTCCCGGCAGCGGCCCGGCGCCGGAAATCAGCCAGGCCACCAGAAGCCATATCGCCGCAAAAGGCATCCCATAGAGAAACCGCACCAGCGTCGCACCAAGCGCGCCGAGTTCGGCGGTCAGGTGGCGTTGCGCCGCATTGCGCAGCGTCTGCGCCAGCGCGGCACCAATCGTAATAGGAATCCACGCCCAGGGGAGCGCCGCCATGTTCCGCCTTTCCGATTACCGAATTATTGGGATACCAAAATAAGCGATATTGGGATACCAATCTGACGGGCTTGGCGCAACGTCAGGTGGTGAAGGAGACGCGATGTCGCAGATGCTCGATATTCATGCGGGGTTACGCGACCGGGTGCTGTCGCTCGATCTGCGACCTGGCGAGAAACTGACCGAGCGATTGCTGGAGCGCGACTACGGCGCGTCACGCACCCCCGTACGCGCGGCGCTGCTCAAGCTCGAAAGCGAAGGGCTGATGTGCCGCGATGGACGAAGCTGGGTCGTGGCGCCGATCGACCTTGGCGAAATTACTCTGCTTGCCGAATTTCGTGCCACGCTTGAGGCAAGCGCCGTGCGCTTCGCGTGCGAGCGGGCCGCCGCCGAGGATATCGACGCAATCGGCGAAATGCTCGATCGATGCCGTCCTGGCGTGCCGCGCGACGAATGGCACAAGGCCGGCACCGATTTTCATATCGAGATCGGGCGCCTCTCGGGCAATTCATTTCTCGCGCGCGCCGTCGCCGATGTGATGACACGGCTGTCCCGCCCGCGCTGGCTTGAGGTGCTGACCGAGCCGAGCCGAGAGCAGGCCTGGGCTGAACACCGCCGCATCCTCGACTCCATCCGGCGCAATCAGCCGGACGCAGCAGCGCAGCAGGCGGTGGCGCATGTCTATGATACCCGCGACCGGCTGTTGCGCTCACTCGACGACAACCGCCGCGGCTTCCGCGCTCGCGGCCTGGCATTGGTCGGCAGCGGCGTTAGGGCCGAGTAGCCGTCAGACTTCGGCGAGCCGCACCGCGACATAGACTATGGCAATCCCCAGAATCGTCATCGCGGTTGTGCCGCTGGTCGGATGGTCGTGATAACTCTCGGGCAGCAGGTCGCTCGCCGAAATGTAGATGAAAAATCCGGCGATCAGCGCGAGGCACACGGCCAGCACGTCACCGCGCAGATCGACCAGCAGCGTCGAAGCCGCCCCGATCACCGGCGCCACGGCATCGATCAGTAGCCAGCCAAAGGCTGCGCGGTCGCCGCCGCGCCGGTTGAGGACGATGCCGACCGTATTGATCCCATCGGAAAAATCGTGCGCCAGCACCGCCGCAGCGACAACCGCACCGACCGGCGCCGAGACCTTGAATGCCAACCCGATTGCAAACCCGTCAAACAGGCTGTGCACCGCAAGACTGCTCGCGCCGAGCGCTCCGCGCTGCCAAAGGCGCTCGGTACGGATTCCTTTGTGCCCGTGCGGCGCGATCGTCCGGTCGAGGATCATGTAGGCGACGAATCCCACCGCGACCAACCCCAGCATATAGGAGGGTGTCCGCACGGGAGCACCGAGTTCGATCGCCTCCGGGATCAAGTCAAAAAACGCGACGCCGATCACCGCCCCGGCGCTGAACCCGAGGATCAGGTGCAGCCGGTCGTGCAGATACAGCGCCAGCAGACCGCCCAGAACGGTCATAAAAAAGGCCGCAAGGCTTACGATGATCGCCATCGGCCTTTCCTGATTACCCTGTTTGTCCGGTTCTTGCGCAGCACCGGCGCGTTGTCAGCTTAGCGCCGGGCGGTCGTTAAGCCGGTCTGTTACCCTTTTGCGCGCGATCCGGCAAATCGCTCCATCAGGCGCTCGGCGACGCGCAGGCTGACGAAATGCTTTACATCGCCACCCAGCGACCCGATTTCCTTGACGAACCGCGACGAGATGAACTGATAGCGGTCGGACGCCATCAGGAAGACAGTCTCGATATTCGGGTTGAGCCGGGCGTTCATCCCGGCCATCTGGAATTCATATTCGAAATCCGACACGGCGCGCAGCCCGCGCACGATGACGCTGGCATTGACCGACTCGGCGAATTTCATCAGCAGCGTCTCGAACGGGCGCACCTCGATGCGCTCAGCCGCGCCGTCGAGATGCGCGAGTTCGTCGCGCACGATCTCGACCCGTTCGTCGGTCGAGAATAGCGGCCCCTTGCCGTCGTTGCGCGCCACGCCGATGACGAGCCGGTCAACGACATGCAGTGCGCGGCGAATGATGTCGGTGTGGCCGTTGGTGATCGGATCGAAGGTTCCGGGATAGATCCCGACGCGGTTTTTCATCGTTCGTCCCCGCCGTCACTTAGGTTCGTGTCGTTATTGCTGTTAGTATCGTCAGCCTCACCGGCGCCTGGTTCCTCAGGATTATCCGGCTCGTCACCATTACCGTTTTCATCTGAGCTTTCCGGCAGGCGCGCCACGGAGACCACGCGCTCGCCCTCGCCGACCCGGAACACCGCCACCCCTTGAGTGCCGCGGCGTGCGATGCGGATATCGTGGACCGGGCAGCGGATCACCATGCCGGCATCAGTCACCAGCATGATCTGGTCGTTGTTGCCGACCGGGAACACTGCGACCACCGAGTCGCTGCGCCGCGTCAGGTCCATGTTGTTGATGCCCTGCCCGCCCCGCCTGGTGATGCGGTAGTTGTAAGCAGAACTGCGAACGCCAAAGCCCTTTTCGGT
The DNA here is from genome assembly GCA_036268425.1 of Allostellaceae bacterium. GTDB lineage: Bacteria > Pseudomonadota > Alphaproteobacteria > ATCC43930 > CGMCC-115725 > DATARH01. Next base: position 117,326 of record DATAUE010000122.1, read on the forward strand.
AACGCTTTGGACAAATTCCTCACGAGCCGCGAGATCAGCGAACATTTCTTCGGAGATCGTCGCATCACCGGCCTCGGCGTCGCTTTCGCTGTCGCCGTCTTCAGGATCGGGAAGGTGCTCGGCCGCGGCGTCACCGTTATTGTCGCCTTCCTCGCCATTCTGGCGCCGCCGCTCATTGGAGAGCTTCAGATAAGCATCGCGCGTATTCGAGGCGATTTCCTCATGCCGCAGGATCGACATCGAAATCACCGCGTCATCGCCGAGCAGGCGGATACCCCGCACCCCGACCGAGCTGCGGCCGGTAAACACACGCACGTCGGCGGCCGGAAAACGGATCGCCTTGCCGTTGCGGGTCGCCAACAGCACGTCATTATTATCGCTGCAGGTCGCGACCGCGATCAGCCGGTCGTCGGCGTCTTCACCCTCGAACTTCATCGCGATCTTGCCGTTGGCGCGGACATCGCCAAAATCCGACAGCGCATTGCGCCGGACATGCCCGGCCGCGGTCGCGAACATCACGGTCAGCTCCGACCAGGTCGCCTCGTCTTCCGGCAGCGGCATTACGGTCGAGATGCGCTCGCCTTCGGCGAGGTTCGGCAGCAAATTGATCATCGGCCGGCCGCGTGCCTGCGGCGTGCCCAACGGCAGGCGGTAGACCTTGAGCTTATAGACCCGCCCGGACGACGTGAAAAACAGCACCGGTGACAAGGTCGAGGCGACGAAGACCTCGCTGAGAAAATCCTCCTCGCGGATCGCCATGCCGGCGCGCCCGCGCCCGCCGCGCCGCTGCGCCCGGTAGGTCGACAGTGGTACGCGCTTGATGTAACCGGAATGGCTGACCGTAACGACCATATCCTCGCGCTGAATCAGCGCTTCGATATCGGCCTCGAACTCAACATCCTCGATCGTCGTGCGGCGCGGGTTGGCGAATTGCGTCCGGATCGCGATCAGTTCGCCGCGCAATACTTCGATCAGCCGGGTCGGAGAGCGCAAGATTTCGAGATAGCCGGCGATCTCATCGACGAGTTCTTTCAACTCGTCGGAAATCTTCTCGCGTTCGAGCCCGGTCAAGCGTTGCAGGCGCAGATCGAGGATCGCGCGCGCCTGCTCGTCGGATAGCTGATAGGTGCCGTCAGGCGCCAGCGCCCCGCCCTCTTCACCGACCAGGGCGACCAGCGGTCCGATATCGCCCGCCGGCCAGCGCTGTCCGATCAGCCCGGCGCGCGCTGTCGCCGGATCAGGCGCGGCGCGGATCAGGGCGATGATCTCGTCGATATTGGCGACCGCGACCAGCAGGCCAATCAGGATGTGCGCCCGCTGCCGCGCCTTGTTCAAGAGGAACGTCGTGCGGCGGGTGATGACTTCTTCGCGGAACGCGATAAAGGCGACGATGACATCGCGCAGCGTCATCAATTCCGGGCGCCCGCTATTCAGCGCCAGCATGTTGACGCCGAAACTGGTTTGCAGCGCGGTATAGCGGAACAGCTGATTGAGGACGATGTCGGGGTCGGCGTCGCGTTTCAGCTCGACGACGAGGCGCACCCCGTCACGATCGCTCTCGTCGCGCATGTCGGCGATGCCTTCGACGAGCTTTTCACGCACGCACTCGGCGATGCGCTCCTGCAATTTCGCTTTGTTGACCTGATAGGGCATCTCGGTGAACACGAGAGCGTCGCGGTCCTTGCGCACCTCCTCGACATGGCTGCGCGCCCGCAACACCACGGCGCCGCGGCCGGTGCGGTAGGCGGCATGCGAGCCGGCGCGCCCGATGATGATGCCGCCGGTCGGGAAATCCGGTGCCGGGACATACCCCATCAGCTCTTCGATGGTGATCGCCCGGTTGTCGAGATAGGCGCAGCAGGCGTCGATCACCTCGCCGAGATTGTGCGGCGGGATGTTGGTCGCCATGCCGACCGCGATCCCCTGCGCACCATTGACCAGCAGATTGGGAAAGCCCGCCGGTAATACCTTCGGCTCTTCGTCGACCTCGTCGTAATTCGGCTGAAAATCGACGGTGTCCTTGTCGAGGTCTTCGAGCAGGGTTTCAGCGACACGGGCAAGCCGCGCCTCGGTGTAGCGTTCGGCCGCCGGCGGATCGCCGTCCATCGAGCCGAAATTGCCCTGCCCGTCGATCAGCGGCAGGCGCATCGAGAAATCCTGCGCCAGACGCACCATCGCGTCGTAAATCGCCTGATTGCCGTGCGGGTGGTATTTGCCCATCACATCGCCGGTGATGCGGGCCGATTTGCGATAGCCGCGGTTCCACACATTGCCGTTCATCTGCATCGAATAGAGGATGCGGCGATGCACCGGCTTCAGCCCGTCGCGCACATCGGGCAACGCCCGCGACACGATTACGCTCATCGCGTAATCGAGGTATGAGCGCCGCATCTCCTCTTCGATCGTGACCGTCGAGACAGCGGGACCGCCGGGCGGCGGAGCGGGAGGCGATGAAGTGACGGCCACGATGAATTTCTGGCTCTGACTACAATCAAAATCGCGGCGAGCGCCAAAGGAGCCGCCGCGATTGAGCGATGGTTACGACTTTATGAACCTAGCCGATTTCGCAGATGCGAACAACGCCGCAGACCCCGTTTTCCGCAGGAGTCAGGTCGCAGCGCCAGGCCGGCATAACAAGCGCACCAGAAGCCGGGTCAATCCATAATAGATCGCTCCGTGCACCGCCAATGCCACCACTGCCGCGGCATTGAACGGCATCGCGACGGCCGGCTGCCCTCCGATGACACCGGCGCCGATCAACGATGTATTGGCGGCGATGTGCGCCGAGACATTCATCGCCGCATGGCCGCCGATCGCCAGTTCGAGACGGTCATCGCGCAACGACACCAGCGAGTAAATCAGCGACAGGACAAAGAAATACGGGACGGTCAGCGGCCCGTAAGCCGACAGATGCATCGCGCCGAACAGCAGTGCGACGATAATGGCAATCGCGCACCGGCTCCTGATGCGGCGGCCAAGCGCTTGCGTCAAGTAGCCGCGAAACAGAGCCTCTTCGCTCGCCGCCTGCAACGGAATGAGGCACAGCGTCAGAACGAAAAGCGGCCAGGCCTGCGACAATGCGAATCGCCACGGCCAGCCCGTCAGCAGATGCAGCAATGCAAGCTGCCCGCCGACCAGCGCAAACTCGACCCCGATGCCGATCAGGAGCCGCCGCACGTCGATGCGCAAATCCGGCGCGATCAGCGATCGCCACGGCCGCCGATGCCCCCTCGATACGCTCCATACAACCGCAATGCCGGCCACCACGATCGGCGGGTACTGCTGGAGTGCCCCGGCCCCCGGCACCGCAAAAGCCAGCACCGCGGCGCAGGCGATCGGGAGCAACGTGATACGCAGGAACGCGGTGTAATAGCTGCGCGCGGAATTGACGCCGAGCGCCGCCAGATCGATGAACGCCCAGCCGTAGCGCCGCCTTTCCGCCATTCTTGCTCCGCCCCATCCGAGCGTCATCCCGGCGACGGCCGGGATCCGCTGCTCCGCCCCCCTCGAACGGTTGGTCTTTGGATCCCGGCCTGCGCCGGGATGACACTTCAACCCAGCACCTCGCGATTATTGCCCTGCGGCGACACTCTCGCGTTCGACACCGCGCGCAGTACTGTTTTCCGCCGACGCGAGGCGCTGCACAGCCGGGTAGTCGGTCTTCCCCGAGCCGAGCAAGGGCAGCGCAGCGACCGGAACCACATCCCGCGGTATCGCGATTTCCGGCAGGCCTTCGCGGTGCGCTGCCTCGACCAGCGTGTCACGCCGGATATCGGGCGCCTCGGTGACCAGCACGAGACGCTCGCCGCGCCGCGCGTCGGGCAGCGCCACGACGGCATGGTGAAACTCCGGATAGGCCGCTGCCGCGACCCGCTCGGCAACGGCGAGCGACACCATTTCGCCGGCCAGTTTGGCGAAACGCTTGGCGCGGCCGGCAATCGTCACAAAGCCCTCGTCATCGATGCGCACGATGTCGCCGGTGTCATGCCAGCCATCTTCCGGCGGCACCAGCACGCCGGGCTGTCCCGCCAGCAGATAGCCGGACATCACATTCGGCCCGCGTAGCAGCAAGCGGCCGCCTTGATCGATACCGGGCACTGGTTCTAGCCGGTGCTCGATCAGCGGCAGCAGGCGGCCGACCGTGCCGGCCTTGAAATGCATCGGCGTGTTGACGGCAATCACCGGCGAACACTCGGTGACGCCGTACCCTTCAAGAATGCGCTTGCCGAAGCGTTCAGCCCACACCCGCCGGGTTTCCTCGCGCACCGGCTCGGCACCAGCGAAGACATAGCGCAGGGCGTAGAAATCGTAAGGGCTGGCGGCGCGCGCATAGCCCGCGAGAAACGTATCGGTGCCGAACAGCAGCGTCGCGCCGACCCCGTAGGCCAGTTCCGGCACGATGCGGTAGTGCAGCGGCGACGGATACAAAAACACCCGCACACCCGACAACAGCGGCAGCAGAAAGCCAGCAGTCAGGCCAAAGCTGTGAAACATCGGCAAGGCGTTCAGCACCTGGTCGGCCGGGCTGAAATCGACCCGCGCGGCAAGCTGACGCCGGTTAGCCAGCAGATTGGCATGGCTCAGCACGACGCCTTTCGGCGCGCCTTCGGACCCCGAGGTGAAGAGGATCGCCGCTGGATCGGACGGCTTGATGCCGAGCCGGCGATGCCGGTTCGCGGCAAAGCGCGACGCCAGCAGGCCGTAGAGCTTGTCGCCAAAACCAAGCTGCGCCCGGACATCTTCCAGCCAGACCAGTTCGAGCGCATTGGAAAGCCGCTCGGCCAGGGCCTCCAGTTTCGCCGTTTCGATAAAGCGGCGCGAGGTGATGACCTGGCGCAAGCCCGCGGTACGGCATGCCGACAGCACCGCATCGACACCAGCCGTGTGGTTCAGCATCGCCGGCACGCGACCATTCGCCTGCAAGCCGAGAAAGGCGAGCGCCGCGCCAACCGAGTTCGGCACCATCAGGCCGATCGCCTCGCCTTGCCCCGCATGGCGCGCCAGCCTGCGGCCGAGCACGAGACTAGCGGCGGCGACCCGGTCGTAGCTCAGCGGCCCGGCGCTCGGGTCGGCCAGGATCGGGTGCGAACCGCCATGCGCCGCCCGTGCCGCCAGAAACGCCCCGAACAGATCGGGCGCGTCGCTGCGCCGCGCCATCATCTCCGACATCAGATCGTAAAGCATCTGGCCGGCGCGATGGCGCCGCGCCCGCCCCCGCAATTCTGCCGGAATCGCGAGACGCCGCGGCGGGTAAAGCGTCATCGTCACCTTGGGAAACCAACGGCGGCGCAACCGGCCTCGCAGGCGCGAAAACGGCGTGAATTCGACCCCGTCGATGCGCACCGGCAGCACCATTGCGGCGCCCTTGTCGGCGATCAACGCCGGCCCGTCATACACCTTCATCAGCGCGCCGCCGGTGACGTTGAGCCGGCCTTCCGGGAAGATTACGCATTGCCGCCCTTCGCGCAGCGCCTTGACCAGCGATTTCGTCGCCATCGGCCGCGTCGGGTCCATCGGATAGACATCCGCGCCGGCCAGCAGCGGCCGGGCCCACCAGCGCGCCGCCTGGGCCGTGTCGATCGCGAACATCGGCGACCCCGGCAGAAATGCCGCAACCAATGGGCCGTCGAGAAACGACACATGGTTCGGCACGATCACGACGCGATCGCCGGCTTCGGCCAAATGCTCGATGCCGCGCACCTCGACCCGGTAGGCCAGCCGCAACGCAATCCGGGCGAACTGCCGCAGCACATCCTGCGGCAGCAATTTGCAGATCCACAGCGCGACACCGGCATTCATCACGCCGAGCACGAGATAAAGGTCCGGCGTGTGCAGCCCGAGCGCCACCAGTATCGCCGTCGCCACCGCCGCGCCGGTCATAAACAGCGCGTTGACGATATTGCCGGCGGCGATGATACGCGCCCGCACCGCCTCCTCGCTGCGCCGCTGAATGATCGCATAAAGCGGCACGACGTAGATGCCGCCGCACACCGCGATCGCCAGCAGATCGACAAAAATGCGCAACCCGACAAAGCGCGACAGAAACGCAGCGATACCGAGCAGTTCACCCGAGGCCGCGGGCACTGCGGTCTCGCTGGCGATCGCCAGATCGAGCGAAAACACCGCCATGCCGAGCGCCGCCAACGGCACATAGCGGGCGCTGATTTCGCCGTGCATCAGCCGGCCGCACAGCACCGACCCGGCCCCGACACCAATCGAGAACGCCGCCAGGAACAGCGTCACGACCCCGCTGCCGGCCCCAAGCGTGTCCCGCGCAAAAGCCGGGATCTGCGACAGGAACACCGCGCCGACCAGCCAGAACCAGGAACCTCCGAGGATCGACAGCCAGACCTGGCGCCGTTCGGCGGCCTGACGCAGGATCGAGATCGTCGCCGCCGCCGGATTGCGGCTGAGACGCAGCCCGGGCGACGGCGCGGCGGCGCGCGGCAAGGCGAGGCTCGCAAAAAACCCGCCGACCGCGCACACCACCAGCAGCAGGCTCGCGAGTTCGGTGCCGTAATCCAGTGCAACGGCGATGCCGCCGGCAATCGTCCCGAGCAGGATGGAGAGAAAGGTGCCGCCTTCCAGCAGCGCGTTGCCGTCCACCAGTTCGTCGGCGCGCAAATGCTGCGGCAGCAGCGCGTAGCGCACCGGACTGGAAAACGTCGCCTGCGCCCCCAGCGAAAACAGCGACAGAAAACACAGCGCGAGACTGCCCGCCAGCAGGGCACCGACCGCTGCAAGCACGGCCACAAGTTCGGCCGCTTTCAGGATTTGCAGCAGGCGGGCGCGCTCGAAGCGGTCAGCCAGTTCACCCGCCGTCGCAGAAAACAGAAAATACGGCGCGATCAGGGCGCCACCCGCCATCGCGCCGAGCGTCGCGGGATTGCCGGCACTGCGCATCACCGCGCCGTACGTCACCAGCATGACAAAGGCGCTTTTGAACAGATTGTCGTTGAACGCGCCGAGCGTCTGCGTCGCGAACAGCGGCAGAAAACGCCGCGCCCGCAAAAGCTCGATCTGCTTGCTCACGGCCTACCCTTCACGATAATGAGTGAACGTTTATTCACATTATCCAAGGTTGCGCACCGCGTCAAGCAGGTTCGGCATGGCCGGCCCTCTGTCGACGGCTCAGTCGTAGGTAATGCCGATCGTCTCGGCGACGAGGACCGGGCGCGAACTACCCTCCAGTTCCATCGAGCCTTCGTTGGTAATGCGGACGCCGCCCTCGACCGCCTCGACCGATTTCAGCTTGAGACGCAGGCGAATGCGTGAGCCGGCCGGCACCGTGCCGGTAAAACGCACGCGGTTGGCGCCGTAATTGAGTCCGCGCGAGCGCCGCTTGACGGTGTAGAGCGTCGCAGCGAGGCGCGGCACCAGGGACAGCGTCAGCCAGCCATGCGCGATGGTCTTGCCGCCCGGCATTTCCTTTTTGCAGCGCTCGACGTCGACATGAATCCATTGGTAATCGCCGGTAGCGTCGGCGAATTTATTGATCTGCTCCTGGGTCACAGTGTACCAGTCGCTGACCCCGATTTCCTTGCCCTCATACGCCTTCAGATCGGACGGGCGTTCCACTTCCAGCATCGCATGCTCCTTGCCGTAGTCGCCGGCAACTATAGGGCTAGCGACAGCCGGAAGGAAATTTCGATGCGGCGCCGGTTCAGTAGAGGCCAGGGATCAGCCGCCAGGTGCGCGCGCGATAAGCCCGATATTGCGCGCCGAACTGTTCGCCGAGCAGGGCCTCCTGGGCCTGCATGCGCACCACCAGCGGCGGTATGAGGCACACCGGCGCTCACATTGCCTTTGGTCAGCAAAGCAACGCCACTGAGCCCCAATGTCACCGCCGCAACGGCCAACAATGCCGGCCGGGCAGCAAATGCCGCAAGACCGCCCTCCCCTGCCACAGCAAGCGCGAGATAGGCAAGCACGGCCGCCGCCGTGAAGACCGCCATCCTCGGGTTTACCTGCATCACCGTCGGCACGTATCAGGCGCCCTGGTTCGCGCGGACCGCCCCCAGCCCGAGCAGCCAGATCGCAACCTCGCTTTGCCCCGCTTGTTCGGCGATATCGAGCGGCGTCTGTCCCGACCAGGGTGCGGGCCAGTTGAGATCGGCCCCGTGCGCCAGAAGATATCTGGCGACCTCGCGCTGACCACTGCGACAGGCATTCCAAAAAGGTCCGGACAGCATTTCGGGCTGCAGTGGCGGATCAGCTTCGACCCGCTGGATGACGGCCGGCATCAACCCGAGCGCCGCTTCGTGCCAGAACTGCGTGCGTGCACCACGTTCGACCAGGCGCCGCGCCGCCGCCCACTGGCCGTAACCCACAGCGCAGGACAAGGGTGGCCCGCCATCGATCGACGAGCCGGCATGTTCGATATCGGCCCCGGCATCGAGCAGAGCGTCGATCAGATGCAGATCGTCGTTGCTGGCTGCCCAATGGAGTGGAGTTTCAAGGTGTTGCATTCCAACTGCTGGCGCATCGAGATCGGCGCCCGCGGCAGCGAGCAGCCGTACAATCGCCGCTGCGTTCGGATGATGCCCGGGCCAGTCGGCGAACAGATGCAGCAGCGTTCGTCCGCCGCCGTCGGAATTCAGAACGACACGACGCGCGAGGCCTGGATTGGCCGCGAGCAGGCATCGCAGGTCTTCGATTTCGCCGCGCTTGAGCGTCGCCGTAAGTTCGACGGCAAGCGAATCGTTGCTATCCAATGCACATGGCTGCATTGAGAGATCGAAGCCTCTAAGGCCGCATGCAGAATTTGCGCTCGCCCGGTTCGCGCAGGCGTTCGGCAAGGCCGGCGAATTCAACCAGCAATTTGCGGGTGTCGCGCGGGTCGATGATCTCTTCGATCCAGAAAGTTTCAGCGGTACGGAACGGCGAACGCAACTGGTTGAGCCGGTTCTCGATCTCGGCGATCTTGGCGTCACGGTCGGGTGCGGCGTCGATTTCGGCGCGATAGGCCGCCTCGATGCCGCCTTCCAGCGGCAGCGATCCCCAGCGCCCCGACAGCCACGCGTACCGTACCGAAAACCGCCCCGAGGGCTGGTTGACCGCGCCGGCCACCCCGAACACGTTGCGCACGAGAAAGGTGCACCAGGGTACGCTCGACTGGTTGACCGCCGCCATCGCGCGCACCCCTTTGCGGATCGTCGCGCTCTTTTCGGCCTCGAGGCCGATGTGAAAGCCGGGGCAGTCGCACAGATAAACGATCGGCAGGTGAAAGGTTTCGGCGAGATCGACAAAGCGGATGATCTTGTCGCAGACATCCGCGGTCCACGAGCCGCCGTAGAAAAACGGGTCGCTCGCCATCACCGCCACCGGCAAGCCGTCGACCCTGGCAAAGCCTGTGATGATGCCGCGCCCGAACATGCGGCCCATCTCGAAAAACGAGCCCTTATCGACCACCGCCTCAATAATCGGACGCATCCGGTAGACTTTGCGGCGGTCGCGCGGGATTGCCTCAAACAGCGATTCCTCACGGCGCTCGGGATCATCAGTGCGCGGCCCGCGCGGCGCGACCTCGTACACCGATGACGGCAGGTACGACAGAAAGCGCCGTGTGCACTCGAAGGCTTCTTCCTCGGTCTCGACAGCATGATCGACGGCACCGCAGCGAGTCTGGATTTCCCAGCCGCCGAGCTGGAACCGGTCGAGCTGCTGCTGCCCGAGCGCGTTGACCACTGGTGGACCGGCGACAAACAATGCCGAGGTTTCCTTGGTCATCACCGAATAATGGCTCGATGCCATGCGCGCAGCGCCGAGCCCAGCGACCGAACCAAGGCCGAGCGCGACAACCGGCACCAGCCCCAGATTTGCCGTCGTAAAGTAGTATGGCAGGTTCGAGCCGACCCGCCCCGGCAGGTTGGCGCGCCCGGTCGTTTCGATGGTCTTGACCGAGCCGCCGCCGCCCGAGCCTTCGACGATGCGGATGATCGGCAGGCGCAGATCATGTGCCATCTGCTCCGACATCAGCGCCTTTTCGCGGATCGTCGCGTCGGCTGACCCGCCACGCACCGTGAAATCGTCACCGGCGACGATCACCGGCCGGCCGTCAATCATTGCGCGTCCGAAGACGTTGTTCGATGGCGTCAGCTCGATAAGCCGGCCCTCTGAATCGTATTCGGCACGACCGGCAATCGCCCCGATTTCGTGAAAGCTACCGCGATCGACGAGGCTGTCGATGCGCTCGCGCACCGTGAGCTTGCCGGCATCGTGCTGGCGCTTGACCTTGTCGGCGCCGCCGAGCCGCGCCGAAAAGCCTTCGCGCTCGCGCAGCTCATCCAGTTCCGGCTGCCATCCCATGTGTCTTCCCCCAGTCGACGCTGCCCTTCGCCGTCAAGCGAGAGCAAGAAAACCTGCCTCGCCATGCCGCGCCGAAGCCAAATCAGCTTTGGTGAAGGTCCGAACAACACACTGATGCGGTGGAAATCCTCATCCTTGCTGACGAGTGTGAGGCCCGCTTCTCGCGCATGCTGCCAAATCGCTAGATCCGTGGCGCCGATCAAGCCGAGATGGCCAACATGCACCGAAGCCGGATACATGTCAGCGGTTGAACAAGCCGAGCGGCCAGGTTTTCATCGAAAAGGAGCCTGAGCGAGCAGTTACTCAGCAGGCAAACTCACGAGGCGGCGTTCACGCTCGGCAGCGTAGGCCAGACAAGCGAGGATGTCTTCAACCGTCAATTCTGGGAAGTCAGCGACAATTTCGTCTTCACGCATGCCTGAAGCGAGATAGGACAGGACGTCACCCACCGAAATCCGGGTGCTCCGAACACACGGCTTGCCAAATCGGACGCCGGGGTCGATGTGTATGCGTTCTCTATAGTTCATCATCGTAACGATAGGCGCGCCGGACGATGCCAGGCAAGCGTAGCGTCTTGCATCGTGAATGCTTGCCAGCTCAGCGGTCGCGCAGCTTGGGGTCGAGCACGTCGCGCAGCGCGTCGCCGAACAGGTTGATGCCAAACACCGTCAGCATGATTGCGAGACCGGGAAAGATCGCGATCCAGGGAGCAGTCGTCGCGTATTCCTCGGCGCCGCCTTGCAGCATCAGGCCCCAGGCCGGCACCGGTTCCTGCACGCCGAGGCCGAGATACGACAAGGACGCCTCGGCAAGGATCGCCTGCCCCACCGAGGCGGTGATGATCACCAAAAACGGCGCGATGACGTTCGGCACCATGTGGCACAGGATGATCCGCATATGTCCGTAGCCGAGCGCACGCGCGGCATCGACGTACGGCACCGCGCGTATCGCCAGGGCGCTCGACCGCACGACGCGCGAGCAGCGCGGAATCAACGGGATCGTGATCGCTGCAATGACGTTGTGGACGCCGGTGCCGAAAATCGACACGACGGCGAGTGCCATAATGATCAGCGGAAACGAGATCACGATGTCGAGTACCCGCTGCAGCCATAAATCGATCCTGCCGCCGAAATAGGCGCTGGCGACGCCGAGCACCAAGCCGCTGAAGCCACCGACCAGCGCCGAGGTCAGCCCGACGATAAAGGCGGTGCGCGCGCCGAACAGAATGCGCGACAGCAGATCGCGACCGAGTTGATCGGTGCCGAGCCAATGCGCCCAGCTCGGCGCCTCGGTCATCGCCGCGAAATCGTTGGCGGTCGGGTTATACGGCGCCAGAAAATCGGCGAAAATGCCGGCCAGCCCGAAAAACAGCACCAACGCGATGCCAAGCGTGCCAACCGGCTGGCGCCGCACAAAGCGCAGCACCGCCGGGATGGCGCCACGCCGGACCATTCCGTGGTCATCGGGAATCGCAGTCAGCGTGGTTGAGGTCGGGTCTGCGACGGTCATGGAGTCAATTCTCCGGCCGAGGGAACGAGCAAGGGTTAAGCGAGGGCAATGCGCGGGTCGAGCCACGCATAAAGCAGATCGACGACGAGGTTGCTCAGCACCGCGATCGTCACCACCAGCATGACCAGCGCCTGGGTCAGCGTGTAATCCTGGTTCTGCACCGACAGCACCATCAGCCGGCCGATCCCGTTCAGGTTGAACACCTGCTCGGTGACGACGAGGCCGCCGATCAGGAAGGCGAACTCGATGCCGATAACCGTCACCACCGGCAACATCGCATTCTTGAGCGCATGCCGGTTGATGATGACACGACGCAGCAACCCCTTGGCGCGCGCCGTGCGAATGTAATCCTCACGCAGCACTTCGAGCATCGCCGAGCGCGTCATCCGCATCGATACCGCAGCGTAACGATAGCCGATCGTCGCCGCCGGCAGGATCACGATCGAGAGATTGCGGAGCGGGTCTTTCCATAACGGCACATAGTCGATCGGCGGCATCCAGGGGTGGCCGGAAATCACCTGCGTCACATCCAGCACGATCAGGATCGACACAATGCCGAGCCAGAAAGACGGTGTTGCCAGCCCGGCGATCGAAAAGGTCCGCACCACGAGGTCGATCCAGCTGTTCTGCCGCAACGCCGATATCGTGCCGAGCGGGATCGCCAGCGCCACGGCGATGACCGTCGCCAGGATGGCGACTTCGAGCGATACCGGAAAACGTGTTGCGATCTCGACGACGACCGGCTTTCCCGACCACATCGATGTGCCGAAATCGAACCGTGCCAGCCCCCACAGAAATTCGAGGAACTGCACGATCCACGGCCGGTCGATCCCGATCTCGGCGTGGCAGGCGGCCAGCGCCTGCGCCGAAAACGACGTGCCGCCGGAGCCGAGCCGCACCAGGCAAATGTCGCCCGGAATAAGGCGCATCAGCAAAAACACCAACGCCGCCGCCCCGATCAAAGTCGGGAAGACCAGTAGAACGCGACTGATGATATAGCGATACATTGCGGTTCGAGACCTGCTTGCGTTTCCTCGGTTTCCGGCGGCGGCATTGATGCCGCTTATTTGTCGAGCCAGATCGTCGCCAGATCCTGGTTGATAAAGTGGCTCGGGCTGATCGTCCAGCCCTTGACGTAGGATCGGTACGGCACGATGCGATACCACCAGACGATCCACAATTCGTGGGCTTCCGTATCGATGACGCGTTTTTCGAACTCGCGCATCAGGGCGCGCTCCTTCGCAACATCGGTTTCGCGCAGCATCCTGTTGTAAAGCGCCACTTCCTCGGGGTCTTCGAACTGCCCGTAATTGGCGGTGAAGACCGAGGCCGGCAGATAGGGCTGTACGTCGAGCAATGGGTTCGGCACGCTGCGGCAATTAGCCTGCGACACGACGTCGAACTCGCCGCGCCGCATCGCCTCCAGCCACGGCCCGGTCGGCACCATGCGCTGTGTGACGTGCAGGCCGATCTTGCTCCACTCATCGACCAGCCACGTGCCGACGTATTTATACGGCTGGTCGACATTCCGGTTGAGCAGTTCGAACGACAGGTTTTCGGCGCCGGCCTCTTTCAGCAGCCGACGCGCTTCAGCGCGCGACTTCTCGATATCGGGCCAGAAACCGGCGAGTTGCTCCAATTCCTCTTTTGTCGCTGCCAACGGCGAGGCGGGAAAGACGATGCCGCCGACGGTATGTACGTCGGCAACCTTGGACAAGGCCGGCACCCCATGCCACCGGTCAATCGCCAGGGTCAGGGCGCGGCGCACGCGGACATCGTCGAACGGCTTGCGTTTGGCGTTCGGGGTCACCAGGCTGCCGCAGTTCCAGTCGCTTTCCTGCACGGTGATGCGGTCGCCGAGCACACGTTTCAGTTCGTCGCGCGCAGCTGGCGGCAGGCCGCGGAACTCGATCGCCGCGCGGTCGCTGCGCACGGCATCCACCCGCGTCGCCTGTTTGTCGGCAAAGACCGCCTTGAAGCCGTCGAGGTACGGCAGCCCCGGATGATAATAGTTTGGGTTGCGCACACCCGAGATCGATTGTCCGGTTTCATAATCGGCGAATTTGAACGGGCCGGAACCGAGCACGTTTTTTTCGTACCAGTGCGGGTCTTTGGCGAGCGTTTCGGCCTTGTAGATGTAGGCGAACGGATCGGCGAGCGCCGGCAGAAAGGCGTTGGTGGCAAATTTCAGGCGGAAGACGACAGTCTCAGGGTCGGGCGCCTCGACCTTGTCGACCATCATGTACCAGCTTTCGCGAGGGCTCAGGATACCCTCGGGCGGGTGAATGATGTGGTCCCAGCTTGATTTGACATCAGCGGAGGTCAGCTTTGTTCCGTCATGGAACATCACGGCCGGGTTCAGCTTGAAGGTATAGATTTTGCCGTCGTCAGTCGGTTTCGGCATCTCGGTGCACAGATCGCACACGAAATCCGTGGTCGAAGACGGGTTCTGCGGGTTGATGCGAATCAGCACGCTGTAAAACGGCGCGGTCGCATGCAATGTCGCGAACGTCCCTTCGCGATGGCCGTCGAGGCTCGGCGGCGCATCCGCCGGGATCATATAAGTCAGGGTGCCGCCGCGTTTAGGTTCCTCCTGCGCCGCCAGCGCCGACCCGGCGAACAGACACGCGGCAACGCCAGCCACGCAGAGTCGCAAAAGCATCGGCATCGCGTCCTCCCTGTTCATATTGCACGGTTTGCCCGTGCGTTGATCGGCTGGCGTTTGATCGGCTGGCGTTTGATCGTCCGGCGCTTCAGCCGCATCGTGACCCCGGCCGCGGCCGGGGTCCAGCGGCTTTACTTGTCGAGCCAGATATTCGCCAGATCCTGGTTCAAATAGTGGCTCGAACTGATCTTCCAGCCTTTGACGTAAGAGCGGTATGGAACGATCCGATACCACCACGGCAGCACCAGTTTGTGCGCCTCTGTGTCCAGCACATGCCGGTCAAAAGCCAGCATTTCGGCATGCTGCTTGGCCGGATCGGTCTCGTGCAGCGCCGTGTTATACAGTTCCATCTCCTTTGGGTCTTCGTAGTTGCCGTAATTCTGGACGCTGACCGATGTCGGCAGATAGGGCTGCACGTCCATCAAGGGGTTGACCACGCTGTGGCAGTTGGCCTGGAGATCGACGGTGAATTTGCCGCCTCGCTCGGCCTCGTACCACGGGCCGGTCGGCAGCACCTTCTGGTGGACCTTGAGCCCGATCTTGCTCCATTCGTCGACCAGCCAGATGCCGACATATTTGTACGGCTGATCGACATCGCGGTTGAGCAGTTCAAAGCTCAGGTTTTCGGCGCCGGCTTCCTTCAACAGGCGCTTCGCTTCGACCCGCGATTTTTCGATATCCGGCCAATAGCCGGCGATCGTTTCCAGTTCGGCCTTGGTCGGCGCCAAAGGCGAGCCCGGATACACCGTGCTGCCGACCGTGCGCACGGTCGCGATCTTCGACAGCGACGCCGCACCCTTCCAGCGATCGATCGCCAGGGTCAAGGCGCGGCGCACCCGCACATCGTCAAATGGCTTTACCTTTTCATTGATCGTGACGACGCTGCCGCAATTCCAATCGCTTTCCTGCACTGCGATCTGATCGCCCAGCCCTTTTTTCAGATCGTCGCGGGCCGCCGGCGGCAGGCCGCGGAACTCGATCGCCGCGCGATCGCTGCGCAACGCGTCAACCCGCGCCGCCTGCTTTGGCACATAGATCGCCACGAAGCCGTCGAGGTACGGCTCGCCCTTGTGATAGTAATCGGGGTTGCGTTCACCTTTGATCGACTGCCCGATTTCCATGCCGGCGAATTTGAACGGCCCCGACCCCATGACGTTCTTTTCGTACCAATGCGGATCCTTATCGAGGATCTTCTTTTCGTAAATCCACGCAAAGGGATCGGCCAGCGCCGGCAGAAACGCCGATGTCGCGAATTTAAGGTGAAAGACGACCGTGGTCGGGTCGGGCGAATTGACCGTGTCGACCATCAGGAAATTGCTGTCGCGCGCGCTTAACACGCCTTCTGGCGGGTGGATAATCATCTGCCAGCTTTTGGCGACATCCGCCGCCGTCAGCGGCGACCCGTCATGGAACTTGACGCCCTCGCGGATCTTGAAGGTATAGGTTTTGCCGTCATCGGTCGGCTTGGGCATTTCAGTGCACAGATCGCACACGAAATCCGTCGTCGAGGCAGGATTGTCCGGGTTGATGCGGATCAGCACGCTGTAGAACGGTGCCGCCGACTGGACCGTGACAAAAGTGGTTTCGCGATGCCCGTCGAGGCTTGGCGGCGCATCCGCCGGGATCATGTATGTCAGAATGCCGCCGCGTTTCGGCGTTTCCGCCGCGAAACCCGGCGACGCCAGGGCGACCGCCAATCCGAAAGCCGCCGCCCATAGACGCATTGCGTATGCCACCACTCCCCCTATCGTCTTTGTTTATTGGCCGCCATTAAAGCCGCGGCATCGCACCAGCGCCATTTCTCGATAGGTCATAGCATCCTCCCGTCAGGGCGGGGACGGCCCGCCGGCGGCCTGGCCTCATTTATCGAGCCACACCGTTCCCAGATCCTGGTTGACGTAATGGCTGGGGCCGATTTTCCAGCCCTTTACATAAGAGCGGTACGGGACAATGCGCTGCCACCACAGCAGGAAGATGCCGTGCGCCTGCTCGTCGAGCACACGTTTTTCAAATTTACGCAGTAAATCGTATTGCTTTTTCTTATCCAGCTCGCGAAGAAGCTGATTGTATATCTGCACTTCTTCTTCGTCCTCGAAATTGCCGTAATTTGAGGGCGACACGGTATGCGGCAGGTATTTGCCGATATCGGCTAGCGGGTTGACGATGTTCTGGCAGTTCCCTTCCACTGTCACATCGAAATTCTCGTCGCGCATTGCCTGAAACCACGGGCCGGTCGGCAACACCCGCTGCGTCACGTGCAGGCCGATCTTGCTCCAGTCGTCGAGCGCCCAGATGCCGTAGTATTTGTACGGCTGGTCGGTCGAGCGGTTGAGCAATTCGAAGCTGAGGTTTTCCGCCCCGGCCTCCTTCAATAGACGCCGCGCTTCGGCCCGCGACTTCTCGATATCCGGCCAGTAGCCGGCGATTTTTTGCAGGTCTTCTTTAGTCGCCGCCAGCGATGACCCCGGAAACGTGACGCCGCCCACGGTATGCACAATCGCGATCTTTGACAGTTCGGGCGCTGTTCCCCAGCGATCGAGCGCCAATGTCAGGGCACGGCGGACGCGCGGATCGTCAAACGGCTTTCGTTTGTGGTTTGGGGTAATCAGCCCGCCGCAATTCCAGTCGCTGGTCTGAACCGCGATCTTGTCGCCGAGCGCCTGTTTGAGTTCATCGCGCACGGTGGGCGGAAAACCGCGAAACTCGATCGCGGCGCGGTCGCTGCGGATCGCCTCGACGCGGGTCACCTGCTTGTCGGCGAAGATGCCCTTGAACCCGTCGAGATACGGCAGACCCGGGTGATAATAATCCGGATTGCGCACGCCGCTGATCGACTGCCCCGTCTCATAGCTGACGAATTTGAACGGCCCGGAACCGAGAATATTCTTTTCGTACCAGTGGATGTCCTGATCAAGTTTGGCCTTGCTGTATATCCAGGCATACGGGTCCGCCAGCGCCGGGATGAACGCGTCAGTCGCGAATTTCAGCCGGAACACGACGGTAAAAGGATCGGGCGCCTCGATTTTATCGACCATCATAAAATTGCTTTGCCGCGGGCTGACGACGCCCGGCGGCGGAAAGATGATCTTTTTCCATGATGCCACAATATCGTCGGCGGTCAGCGGCGTGCCGTCGTGGAATTTGACGCCTTGGCGTATCTTGAAGGTGTAAACTGTAGCATTTTCCGTAGGCTTGGGCATTTCGGTGCACAAATCGCACACCATGTCAGGCGACGCTGGGTCCATCGGATTGGCCCGGATCAGCACACTGTAGAACGGTGCCGCGGCGTGGATCGTCGCGTAGGTTTCCTCGCGCTGCGCGTCAAAACTCGGCGGCGCGTCGGCAGGGATCATATAGGTCAGCGTACCGCCGCGCTTCGGTGTTTCGTCGGCCGCCGCCGGCAAGACAATAAAAAGCGCAAGCAACGTCGCCGCGGCAAGGCGTGCCGCTACCCGTAGCCTCCAACACATGTCTTCCTCCCGTTCATTTGCTTGTCTCTTGTTTCTTTTCTTATTGTATCCCCAGTCTTATTGTATCCCCAGTGATGTATTCGACTGGAGATTATCTATCGAGCCACAATCGCGCCAGATCCTGATTAATGAAGTGCGTTGGTGCAATCTTCAGCCCCTTTACATATGACCGGTAAGGCACAATCCGGTGCCACCACAACACCCAGATTTCATGCGTTTGTTCATCGAGCATATATTTTTCGAATTGGTGCATCAACGTGCGCTGCGTCGTCGGATCGGTTTCACGCAACATCTTGTCGTATAAATCGACGGCTTGGGCATCTTTGTAATGGCCATAATTTTCCGATGCTGCTGATTCCGGCAGCGCCTTTTCGACATCGATCGGCGGATTGACGATGCCATAGCCAGGCGCCTCGACAACGACATCGAACGTACCTTTGCGCATGTTCTCAAACCACGGTCCGGTCGGTACGACCTTTTGCGTGACGTGCAGCCCGATCTTGCTCCACTGGTCGATCAGCCAGACGCCGACATATTTGTACGGCTGATCGACATCACGGTTCAGCAATTCAAAGGAAATACCTTCGGCGCCGGCCTCTTTCAGCAAACGTCGTGCCTCGGCCCTTGATTTCTCTATATCGGGCCAATACCCGGCAACCTGCTGTAATTCCTCCTTTGACATCGCCAATGGCGATTCCGGATAGACCAAGCCACCAACGGTCTTGACGATCGCGATCTTGGACAGCGCCGGCGCGCCTCCCCAACGGTCGATCCCCAGCGTCAGCGCGCGGCGCACCCGTGGATCGTCAAATGGCTTACGCGAATGGTTCGGCGTGACCTCGCTGCCGACATCCCAATCACCTTCCTGGAATGCAATCTTATCGCCAAGCGCTGCTTTGAGTTCATCACGCGCCGCGGGCGGCACGCCGCGAAACTCGATCGCCGCCTGATCGGCCCGCAATGCATCGATCCGCGTCGCCTGTTTCGGAACGTATAATCCGACAAAACCATCGAGATACGGCAAGCCCTTTTGATAATAATCCGGGTTGCGTACCCCCTTGATCGATTGCCCGGTTTCGTAGCCAGCAAACTTGAATGGCCCGGTGCCGAGGATGTTTTTTTCGTACCAGTGCGGGTCTTTGTCGAGAATTTCCTTTTTGTAGATCCAGTTGAACGGGCTGGCGAGCGCCGGCATGAATGCGCCTGTGGCAAACTTAAGGTGAAAGACGACAGTCTTCGGGTCCGGCGACTCGATCTTGTCGATCATGCTGTAATTGCCGGCGCGCGCGCTGAGCACACCCGGTGGCGGAAAGACGATCTCGTTCCAGCTGGCCGCGACATCGGCAGCGGTCAACGGCGAACCGTCATGGAACCGGACATCGTCGCGTATCTTGAATGTATAAGTCTTGCCATCATCGGTCGGCTGCGGCATCGCCGTGCAAAGATCGCAGGTGATGTCGGTCGTCGAGCCGGGATTGTCCGGGTTGATCCGCACCAGCAGGCTGTAGAACGGTGCCGCCGCATGCACCATCGCAAAGGTGCTTTCCTTGTGCCCGTCCCAGCTCGGCGGCGAGTCGGCCGCGATCATAAAGGTCAGCGTGCCGCCATGCTTTGGCGTCTCGTCGGCATTAGCCGGCAACACCAACGCGGCGGCCGCGACAAGTCCCGCCGCAATCCCCATTCGCCGTCCCAATGCGCGCCTCCCCGTTTTCTTTTTCAACCTGCCAGCGTTTTTGCCGGCGAGCCGTCTTAAGCGAAACCAGCGTCGGTTACTTATCCAGCCAGATCGTCGCCAGGTCCTGATTGGCAAGATGGCTCGGACCGATCTTCCAGCCCTTGACATAGGAATGATACGGCACCGTCCGATACCACCACACGACATAAGGCTGATGCGCTTCAGTATCGAGATTATGCTTTTCAAACTCGAACATCAGCGCGTGCTGTTTTGCCGGATCGGGTTCGTGCAGCATCCTGTTGTAGATGTCGAGCGCCTGCGGGTCTTCGTACCCGCCGTAATTCTCGTTGGAGACCGACGCCGATAACTGCTTTTGCACATCAAGCAGCGGGTTGACGATGCCGTGTCCGGGCGCCTCGACCGAGACATCGAAATCGCCGTTGCGCAGCGCCTCGTACCACGGACCGCTCGGCACGACGCGCTGTTTGACCTTGATGCCGATCTTGCTCCAATCATCGATCAGCCACAGCGCAACATATTTGTATGGCTGGTCCACGTTGCGGTTGAGCAGCTCAAAGCTCAGATTCTCTGCGCCGGCCTCTTTCAATAAGCGCTTCGCCTCAGCCCGCGATTTGTCGATATCGGGCCAATAACCCGCAATCGTTTGCAGTTCGGCCTTGGTCGGCGCCAGCGGCGATTGCGGAAACGCAAATGTGCCGACTGTCTTGACGATCGCGACCTTCGACAGCGCCTCGGCGCCATGCCACCGGTCGATCGCCAGGGTCAGCGCGCGGCGCACCCTCACGTCGTCAAACGGTTTTTTCTTTTCGTTGATCGTAAACGACGAGCCGACATTCCAGTCGCTTGACTCGACCGTGACATTGTTACCGAGCGCTTTTTTTACCTCCTCGACCGCAGTGGGCGGCATGCCGCGGAATTCGATCGCGGCGCGGTCGCTGCGCAACGCGTCGATGCGGGTGGCCTGCTTGTCAGCGAAAATTCCGACAAAGCCATCCAGATACGGTAGGCCCTTGCGGAAATAATCGGGGTTGCGCTTGCCCGTAATCGACTGGCCCGTTTCATACGAAACGAATTTGAACGGACCGCTGCCCATCACATTCTTTTCGTACCAGTGCGGGTCTTTATCGATGATCTTCTTTTCGTAAATCCAGGCGAACGGGTCGGCCAGCGCCGGCAGAAACGCTGCCGTGGCGAATTTCAGATGAAACACCACAGTCGACGGGTCCGGCGCTTCGACTTTGTCGACCATCAGGAAATAGCTTTGACGCGGGCTGATGACGCCAGCCGGCGGGAAAATGATCTCGTTCCAGCTGGCGGCGACATCGGCCGCGGTCAGCGGCGAGCCGTCGTGAAACTTGACCCCGTCGCGGATCTTGAAAGTGTAGGTCTTGCCGTCATCGGTCGGCTTTGGCATCTCGGTGCACAGATCGCACACGAACTCACCCGACCCCGGCGCCATCGGATCGACCCGGATCAGCAAGCTATAAAACGGCGCGGCGGCATGGATCGTCGCAAAAGTGCTTTCCCGGTGCCCGTCAAAACTCGGCGGTGCATCGGCGGGGATTACATAGGTCAACGTGCCGCCGCGTTTCGGCGTCGCATCGGCCGCGTTGCCGGCAGAACCGTGGACCAAGGCGAAAAACGACACGACCGCCGCGGTGACAGCCGACCGGGCGGCAGCGCGCATTGCACACTGCCGCGTTACTTTCATCCTATCCTGTACGTTCACGCTATTTTCCAACTGCGTTATTTATCGAGCCAGATATTGGCCAGATCCTGGTTGATATAATGGCTCGGGCTGATCTTCCAGCCTTTGACATACGAGCGATACGGCACGATCCGGTTCCACCACACGATTTGCGTCGCATGTGCCTGTGTATCCATGACCAGCTTTTCAAACTGCGTCATCAGCCCATGCAATTTCTGCTGATCGGTTTCATGCAGCATCTGCTTATAGAGGTCGGCCTCCTGCGGGTCTTCGAAATAGCCAAAATTCTCGGCGCTTATCGAGGTCGGCAGATAAGGCTGCACGTCGAGCACCGGATTTACGATGCTGTGGCAGATCGGATAATGCACGACGCTGAAATCGCCGGAGCGCATTGCCGCGAACCACGGGCCGGTCGGCAGAATCTTCTGCGTCACTTTGAGGCCGACCTTGCTCCACTGATCGACCAGCCAGATGCCGATATACTTATAAGGCTGATCGACATCACGGTTCAGCAGCTCGAAACTCAGATTTTCCGCGCCAGCCTCTTTTAACAGGCGTTTCGCTTCGGCGCGCGACTTCCCGATATCGGGCCAGAAACCGGCGATCTTCTGTAAATCTCCCTTGCTCGCGGCCAAGGGCGAGCCGGGAAAGACGATGCCGCCCACCGTCTTGACGATCGCGATCTTGGAAAGCGCCGGCGCACCGCCCCAACGGTCGATCGCCAGCGACAACGCGCGGCGCACCCGCACATCGTCAAATGGCTTTTTCTTGTGGTTGAACATGATTTCGCTGCCGCAATTCCAGTCGCTTTCCTGGACCGTGATCTGGTCGCCCAGCGCCTGTTTCAGTTCGTCTCGCGCCGACGGCGGTAGCCCGCGGAACTCGATCGCAGCGCGATCGCTGCGGATCGCATCGACTCGAGTCGCCTGTTTCGGTGCAAAGATCGCAACAAACCCGTCAAGGTACGGCTCGCCCTTATGATAATAATCAGGATTGCGCACGCCTTTGATTGACTGCCCGACCTCGTAATTCTCAAAATGAAACGGGCCCGAGCCCATGACGTTCTTTTCGTACCAATGCGGGTCCTTATCGATGATTTTCTTTTCATAAATATAGGCGAACGGGTCAGCGAGCGCCGGCAGAAATGCCCCGGTAGCAAATTTCAAGTGAAACACGACCGTCGTCGCATCCGGCGCCTCGATCTTCTCGATCAGGTCGCGATAATTGCTGCCGCGCGCACTCAGAACGCCTTCGGGCGGAAATGTGATCTCGTTCCAGCTTGCGGCGACATCGGCCGCAGTCAGCGGTGAGCCGTCCTGAAACTTGACCCCTTCACGAATCTTGAACGTATACGTTTTGCCGTCATCGGTCGGCTTTGGCATTTCGGTACACAGATCGCACACAAAATCGGTCGACGACGCGGGATTTTCCGGGTTGATGCGGATCAGCACGCTGTAAAACGGCGCGGTCGCGTGCACCGTGGCGTAAGTCTCCTCGCGGTGACCGTCAAAACTCGGCGGCGCATCGGCCGGGATCATGTAAGTCAGCGTCCCGCCGCGTTTCGGCACGTCGTCGGCAACTGCCGGCGCGGTCGTCACCAGCAGCGCCATTGCTGCCGCCATCGACAATCTCTTTACGAACTCCACGCTTCTCTCCCTTTCGACTGGCGCGTCTGAGCGCGCGCCATGTCCAACTGCGACGGGCGTATCAGTAGGCCGCCAGGCCCGATCGGGAAAGCGGAAAGCGCCGCAAACGGGCGCTTCACTTGTGGTGTTCAACCCACGCTTTAGGTAAGGGCGTTAAACCCGCGGCAATCCGCCTCTACAAGCAGCGTGCCGCCGCTATTTCTTCGCGGCGGCGTGCTCCGCCTTCGACAGGGTCAGCTTTTCCGGATGCACAATATTCTTGTTCACGGCGCTGCGGGCGGCGCCAAGCGTCGGGAACTCGGCATCGGCGCCGTCGCGCTGCAGCACATAAAGCGTCGAGACCGGCTTGCGGGTAACTTGGTCGGCTACCGTGCGCTTGACGATCGCCCAGTGTACCCGCCGTGCCTCGGTATCGCCCTCAGCTTCGGCTTCGATATCCTCGAACCCGCGATCGACCACGGCGTCGATATTGTAGAGCTTGCGCTCGACCTGGCGCGGCGCAGCGTTGCGGGCACCGCCACGGCCTCCCGGTCCGTCGCGGCGGTCGCGTCGCCCGTCGCCGCGGCGATTATCGCGCCGGCCTTCGCCTGACGGCGCTGCCGACCTGTCGGCCCGCGCTCCGTCGCCGCGCTCGCCATGCGGATGGCGGTCGCGTTGGTCAGCAGCGCCGGCTTCGCCTGTGCGCTGTTCGGCACCCTCTCCGGCCGCCGCGCCGGGGCGCCGGCGGCGATTGCGGCGGCGCGGCGAGCGTGGTGCCCCATCACCAGCAGGCTGCTCGCCGGTAGCGGCCCCACCAGCCGCTTCCTCTCCACCGGCCGGCGCGCCGGAAAGCGGTGCATGCCGCCGCCGCCGCCGCGGCGCACTAAAGCTGCGTTGACCCGGCGCGAGCCCCGGAGCCGGCGTCGGTGCAGCCGCTGCGGCAACCGCCTCGCCTTCGGCACCCTCCGCGGCTGGAGGCGTCGCCCCTTCCGCGACTGCCGGAATAACAGCAGCCCCCGGCAGCAGGCCATGCGGTCGGCGACGCCGACGCCGGCTGCGCAACCGCAGGATGCCACGCGGCAGCTCACCGCCTCCCGGCGCGGCGCCTTCAGCAGCGCCGCCGCCTTCGGCTTCAACGGCGTTGTCCGTCGCCTCGCCGGGCTCAGCGCCGGAACCCGCTTCGCCATCGTCAGAGGCCATGTCAGCCGCATCGGTCTGCACCGGCCCGGCCTCCTGCGCCGCGGCCATGCCGCCCTCGCCAGGTGGACGCCGACGGCGGCGACGGCGGCGTCGGCGCGGCGCCGCGTCACCCGGGCTACCGCCGCTGGAGACGCCTTCGTCGGTTGTGCCGTCACTCTCCGGCGTGATGCCGGCCTCGCCAGCGGCAGCAACCTCGGAAACGTTGGGATGCGGCGGCTGAGCTATTGTCTCTTGCCGGTCGGTGGTGTCGCCAGAAGCGGCGTCGTTCGGGTCCAGGGCCGTTTCCTCAATGACTTGCTGTACCGGCACGCCTAGCGGCCAGCGGTTTTCAAGATTTACGACGGCAAGTCTATCGTCCGCCAGAAATCAAGGGAAGCGCGGGCGCAGCGTTCCGGCTGCAGCAGGTTGACTCCGTGGCCATACCCGGCGATCAGATCGAGCCGCCCGTTCGGCAGCCGCTCGGCAAAAACCTGCTGCGATGCCGCGGCAATGCGGCTTTTGTCGCCGCTCAGCATCAAGACGGGCGCCGTCACCGAGGGCAACAGCGGCACCGTATCGACCGACTCGAAACAATCGTGCAGCGCCGCGGCGACATCCGGCCGAGTGCGGTCCATCTCGGCGACAACCCAGGCTTGCAACGCCGCATCGGCGTGATCGAGGTCAAGCCGGTAGCCGAGCGTCCGGCGGCACCATTCGCCGACACCGTACGCCTCCATCGCCGCGCTGGCGTTGTCGCGGTCGAGCGCATAGATCTTCTTGATCTCCTCGGAAATGCGCGTCGGCGTGTTGCACAACACGAGGCTGGCAATACGCTCCGGGTGCGCGGCGGCCAGCAGCAGCCCGACAATGCCGCCTGACGACTCACCGACCCAATGCACCCGCTCCAACGACAGCGCGTCGAGCGCGGCGATGATCTGCGCCCCGATCGCCTCGGCCGAAATCCGGTAATCCGCCGGGGGAATTTCCGACTCGCCGCACCCCAGCAGGTCAGGGCGATAGACGCGGCGGGTTTCGGCGATCGCCGGAACCCAGCGGTTCCAGAACCGCGCATTTCGGGCGAACCCGTGCAGCATCAGGATCGGCGTCGGCTTTTGCCACGGCCACAGATAATCATCGACGGCACAGTGCAGTGCGCAACTCCGGCCGCCCGGAATGGCGAGAGGGATCATCGGCATCGGCAAACTCCAGCAGGAGCGGGCAAGGGCGACCGCAGTTTCGCACCAAGACGCCAATCGGCAAAGCCGTCGGTGGCGTTGAAAGTTTCAGTTTAACGCGCTGATCGCGTTCCAGCCGAAATGAGGCATCTTTCGTCAGCTGGTCTGGGCACGATCAGCTATCGCTGCGAAATTCTCTCTGCCGTCATGGAACGGAGCCAACGGTACCAAGATCAAAACTTCGGTGCCGCCGGCGAGGTCGTGGAGGTCGCGAATCAGCGCAACCTCGCTCCCTTTTGCCGCGGCCAGCACGATCGCATCGCGCGGCAGCTCGAGGCCATTGTCGCGCATGACGGCTTCGGCGATGGCAAATTCTTGGCCGTTGAAGGCGACCCGGCCACGCGCGCCATCGAGCCGCGACAACCCGGCAAAAACCGGCCCGGCCAGCGCCGCCACGGAAAAGGTCGTCTCGAACTGAAAATGACGGGCGATCGATGCGGCAAAGCCGGCTTCGGCGATGCGCAGCACGATCGGCATGCTGGGGTTGCGGGCGCGCGCCCCCAGTGCAACCTCCAGGTTGAGGGTATCGACATTGGTCAGCGCTACGAGGCTGTGTGCGGCGTCAAGATTGCACAGATCGAGCGCGTCATCGCGGCTGGCGTCGCCAGTCAACAGGTCGAACCCCAGGTCGCGCGCCCGCTCCACCAGCGCAGCGTCAGGACGTGACTCGACCACGACGATCGGCTTGTCGAATTGCAGCAACAAATCGATGACGCCGGTGCCAATGCTGCCGCAGCCGCACACCACAATATGGCCGCGCCGGCGGACCGGCCGCAGCCCCTGCATTCGCACCCATTGTCCGCGCGTCAGCCGCGCCGCCGCAAACGCAATGAAGATGCCGGTCGCCACCGTGCCGAACAGCATCAGCACCATCGCCATGACGACATCGAGCGGGTTGCCGCGATCCGGCGTGATGTCGCCATAGCCGGTCGTCGTCATCGTCGACATTACGAAATAGGCGGCGGTCAGCCAATCGATGCCGAACGCCACGCGGAAATGCCATGTCGAGACCCAGAACAACGCCGCTGCAACCGCGGCAAACCCGTATATGTAGCGGTCGATCCGGCGCAGCCGGATATGGCCGCGGTGCAGCCCGTCATGCAGCCGGTCGCCGAGCCGCGGCCGGTTTTCCGCTACTGACTGGCGCGGCGCCGATACCAGAAGCTGTTCTATCGTCGCGTACACGATCAGTTGCGCGCCGGACGGCACGACGGTGTCGACGGCGATGCCGATATCACCGTCGATTGCCACAACTCGTGCCGCCAGCATCGCTTCGGCATCGGCGACCGTCTGTCCCACAACGCCCGCCTGATCGGCATCGCGTGCCGCGAACCCGGTCAGCGGGCCGTTGAGATCGGGAAATTGCAGACCGCGCAAACACGTCGGATCGAGCGCGACCGCGGCGTAGGTTGCGGCCGAATGCCAGGCAAGCGACAAAACCGAGCAGTTCGGCAGGTTCTGCTCGATCTTGGCGGCCAGCGTACGGTTGAACTGCCGCAGAACGATGCGGATGCGTGGATTTATGTCGCGCGCGCGCAATGCCACCTGGAGATTGACCTGATCGTCACGCGACAGCGCGAGAATCGAAACGGCGCGCATCACGCCGGCCGCTTCGAGCGCCTCGCGAGTTTCGGGCCGGCCGGCGACCAGGATCGCGCCAATGCCTTCGACCTCGACCTCGAATTCAGCATCGGCCGGCCATAGCACAACGACCCGGTGGCCCTGCATCTCGCAGATTTCGCGCGCCGCGCTCAACGCCAGCGCATCACCGCCAACGATGATCACAACCGGGACGGAGGCAGCGATCGCGGAAGCGGGTTCGCGCAGCCCGGACATCGCCGACGCCTGGCTCAGCCTTCGTTTTCCCCGGTCGCCGGGGGATAAAGATGCTGCCGCCCGTCGGGACCGTCGACGATCCAAGTTTCCGCTCTCTCGTCCGATGGCACCTTGCCCGAGGCCGCCTTGCCCGCGGCCGCCTTGGCTGAAGAGGCGGTGATCGGCCGGGCGGCACTTGCCGCGATCGGCACCTTGCCGTAGCCGCCGGGGATGTCGAGCACATAGCCCGGCTGGCACAGACCGGACACTCGGCCGCGCAACGCGCCGACCAGCCGTCGCCCTTTACCGATGCCAAGGCGGAAATGTCCGGTCCCCGGCGCCAGATCCGGATGATGCAGATAGTAGGGTTTGACCCGCATCGCAACGAGAGCGCGAAACAACCCTTCGAGCACCGCGGCATCGTCATTGACGCCGCGCAGCAAGACGCTTTGCGACAGCACCGGGATACCGGCTTGCGTGATGCGCTTGACCGCATCGCGCACCGCCGGAGTCAGTTCGCGTGGATGGTTGGCGTGAATGACGACATATACCGCCTTCTCCGCCGTCAGGGCGGCAACCAGCGCGGCGCTGACGCGCAGCGGCTCGACCACCGGCACCCGCGTATGAAAGCGCGTCACCGCAACGTGATCGATCGCCTCCAGCCGGCGGACGATCGATCCGATCCGCCGTGGCGACAGCACAAACGGATCGCCGCCGGTGACGATAACCTCCCAGATCTCCGGGTGCTTCGCGATGTACGCGAATGCCTTGTCGAGCGCCGCCGGCGACAGCACTCCGCCATCCTTTCCGACCTGCTCGCGGCGAAAGCAGAACCGGCAATAGACCGGACAGGTCAAGACCGGTTTCAACAGCACCCGATCGGGATAGCGATGCACGATCCCCGGCAATGGCGACCATCGCGCATCACCGATCGGGTCGGGCTGATCATCGGCGGCTGGCTGCAACTCCGCGACTGTCGGCAAAAATTGCGCCGCGATCGGATCGGCAGGATCGGCAGGATCGATCAGCCCGGCCACGTCATCCGTTACGGCAACCGCGAATTGCCTGACCACGCGGCCCAATTCGTCATTGCCCAATGTGGAGACAAGGCTGCCAGCGAGCAAATCATCCGTGCGAATCGTCATGCGGCGGTTTTATATCAGGCGCGGTCCTGGCGACACTCCCAACGCAGAGGTGCACGGAGGTCGGCACCGGGCTGTCGCCACGATCCCGCCATCACCCCGCGGCGATGCGGTCATAGACGGCTTGCAGGCGATCGCGGTCGCGGCGGGTATCGGCTTCGCGCTCGCGTTGCTCCTCGATGATTTCGGCCTTGGCTTTGGCAAGAAAGGCCGGATTGGTGAGCTTGCCGGCAAATTTGGCAAGATCGCCGTCCAGGCGTTTGATTTCCTTGGTGAGCCGCGCCCGCTCCTGTCCCAGGTCGATTACATCGCCGACCCGCAGGATCAGCGTCGCGCCGTCGACCACTGCGGCAACCCCACCGGCCGGCACCGTCTCCACGATCTCGATCGCCTCGACTCGCGCCAGCCGCACGAAATGTTCGCGGTGGCGATCGAGCCGAGTCGCCGCCGCAGCGTCGGCATCCTTCACCAGCAACGGCAGGCGCGCGCCGGCTGGCACATTGACCTCGGTGCGAATCGCGCGTATCGCCGAAATCGCCGCCACTACCCAATCCATCTCGGCCGCGGCGTCGGCATCACGCAGATCGGCGGCGAGACCGGGCCACGGCGCGGTGATCAGCATTCCGCCGGCGCCCGCAGATTGCTGCCACACCTCCTCGGTAATGAACGGCATCAGCGGATGCAGCAGGTGCAGCGTCTGCGTCAGCGCCCAGGCCGTTGTCGCCTGGGTTTCGGCGCGGGCCGCAACGTCTTCACCCTGCAGGATCGGCTTGGTGAACTCGAGATACCAATCGCAGAACGTGCCCCACAAGAAGTGATAGAGCAGATGCGCCGCCTCGTCGAAGCGGTAGGCTTCGAGCGCGCCGGTCACCGCCACGGCACAGTCGCGGGTGGCACCGGCGATCCAGCGGTTGACGGTGAGGCGGCACGCAAGCGGGTCGAAACCCGGCACCAGCGCGCAGCCGCTCATCTCGGCATAACGGGCCGCATTCCATAGCTTCGTCGCGAAGTTGCGCGAGCTTTCGACCCGGCTTTCAGCGAGCTTGATATCGCGTCCTGGCGAGGCCAGCGACGCCAGCGTAAAGCGCAGCGCGTCGCAGCCGAAACGGTCGATCAGGTCGAGCGGATCGATGATGTTACCGCGCGATTTCGACATCTTCTGGCCGCGCTCGTCGCGCACCAGGGCATGGATGTAGACCGTGCGGAACGGCACGTCGTGCATGAAGTGGATGCCCTGCATCATCATCCGGGCGACCCAGAAAAAGATGATGTCGAACCCGGTGACCAGCACATCGCCAGGGTAATAGCGCGCCAGTTCCGGTGTTTCTTCCGGCCAACCGATCGTCGAAAACGGCCACAATCCGGACGAAAACCAGGTGTCGAGCACATCCTCGTCGCGGTTCAGCGCGATCTCTTTGCCGTAATGCGCCACGGCTGCACGCGCCGCATCGGCTTCGGTTTCGGCGACGAACACTGCACCATCCGGGCCATACCACGCCGGGATCTGGTGGCCCCACCATAATTGCCGCGAAATGCACCAGGGCTGGATGTTGCGCATCCATTCGAAATAGGTGTTTTCCCATTGCTTCGGAACGAACTGCGTCTGCCCGCTTTCGACCGCGGCGATTGCCGGCTTTGCCAGTTCGGCGGCGTTGCAGAACCACTGATCGGTCAGCCACGGCTCGATGATCTCACCCGAGCGATCGTGGTGCGGCACCATCAGCACATGATCGTCGATCTTTTCGATCAGCCCGGCAGCGTCGAGATCGGCCAGGACCTGCTTGCGCGCCGCAAACCGTTCGAGCCCGCGATATTTCTCGGGTACCGCGTCGTTCAGATGCGCGTCGCGATCGAAGATATTGAGCGCTTCGAGATTGTGCCGCCGGCCGACCTCGAAATCGTTGAAGTCATGCGCCGGGGTGATCTTGACCGCACCGCTGCCCATCGCCGGGTCGGCGTAGTCGTCGGCGACGATCGGGATCAGCCGGCCGACCAGCGGCAGGCTCACCGATTTTCCGACCAGATCGGTGTAGCGCTCGTCTTCCGGGTGCACCGCGACGCCGGTGTCTCCCAGCATTGTCTCCGGCCGGGTCGTGGCGACGACGATAAAGCGGCCCCGCTCGCCTTCGACCGGATAGCGGATATGCCACAGCGACCCTTTGGTTTCGCGGCTCTCGACTTCGAGATCCGAGATCACCGTATGCATGACGGGGTCCCAGTTCACCAGCCGCTTGTCGCGGTAGATCAGCCCTTCACGGAAAAGCTGCACGAAGACGCGCCGCACCGCTGCCGACAGCCCGGCATCCATCGTAAAACGCTCACGGCGCCAATCGGCCGATGCGCCGAGGCGACGCAGTTGCCGGGTGATCGTGCCGCCAGATTCCACTTTCCAGGTCCACACCCGTTCAATGAAGTTCTCGCGACCGAGATCACCACGGGTCTTCTGTTCGAGGGCAAGCTGGTTGGCGACGACGATTTCCGTGGCAATGCCAGCATGGTCGGTGCCGGGCTGCCACAACACGTCCCGTCCACGCATCCGCTCAAAACGGATCAGAATATCCTGCAACGTAAAGGTCAGCGCGTGCCCCATATGCAGGCTGCCGGTCACGTTGGGCGGTGGCATCATGATCGTGTAGGGCCGCTTGCCGCTGGCGGGGTCGGCGGCAAAGCAGCCCGCTTCCTCCCAGGCCTCGTAGAGGCGGGTTTCCACGGTGTCGGGGCGATAGGTCTTGTCCAGCATCGCCGAACATTCCATCCGTTAAATTTAGGCTTGGTAAGCCGGGTCTGGGTTATAACGCAGATTGCATCGGCGACGATGCTCGCCGATCGCTTCGGCAGCCCTTCCGGCGACAGAGCGGCGTGGCGGTCCGCCGGTCAGTTAGTCTCGGACTTGACAACGACGCGGGCAATCTCGCCCTGGACCAGCCGCTCGACGATATCCGGCAGGTTCTCGTCGAGCCACGTCTGCAACAGCGGCCGCAAAAGGTCGCGCACGACATCTTCGAGCGTGCGGTCACCGGTCCCGAGCGGCAGCTCGCGTTCAGGACGCATCGGTCGCGGCACTGCCGCAAGCCTCGCAAATGCCGCCGCGGCCGCGAACGATGCAACCTCCGAAACCAGCCGGTCACCCACCAGCGGCTCATGCGATTGAGCCGCCGGGGATACTTCATGCTCCGCGGGTGAAACCTCGGCAGGTTGCGAAGGTTCAGCGGCGGAGGCCATTTCGGCCGGCGACGAAATGTTGTCACGCTGCGCGACCGGTTCGACCGCGACCGGTTCGACCGCGACCGGTTCGACCATAGACTGGCCGGCTATTTCAGCTGCCGGTTCGGCGTGTGCCGCAATTTGCGGCTTTCCCGAGCCGATCGGTGCCAGATGGTGCACGTCGCCGCGCTCGTCGATTGTCGCGGTCAATTCCAGAACATCGTCCGAATCGGCGCCAAGCACTTGAACGGCCGGCGGCGCAGGACGCGGCGACGCCACAGCCAGCGGAACCTGCCGGTCATCTTCGGCGATGATGCTTTTGATTTTCGCCAGAATCTCCTCGATCGACAGGTCCTGAGGGGATTTCACATCCGACATGGCGGGCAACCGGTAAGGAGAGGGCACGGATAACCTAGGTAACCCGGCTCCAATTTGCCAGCTTGACAGTTACGCCCAGTCAGGTCCCGGCAAGCCTGCACGACACCTGGGCGCGACGGCCTTATTCCTTCAGGCCGCCGCCAAATCCGAGCCACTTGTTTTTGACTGCCTTGTAGTGCCGGTCCATGTCGTAAAGCTGCACCGGCAATTTCAGCTCCGGCGCGATCAGCCGGCCGGTTGCGGCGGCGAGATTGAATTCGGCGAGCGCCGCATCATGCTGCGCCGTAACGAG
>DATAUE010000123.1:0-1502 GCA_036268425.1 Allostellaceae bacterium
CGCTCGATCGCTGTCCGGCGCGCACTATTTCGCGCGGTTCACCCAGCGGCTGATCAGCGCATTTACGACGCGGACCAATTACGGCGTGCTCTACGAGGTGGATATGCGGCTACGGCCGTCGGGGCGGGCAGGGCCGGTGGCGTCGCGGCTCGACTCGTTCGCGCAATACCAGGACCGCGAGGCCTGGACCTGGGAGCACATGGCGCTGACCCGGGCGCGGGTGATTTCGGCTTCGGTGGATTTCCGCGGCCAGATCGAACGCATCATTCGCGAGGTCTTGACCCGGCCGCGCGACGCCGCGAGTGTTGCGACCGACGTCGCCGACATGCGCCGCGCCGTGGCGCTGGAGAAGGGCGAGGACGATATCTGGGACCTGAAATATGCCGCTGGCGGCCTCGTCGACATCGATTTCATCGCGCAATATCTCCAGCTGGTGCACGCCGCCGAAAAGCCGGACATTCTCGATGTCAGCACGGTGCAGGTGCTCGACAATGCCGCCCGGCTCGGGGTGTTGCCGGCCTCGTCGGCGGAAATCCTGCGCGCCGCGGCCCGGCTTTATCACGATCTGACGCAAATCCTGCGGCTGTGCGTGACCGGCAAGTTCAAGCCGGAAGCCGCCGGCGAAGACCTCAGGCGGGTGATGGCGCGCGCCGGCGATGCCCCGGATTTTTCCTCGCTCGAGGCGCGGATCAAGGAAACCCAAGGCGAGGTGCGGAGGGTATTCGAGGCGGTGGCCGAAAACCGCGGCTGACGAGTCAGTTCGCAGCGGCCCGTATCCGCACCGGAACCGACTTGTAGGACGGCGTTCCGGATTTCGTATCATAATGATCGAGTGCGATCAGGACATTGGCTTCGGGATAATAGGCGGCCACCGAGCCTTCCGCGATGCCGTAGGCAACCGCGGTCAGCCCACGCATGATGCGTTCGCTCAAGGCTGACCCTGAGGCGTCGTCCACGCTGACGTCGACGGCGTCGCCGTGGCTCAGCCCGCGCTTCGACAGGTCGTTCTCGTTCACGAAAATCACGTCGCGACGCCCGGTGATGCCACGGTAGCGGTCGTTCAGGCCGTATAACGTCGTGTTGTACTGGTCGTGGCTGCGGATCGTGGTCAGCGTCAGCGCGTCCGCTTTCGGCGGGTCTTCCTCGAGGCCGGGATAAACCAGGAAATTGGCTTTCTTGTTCGGCGTCAGCCATTCGCGCTCGGAAGCGGCGTTGCGCAGCCAGAAACCGCCGGGATGCAGGATACGCTGGTTGAAATCCTTGAACGCCGGGAACACGCCTTCGATGCCGTCGCGGATCTTGTTGTAATCCGCGATCAGCTCTTTCCACGGTACTTTCGTGTCGGGCATCGTCGCCATCGCGATCTCGGCGATGATCGCGGGCTCGGATTTCAGCTGCTCGGAGGCGGGCTTGAGGCCGCCGCGCGAGGCATGCACCATCGACATCGAATCCTCGACCGTGACCGCCTGCGGGCCGCCGGCTTGCAGGTCGATCTCGGTGCG
>DATAUE010000124.1:0-1710 GCA_036268425.1 Allostellaceae bacterium
CGAAGCGCGGCAAATCCTCGCTCCGGTCTATGACCGCTTCACGGAAGGTTTTGATACCGCGGACCTGCGTCAAGCCAGGGCGCTGCTGGAAACCGCGGCTGCGAGATAGATCCGCCTCGATCGGGTAGCTCAGCAATAGTCAGCAATAATTCGGGCGGCCGGTCGTTTCCGCCAAACCGGCGATCTCGATTCCGGCCAGCCGATCCATACCGCAAAATTCCCCGCAAAATCCCGTAGTTTTATCGCTCTTCCAGCGACAAAAACCTCAACTTTAACAGTCTCTCACACACTCTAACGGGCATCCGGAAACCCGCTGCCGCAGGGTGGTCCCAGACAACGCTGGCCGCAGCGAGGACCACATGACTTTGCTTGACGACGCTCTCAGGGCTTATGGTGGTCTGGCCGCATGGCGGCTGTTCACCCGCTTTGTCGTTCACATGACGTTGCGCGGGCTGCTGGCGGCGCGAGGAAGCGACAAGCCCGTTTGCCACGAGATCGTCGCGGAAGGTTCGTTTCAGACGCCGGAGATCCGGCTCACGGGTTTCAACGCTGCCGACTGCCGCTGCATTTGCGAAACCGATCGCGTCGCGATCTGGAATTCGCAGGGCAGGGAAATCGAGACACGCGAGCGGCCGTCCGAGAGTTTGCGGCAACGCGCCTCGCTTGCGCAATGGGACGATCTCGACCTCGCATACTATCTGGGCATGTCGATCTGGGATCACATCGCGACGCCGTTCGTGCTGTCGAGCCCTGATCTGATCGCCGAAGAGCTTCCGCCCTTGCTGGAGCGCGGCAGCGCATCGCGACGCCTCAAGGTCTCGTCGCCGCCGGACGGCACCCCGCGGCCGAACGAGCGGGTGTACTATTTCGACAACAAGGGCCTGCCGCGGCGCGTCGATACTGCGTCGCTCGGAGCCGGCGACCCGCCCCTCACCCACTACACGTCGGCGCATGTGAACTTTTCCGGCTTCGTGGTGCCGACGCTGCGATCGTCGTTCCATCAAACGCCCGACGGCAAGCATGCCAACAAGGATGCGCTGATCGACCTCGAGATCTTCGACGCCAGCTTCAGCTGATCCCGGGCCGGCCGCTTCGGTTACGTCACGATAGCGGCCGTGGGAATCTGAAATCGTCTCGCGCGATCGAAAGACCCCACGCAAGGCCATTGTCAGATTGACGCTGGCTGCCGGTCCCGATTCAGACGCGAGGGAAAAACAATTGCACAACGAGTTGGCTACCGATCGCATCTGCCGGGGATTGTTGCTGGCGGCGCTCGTGATGGGCGCGCCGGCGATGGCGGCCGGTCGGGACGTCGAACTGGTGCAGCCCAGGGAACTCATTGTCGATGCGAGCCTCTCCGAGCAACAGGCCGGATCGCAGATCGCGGCAGCGCGCCGCTACGACACCTTTTGGGACAACGGCGATGCGGCGCTCGCCCGCGCGGCGCTTGCCCCGGATTTCGTCGACCGGACACTGCCGCCCGGGCGCACGCAGGGCATCACGGGGCCGCTGGCCGCCTCGGAAAAGGTTCGCGCCGCGATCCCGGATCTGCGCTGCGAAATCGAACAGATGATCGTGGCCGGCGACCGGGTCGTTGCGCATCTGCGTTTCCGCGGCCATTTCACCGGCCATTTCGCCGAAACGCAAGGCCACGGCCAACCGATCGATTTCATCGCGACCGATATCTACCGCGTGGCGCAGGGGCGGATC
>DATAUE010000125.1:0-1565 GCA_036268425.1 Allostellaceae bacterium
CGCGCATAAAACCTCGATGTTGCAGGACGTCGAGGCCGGCCGTTCGCTGGAAACCGAAGCGCTGATCGGCTCGATCCTGGAAATGGCGAGGCTGACCAACACCGCCGCGCCCGCGATCGAGTCGGTCTATGCGCTGGTCAAACTGCTCAACAAGGTGATGCTGCTGGAGGGCGGCGGCGTGAAGGTAAGCAAGGCGGCCTAGATCGCAGGGCTGGGGGACGCGGATATTCGTGCCACACTAAGCTCCGGCCGCGTCTCCTTCCGGACGGGATCGCGGGCGAAGCGTCGCGCGTTCATCGCGGGCGAACCCCGCGGCAGCGACGCCGAACATCGTTTCAGAGAGTTTCAGAGAGGAAGTCTTACCAAGCAACTATTTCAGAAGGGGGTGGACAATGACAAGATTGATCTGCGCATCCTGTGTTGCCCTGTTTATTGCCCTGATTGCGTTTCCAGCGCCCTCGCTCGCCGGCGGTTCGGTGATCCATGCAAAGTTCAGCTGGGAGGGAACGGCCGATTGCGTGTCGCCATCCGTGCATAACCTTCCCATTCGCATCGAAGGCGTCGGAAGCCTGAGCGTCGATCGCCATGCTTCGCTCGACGTGACCGGCAGCGCCATGGGTTTTTCGGCCAAGACCGAGCATTATGAGGGTACGCTCGGAAGCCGGCCGGTTGCCGCGGAGAACGGCACCGCAGCGGTCAGGGTGATGGGAAGGCATCATCTGCAGGCGATCAGGTCGTATCCCAACAACAGTGTGATCGCGGACCTGTATGTGACGGGAAATCAGTGTGTCCTGAAGATCGCTCACCGCCTGAAACGGGGTAAACGGCAATATACCTTCGGCAGTCCGTTCGGAGGGCTCGCTTATTGCTCGCTCCCGCGCACGACCCGAACTACCTGCGAACCCCTGTGATCCAGGAACCACGGTGATCCACCTCAGGCCGGCGCCTGCCCGCGCCGGCTCGACAACAGCGCCTCGCCGAATGCGACAAACAGCGCGCGGTTGATCGGATTGCGCTGCGGATCGTACTCCGCGTGCCATTGCACCCCCAGCGCGAAGCCCGGGGCATCCGCGATGCGGATCGCCTCGATGGTGCCGTCTTCGGCGACGCCCTCGATCACGACGCGCTTGCCCGGCTCCAGAATGCCCTGCCCGTGCAGCGAATTGACGCGAATGGTCTCGCGGCCGAGCAGCTTTGCGAACGCCCCGCCCGGGGTCAGCGTGACATCGTGGCGGTCGGCGAAGATCACCTTTGGATCGGGATGGATTTCGCCATTCTCGAGCCGCGGTATCCGGTGGTTCATGCGGCCGGGCAATTCGCGGATTTCCGGATGCAGCGAGCCGCCGAACGCGACGTTCATTTCCTGCAAACCGCGGCAGATGCCGAACAGCGGCACGCCGCGTGCGACACAGGCCTCCGACAACGCCAGCGCCACGTCGTCGCGGAGAATGTCATAGGGCTCGTGCTTGGCGTCCGGCTCGGTCTTGAACCGGGTCGGATGGACGTTGGCGCGCGCGCCGGTCAGCACGATGCCGTCGACCGCGTCCAGCAGCGCGCCGATGTCG
>DATAUE010000126.1:0-2027 GCA_036268425.1 Allostellaceae bacterium
GCGGGAGGCCGCGGCGGCGGCGGCGCGGCCTTCGGCGGCGCGGGCCTTGCCGGTGCTCCCTTTGGCGGCTGCTTCGGCTTTCCGTCCGGACCGAGTTCTTCCTTGGCCTGGGCGACGACCATCGGCGCGGTCTGCGCATGCGATGCGGAGCTTGCGAACTGCATCGCGGACAAAGCCGTGGTGGCAAGCAACACGAGTCGAAGGTTGGTCATGATGATTGAGGTCCCCGGGAAAGAAAGGTTCTGATGTCAAAGAATCTTTAGCAGCCGAATGCTTCGGCTTGACGATGAACGGCCAGCCATTAGGCCGGATTGTGGCGGGCAATAAAACGGGAATGCTTTTTATTTCATTGCGGCAATGAGTTGCAGGCGCACTTGTTCACTACGCATTCAGGAGCGTGCTTCAAACGGAGTTTTACATTGTCCCTGGCGATGTTTGTTGCGGCCCATCGGTCGCAGGATTGGGCGTGGTCGGCCCCTGCGGTCCGCGCACCGGAAATTCATCCGGCATCTGTCCCGGCAATTCCTCGGGCCGCGGCGATTCGCCCGGCTCCTGAACGGGTGGCGGGATTTCCGGGCGTGGACTGCCCGGAGGCGCTTCCTGCGGCGGCTCGGTCGGCGTGCCCGGCGTCGCCGGCGGTATTTCCGGAGGTTCGATCGGCATTACAGCGCGACCTTGCGGTTGTCGCCGATCTCGGGCCGCGATCCCGTGACCGCGGCGGCAGCCATCTTCACATAGCTGATGACGGAGCCCGGTGTATCCCAGAACTCGGCATCGTCGGGCGTGATCTTCAGCACGCGAATGTTCGGATCATCGGCGCTGCTCCACCACGCCTTCGCCGGCGTGGAAAACAACTGCTTGATCTTGGCGCGGTCGTTGGAGACCGATGCGGTGCCGGTGACCGAGACGTATTTCTGGTCGCCGGCATCGACGAACGACAGGTTGACGCCCGGATTGCGCGCGATCTCTTCGTCCTTGTGGCGCCGCGCATCGGTCAAGAAATAGATCGCGTTGCTGTCGCGTTCGAGAAAGGCGCTCATCGGCCGGGCGCGGAGCTTGTCGCCGTCATGGGTGACCAGCATCGCGAAGCCGATCTTCTTCATCAGTTCCCAGGCGCGATCCACGTCGCGGGCATTATCGTTGGCCATGTTTCGCTCCATTGATTGCATCGGCTCAGGAGCGATAACGGCGCCGATGCGGCGATGTTCCGCGCCGGGGCGGCATGGAACTGCGACCTTAAGCAGCTATTTTCTCACCAGCAGCGTATTGCTGCGGGTTTTGCCGGTCTCGGCATAGCCGCGCGCAATCATGTCGGCGATGCAGTCGGCCTGCCATTCGTCGCGCGACAGATGCTCGATCACGATCGCACGGGGCCACAGCGTTTGCGGCGCCTGCTTGAAGAAGCCGGTCAGCACCCGATCCTCGAAACCCTCGACATCGATCTTCAGCGCATCGACGTGGCCGGCACCGGCGTCAGTGAGAATGCGTTGCAGGCGCAGCGACGGTACTTTGATGGCATTAGGGGTGTGATCGCCGGTCACGATATGGCTGGCGCCGAGATTGTCGCCGTCGGTTTCGATCATCAACTCGCCATCGGCGGGACCGGCGGCAGCGGCAACCAGAACGACCTGGGTGAAGCCGGACGCCGCGCGGTTGAACGAAAGCCTGGCATGGGTCACCGGATGCGGCTCGACCGCAATCACCTTGCCGCTTGCGCCGACATGGCGCGCCAGCGGCATCGTATAGGTGCCGACATTGGCGCCGACATCGACGAACACGCCGCCCTCGGGCGTATGCGCCCGCAAAAAATCCAGCTCCTCGATATTGTAATCGGGATTGAACAGCGCGCCGCGCTCGGTGGCGCTGGCCTGGTGATAGAAGCGGAACGACGCGCCCTGGTAGGGCACGTCGACCGGACCGGCGCGCAGCAGGTTGACCAGCCGCGACAGCATCGGCCGGAACGCGCCGCGCTTCAGCCGCGTGCGCTGCGCCAGCGAAATCACCGCCTGCTGCGCGGCGTTGGGCGC
>DATAUE010000127.1:0-1676 GCA_036268425.1 Allostellaceae bacterium
CCGAGGTGCCCGACCACGACCTGCAGCTTGGGATAGCGGTCGAACACGCCGCCGAGGATCATCCGAATGAGATGGACCGAGGTCTCGATGTGCCAGCCCCAGCCGGCAGACTGCAAAATCGCGTTCACCGGTGGAGAAAAGCCGCTGTACAGCGCATCCACCACCGGCTTCGGCGGCACCGTGGGATGCAGATAGATCGGCACATTGATCGCTTCGGCCCGTTCGAGGATCGGCCAGAAAAACTTGTCGTCCAGATAGCGGCCGCGTGAATGGCCGTTGATCAGCGTGCCCTTGAAGCCCTGTTTGCGAACCCTCTGCTCCAGTTCGTCAGCCGCCTGATCAGGGGCGGCAACCGGCAACGCGGCAAAGGCCGCGAACCGCTTG
Source organism: Allostellaceae bacterium (assembly GCA_036268425.1). Taxonomy (GTDB): domain Bacteria; phylum Pseudomonadota; class Alphaproteobacteria; order ATCC43930; family CGMCC-115725; genus DATARH01. The sequence goes on from DATAUE010000127.1 coordinate 385, forward strand.
GGGTACTTGTTCACAATGTCGAGCACAAAATCGTTCGACTCACGCGCAATCGCGACCTGCTGGTCGGCGTCGGCCTGCTCGACCCCCGGTGCGTTCAATGACAGCACCTGCATGTCGATGCCGGCAGCGTCCATCGCGGCGATCCGGCCGTCGCCGACGTCCACAAGCTGCTGGTAGGTCTTCAGGCCGCGCGGGCCGGAATTGTGCAGCCGCTCGACGAAGCTCTGGCCCGGTCCGGCGATGAATGCCGGGCTTGCGAAATGCTCTTCAAGCGTAATGGTCCGCAGCTTGGCGCCCGGTTGCGGCGCGACTTCGGGCCGAGCCTCGGGATTATTCTGTGCGAGCGCCGTCCCCGGTATCGCCGCCGCCGAAGCAGCGCCCGCGGACGCAGCGTAGATAAAGTCGCGGCGATTCATGACCATCCTCCCGGTTTTCCAAGCTCAGTATGAGCTGCGGCAACCGAACCATCGATGCGGCGCCGGCTCTCGAATTTGGACAACCCTGTCCCATTCGGCGGCATCAGGCAATCGGCGCCGATTCAAATCTTGCGGCTGTCGTAGGCCCAGTGCAGCAGCGCCTGGCGCTGCCGCGGCCGGCACATGACATCGCCGGGCTCACAATTGCGCTGGATCTGCCGGACGTGGCGGCGGATTGCCTTCCAGCGACTGATCTGGCGGGCATCTTCCTCGGGAATGCGCCGGCCCATGTAATAGCGGCAGTACCACTGCAACCAGCCGCGCGGATCGTCTTGGTAGATCCAGCCCTTGCTACGCCACACCGACAGCGGCTGACTGGCGTCGACGCCGAAATAGTTCAGCGCACGGTCGCGCGTTTTGTCCGCCAGTTTAGCGCGCACGAACCAGCTATGCGGAAACTCCTTGGCACAGTCGGTCATGTACTTGCCGCCGAACACGCCGAGCTGCAGCATTTGTGCCGGCGTCAGCTCCGGACGAAACCCGGCAGCGAAATTGCGGCCGATCGGTTCGGTCAATTGGTACCGATAGCCGCGCTGCATCTTGTCGTTGACCGTGACGACCTTCCGCTGTTTCACGTCCGCGCTGTTTTTAGGACTTCGGTGTTGATGACATTGATCGGATGGCCGGCCGCATAGGCGGTGATCTGGTCGAAGATATCGGTAAACTGCGTTTCGTATTCTTCATGCGTGACATAACCGACATGCGGCGTGGCGATCACATTCGGCATGGTGAGCAGCGGATGCGCCGGGTCGAGCAGCGGCTCCTCCTCGTAGACATCGACAGCGGCCATGCCGGGACGGCCGTTGCGCAGCGCCG
>DATAUE010000128.1:0-1921 GCA_036268425.1 Allostellaceae bacterium
TCGATGGCGGCCCGGACGCCGCCTTCTATATCCAAATGCGAATTATCAAGCAAGTAAGCATCGGAGGCCGGTTTTAAAGGCGCAATGGCGCGATTCTGGTCCCGTTCATCGCGCCGGATGATGTCGGCCAGCACCAGGGCCTCATCGGCATCCTCACCACGGGACCTGGCCTCCAGGGTGCGGCGGCGGGCCCGGACTTTTGGGTCGGCGAGGACGAAAATCTTCACGTCGGCGGTCGGGCAGATCACGGTGCCGATGTCACGCCCATCAAGTACCGCCCCGGGAGGTCCTTCGGCGAATTGCCGCTGGAAATTGATCAACGCCTCCCGGACCTTGGGGATGGCCGAGACCACCGAGGCCGCCTCGCCCACTTTTTGGGTCTTCAGGACGGGATCGCCGAACTTTTCGGGGTCGAGTTCCATGGCCGCCGCGACCGCGCGGACCTCATCGGTCAGTTCGGCGCCGATATCCATCAGCGCCTTGGCGACGGCGCGATAGATCACGCCGGTATCGAGATGACGATAGCCGTAATGACGGGCGAGACGCTTGCCCAGCGTGCCCTTTCCCGAAGCGGCCGGTCCGTCGATGGCAATGATCATGAGAACTCCGCTCCGAGCGAGCGCATCATCGGAATGAAATCCGGGAAGCTGGTGGCGATGAAAGCGGTGTCGTCGACCTTGACCGGCCTGTCGGAGGCCAGTCCCATCACCAGCGCCGACATCGCGATACGATGATCCATATGGGTAGCGACGAGGCCGCCGCCATCGACATGGCCCCTGCCCTCGACGATCAAATCATTGCCCGATATCTCGGCCTTGACGCCGTTGACGCGCAGCATGGCAGCCGTTGCTTCCAGCCGGTCGGATTCCTTGACGCGCAATTCCTGCAGGCCGCGCATGATCGTGGTGCCCTCGGCGAAACTCGCGGCCACCGCCAGCACCAGATATTCGTCGATCATCGACGGGGCGCGTTCCGGCGGCACTTCGACGCCGCGCAATCTCGAGGCGCGCACCCGCAGCTGCGCCATCGGCTCGCCGGCATCGCCGCGAACATGACTCTCCTCGATCGAGGCCCCCATCTCGCGGAGCGTCGTGAACAGCCCCGTGCGCAGTGGATTGGTCATAACGTCAGACAGCACCACGTCGGAACCCTCGACGATCAGTGCCGCGACGATCGGGAACGCGGCCGACGACGGATCGGCAGGCACCACGACTTCGGCGCCGTGCAGCTCGGGCTGGCCGGTGAGTGCGATGTTGCGCCCATGCGGGCCTTCCGCCTTCGAGACGACCTGCGCGCCGAAATGCCGGAGCATCAGTTCGGTATGGTCGCGGCTGGCCTCGGACTCGATCACGGTGGTGACGCCGGGCGCGGCCAGTCCCGCCAGCAGCACCGCGGACTTGATCTGCGCCGAGGCCACCGGCGTGCGATAGACGATCGGCAGCGGATCGCGCGCGCCGTTCAAGGTCAGCGGCAGGCGGCCGCCCTCGGCACTGGCGCTCGCTGTGGCGCCCATCAATTGCAGGGGATCGAGGATCCGCCGCATCGGCCGGCTGCGCAGCGAGGCGTCGCCATCAAACACCGCGGTGATCGGACAGCCCGCGACTGCCCCCATCACCAGCCGGCAGCCGGTGCCGGAATTGCCGAAATCGAGTGGAACCTGCGGTGCGGCGAAGCCTCCGACCCCCACGCCATGAACCGACCAGGCGAAATCGCCGGTTCGCTCCACTTTGGCGCCCAGGGACCGCATCGCCTTCGCGGTATTGAGGACGTCCTCTCCCTCCAGCAGACCTGAAATCCTGGTTTCGCCGACCGCCAGCGCACCCAGGATCAGGGCGCGGTGCGAAATCGACTTGTCGCCGGGGACGCGGACTTTTCCGGACAAGGGACCGCTGGAACGGGCCTCAAGGGGCGTCGGATGGTC
>DATAUE010000129.1:0-1607 GCA_036268425.1 Allostellaceae bacterium
CCACGCGATCCGGATGATCGTGCCGTTCGCGGCCGGCGGCGGCACCGACGTGCTGGCGCGCATCATCGCCGACAGCCTGAACAAGAAATGGGGCCAGCCGGTCATCGTCGAAAACCAGCCCGGCGCCTCGGGGGCGATCGGCACCCGCGCCGCGATGAAGGCCGCGCCCGACGGCTATACGCTGCTGATGGCCTCGACCGGGGCGCTGATGGCGGTCTCGGCCAGCGCCGGCCATGACGGCCCGTTCGACGTCAACAAATATCTCAGCCCGATCGCGCTTGGGGCCGCGCCGCCTTATCTGCTGGTCGCCAATCCGAAATTGCCGGTCAAGACCACGGCGGATCTGATCCGCTATGCCAAGGAGAAGCCGGAAGGCCTGACCTTTGGCTCGTCGGGGGTAGGGGCGGCGTCGCATCTTTCGGGGCTGTTGTTTGCGAGCGCCACCGGCATCAAGCTCCTGCATGTGCCCTACAAGGGCACCGAGCCCGCGGTGACCGACCTGCTCGGCGGCCGCATCGACATCATGTTTGCGCCGGGCCCGGTGGTGCAGCAATTCGTGCAGTCCGGCCAGTTGAGGGCGCTCGGCGTCACCGACACCAAGCGCTCCAAATTCTATCCCGACGTGCCGACGGTTGCCGACGCCGTGCCGGGCTATGAGGCGGTCGGCTGGTTCGGGCTGCTGGCGCCGCCGAATACGCCGCCGGCGATCGTCAAGCAGATCAACGAGGTCATTGTCGCTGCGATGCAGACGAAAGGCTTTCGCGATCATTTGGCAACGCTGGGCGCCGAGCCGAAGCCGCAAACGCCGGAAGAATTCGGCCGCTACATCAATGCCGACGTCGCCAAATGGACCAAGCTCGTGAAAGACAACAACGTGCAATTGCCGGGAGGAAAGTGAAGATGCGTCTCGCAACCTATACGGACGCAACGCTGGAGCCGCGGTTCGGAGTCGTGCGCGGCGACAGGGTGTTCGACGTCGTCGCTTTGGCCGGCGCATTTGCAATGCCGGTTCCTGCCACGAGCGTCAAGGATGCGCTGACGCGCGGCGGGAAAACACTCGCCAATATTGCCGCGATCGTGGATATGGCGGATTCCCGCGGGGTCTATCGTCCGATCGACGGGCTGAAATTCCTGCCGCCGATTCCCGATCCGTCAAAATTCTTCTGCGTCGGCAAGAACAACAAGCGGCATCGCGAGGAACTCGCCGCCAACAAGATGCTGACCGAGATGCCGAACGAGCCGACCGGTTTCATCAAGCTGATCGACACCATGTCGGGCGACGGCGACGAGGTGGCAAGGCCCGCCGGTATCCTCAAGCTCGATTACGAGCCGGAGCTTTGCTATGTCGTCGGCAAGCGGGCCCATGGCGTCAGCAAGGCCGAGGCGATGGATTATATCGCGGGCTTTACCCTGACCAACGACATCAGCGCCCGCGAGATACAGCAGCGCGAGGTCGCCTCCGGCAGCAGATTCTGGACCGCCAAGAACATGCCGGGCTTTGGCGCGGTCGGCCCCTATATCCTGACCATGGACGAAGTCGCGGATACCGACAATCTCTGGGTCACCTGCGACGTCAACGGTAAACGCCGGCTGCGCTCCAACACTTC
>DATAUE010000130.1:0-112372 GCA_036268425.1 Allostellaceae bacterium
CGCCCTTCTCGTATCCAAGATGCTCGCTCAGTTCCGCGCCCAGCGCCCGTTCCAGCAGACGCTTCTTGAGTTCCTTGAGTACACCCTCTTCGCCAAGCAAATCCTCCGGCGAGCTATACCCTTGCAACAGCTCCTCGATAACCTCGTCCCTGATCGCTTGTGACATGGCTCGTGATCCCCTCTACAACATAGAGCGTCTCACAGCTCTCCTTTACACAAAATACATGACACCCTCCGACAGAACTGGCTCGAGGCCTACAACTACGTGACCGATAAGGGTGCGGTCGCGCTGAACGACTACGCGCGGACGAACGATCCCTTCTCGAAGATCGGCAAAGCCCAGGTCGCGGTCGACGTGTCGAGCGTCATTCGCGCCTCCGACGACAGCTTCCGCGTCGAATGGGTCGAGCGTCATTACGTCGACGACGCGTTGGCGAACACCGAACGCTGGAGCGCCATCCTGACCATCGTCGTGCAGACGCCGACCGACGCTGATCGCCTGAAGAGGAACCCGCTCGGTGTCTACGTCCATGCCCTCAACTGGTCCAAGGAGCTCGGCTGATGCGCACCCTGCCGCTCGCAACCCTTCTGCTCGCCTCGGCCTCGCTCGGTGCCTGCTCGACCTGGAAGCCGCCTGCGATCACCTACAATGACACGCCGCGGCAGGCGGTGCTGCAACCCGATCCGCCGAAGCCCGTGCAGGTCGTGGAATTGCCGAAGCTTCTGCCGCTGCCGGGCCAGCTCAAACCTATTCCCGGCGCCAAAACCGCCTCTCGCGACGCGGCCGATCCCCATGCGCGCGTCGATCAGGCAAACGGTGCGGCGCGTGTGGAGCCGACCCGCTCCGGCTACATCAACGCCATCCAGGTCTATCCCTACTCAGATGGCGCCCTTTATCAGGTCTATGCAGCGCCCGGTGAGATCACCGACATCGCGCTGGAACCTGGAGAGCAACTCGTCCGTTCGGGACCCGTCGCCGCCGGCGACACCGTCCGCTGGATCATCGGCGACACGCAGAGCGGGACCGGTGCGGCGAAGCGCGTCCATATCCTGCTCAAGCCGACCCGGCCGGACCTCGTCACCAATCTCATCATCGACACCGACCGAAGGACCTATCACCTCGAGCTGCGCTCGGATGACAAGACCTACATGGCGGCAGTCTCGTGGCTCTATGCCGAGGACCAGCTCATCGCGTTGCGCCAGCAAAACGCTGCCGCCGATGCGGCGACGCCCATCGCGACGGGCATCGACATCAACGCGCTCAACTTCCGTTACCGTATCGAGGGCGATAATCCGGCCTGGCGGCCGCTGCGGGCCTTCGATGATGGGCGGCAGGTGTTCATCGAGTTCCCGGCTGGCATCGCCCAAGGCGAGATGCCTCCGCTCTGGGTGATCGGCGCCCAGGGTGACGGTCAGCTCGTCAACTATCGCGTCCAGGGCAACCATATGATCGTCGACCGGCTGTTCGCCGCGGCCGAACTGCGCCTTGGCGGCGATCCCCAGCAGAAAGTTCGCATCGTCCGCACCGACGGGAGGCCGCAATCGTGACCGACGCCCAGCACGAGGCGGCGGGGCCACCCGATGGTGATCGGCCGCCGCAGGAGATGCGGCTGCGATCCAGCCGGGCACCCGTCACGCGGCTCTCCCGCAAGGTCCTGATCGGTCTCGGCACGGTTGCCGCCATGGGCATCGGCGGCGCGCTGTTCCTGGCCCTCCGGCCACAGCACCAGACCACCGGTTCGGAACTTTACAACACGAGCAACCGGATGACCCCGGATGGCCTCGCCAATCTGCCGCGCGACTATACGGGCCTGCCGAAAACCGTTCCTCAGCTCGGCCCGCCGCTTCCCGGTGATCTGGGCAACCCGATCGCCAATGCCGGCGCCTCGGCGCCCGGCATGCCGACACCAGGCCCGGACGCGGAGCAGCAGCGCATCGCTCAGGAGCAGGACGCGGCGCGGACCAGCCATCTCTTCGCGGCGACCAACGTCGGACAGGTCGTTCCGGCGTCCATCCCAGCGCCGACTGGCGGACAAGCGGTCGTGCCCGCGGCCTCCGGCTCAGCCGATCTGATGTCGCAGGATCACAAACTCGGCTTTCTGAACGGCAATGTCGATCGGCGCACGGTCAGCCCAGATCGCGTCGAACCGCCCGCCAGTCCCTACCTCCTGCAGGCCGGCGCTGTGATCCCCGCGGCGCTGATCACCGGACTGCGTTCCGACCTGCCTGGCCAGGTCACCGCACAGGTCACCGAGGATGTCTATGACAGTCCGACCGGACAGGTTCTTCTGATCCCGCAAGGCGCGCGCCTGATCGGCCAGTACGACGCCCAGATCGCCTTCGGGCAATCGCGGGCTCTGTTGGTCTGGAACCGCCTGATCATGCCGAACGGGCGCTCGATCGTGCTGGAGCGCCAGCCCGGTGCCGACGCGGAAGGTTACGCGGGTCTGGAGGACGAGGTCGACAATCACTGGGGCATGCTGTTCAAGGCGGCGATCCTGTCAACCGTCCTGAGTGTCGGGTCGGAGGTTGGCATGAGCAGCAACAGCAACGGCTCGCTCTCGGAAGCGATCCAGCAAGGGATGTCGCAAAGCATCAACCAGACCGGCCAGCAGGTAGTGAGCCGCTCGCTCAGCATTCAGCCGACCATCACCATCCGCCCGGGTTTCCCGGTCCGTGTGATCGTTACGCACGATCTCGTGCTCGAACCCTACCGCGCTTGAGGAGGTCCGCTTGGCCAAGCTGAAGCTCGGCGTCATTGCCGACGAAAGGCCGGTGAAGCTGACGGTCGAGCTTCCGGCTTCCGTCCATCGCGATCTCGTGGCCTACGGTCAGTTGCTCGCGCGGGAGACTGGGCAGGGCGCTGTCGAGCCCGCGAAGCTGATCGCCCCGATGCTCCAACGGTTCATGGCGACCGACCGAGCCTTCGCCAAGCTTCGCCGCGGGCCGGTCCTCGCCGGACAGGCTCCTTGAACGCGCCTCGTCCCGCAGGAACGCGACGAAGCGCCCGACGGCAGGGTCCTCGAGTTCCGGCAGCCATGCCAGCGACATTTCCACCGAGGCGCCGGGATCGTCGATCCGCTTGAATACCACGCCCGCAAACCCGGCCTCGGCGTGGCTGGCCGTGGCAAAGGTGATGCCGAAGCCCGCGCTGACCAGGGCGAAGACGCTTTGCTTGCTGGCGGGATGCGCCTGGAACCGGGCGCTCTCGCCAAGGAACGTGGCATAGAATTCCCGCGCAACCTGGCTCTCGTCCCAGCCCTGGACCAGGACGACCTCCTCCCGAAGCTCGGCCCAGCGCACCACGGTCCGCCGCCCAAGCGGGTGAGCCGCCGGGAGCACGGCCATCAGCCGGTCGCGAAAAAGCGGCACGCTCGCGACGCGCGGCCACAAGGCCTGGCTCGCGGTGAGGACGACGTCCAGGTGCCGTTCCTCGACCTCTGCCACGAGGTCCCTATCGCTCAGTTCCGCCACGGTCAGGATGATGTTCGGGTTCCTTGCCCGCCATCCGGACAACAGGGCGAGGAGCGGTGTGCCGATCGGCGGCAGGCGAACGCCAAGACGGATCTCCCCCACATCGCCGGCGCCGCTTACGCTGCCGGATCTCTTCAGGGCCTCCAGTTCACCGAGCACGCGCCGCACGTGCTGCATCACGGCCCTTCCACCGGGCGTCAGGCGGACTCCGGAATGCCCACGCTCGAACAGCGCCAGCCCGAGCTCGTCTTCGAGCCGAGCAACACGACGGCTGATCGTCGAAGTGCTGATGCCCGCGGCCTCGGCCGCCCGGGCGAAGTTGCCGGCCGTCGCTGATGCCGCCAGATATTCGAGGTCTCGGATCTCCATAGGGCCACCTCGGCGTTTGCCTGAGCCGGAGTGGGCAGAGTCTGGCGCGGGGATTCGTCAGGAGGATGTCATGCGGCGCGGCTTTTTTTGAAGCAGTGTGTCAAGTCCCGGGAAATGACACACAAGGCTACAATCCGGTTGTCACGGACCTGCGGCAGACATGCGATGGTTATGGTGCCATGGACGGGTCACGGCACATCTTGGTCGTCGATGACGACAAGGAATTGCGCGGCCTTCTCTCGCGCTTTCTGACCAGCAACGGGTTTCGCGTCACCGTTGCGCAGGACGCTGCTGCGATGACGCAGGCGATGAGCGCGGCGCGCATCGATCTCATCATCCTCGACATCATGATGCCGGGCGAGGACGGCCTCAGCGTCTGCCGCCGGCTACGCGCCAACGGGACCATCCCCATCATCATGCTCACGGCGAAGGGATCGGTGTTCGATCGGGTGGCCGGCCTCGAAATCGGCGCGGACGACTATCTTGCGAAGCCATTCAGCATCCACGAGCTGCTTGCCCGTGTTCGGGCCGTCCTGCGGCGCGCGGCGATGCCCGTGCCCGGATCGCCGGCGGGCGCACGGCGGGTCTTCGAGTTCGCCGGCTGGCGGCTGGACGTGTCGCGTCGGGAGCTTCGTTCGCCGGCCAACGCCCTGGTCGATCTCCGTGCAGCGGAGTTCGACGTGCTCCTGGCGCTGGTCGAACATCCGCAACGGGTGCTGTCGCGCGATCAGTTGCTCGATCTGGCGCGTGGTCGGCCTGGCGATGCCTTCGACCGCACGATCGACCTCTACATCAGCCGGCTGCGCCGGCGTCTCGAGGTCGAGCCCAAGGAGCCGGCGCTGATCAAGACACTGCGCAGCGAGGGATACATTTTCACCGCCGATGTCACCGTCAACGGAGCGCCCTGGTGATGCGGCGCCCGGATAGCGTCACGACGACCATCGGGCTCGCCGTCGTCTTCGCAATGCTGCTGGCAATCACCCTGGAGCGCGTGGTTGGAACCGCGCTGCCGTATTTCGGGATCGAACGGCGACAGGAGCGTCCCAAGGTCGAGGAACGCTTCCTGCTGCAGCTTCCCGGTCGGGTGGCCGCGCTGCTCGATATCCTCGACGGCACGCCTGTCGCGGATAGACCTGCGGTCGTCGCCAACGCGCAGCTTCCTCAGGTCCGCCTTCGTCTGCTCGATGCACCCGCGCCGAATCTGGGCGACCGCGGCGAGGCCGATGCTGAGGCGATGCGCCATCGCATCGAGGCGGCTTTGAGCGCGCCGCGACCGGTGATCGTCGCCGACCGCTATCGTCTGGCTAACGAGAAGGCCGGACCGGCTGGCGGCCGCATCGAGAACGGTGTGTGGATCGAAGCCTCCCTCTCGAACGGGCAATGGCTTCTGGTCGTCTTCAACCTCGACCCGTCGCCTCCAAGTGATCCGGTGGCAGCTCAGTTCTCTCTCGTCAGTATCGGGGCCTGGTTGATCACTGCCCTTACCTTGGCAGCACTCTTGTCGGTCGTAGCGGACAGGCGGGTCGTAAAGCCACTATCTGAACTTTCCGGCGCGCTCGACCGTCTCGGCCCCGGCGCCGACGATCCGTCGGTTCCGCCGCACGGGCCACGGGAAATCGAAGGGATCATCAGGGCTTTCAATCGGATGCGAAAACGGCTCCGCCGCTTCAACGAGGATCGCACACGCATGATGGCGGCCATGTCGCACGATCTTCGGACACCGCTGACGCGGCTGCGCATGCGCATCGAGATGGCCGAGGGCCTCGAGGATCAGCAGAAGATGCTCGACGAAGTCGACATGATGACTGGGATGGTCGAATCGATCCTCTCATTCACGCGCGACGACGCGAAGCAGGAGGCTCGATCGCTCGTCGATCTGAGCGCCCTGGTCGAAGGCATCTGCGAGGATGCCGCAGACGCCGGCGACAAGGCGACCTTCTCGGGACCACGCGGCGTTACGATCTCTTGCCGGCCGACTGCCATGCGGCGGGCGATCTCCAATCTCGTCGACAATGCCGTCAAGTACGGTGGCATGGCTTCGGTGACGCTTGCTCTAGAGGCCGGTCATGTTGTGATCCTCGTCGATGACGAAGGACCTGGCATCCCGCGAAGCGAGCGAGAGAAGGTGTTCGAACCCTTTTACAGGATCGACAGCGCGCGCGATCCCAGCACGGGTGGGGTCGGTCTCGGTCTATCCGTCACCCGGTCGATCATCTGGGAGCACGGCGGGAATATCACTCTCGGTGCTCACAAGGGCGGCGGCCTAACAGTGCGGGTCGAACTCTCAGCGGCGAACGTGCCTCGGCAGCAGGAGCACGATCCTGGCGACGCGCCCAGCTAGGAACGACGAATACTTCATGATCCGATTTTGGTCCGGCACCCCTCTTTAGCCCTACGCCATACCCAAAACGGCTTCCGTTCACCCGCAGCTATTGGCTTCTATCGAGGGACAACTTCATGGGAGTTTGTTATGCGCATTAAGGGGCTCGTGTCGCCACGGAAGACGATCCGCAGAAACCAACTCCGCGAGATGGTGCCGTTGGCCGACAGCACGATTTACGAGATGGAGCAACGTGGCGAATTTCCACGACGTTTCGCGTTATCCCCACGCTGTGTCGTTTGGGACCTCGGCGAGGTCGCGGCTTGGCTCGAGAGCCGACGGACAAAACCGATCGTTCCGGCCAAAGCCCCCGACGTGCGGCAACGGCGAACAAGGCCTGTCAGAGCGACGGATCAGGCTCGAACAGTGGCATAGATGGTGGCATTAGAGCGGGCACGTACTTCTTGCCGGCGATCCAAGCGTCCACGATGTTGGACCATTCCTGCATCATGTGCCGGCGCTGCACTTCATATTCAGCCTTGTTGTAGACGCCTCGTGACGAGCGGCCATCTTCGTGTGCTAAGCACTTTTCGACCCAGTCGCTGTTGAAGCCCAGCTCATTCAGCAGGGTCGAACCCGTCCGCCGGAGATCGTGAACGGTAAAGGGCTCAAGCGGCAAACCGTCTTTCTTCGCCTGGTCCACGACTGAGTAAGTCACACGATTGAACGTCGCGCGCGACATCGGGGCATCAGCGTCGTAGCGAGACGGGAGCAAGTAGCGAGAATTTCCGGCACACGTCTTGAGCGCGACCAGGATGTCCAGCATCTGCTGAGACAGATAGACGTTGTGAGGCTTGGAGCGCTTCATCCGCTCCTTCGGAATCGTCCAGACGGCGTTCTCGAAGTCCACCTCATCCCACACGGCGTCCTGAAGTTCGCTCTTGCGAACCATCGACAGCAGAAAAAATCGCATGCCGAGCCGGATGGTCGGCAAGGTCGGTACCTTCTCCAGCACCCTAAACAAGACCCGGATCTCGGAGGGTGAAAGCGAGCGGTCCTTCGGAACGAATGTTGCGATCGAAGCAGGGCCGACCTCGTCGGCTGGGTTGGTGATCTTTTCGCCATGCAAAATGGCAAAGCCGTAAATCTGCTTCACGATATCCCGGACGTGGATGGCGGTCGCCGGAGCCCTGCGCTCGACGATTCCGCCGCAATGAGACCTCAAGTCATCAGGGCTGATCTCGGTCAGTAGCCGATTGCGCCATGCCGGTAGCAACTCGCGCTCGAAGATCGAACGTCGCATCGCTCGCGTACTGTCGGCCATCTGCGCAGCCTGCAGCCACTTCTCTCAGTTAGGAGATGGTCCTAGCGTAGCGTGGGATACTCTCGGAACCCCCAAAATCATTCCCACTCGATCGTCCCCGGTGGCTTTGAGGTGATGTCGTAGACGACGCGGTTTATGCCGCGGACGTCGTTGATGATGCGGGTGGCGGAGCGGCTCAAAATATCGTGGGGGATGGGGTAGTAGTCGGCGGTCATGCCGTCGGTCGAGGTGACGGCGCGCAGGGCGCAGGCGAAATCGTAGGAGCGGGCGTCGCCCATCACGCCGACGGTGCGCACCGGCAACAGCACCGCGAAGGCTTGCCAGATGTCGTCGTAAAGGCCGGCGTTGCGGATTTCGTCGAGGAAGACGGCGTCGGCCTTGCGCAATATGTCGAGCTTATCGCGAGTGACCTCGCCGGGCATGCGGATCGCGAGGCCGGGGCCGGGGAATGGGTGGCGGTCGACAAAATGCGCCGGCAGGCCGAGTTCGCGGCCGAGCGCGCGCACCTCATCCTTGAACAATTCGCGCAACGGCTCGACCAGTTTCAGGTTCATCCGCTCGGGCAGGCCGCCGACATTGTGGTGCGACTTGATCGTCACCGACGGGCCGCCGGTGGCGCTGACGGATTCGATGACATCGGGGTAGAGGGTGCCTTGCGCGAGAAAATCGACGCCGCCGATCTGGCGCGCCTCGGCGTCGAACAATTCGATGAACAGCGCGCCGATGGTCTTGCGCTTCTGCTCGGGATCGGTGATGCCGGCGAGGCGGGCGAGGAACTGGTCGCCGGCATCGCGGTGGATCAGCGGAATGTTGTGATGGCCGCGGAACAGGCGCACGACCTCGTCGGCCTCCCCGAGCCGCAACAGGCCGGTATCGACAAAGATGCAGGTCAGGTTTTCGCCGATCGCCTCGTGGATCAGCGCGGCGGCAACTGCTGAATCGACGCCGCCGGAGAGGCCGCACACCACCCGGCCGTTGCCGACCTGCTGGCGGATTTGGTCGACCGCCTGGGCGCGGAAGGCCGCCATTGTCCAGTCGCCGTGGCAGCCGGCGACATTGTGGGTGAAGTTTTTGAGGAGCGCGCCGCCTTGCGGAGTGTGGACGACTTCGGGGTGGAACAGGCAGCCGTAGAACCGCCTGTGGTCGTCGGCGATCGCGGCGTAAGGGGCGCCGTCGGTGGCGGCGACAGCGCGGAAGCCCGGCGGGATCGCATCGACCCGGTCGCCGTGGCTCATCCACACCTGCTCGCGCGCGCCCTGCGGCCACAGGCCTTCGAACAGGCGGCACTCGCCGGCAATGTCGATAAAGGCCCGGCCAAATTCCTGACGGTCGCTGAGGGTGACATGGCCGCCGAGCTGGGTGCACATCGTCTGCATGCCATAGCAGATCGCCAGCACCGGGATGCCGAGGCGGAATACGATGTCGGGGGCGCGGGGCGTGGTGGTCTGGGTGACCGAGGCAGGGCCGCCGGACAGGATGATGGCGCGGGGGGCGAAGTCTTTGATGCGGTCTTCGCTGGCGGTGAAGGGCCAGATTTCGCAATAGACGCCGTTTTCGCGAACGCGGCGCGCGATCAACTGGGTGACCTGGCTGCCGAAATCGAGGATCAGGATTTTGTCGGTCATGGGCGGCGGCCTCGGGAGATTTTAACGTGCGGAGGATGCGCTGAGTTGCGGAGGATTACGTCGCCTCCGCGCCCTCTGCATGGCACTCCGCGTCCTCTGCGTTGGATTGTTCTTTGGTCGGGGTTGTCGCGGCGCGTTGAAATTGGGCGACGAAGAAGCCGTCGGTGCCGTGGCGGGCAGGGGTCAGGCGCAGGTAGTCGTCACCGCCGGGGGGGTGGCCGCCGATGACGTCTTCCCAGGCGCGGGCTGCGGGGTAGAGCGCGAAATCGGGGGTGGCGGCGAGGAAAGCTTCGGCCTGCGCCTCGTTTTCCTCGCGCAACAGCGAGCAGGTGACATAGGTCAGGCGGCCGCCGGGTTTTACCAGGCGCGCGGCGCTCGCGAGGATGTCCTGCTGGCGAACGACCAGTTCGGCGAGGTCGTTGGGCGTGGTGCGCCATTTGCCGTCAGGGTTGCGGCGCCAGCTGCCGATGCCGAGGCACGGCGCATCGACAAAGACGCGGTCGAAGGTGCGGGCGTGGCGCTTGACCCACAAATCGCGCTCGTTGGTGAGGGGGCGGCGCTCGACATTGCTGATCCCGGCGCGGCGCAGGCGCACGCCAGCGCGTTCGAGGCGCCATCCCGCCGTGTCGCAGGCAACGAGCTTGCCGCGGTTTTCCATCGCGGCAGCGAGCGCCAATGTCTTGCCGCCGGCGCCGGCGCAGAAATCGACGACCCGCATGCCCGGCCGCGCATCGGCAAGCAGGGCGGCAAGCTGCGAGCCTTCGTCCTGCACTTCGATCAGCCCGTTTTTGAACGCGGCGAGGGTGGCGAGCGGCACGCGGCGCTTGAGGCGGAGCCCGAGCGGGGACCACGGGGTAGGCTCGGCCTGGACGTTTTCGAGGGCGAGGGCGCGTTGGGCACCGGCGCGGTCGGTTTTCAGCGCATTGACGCGCAGGTCGAGTGGCGCAGTGGTGTTGAGCGCCGCCATCTCGTCTTCGAGGCGGCGGCCATAGAGTTTTGCGAGATAGGGTTCGAGCCATTCGGGCAGGCTGGCGGCGGTCGCGCGCGGCATCTCCGGGTGGGTCAAGGAGCGGCCCGGGAGGCCGCGGGCCAGCTTTGCCTCGGGCAGCGACAGGGTGGGAGGGCGGAATTTGCTGCCGTCGAAGCTCTGGGTGATGTCGTCGGCGGCCCACCCGTCGACCAGCGGCAATACGGCGATCATGCGGGTGCGGGCGTTCGGGGTGATGGTGGCGTCCGACATGCGGTCAATCCACCAATCGAGCGGCGCACGGTGCCGCAATACGGCATAGATGTGCGCCGAAATCGCCACCCGGTCCTTGGCGCCGATATAGCGGCGGCGCTTGAAATAATCGGCGGCGGTGTCGTCGGCCGGCCGGTTGCCGTCATCGGTCGCGGACAGAACGTCGATCGCCGCCTGAATACGGGCGCCGGGGGTCACGTTTCACAGAAGCCGTTTTGCCCGGGCTCGGCCCGGGCATCCACGCACCCTTTCAGGCCGTGCGATTGGGGAAATAGCCCGTGGATGGCCGGGCCAGGCCCGGCCAAGTTGGCTTCGGAGCTGAGACGTGCGGGCTGTCTGCAACCGCGTTCGCCGACGCAGCAACTGGTCACATGTCGTGCCGATAATTCGGGGCTTCGCGGGTGATCGCGACGTCGTGAACATGGCTTTCGCGCAGGCCCGAGCCGGTGATGCGCACGAAATTGCAGTTGCGCTGCATCTCGGCGATCGTGCGGTTGCCGGTATAGCCCATCGCCGCCTTGAGACCGCCGATCAGCTGGTGGACGATATTGCCGACCGGTCCTTTATGCGCGACGCGGCCCTCGACGCCTTCCGGCACCAGTTTCAGCGTGTCGGTGACTTCCTGCTGGAAATAGCGGTCGGCCGAGCCGCGCGCCATCGCGCCGATCGACCCCATGCCCCGGTAATATTTGTAGCTGCGGCCCTGATAGAGGAAAACCTCGCCAGGGCTTTCGTCGGTGCCGGCGAACAACGAGCCGAGCATCGCGCAATCGGCGCCGGCGGCGATCGCTTTCGCCAGATCGCCGGAAAATTTTATGCCGCCATCGGCGATAACCGGGACACCGTGCTTGCGGCACTCCTCGACCGCATCGACGATCGCAGTGAATTGCGGCACGCCAACCCCCGCGACCATGCGGGTGGTGCAGATCGACCCCGGCCCGATGCCGACCTTGACCGCGTCGGCACCGGCCTCGATGACGGCGCGCGCCCCGTCAGCCGTGGCGATATTCCCAACGATGACCTGCGTGTAGTTCGACATGTGGCGGATTTCGTTGACCGCCTCCAGCACCCTCGACGAATGGCCGTGCGCGGTGTCGACGACCATGATGTCGACCCCAGCGGCGAATAGCGCCTCGGCGCGTTCCAGCTCCAGCTTGCCGGTGCCGGCGGCGGCGGCAACGCGAAGGCGGCCGTGCTCGTCTTTCGCGGCTTGCGGGAAAAGCTGCGCCTTTTCGATGTCCTTGACCGTGATCAGCCCGGTGCAGCGATATTCCTTGTCGACGACCAGCAGTTTCTCGATGCGATGCTGATGCAGCAGGCGCTTCGCCTCTTCGCGCGAGACGTTTTCGCGCACTGTGATCAGCTCGCGGGTCATCAGCTCGGCGACCGGCTGTCGCGGGTTGGTGGCGAAACGCACGTCGCGGTTTGTCAGGATGCCGACCAGCCGACCCGGCATCCCGAACGAGCCGCCCTCGACGACCGGAATGCCGGAAATCCTGTTGTCCGCCATCAGCCGCAAGGCGTCGGCGAGGGTCTCGTCGGGACGGATCGTGACCGGGTTGACGACCATCCCGGCCTCGAATTTTTTGACCTTGCGGACTTCGGCGGCCTGTTGGTCGATCGGCATGTTGCGGTGGATGACGCCGAGGCCGCCGGCCTGCGCCATCGCGATCGCCAGGTTGCCTTCGGTTACCGTGTCCATCGCAGCCGAGACCAGCGGAATGCCAAGCTCGATTTCGCGGGTAATGCGGGAGCGCGTATCCGTCTCCCCCGGCAATACGCTGGATGCGGCCGGCACCAGCATTACGTCGTCAAAGGTCAGCGCCTGCCGAATTTCCATCGCGCCCGTACTTCCGGATTGGTCGGTGACATGGCCTGATATGTAGGGAGAGAGGGTGGCCGGTCCAGTTCCCGTATCAAGCAAGCGGAATCCGGGCCGCTATGCGCTGCCGCGATAGGTTTTTGCGACGACATAGGTTTCGGCCGATTCGGCGCGGCTCGCGGCCGGTTTGGCATGGCGTACCTCGGTAAAGGCGCGTTTCAGGGCTGCGAGCAACTCGCCCTCGGTGCCGCCCTGGAACACCTTTGCGACAAAAGCGCCGCCCGGCCGCAAGATCGTCTCGGCGAAGGCAAATGCCGCCTCGGCGAGCGCGACGATGCGCAGATGGTCGGTTGCGGCGTGGCCGGTGGCGGGGGCTGCCATGTCGCTTAACACCAGATCGGCGGCGCCGCCAAGCAGATCGCGGATTTGGGCGGCGGTAGCGTCGTCGGTGAAATCACCGGTCAATACCGCGGCGCCGGATAACGGATTGGTCGGGTTAAGGTCGATGCCGACGACCCGCCCGGCCGCGCCGACTCGCGCGGCCGCGATCTGCGTCCAGCCCCCCGGCGCGCAGCCGAGATCAATGACGCGGCTGCCGGGGGCCAGCAGACCGAATTTGTCGTCAAGCTGGATCAGTTTGAACGCGGCACGCGAACGATAGCCCTGGCGCTTCGCCTCGGTGACGAACGGATCGTTGAGCTGCCGCGTCAGCCATTCGTTCGACGACGCCTTGCGCCGACGCGCGGTCTTGACGCGCACCGCGAGAGGGCGGCCGCCTGCCGATCCACCGCCTGCCGATCCACCGCCTGCGGTTCCGCCGCGCGCCATCCTCACGCCGCCGGTTGGAACGGGTTCGCGATGCGCAGCTTTCCGGCGACGATCATGCCGTTCTGCATGTCTTCGGACCACAGAGTGTCTGCACCGGCTTGCAAGGCCGCTGCAATCATCAGCGCGTCGAACACCGCGAACCCGTATCGCTCCGCAATATCCAGCGCGGTGTCGTGAGTTTTGTCATCAACGCCTGTAACAGCGGCGCAGAGCACGCGGATCGCAGTGAGCGCTTCACGGACCTCCGACCACGACAGATGCAGTTTGCGGCGCGCGACGTTGGCAAATTCATTCAGCGCTTGAACGCTGACTGCGCAACCGCGCTGCAAGAGCGCCTGGGCCGCTTCGGCACGCGGATCGGTTGTAAAGGCGTAAACGAGGACATTGCTGTCGAGAAACTCAATGGCCAACGTCGCTACCGTGCATTCGCTTCGTCGCGGTCGAACTTCCAGTCCGGAGGAAGTTTCCAGCGAAAGCCGCGGATGCGTTCGAGAGCATTCTCGCGGCTCCGGTCCCGCTCAATTTCAAAAGTCCGGGGGCCGGCAAGGCGAACCTCAACCTCATCCCCTTCTTTCAACTCCAACGCCTCAGCCACAGCGCTGGGAACCCGGATGGCGAGGCTGTTGCCCCATTTCGCGACGCGCATCGAACGGCCCGTGAGATATACGTTACGCATTGTATATCAGGCGACCGTATCAGGCAGTCAAGACGACTGTCTCTAGGCCGAGGCACCGGTTTGGCCGTGCATCAGGTCGAACAGGATGCCTTCGCGGATGCCGCGATCGGCGACGCGCAGACGGCCGACGGGCCAGGTCGCGCAGATCGCGTCGAGGATGGCGCAACCGCTCAGCACCAGGTCGGCCCGCTCGCGCCCGACGCAGGGGTTGGCGGCGCGGCCTTCAATGTCGAGCCCGGCGAGATGGCGCGACACGATCTCGATCTGGTCGAAGGTCAGGATGCTGCCATCGACCATCGCGCGGATGTAGCGGGGCAGGGCGAGGTTGACGCCGGCCAGTGTCGTGACCGTACCGGAACTGCCGAGCATCTGCACCTGGCCGGCGCGCACCTGCCGGCGGATGCTGTGCGCTTTTTCGATCGGTGCCAGCGCGGCCTCGGCTTCGGCGACCATCGCGCGATAGATCGCCGGGGTAACCTCGATGCCGCCAAACCGCTCGGTAAACGTCACGACCCCAAAGGGGAGGGAGGTCGAGCCGAGAATTTCCAGTCTTTTATGCGCCGGCATCCTTGGGCCGCTGTGCCGCAGCCAGACGATTTCGGTCGAGCCGCCGCCGATATCGAAGACGATCGCGTACGGAATGCGCGGGTGCAGCAGCGGCGCACAGCCGGTGACGACGAGCCGCGCTTCCTCGGCGGTGGAGATGATTTCCAGTTCGATGCCGGTCTCGCCGCGTACGCGTTCGAGAAAGGCGCCGCAATTCACCGCCCGTCGGCAGGCCTCGGTGGCTACATAACGCCCGATTGCGACATGGCGATGATCGAGTTTGCCAGCGCAGATCTTCAACGCCTCAATCGTGCGCGCCATTGCCGGTTCGGACAGGACGCCGCTGCCGGCGAGTCCTTCGCCTAGCCGGACGATGCGGGAAAACGCATCCATCACACGAAATCCGCCGCCGGCGCGGCGGGCGATCAGCAGGCGGCAATTGTTAGTGCCGAGATCGAGCGCGGCGTAGGTCGGCAGAACCGAGCGCGTCGCCGGCGCGAAGTCGCGGCCGCCATGCAGCCCGGTCGGCTTTGATCCGGCGGGGTTTGGTGCGTCGGCACGCAGCGGCAGCGCGCTCGGCCCGCGGCCGCCGCCTTCACCCCGCACCTGCTGCAACACACTGCTCGACACCGTCGGATACCCCGCGACGCGCCCACCATGTTAACGCAGAGTGTCGGCGAATCGAAGTGCGGCGAAACCGGCCCTGTCGAAAAGCGGAGTTGCCGCGCGCCGCAGCTTAGGCTTGCGGCGCGCCCGGCCAGAGTTTTCCGCCAACGACCATGGCGCGCACGACGAGCCGATGCCGCCCGCGCCGGGTTTCGCCGAGTACGTCGCGATAGTCGAACTCGCCTTCGACGACCTGAAGGATTGTCGCATCGCCAACGGCGCCGACCGCGAGGTGGCCGAGATCGCGGCGCCCGACGATGTTTGCCGGCGCTGCTGTGCTGGCGCCGATCACCGTTGTCAGATCGACACCCAGAGCGAGAAATTTCGACATTGTCACGAGCTGGTCGAACGCCGGTCCGTTGATGCTCATTGCATGCACGTCGCTGCTGATGACGTCGGGCAGAAACCCGGCCTCCAGCATCAGTTCGGCGGTGCGGAAGCCGAACGACCCGCCGCCATGCCCGATATCGAAAATGACGCCACGGTCGCGCGCCGCCAGCACCTCGTCGCGAACGCGGCCGTCCGGCCACACCGGCGCGTTGGGGAACGGGCGGAAGCAATGTGTGATGACATCGCCCGGACGCAGCCGCGACAGAACTTCGAGGCGTGAAGGCGGAGGGTTGTCGAGATGCGCCATCACCGGCAGCCCGACCTCCTCAGCAACCTCGATCGCGATGTCGAGCGGCGCCGCGCCCGACGCGCCACCGGCGCCGCGTCCGACGCGCACTTTGACGCCAACGATGAGGTCGCGGTGTTCATTGATGACGCGGACGCATTCGCGTGGGTCGATCAGTCGCAGGTCGGCCGCTTCGCCGACCATCACGGCCGGTGAGAACGCGAAAATTCCGGGAAACGAGACGTTCAGGTACGGCAGGATGCGCAACGGCGATGGCTCGATCACATGTCGCCGAAAGCCGTGGAAATTGCCGGGACCGGCGCTGCCGGCATCGACAAAGGTCGTGGTGCCGCTGCGTCGGGCGACGGTGGCGGCGTCAACCCCCATCGATGTGCCGCCCCAATAGACATGCGTGTGCAGGTCGATCAGCCCCGGCGCCACGAGCATGTTGCTGACGTCGATGGTCTGCTCGGCGCGCAGCGGCAGACCGGTGCCGATGGTCTCGACCCGCCCGTCGCCAAACCCGATATCGGTGATTTCGTTGCGCCCATGTGCCGGGTCGACGACCCGGCCGCCTTTCAGAATGAGATTAAGCATGTGCTGCCCTATCTACCCGCCGCGGAGCCTACACATGATGCGGCGCGCGTAAAGGCCGGCGCGCGTAAAGCTGAAGCCCGCTGAAGACGTGGTGTAGGGTGCCCCCTCGAGACGGGCGAAGACTTATCCATCCAAAGCGGCTGCCGACCGGCGCAGCGGCCATTAGCGGCGGCCAAGCGGCTTTTGCGCGCTTAATGAGGTGTGGGGCGAGTGATGGGACTTGAACCCACGACATCCAGATCCACAATCTGGCGCTCTAACCACCTGAGCTACACCCGCCATCACTGCTGGACGTAGCGAATCGGCGGCGCAGCGTCAAGTTGGCGATGCATCCCATGCTCTCTCGCTTCCGGCTTTTTAACATCACGGATCGACCCCATGTTGCGGCGATGCATGTTGCGGTGATGAATGGATCGTTGGATGGCTGGCGCCGCCGCGCCCTGCTGACGCCACGGCAGATGGGGGCGGCCGACCGGCTGGCGATCGCAAGCGGTATTGCCGGAATTATCCTGATGGAGAGTGCCGGAACCGCGATTGCCGATGCAATCACGCGCCGCTGGTCGGTGCGACCGGTCGTGGTGCTGTGCGGGCCGGGCAATAATGGCGGCGACGGATTTGTCGTTGCACGGATTCTGGCGGCACGCGGCTGGACCGTGCGGCTGGCGCTGCTCGGCGAGCGGGCGGCATTGAAAGGCGACGCGGCAATCGCAGCGGCGCGCTGGTCCGGCCCTGTGGAACCGCTTGGCCCGGCAAGCCTGGATGGCGCGGCACTGGTTGTCGACGCGCTGTTCGGCGCCGGTTTGGCTCGGCCGATCGAGGGCGTCGCCCACACCGTCATCGCGGCACTCGAGGCGCGGCAGGTGCCGGTCATCGCCGTCGATGTCCCGAGCGGGGTCGACGGCGCCACCGGCGAGATCAAGGGGATCGCGCCGCACGCGGTGCTGACTGTGACTTTTTTTCGTCGCAAGCCCGGCCATCTATTGCTGCCGGGACGCGAGCATTGTGGCGACACCCTGGTCGTGCCGATCGGCATTCCGGCGGCGGTTCTCGAATCGCTCAACCCGGACACTGCCGCCAATCATCCGGATTGGTGGGGGCGGGATGTTCCGCGGCCGGGCGCGACGGGTCACAAATACACCCGAGGGCACGCCATTATTGCCGGTGGCGCGGTGATGACTGGCGCAGCGCGGCTGGCGGCGCGCGCGGCGGCGCGCGCCGGGGCGGGGCTGGTGACGGTGGTAGCGCCGCAGGCGGCGTTTCCAGTCTACGCAGCGGCGCTGGCCGGCATCATCGTGCAGCCGGTCACCGCAGCCGGAGATTTCGCCACAATGCTCGGCGATGTCAGGCGCAACGCGGCATTGGTCGGGCCGGGGGCCGGGGTGACTGCCGAGACGCGCGACAAGGTGCTGGCGGTGCTCGCGGCGAAAAAACACGCTGTGCTCGATGCCGATGCGCTGACGGCGTTTGCCGACGCGCCGCAAACCCTTGCGGCCGCGATTGCCGCGCCGGATGTGCCGACCCCGGTGCTGACGCCGCATGAAGGGGAATTCGCCCGGCTGTTCCGGCCGCCGCTGTTCAAAGAGGGCGCGGCGCGCCTCGATCGCGCCCGCGCCGCGGCGCGTTACAGCGGCGCGGTAATCGTGCTGAAGGGCAGCGACACGGTGATCGCCGCGCCCGACGGACGCGCCGCAATCAATGAAGGCGCCCCGCCGGAACTCGCGACCGCCGGTTCCGGCGATGTGCTGGCCGGCATTACGGTCGGCCTGCTGGCGCAGGGTATGCCGACCTTTGAAGCGGCGGCGGCCGCGGTATGGCTGCACGCGGAAGCCGCTCGTGCGTTCGGAACCGGCCTGGTCGCCGAGGATCTGGTCGAAGCCGTGCCGGCGGCGCTGGCGGTTCTGCGGCGCCGGGTCTAAACAGCGGGTCTGAACAGCGGTGCAGCAATACGCCGGGATCGGCCTCGTTGTCGGGTTGTTTGCCTGCGCATCCCCATTCTTGCGGAGTATCCATGAGCGACCGTGCACCCGCCGGCTTTCTCGACGGCGTCGTCGACCGTGCGCTGGCGAATTTGCGTGGCGCCTGGCGCGAGATCGCGTTGTCGGCGCGCGGCGTGCTGTCCAGTGCGCTGCGACCGGACCTGCCGGAAGACGACCTTGCCCGGCTGCGCGAGCAGATGCTGTCCTGCCTCGACCGGCGCGCCAGCGAGGTGACGGCGCGAGCCCGTGCCGCCGAACTGGGGCGCAGCTATCTGGCGCTGACGGCGGCGGGTCGCGAGCGTTTCCTGCGGCTGCTGGCGGCCGAGTTCGCGGCCGATCCCGCCGCGGTCGACGCGTGCTGTTCCGCCGTGCTGGAGGCGCACGATGCGGCCGAGCGCGCCACGGCCGAGCGCGGCTTGCGTGCCGCGCTGACGCCGCAGCGCGTCACATTGCTGCGGCAGTTCAACGCTTTGCCCGAGGGGGTAAAATTCCTCGTCGATCGCCGCGCTGAACTGATCGCGCTGGCCGCCGGCGATCCGACGTTGCGCGGGCTCGCCGACGATCTGCGCGAGTTGCTGACCCATTGGTTCGATATCGGATTCCTTGAGCTGCACAAGATCACTTGGGATTCGCCGGCCTCGCTGCTCGAAAAGCTGATGGCTTACGAGGCGGTGCATGAAATCCGCGGCTGGACCGACTTGAAAAACCGGCTGGAGGCTGACCGGCGCTGCTTTGCGTTCTTCCACCCACGCATGCCCGACGAGCCGCTGATCTTTGTCGAGGTCGCGCTGGTCACCGGCATCGCCGGCAACGTGCATGCGCTGCTCGACGAGGCGGCACCGATCGGCAACCCGCAGACCGCCGATACCGCGATCTTCTATTCGATCTCGAACTGTCAGCGCGGTCTGGCCGGGATCAGCTTTGGCGATTTTCTGATCAAGCGCGTGGTCGATGCGCTGGCGACGGAATTACCGCGGCTCAAGACCTATTCGACGCTGTCGCCGGTGCCGGGGCTTCGCGCCTGGCTCAAGACGGAGGCGGAAACCGGCGGCCTGTTGCTGGCGAGCGAAGCACGGGCGGTGGAGACCCTGCGGGCCGGCAGCGACGATGATGACACTGACGCCATCCTGTTGCGGCTGCTCGACCAGCCCGGCTGGCATGACGATGCGCGCATCGTCGCTGTCGTCCGCGAGCCGTTGCTGCGTTTGTGCGCGCGCTATCTGCTGCTGGAGCGGGCGGCGTCGGGACGGGCGCTCGACCCTGTGGCGCATTTCCATCTCAGCAATGGTGCGCGCGTCGAGCAGCTCAACTGGCTCGGCGACGTATCGCCCAAGGGGATCCAGCAATCCGCCGGGATCATGGTCAATTACCTCTATCGGCTTGGCGACATCGAAGCCAACCACGAGGCCTATCGCGGCGAAGGCAAGGTCGCGGCAGCCTCGGCGGTGCGCAGCCTGGCCCGCGCAAAATGACCATGCCTTGACATGGTAGCGGCGCCGGCTGGCTATGTTCGCTCGAACGAGTGTGTTAGAACGCGCCGCCGTTGGCCTGGAGACGCGCGCAGGGCGGCGCCGAGCGAGCGGCGGCGGCGCGGGCGTGGCGAAACTGGCAGACGCACTGGATTTAGGTTCCAGCGATGAAAATCGTGGGGGTTCGAATCCCCCCGCCCGCACCAGCGGCGCCAGGTCTTGCGAAATGGCGCCGCCCGATACTCAATACAAAATGACCAGATGGATGTGAGCACTGCGCGATGAACGTGACCGAGACCAGCGCCGAGGGGTTAAAGCGGCAATTCACCATCGTTGTTCCGGCGAGCGAGGTCGACGACGCGGTCACCCGCCGGCTTGGTGAGATCGGCCGGTCGATCCGTATTCCCGGTTTTCGCCCCGGCAAGGTGCCGCTGCCGCTGCTGCGCAAGCGCTATGGCCCCGCCGTGCGTGGCGAGGTGCTGGAAAGCACGGTCAACGACAGCTCTGCCGAAGCGATCCGCGAGCATAATCTGCGACCGGCGATGCAGCCCCAGGTCGAGATCGTCTCGGCGGCCGAGGGCGCCGATTTCGAATACAAGATTTCGCTCGAGGTGCTGCCGGATATGCCGGAACCCGATTTTTCCGGGTTGAACCTGGAAAAAGTGGTCGCCGAAATCCCGGAGGACGACATCGACAAGGCAGTCGATCGCATTGCCGAGGCGCAGCGCAAATCGGAGCCGGTTGAGCGGCCGGCCGAGATTGGCGACATCATTGTCGCCGATGTCGTTGGGCACGCCGGCGGCGTGGAGATCCCCGGCAGCCGCGGCGAAGGCCGCCAGATCGAACTTGGCGCCGAAGGTCTGCTGCCGGGCTTTACCGAACAACTGACAGGCGCGAACGTTGGCGACGAGCGCAAGGTCACGGTCACCTTCCCCGACGATTACGGCAACCCCGACATGGCCGGCAAGGAAGGGGTCTTCGACATTACGGTAAAGGAGGTGCGGGCACGTCTCCCGGCAACGCTCGATGATGACCTGGCGCAGGCGGTGGGGCTTGAAACGCTCGACGAATTACGCTCCGAAATTCGCCAGCGCATGCAACGCGATTACGATGGACTGACCCGCTCCCGGCTAAAGCGGATGCTGCTCGACAAACTGGCGGAGCGTTACGATTTCGAGGTGCCGCCGGGCATGGTCGAGATGGAGTTCCAATCGATATGGGGCCAGTACGAAAGCGAAAAGGCGCGCCGCCAGGAGATGGCGCAGGAGGCAGCGGCCGCCGGCGACGCAGCATCTGAGGCGATCGACGGGTCCGCCGTCGTCGCGCCTGAAGAGACCGCGCTCGAAGGCGCCGCCGATGCGACGTCGGCACATACCGCGCATTCGCACGAGGATGCGCACCATGAGCATCCGCATCATGGGCACCTGCATGCCGAAGCGGCGAGCGAGGCGCCGATTGACGGGTCCGCTGTGGTTGCGCCGGAGGAAACCGCGCTCGAAGGAGCGTCCGATACGGAAGCGGCGACGGTTTCCGAAGATGACGAAGACGACGAAAAGATGAAGGTCGAGTTCCACCAACTGGCCGAACGCCGGGTCCGGCTCGGCCTCCTCCTTGCCGAAATTGGTCGGAACAACAATATTAGCGTGGGCCAGGAGGAGCTCAACCAAGCGTTGACCCAAGAGGCGCGCCGCCATCCCGGATACGAACGTCAAGTCATCGACTATTATCGACAGAACCCGGATGCGCTGAACAATCTTCGCGCGCCGCTTTTCGAAGAAAAGGTCGTCGATTTTATCGTCGAGCTGGCCAAGCCGGAGGAGCGCAAGGTTGCGCCGCAGGAGCTGATTGCTGGCGGCGAGCCGGAGGACGACAGCGTCGTTCCGGCATAACAAGCACAAGATTCGCGCGCCTGCTTCGGGGCGCGGGGTCCGAGGAGACCAAGATGGCCGACGTTTTCGAGCAGTACATGAACAATCTGGTGCCGATGGTGGTCGAGCAGACCAACCGCGGCGAGCGTGCCTACGACATCTATTCGCGCCTGTTGAAGGAGCGGATCATCTTTCTGGTCGGGCCGATCCACGATGCGGTGTCGAGCCTGATCTGCGCCCAGTTGCTGTTTCTCGAAGCCGAGAACCCCAACAAAGACATCGCGTTCTACATCAACTCGCCGGGCGGTGTCGTGACGTCGAGCCTGGCGATGTATGACACGATGCAGTACATCCGTTCGCCAGTGTCGACCGTGTGCATCGGCCAGGCGGCCTCGGCCGGGTCGCTGCTGCTGTGTGCCGGCGCCAAGGGAAAGCGGTTTTCGCTTCCCAATTCGCGAATCATGATTCACCAGCCGTCGGGTGGTGCGCAGGGCCAGGCGACCGACATCGAAATCCAGGCACGCGAAATCCTGGCATTACGGGCACGGCTCAACGAAATCTACGTCAAGCATACCGGGCAACCGCTCGAGGCAATCCAGACCGCGCTGGAGCGCGACAAGTTCTTGTCGCCGCTGGAAGCCAAGGAGTTCGGCCTGATTGACGAGGTCGTCGAGTCGCGCCCGACCCGTGAGGAAGAACGCGGTTTTCGCGCCTGAGCCATGCGCGGCGAAAAGCCGGCGGATTTAATCTAGTTGTTGATCCGCCGGGACCCCTTATACTTTGATGGCCAGTGCCGAGCGCACCGGCTCGGCGCTGGGCGCCGGCCCGGCGGGATATTCCGCCGGGTTCCGGTCATGGAGTGGCGATGACAAAGTCCAGCGGTAGCGACTCGAAAAACACGCTGTACTGTTCCTTTTGCGGCAAAAGCCAGCACGAGGTCAGAAAGCTGATCGCGGGTCCGACCGTCTTCATTTGCGACGAATGCGTTGAGCTTTGCATGGATATCATCCGTGAAGAGCACAAGACGACGCTGGTAAAGTCGCGCGACGGGGTGCCGGGACCGCGGGATATCTGCCGCGTGCTCGATGATTATGTCATCGGCCAGGACCACGCGAAGCGCGTGCTGTCAGTAGCGGTGCACAACCATTACAAGCGGCTCGCACATCAGTCGAAAAACAACGATGTCGAACTTGCCAAATCGAACATCCTGCTGGTCGGCCCGACCGGCTCGGGCAAGACGCTGCTGGCCCAGACGCTGGCGCGTATCATCGATGTGCCGTTCACGATGGCGGATGCGACGACCCTGACCGAGGCCGGCTATGTCGGCGAGGATGTCGAAAACATCATCCTCAAGCTGTTGCAGGCCGCTGATTACAATGTCGAGCGGGCACAGCGCGGCATCGTCTATATCGACGAAGTCGACAAGATTTCGCGCAAATCCGACAACCCGTCGATCACCCGCGACGTGTCTGGCGAGGGCGTGCAGCAGGCCCTTCTGAAGATCATGGAAGGCACGATCGCCTCGGTACCGCCGCAAGGCGGGCGCAAGCATCCGCAACAGGAGTTTCTGCAGGTCGATACGACCAATATCCTGTTCGTATGCGGCGGCGCGTTTTCCGGCCTGGAAAAGATCATCGCGCAGCGGCGGCAAGGCACGTCGATCGGCTTTGGCGCCGAGGTGCGCGGACCCGACGAGCGCAAGACCGGCGAAATCCTCAAGGACCTCGAGCCGGAAGATTTGCTCAAATTCGGGTTGATCCCTGAGTTTGTCGGCCGTCTTCCGGTCGTCGCGACGCTCGACGACCTCGATGAGGACGCGCTGGTTGATATCCTGACCAAGCCGAAGAACGCGCTCGTCAAGCAGTACCAACGGCTCTTCGAGATGGAGGACGTGCGCCTCGAACTCGTCGAGGAGGCGCTGCGCGGCATTGCGCAAAAGGCAATCGCGCGCAAGACCGGTGCGCGCGGCCTGCGGTCGATCATGGAATCGATCCTGCTCGACTCGATGTTCGAACTGCCCAGCCTCGCCGGGGTCAGCGAAATTGTGATCAACCGTGAGGTGGTCGAGGGGCGGGCAAAACCGCTTCACATCTATTCCGATCGCCGGGGCGACGTCGGCACCGGCGACTAGGCACTGGCGATTAAGACGGGCGCTTGCGCGCCTGTCGGGCATTCCGCGCCTGATCCTTGACGACCGGGGGCGGGACGCCAACCTAAGCACGGCTTGTCCACCGGCCCCTCGCCATTGCCGGCGAGTGGCGCTTGGCAAAAAGAGGTCTTATGCTCGAAACCGCACGCGCTGCGCTTTATCCGGTCCTGCCACTCCGCGACATCGTGGTGTTCCCGCACATGATCGTGCCGCTGTTCGTCGGCCGCGAAAAATCGGTGCGGGCTCTCGAAGATGTGATGAAGGACGATAAGCAGATCCTCCTTGTCACGCAGAAGAACGCGGCACAGGACGACCCTTCCACCGCCGACATTTATACGATCGGCACGATCGGCACGGTATTGCAGCTGCTGAAGCTGCCCGACGGCACCGTCAAGGTGCTGGTCGAGGGCGGACAGCGTGCCCGCATCCAGCGCTTCGCCGAAAACGAGGCGTTCTTCCAGGCGCATGCCGAGGTGATCGGCGAGAAGTCCGGCGGCAACCAGGAAATCGAGGCGCTCGGCCGCACCGTCGTGACGCAGTTCGAGCAGTACATCAAGCTGAACAAGAAGATTCCGCCCGAAGTGCTGGTGTCGATCAACCAGATCGAAGACCCGGGCAAGCTGGCGGATACGGTCGCCTCGCATTTGACGCTGAAGATCCCGGAAAAGCAGGAATTGCTTGAAACGGAAGCGGTGTCCGAGCGCCTCGAAAAGGTGTTCGGCTATATGGAAGGCGAGATCGGCGTCCTGCAGGTCGAAAAGCGCATCCGCAACCGCGTCAAGCGGCAGATGGAGAAGACTCAGCGCGAGTACTACCTGAACGAACAGCTCAAGGCGATCCAGAAGGAGTTGGGCGAGGGCGAGGACGGCAAGGACGAGATGGCCGAACTCGAAGACAAGATCAACAAGACGAAATTATCCACCGAGGCTCATGACAAGGCGATGGCGGAGCTGAAAAAGCTGCGCAGCATGAGCCCGATGTCGGCCGAAGCCACGGTGGTGCGCAATTATCTCGACTGGCTGCTGACCATCCCCTGGCAGAAGCGCACCAAGGTCAAGCGCGACATTAAGGGCGCCGAGCGGGTGCTTAATGCCGACCATTTCGGGCTGGAGAAGGTCAAGGAACGCATCCTTGAGTACCTCGCTGTCCAGCAGCGGGTGAAGAAGATGAAGGGCCCGATCTTGTGCCTCGTCGGCCCGCCGGGTGTCGGCAAGACCTCGCTTGGCAAATCCGTTGCGCGGGCGACCGGCCGCAATTTCGTGCGCATGTCGCTGGGCGGCGTGCGCGACGAGGCGGAAGTTCGCGGTCATCGCCGCACCTATATCGGGTCGATGCCCGGCAAGGTGATCCAGGGCATGAAAAAGGCGAAGTCGTCGAACCCGCTGTTTCTGCTCGACGAAGTCGACAAGCTCGGAGCCGATTGGCGCGGCGATCCGTCTTCGGCATTGCTGGAGGTGCTTGATCCGGAGCAGAACTCGACGTTCAGCGACCATTACCTTGAAGTCGATTACGACTTATCGGATGTGCTGTTCCTGACGACGGCCAACACGCTGCGCATGCCGCAGCCGCTGATGGACCGCATGGAGATCATCCGGCTGCCCGGCTACACCGAGGATGAAAAGGTCGAGATCGCCAAGCGCCACCTGATCGAAAAACAGATCAAGGCGCACGGACTGCGGAAAACCGAGTGGAGCATCGGCGACGATGCGCTGCGCGACCTGATCCGCTACTACACTCGCGAAGCGGGAGTGCGTAACCTTGAGCGCGAGATTGCCAACCTGACCCGGAAGGCGATCAAGGACATTCTGATGAAGAAGTCCACGCACATCACGGTCACGCGCCGCAATCTCGAAAAATATGCCGGCGTGCGCCGCTATCGGTTTGGCGAGACGGAGAGCGATGATCTCGTCGGGGTGGTGACCGGGCTCGCCTGGACCGAAGTTGGCGGGGAATTGCTGACGATTGAGTCGGTGACCGTGCCCGGCAAGGGCCGCGTTACGGCGACCGGCAAGCTCGGCGATGTGATGAAAGAGTCGGTCCAGGCGGCCGAAAGCTTTGTCAAATCGCGCAGCACTGCCTATGGCATCAAGCCGACGATTTTCGAGCGCAAGGACATCCACGTCCACGTGCCGGAGGGTGCGACCCCAAAGGATGGGCCATCGGCCGGTGTTGGAATGGTCACCACCATTGTGTCGGTGCTGACCGGAATCCCGGTTAGACGAGACCTCGCGATGACCGGTGAAATCACGTTGCGCGGCCGCGTGCTGCCGATCGGCGGGCTCAAAGAAAAATTGCTGGCGGCGTTGCGCGGCGGCTTAAAAACCGTGGTGATCCCGGCAGACAATGAAAAAGACCTCGCCGACATCCCGGACAACGTCAAGCGCGGCCTTAAAATCATACCGGTGAGCGTCGTCGATCAGGTTCTGGAGCAAGCATTGGTGCGTCCGCTAACCCCGATCGAATGGGAAGACGACGCAGAAACGTCACCGGTAATCCCCCCGAAAGGCGAAGAGCGATCTGGACTGTTAACGCACTGATCGATATGATATCGCCTGCGACCTTTCCGGACGTGCTCCGAAAAGGTTCGCAGCGGTAGATAATAATCGAGAAAGGTGAGCTTTTCTGCGGCGCGCTGGCGTTGACCGGTGTAGGGGGCCGCTCTAAACTGCCCCGCGCAGAGAGCCGAAACCGTTTGCAGAAATCGCTAGGGGGCTTACCACGTGAACAGAAACGAACTCGTCGACGCCGTTGCGGGCATGGCTGATTTAACAAAATCAGCAGCGAACAAGGCAGTTGACGCGGTGTTCGATGCAATTACCGATGCATTAAAGGGGGGGAGCGACGTTCGCCTTGTGGGGTTCGGTACGTTCTCGGTTGCCTCGCGCGCGGCATCGGAAGGTCGTAACCCCCGCACCGGCGAAAAAATTAAGATCGCTGCCTCGAAACAGGCAAAATTCAAGCCCGGCAAGCGGTTGCGTGACGAACTGAATTAGTAGAACAGGCCGTCGAGGCCGATCCTACCGGATAATTCCAGCCAAAAATTCAAAAGCAAGACATCCGGGCGATTAGCTCAGCTGGCAGAGCATCTCGTTTACACCGAGGGGGTCGGGGGTTCAAATCCCTCATCGCCCACCACGCCCTGATAGCGCAGGCTTAAACACTCTATGCGGTAACGCTGTGCCTTGGAAATAGGCGCAGCGTTACGGCGCGGGGATGCCCGGCTCGCCCAAATCCCAATAAATGCCGGCCATGACCTGCAACGCCTCCCGGGCGACCGACATCAGCATGTGTTCATTCGGCGCATGTTGGGAGCATGCGGCATAGGAGTGCGGGACCCAAATGGTCGGCATCCCGAGATCGTTACTAAAAATATCGTTTGGCAATGAGCCGCCGAGATTGGGCAGGATCGCCGGCGTCTTGCCGGTCGTCTGGCGGATCGAATTGCCGGTCCAGCGTACCCAGGGATGCTCCGGGTCGAGCCGGGTTGCCGGGAAATAGGCCTTGGCCCAACGTTCGACCTTGACCATCGGAAAACCCTGCTCGTCGAGATGGCGGCGCAAGGCCGGCAGGAAATTCTCCGGGTCGACGCCGACGACAAAGCGAATCTGACAGGTCGCCTTGGCGTGCGGCGGGATGGCGTTGACCGGATTTTCCGGATTGCCGGTACTGAAAGCGAGAATTTCAAAGCTGCACCAGCCGAACACCTTTTCGCTCGGCGATAAGCCGGGCTCGCCCCAATCCGGATTGATCTCCGGCGCACCCTCGCCACCGTCGACCGTGCAATCGGCGAGCGCGACGCGCACCGAATTCGGCAGATGCGTCGGCACCCAGTCGCGCACCCGGATCGCGCCGGTCGGGCTGGTGATCGTCGCGAGCGCATGCGCCAGGATGATGCCGGGGTTGGCGAGCAGCCCGCCCCAGTTGCCGGAATGATGAGCGCCGTCGCGCAGATTGACGCTGAGGTCAAAATTCATCGCGCCGCGCGCCCCGAGAAAAATCGTCGGCCGTTCGGGCGCAAGGCGCGGCCCATCCGAGGCGATCAGCACATCGGCGGCAAGCCGGTCCTTGTATTGCCGGCAGACTTCGCGCAGGCCCGGCGAGCCGATTTCCTCCCCGGTCTCGATCAGCAGAACGAGGTTGAAGCCAAGCCGGCCGCGCGTCTGCAGCACGCAATCGAGCGCTGCCATGTTGATCGAGTGCTGGCCCTTATTGTCGGCAGTGCCGCGACCATAAAAGCGGTCGCCCCTTTGTTGCAGCGCCCACGGCGACAGGCCCTGATGCCATTGCGGTTCGAGCCCGCGGATGACGTCGCCGTGGCCGTAACCGAAAACCGTCGTCTTGGCTCCTTCCTCGCGTCGCTCGGCGATCAGCATCGGGCCGCCGCGCACCGGGTTTTCGACAATCTCGCTGGTAAAGCCGAGTCGCGCCAGCGACGGCGCGATCTCGTCAGCGAGGTAGTGGGTAAGCACCGGGAGGCTGCCCTCGACCTGGCTTTCGGTCGGGATCGCGACACGGCGCCCTAGATCGGTGGCGAAACCGCCTCTGTCGAAATAGCGCTCGGCGGCGGCGATCGCGGCGGCGCGGGTCATGCGGGCAACCTCTCGAAATGGACAGCTCGATGGGCCGCCCTTAGGATACCGCCCAACGATCGGCGAACACAAAGGCGAGGGAGTGACCGATGGACGGGCTGTCGCAGATTCTCGATCAGACCGAGGCGGAGCGCTGGGGAACCGGGTTCGTCTTTACCGAAGGCCCAGTTTGGCACCCGGATGGGTTCTTTTATTTTGTCGACGTGCGGGCGAGCAAATTCTTCCGCATCAAACCCGGCGCCGCCGCCGAATTGCTGCGCGAAAACACCGGCGAGGGCAACGGCACGACATTCGATCCGCAGGGGCGGCTGGTGCTGTGCGAAGGCGGCAACCGCCGCGTTACCCGCTGGCCGGCGGACGGGAAATTCGCCTCGCACGAGGTGCTGATTGATCGTTTCGAAGGCAAGCGACTGAGCCGGCCGAACGATGTCGTCTGCAAATCCGATGGCAGCGTCTATTTCACCAACCCGGGGCTGCGCATTCCGCTCGGCGAACGCGAACTCGATCCGTCGGCGATCTATCGGGTAAAGCCCGATGGCAGCGCGAGCCATGTCGCCGATTTCGAATACCCGAACGGGCTGGCGTTTTCGCCGGATGAACGCACGCTGTATGCCGCCAACACGCGGCAGGCGATGTACATCCATGCTGTCGAACTTGACAGTGCCGGCAACATGGTGCGTCGCCGCATCTTTGCCGATATGTCGTCGGATGAGAAAGAAGGCGTGCCGGACGGCATGAAAATCGATGTCGAGGGCCGGGTTTATTGCACCGGGCCGGGCGGCACCTGGGTGTTCGCCCCGAATGGCGAAAAGCTGGGGGTCATCAAGACGCCGGAAGTGCCGGCCAATCTCGCGTTTGGCGGCCCCGACATGAAGACACTGTTCTTTACGGCGCGCACCTCGATCTACGCGATGCGCGTCAAGGTGCCGGGCCTGCCGGGGCATCCCTACAGGAAATGAGGCGATAGGGGCCCCTCGCGCGGCAAGCTGTGGCACGATAGCCTTTGCGTGATCACCGGACGCCCGGTCAAACCGAGCGCCGGCATGGTGAGCAGGCAGGAGGCGAGCAGGCAAGGGGCGAGCAGGCAGGGGGACGAGGATGCGAACAGGCGCCGATTATCGCGAGGCATTGCGCGACGGGCGCAAGGTCTGGGTGCTCGGCGAAGGGCGGGTCGATGACGTGGCGACCCACCCGGCGACCGGCGCGATGGTCGATGAGTATGCCGCCTGGTACGACCGCCACCTCGACCCGGCCTGGCAGGAAATCCTGATCGCGCCGGCAGCCGCGGATCGTGCTGCGGCGGCCTGGGCGTATGTGCTGCCGCGCTGTTCGGCCGATCTGGTGGGGATGGGCCGTGCTTTTGCGAAAACGATTTTTCTCAGCGCCGGCAATATCACCCACACTCCGGCCTACGGCCATCTGATTTCCCTCGGAGTGCTGACGGCGGTGCAGGAACGCAACGCCTCAGCCGAGCAGATCGCCAACGCCTTGGCCTATCGCAACCTGATCGCGGAGACCGGGCGGTTTCTGACATTTTGTGGTGGCTCGGCGCCGATCGGGTTTCGCATGCGGGAAGACCCGAACGCGCGGGCCGCGCTGCGCGTCGGGCGCGAAACCGATGCCGGAATCGTCGTCAGCGGCAAGGTCGGCATGCACACCAGCCCGGCCTATGCCGAGGATGTCTATATCGGCGCCCTCAATGGCATCGAGATCGACGGACACCCCGCGAAGCTTTATCGTGCCGGTCGGCGCCGCCGGCGTCACGACCATATGCCGTCGCATCGCGGCTCGCGACGGCAACCGCTTTGCCGCGCCGCTGACAAGCCGCTTTGACGAACTTGATGGCCAGATGTGGCTCGACGATGTGTTCATCCCCTGGGAACGGGTATTCCTTGTTGAACCATCGCCCGAGCCGATCGCGACCTGGCTGCTGTGGCACCATTTGTATGGCTGGCTTGCCAAGGCCGAGTTCACGCTCGGCATCGCCCTCGCGCTGAGCCACGCGATGGGACTAAAGGAACATGCGCAAACCATTGAATATCTGGTCGATTTGGTAGTCGAGGTGCAGACGGCGCGCGCTTGTCTGATCGCCGCCGAACGCGACCCCAGCTTCACCGTCGCGGGCTATTGCGCGGCCAATCACGCCCATTTGATGCCCGGCGGCATCGCCTTGCTGAAAGCGCGGCAGCGCATCGCCGAAACGCTGCGCATCGTGCCCGGTTCGTCGCTGGTTGTGGCACCGCTCGACAGCGATCTTGCCGACCCCGCAATGGCGGCGGGTCTGGAGGAAACATTCGGCGGCGGCGGATATACCGCGCGCCAGCGGGCGGCGTTGCTCCAGTTGGCCGCCGATCATGTGTCGTCGGCGCTCGATGGCCGCGAGTCGGCGTTCGAGTTGCACGCCAGCGGCGGCATTCCGGTGTGGCGCGGCCGCCTGCGTCGCAGTTTTTCCAGCTATAACGAGCTGGCCAACGCAGTGCTCGGCGCGATCGACCTACCGATGCCGCCGGTTGATGTCGGATCGATCCCGGCCGCGCCGCTGGCGCCGCGCCGCATCAACTCGGCGCCGCCGCCGAGCAAAGGCTGAGGAGGGTGCCGCAATGGCAGAGATGACTGTCGCAATTATCGGTGCCGGCGGTGGCGGGGTATACCTCGCTGCTGAACTCGGCTTTCTCGGCTGCAAATTGCGGCTGAACGATCGCGATGAAAGCCGGCTCGTCGATATCCGCAATGCGGGCGGCCTTACCGTCGAGGGGAAGGGCTTCGCGGCGATCGAGCGGGTGACCACCGATCTTTCCGCCGCGGCGGACGGCGCCGATGTGATCGCCATCTGCACCGGCGGCACCTATCAGGAGGGCGCCGCGCGCGACCTCGCACCTCTATTGCGCGACGGCCAGACCATCCTGTTGATTCAGGGCAATACCGGCGGCGCGCTGGTGTTTCGCCGGGCGCTCGACCGGGCCGGCTGCCGCGCTGCGGTCGATATCGCCGAGATGGACAATTACCCCTATGCCTGCGGGCGTCCGGCGCCGGATCGCGTCCGCCCTATCGTCCAGAAGCACTGGCTGCAGATCGCGAGCTTTCCGGGCCGGTGCATCGATGCGGTCTTTGCCCGCCTGTCGCCACTATTCCCGCACGCGGCGGCGGCGCCGAACATCATCAGCACCGGCTTTACCAATGCCAACGCGATGCTGCATGTCGCCAACTGCGTTGCCAATGCCGGCAAGATCGATCGTGGCGAGGCTTACAAATTCTATGCTGACGGTGTGACGCCAGCGGTGGCGCGGCTCTATACCGCGGTCAACGCAGAGCGAGTCGCGATCGCGGCGGCGTTTGGCGCGGCGGTTCCGAGCCTCGAAGACTGGTTCGAGCGTACCTATGATGTGCGGGGCGCAACACTTTCGGAAACTTGCGCATTGCTGACCACCAACAGCGACGGGCCCTATCAGGCGACGGGTACGCCGAAATCGTGGGACCACAAATACATCGCCGAAGACGTACCCGTAGGGCTGATCCCGATGAGCGCGCTCGGCCGCGCCGCCGGAGTACCGAGTCCGGCGATTGACGGCGTAATCCACCTGGCCGGCATTCTCGCCGGCAGTGATTTCGCCGCTACGGCCCGGACGATCGAGCGCCTTGGTCTCGCCGGAATGGACCGGGCGCAGATCACCCGGGTGTTGGCGGACGGGTTTGCCTGATTTTCAGTCCGCTATGCTATCCGCGCACCGGCTTGCGGGTGAGGAAATCCTTGAAGCCGTCGCGCGGGTGGCCGGCCAAGAGCCAGCTGTTGCGCGCCTCGTCTTCGAGATCGTAACGGCCCCGCCAATCCAGCCCCATGCCTTCGTGCAGCAGGCGCTTGATGCCCTGCACCATTCGCGCATCGTTCTTGGCAATCATCTGTCCGATCTCGACCGCCGTCTCAACGACCTTGCCGACCGGCACGATCTGATTGAGCAGGCCGATCCGCTCGGCTTCATCGGCGGTGACGACGCGCCCGGTGTACAGCAGCTCTTTGGCTTTCGGCATGCCGACCAGCGCCGGCAGCGACCAGCTCGAATTGACCCGGCCATAGCTCGCCGCGAGAAAGCGGAACTGGGTCTTTTCGCAGCCGATGCGCAGGTCGAGCGAGGATGACAACAGAGCCGCGCCGCCATAAGCCAGCCCATTGATCGCGCCGATCAACGGCTTGGTGTAACTGGCGATGTGCCAGCTGATTTCGCCGCGTCGCGCCTGCCGCGCCGCCAGCTCTTCGGAGGACAGTCCGGCCATCTCGTGGATGTCGGCGCCGGCGGAAAAAGCACGGTCTCCGGCGCCGGTTATGACGACGGCCTTGATCGCCTCATCCGCTTCGTATTGCGAGAGCGCGTCGTCAACTTCCTGGACCAGGGGATAGCTCAGCGCGTTGAGTTTTTCAGGCCGGTTCAGCGTGATCACGGCGACGCTATCGCGGCGCTCTGCGATGATGAATTCATAGGCCATCGTCTGCTTTCCTTTCCCTCCCGCGATTCACCGGCGCAATATGGCACCGGAATTGGGTGGCCAGTCCACCCTTTGGGTAGGTTCATTCCGATGGAGGGCGCGATGGGCGGATCGCTTGACGGCATTCGGGTCTTGGAATTGGCGCGGTATCAGGCCGGTCCGCGCGGCGGCATGATCCTGTCGGACCTTGGCGCCGAGGTCATCAAGATCGAAAAGATCGGCGGCGAGGAGACGCGGCAGTCGGAGCCGCTGGTACGCGGCCAGAGCGTTTATTTCTCGGTCTATAACCGCGGCAAAAAAAGCCTGTGCCTCGATATGCGCACCGAACGCGGCAAGGAAATCTTTGCCGCCCTGGTGCCGACGGCCGACATCGTGCTGCAGAATTTCCGGCCGGGTGTGATGGAAAAGATGGGTTTCGGCTATGAGAAACTGTGCGAACTGAAGCCCGACATCATCCTCGGCTCGGTGTCCGGCTTCGGCCAATATGGACCTTATCGCGACCGCCCGGCCTTTGATCCCCTTGGGCAGGCGATGAGCGGGTTGATGTCGTTGACCGGCGCGCCGGTCGGGCAGCCGCTGGGGGCGGCGACCTCGCTGGTCGACCGCTATACCTCACTGCACGCGACGATCGGCATGCTGGCGGCGTTGCGGCACCGCGACCAGACCGGCGAAGGCCAGGTGGTCGATTGTTGCCTGTTGGATTCGGCGATTACGATGGTGGAAATCCCGACCTCGTATTATCTCGCGACCGGCCAGGAAGGCGGCGAAGGCGGCCGGCCGCCTTACAAGGCAAAGGACGGCCACGTCGTCATTTCCGCTTCCGGGCGCGAAATGGCGAGCCGCCTGATCCGCATTGTGACCGGCGATGACAATGCCAGCGCCGCCGGCTTTACCAGCCGCGTCGGGAGCGGCGATGCCCGCAAACTGGCGGTCGCCAAATGGTGCTCGGAAAACACTGTCGACCATATCGTCTCGACTTTGCTGGCGGCGGAAATCCCCGTCGCACCGGTCCGCACGATCCCGCAGGCGGCCGCCGACCCGCATCTGTGGGAGCGTGAGATGCTGGTCAAGGTGCCCGACGCACTGGCCGGCGAAATCCATGTACCAGGCGCGACGATCAAGATGTCGAAGACGCCGGGCCGCACCGGGCATGTGCCGACACCCGGCGAGCATACCGACGAAGTCCTGTCCGGGCTGTTGGGTTATGATGCCGCGACGCTGCGGGATTTGCGTGCCGCCAAGGTGATCGCATAGCGCATTCGTTTCGGGGGCGGGAGGTAACTCCCGCCGCCACCGCCCAGGTTGGGATGAGGCGCTGGTGCGAGCCAGCTATTTCGGCGACACCACCATCGTCATCTGCCGGCCTTCCATGCGCGGCATCTGCTCGACCTTGGCGATTTCGTCGAGGTCGTCGCGCACCCGCATCAGCACGTTCATGCCAAGTTCCTGGTGGGCCAGTTCCCGCCCGCGGAAGCGCATGGTCACTTTGACCTTGTCGCCTTCCTCGATGAACTTGTTCATGCTGCGCATCTTGACCTCGTAATCGTGGTCGTCGATGCTCGGACGCAGCTTGATTTCCTTGACCTCGATTATCTTCTGTTTCTTGCGAGCTTCGTTTTTCTTCTTCTGTTCCTCGTATTTGAATTTGCCGTAATCGAGGATCTTGCACACCGGCGGATCGGCATTGGGTGCAATCTCAACAAGGTCCAGGCCCGCTTCGCTCGCCATGGCCAGCGCTTCGTTGCGCTGGACAATCCCCACCATCTGACCGCGCTCATCGACAAGGCGTACGCGCAGGACACCGATTTCCTCGTTGATGCGCGGCCCGTCGCGGGTCGGGGTGAAGTTCATTGGTGGTCTGGGTATGTAAGGCTCTCCTATCAGTGGTTGAACCGCGCGGTGCTTGCAATGCGCTGGCGGTTGAGACTACCCGGGCGGGGCTGCCTCACGATTCAATCTAGCGACGGCTTCGGCAAGCGCAAGTGCTTCCTGCGCGGGACTGCCGAGCCGGCGCAACGAAACCGAACGTTGTTCGGCTTCGCGGCGGCCGACAATCACCATCACCGGGATTTTTGCGACGCTGTGCTCGCGCACTTTGTAACTGATCTTTTCGTCGCCGGAATCGACCGCGACCCGCAATCCCGCGGCGCGCAATTCCTGCGCAACCTCCTCGGCATAAGGCGCCGCCTCTTCGGTAATCGAAGCGACGACCGCTTGGGTCGGTGCCAGCCAGAGCGGGAAATTACCAGCGTAATGCTCGATCAGGATGCCGATAAAGCGCTCGAACGAGCCAAGGATCGCACGGTGCAGCATCACCGGCCGATGCCGCCCGCCATCCTCGCCGACATAAAGCGCGTTGAGGCGTTCCGGCATCACGAAATCGAGCTGCAAGGTGCCGCATTGCCAGTCGCGGCCGAGCGCGTCGCGCAGCACGAATTCGAGTTTCGGGCCATAGAAGGCGCCTTCGCCGGGGTTGAGCGTATACGCCAACCCGGCGGCCTTCACGGCGGTTTCGAGATCGCGTTCCGCGATATCCCAGGTCGCATCGTCGCCGGCCCGCACCGGCGGGCGTGTCGCCAGCTTTACGACGACATCCGCAAACCCGAAATCGCGATAGATCGACAGCAGCAATTCGCAAAACGCGATCGCTTCCGCCGTGATCTGCTCCGGCGTGCAGAAGATGTGCGCGTCGTCCTGCGTGAAGGCGCGCACCCGCATGATGCCATGCAGCGCCCCTGACGGCTCGTTGCGGTGACAGCTGCCGAATTCCGCCAACCGCAGCGGCAGTTCGCGATAGCTGCGCAGCCGGTTGCGGAAAATCTGCACATGCCCCGGACAGTTCATCGGCTTGACGGCGAGCACCCGCTCGTCGCGGCTTTCGGCGATGAACATGTTGTCGCGGAAATTCTCCCAATGGCCCGAGGCCTCCCACAGGCTGCGGTCGAGGAGTTGCGGGGTGCGGACTTCCTGATAGCCCGTGGCTTCCAGCCGGCGCCGCATGTAGCGCTCGACCGCGCGGTAGAGCGTCCAGCCTTTCGGGTGCCAGAAGACGCTGCCGACGGCCTCGTCCTGCAAGTGAAACAGGTCGAGTTCGCGGCCGAGTTTGCGGTGGTCGCGCCGCTCGGCTTCCTCAAGCTGAAACAGATACTGGTCGAGCTCCTTCTGGCTTGGCCACGCCGTGCCGTGGATACGCTGCAG
Organism: Allostellaceae bacterium; assembly: GCA_036268425.1. Taxonomy (GTDB): domain Bacteria; phylum Pseudomonadota; class Alphaproteobacteria; order ATCC43930; family CGMCC-115725; genus DATARH01. The sequence goes on from DATAUE010000130.1 coordinate 35,832, forward strand.
TTGCGCATTGCGCGAATCGCCGCGCCAATAGGCGCCGGCGACGCTCATCAGCTTGAACGCCTGGCCGAGGCGCCCGGTCGACGGTAGATGCGGGCCGACGCATAAATCGACAAAATTGCCCTGGCGATAGAGGCTGATTTCCTCATCGGCGGGAATTTCGCCGATATACTCGGCCTTGTAGCGCTCGCCGAGTCCGGCAAAGAACGCCACCGCCTTGTCTCGCTCCCAGACTTCGCGGGCGATCGGTTCGTCACGCCGCACGATGTCGTGCATGCGTTCTTCGATGCGCGCCAGATCATCCGGCGTGAACGGCTCGTCACGCGCGAAATCGTAGTAGAAGCCGGTTTCGGTGGCGGGGCCGAACGTGACCTGGGTTTCGGGGTACAGTTCCTTGACTGCCTCGGCCATCACATGTGCCGCATCGTGCCGCAGGATGTCGATGCCTTCGGGCATTGCCGGCGTCAGGATCGCGACTGCGGCGTCATGGTCGATGACCGTCGCGAGATCGCGGGCGTAGCCGTCGATCTTGATCGCGATCGCGGCTTTCGCGAGGCCAGGACCGATCGATGTCGCGAGCTGTGCACCGGTGATTGCCGCGGGGAACTCGCGGCGGCTGCCGTCAGGCAGCGTAACGGCGACGGGGCCGGGCGAAGAAAGTTGCGGGTTCATCGTGCAGCGTACCCTTGGAATTCAGGCGGGAAGTTCAGCCAAGTTTGAGATGGTTTGGGTCGGGCGAGGCTGAATGGCAAACAAAAAACCCCGTCCGATGCCGGCGGGGTTTACGGGGTCGACCAAGGTTGCCGATTCAACGCGCGCGATCGCCCCGCTCCCCGCCGATCGCGGTTCGCGTCGTCTTCGTGGTGATCCAGCCTATCTCGCGCATGGCACGAATATCGTGCCCGGCCGTTATAACGTCAAGGCGTGCCGCGGCGGCTGGAGATAGCTTGGATCGGTTCCGGCGAATTGCCACGATGTAGTGTCCAACTAGGATTCTTTCGCGTTCTGATTAAAAAATCAGATGCATACCGACAATTCGACCACACTTGACAGTTATGTGGGGATCGTTTTTTGATCTCCCGCGTATTCTACGAGAGTCAGTGTCTCGCAGGCTTGGTGGATGAATAGGGGAAATGGTTGATGTCGACGCGGATGACGTTGGCGGCTGGCGCATGTCTTGCCGTGTTCGCCAGTATTACTTCGAGTGGAGCACGAGCTCAGACATTCTACCTGGGCGGCGAAGCCGGTTGGAACACGCTGGAAGACCAATCCAGTAAATTCAGCGGCGGCCTGCCGTCGGCGCATTCCAAATATGATTCGGGTTATGCGGTCGGAGCGCGCGCCGGGTATGAGATGGGGCCGTGGCGCTTTGAGGAGGAATACAACTATCGCAATAACGGGCTGAACCGCCTTAACATCGGTGGCTTTAACGTTCCCGGCGTGAGTGGCAGTCGCGAAGCGCACGCCATTATGACCAACGTCATCTATGACGTTGACCTCGGTCAGTTCGGCATCAATTCGCCGGTCACCCCGCATATCGGGGCTGGCGTCGGCGCGGTGGACATCATCGACCATGCCAAGGCGGCTGGGGTCGGCCAAGTGTTCAACGATAATGACTGGGAGTTCGGTTATCAGGCGATTGCCGGCCTGCGCTACAACGTCACGCCCAATGTCGCGCTCGACCTTGATTATCGCTATCTCGCGACGACCGATGCGAGCTTCAAAGTGCCCTCGGTACCGGCGATCAAGTATCGCTCGAACTACGAGAACCACACGTTGATGGCGAGCATGGTCTATCGCTTCGGACCGCCCGCGCCGCCGATCGTCGCGCCGCCCGCGCCGCCGGCCCCGCCGCCGGCGATCACCAAGCGGACATTCCTGGTGTTCTTTGACTGGGATCGCGCGACGATTACCCGCGAGGGCATGACGATTATCCAGCAAGCGGCGAATGCGTATCGATCGGGCGCGCCGGTACAGATCCAGGTGACGGGCTACACCGACCGCTCGGGCTCGCCCGGCTACAACCAGCGTCTGTCCGAGCGCCGCGCCAACGCCGTGGCGAACGCGATGGCCGGGATGGGCGTGCCGCGCAACGACATGGCGGTAAGTGGCCGCGGCGAAAACGACAATCGCGTGCCGACCGCCGACGGCGTGCGCGAGCCGCAGAACCGTCGCGTCGAGATTGTGTTCCCATAAACGGATACGCTTTGCGATGCGTCAGGGGCCCGCTTCGGCGGGCCTCTTTTTTGCGCCCTTGCCTGCACGGCATGGCGGCGCGAGCATCATCCGGCATCAACGAGAAGGGAACCGCGATGATAAAATCAGTCGGCTTGCTGACCCGCAAACCCGAGATAACACACGAAGAGTTTGTGCGTCACTGGCTCGATATTCACGGGCCGCTGGCACACGCGGTGCCGGGCGTGCGGCGTTATGTACAGAACCATATTATCGAGGAACGCAAACGCGCCGACATCCCCTCGACCGGTGTCGAAATCGACGGTATCGCCGAGCTTTGGTACGATGATCGCGCCGCGATGGACCGCGCCAACGCCTCGCCCGAGGCAAAGCGGCTGCATGATGACGGCGCCCTGTTCATCGGGCAGATCAAGTCGTTCGCCATCGAGGAGAAAGTCATCATTCCGAAATCGGAATGAGGCAATACGGGAGAGGCCGGGCCGATCCCGCGACGGCCAGCCCGGAATGAGGCTGTTTAGGCCGCTGCGGCGGCTTCCTTTTTGCCGACGAGCCGGTCGAAATCCTCCCACATGAGCCGGCAGACTGTCGCGGGGGTGAAGCGGAAATGGCCGTGCTCGCCAACGATTTCACCAACCGGCGTGACTTCGGCGGCCGAGCCGGTCAGGAATACTTCGTCGGCCTTCGCCAGTTCCTCGGGCATGATCGCGCGCTCGACCACTTTGATACCGCGCGATTTCGCGAGACCGATCACGGTCTGGCGAGTGATGCCATTGAGGAAGCAATCGGGGGTCGGGGTATGCAGTTCCCCGTTGATCACCAGGAAGATATTCGCGCCGGTCGCTTCGGCAAGCTGGCCGCGCCAATCGAGCATCAGCGCATCGTCGAAACCTTCAGCCTCGGCGTCGTGCTTCGACATCGTGCAGATCATGTAGAGGCCGGCGGCCTTGGCCTGGGTTGGCGCAGTGTTGGGGGCAGGGCGCGCCCATTTCGCCCATTTCATACGGATGCCCTTGGCACGCGCTTCCGGCGAGAAATAAGCCGGCCAGTCCCACGCCGCGAGTGCCAGATGGATTTTGCTGGCCTGTGCCGAAACGCCCATCATCTCGGCGCCGCGCCATGCCACCGGGCGGACATAGCCGTCGACGATCTTGTTGCTGGTGATGACCTCGTGCGTTGCCCGGGTCAGGTCGTCCAGGCTGCCCGGAACCTCGAATCCAAGAATCTTCGCCGAATTGTGCAGCCGTGCATTGTGGTCTTCGAGCCGGAAAACCTTGCCGTTGTAGACGCGCTCGCCTTCAAACACGCAACTCGCATAATGGAGGCCGTGGGTCAGCACATGCAGCTTGGCGTCACGCCACGGGACGAGGCCGCCGTCATACCAGATGAAGCCGTCGCGATCGTCAAAAGGGAGCACGGACATTGGGTTTCCTCCTGGTGCCGCAGACTGCGATTGGGGCGGTCCCCGCCGGGGGAAGACCAGCCTTTCTTTGGGAAATCTTATATCCCAGAAGACGCTTGGTTTGTATCGAAGGTTGCGAAATATGTCAATATGACTGACGTAAAATTTCCAGACGGCAAAGCCGCGGCCGACCTACGGGCGCCGCGCGAGGAAGCGGTGCGCGAGGGCATCGAGCTGCTGTTCTTCGCCTATCGCGATTTCACCGCCGAGCCGGATGCGATCCTCGAACAATACGGATTCGGCCGGGCGCACCACCGGGTTGTGCACTTTGTCGGGCGCCACCCGCAAATGACTGTGGGCGATCTGCTCGACATCCTGCGCATCACCAAGCAGAGCCTCAACCGGGTGCTCGGCCAACTCGTGCGGCGCGGCTTTGTTGTGCAGCACCGTGGCGTCGAGGACCGCCGTCAACGGCTTCTCGAACTGACCGAAAGCGGCCGCGAACTCGAGCGCCAGCTTTCGGAGCCACAGCGCGACCGGGTCGGCGCCGCCTACCGCAAGGCCGGCACGCAGGCGGTCGAGGGATTTCGCAAGGTGCTGCTCGGCATTATCGCCGACGATGAAGACCGGCAGCGTTTTGACCGGCAACGCTTTGACCAGCAGGGCGTTGATAGGGCGCCGTCGGCAAAGCGTTAAGCCGCGGCATCGGCTATAGTCGCGCGCATGGCCGAAGCAGAGCCTCATTTGCTGGTCGTCGACGACGACGCGCGGCTGCGCGAGTTGCTGCGGCGGTATCTGGCGGATAATGGTTTCCGCGTCACGGTGGCTGGCGACGCGCAGGAGGCGCGCGCCAATCTCGCGAGCTTTGCCTTCGACCTCGTCGTGCTCGACGTGATGATGCCGGGCGATAGTGGTCTCGACCTGACGCGCGAATTGCGCCGCGAGCGTCGCACACCGCGTCTGCCGATCCTGCTGCTGACCGCGATGGCCGAGCCGGAGGACCGGATCAACGGCCTCGAATACGGCGCCGACGATTTTCTCGCTAAGCCGTTCGAGCCGCGCGAGCTGGTGCTGCGCATCCGCAACATTCTCGAGCGTCAGGACAACGGCACCGGCAGCGCCGAGGCGGCGGTGCGCTTTGGCGTCTTTCGCTTCGATCTCGCGCGCGGCGAATTGTTTCGCGGCGGCGATGTCGTGCATCTGACGGCCGCCGAAGCGGGGCTGTTGGCCAGCCTCGCGGCGCGGGCCGGGGAGGCGGTCTCGCGGGAGGATCTGTCGCAATCGACGCAGTTCAGCGGCAATATCCGCAATGTCGATGTCCAGATGACCCGGTTGCGCCGCAAGATCGAGACGGATCCGCGTTATCCCCGCTATCTGCAAACCGTGCGCGGCACCGGCTATGCCCTCAAACCTGAGTGACGACGCATTGGCCGAGCCGGTGATCCTCCCGGCCGTGGCGGCGAATAGAACCGGCGGGTTCGAGGAGCCGCCGCCAGAGGCGCTCGACATCAGGCAGCACGGCCGCTTCAAGCGGTTGCTGCCCCAGACGATGTTCGGCCGCTCGCTATTGCTGATCGTGGCGCCGCTGGTGCTGGCGCAGATCTTTGCGACCTGGGTGTTTTATGCTCGGCATTGGGAAACCGTGTCGCGCCGGCTGTCGTTCGATGTGGCCGGCGATATCGGCATGTTGATCGAGGCGATGCATTTCGCCGACAGTGAACTTGAATTGACCCGTCTACTCGAGAACGCTTCAGGACTGACCGGCATCAATTTCAGCGTTGCGCCGGATGCCGCCCTTCCACCGGCGACGCCGCCCGGCTGGAGCCTGTTCGAAGAACAATTGCGCCTCGCACTGGCCGAGCGGGTTCGCAAGCCCTCCCGCATCGACGCAAGCAGCGACCCGCGCGACATTCGCATTCAGATACAGCTGCCGAACGGGGTTCTTGCGGCTGACGTGCCGCGCAAACGGCTCTATACGTCGACAACTTACATTTTTATCCTGTGGATGGTTGGATCGTCACTGGTACTGTTGTCGGTGGCGGCGTTGTTTTTGCGCAATCAGGTTCGGTCGCTGCGGCGCCTCGCCACCGCTGCGGAGCGTTTCGGCAAGGGACGCCCGGCGATATTCACCAAGATCGAAGGCGCGCTCGAAGTGCGCCAGGCCGGCGCCGCGTTCATGCAGATGCGCGACCGCATCCAGCGCCAAATTCGCCAGCGCACCGAAATGCTGGCTGGTGTATCGCATGACCTGCGCACGCCGCTGACCCGGATGAAGCTGGCGCTTGAGCTGATCCCCGGAGATGCCGTGACCGAAGGGCTCAAGACCGACGTGCTGGAGATGGAGCGGCTGGTCAATCTTTATCTCGATTTCGCGCGCGGCGAGGGCACCGAGATGCCGGTTGATACCGATATTGCCGCATTGATCGAGGAGTTGGCGGCATCTGCGCGGCGCGACGGCACGGTGCTCGATCTCGATCAGCCGGCCGATCTGATCGTGCCGGTACGGCCGCATGCGCTGCGGCGCTGTCTCGGCAATCTGATCGCCAACGCGCGCCGCTACGGACAGCATGTCTGGCTATCGAGCAAGCGGGTTGAGGACGGCGTCGATATTTTGATCGACGATGACGGTCCGGGTGTTCCGGTCGCGGAGCGCGACCGGGTGTTTCAGCCGTTTGTCCGCCTGGACGCCTCGCGCAACCCCGCGACGGGCGGCATCGGGCTGGGGCTGACCATTGCGCGAGACGTGGCACGCAGCCACGGCGGCGACGTACGGCTCGAAGCCTCGCCGCATGGCGGTCTCAGAGCGCGGGTGCATTTGCCGCGCTGACGCAAAAAAGCCGCCCGGCAAGGGGCGGCTTTGGTATCGCCGTCGTCGAAATGATGCGATCAGGCGACGGTAGTGGTCGGCGTGCTGGTGAAGGAGCGCATCTCGTCGAGGCTCTCGCTGGCGCGCTTGCGCAGAATGTCGGCGGCATCGGTGCCGGCCTTGGTCGCGATGACAGCAACTTCGCGGCTGTGGGTGATGCCCTTGTCGAGCATCTGCTTCATGTATTCTGTGTTTTTGGCCATGCGCGTCTCGGCCGTGGCCGGCTGTGCCAGATCGCGCATCAGCGCCGAGAAGCCTTCGAAAGCTTCGCGCGTCAATTCGATCTGCCGGCGTGCGAGCGCCTGCACACCCTCGACAGCCGCCTGATTTGCCTGGTTCAGCGCCTCGAAATTGCGCCGCTGCACTGCCCACGCCGCTTCGACGTCGAAAGGCCGCAAACGAAAGTCGGCAAACATCTTGGTTACGTCGAAGTCAAATGGGTTCAGGCGAGCATCGGACATGTGATGGTTTCCGGATTGGGGGCAGCGGTTTGTGCAGTGCACAAGCGCCTATATCGGCGGCAACTGCCCATTCGTCAAGAAAATTTTGCAGTGCACAAATCAACCGCCGGTCGCGTCAAGCACGAGATTCGGCGTCGTCTTGCGGCACATGTCGGCTGGCACCAAACCAGCGTTCAATGCCGCGCAGACGGCGATCGAGCGTTGCCATCGTTGTCGCCAGGTCGGGCGAGTCATCGCGAAACCAGTTGCGCAACGTCGCAAGATACGCTGCCGTAGTGAGCTTTACCGCGGCAATGCCGAACAAGCCCGTCGTCGAGACGCCGGCTGCTTCGAGCATCCATGCAATCGAGTGTAATAGCCCGGCGCCGGCTCCCAGGGCTGTAAGCGGGTCGCCGCGCAGTTCGCGCCCCAATACGTCCAACGCCTCGCGATACGGGTTCAGGGCGTCAAATCGCCGCATCAGAATATCGAAGACGCGGTCTCGCGGCCGCTCGTCCGCTTCAGCTTCGAGCGGCGTCGCCAATACCGTCTCGTCGATACGTCGGAAGAATGCGCGCAGGATCGCCGGCTTGGACGAAAATGCGCGGTAGAGGTCGAGGATCGGCAGATCGGCTTCCGCGGCGATTGCCGCCATCGACAGGCGTCTCCACCCCTGTTGCGGGATCAGGCGCAGCAGGGCGTCAATCATGCGGTCGCGGTCGCTGCCGACCGGTGCCGTAGCGGCGCCTCCCGAGACGCGTGGCGATTGGCGCTTTGCCATCGCCCCGGTACGCCTCAGTTCGCCAGTTCGCGCGAACGCGCCGTGGCGGCAGCGACAGCGCGGTCGAGCAGTTCAGGCAGACCGCCTTCGCCCATCAGCACGTCGAGCGCGGCGCGGGTGGTGCCGCCGGGGCTGGTGACGTTTTCGCGCAGCCGCGCCGGCGCCTCGGAGGCGCGTTGCGCCAACTCGCCCGACCCGGCGACCGTGCCGAGCGCCAGCCGCAACGCGAGATCGGCGGGCAGTCCGGCCCTGGCCCCCGCGGCCGCCAATGCCTCGATCAGCAGAAACACATAAGCCGGGCCGCTACCGGATACGGCGGTCACGGCATCCATCAGCGCCTCATCCTCGACCCAAGCGCTGTCGCCGATCGCCGCCAGCAATGTCTCACACAGTTGGCGCTGCTCGCCGCCGACCCGCGGGTTGGGGCAGGCGACAGTGATCGCGCGCCCGATCGCGGCGGGCGTGTTCGGCATGCAGCGGATGATCGCCGCGTCGCCGAGATGCCGCGCCAGACCGCCGATTGTTTTGCCGGCGGCAATCGACATGAACAGTGTCTGCGGTCGCGCCCAGCGGCGATACGGCGGCAATACCGCGTCCATGACCTGCGGCTTGACGGCCAGCACGACGGCATCGGGCACGAGACCGTCAGCCAGCGCCTCGGCAGAAGCATGCCAGGCAACTCCCGGCAGGTCCTTCAAGGCCGCGGGAATGCCAGCAGGTTCGACGACGATGAACCGGTCGGCCGCGCCGCTGGCGATCCAGCCGCGTAGCATCGCCGACCCCATCTGGCCGCACCCGACCAGAACCAGCGTCTTTGCTTTGGCCGCGGCGCTCATCTTTCTGTCCCGATCTCTCGCGGTGCTCAGGCTTCGCCGATCGGTTCGATCATGGCGGTGGCCATTGCTTCTTCGGGGGTTTTGCCGCCCCAGATCACCAGCTGGAATGCCGGGTAGAAGCGCTCGCACTCCGACAACGCGATATCGACAAGGTCTTCGATCTGCTCGGAGCTTGCCATGCCGATGCCGCGTAGCAGGATCGCGTAGCGGAACGCCGGGGTGGTATCGCCGGCCGCCAGGTCGAAATGCCCGAGCCACAGACGCTCATTCGCCAATGCCAGCAACTCGTAAAGCGGGCCGCGCCGCCGTTTCGGTACTTTCAGATCGAAACCGCAGGAGAAATGCAATGCGCTCAGCTCTTCCTGCCACAGGAAATACATGCGGTAGTCGCACCACCGGCCGGATATCTCGACGATCATCTCCTCTTCGCTGGCGCGGTCGTGTGCCCAATCGTTGGCGACGACGATTTCCTCGACAAGATCGATCGGATTGCCGGCGTGGGAGTGAATTTCGATCATGGAAAGAGAGGTCATCGTGCCCTCCTAAAGGCGAATCGACGAGATGGTTCGGCAGACCTGTCGGTTCGAGAAAGCAGTGGCACACTCCTCCAACAACATTCACGGCGGCGTTTAAGGTGCGAGCGCGTTACGCTGCCAAAGCGCGGCACGCGTGGCAAGCCCAAGATTTAGCGTCTTGTGCCTTCTCTACCTCAGGGTGTTGAGGGGCCGGTTTTATCGAACCCGTGTTGCTCTGTCGCGGCAAGGCGTGTCTCCAGTTCGGTGATGCGTTGCAGCAGTAATTCCTGCTCTTCCCGCGCCTTGGCGGCCATTGCCTTGACTGCTTCGAATTCTTCGCGCCCGACAAGATCCATGCCGGCAAGCACGCGTTCGAGCTGGTCGCGCAGCCGCGCCTCGATCTCGCCGCGCACGCCGCTGACCGCACCGACAGCGCCCGATGCGACGCGGGCGATGTCATCGAAGAATCGGCTCTGGCCTTGCATCGCTCCATCCTCCGCGTCGTGTGGGTTGCGGGAAGAGGTACAGCGATGCCGCCTCCCGGTCTACTCCGCTGCTGCTCTTTTTGTCTCGGCGGGGCTGCGGGCGGCGTGCTGGTCGATCGCCTTCTGGATCGCGGCGCTGGCCTGGCCGGTAAATTCGACATGGTGGCTGGTGGCATAGTCATAGCTGCCGCTCAGCAGGTCCCGGCTGGTCTGGAAATGTGGGTGTACGAAGCGGGCCATCAACTCGTAGTGCCGCTTCGTCGCATCCCAGTCCGCCCAGTTCTGTGCCAGTTCGCAGATCACGCCAAACCCGCCCGAGCCGGTCATCAGCCGATCGATATAGGCGATCGCGTCGTCCGGTGTGCCGATGCAGGCCGTGCCGGTCTCGATCAGCCAGTCGGTCGGGTCGGGTACTTCCGGCGGGATGATCGGGAAGGTCGCGACATCACGGAAGTAATTGGCGAACGCCTGCACCCCGAACTGCACGTTCTGGCGCGCCTGTTCGCGGGTATCGGCGATATGGAACATGCCGACGACGCGCCAATCCTTGCGGTTGGGCGTGTGGCCGTTGGCGCGGGCGGTTTCTTCGTATAGCCCCCAGTTGGCGGTGTGGCGCTCCATCGCCATCGGGCTGGTGCCACCGATCGACAGCATGCCGACGCCGTGCTTGCCGGCCAACACCGAGCCCGACGGCGAGCGCGCCGCGGCGACTGCCATTTCCATCGTCGGCCGCGTGTAGGGGCGCAACTGGAGCTGCGCGTCGGTGATGTTGAACCAGCTCGTCTTCTTGGTGACGATCTCGCCCCTGAGAAGGCGGATGACGACGTCGAACGACTCGTCCATCATCTGGCGCTGGTCGCTTGGGTCGATGCCGATTTTGAGCGCGTCATGCACCAGCGCGCCCGGCCCGACGCCGAACATCGCACGGCCGCGCGTCATATGGTCGAGCTGCACCATGCGGTCGGCCAGCATGAACGGGTTGTGATAGGGCAACGACACGACTCCGGTGCCGAGGCGGATGTGCCGGGTCCGCTGTGCCGCCGCAGCGATGAACATTTCCGGGCAGGCGATCAGTTCGAACCCCCCGGAATGGTGCTCGCCGATCCACGCCTCGTGATAGTTCAGCCGATCGAGATGTTCGAGCAGTTCCAGGTCGCGCTCGATCGACAGGGTCGGGTTTTCATCATGATTGTGAAACGGGGCAAGGAAAATGCCGCTTTTCAGATAGGGCTCGGTCATGTCGCGATGCCTGTACCGTGAGAGGGCGGGCTGTTCTGTTGGGATCGTCGGCGATAGCAGCCGCTTGCCGCAAGCGATTTCGAGCATCGCCGCGGCTCGCGGCTCCTTACCAGGCCGCCTGGATCAGCGACAAGCCGGCATTCCGGGTGATTTGCAGCGACGACCGACGAGTTGCCGCCCGTCCGGTGCGATGAGCCGTCTGCCGGTGTGAGCCAATCGGCCTTGTGGCCGATGCGAAGCTGCTATTACGTTGCCGTCTCTAAGTGAGTGGAGGCGCGACATGAGCGACGCTGGCGGCATTACGGTACTCGGCATCTGCGGCAGCCTGCGTAAAGGCTCCTACAACATGGCGACGTTGCGCACGGCGATCGCGATGAAGCCGGCCGACGTAACGGTGACGATTGCCGATATTTCGGCCATTCCGCTTTATGACGAGGACGTGCGCGCCCAGGGCTTTCCGGCGCCGGTCGAGACGCTGCGGCGCCAAATTGCCGAGGCTGACGCGCTGCTCTTTGCCTGCCCCGAATACAATTATTCGATGACGGGCGTGCTGAAGAATGCGATCGACTGGGCTTCGCGGCCACCCGATCAGCCTTTTGCCGGCAAGCCCTGTGCGATGATCGGCGCCGCGGCCGGTATGGCCGGCAGCGCGCGGGCGCAATACGATCTGCGCCGCAGCTGCGTGTTTCTCGATCTGCATCCAATCAACAAGCCGGAAGTGCTGATCGGGCAGGCGCAGGCCAAATTCGATGCCGACGGCAATCTGAATGACGAGATCGCACGCAATCTGTTGCGTGACATGATGGTCAATCTCGCGGCCTGGACGCGACAGCTGAAGAAATAACAAGACTGAAACAGGGAGAAGACGATGGAAATCGATTTCACCGGGAAGGTGGCGGTGGTCACCGGTGCGGGTAACGGGATCGGGCGGGCAACCGCGCTCGCCTTCGCCAAAAGTGGCGCCAAGGTGGTCGTCGTCGATCGCGACCCGGCGGGCGGCGAGGCGACTGCCGGCATCATCCGGCAGCAGGGCGGCGAGGCGCGGTTCGTCGCTGCCGATGTCACCAAATCGGCCGATGTGCAAGCCTATGTAAAGGCGGCGCTCGACGCCTATGGCCGCATCGACTGCTTTTTCAACAATGCCGGGATCGAAGGCACGCTGAAACATACAGCCGAGTATGACGAGGCGATGTTCGATCAGGTCATCGGCGTCAACGTCAAAGGCGTGTTTCTCGGGCTGCGGCATGTGCTGCCCGAGATGCTGCGGCAGAAATCGGGGGCTGTGGTCAACACGGCCTCGGTTGCGGGGCTGGTCGCGACACCGGGCATGCCGGCTTATGTCGCGTCGAAACACGCGGTGATCGGTCTGACCAAGACGGCGGCTGGAGAGGTCGCGCGCGGCGGCGTGCGGGTCAATGCGGTTTGCCCCGGCCCGGTCGACACGCGGATGATCCATTCGCTGGAACAGCAGATCAATCCGGGCGATCCGGCGAGCGTCGCGCGCAAATATCAGGCGGCAATGCCGAGCGGGCGCTACACGACGCCTGAAGAAATCGCCAACATGGTGCTGTTTTTATGCTCCGACCTCGCCAGCAACATGACCGGCGGCCAGTACGTCGTCGACGGTGGGCGCACAGCGGTCGGCGGCGCGGTGACGCAGGCGGTCGAGGCTTCCTGACCGGGCTTCCTGACTGGGCGGGTTACCGATCTGCGCTTAGAGGGGGCGGGCGCCGTCCCGGTAACGCCGGTTCATCACCCGCAGCCGGCGCGAGATCACGCGCAGCACAGTGATCGAAAATGCCGGTGTGCCGGAGACCAGCCGCAGGAACTGCGGCACGTCAATTTCGACGAGATCGCAGTAGGTTCCGGCGATGACCGTCGCACTGCGCGGCATATGTTCCTCGATGATCGCCATCTCGCCAATGATACCGCCATCACGCACCGTTTCGAGGATCGTGCTGCCGCTGAAGACGCGCAGTGTTCCCTGCCGTACAACATACATCGAACCGGCGTCGTCGCCCTCGTGAAACAGTACTTCCCCGGCTGTCAGCGTGCGAGTGCGGGCGTCACTGCAAGCGGCGAGAATTTCTTCGACGGCGATGTCGTTTATCATGGCCGTTTCTTTTGCGCGGGTTAGGGTTCTCCGAACGATGACTCCCTGAGAATGGAGCATCGGAGGGCACAACCGCAAGGTCGTAAACGGGCCAATGCTGTTCATATTTTACCAAGGGCCGAAAGAACGTTTGCTTCCGTCAGGATTTGCGGCAGCACGGTCGGCTCTCCATCGGCGCCGTACAGCAGATAGAGCGGCACGCCGCTGCGGCCGAAGCGCTGCAGAAAAGCGGTGATGTCGGGGTCCTGCCGCGTCCAGTCGCCTTTCAGCGTAACGACGCGGCGATCGGCAAAGGCCCGGCGGATCGCGGCGCTGTCGAGCGTCGCCCGCTCATTGACCAGGCAAGTGATGCACCAGGCCGCGGTCAGATTGACAAAAACCGGCTGATGCTCGGTCGTCAGTGCGGCCAGCCGTGCCGTGCTGAACGGCTGATATCCCAACGCGTCTTTGGTTCCGGCAGAATTTGATGGTGCAACGCTGGGTTGGAGCAGTGCGGCGAGGCCAATCGCGGTTGCCAGACCTGCCGCCGCAAGACCGCTGCCGACATGGCGTCCCCTGGTGGCGGCGAACCGCGTTCGCCCGTAAATCCACACGGCAAATCCGACCGCCACCAGACCGAGCAGCGCCGCGAACGCGCTGCCGGCGTCGATTTCCTGGATCAGCACCCAGACCAGCCACGCGACGGTGGCGTAAAGCGGGAAGGCAAGGATCTGCTTGAACCAGACCATCCACGCTCCAGGCCGTGGCAGCAGCCGCGCGATACCGGGTATCGCGCTCGCCAGCGCCAGCGGTGCAGCCAGGCCGCAGCCGAGCGCAACGAATATCGCCAGCGCGACCGGCGTCGGCGCCACCAGCGCGAAGCCGAGGGCGGCCCCCATGAATGGCGCGGTGCAGGGCGTCGCCACGACCGTTGCGAGGACGCCGGTGGCAAACGCACCGGCGAGTCCGCCACGCCCGGCAAAGCGATCGCCGAACCCGGCAAGCCCGGCCCCGAAATCCGCCACCCCGGAGAGGCTGAGACCCATCGCAAACAACAGATACGCCAGCAGGCCGACCACGACCGGCGATTGCAGCTGAAACCCCCAGCCCACCGCCGCGCCGCCGCTGCGTAATATCAGCAAGACACTTCCGAGCACCGCAAAACTCAGCACGACGCCCGCAGCATAGGCACCGCCCTCGCGGTAACGTTCGGCGCGGTGTATCGATGTCGCGAGCCCCAGCAGCTTCAGCGAGAGCACGGGAAAGACACAGGGCATCAGATTCAGCACGAGGCCGCCGAGAAACGCCAGCAGCAGGGCCTGCCACGCTGCAATCGCTGATGCGTCGTCGAAGGCGACTGCTGCGACGGGAGTGGCGGCAATCGAATAGGCCCGCGCGGCGCCGTCGGCGCCGTGCAGGGTCAACACCCCGTCGAGGGTTGCGGGTTTGCCTGCGGCCGGTCCGGCCAGCCGCGGCATAATCAGTTCGAGGCCGCCATTGTGCGGTTTCTGGCGCGGCGTGGCGCCGGCATCGACGATATTCGCTTCGGTCGAAAAAAACGCCGCCGTCGGCCGGACAACGCCGGCCAGCGCCGCGGCCGGGAGGAACAGTCGCAACTCGTGCTCGGCGACCGCCATGCCGATTGCAAAGGGCGCGGCTTGCGGCAAGTGGCTGCGGGCCTGCGCGAACATCGTTGCCACGGCCGGATCGACCGGCGCCGCCGCGGTCCCGACCGGCAGGTCCAGCGTCAGCTTTGCTTCGCCCGGAATGCAGATTTCAGAGCACACCAGCCACGAGGCCGTGGCATCGATGCGCGGCGGTGGGGCGCCCGATTCGGGCGTTGCCGGAACTGAAATCGGCACCAGCAGATCGGCTGATCCGGCATAGCCGTAATTGCCGATGGTTCCGACGACAAAGCGCTCGGGGGCCGGCCAGTTGATGTCGCCGGCCGCGAAACCCGGCGGCAGGGTCCACTCGATCTGCGTCGGCAGCCCGGAATCGCCGGGGTTGCGCCAATAGATGTGCCAGCCCGCCGCGATGTCGACGTGTAGGTCGACCCACAGCGTGCCGCCGGGAGTCAGCGCCGGGGCATCGGCCACCAGGCGTGCCTTCACGGGGTCGAGCGCTTTCGGGCCGGCCGCCTGCGCCGAGCCGGCGGCGATGAGCAGCAACCCCACCAGCACGATCAACCTGCCGATAAACAAGCTCCAGTGCCCTCGCAGTGCCGCGCCAATGCAGCGGCTGCCGATCATACAGGCAAATCGGGCGATCCGGGGGCGTTGCCTCGCCGCACCGGATGCGGAGGCAATGGCTCGTTGGCGGCGCCTGCGTTATCGTCCGCGGGAATTGGCAGCGGGAGAGGCCGCGATGAGCGAAAATCGGACGCTTGCCGTCGATATCGGCGGTTCGGGCATCAAGCTGGCAGTGCTCGATGCTCAAGGTCGGATGATCGGCAAGCGGGTGCGGGTCGAAACGCCGCCCAAGCCGGTCGCGCCCGAGGCGCTGACCGCGGTCATCGACGAGCCGGTGACAGAGATCGGGGCGTTCGACCGCGTGTCGGTCGGGTTCCCCGGTGCGGTGCGCGACGGGCGCATTCTGACGGCGCCCAATCTCGGGACGGAGTTGTGGGCCGGGTTCGATTTGCAGGCAGCCTTGGCGGCGCGCTGGGGCAAGCCGGTGCGCGTGATGAACGACGCCGACGTCCAGGGGTTCGGCGCCATCAGCGGGCAGGGCCTCGAAATGGTGCTGACACTCGGCACCGGCGCTGGCACGTCGATCTTTTACAATGGCCGGATCATGCCGCACCTCGAACTGGCGCATCATCCGGTGCATGGCAAAAAGACCTATGACGACTATATCGGCCGGGCGGCGCTGGACAAAATCGGCAAGAAGAAGTGGCGTAAGCGGGTTGGCGAGGTGATCGACATTCTGCGGCGGCTGGTCAATTTCGATCACCTGTATCTCGGCGGCGGCAACGCGCGCGGGCTCAAGGACGACCTGCCAGCCGATGTGACGGTGGTGCCGAACAGCGACGGGCTGACCGGCGGTATCGCGTTGTGGCGCGACACGGACGAACCGGCACGGCCCTTAGCAAACGCGTCGGGCGCAAACGCGTCGGGGGTAAAAGCATCGGGGGCAAACGCATCGGGCGATCCGCTGACGATCATTGCGTCGCAGCCGAAGACGCCGCTGTCGTTTGAGGTGCCGGCGGATGCCTGCGACTGTCACGTTCATGTGTTCGGAAACGCGGCAGCATTTCCGTTCGCCGCGCGGCGCGGTTATACGCCGCCGCCCGCCAGCGCCGACGAACTCCTCGCGTTGCAGAACGCGCTGCACCTGTCGCGGGTCGTGATCGTGCAGCCAAGCGTCTACGGCAGCGACAATTCCTGCACTCTCGACGGCATGCGCCGGCTTGGAGCGCGGGCGCGCGGGGTCGCGGTGATCGACGGCGACACCTCGGAGGCGGCGCTCGATGATATGCACGAGGCCGGCATCCGCGGCGTGCGGGTCAATCTCGAAACCGCCGGCCAGACCGACCCCGATGCGGCGCGGCGCAACCTGATGGCGGCGGTGGATCGCATCGCGCCGCGCGGCTGGCATGTCCAGGTCTATACTCGCCTGTCGGTGATTGCGGAATTGCAGGAAATCGTGACGCATCTGCCGGTGCCGATCGTGTTCGACCATTTCGGCGGCGCCCAGGCGGCAGGTGGGGTAGAGCAGCCGGGGTTTGCCGCCTTGCTGGAACTGGTCCGGGCTGGGCACGCCTATGTCAAGATTTCGGCGGCCTATCGCAGCTCGTCGAAGGCGCCGGCTTATGGCGATGTCGCGCCTCTCGCCAAGGCGCTGATCGCGGCAAACTCGGATCGCATCGTCTGGGGCACCGACTGGCCGCATCCGCATCATGCCGCTCCTGGAGCGGCGCTCGACGATATCGCGCCGTCTTACGATATCGATGACGGGCTGGCGCTCAACCAGCTGGCGAACTGGACCGGCGACGCCGCGATCCGCCGCAAGATCCTGGTGGACAATCCGGCCCGCCTTTACGATTACTGACTCAACCTCTACGATCGCGACCCCGTAAACCGCCGCCGGTGCGGCCGCAGACCCGCATCGGGTGAGGCAGGACAATGTGAAGACGCGGTTGCGGAGCCTGGTCGGGTTGTTGCTGCTTCTCGGGCTGACCGCATGCGGATCGGCGCCGTCATCGGTTCGGGCGGTGGGGCCAGCGGGCTTTCCTGACGATGTCCATATCCCGCCTTTTGCCCGCCTGCCGTATCAGCCGTTCTCGCGCGAAGCGGCGATCCAGATTGCGCTGCGGGAATGGCGGGCCTTTGGCCAGCCGGTTGTCATACCGAACACCGAACTGCCGTTCGACAACGAACGCGCCGAAGGCTTGTGGCAGCGAGTCGGCGAATACTGGTGGCTTGGCCTGCCGATGGGCACGCACGAACAGGGCTTCACCGGCATGCACGATGACAACGGGCGCGTCTTTGCAGCGACTGAAGACGGCAATTACGCTTGGTCGGCGGCGTTTATCGACTACGTCATGCGAATGGCGGGAGCGGGGCACCGTTTCCCTTACTCACCGACTCATTCCGACTATATCAACGCGGCGCGGCAAGGCGGTGCCGGGATAGTGATTGCGGCGATGCGCCCTGAGCAATATGCGCCGCAGCGCGGCGACCTGATCTGCATGTCACGGACCCGCCGCCCGATGCGGTATGACGATCTGCCGACCGGACGTTTCCCCGGACATTGCGATATCGTCGTGGCGGTCAACCAGGGTTCGCTCGACGTGATCGGCGGCAATGTCGATAATTCCGTGTCGATGAAGCACATCCCGGTGACAGCCGACGGCCATCTCGCCGGCCCCGACGGGGTCGTCGTCGACCCTGATCACCCGTGGTTCGTCGTATTGCAGGTCCAGTACGATATCGGTGCCGCTCCCGTAGGCTAGCTATCGCGTTGGGACGTTGAGCGCGGCGGTGACTTCGCGCTGGCGGCCACCGTCGATCATGGCTTCCTGGAAATAAGGCTCGCGGTCGAGCACCCGGCGATACACGGCGCTGGCGGCCGCGACAATGTCGCCGTTGCGTTCGAGGAGGTCGTCGCCGAGTTCCAGAATCCGCAGATTGGGCCAGGCGCGCGGGCGGATTTGCGCGACATGGTCCAGCACCTCGCGGGCTGTCCGGTCCGGGCTTGCCTGCGCCAGCATCAATGTCGCCGATGCGGTCGAGCGCGACACGCCGGCATGACAATGCACCAGCAGATGGCTGTCGCGGGTGGAAGTGAGGTCGCGTCCGAAAGTCAACAGCCGTTCGACATCGGCACGGGCGGGCGCCAGCTGGCCGGGTGTGGCGTCGATGATATCGTGAAAGCGCAACGCCAACCGCCGATGCGGGGCGAAGTCGAAAAACTCGTGCAGTTCGGGATGGTCCGGATCGGTGATCGACAGGACGTGCGTCACCCCGGCGGCGCGGTGCTGGCCGAGTTCGGGAATGCCACAGATCGTTAGGCGGAAGGCGGGAAAGGCAGCTTGCATGCCGGGGACCATAACACGACCCGCCGTTTACCGTCCGATCTCCTCCACGAATTCGCGGCAAACGTTGTTGACCGGACCGGAAGCCGGTGCATCCTTGGCCCGGGCGCGATGAGAGTTGATCGCGACGAGGGTCTTGCGCCATCGCGTTGAACGTGCCGCGCCCGGAAGCGTGCGACTGGCGGGGAGGGGTAGACGCTGTTCAAGAACCTGAAGCTCGGAACGAAGATATGCTCGGTCGTGCTGTGCCTGGTCCTCGTCGTCGCCGGGATCGGAACGGTCGGCATCGGCGGCATGCATGTTTATAATCAGCGGGTTCATCGCTTCGAACACGTCATGCGCGCAGCGATCGTCGGCGAGGAGGTAAAGGGCCTGGTCCTGCAGGTGCTGGTCGATTCCCGGGCGATTGCGATGGTCGGCGATAAGGAGCAGTCCAAAAAGCTCGCCGACCGGATCGAACAGAGTCTGGCGACGATGCGCCAGAAAATGGCCGCCTGGTCGGATTACAGCGATGCCAAGGATGCCGATCGGATGAAGCGAACGGTGGCGCATGCGAATGACTTCATAAAGCGCCATACCGAGCTGGTGCGCCTGTCGCGCGAAGCGACGTTGCCGGAAGTTGCGCTTTACGCTTCTGCCGATAAGACCGAGGACAGCCGGGTAGCGCTGGACGCGGACTTGCAGGTATTGACCGATCTCGGCGCAGTGCATATGGGCCATGCGGCCGATCTGTCGCGTAAATTCTATTCGTTTATGCTTGTCCTGATGGCTTGCCTGGTGGCGGTCGGTGTTCTTCTCGGTCTTTTCGCGGTGTTTCTCGTCATTAGCCACATTGCCCGTCCGGTGGCGCGGCTGACCGAACGCGTCGCCGAGAACACGCGGCGGGTTGCGATGGCGGCGACGCAGGCAAGCGCCGCGGTCAGCCAGGTCTCGGACGGCTCGAATGTCCAGCTAGTGGCGCTGCGGCACTCCGCCGCCGCGCTCGCGCAGAATACCGATGCGATTGCTGAGGTGGCGCGTTCGACGCAGCTTGCCAGCGAGCGCGCCAAAGAAGCGGCGGAACTGGTCGATAATGGGATCGACCGGATGAGCGCGATGCTCGACGTGGTCAACGCGATTGCCGAGAACAGCAGCCGGATCAGCCATATAGCCGGCGCGATTTCGCGCATCGCGAGCCAGACCAATATGTTGTCGCTGAATGCCGCGATCGAGGCGGCGCGAGCCGGCGAACATGGCCGGGGCTTTGCCGTGGTGGCCGAAGAGGTGCGCAAGCTCGCCGAAAATTCCGGCAACTTGGCGCAGGAGATTGCGGGCCTCAATCAGCGGGCGACCGAAGAAGCGCAACGTGGCGTCGCTATGGCGCACGAAGTCAGCGGCAACATGCGGCAGATCGCGGAAGGTGTGCAGCAAAGCGACCGGCTGGTCGGTGCCATCGCCGCTGCGATGGAAGAGCAGGAAGCGACCGTCAAGGGAATCAATACCAACGTCGCCGATTTGACCCGGATTGGTCAGTCCAATGCCGCGGCGGCGGAGGAAATCACCGCAACAATGGTTGATCTGTCCAAACTGACCGAACGCTCGCGCGTCGAAGTGGACGAGTTCCGTAAAGTCGGCTTGTGAAGGTTCGCCGCCGTCGGCGGGGTAAAATCAGTTTCTCTCGTAGTCGGCCACCGGTTCCTGATCCATGCCGTGACTGCCTGCGCTGCTGGTTGCGGCGCGATCCAGTGGCGCGGAGCGGTCGCGATCCGAGTTGCGTGGTGTCGATCCGTGATGTCCTGAGCCATGCCCTGAAGCGCGATGCTCTGCTGACACGCGGCGGCTGCCGCTTTGCTTGCGAATGCTGGGTGCGGGCTCCACGATCGCCGGCTCCGCCGACGGGCCGGCGGCGGCGGAGCCGAGGCGCGCGGAGATATGTTGTACCAGTTGCTCACGCTGTCGTTGCGCCTGGTCGACGTCGTCCTTAAGGCTTTGGATCAGGCCGTAATTCTGGGCTCGTCGCGCGATATTATAGCGATCTCGCAATTCGCCGATCCGCTCGCAAAGCGCTTCCAGTTCCCGCCACTCGTATGACAGCATCTGAACCTCATACAATTCGAGCGGCATTGTCGCATAAATTATCACAAAACTGTTAAACGCCGGCGGCGGTGCGGGTGACATTAACCTTCTTATCGCAGCAACTCGCAATTTGCGCGGCCGGTCCCGTTTGTGACCCTCGGCGCCGGTGACGGATGAGATGCGCTTAAGTCACTGGCATGAGTGGCGGTCACCGGGAGAATCGAGCCTCGACTGTCACGAGTTCGAGATGATCACCAATGACGCCACCTGCGTCCCTGCCGAGCTCGGCGCCAAAAAGCTGAATCGAGGCCGAACGGGATATCGAACCCTTCGGCCTGATATCGAGCGCTAGTAGCCGCCGCGCGCGGTCGCCAGATCGCCTGCAAATTCGTCGCTGACCGAAATGTCGCCGGTGATTTGCCCGCCGCATTCGATTTCGAGCTGACCGTACCGAACCGTGCCAGTAATGCGGCCGCTGGCGCGGATCATCAAGCGCCGACGCACCGTCAGATTGCCCTCGAAGCGGCCGCGTACTTCAGCTTCATCGACCGAGGCCGAGCCTTTGAACAGGCCAGTCTCGGAAATGTCGATGTCGTTGCAATTCTGTACGTTGGCCTCGAGGGTGCCTTCGATGATCAGCCGGTCGCATGATGTTACCTCGCCCGACAATATGATTTCGCGCCCGACGATCAGCTTGCGGACATCAGATTCGCTGCGCCGCGGCGGCGGCGGTGCCGGCGGCAGAATCGCCGGGCGCTGGTTTGGATCAAGTGCCCTTGCAACTTCAATCGGAGCAGGCCGCGGCTGATCGGGAACGCGCGGCGGCACCGGCGCCGGCGGCCGCGTGAGCGGAGCGAGGTTGCTCGCGGGCGTCGATGCGCGCGCCGGCTTCATCGGAATCCCCAGATCGTCAGGTGTGTCCGACATCTTGCGATCCTCTGCCTCGGGTCTTCTCCGGGTGAACATGAACGAGGTATTCCATCAAGTTGCAACAGGGTGACGGATTTGCCGCGGGTTCATGGCGCCGCGAGGGACGGCTGGAGACGGCGCAACCCCTCGAACATGTGCACCATGAATGCGGTGGCGAGCACCGGTGCGATCAGATTGACCAGAGGAACCGTAAACAACGCGGCAATAATGACCCCGCCAAAAAATACCCGCCCAGCGAAACGCTGCCGCGCCGCCCGCGCCGTTTTCAGATCAAGCCGTCGCAAGGCAACCACCTCGAAATACTCGCGCCCCAAAAGGTATCCGTTCAGCCCAAGAAAAACAAAAAAATTTACCCCCGGCAGCAACGCGTATATCGGAAGTGCCAATAGGTTCAGCCCAATGGTCAGGCTCATCAGTCGTATCGTCGCTATTATCGTTTCTGAAAGCGGCGTCTGACGGGCGGGTCCGCGACCGGGATAATCCATCGATTCGATAGAATCGGCGACACGGCCGAGAAAAAATCCCATGACCATTGTCGCGACCGCCGGGAACAGCAGCCAGGACAATGCCAGCACCGCAAGCGCGCCGAACAGGTCGACCAGCCAGTCGAGCGGCCGCCATCCGAAAAGGCTGGTGTGATATAGCGCGAAAGCGACGGCCAGCCACGACACGGCAAAGCTGGCAACCGACAACACCAGCCCAAGTCCGACGATGCGACGCAAGCTTGGCGTGAACAATTCAACGACGGCGCGGAACAGGGCGAACACCATGATGGGCTGCCTTGTACGTGACCCGATGCGACGAGCCAATCGCGGCGTGCCGCAGAACCCCCTCTGCGATCCGGTTTTCGGCTGCCCGGTTTCGGCTGCGGTCTGGGTCGCCCGATGCCCAAGCTCCTTTGCCCTACGGCTTGTGGCGACAAAGAATGCCCCTATACTCCGCCGCCTTCCCGTTCAGGCAATTCCGAGGCTCTCTAATGAATTCCGCTGCCATCGACGTTGTCGGCATCGGCAATGCAATCGTCGACGTCATCGCTCGCGCCGATGAGCGGTTTCTCGATGCCGAGGGATTTACCAAAGGCGCGATGACATTGATCGATGACGGCCGGGCCGACGCACTGTACCAGAAGATGGGAGCGGGCATCGAAAGCTCCGGCGGCTCGGCCGGCAATACGATGGCGGGCATAGCATCGCTCGGCGGTAGGGGAGCTTATATCGGCAAGGTACGCGATGATCTGCTGGGCGATGTGTTCCGCCACGATATGACGGCGATGGGGGTCACGTTCGACACTCCGGCCGCTGCCGCTGGCGCAGGCACCGCGCGCTGCCTGATCCTGGTGACCGGCGACGGACAGCGCACGATGTGCACCTATCTCGGTGCCTGTGTCGATCTCGGGCCGGAGGATATCGACACCGTGGTGATCGGCAGCGCCAAAATTACCTATCTCGAAGGCTATCTGTTCGACCCGCCGCGTGCTCAGGCGGCGTTCCGCGCCGCGGCCGCGGCGGCGCACCAGGCCGGGCGCCAAGTGGCGCTGAGCCTGTCCGACCCGTTTTGCGTCGGCCGGCACCGCGACGCCTTCCGTCAACTGGTCGCTGGCGACATCGACATTCTGTTCGCCAATGAGGCCGAAATCTGCTCGCTCTACGAAACCAAGGATTTCGATCAGGCGGCAGCGGCCGTGCGTGGCGATGTCGCGGTCGCGGCATTGACCCGCAGCGCCGAGGGCAGCGTCATTGTCGCCGGCAGGGACACGCACAAGGTCGCCGCCGCGCCGGTCGCGCGCGTTGTCGACACCACCGGCGCCGGCGACCTTTATGCCGCGGGCTTTCTCTACGGCTTGACGCAAGGCCTGCCGCTTCCCAAGTGCGGGGCGATCGGCAGCGTCTGCGCCGCCGAAATTATCAGCCATGTCGGCGCGCGGCCGGAGGCTGCGCTTCACGAACTTGTCGCGGCGGCAGGCGTAATCTAAGCCTCCCGCCGTTCGGCGCTTTGCATCAGGGTCTTATGGAAATCCGCAATATCGCGATCATCGCGCACGTCGATCATGGCAAGACCACCCTTGTCGACCAGTTGCTGCGCCAGAGCGGTGCGTTTCGGGCCAACCAGCAGGTAGCCGAGCGAGCGCTCGATTCGAACGAGCTGGAGCGCGAACGCGGCATCACGATCCTTGCCAAATGCACCTCGGTGGTATGGCGCGATATCTGCGTCAACATCGTCGACACTCCCGGCCATTCCGATTTCGGCGGCGAGGTCGAGCGTATCCTCAGCATGGTCGACGGTGTGCTGGTGCTGGTCGATGCGGCCGAAGGACCGATGCCGCAGACCAAGTTCGTCGTCGCCAAGGCTCTGGCGCGCGGCCTTAAGCCGATCGTCGTGATTAATAAGGTCGATCGTCCCGACGCCCGGGTCGGCGAAGTCCACAATGAAATCTTCGACCTGTTCGCGCTGCTCGACGCCAGTGAGGCCCAGCTCGATTTCCCGACGCTGTTCGCCTCCGGGCGCGATGGCTGGGCGGTCGCCGATCTTGACGCGCCGCGCAAGGATCTGTCGCCGCTGTTCGATCTGATCGTGTCGCACGTCGCCCCTCCGGAAGCCGATGAGGATGCGCCGTTCGCGATGCTGGCGACGACGCTCGACTATGACCCGTTTCTCGGGCGTGTGTTGACCGGCCGCATCCATTCCGGCGTCGCGCGCATCAACATGCCGGTCAAGTCGTTGAGCCGTGACGGTCGCGCAATCGAGCAGGCACGGCTGACCAAGCTGCTGGCGTTTCGCGGCCTTGACCGGCGGCCGATCGAGGAAGCCCGTGCCGGCGACATCATTGCGATCGCCGGGCTGGCCCAGACTACGGTTGCCGACACGATCTGCGCTCCGGAGGTGACGGTGGCGCTGCCCTCCGATCCGATCGACCCGCCGACCCTGGCGATGACGTTTTCTGTCAACGACAGTCCCCTCGCCGGACGCGACGGCTCGAAAGTGACCTCGCGCATGATTGCCGAGCGGCTGTTCCGTGAATCCGAGGGCAATGTCGCGATCCGGGTGCAGGAAAACGCCAAGAAGGATGCCGTCGAAGTCTCGGGCCGCGGCGAGTTGCAGCTTGGCGTCTTGATCGAGCAGATGCGACGCGAAGGGTTCGAACTGTCGATCTCACGGCCGCGTGTGCTGCTGCGCACCGATCCGGTCAGCGGCCAGCGGCTCGAGCCGATCGAGGAAGTCTTTGTCGACGTGGACGAAGAATTTGCCGGTGTCGTCGTCGACAAGATGAGCCGCCGCAAGGCGGAGATGCAGGAGATGCGCCCCTCGGGCGGCGGAAAACTGCGTCTGACCTTTCTGGTGCCGACGCGCGGCCTGATCGGCTATCACGGCGAATTCCTAACCGACACGCGCGGTAGTGGCATTATGAGCCGGCTGTTTCACGGCTATGCTCCCTACAAGGGCGCGGTTGAGGGCCGCATCAACGGTGTCCTGATCTCGACGGCGCCGGGTGCGGCGGTTGCTTATGCCATATGGAACCTCGAAGAGCGTGGTTCGATGTTCGTGTCGCCGGGTGACGCGGTTTATCCCGGCATGGTCGTCGGCGCCCACAGCCGCGGCAACGACCTCGAAGTCAATCCGGTCAAGGGCAAGCAGCTGACCAATATCCGTACCACCTCGAAGGATGAAGCGGTGCGGCTGACCCCGCCGATCCAGATGAGCCTCGAAGAGGCGATTGCCTATATCGAGGACGACGAACTGGTCGAGGTCACGCCAAAGGCGATCCGCCTGCGCAAGCGCCTGCTCGACAGCAACGACCGCAAGCGCGCGAGCCGCGCCGCCGCTGCCGAGTAGCGGCAGCGCGCGAGCCGCGCCGCCGCTGCCGAGTAGCGGTTCTTAGGGCCGCTTACCGGTAAAACTGTACCTTGGCTTCGCGGAACCACACGGTGTTGGGCGGCGAAGCTGAAATCGGGCCGTTGATGCCGAATACGGCAAGTTGAAAACTGTCGCCGGGCTTGACCGAGGGTGTGAGTACGACACGGTTCGGCATGTTGAAGCCCTGGATGGCGGCCGGGCTCGGGCGGCCGGCGGTGCGGGGCAATTCGCCATTGACCCAGATTTCGCCGTAATCGTCGACGTTGGCGTGAAAAACGGCGCCGGCGCCGGTCGGGTCGAAATCACCAATCCGCGCCGGAATGGTCAGCCGGGCGCGGAACCACAGAAAGGATACATGCCCGCCGCCGCGCTTGGCGCCGAGTTCAGTGGCCGGCACCTTTTGCCAATCGTTATCGTTGTAGTCGGTGCCGCCGGCATGCGGGTCGATGTCGTAAGTCGATTTGTATTCCGGCATTGCGTCGGGCAGCGGCTTGCGCTCAACGATCTTTGCTTCTCGTACCGTCCAAACTGCGCCCATCAGCGCCGAGCCTTCGGTGGTCATCAGGTCGACGGTGCATAGCGGGGGTGTCGAGGGGGCGACGCGCGGCGGCGGCGTCAACAAGGGATGCGGCGGGCCGGGCGGTGGTGTGTCGGGCATGGCGATGTCTCCGGAGTTCAACCTAACGTTCAAGGATGTACACGCACGGATGCTTTCCGGCCATAACGCGATCGCCGACCAGGGTTCCTGCCGCCACAAAAGCATCGCTTTCGGGTGCTGGTATGATCGATGATTCTGTATCCTGAAGAAGCGGGCTTTTGGAAGAGGAGCTTGAGAGGACTGGCCTAAGACGGTGGGGCTAGCTTTCGCGGAACGGTCGAATGCGGGGTAGCGTGGCGGACGAGGACAGTTTTACCGGGCGCGTCAGGCGGTATGCGCGGGTAAGCAGCGCAATGGGTGGACTGGCGGCACGGCTGGCGGGCGAGCGCTATCTCGGTATGCCGATCAATCGCGAGCGGCACGCCGCCGATCTGAAAGCGGCGCTTGGCGGCATCAAGGGGCCGTTGATGAAGGTGGCGCAACTGCTCGCCACGATCCCCGATGCGCTGCCCGAGGAATATGTGCGAGAGCTTTTGCAGCTCCAGTCGAACGCGCCGGCGATGGGTTGGCCGTTTGTCCGCCGCCGCATGATGGGTGAACTCGGCGCCGACTGGCAGCGCCGGTTCGCCAGCTTCGAGCATGAAGCATCGCGCGCCGCGTCATTGGGGCAGGTGCATCGCGCCGTGTCGCTCGACGGGACGATGCTCGCCTGCAAGCTGCAATATCCGGACATGTCGTCGGCGGTCGAAGCCGATTTGCGCCAGCTCAAGCTGGCGATGGGGTTGTACGAACGCTACGACCGCAGCGTCGCCACCGCCGATATCCATGCCGAGATCTCCGATCGATTGCGCGAAGAACTCGATTATCAGCGCGAGGCAGCGCATATGCGCCTTTACCGCGCCATCTTGAAAGACGAGCGGGGTGTCGCCGTGCCGCGGCCGCTCGGCGATTTGTCGTCGCGCCGCCTGCTGACCATGACATGGCTCGATGGCGGCCCGATCCTCGATATTGCCAAGGCGCCGCTCGCAGTGCGCAACGAGATCGCGTTGCGCATGTTCCGCATCTGGTATGTTCCCTTTTATTATTACGGCGTGATCCACGGTGACCCGCATCTCGGCAACTACACCGTGGCACCCGACCACACCGTCAATCTGCTCGATTTCGGCTGCATCCGGGTGTTCCCGGCGAGTTTCGTCAAAGGTGTCATCGACCTTTATCACGCGCTGCAGCGCAACGACACGGAGCTGGCGGTCGAGGCGTACCGCAGCTGGGGGTTCGGCAACCTGTCGCACGAGATGATCGCAGTCCTGAACCGCTGGGCCGGGTTTGTCTATGGGCCGCTGCTCGATGACCGGGCGAGAATGATCCAGGAAAAGGCGCTCAGCGGGAGCAATAAAGATAGCGGCAATAAAGATGGCCGCTCGATCGTTGACAGTGTGCACAGCGATATCCGCCGGCTTGGCGGCATCGCGCCGCCGCGTGCCTTTGTGTTTATGGACCGCGCGGCGGTGGGGCTCGGTTCCGTGTTTTTGCACTTGCAGGCCAAGGTCAACTGGTATCGGCTGTTTCACGAGTTGATCGATGATTTTGACGAATCAGTGCTCGCAGAACGCCAGCGCGTCGCGCTGCAGGAGGCCGGCGTTCCGGCGCCGAACGAAGAGGCAGGCGCACGCGCCGGAACTTAGCTGTAATATTTCTGTTCGAGGGTTACGGCGGCGAATGCCCGATGGTTGCCGCCCCTTGCGTATTCGGTCATGGCGCAACGGTAGGACGACACGATGAAAATCAAGCGGCTCAATCTTTACGCGATGGCTGTGACGGCGGCGATGATGTCGGCAGCGCTGGCGCAGGACGCGCCGGTCAAGACGGAAGCAACTGCGCCGCTGCCGCCCGCCGCTGCAACACCATCCCGGCCTGGTCAGCCGCAGGCCCAGGCGCCGCAAGCCCAGGCCCCGCAAGCCCAGGCCCCGCAAGCCCAGGCCCCGCAGGCGCCGGCAATGGCCACCGCGACAAAGCCGGCGGCACAAACCTACAGCCAGGAACAGCTCGACCAGCTCGTCGCGCCCGTTGCACTCTATCCGGACCAGCTTCTCGGCCAGATCCTGATGGCGGCGACCTATCCGCTCGAAATCGTCGAGGCGGATCGATGGGTGCATGATCCGGCCCATAAGTCGCTGCAGGGCGATGCGCTTGCGGCGGCGTTGAAGCCCACCGGCTGGGATCCGAGCGTCATGTCGCTGGTGGCGTTTCATCAGTTGCTTGACGTGATGAACGACCGGATCGATTGGATGCGCGATCTGGGTACGGCGGTGGTCGCGCAACGGGCCGAGGTGATGGCGGCGGTGCAGCGCCTGCGGCATCTCGCGATGGCCGCCGGCTCGCTCAAGGCCACGCCGCAATGTCATTGTACGGTTGCCGCCGAAGGCGACACCATTACGATCGCCGCCATTCAACCGGGGCCGGTCTGCATTCCGGCCTATAGCACGCGGGTCGTTTACGGGCATTGGCCGCATCCGGCTTACCCGCCCGCGATATTCCCGGTGCCGATGGAGGCGAGCTTTGAGCCGGGCTTTTTCGTCGGCTTTTATCCCCCTGTCGATGTCGCTCTCTATGGTCCGCTTTGGGGGTGGGACAGGGTCGACTGGGGCGGTGGCCGCATCATCGTCGACGCCGACCGATACCGGCTTCTTGCCGCGCGGAATCCCGGGTTCGTGGGCGGCGTGTGGGTGCATGATTCCAGCCGGCGCGGTGCGGTCATCGGCCTCGCGAGCGCCGCTGCCGCAGTAGGCGTTCTGCGTGGGCACGAATTTGCCGCGGTTCACGGCACTGGATTCGGCGCCGCGCACGCATTCCGTGGCCATTACGGGTTCCACGGCGCACGTTTCGCCCGAGCGCCCAGGTTTGGTGGACGCGGTGGGCCGCATTTCGCGATGGGTCGAGGCCATTTCGGTGGCGGCCATTTTGGCGGTGGCCACTTCGGCGGCGGCCACTTCGGTGGCGGCCATTTCGGCGGCGGTCATTTTGGCGGTGGTCATTTTGGCGGTGGCCACTTCGGCGGCGGTGGCCACATGCATTTCGCGATGGGCGGCGGCATGCATGGCGGCGGTGGTCACCACGGTCGCTGAGCGCGCACGCCAGGGTTAAACGCCATCAGGAATCGACGTTGGGGGCCTTGCGCGATTCAAGCTGAAAACTTCGGGAGCTTGGGTCTTGGCAGGGAGTTCTGGCTCGACGAATTGATTTATGCCGGCTCGAGGTCGGTCTCCGTGACAGCCTCCAACTGTCCCGTTGTCTCGCGTCCGAATAACACCGGCACAAAGGCGCCAATGAGCGCCACGATCAACAGGGTGCCGAAAAAGATGGGGGCTGAACCGGTATAGGGTTCCAGCATAAATGGTGCGAGCACCGCGGAGAACACGCGGCTGGCCGCTTCGCCGAAGTAATGCCCGCGTCCACGCAAGGCGGTTGGGAACTGTTCCGAGAGATAGACCCGTACCGCCGGAAAGGTCGACAAGACGGTAAACCCTGTGATCAAAGCGCCGGCAACAAAGACGACAGTCGAATAGTTCCCCGCGGTATGGGCCATCGCCATCAGCAGCAGGCCTGGTAGCGAGCCGCCGAGACAATAGGTTATCGCCCAGCGGCGGCCGATGACTTCCATAATGTAACCGGTGAAAGCCTTGCCGGGGATGCTCGCCATGAAGACGATCGAGCTGAGGCCAAAGCTCATCGCGACCGCGGCTCCCTGATCCATCAGGGCTTTGGGAAGCAGAACGGAAATCGCAAAGTAGGAAACCTGCGCGCAAATGAGACAAAGGATGCCGACCACGGTCCAGCGCAATTGTCCGCGATGAAACAACGCGGTGAACGGGGGCAACGGCTCCGGTCTGCCGTCGGGACGGCGGGATTCAATCTCACCAACCGTTAAAGGGGGGACGCGGTTGCCGCTGCGGGCGATAATCCGATTGACGATATCGACCGCGGCCTGGAAATTGCCGCGGCGCAAATACAAGCGAGGGCTTTCCGGGATCAGCCGGTAAACGAGCACCGGAATGACAAACAGCCCCAGCGCGGCCGGCAATGCCATCAGGCGAAAAGCCGCCGGATTGCCGGCAAGCAGGAACCCGACAAACGGCAGCACCGTAAAGGTGCTTGCCAGCATGATCTCATAGATGGCGCCATAGGTCCGCCGATGGTGAGGCGGCATGAGTTCGGCGGCGATCGGGAAGGGCGCCGCGCCGGCAAATCCGCCCGCAAGACCGGTGACCAGCCGGATGATGATCAGTTGCTCGCCGTTCTGCACCACTGTGATCAGCAGCGTGCACAGGTTGATCGTCGTGACGCCAACCAGAATGAAGGTACGCCGGCTCCAGTGATCGGAAACCGCGGCCGCCATAAAGCCGCCAATCACCACCGTGATGTTGGCGGCAACGGCGAGCAAGCGGGTCTCCGCCGCTGTCATATGCAACGGCTCTTTCGCCAACACGAGCAGCGACCCTGTCATCGCCAGATCGTAGCCGTCGACGATCGCGACCAATCCGAGCACCAGAATGATCATCAGGTGATAGGTGCTGAAGGGGATGCTATCGAGCTTCTGGCCAAGCGCCAGGCTTGCGGTCGAGCTGGTGGGAACGGAGCGCGTATTGGTTTGCATGTGTGCGTCTCCAGAAGGGCGCTTTCCTCAACCTTTCGTCCGAGCCGGAGGAGGGGGCGAGGATTGTTATCCCCTTGCGATGGCCGAAGATTCCCGAGATTTTACAGCCTGATCCGCTCTACCTCGTCCTGTGTCAGACGCTCTTTTGTCGTCTATAACTGCGTCGTGCGGGGGCTTTCGGGGGCCGCCACTTCCTGAGCGTGTTCCAGCGCTCCTCGATTTGCAAGATAAGCGGTGACGCCAGCGGCGCGATTTACGGCGCCCGATCGTTTCGGCGGTTGCCGGCGCCCCGGGCGCGCCGCCGAACAGGCGCGCAACGGCGAGCTGTTGTTTGACCAACGGCGCCGAGACCCGGTGCCGCAATTTTAGGTAGCGACATTGTGCGTCCGGAAACATTGCGATGGCGCGTGTGCTTCCGGGGCGCCGCTCTTGGCCCTAACCTTTAGACATTGCACCTCGACAATCCCTTCGGTTTGCTCGCGGCGGTAGCGCCAGATAAGATCGCGCAGCAAATAAAGGGGGGATTCGCGATGTTGCGATGCGTAGCGCCGATATTGGCAGCGGCGATGGCCGTGATGTTCGGCTGGCCGGCATTTGCCGACGACGCCGCGGTTTGTGCGAACCCGACCGAAACGCATGGCTTTAAGACCTGCGCCGATATCGCCAAAGCTGAGGCGGAAGGCGAAGTTGTCGTCTACGCTACCAACCCGGAGGCGGCCGAGCAGAAAGTTCTCGCCGCGTTTCGCGACCTGTTTCCGAAGATCAAGACCAATTACGTCCGCCTCCAGGCCGGGGCGCTTTATGCCAAGGTACTGGCCGAGCGGCAGGCGAAAAGCTATCTCGTCGACATCCTGCAACTGTCCGACATGGGGATGGTGCTCGATTTTCAAAAGAAACGGTCGGGCTATCTGCGCTATGTCTCGCCGCAATCGGCGGCGTACAAGCCGGAATACCAGAGCCAGCCGGCAGGGAGCTGGACCTGGGGAGCGATCGGCCCGGCCGGCATCGCCTACAACCCGAATGTCGTCTCCGCGGCCGACGCGCCCAAGACATGGCAGGAAGCAATCGATCCGAAATGGACCGACGCCATCAGCGTCAAGGTGTCGAATTCCGGGTTGCAGCATGTCTCGTGGTATGAGTTGCGGCGTCTCTACGGCCCGGAATACTGGAAGAAATTTGCCAATCTGAAACCGCGCGCGTTTGATTCCTACGTTCAGCAATACGACCGGCTGGTTAACCAGCAGGACAAGATCATCCACACCGCACAATATTCGGGTTATCTCGAAGCAAAGGAAAAGGGGGCGCCGGTGGCGTTCGTCGCCCCCGCCGATGGTTTGCCGGCGACACCGGAAGGGTGGGGTATCGTGGCAGACGCGCCGCATCCGAATGCGGCGCGTCTGTATATTGATTGGTTCCTGTCCGTACAGGGACAGACCACAAACGGCCGCTTCCTTTATCTGCACTCGGTGCGTACGGACACGCCGCCCCCGCCGGGTGGCAAGTCAAGTGCGGAACTCAAGTTTCTGATGCCGACCGACTGGAATGCATTTCTGGCCAGCCGGACGGAATTTCAACGCGACTGGGACAAGATGACGGGGCTGCGCTAAGAACGCAGGTATATTGAAATTGGAGGTTGAGAGTATGCGTCGGTTGTTGGGGTGTGTGATGAGCACCTTGCTGGCAGCGGCCTGTGCCGCACCGGCAATGGCTGAGGATGCGGGTTGCGCCAGCCCGCAACAGGCGGAAGGCTTTAAGACCTGCGCCGATATCGCCAAGGCTGAACAGGAAGGCGAAGTGGTGATCTATGCCACTGACCCGGAAGCTGCCGAGCAGCGGGTATTGGCGGCGTTCCGTAAGGCGTATCCGAAGATCAAGACCAATTACGTCCGCCTGCAGGCCGGCGCGCTCTATGCCAAGGTACTCGCCGAGCGGCAGGCGAAAAGCTATCTGGTCGATGCGCTGCAACTCTCCGACATGGGCATGGTGCTCGATTTCCAGAAAAAGGGCGGCTACCTGCATTATGTCTCGCCGGAACTGGCGGCCTATAAAGCCGAGGCGAAAAGCCAGCCGGAAGGTTATTGGGCGTGGGGCGCGATGGGGCCGGCCGGCATCGCCTACAATCCCAACGTCGTTTCCGCTGCCGATTCGCCAAAGACCTGGAAGGAAGCGCTCGACCCGAAATGGACTGACGGGGTCAGCGTCAAGGTATCGAATTCCGGGTTGCAGCACGTCTCGTGGTATGAGCTGCGCCAGCTCTATGGCCCGGATTACTGGAAGAAATTTGCCGATCTGAAGCCGCGCGCGTTTGACTCGTACGTTCAGCAATATGACCGGCTGGTCAATCAGCAGGACAAGATCATCCACACCGCGCAATATTCGGGATATCTCGAATGGAAGGCGAAGGGCGCTCCTGTCGCGTTTAATGTCCCCCCCGACGGCATGCCGGGAACGCCGGAAACCTGGGGTCTCGTCGCCGATGGGCCGCACCCCAACGCGGCGCGTCTTTACATGGATTGGTTCCTGTCACCGGTCGGCCAGACGGCTAACGAGGAAGGGCTGTACCTGCAGTCGATGCGGACCGATGTGCCGCCGCCGCCGGGCGGGGTGCCGATCACCGAAATCAAATTGCTGCTACCCAAGGATTGGCAGACCTTTCTCGGTAGCCGTTTGGAGTTTCAGCGCGAGTGGGATCATATAACCGGGTTGCGCTAATGAGGTTTTGATGGCCGCAGCGCATTTCGTCTCGCACGCGCTGACCCATACCGGGTTGGTCCGCCGGCGTAACGAGGACGCCGTCTTGGACCGCCCGGAGCGAGGCCTGTGGGCGGTGGCCGATGGGATGGGCGGCCACGAGGAAGGCGATTACGCCAGCGCTTGCATCGCCGCCGCGCTCGATGGCCTCGAACTGCCGCATTCATTCGACGAATTCGTCGCGGCGGTCGAGCAATGCTTGCATGCTGTCGATGGTGAGTTGCGGATGCGGGCCTCTCGGCTCGGGCCTTATGCGGTGATTGCCAGCACCGTGGTCGTGCTGCTCGCGGCGGAATGCGAGGTCGTGGCGATCTGGGCGGGCGACAGTCGGCTTTACCGGTGGAGAGCCGGCGAGTTCCGCCAGGTCACCACCGATCACAGTCAGGTACAGGAAATGGTGGAGGCCGGGTTGCTCTCCGCCGAGGAGGCGAGGACACACCCCTATTCCCATATCGTGACGCGCGCCATCGGAATCGGGCCGATCGAATTGGGCATGATCCGCATACAATTTGCTGCCGGTGACCGCTTTCTGCTGTGCAGCGACGGGCTGACCAACATCGTGTCCGACAACGAAATCGCCGCGGCAATCGCCGCGGGCGCGCCGCGTCCGGCCGCTGAACAACTGCGTGATCTGGTCTTGGCGCGCGGCGCGCCGGACAATGTGACGATCACTATCGCCGCCGCCGAACCCGGCTGATCCCGAATCCGGCATGGCCTTCGATCTTGTGATCTTCGACTGCGACGGGGTGCTGGTCGACAGCGAGCCGATCGTCAATCGAGCCCATGCCGAAACGCTGACGGCGTGCGGCTGCGCGTTTGACGGAGCCGAGTTGCTTGAACGGTTTTGCGGCATGTCTGACAAGGACATGCTAGCTACCATCGAGCGCGAACGGGGCTGGATGCGGCCGTCGGATTACGAAACCCGCGTCGCCGCGATCGTCGCCCGCGACTACGCCACGTCGTTGCAGGCAATCGACGGCGTGGCGGCGGTGCTGGCGGCATTGACGGTGCCGTGCTGCGTCGCATCGAGCGGCGTGCCGGCGCAGATTCGCCGCGGTCTCGGCGCGACCGGTCTTGCCGGCTATTTCGGGGATCGCCTGTTCAGTGCGACGATGGTAGCCCGCGGCAAGCCGGCGCCCGATCTGTTCCTCTATGCCGCCGCCCGGATGCAGGCACGACCCGCGCATTGCGTCGTGATCGAAGACAGCCTGCCGGGCGTGGCAGGCGCCGTCTCGGCCGGAATGACCGCGATTGGCTTTGTCGGCGGCGGGCATTGCCGATCCGACCACGCGCAGCGTCTGGCAGCACACGGAGCCGCCGCGGTGATCGATCGCATGAGCCAGCTGTTGCCGGCCCTCGACAAGCTGTTGCGCTGATCGGCTGGGGCGGGCACACTCGCGTTGTCATTTCACTCGCGGATTGCCATGCGCGCCTTGCTCGCTTTACTACTGTTAGCTCCGTTATTGCCGGGCTGTTCGCCCTATATCGCGATGAAGGACGATTTCGGGACCAGCGCGCTAGTTGCGTCCGGCGATGTGCCACCGGAATTCACTGAATTCAACGCCTATGACCCAGCAGTCAACAATCTGGTGTCCAACCAGATTTGCGCGACCAGCTATGAGCCGCTGGAAGAGCGAGGCGTCGGCGCGGTGCCGGGACAGCTCGTGCAGGCGCGCGGCCGCTGCCGCCAGCACGTCCCCCTGTTCGGCCCCTGACGGGCGCTCAGAGAAATACCGTAGGCGGGGAACCCAGCAGGACCTGCCCGCAGGTTTCGTAGTGCACATCGCGCGACTGAATCTGCTGGGATACCGTGTGGATGTCGCGGAAACGGCGCTCCAGCGGGCTGCCGGGAAAGATCGCGTCGACTCCCGCTGCCTTGTAAGTGTAATCGGCGACTGCGACGGCGTTGGTGATCGCGTGTGCCGCGGCAAGGCGCACACGGGCGCGCGCCGGCACGTCGATCGGCGCGATATCGTCAGCCTGCGCATAGATTCGTCCGACGGTGTCGAGCAGATAGGCGCGCGCGGCCCCCAGCCGCGCCTCACAGCGCGCGATCTCGGCCTGGATGACGGCATTGTCGGCAAGCCGGCTCATGCCGCGCGGCGTCTTGGCGCCGGCGAGGTCCATAAAGGCGTCGAGCATGCCGCGGGCGATGCCGAGCGCGACGCTGGCGATGCCGACCGAATACATCGTCTGCTGCGGGAAGGCATAGAGCGGGCCGCGTTCGCGCCGCGCGGCCGGGTCTTCGCGCGTTGAGGTGTACGCTTCGGAGACGAACAAATCCGACACTTCGTACGATTCCGAGGCGGTGCCGCGCAGCCCGATCGGGTTCCAGTTGTCGAGCAGCGTCGCCGAACTTGCCGGGAACAGCCAGCTTTTCAAGGTCGGGCGGCCTTCGCTGTTGAGCCGTAGCGAACCGTCAGATTCGACGACGAGGCCATGCGCGCCCATCCAGGCCGCATGGCGGCTGCCGCTGGCAAAATCCCACCGGCCGCTGATCCGGTAGCCGCCGGGAACGGCAGCGGCGCGCGCATCGTTGGGCGGCCCCCAGGCGACGGTGTTGCGCGGGTTGCCCCAGATTTCGCGGGCGATTTCGGTATCCATATAGGCCGAGATCAGCCCGGTGCTGTTGGCGATCGACAGGCACCAGCCGACCGAGCCGTCGGCGCTCGCCGCTTCGGCGACCGCCTCGATATAGGCGCCCGGCGTCACCTGATCGCCGCCGACCGAGCGCGGCAGCAGCATGCGGAACAGCCGCGCATCATGCAGCGCGTCAAGCAGCGGCGCCGGAAACCGGCGGCTGCGCTCGATCGTGTCGGCGGCGTTGGTGATAAGGTCGGCGATGTCGCGC
Source organism: Allostellaceae bacterium (assembly GCA_036268425.1). Classification (GTDB taxonomy): domain Bacteria; phylum Pseudomonadota; class Alphaproteobacteria; order ATCC43930; family CGMCC-115725; genus DATARH01. The sequence goes on from DATAUE010000130.1 coordinate 71,908, forward strand.
GCCCGCGCGACCGGGGCAATCGGGCTGATGTCGTTCATCTGGTCCTGTACTGATTCGCCGGGCGTCAATTCCCTATTGCGGCGCGGCAGCCGCCGGCTGTCAATCGCCAGCCGCTCTTCTATGATGGGATCCGGTCACGCAAAATCGATATTCCTCGAAGGAGTTGCCCATGCCCGTGCGCATCGGATACCTGCTGCCCACCCGCGAGCAGGTCATGGAAGGGCGCCCGGCTGCCGCGCCGATGCTGGCGCTGGCCGAACGGGCAGAGGGGCTCGGCTTTGATTCGATCTGGGTCGGCGATTCGATTACCGCACGGCCGCGCCACGAGCCGTTGACGCTGCTGTCGGCGGTCGCGGCGCGCACCCGGCATGCCGAACTCGGCACCGCGGTGCTGTTGCCCGCGTTGCGCAACCCGGTCGTGCTGGCGCACGGCATCGCGACGCTCGACCAGATCAGCGAAGGGCGGTTCATCCTTGGCGTCGGCATCGCCAGCGATGTGCCGAATATCCGTGCCGAGTTTGTCGCGTGCGGGGTGCCGTTCGAAAAACGCGTCGGTCGCATGCTCGAAGGGTTGCGGCTGTGCCGCGAATTGTGGTCGGGCAAGCCGGTGACGTGGAACGGCCGCTGGGTCATGGAAAACGTGACGCTCGGGCCGGTGCCGCACCGGCCGGGCGGGCCGCCGATCTGGATCGGCGGCATGGTGCGCGCCAGCCTCGATCGCGTCGGGCGCCTCTATGACGGGTGGTTTCCCAACGCCCCGGACCCTATCCGCTGGCAGGCGCAATGGCAGGAGATTCACGGCATCGCGCGCGACGCCGGGCGCGATCCCGGCACATTGACCGGCGCCGTCTATCTGACGCTGACGATCGACGACGACAAATCGCGCGCCGAAGACCGCATGAACCATTTCATCTCGACCTATTACGGGCGCCCGGCCACCGAAATGCGCGCGCGGCAGGCGACCTATGCCGGCCCCGCCGAGGGCGCCGCGGAATGGCTGTCGAGTTGGACGCGCGCCGGTGTCGAGCACATGGTCCTGCGCTTTGCCGGCGACCACCAGCATCATCTCGATGCGATCAGCAAGTTACGGCCTGATATTGTCGGCTGAACGAGTGCAGTGGCGGCCGGGCGATGTTGACCTGACCAAGCCCTGAAGCGCCTCACCTCGATTCAGGGCCGAGCCGGGCGGTGCGTTTGCGAGAGTTGCCCGGTTTTTTATGCAATCGCCAGCGGCGCTGGTCAGCGTCGCCAAGCCGTCTTAGGGTTCCTCCTCGACTTTCGACGGAGCCTACCTATGATGACGACACCGCCTCGGGCGCAATGGCAATTCGGCCGGATTTACCCGCCGGATGAGGCGTGGCTTGCATCAGGGGTGTCCGAAACCATCCTCGAACCGGACTTGCCGATCGTCGATCCGCACCATCATCTGTGGCTGCGCGACGGGCACTGCTATCTGCTCGACGAGTTGCTGGCGGATTTGAACAGCGGGCACAACATCGTCGCGACCGTGTTCCTGGAATGCCACTCGATGTACCGCGCCGACGGGCCGGCGGAGATGCGCCCGGTTGGCGAGGTCGAGTTCGTCGCCGGGATCGCGGCGATGAGTGCGTCGGGCAATTACGGCAAGACGCGGGTCGCGGCCGGCATCGTCGGCAGCGCCGATCTGCGGCTCGGCGACCGGGTCGAGCCGGTATTGCTGGCATTGCAGCGCGCCGGCGGCGGTCGTTTCCGCGGCATCCGTCATTCGGCCGGCTACGATGCCGATCCGATCATCGGCAATAGCGGCCACGATGCGGTGCCGCATCTTTATGCACAGCCGGATTTCCGCGCCGGCCTCGCGCGGCTCAGCGCGCTCGGCCTCAGCTTTGATGCGTGGCTGTATCACCCGCAACTGGGCGATGTGATCGATTTGGCGCGGGCCTTTCCGGCGACGCCGATGATCATGGGTCATATCGGCGGCGTATTGGGCTATGGCCCTTATGGCGGCAAGACCGGTGCGATCCTGCCTGAGTGGAAGCGCTCGATGGCCGAACTGGCGACATGCCCGAATGTGGTGCTGAAGATCGGCGGCATGATCAATCGCGGCGCCGCTTACGATTTCCATGCCGCCGTGACCCCGCCCTTGTCGGAGACGATGGCGCAGGTTTGGCGGCCCTATGTCGAAACCTGCATCGAATTGTTCGGCGCCGACCGCTGCATGTTCGAAAGCAACTTTCCGGTCGATAAGATGGGCGTCGGTTACGCGGCGTTGTGGAATGCGTTCAAGCGCATCACCGCCAGCGCGTCGCGCGACGAAAAGCGGGCGCTGTATGCCGGTACCGCGGCGCGCGCCTACCGGCTCGGAGACACCGCATGAGCCTCGCCGGACACGACCATAGTCGCTGGGGGCCCGGCGACCAGATCGGTGCCGGCAACCTGCTGACCGTCGAACGGCGCCTTGCGGCACTGCAGTCGGTGCGTGATGGGCGGCTGTTTGACCTGAGCCACGTCATCGGCGCCGACGCGCCGTACATGATCCCGAACCAGACGCCGTTTCTGCTGTCGATCTGGGCGTCCTGGCGTGATTCGATCAAGCGCCGCCGCAAGATGGGCGCGGTCAACGATGCCGGCTCGAATGTCGAGCGCGCCGAGATGACGATGCATGTCGGCACGCATATCGACGCGCTCGGGCATTTTTCCATCGGCGACCGCCTGTACAATGGCCTCAGCGCCGAGGAAACGGTGACCGATTGGGGCCTCGACCAGCTCGGCATCGAGCATGCGCCGCCGATGATCACGCGCGGCGTATTGCTCGATGTCGCCGGACTTGATGGCGGCGCACACCTGAACCCCGGCCGTGCGATCACGCCCGACGAGCTGAAGCGTGCCGCCGATGCCGCCGGCGTCGCGATTTCGGCCGGTGATATCGTGCTGATCCGCACCGGCTGGGGCCGGTTTTTCGGCGTCGACAACGCGCGCTATCTGGAAGGCGAGCCGGGCATCGACGTCGCGGCGGCGCGCTGGCTGACGCGGCAGGATGTCGTCGCGATTGGTTGCGACAACATGGCGGTTGAGGTCCTGCCCAACCCCGACCGCACCGTGATGATGCCGGTGCACCAGCACGTTCTGGCCGAGGCCGGCGTCTACCTGATCGAGAATCTGGCGCTCGAAGAAGCGGTGCGCGAACGGCTGACGAGCTTCTGCTTTATCCTGCTCGCGACCAAGTACAAGGGCGCCACCGGCTGCCCGGTGCGGCCGGTGGCGTTGCTGTAAGAGCGGGCCGGCTATTTGCGGCCGCTAGCGGCCAGCCCCTTGTTGAGCGCGGCAAAGGATTGCGCCGGTGCCGGCATCAGCCAGCGGAAGCCTTTTTCGACCAGCTTTTCGACGTTGTTGCTGTCGACGTGCGGGTGGCCGCAGGGCATGCCCGCGTCCTTGCAGATCGCCAGTATTTCGTCGATCGCAGCGGCGACTTCGGGATGCTCATACTGGCGCGGAAAGCCCATATCCTGCGACAGGTCGCCTTCACCGATCAGCACGACCCCGATACCCGGCACTTCTTTCAGCATTTTCGGCAGGTTTTTGATCGCGCGGACCTCTTCGCACATGATGACGCACAATACCTCGCCCGCGGGGTTAAGCGGCCAGGTGTCGGCGCGTTTGTAATAGGTCTGCTGGTCGATGCCCCAATATCGCGCGGCGGTGCGTGGCGCGTCGCCGCGCTGCCCCGCCGGCTCGTAATATTCCGCCGAGCGCGGCCGCGGATAGCGGCACGCCTGCACCGCGTTGCGCGCCTCCTCGACCGTCGAGACATGCGGCCAGACGATGCCGTAGACACCAATATCGAGCACCTGCTTGGCGATGAACTGGTTCATCTCGCCACCATTCGGCGGTATCCGCACCATCGGCGCCACCGCCGGCGCAAGGCTGCCGGATTTCAGAATCTGTGCCCGGTCGAGCATGTATTGCATGCAGTCGCGCAATAGCCGGATGTCATAGGGACCGTGCTCCATCTCGAACACGACGCCGTCATAAGGCTGCGCGCCGATCGATTGCGCCGCGCCGATCTCGGGCGGCGAAAACGTGACGAAAGCCGGCTTGCCGCTTTCGAGGGCACGGATCGCCGGGTTGAGGCGGGGAAGGTCGGGCATCGTGGATTCCTCCTGGCTATTTAAGGCTGCGTCGTAATCGTAGGTCGGATGAGCGTAGCGTAATCCGCCGCGTTCGTGCCGCTTTGGGCGTTTTGGCGGAACGTGCTGCGCTTTTCCGCCCTACCCGCACGATCAGGTCCAGCCGAGGTCGCGCATGGCCCAGCCGGCGTTCCAGATCTTGGTCATGTGGGTGATCTTGTCGCCGTCGAATTGCATGACGTAGACGTAGTCGGTATCGGTGCTTTTGCCGGTCGGCGGGCAGGGGCCGCCCGCCGCACTGTGGGTCGCGGAAAACACGCCGTAGGCGCAGACATTGCCGCGCTGCGCATCGGTGGCGAAAGATTTTACCTCATACCGCGCGTCGGGCATGAAGGCGAACAGCCCCTTCATCCATTCCGTGTAGGCTTCGAGCGTGGTGATCTTCGCGAGCGGTTCGGCCTGCGCGGCAAAGCTTGCGTCCGGGGTGCAATAGGCGCGGCATCCCTGCCAGCCTCTTCCGGCTTCGCAGGCTTCGAAAAACTGCTGTGCCACCGTCGTAATCGCCGCCATGTTCGTCTCCTTTTGGTGCGCGCTTAGTGCTCCCGCATCAGCCGGCCATAGCCGGAAATCGGTGTCGTGACGCCGGCGATCCGCAGCACATGCCATAACGTCGCTTGGGTCGAGGTGACGACCGGCTTGCCGATGCGGTGCTCCAGCTCCTCGATGATCGGGTGCGAGCGGAAGTTGAGGCACGCGATGATCATGCCGTCGCCGGCGGGGTCCCAGGCGTTGAGCGCGAGATCGAGAATTTCCTCCGGCGCCGGTTCGGCAAGGCGGAAACCGTCGGTGATGCCGAGATGTGCGCTGGCAATCGTTTCGATCCCGCCTTCCGCGAAAAACGCGTGCTCTGCGGCATCGACCGCTTCGGCATAAGGCGATATCGCGGTCACGCGTTTCATGCCGAGCCTGGCGCAGGCGGTGAAGATGCTGTGCGTCGCGCTGGTGCCGGGGACCCCGGTGATCCGGCGGATTTCCTCGCGCAGATGCGCATCGAAGGCATGCCCCTGCACAATGCTCGACGCGGTGCAGCCATAGGCGACCGCATGCGGGCGGCAGCTTGCAAGCTGATCGATCGAATGAACCCCGTCGGTGCGGTCCATCTCAATGATCCGCTCGGGTGTCGTACCGGACGGCATCAGCATGCGGGCGAAATGCACGCTGACGCCATCGGGGACGACACGCGGATACCATGCCTCGACGACGCTGTTGACGCTCGGCACGATGACCCCGAGACGAATGTCCTGCCCTGTCTGCGGTGTCATGGGTTCAGCCCTTCTCGACAAAATCGCTCGAATGCCGCTAGCTTGGTGCCATGATTTCGCTCAGTGAAGAGATAACGATAGCATCACCGCCCGAGAAGGTGTGGCCGCTGTTGAGCGACCCGGAGGTCGTGGCATCGTGCATTCCCGGCGCAACACTGACGGCTTCGGGCGACGGCGGATCATACAAGGGGTCGATCCGCGTCAAATTCGGACCGACCGTCGCGGTATTTCGCGGCGAGGCCAAGGTCGTCTACGATCATGCGGCGCGGCGCTGCACGATCGAAGGCAGGGGCATCGATGCGCGCGGCCAGTCGCGGGCGAATTCGTCCGGTATCGTAACCGCCAGCGGCAGCGACGAGACGCTGCTGAGCGTCCAGGGCAATTTCAATGTCACCGGACCGCTCGAAACTTTTGCCAACGCCGGCGGCGTGCACTTGGCGCGTGCTCTATTGGCTGAGTTCTCGCAGAACATCGCAAAGCTGATCGATGATGACGGCACACCGGCGCCGGAAGCGGTGGCGGCGCCGATGGGCGAGCCGCAGGGCGCGGTCGCTCCCGTAGCGGCGGAATCGGTCGCGGCGCAACCCGCGGCAGCCGAGAGGCGGGTCGCAACGCCGCGGCGGCCGCTCGCGCCGGCCGCCGAGTTGCGTGCCGGATCGCTGGTATGGCGGGCTTTTCTCGATTGGGTGCGTCACTTGTTTTCGGCCAAGGGGCCGCGGGAGTCGTAATGAGCGAAAATCAGGTATCCGACATTCTGGCGCAGGCCTTCGCGGCCGAGGGCGTCGATACGCTTTTCACGTTGATGGGCGACGCCAACATGTACTGGTCGGCTTCGATGGCCGACAACCAGAAGACGCGGCTGATCCATGCCCGCCACGAGCATTGCTGCGTCGCGATGGCCGACGCTTACGCTCGCGCCACCGGCAAGATCGGTGTCGCCTCGGTAACCTGCGGCCCCGGCTATACGCAGATCATGACCGCGTTGACGATGGCGGCGCGCGGCAACGCGCCGGTCGTCGTATTTGCCGGCGACGCGCCGATCGGCGCCTCCTGGTATCTGCAATCGATCGACCAGGCACCGCTGGCGCTTGGTACCGGGGCGCATTTCGTGCCGATCCGCACGATCGACCGGGCGCTCGATTGCGTGCGCGAGGCGTTTTACGTCGCGCGCGCCGAGCGCAAGCCGGTGGTGCTGAGCGTGCCGCTCGACCTGCAGAAGGAGGAATTTCCCTACCTCCCGGATTATATCCCGTCGACCGATCTGATGCCGCGGCCGCAATCGCTGCGGCCGGACCCGGTGGTGGTCGACGAGATTGCCGCGATGATCGCCGAGGCGGAGCGCCCGATCGTGATCGGCGGCCGCGGTGCGACGTGGTCGGGCGCCAAGGGTGCCTTGGAGGCGCTGGCCGAAGAGAGCGGCGCGCTGCTGGCGACGACCCTGCTCGGCAAGGGCCTGTTTGACGGCAACCCGTTCGCGCTCGACATCGCCGGCACGTTTGCGACCGATCTTGGCCGCGAATATTTTGCCGAGAGCGATCTGGTGATCGCCGCCGGGGCCGGGCTCGGGCACTATACGACGGAAGGCGGTTACCTGTTTCCCAACGCCAAGGTCGTGCGCATCGACACCCAGCCGAAAGGCTTGTGGCAGGGGTTGCGGACTGCCGACCTGCACGTCCAGGCGGATGCCAAGGCAGCGGGCGAGGCGATCGTCGCGCGCCTCAAGGAAAAAGGCATTCGCCGCCACGGTTGGCGCAGCAACGAGGTCGCATCGAAAATCGCGACGACCGCGGCGAACCCCGACACCAAGCCCTACGACGTGACGCCTGGTACGCTCGACCCCCGCCCGGTCGTCAAGGAACTCGACGCGGCCGTGCCCAAGGATTGGGACGTGATCGTCGCCGGCGGGCATTGCTTCAGCTTTACGATGACGCATTTCCGCGGCCGCCCCGCCGGCAAATACCACATCCCGATCGATTTCGGTGCAATCGGCTCCGGCCTCTCGGCGGCGATCGGCGTGGCGGCGGCGCGCAACAACGGCAAAGTCATGCTGGTCGATGGTGATGGCAGCCTTTACCAGCATATCCAGGAGCTGGAAACAATCCAGCGCCAGGGGATCAAGCTGTTGATCTGCATCCTCAACGATGGCGGCTACGGCGCTGAAACACATAAATTCCGCGCCTATGGGGTCGATCCGATGCACGCGACGCACGGCCGCGGCGACCTTGCCCAGATCGCCCGCGGCTTCGGTCTCAACGGCACCAAGGTGACGAGCCTCGGCCAGTTCGAGCGCTTGTTCCGTGAGCATGCGGCCGGAACGAACTCGTCATTGTGGGACGTGCACATCGACGATCTGATCCCATCGCGCAACTACCGCCGAGTGCATTACGGCGAGGCCTGAGAACCCGCTTCGGCAGATCGTGGCCGGCCGATCCGGCACCGGGCGTTTCTATCGCAACGGCATCTCCACGCCAGGCACGATATAATAAAGCCGAAGAGGCTGATCGGAGCGTTGCTCAAATGACCGCGTTGATCGAAGGGCGCACCGGCGAATGGGAAATTGTGATTGGGCTGGAGGTTCACGCCCAGATTACCGCCAATGCCAAACTGTTCTCCGGTGCCGCGACAAATTTCGGGGCGTCGCCGAACGCGCAGGTCTCGACCGTCGATGCGGCGTTTCCGGGCATGTTGCCGGTTATCAACCGGCACTGCGTCGAGCAGGCAGTCAAGACCGGGCTCGGCCTTGATGCCGAGATCAACCTGTTTAGCGTGTTCGACCGCAAAAATTATTTCTACCCCGATCTGCCTGCCGGCTACCAGATTTCGCAATATCAGCAGCCGGTGGTTGGGCAGGGGCGGGTCGTCCTTGACATGCCGGACGGCTCGACCCGCACCGTCGGCATTACCCGGCTGCATCTGGAGCAGGATGCCGGCAAGAGCCTCCATGACCAGCATCCGAGCCAGACCTATGTCGATCTGAACCGTGCCGGCATCGGGCTGATGGAAATCGTGTCCGAGCCTGATCTGCGCAGCGCCGAAGAGGCCGGCCTTTATCTGCGCAAATTGCGCTCGATCCTGCGCTATCTCGGCACCTGCGACGGCAACATGGAGGAAGGGTCGCTGCGCTGCGATTGCAATGTCTCGGTGCGGCGGCCGGGCGATCCCTACGGTACGCGCTGCGAACTGAAGAACCTGAATTCGGTGCGCTTTGTCATGCAGGCGATCGAGATCGAGGCGCGTCGCCAGATCGAATTGATCGAAGAGGGGGGCACGGTCCTGCAACAAACCCGGCTCTATGACACTGCGCGCGGTGAGACCCGCCCGATGCGCTCCAAGGAAAACGATTTCGACTACCGGTACTTCCCCGACCCCGACCTGCTGCCGTTGACGCTGGAACGCGATTGGGTGGAGCGGCTGCGCGCCGATCTTCCGGAATTGCCGGATGTGAAAAAGGCGCGGTTCATCACGGATTTCGGCCTGTCGGCGGAAGATGCGGGCGTGCTGGCCGCGGAACGCGCCACAGCGGAATATTTCGAGCGGATTGCGGCCGGACGTGATGCCAAGGCGGCGGCAAACTGGGTGATGGGCGACCTGTTCGGCGCCCTTAATCGTCTGGGGCTCGATGTCGAGCGGTCGCCGGTGACGCCCGACCGACTCGGCGGTCTGATCGATCTGATCACCGATGGCACGATATCCGGCCGCATCGCCAAAGACGTATTCGCCGAGATGGTCGACACCGGCGCGGCGGCGGATGCAATCGTCGAGGCAAAGGGGCTGCGGCAGGTCAGCGACAGCGGCGCGATCGAAGCGGCAGTCGATACCGCGCTCGCCGCCAACCCGGCGCAGGTCGCGCAGTTTCAGACAAACCCGAAAGTGCTGGGGTTTTTCGTCGGGCAAGTCATGAAGGCGACCGGCGGCAAAGCCAATCCGGCCCTCGTCAACGAACTGCTGCGTAGAAAATTGCCGTCATAGGCGAATGCGGTCTGAGGCCGTGCCGCTGAGGATTAGCTTGTAGATGCCGCGCAGGTTGCGGTGGCGTTCGGCGTGGTCCATGCCGTAGCCGACGACAAACTCGGCCGGAATATCGAAGCCGACATAGCGCACCGGCAGGTCAGGGCGTCCGTCTGCCGGTTTGCGCAACAGCATGCAAAGCTCCAGGCTTGCCGGCCCGAGCGCACGCAGGCGGTCAAGAATGACGGCGATCGTCAAGCCGGTATCGAGAATATCGTCCAGCACCAGTACCGGCCGCGCGGCAATGTCCAGCCGCGCGACACCGTCGAGCGCGACCGCGCCGGAAGACCGGGTGCCTTTGCCGTAAGACGACGCGGCAATAAATTCGAGCGTCACCGGCACGGTCAGGTGCCGCATCAGATCGGCGGCAAAGATACAGGCGCCTTTCAGTACGGCGATCAGGCAAAGCGGGTGTTCACGCGTTGCGTTACGGTAATCGGCATCGATCTGTCGCGCCAGTTCGCCGATGCGCGCCTGTAGCTGTGCTTCAGAAAGCAGCGGTTCCAGCCGGTCGCCCGGCTGCTCGCCTTGTCGCGCCTCAGCGCCGTCCGGGATCATCGTATGAGTCCGGTGTTGACCAGCAAGATGGAGCTACATCAGGCGGAGATATCATGGCCGAAATCGATCAAAAGCGGGTTGTCGACCTGCTCAACCGCATTCTCGAATCCGAACTCGCGGGGGTGATCCGGTACACGCATTATTCGTTTCTGGTCTATGGCTATACCCGCATTCCGATCGTCTCGTGGCTTCGCGAACAAGCCGCCGAATCACTTATTCACGCACAACAGGCCGGCGAGATGATCACCCATCTCGGCGCCTATCCGTCGCTCGGCATCGGCCGCCTGCTTGACAGCCACAAACACGACATCGGCAAGATTCTGGTAGAGTCGATGGAGCATGAGGCTGCCGCCCTCGGCCTTTACAAGGAATTATTGGCGGCGGCCGAAGGGCGCTCGGTGATGCTGGAAGAATACGCGCGACAGATGATTTACGCCGAAGAACTGCATGCCGGAGAGGTCGACAAGATGATGCGCAAACCCGGCGAAGTCGACGCCACCGGTCTCGGACCCAAACCGATCTGAGGAGGGCGCCGACGCGTGGCGCCGGCATGGGCGAGCGATCCGGCGGGATACTAACAATACAGCTGCCACACGCCATCGCAGAACAGGCCGTGGCCCTGGAACGTCATTCGCTCGTCATCGTCGTCGAGTTGCGTCGGGGTTGCGATCTGGTGCAGCAGATGGCCGAACTGCAAGGCGAGGTGTCCGAGCCGGTATTCGATGAACCGCTTGTTCGCCTCGCGGAAAGCGCGGGCGGCCTCCGCTTTCGGGGCGCCGTCGAGGCGCCGCACGCTGAGATCCCACACGTTGAGGCCGCTGCCGCAGCGGGGGAGTGAAAGCGGCAAGGTAAAAGTGATTGGCCGGCTGACGCTTTTGGCCCATGCCCAATCGGTCTGCCGGTATTGCAGATCGGCATGGACCGATGGCGACAGCAGGGTAAAGGCCGGGTGCGCTAGAAAAATCCAAAAATTGGGCAGGCCTTTGTCCGGCGCATAAGCGACCGGTCCGCCGAGCCGCGCCGACAATACTCGGGCGAGGCGCTCGTATAAAAGCCCGAAATTCTCCTGCAGGACCGGATTATACGTTGCGACGGCCTCTTCATAATGCCCGTCTCCCAGGCGTGCGTCCGTAAACAGTGCAGCGCCCAGCGAATACATCGGCAGATTGGGATAGCGCTGAACCCAGTGGGGTTGGAGGCGATATACCTGGTCACGCAAGGCCCGGCATTCGCTTTCGTCGAGCATTGCAAGGGTTTCAACCGAGTCGCCCAACTCGGCTTCGTCGGCATACCCGATCATGGATTTTTCACCGCGAATTTGACGCGGCACGACCGTACCCTGCCGCGCAGGCCGTCTGCAATCGATCGTGTCATGCGGCGATCCTCGAAGTCCCGTCTCGATACCGGAGCCAGCGGCGACGGGTCATGCTACACGTCGGGACGAAAGTATCGACGCGGTGGCTGTCACTCCGCACGATGCTTTGGCGCGTTCGGACGGCGACAGGCCCCGAACGCTAAACGACAAATGGACGATAAAACGAAAGGATGAGACATGGCCGAGAACAAACTCAAGGAGCGATGGAAGGCCGGCAAGGCGGCGGTCAACGGCTGGCTGGCGATTCCGTCCGGCTTCGCGGCAGAGGTCATCGCCCAATGCGGCTGGGACAGCGTCACCGTCGACATGCAGCACGGCGTTCAGGACTACCAGTCGATGGTCGCCTGCTTCCAGGCGATGGACAAGTTTCCAGTCACCAAGCTGGTGCGGGTGCCGTGGAACGAGCCGGGCATCGTCGGCAAGGTGCTTGACGGCGGCGCGTACGGCGTCATCTGCCCGATGGTGAACACCCGTGAAGAGGCGCGCGCGCTGGTTTCCTACACGCGCTATCCGCCGAAAGGACAGCGCAGCAATGGGCCGATCCGCGCTTCGATGTATGGCGTAGCGGGGACTTATCAGCAGACCGCGAATGACGAAATCCTCGTTATTCCGATGATCGAGACCCGCCAGGCGGTCGAGAATATCGACCAAATCCTGGATGTGCCGGGCATCGACGCGATCTATGTCGGCCCGGCCGATCTTGCGTTCTCGCTCGGCAAGACCCCCAAGCTCGACAGCGAGGATTCCGAACAGCTCGGCATGTACGAGGTCGTCCTGGCGGCGTGCAAGAAACGCGGTATCTATCCCGGCATTCATTGCGGCGAGCCGGCTTATGCGGCGCGGATGATCCGGATGGGCTTCCGTCTGACCACAATCGCCAATGACAGCGGGTTGATGGCCAAGGCCGCACGCGCCGCCGTCGCCGAAGTGTGGCAGGACGTCGGCGAGTTCCGCTAAGAATCGAAGAGAGTTTTCGACTTATTCCGATGGTGGCGAGGGCGTAATGCCCTCGCCACCTGTCGGGGTGGATCGCGGCTGATCTCTGGGTCGAACCCAGCGCGCGGCGCGTGCCGGACGGCCGAGCGATCGTGTAGAATGCTGTGATCATCCAACGCCTGGAGTTTCAAGAATGACCGATACGCCCGAATTCACGCCGCCCAAGGTCTGGACTTGGAATAAGCCGAGCGGCGGCCGGTTTGCCAACATCAACCGCCCGATCGCCGGCGCCACGCACGATAAGGAATTGCCTGTCGGCCGCCACCCGCTGCAACTCTATTCGCTCGGGACGCCAAACGGCGTGAAGGTCACTATCATGCTCGAAGAGCTGCTGGCTCTCGGCCATAAGGGGGCGGAGTACGACGCCTGGCTGATCAAGATCGGCGACGGCGATCAGTTCGGCAGCGGCTTTGTCGCGGTGAACCCCAATTCCAAAATCCCGGCATTGCTGGACCGTAGCGGTCCGAAGCCGATCCGGGTCTTCGAAACCGGCGCGATCCTGACCTACCTCGCCGAAAAGTTCGGCGCGTTTTTGCCGACCGAGGCCGGTGCCCGGGCCGAATGTTTGTCGTGGCTATTCTGGCAGATGGGCAGCGCGCCGTATCTCGGCGGCGGCTTCGGTCATTTTTATGCCTACGCGCCGACCAAGATCGAATATGCGATCGACCGGTTCGCCATGGAGACAAAGCGCCAGTTGGATGTGCTCGATCGTCGGCTTGCCGAGAGCGAGTATGTGGCGGGTGCCGGTTACACGATCGCCGACATCGCTATCTTCCCCTGGTACGGCGGGGTGGTGAAGGGCTGGCTCTATGGGACATCGGCCGAGTTCCTGAGCGCGCAGGATTATAAGAACGTCCACCGCTGGGCCGACACCCTGCTCGCACGCCCAGCGGTAAAACGCGGGCGCATGGTCAACCGCCTGTCCGGTGAGCCGTCGAGCCAGCTGCACGAGCGCCACGACGCCAGCGACTTCGAGACGAAGACGCAGGACAAAATCGCTGCTGCAAGCTGAGTTGATCACCGACCGGCTTGTCTTCGCGGGCAAGCCGATCGGTGCTCGCCGAGTTATGCTCGGAATCGAATGAGGCCGCGGCGATCGAGCCGCGCACCGACCGGGCGATCTCCAGTGAGATCGCTCGGTTCATAGGCTCATATTATTTTTTGTTACTTATCAAGCCAGACATTCGCCAGGTCCTGGTTGAGGAAATGGCTCGGGCTGATCTTCCAGCCTTTAACGTAAGACCGGTACGGGATGATCCGGTTCCACCACACGATCTGGATCGCATGCGCCTGCGTATCCATGACCAGCTTTTCAAAGTCGGTCATCTCAGCGTGCTGTTTCTGCGGATCGGTCTCCACCATCATTTTGTTGTACAGCTCGACCTCTTGCGGGTCTTCAAAATATCCAAAGCTTTCGGCGCTGATCGAGGTCGGCAAATAGGGCTGTACGTCGAGCAGCGGGTTCACCACGCTGTGGCAGATCGGGTAGTGCGTCGCGCTGAAATCGCCTGCTCGCATCGCCGCAAAAAACGGCCCGGTCGGCAGCACGCGCTGGGTAACCTTCAACCCGATCTTGCTCCACTGATCGACCAGCCAGATGCCGACATATTTGTAAGGCTGGTCGACATCGCGGTTGAGCAACTCAAAGCTCATACCCTCGGCGCCGGCTTCTTTAAGCAGCCGCTTTGCTTCGGCCCGTGATTTTTCGATATCGGGCCAGAAACCCGCCATTTTCTGCAGGTCTTCCTTGGACGCGGCGAGCGGTGAACCGGGAAAGACGATGCCTGCGACGGTCTTGACGACGGCGATTTTCGATAGGGCCGGCGCGCCGCCCCAGCGGTCGATCGCCAGTGTCAAGGCGCGGCGCACCCGCGCGTCATCAAACGGCTTTTTCTTGTGGTTGAACATGACTTCGCTGCCGCAATTCCAGTCGCTCTCCTGCACCGCGATCTTGTCGCCGAGCGTTTTCACCAGTTCGTCGCGTGCAGAAGGCGGCAGGCCGCGAAACTCCATCGCCGCCCGGTCGCTGCGGATCGCATCGACCCGTGTCGCCTGCTTGGGGGCAAAAATCCCGACGATCTCGTCGAGATAGGGCTGGCCCTTATGATAATAATCGGGGTTTCGTGCTCCCCTGATTTCCTGCCCCACCTGGTAATCGACGAACTTGAAGGGTCCCGACCCCATGATGTTCTTTTCGTACCAATGCGGGTCTTTTTCGATAATGTCTTTTTTGTAGATAAACGCAAACGGGTCTGCCAGTGCCGGAAGAAACGCCTCGGTCGCAAATTTCAAATGAAAGACGACAGTGGTTGCGTCGGGGGCCTCGATTTTGTCGACCAATGCCCGGTAATTGCTGCCGCGCGCACTCAAAACGCCTTCCGGCGGAAAGACGATTTCGTTCCAACTGGCCGCCACATCGTTGGCTGTCAACGGCGAACCGTCGTGGAATTTGACTCCTTCGCGGATCTTGAAGGTATAGGTTTTGCCGTCGTCGGTCGGTTTTGGCATTTCCGTGCATAGATCGCACACGAAATCGGTCGTCGATGCCGGGTTGTCGGGGTTGATGCGGATCAACACGCTGTAAAACGGTGCGGTTGCATGCAGGGTCGCGTAGGTTTCTTCGCGGTGCCCGTCAAGGCTGGGCGGCCCGTCCGCCGGGATCATGTATGTCAGCGTGCCGCCCCGTTTTGGGGTCTCGTTAGCCTTCGCGGAGACCGCGGCGGCCGGCAGTGCCGCAGCCATCAAGGCCGCCGCGGCGAATATTCGATAAAAACCCAATCGCACCGTTTTCTCCCTTTGGTGTAATGCGGCCGCAAATCGCCGGCTGAGGCGCTGCGAGCCGCTCTATCAGTAGGCTAGCGCCGACGCTCGCAAAAGCGCCATGCGCGAAGGGCTGGGTCCTGTGCCGCTATCCGACCGCGTCATGCGCGGCGAGGGCCGCGAGGTTGACGAGATCGGAGACGGTGGCGCCGACATTGACGATTTGCACCGGGCGGGCGAGGCCGATCAACAGCGGACCGACGACAGTCCCGCCGCCGAGATAAGGCAGCAGCTTGGCGGTGATGTTGGCGCTATGCAGTTCCGGCATGACCAGGATGTTGGCAGGCCCCGACAACCGGCAGAAAGGGTAGAGGTCACGCATCAGGCGATGATCGAGCGCGACATCGGCGCTCATCTCACCGTCATATTCAAAATCGGCATGACGCTGATCGAGCAACGAGACGGCCTCGCGCACGCGCTCGCCATCAGGCCCCGGAGGGTTGCCGAAATTGGAATAGGACAGCAATGCGACACGTGGATCGAGCCCCAGCTCGCGGGCCTTTGCTGCCGCTCCGATGGCGATATCGGCGAGTTGGGCCGCGGTCGGGCGGTCATGCATCAAGGTGTCGGCAACCAGTACGGTGTGTTGGCGCGCGAGCAGGATCGTCAGTCCAAAGACCAGGCTGGCCGGTTTCTCGTCGATGACCTGCCTGATGCTGTTCAGGACGTCGAATGAATTGCGCGTCAGTCCGGTCACCATCGCATCGGCGTCGCCGCAGGCAACCATGCAGGCGGCGAAGACATTGCGGTCCTGGTTCACGAGGCGCTGGCAGTCGCGATTGAGCATTCCCTGGCGCTGTAGTCGCTTGTAAAGGAACTCGGTGTAGTGCTGGGTGCGGTCCGACAGCGCCGAATTGTGGATTTCCAGCGGCGCCGGGGTGCTCAGCCCGATCGCCGACATTGTCGCCCGAATTCTCGCTTCGCGGCCGATCAGCACCGGGCTGCCAAAGCCGCTATCGGCAAACAACAAGGCGGCGCGGATTGTCTTTTCTTCTTCGCCCTCGGCGAAGACGACGCGTTGCGGCTTGCTGCGCACCTTCTCGAAAATCAGTTCGAGGCCCGCCGCGGTCGGGTCGAGCCGCGCGCGCAACGATCGCCGGTAGGCCTCCATATTGACGATTTCCTTGCGCGCGACGCCCGAATCCATCGCCGCTTGCGCCACCGCCGAAGGCACCGCCCAGATCAGGCGCGGATCGAACGGCGCCGGAATGATATAGTCCGGGCCGTAGCGCAGGCGTTCGCCGGCATAGGCGGCGGCAACCTCGTCAGGTACGTCTTCACGCGCCAGCCGGGCCAGAGCCTGCGCTGCGGCGATCTTCATCGCATCGTTGATCTGCGAGGCCCGCACGTCGAGGGCGCCGCGAAAGATGTAGGGGAACCCAAGCACGTTATTGACCTGGTTCGGATAATCCGAGCGGCCGGTGGCGATGATTGCGTCTTCCCGCACCGCTCGTACCTCTTCGGGAGTGATTTCCGGATCGGGATTGGCGAGCGCGAAAATGATCGGTTTTTGCGCCATCGACCGGACCATCGGCTGGTCGACCGCGCCCTTGACCGACAGGCCGAGGAACACGTCGGTGCCCTCGATGGCCTCGGCCAGCGTGCGCGCCGAGGTCTCGACCGCGTGGGCCGATTTCCACTGGTTCATGCCCTCGGTGCGGCCGCGATAGACCACACCCTTGGTGTCGCACAGCACGACATTGCCGTTTGGCATGCCCATCGATTTGAGCAGCTCGACGCAGGCAATCGAGGCGGCGCCGGCGCCGTTGACCACCATCTTGACCTCGGCAAGCTCGCGGCCGGTCAGGTGCAGCGCGTTGATCAGCCCGGCGGCGGTGATGATCGCCGTGCCGTGCTGGTCATCGTGGAACACCGGAATGTCGAGCAGTTCGCGCAGCCGTTCTTCGATCACGAAACATTCCGGCGCACGGATGTCTTCGAGATTGATGCCGCCAAATGCCGGATGCAGGAAACGCACGCAGTTGACGAATTCGTCGACATCGCGGGTATCGATTTCCAGATCGATCGAGTCGATATCGGCAAAGCGCTTGAACAGCGCGGCCTTGCCTTCCATGACCGGTTTCGCCCCCAGCGCGCCGAGATCGCCGAGCCCCAGGACCGCGGTGCCGTTGGAGATGACCGCGACGAAATTGCCTTTGGAGGTGTAGTCGTAGGCGGTGCTCGGATCGCGCTGGATGTGCAGGCAGGGGAACGCGACGCCCGGCGAATAGGCCAGCGACAGGTCGCGCTGGGTGGTCAGAGGCTTGGTCGGCGCAATCGACAATTTGCCGGGGCGGCCGCTCGAATGAAACTGCAGCGCTTCCTCTTCGGTGGTGCGAACGATGCCGGTATCCATGATCGCCGATGCTCCTCATCCGGCCCGTTTCTGCGGTGAGGGCCTGCCGGAAATGTAAAGGGGGCACGTCTTCAGGTCAAAGACGCACACCCCAAAGCGTCGATGGTGCGCGCGTAGGCCTCACCTGATTTGCCATCCCCCGCGGACCGACGCCCGGGAGATGCTGGCGGACGCATCAGCCGGCGAGGCGTGGTCTCACAAGCGGCGCCGGAGTGGTTTGGCCGAGCGTGCCGCGTGTCAGCACCAATGTCGCCGCCGCGCCGAACAGCGCCAGCCCGCCCGCCACAACAAAAGCCGAATTAAAGCTGCCGGTTGCGGCGACGATATAGCCGGTCACGATCGGGGCCAGGAGGCCGAAAGTGTTGCCGCCGAGCACGAGAAAGGCGAAGGCGCGTCCGGCATCGCCGGGCGAGCGCAGAATGTCGCTGACCAGGGCGCCGTTGGTGGCCGGCCCGACATGGGCGAACGATACCGCGATCGTCACCAGGGCGATGATCGCGGCGAGCGATTCGACAAAAGGGATGGCCAGCCCGGCCGCGGTCAGCAACAGGCAGAGCGCCACGAGATAGCGACGATTGCCGGCGCGTACCGCCTCTGCGGTCAGCATCCTGTCGCCGACCCAGTTCGCCAGGATGCTGACGACAGCCGACGTGAAAAAGGGGATGGACGTGTAAAGCCCCGAGCCGACCAACGACAGGTGCCGGGCGGTCTGAAAATAGTTCGGCAGCCAGGAGATATACAAATAGCTCGTGTAGACGAGACAGCCCTGGGAGATGAACAGCCCCCACATCGCGGGACAGCGGATCAATCCGAGATAGCCGATGCCGTCATGGGCCGGCGGCACGGCGCCGGCGTTGCGGTTGGCTAGAATGTGGTCCCGCTCGGCCTGCGGCAACCACCGCGTCTTTTCCGGCGTCGAGACCAGCGCAACCCAGACGACCACCCAGACGAACCCGATCCCGCCGGTGATGATAAACGACCAGCGCCACGACAGTGTCTCGATCAGCCAGGCGACGGCTGGCGCACCGAGCGACAGCCCGATGCTGGAGCCGGCCGTAATCACTGCGATGGCGGTGCCGCGCTCGGCATAAGGCGACCATTCCCGCACGCTGCCATAGGTAATCGGCGAAAACGGCGCCTCGCCGATCCCGAGACCGAGCCGCGCGACCAGCATCGCCGCAAAACTGCCAACCATGCCGGTCGCCATCTGTGCCGCCGACCAGACGGTGGTGCCGAGCGAGGCCACGACGTGCGTGCCCCAGCCGTCGATCATCCGTCCGCCGGGCAGCATCATCAGCACATAGGCCCACAGGAACGAAGAGAACAGGTACCCCAGCGCGATCGGCGACAGCCCAAATTCGTGCCCGATCGGTTTTCCCGCGACCGACATGTTGACGCGATCGACATAAGCGAGCGCGTTAAACAGAAACAGCAGAAAAAATACCCAATACCGACGGTGCGACAGCTTGGCCAAAGCAGCCCTCCCCTTTGCATTTGTTATCGACTGAGCCCGCATCGCACCGGCAACGGCCGTGTCTCCGCGGCCGGCGCGCCGAAACGCGTATCGCCGTCGCGTCCTAGCCGGAAACTGCGATGATCAGCCCTTGGTGGCGAACTCGACGGCAAGCGCGTCCCGGACTGTGTCGAGGTCGAGGCGGTTGGCGTCGATCATCGGGGCGGTTTCGACGATGATCTCGTCGATGTCGCGGATCTGCTTCAATCGTTTATACAAATCCTCGCTGTCGAGGCCGAGGCCCTCGCCGAGTAATTCCATGAAATTCATCACCTCAAAGCTGCGGCCGTCGCCGGCGTCGCAGATTTCACGGTGGCAGGCGTGGTAGATCGTCGCCAATGTCGTCACTCCGGCATCCGCCACCGCCGCCAGTTCGCGCTGCACCAATTCGCGCTTGAACTTGGGCAGTTGCGCCAGCGAATTGGCCTGGGTCCCGACGCGCGGCACGTCGATATCAACCAGTTCGGCGCCGGGGATGATCGAGATCAGCTTTTTGACGGCGTCGATGATTTGCGGAAACACCGGCCGTTCATGCAGCGCGATGCGCTTTTCGACCCGGCGCTTCATCATCCCGGCAAGCTGGTCGGCCCGGTCGGCCAGAAACACCAGAAACGGGTTGAGATCGAACGGCTTTTCGCCGAACTGCAATTCGTAATTCGGCAGCGACACCTCGCCGATCGAAATCTGGCAGCTGGGGCACCACGACAGCACCGTGCTGGTGCCGGCAGAGGCCAGCCCCTCGATCGTCGCGTTCGCCATCTTGCTGTTATTGGCGAAATCGCCTTCGCGGAACTGGTAGACGCCGCAGCATTGGCCGACTCCGCCCATCACGTCGTAAGTGACGCCGAGCAGGTCGAAAATATCGAGGCACAACAGAGGGATGTGCGGCGTCTTCAGCACGTTGCAGCCGGTATAGAAGACAATGTCGGGTGGCCCGGCCTCGGCCGCGCTGCGCTGCTTGAACCGCGCCAGCGTTTCCGGCGGCAGTTGCAGCTTGGACAGCACGCGGACGCCGCGGCTCATCGTCTGAAAGCCCTTGCGCCAGCGCGTTTCCAGCGGCGCGCCGTCGCGCTGCGCGCGGGCAAAGCCGCGGGCCATCTGCACCATGAAGCGCGGGTTGATGCCGTGCTGGCAGGCCGGAATGCAACTGCCGCTGCCGCTGCAGATTTCGCCCCAGCGGATCGCTGCGTCGTTGCCGGGGCCGCCGGTGATCAGATCGACGATGCCGGCGGCGGTGTTGCTCGGGTCGGCGTCGGCGATGCCGCCGGGCTCGGTCATCGGGCAGGCGCGAAAACAATCGCCGCACCGGGTGCAGGCATCGGCAATCGCCGCGCCGCGGAGGCGAAAAGCGTCGACAAAGCCGGCTGTTTCGACCGATCCGTCCATCATATAACGCCCGCTCTCAATCTCATCGGGCCGATCATACCGCGCCAGCGTTCCATTCCTCACCTATGCAAAAATGCATGTTTAGCATGCGTGTGTGAATGGGATTGGCTCATGTTACAAAATGTTAGCGCATTGTCACGATACAGACACGAGGCGTCATCAAGCGGCGGCTCGGAAGCCGGGAAATGTAACAAGCGCGCCGTTTGCGCTTGCGCTACAGGAGATAAAATAATGAATCACGCCGCAAAGCGCCTCCCCATCGAGACCAAGGCCGCTCACTCTTCGATCGCCCGGTCTTCCGTTGATCGTGAAATTCGTGATTTCCTGTCGGGCAAGACACATGGCGAGAGCCTGCTGCACCAGCTTTACGATCATGTTCTCGATGAACCGGTGCCGGCGCATCTGCGCGCGGTCCTGCGGGATGCCAGCTAGCGCTGCCCATCGCGCTGATGTCGGGGGTCTTTCCGGTCCCCACCGGCTTCCCGCCTTTCCAAAGCCCTCGCCTTTACGCGGGGGCTTTTTCAATTCAAGCGTGATTTGGCACTTGCATTCCGCCGCTTGATTCAACGCCGTAAACAGCCCTTATTCCTCTCGAAATGAGCGTGTTGTCCCTCTTTCATCCGGCGGTGGCCGCCTGGTTCGAGCGCAGCTTTGCGGCGCCGACCGGAGCGCAGGAAGATGCCTGGCCGGCGATCAAGGAGGGCCGGCACGTTCTGATCGCGGCGCCGACCGGCTCCGGCAAAACGCTGGCGGCGTTTCTCGCGGCGATCGACGGCCTGGTGCGGCAAGGGATCGACGAAGGCCTGCCGGATGCGACGCAGATCGTTTACATATCGCCGCTGAAGGCGCTGTCGAACGATATCCAGCGCAATCTCGAACGGCCACTCCGGGGTATCCGCGAGGAGTTGCAGGCGCGCGGCCTGCCGGATGTCGATATCCGGACCTGGGTGCGCACCGGAGACACGCCGGCCGCCGAGCGTACAAAGATGCGCAAGATGGCGCCGCACATTCTGGTGACGACGCCGGAATCGCTTTACATCCTGCTCGGCTCTGAATCCGGACGGCAGATGCTGGGCACGAGCCGCGCCGTCATCGTCGACGAAATACATGCGGTCGCTGCCAACAAGCGCGGATCGCATCTCGCGGTATCGCTCGAACGGCTCGATGCGCTGTGCGGTGGCGGGTTGCAGCGCATCGGCCTGTCCGCGACGCAGAAGCCGATCGAGGCTGTCGCGCGGTTTCTGGTCGGCGCCGGTGCCGACGGACGGCCAGCGCCGGACTGCCGGATCATCGATACCGGCCATCGCCGTGCCCGCGATCTTGCGCTCGAAATCCCGTCATCGCCGCTGGAATCGGTGATGTCGGGCGATGTCTGGCAGGAGGTGTACGACCGGCTATTTGAGCTGATCGAGGCGCACCGGACGACGCTGATCTTTGTCAACACCCGCCGGATGGCGGAGCGCGCCACCCGCCAACTGTCGGAGCGGCTCGGCGCCGAGCATGTCGCGGCGCATCACGGCAGCCTTGCGAAGGAACGTCGCTTTGACGCCGAACAACGGCTGAAAAGCGGCGCATTGAAGGCGCTGGTGGCAACGGCATCGCTCGAACTCGGCATCGATATCGGCGATGTCGATCTGGTGTGCCAGCTCAGTTCGCCGCGCTCGATCGCCGCCTTCCTGCAGCGCGTCGGACGTTCGGGGCACGCGGTCGACGGCACGCCGAAGGGCCGCCTGTTTCCGCTGTCGCGCGACGAGCTCGTCGAATGCGCCGCGCTGCTCGACAGCGTGCGGCGCGGTGAACTCGACCGCGTGTCGATCCCGGAGCAGCCGCTCGATGTGCTGGCGCAGCAGATCGTCGCCGAGGTCGCAGCGCAGGAGTGGAGCGAAGCCGATCTCTACGCGCTGATGCGGCGGGCGTGGCCCTACCGTAATCTGCCGCGGGAGAAATTCGCCGAGATCGTCCGCATGCTTGGCGAGGGCTTCAGCACGCGGCGCGGCCGGCGCGGTTCGCTGATCCATCACGACGCGGTCAACGGAATGCTGCGCGGGAGGCGCGGCGCACGCATCACCGCGCTGACCTCGGGCGGCACGATCCCTGATTCAGCCGATTATCAGGTATTGCTGGAGCCGGAAAACCAGATCGTCGGCACGGTCAACGAGGATTTCGCGGTCGAAAGCCTGTCCGGCGATGTGTTTCAGCTCGGCAACACCGCCTACCGCATCCGCCGCGTCGAGCGCGGCACCGTGCGCGTCGAGGATGCCGAGGGGCAGCCGCCCAACGTCCCGTTCTGGCTTGGCGAAGCGCCGGGCCGCACCGACGAATTGTCGCAATCGGTATCGCGCCTGCGCTCGGAGATAGCTGCCCGCTTGCCGGTTAGCCCTCTGCCCGCAAGCTCTCTGCCCGCAAGCCCGCTGCCCGCCTCCTTTCTGCCGAATGCGGATGCTTTCAGCTGGGTCACCGGCGAGATTGGCATCGATGCCGCGTCGTCGCGCCAGTTGGTCGATTACCTGGCGGCCGGACATGCTGCGCTCGGTGTGCTGCCGACGCTTGAAACCATCGTTTTCGAGCGGTTTTTCGACGAAGTCGGCGGCATGCAGCTGGTGATTCATTCACCATATGGCAGCCGGCTCAACCGCGCCTGGGGCCTCGCGCTGCGCAAGCGGTTCTGTACCAAGTTCAATTTCGAGCTGCAGGCGGCCGCGACCGAAGACAACATCGTGCTGTCGCTGACCACCGCGCACAGCTTCGATCTCGCCGAGGTGCGCAATTATCTGCACCCGAACAGCGTGCGCGACCTGTTGGTCCAGGCATTGCTCGACGCGCCGATGTTTATGACGCGCTGGCGCTGGGTTGCCGGTGTGGCGCTGGCGTTGCCGCGCTTTCGCGGCGGCCGAAAGGTGCCGCCGCCGCTGGCCCGGATGGATGCGGAAGATTTGATCACGGCGATCTTTCCCGATCAGCTTGCGTGCGCCGAAAACCTTGCGGGGGCGCGCGAAATCCCCGATCACCCGCTGGTGCGCCAGACGATCGCCGATTGCCTGAGCGAAGCGATGGACGCCGACGGGCTGGTGCGCTTGTTGACGCGAATGCACAGCGGCGAGGTCGGCGTTGTGGCGTGCGATCTGACCGAGCCGTCGCCGCTGGCGCTCGAAGTCCTGTCGGCACGGCCTTACGCATTTCTCGACGACGCCCCCCTGGAGGAGCGCCGCACCCAGGCCGTTATGGGGCGGCGCTGGCTGGCGCCCGAAGATGCCGCCGAACTCGGTCGCCTCGACCCTGAAGCCATCGCTCGCGTGCGCAGCGAAGCCTGGCCGGAGCCGGTCAACCGCGATGAATTGCATGATGGTCTGGTTTGGCTCGGCTTTGCGACCGCAGCGGAGGCGGCGGCGGGAGACGGCTGGCGCGGCTGGCTCGCCGAACTGGCGAGCGAACGGCGGGTCACCTGTCTGCGGTTTTCCGAGGCGGAGCAGGCAGGTCTCTGGGTTGCGGCGGAGCGGTTGCCGCAATTTGCGGCGCTATGGCCGATCGCGCGGCTGGAACCGGAAATTGCCGCTCCGCCGGGACATGCCGAGCGGCAATGGTCGGCGGATGAGGCGCTTGTTGAGGTTCTACGCGGGCGGCTCGAAGGGCTGGGGCCGGTGACCGAGGCGGCGCTGGCGGCGCCGCTCGGCCTGATGCCGGAAGACATTGCCACGGCGCTGTCCGCACTGCAGACCGAAGGGTTCGCGCTGAGGGGCCGGTTCACGCCGGGCAACGACGGCGACGAATGGTGCGAGCGGCGGCTTCTCGCGCGCATCCACCGCTACACGCTGAAGCGGTTGCGCGCTGAAATCGAGCCGGTGGCGGCGCGCGATTTCTTGCGCTTTCTGTTCGAATGGCAGCGGGTAACCGAAAAAACGCGCATGGAAGGGCCGGATGCGCTGGCTGCCGTGCTCGGCCAGCTCGAAGGCTTCGAAGCTGCCGCCGGCGCCTGGGAAACCGAGATTTTGCCGGCCCGCGTCGCCGAATACGATCCGGCCTGGCTCGACGATCATTGCCTTGCCGGCCGCATCGCCTGGGCGCGGTTGCGGCCGCGCAGTCTCAAGCCGGATAGCGGGGAGCGCAGCGCAGCGGTTAGTCCCGTGCGCAGCACACCGATCACCTTGCTGGCGCGCCGCCATGTGTCGCTGTGGGCGTCGTTGTCGCCGATGCCTGACGCGGCGCAGGCCGGCTCGCGGGCACAGGCGATTGTCAATTTCATCCAGGAAAACGGTGCCTCGTTTTTCGACGAGCTGGCAGAGGGAACGCGCCTGCTGCGCCCGCAGGTCGAGGAGGGATTGGCCGAGCTGGTGGCGCTCGGGCTGGTCAATTCCGACAGTTTCTCGGGGTTGCGCGCGCTGCTGATGCCGGCCGACAAGCGCCGCACCCGGCGCGGCCGCGCGTTGTTCGGCATGGAGGATGCCGGGCGCTGGGCCTTGGCCCGCCGGTTGCGGCGGCTGCCCGATGGCGCGCAGGACCCGGGCGAGGCGGCCGAGCATCTGGCCCGCACCTTGTTGCGCCGCTATGGCGTCGTCTTCTGGCGCATGCTCGAACGCGAGGCGGCGTGGCTGCCGCCGTGGCGCGACCTGCTGCGCGTGTTCCGGCGGCTCGAAGCGCGCGGCGACATCCGCGGCGGCCGGTTCGTCGCAGGGTTTTCCGGCGAACAATTCGCGCTGCCCGAGGCGATCGGGCTGCTGCGCGAGGTGCGGCGCAAGCCGTATTCGGATGAGTGGGTGTCGTTGTCCGGCGCCGACCCGCTGAACCTCGTCGGCATCCTGACGCCCGGCAGCAAGCTCGCAGCACTGACCGTCAACCGCGTCATGTACCGCGACGGCGTCCCGGTCGCGGTGCTCAGCGGCGGCGACGCGCAGTTCCTCGAAGAATTCGACACCGCCCTGCAATGGCAGGTTCGCAAGGCGCTGCTGCGCGGTGCGGTGCCGGCGGTGCTGACTCCGCTGGCATGAGCGCCGCATGATCCCGCTTGCGGCCCTCGAAACCGCTGCCGCGCTGGTGCATCGGGTCGTGCCGCCGACCCCGCAATATTGCTGGCCGCTGCTGTCGCGGCGGGTCGGCACCGAATTATGGGTCAAGCACGAAAACCATACGCCGATCGGTGCCTTCAAATTGCGCGGCGGCCTCGTCTATCTCGACGAATTGCGCCGCGCTCAGCCACAAATCCGCGGCGTCATCACCGCGACGCGCGGCAATCACGGGCAGAGCATCGCGTACGCCGCATCCCGGCTCGGCCTCGCCGCGACGATCGTCGTGCCGTTCGGCAACAGCATCGAGAAGAACCGGGCAATGCAGGCCTTCGGTGCCGATCTGGTCGAGGCTGGGCACGATTTTCAGGCGGCGTACGAACACGCCATCACCCGTGCCGAAACCGAAAACCTGCATCTCGTGCGGTCGTTCGATCCGGCATTGGTACGCGGCGTCGCGACATACGGGGTGGAATTGTTCCGCGCGGTTGCCGGGCTTGATGTGGTGTATGTACCGATCGGTCTCGGCAGCGGAATTTCCGGCATGATCGCGGCCCGCGAGGCGCTGGGGCTGACCGCCGAGATTGTTGGCGTCGTCGCCGAAAACGCGCCGGCCTATGCGTTGTCTTTTGCGGCCGGGCACGCGGTCAGCACCAATTCGGCCGACACGCTTGCCGATGGCCTGGCCTGCCGGGTGCCGGACGAAGCGGCGCTCGCCGTCATCCGGCGCGGCGCGGCGCGCATCGTCACCGTATCGGAGGCGGAAATCAGGCAGGCAATGCGCATTCTCTATACCGACACGCACAATGTCGCTGAAGGAGCCGGCGCGGCGGCGCTTGCCGCCGCCCTTAAAGAGCGCGGCCGGCTGGCCGGAAAGCGTGTGGCAGTGGTGCAAAGCGGCGGCAATGTCGACCGTGCGGTATTTGCCGAGGTGCTGGCCGAAGCCGATCTGGAATAGAGGGCAGCGAAGGCTTATTCTTTGGTGATGGAACTCGCCTACAAGCTCCTGACCGTCGAGGAATTTCTCGATTGCTGCCCGAACGATCAGCGGCATTACCAGTTGATCGACGGTGTCATTGCCGCGATGGCGCCGCCGGCGATCCCGCATCAGATCATCGCAGCCAATTTGATGGCAGAGATAGTCCCTGCCGTTCGCAGGAACCGGCCGGGCTGCTCGACGCGCAGTCAAGCCGGGATTGCCCCGCAGGGCGCCTTGGGGCGCAATCACTTCGAGACCGATATCACGGTTACCTGTGAAGCCGGCGGCTATCGGGGCATTGCCGCGGAACCAGTCTTGATCGTCGAGATCCAGTTGCCATCGACCGAACGCGACGACCATTTCGTTAAATTGCCGGAATACCAAGCGATCCCGAGCTTGCAGGAAATTCTCTACATCGAAAGCCAGCAAATCGCCGCGACGGTGTACCGACGCGCTGGTGCGCAATGGCAGGCGATCGAACTCGGCGGCGACGCCCGGTTGCGGCTCGACACGATCGGCCTCGATGTCGCCCTCGCCGAAATCTATCTCGGCGTGCCCGGCCTGCCGTCCGCCTGAGTCAGTCCTTCGCGATCTCGCGCGAAATCACCAGCCGCTGGATGTCGCTGGTGCCTTCATAAATCTGGCAGACGCGGACGTCGCGATAGATGCGCTCGACCGGGAAATCACTGAGATAGCCGTAGCCGCCGTGAACCTGGATCGCATCCGAGGCGACGCGCTCCGCCATTTCGCTGGCGAACAGCTTGGCCATCGCAGCTTCTTTGAGGCACGGCTCGCCGGCATCGCGCAACGAAGCGGCGTCGAGGATCAGGCCGCGCGCCGCGGCAAGCTGTGTCGCCATGTCGGCGAGGCGGAACGCCACCGCCTGATGCGCGATGATCGGCTGGCCGAACGCCTCGCGTTCTCTGGCGTAGGAAAGCGCCGCCTTGTAGGCGGCGCGTGCCATGCCGAGCGATTGCGCGGCGATGCCGATGCGGCCCCCTTCGAGGTTCGATAGCGCGATGCGATAGCCGTCGCCTTCGGCACCGAGCATCAGATCGGGCGTCAATTCCATATCCTCGAACACCAGTTGCGCGGTATCGGAAGCGCGCTGCCCAAGCTTGTGTTCGAGCCGCGCGACGCGGTAACCCGGCGTATCGGTCGGCACGATAAAGGCGCTGATGCCCTTGCGCTCGGCGGCAGGATCGGTAACGGCGAAGACGATCGCGACCTGAGCGTTCTGTCCGGAGGTGATGAACTGCTTGGTGCCGTTGACGATCCAGCAATTGCCGTGGCGCCGCGCGCTGGTCTTGATCGCGGCGGCGTCGGAGCCGGCTTGCGGCTCGGTCAGGCAAAAGCAAGCGAGCATCTCGCCCGTTGCCATCGGTTCGAGAAACCGCCGCTTCTGTTCCGCGGAGCCGTAGCGCAGCACCGGCATGCAGCCGACTGAATTATGCACGCTGAGGATCGTCGAGACCGCGCCGTCGCCCGCCGCGATCTCGGCCAGTGCCAGGGCATAGCCGACATGGTCGGCACCGGCTCCGCCATATTCTTCCGGGACGAGCATGCCCATAAAGCCAAGCTTCGCCAACGCGGCCAGCGCCTCCTTCGGAAAGCGTGCGTCGCGATCCCACTCCGCCGAATGCGGCGCCAGCAGATCGCGCGCTATCTCGCGGGCGGTATCGCGGAGCAGGCGTTGTTCATCGGTCAGGCGCATCGCGTATCAGGCCGTTTCGGTGAACAGTTCACGGCCGATCAGCATGCGGCGGATTTCCGAGGTGCCGGCGCCAATCTCGTAGAGCTTGGCGTCACGCAGCAGGCGGCCGGTCGGATAGTCGTTGATATAGCCGTTGCCGCCGAGAATCTGCACCGCGTCGAGCGCGATCAGCGTCGCCTTTTCGGCCGCGTAAAGAATTGCACCGGCGGCGTCCTTTCGGGTGGTCTGACCGCGGTCGCAGGCTCGCGCGACGGCATAGACATAGGCGCGGCAGGCGCTCGACGCCGCGTACATGTCGGCAAGCTTGCCCTGGATCAGCTGAAACTCGCCGATCGGCTGGCCGAACTGCCGGCGGTCGTGGATGTAGGGGACGACCACATCGAGGCAGGCCTGCATGATGCCGAGCGGCCCCGCCGCCAGCACGGCGCGCTCGAAATCGAGTCCGCTCATCAACACGCGCACACCGTCATCAACCGTGCCGAGCACGTTTTCGGCCGGCACTTCGCAATCCTCGAACACCAGTTCCGATGTCGGTGAGCCGCGCATGCCAAGCTTGTCGAGCTTTTGCGCCGGGCGGAAACCCTTGAACCCTTTTTCGATCAGAAAGGCGGTGATGCCGCGCGGCCCGGCATTGGGGCTGGTCTTGGCGTAGACCACCAGCGTGTCGGCGAAATGCCCGTTGGTGATCCAGAATTTCGAGCCGTTGAGAATATAACGGTCGCCCTTTTTGTCCGCACGCAACCGCATCGACACGACATCGGAACCGGCCCCCGGCTCGCTCATCGCCAGGGCGCCGACATGCTTGCCGGAAATCAAATCCGGCAGGTATTTGCGCTTTTGCGCCTCGCTGCCGTTGCGCCTGATTTGGTTGACACAGAGGTTGGAGTGCGCCCCGTACGACAAGCCCACCGAGGCCGAGGCGCGGCTGACCTCTTCCATCGCGACGCAATGCGCGAGATAGCCCATGCCAACGCCGCCATAGTCCTCTTCAACCGTGATGCCGTGCAGCCCGAGTTCGCCCATTTCGGGCCACAACTCGACAGGAAACCGGTCGTCGCGGTCGATATCGGCGGCAATCGGCACGATCCGCGCCTCGGCAAAATCGCGCACGCTGTTGCGCAGCATGTCGATCTCCTGGCCGAGATCGTGGTCGAGCATTGCGAGGCGGGTGTTCTGCATCGCCGCTATATATGTCGCGGAGTACAGGTTTTCGACGCCTGCGACCCGTGCTCAGCCAAGACTGATCGTGACATGCGACGGCACCTCGAAGATGGTTTGCGCAGGCAAAAGCCAGTGATTTTTGCGCGGCAGAAACCCGCATTTCTCGAACAGGTCCCGGCAGGGATGATTGGCCTCCGTCTCGATCAGAAGGCCTTTGATTCCATCATGACCAGCTTTCCGCTGTCCGGCGGCAAGGTGTGCCATCACCGCATTTTCAATCTCATAACCAAGGACGCGACAGGACATGACCCATTGTTCGATGGTATCGCCCCGCACGATGACGACGCCGACCAACCCATAACGTGTAAAGGCATCGCGGACTTCGAATGCCCAGACGACGCCATCGCCATGCAGCAATCCGTCCAGTTCCTCCAGCTTCCAGCGGCGGCCGGTCGTATTGAATTGATTTGTCTTGTTGATCAATTCGAGTACCCGAGAAAATCTCGGGTGAGACGTCGATGTGATCGCGATCATCGTGACTTTCGGTGCCGCCGAAGCCAGAAATTCGTCTCGCGAAACGGTGCTTCTATGGTCTTCGCGGGCAAATTGCGCCTGCATCATTTCCGTTCGCCGACCTGATTCGTCCGTTATGGACGATACTTGCGTTTCCGGCGCCCAAAGCAGAATACGACGTAGAACGTACGGGTTTTGACCGATGATGCGCATCTCGGGAAACGCATGCTGCATGGCGGCCCGCTCAGCCGGGTTGTCATCGATGAAGACGACGCTGCGTGCCGTGATGTTTACGGTCTCGATAATTTCCTTCATGTTATCGTTTTTGGGTCGCCAGTTTATTCTGATGGCAGCAAAATCATCCAGCAACAAACGTCCGACAAAGATGTCGTCCCAGATCTGACGGATTCTCGTTTCGTCATTCTTGCTGACGATACCGAGCAGGACGCCTCGCTGTTTAAGATATAATAGAGCCTCGACGAGGCCCAATGGCCAGCCCTCGACCATGAAGGGGCTGATTTCGTCCATATCGCCACTGACGCCGTTCCACAACGTGTCATCGAGATCGACGACAACCAGCTTTACCATGTCGAGCTGGCGAATAGTCCGAAGCATTGCGGTAATTTCGTTCCATACCGCCTCGCGATAATATCCGGGCCAGGTGATTTCGTAATAAGTGGACATCGCGGCAAGCGGGTCCATGCGAGTGTCGACCGGATCTGAGAGTGGGAACAAACCCCCGTGGGTCGTCATCGCTATGCCATCATCCTGAACGTAGCGGCGCCCGAAGGAAGCGGCGATCTTGTCGGTATCGAGAAGATAGACGTTTCGATACTGTGCAATCTGATGCTCGACAAATTCGTTGAGCTTGTGGATAAAATAGGCTGGATTTCTCAAATCGTATCGCGGCAGCAATCGCCCTACAGAATTTTCCTGTGGCAGAAAAAAATTCGTAACGAATGTCAGTAATGAGTACTCTATATTATACTTCATCCATAGTCTGAG
The DNA here is from genome assembly GCA_036268425.1 of Allostellaceae bacterium. GTDB lineage: Bacteria > Pseudomonadota > Alphaproteobacteria > ATCC43930 > CGMCC-115725 > DATARH01. Next base: position 102,717 of record DATAUE010000130.1, read on the forward strand.
CTGCAACTCAAGCCGCTGACAAGCGGTCTTGAAGGCACTTTCATAACCAGCATAATTCGCGTAAGCTAGCCGCCAAATCAATCCGTCATGCATTATCGCTCTTAGGGGAATCTGTATGATTTGGAAATCATATTGTTCTATGTCTTCGCGCGAGCGTGGTGGTAGCTGAGACGCGTTATTTACCAGAAAAAAGTCAACGGGGCAGTTGGAGGGATTGTTCGCTTCGAATCCCCAATCGCGCATAAAACACGAACCGATCATCGCGACGCGTCGCAGCGGTAACGGCGATTGGGTTAAATCTGTCGGTATCAGATAAGAAATGCCAGTGTGTCGCGGCGATTCCGGTGTCGTAATGCGGGACTGAGGGGCCGGCGATGTGCCGTTGGCAGTATTGACAGCGCCTGCATCGACAGCGCCGACTTGCTCGCGGCGCGGCGGAACGGCAAGGCGTCCCTCGGCAAAGCCATGATTTACATAATGATGCAACGCCGACGGCAGGCCGCCGCTTTTAACTGCCTCTGCAACGTCCCGATTTTGCGCCAGATACCACTCTTCGTCGAAGTTGATTTTGTGAACGCTCCAGTCGGACATCGCGATGCATTCCAAATAACTGATGTTAAATTGGGGTGTGAATAACGAGCGCCTGGCGCCCCGTAATCGTCAGCCTTGATGATAAACCGAACGGTTGATCAGGCCGATCCGGCCTCGCACGCGCGGGCGCCCGGCGAGAGTTCTGAGATTTTGCTCGTATCCGGAAAACCCGGCTTCTGGGATGGTGCGGTCGAGAAGACTCGAACTTCCACGAGGTTTCCCCCACAGCGACCTCAACGCTGCGCGTCTACCAATTCCGCCACGACCGCACGTCGGGCCAGTTCCTTTGGGAACGGGGCGCGTCCTTAGCAAATACACGATATCATGGCAAGCATGATGGACCCGGACATAATTTCGACGGCCCCTTCAATCGAGTGGCGGTGCAGCGATGCGGTGGTGCCCTACGGCGATGCGATCACCGAGATGGAGAGCCGCGTCGCGGCGATCCGCGCCGGCACCGCCTCCGAACTGGTATGGCTGCTGGAGCATCCGCCGCTTTATACCGCCGGCACCAGCGCGCGCCCGGAGGATTTGCTCGATCCGGCACGGCTGCCGGTGTTTCAAACCGGGCGCGGCGGGCAATACACCTATCACGGGCCGGGGCAGCGCATCGCCTATGTGCTGCTCGATCTCGACCGTTACGGACACGACGTGCGGTGTCATGTGTGGCGGCTCGAAGAATGGATGATCGCCACGCTGGCACGGTTCAACGTCAAGGGCGAGCGGCGCGATGGCCGCATCGGCGCCTGGGTGGCCCGGCGCGACGGCCGCGAGGACAAGATCGCCGCGATCGGCGTGCGGGTCCGTCGCTGGGTCACCTATCACGGCGTCGCGCTCAACGTAGACCCCGATCTCAGCCATTACCGTGGGATCGTGCCATGCGGCATCGCCGATGCCGAACACGGGGTCACCTCGCTGGCGCAGCTCGGTATTACGGCGTCGGTGGGCGATGTCGATATGGCGTTACGCGCCACCTTTGCGCCGGTATTCGGTGCGGCCGCCGCCTGCCAGGTGGCCTAAGACGGTAAGCCGGCCTTTGCGGCGCGGCGCGTTTTGCCCCATATAGCCGGCACGATGAACAGTTTGTTTGAAGCCCAGGCGCCGCATCCGCTGGCCGACCGGCTGCGGCCGCAGAGCCTTGCCGAGATTGTCGGACAGGATCACCTGCTCGGGCCGGAAGGGCCGATCGGACGCATGGTGGCGCGCCGGCAACTCGCCTCGATGATCCTGTGGGGGCAGCCGGGCTGCGGCAAGACGACGATTGCGCGGCTGCTTGCCCAAGAACTGTCAAACCAGGGCACGGACCTTGCGTTCGAGCCGCTATCGGCGGTGTTTTCCGGCGTCGCCGATCTGCGCAAGATATTCGAGGCGGCGAAAAAGCGGCGCGCGATGGGGCAGGGGACACTGCTGTTCGTCGATGAAATCCACCGCTTCAACCGCGCCCAGCAGGATGCGTTCCTGCCTTATGTCGAGGACGGCACGGTCATCCTCGTCGGGGCGACAACCGAGAACCCGTCGTTTGAGCTGAATGGTGCGTTGCTGTCGCGGGCGCAGGTTTTCGTGTTGCGGCGGCTCGGCGACCCCGATCTCGAAACATTGCTGGAACGGGCCGAGCATAATCTCGGCCGCACGTTGCAGCTGAGCGACGATGGCCGCGCTGCGTTGCGGGCGATGGCGGATGGCGACGGGCGCTTTCTGCTCAACCTCGTTGAGGAAATCGACCGGCTGCCGCGCGACCATATGCTGGGCCCGCAGCAACTGGCTGCGCTGGTGCAGCGCCGCGCGCCGCTCTACGACAAGCAGCAGGAAGGCCATTACAACCTGATCAGCGCGTTGCACAAATCGCTGCGCGGGTCGGATACCGATGCGGCGCTCTACTGGCTGGCGCGCATGCTGGCCGGCGGCGAGGACCCGATTTATGTGCTGCGCCGGCTGACGCGGGCGGCGGTCGAGGATATCGGTCTCGCCGATCCGCAGGCGCTGGTGCAGGCCCTTGCCGCGTGGGATGCCTATGATCGGCTCGGATCGCCCGAGGGCGAATTGGCGGTGGCCCAGCTGGTGATCTATCTCGCGACCGCGCCCAAATCGAATGCCGCCTACACCGCCTTTGGCGAAGCGCAGAAAATGGCGCGGCAGACCGGTTCGCTGATGCCGCCGATGCACATCCTCAACGCGCCGACCCGGCTGATGCGCGATCTCGGTTACGGCACCGGCTATGTCTACGACCACGCGACCGAAGAAGGTTTTTCCGGGCAGAATTATTTTCCCGACGGCATCGCGCGGCACGCCTTCTACCGCCCCGGCGAGCGCGGTTTCGAACGTGAGATCAAGAAGCGGCTGGACTATTGGGACAGATTGCGCGAACGCGCCGCGGGCGGGGAACGATGAGCATATTGGCCCACCACACCGCCAGGAGCATTGGTCCATGAGCGGTGTCGAGACGATTACCATACGTCCGGAGGATGGGGCCGGGCGGCTCGACCGGTGGTTCCGGCGGCACTATCCCGGCTTGAGCCACGGCCGTCTGGAAAAGCTGTTGCGCACCGGTCAAGTCCGGGTTGACGGCAAGCGTGCCAAGGCCGGCGATGCGGTCGGACCCGGCCAGGCGATCCGCGTGCCGCCATTGCCGGAATCGGCACCGGCCGCGCCGGCGGACGGTCCGTTGCCGGCGCGGCCGCAGGACATCGCATTGCTGCGCGACGCGGTGCTGCACATGGATGAACGCGCTATCGTCATCAACAAGCCCGCGGGTCTCGCGGTGCAGGGCGGCACCAATACCGACCGTCATGTCGATGCGCTGCTCGACGGGCTGCGTTTTGGCGCCAGCGAGCGCCCGCGCCTCGTGCACCGCCTCGACAAAGACACCTCCGGGGTCCTGCTGATTGCGCGTGACCCCGCGGCGGCGGCGTACTTTACCCGCGCCTTTCGCGAAAAGACCACCCGCAAGATTTATTGGGCCGCGGTAACCGGCCTGCCGGAGCCGTTGCAGGGTCGTATCGACCTGTCATTGGCGAAATCGGCAAGCGGCGGGCAGGGGCGGGAGCGCGTTCATGCCGATCCTGCGGACGGCAAGACTGCGATCACCTATTACACCGTCGTCGATCATGCCGGCGACCGCGCCAGTTGGCTCGCGCTGTTGCCGATCACCGGGCGGACGCACCAGTTGCGTGCGCATTGCGCGGCACTCGGCACCCCGATCCTCGGTGACGGCAAGTATGGCGGCTCGGCCGCGCAACTGCCGGGCGGCGGCGCGGCACATCGCCTGCACCTGCATGCCCGCAGTCTCGAGGTGCCGCACCCCAGCGGCGGCATTCTGCGGATTTCGGCGCCATTGCCGCCGCATATGCGCCGCTTATGGGAATTTTTCGGGTTTGAGGACGAAGCGCGCGACCCCTTTGCCGAGCTGGACCTGACGGCATGAAGCGCGTGTACAAAAACGTGATCGCGACCGCGGTCGATACCGGCTGGGGTATCGTGCTCGACGGCAAGCCGATGCGCACGCCGGCCAAAAATCCGATGGTATTGCCGACCGAGGCTCTCGCCGCCGCCATCGCGGACGAGTGGGACGCCCAACAAGACGATATTCGCCCGGCAACAATGCCGCTGACCCGGCTGGCGGCGACCGCGATCGATCGGACCGGACCGCAGCGTCCCGGTGTCATCGCCGAAGTCGCCGGTTACGCCGGCACCGACCTGTTGTGCTATCGCGCCGACCACCCACCCGCTTTGGCGGCGCGGCAGCACGCGGAGTGGCAGCCGCTGATCGACTGGGCGAGTTCGCGCTACGATGCCGGGCTGGCGGTGACAACCGGGATCGTGCCGGTGGCACAATCGCCGGCGACGCTCAAGGCGTTCTCGGCCGTGGTCGCATCGCAGGATGATTTCCACCTGACCGGACTGCACGATTTGACCGCTTCGTGCGGCTCGCTGGTCATCGCCCTGGCTTTGATCGAGAGCCGGATCGACGCCGCCACCGCCTTCGCCGCATCACAGCTCGACGAGACGTTTCAGATTGAAGCCTGGGGCGAGGACGCTGAGGCATCGCGTCGGCGTGCCGGCCTTGCCGACGATATCGCGGCAGCGGCGCGCTTTCTGGACCTGCTCGCCGAATAAGGTGCGGTTTTCAGAAACGGCCCGGCGGCATGCGCGACGCACGATTCAAGCGGGCTGCCGCCGGAAATCTTCAATCGACAGCGGTTTTAGGTAGGCCTTCTCAAAGTCCGCCAGTGCCGCCAATTCTTCGAGATTGTCGATAAATACGATCTGGTCTTTTATGTGCATCAAGCCGTCTTCTCGCAATTGGTGCAGCACCCGATTGACATAGGGAATGCTCAGCCCCAACGCGTCGCTGACGATACTTTGCGTTAGCGGCAGGCAAAACGAGTGTCCCTTGGCAAGCCCGATCTGCTGCAACCGTGTAAACAATTCAAGCAGGAAATGCGCCACGCGTTCTGCCGCCGGGCGCCGGCTGATCGTAATCAGCCGTTCGGTATAGATCGAAAGTTCACAGGCAAATTTCCAGAACCACTCGGCCGCTACCAGGGGGTGAGTGTCAAACAACGCGATCAGCCGAGACATCGAAACCGACATTGTGGTGGCAGCAGTCAGCGTTCTTATCGAATAGAGCGCTGTTTCAAAAAAACAGCTGGGATACCCGGCGAAATCGCCCGGCAGGATCACGCTTAAGACCTGGCGCTGGCCGTCGCGCAAGATACGGTAGCGGATGGCGACCCCCTCAACCAGGATGAAGGGCGACGCCAATTTCCCTCCTTCGCTGATGATCTCCTGGCCAGCTCGATAGGTTCGCGATGTCGCATTCAGTTCGAGCATGGTCACTGCTTGGTCGACGCATGGAGGTAGACCACAGCTGGCCTTGAAGGCGGCAGACGCCTTCCCCCGCCCGGCTACGAATGCCGCAGTGCTCTTCATATCGCCCCCTCGCTGTTCGGCTATTTTGTTTGGTTGTCGATGTGCCGCTGGTTTACCAGCAGGTGTTGCACTTGAGTGTCACTGCCTCCCTGATCTTCTTAAAATCGTTGTCCCTTAAATGCTTACCTCAGAGGTGACGGAACGACATGCGGTTTTTTGGGTGATTTAGGTCACCTTTGGGGTGCGGCGCTTAATTCAGATGAATCATTTTGTATGATCATTTCTATCAAGCACAAAAGCATTCTGGGACCGCAACGACGCCTCTCCCGCGACCGCACATCATGCCCGCGACCGCAAACCGAAAGGTTGGGTCCGACAGCGACGCAGGTCATCGCTCGCTTTGAGCGTCAGGGAGGGAAAAATGAGGAACGGGGGAGGTTTTACGATTTCGGCGATAACAGCCTGTCTGCTGGCGGCGCCGTTGATCGTCGGACCGAAAGTGGCGCGGGCCGATGAGTTGTCGGACCTGCGGGCAAATCAGCAATTGCTGCAGCGCCGCCTTGACCAGCTTGCGCAAGCAAAGGTGCCGGGTAACCCGTTCGGAGTCGGCGGGCCGCCGGGTCCCTCCTCGGTGCAAATGATGGGCGGCAGTTTCCCGCGTTCGTTTCTGATCCCCGGGACCGACACCTCGATCCGGATTGGCGGCGAGGTCACCGAGGTGATCGATTACTGGTTCAGCGGCGGCAACCCCAATGCGTCACCGCAGAGCACCACCGTGGGTGATAACGGACAGGCCCAAGCCGCGCCATTGCATGTGCACAGCACCTTGGCCAACGGGCTTATCGTTCCGGCCGGCAATCGGCTTCGGTCGCGCGGCACGGCGATTTTCCTGCAGAGCCCGCGCCAGTCAAAGCTTCACGTCGAAACCCGGACCCCGACGGCATGGGGCGAGGCGCGCACTTACATGGAGTTCGATTGGGCGGGTTCTACCGCCTTTTCACCGGGCGGTGCGACTCCCACATCGGTTTCGGACAATCTGGCGCCGCGATTGCGCTACGCTTACGGCACCTTGGGCGGCTTCCTGGCGGGCCAGGCAAACTCGAATTTTGCCGATCCGGACGCCAACAGCGAAACACTGGATTTCGGCGGTAATGTCGGTGACCCTGGCGTCGTCCGCATTCCGCAAGTCCGCTACACGATGCCACTGACCGCGTGGTCGATTCCGGGCGCGCTATCGGTGTCGGCGGAAACTCCGGAAACCGATTCCGTGACCGGCGCCGGCATTATTGCGTCTGACTCATCGGGCGCCTCGCCGTCCGGTACCTTTCCGGCCGGCACCACCAATCCGACAAAGGCGTTCGCGCCCGACCTGACGGTCGCGTGGTTCATCCCGCAGCCCTGGGGGCATATGGATTACAGCGCGGTCGTTCGGCCGGGGCTGGAATTCAAGGACGGCGCTTTCGTCAACCGGTCGTTTGTCGGATGGGGCGTTCACTTTGGCGGCGATGTCAAACCCGACTGGTTCGGCCTGCCGAAAGACGGCTTTACGTTTCACTTCACCTATGGCGACGCGCTCGGACGGTATCTTAACTCCAGCAGCAATTTCGCGCTGGTCAGCAACTATCCGGCGATGGGGGCACCCACCAGCGCCGCTGCGGCTGCGAACGTTTTGATCAACCCGACCGTCGAATGGGGCGGAAACGTCGGCTATCGGCACTGGTGGAGGCCCAATCTGCGGTCCAACATCAGCATGGGCATCAATCACCATGACATCAGTACACGGGCTGCCGGCTGTGCGGCATTCAGCGTGCCGGCGCTGACCGGAACCGGTAACTGCGCGCTGAACAAGGAAATCGTCACTGCTCATGCCAACGTGATCTGGAACCCGGTTCCGTTCGTCGATGTCGGGGTGGAATATCTGTGGGCGCATCGCCTTGTCGTCAGTAACCTGAAAGGCGATGAAAACGTCGTGATCGGCAAGTTCATGGTGAAGTTCTAGTCGCCAACGGTGGTAGCCACGGCGAGAGGCCCGCCCGCGTATCGGGCGGGTCTCGTTCTGAGGTATCGGAACTGGGCTTCGGCTAAGCGAATGTTGCCGATCTCAGCGCGGCTCTTTGAATACTTTGGAGGCGATCTGCATCGACTCACGGATAATCGGCACGCCGATATAGCCGGAAAGATGGAGCATCACCTCGGTCAACTCATCCTCGGTCCAGCCTTGCCGCAACGCCATGCGCAAGTGCAGTTCGAGTTCCGGCTCGCGGCCCATGCAGGTGTCGGAGATGACGCAGATCAGCGCTCGAATCTTGGTGTCGAGGCCGGGGCGAGTCCATAGCGCGCCGAACACGGTTTCGGTTGCGACGTCGATGAATTTCTTCATCACCGGGTCGCTGTAAAGCCCCGTGGCGGCAGCGTCCACCGCAGCGTCGCCCATCAGCCGTCGCCGCATTTCCGCGCCTTTTTTATAAAGTTCGCTCTCCGGCATCGTTTCCTCGCTTGATTGCATATTGTCCCTGGGCATCTTGCCCGCTGGCGCCGGATGTGAACAGCGCTTCCCGGAGACTGGCATTGATGCTATCCCGCCCCCCTTTGCTGGCTCAGAGCGCTCATGCACGACATTCTGCAACGCCTGGAGGAAAAGCGCGGCGCCGCCCGCGCCGGCGGCGGTATGCGCCGCATCAAGACACAGCACGAAAAGGGCAAGCTGACCGCGCGCGAACGCATTGAGCTGCTGCTCGACCCCGATTCCTTTGAGGAATGGGACATGTTCGTCGAGCACCGCAGCCATGATTTCGGAATGGCGGCGCAGACCGTGCCGGGCGACGGGGTGGTGACCGGCTACGGCACCGTCAACGGCCGTCTCGTCTTTGTGTTCAGCCAGGACTTCACGGTGTTCGGCGGCTCGCTGTCGGAAGCGCATGCCGAGAAGATCTGCAAGATCATGGACCAGGCGATGAATGTCGGGGCGCCGGTGATCGGCCTCAACGATTCCGGCGGCGCCCGCATCCAGGAAGGCGTCGCCTCGCTTGCCGGTTATGCCGAGGTGTTTCAGCGCAATGTCATGGCTTCCGGTGTCGTGCCACAGGTGTCGCTGATCATGGGGCCATGCGCTGGCGGTGCGGTGTATTCGCCAGCGATGACCGACTTCATCTTTATGGTGAAGGACAGCTCATACATGTTCGTCACCGGCCCGGACGTGGTCAAAACCGTCACTCACGAAACCGTGACGCAGGAAGAGCTGGGCGGCGCGATTACCCATACGACGCGCTCGGGGGTCGCCGATCTCGCCTTTGAAAATGATATCGAGGCGCTGATCGAATTGCGCCGGTTTATCGATTTCCTGCCGAGTTCAAATCGCGAGGCCCGGCCGCCGCGCATTGCCGATGACCCACGCGAACGCAGCGAACCGTCGCTCGACACGCTGGTGCCGGCGAATCCGAACAAGCCTTACGACATGCGCGAACTGATCGAAAAAGTCGTCGATGCCGGCGATTTCTTTGAATTGCAGCCGAATTTCGCGGGCAACATTCTGGTTGGCTTCGCCCGTATGGAGGGCGCCACGATCGGCGTCGTCGCCAACCAGCCGATGGTCTTGGCCGGCTGCCTTGACATCGACAGCGCCCGCAAGGCGGCACGTTTCGTCCGCTTCTGCGACTGCTTCAATATCCCGATCGTGACGTTTGTCGATGTCCCCGGCTTCCTACCGGGAACGGCTCAGGAATATGGCGCGATCATCAAGCACGGCGCCAAGCTGTTGTTTGCATTTGCCGAGGCAACTGTGCCAAAGGTGACGCTGATTACCCGCAAAGCCTATGGCGGCGCTTATGACGTGATGAGTTCCAAGCATTTGCGCGGCGACATTAACTTCGCGTGGCCCTCGGCTGAAATCGCGGTGATGGGGTCGAAAGGCGCGGTCGAAATCATCTTCCGTGCCGATCTCGGCGACGCGACGGCGATCGAGGCGCGCACCGACGAATACCGCGAGAAATTCGCCAACCCGTTTGTCGCCGCCAGCCGCGGCTTTATCGACGACGTGATCCCCCCCGCCGCCACCCGTCGCCGCCTGTGCCGCGCACTGGCGATGCTGCGCGGCAAGCAACTGCAGAACCCGTGGAAAAAACACGACAACATCCCGCTGTGACGCCGGTAGTGCTGCGGCTGCCCCTCACCCCGACCCTCTCCCCGCGCGCGGGGAG
>DATAUE010000131.1:0-25692 GCA_036268425.1 Allostellaceae bacterium
CGACAGGACCTACGGGTCGCTCGGGGCAGTTGCGATCCTGCTGGTGTGGCTGTACCTCACCGCCTACATCATTCTGGCTGGTGCCGAACTCAACGCCGACCTGTTGCGGCGCCGCGATGATCCGCACCCGCCGGCGCCCGACGACACCTCCAGCGCCTGAGGATCCTACGGAACAGCGGATCGCCTAGAAAAACTCGACCTGCGCACTGAACACATAGCCGCTGCCCCGTACCGTCTTGATCATCTGTGGCAGTTGGGGATCGTCGCCGAGCTTGCGCCGCAGCCGCCCGACCTGAACATCGATCGTGCGGTCGAAGGGTCCCGCCTCACGGCTGCGGGTCAGATCGAGCAATCGATCGCGGTTGAGCACCTGGTTGGGATTGCCGACAAAGGCGGTGAGGAGATCGAACTCACCGGTTGTCAACCGGACCTCCTCGCCCGAAGGAGCCGTCAACTCGCGGATCGACAGGTCCAGCACCCATCCGGCAAAGCGGGCGCGGCGGCGCGTCGCGGGGTCGACGGCCGGAGCCGCCGGCGTTGCCGTACGCCGCAGCACGCTTTTGACGCGGGCGAGCAGTTCGCGCAAATGGAACGGCTTGGAAAGATAATCGTCGGCGCCCATTTCGAGGCCGACAATGCGATCGACCGGGTCGCCGCGGCCGGTCAGCATCACGATCGGCACGCTCGATTCCGCCCGCAGCACCCGGGCAAGCGCCAAGCCGTCCTCTCCTGGCAGAACCAGATCGAGAATGACAAGGTCGACCGCCGCCGCGCCAGCCATGATCCGGCGCATGCCCGCCCCGTCATGCGCGACACTGACCCGGTAATTCTCACCGGTAAGGTATTCTTCGATCAATTCGCAGATGGTGGTCTCATCGTCGACCACCAGAATATGACCGTTGTCGCTCATCGTGGCACACCGGCGGGATGCCGCCGCGTTTTGCGACAGGCGATCCTCTGTCGGAAAACGGGTCTCACGCGGTCTACCCGCCCGCCCGGGGCGTCGTGTGGGCCGCGATTACACAAGAGGGGCGAGGTGCTCCCTCGCCTGCGATACGTCCAGGTGCTTTGCATGCTCCCACGACTCTGTCGAACCAGCCGATAAAACGAACTCGGAGAATTATATATTCCGGCCGGCATGGCGCCCGGCGGTCGTGGAATTTTCCGGCCCTCGTCCTGCGGCCAGCTTGCCTTTTGGCTTCTTGCGCTCGGTTCGACGCGCGTCGCCGATAAAATTTGCACACTCGGCGGACGACGACAAGGGTTTGCAGCAATTCTTTCACGAGGCCGATCGCCAGCGGCAAAGACCGGCGCCGACGATGCGCCGGCCCACAATGCGGTAGCAATATGTGCACTGCAACCCAACGGATGATTGATTAAAGTTCCAGGCACGAATTCTTCGCAGATCAAAAACAGCAGTCGTCGATTAGTTCACCACCATTAGACAGGTACCGGGGAACCAAGTTTTGGCCAAGCTTGTTTGACCGATGAAACATGCACTCAGGAGTAAAAGCCATGACCAACCTCGTGACAAAATTGGCGATCCCGGCAGCGATTGCTGCCACTATGGCACTGACCGGCCCCGGTGCGTTTGCCCAGAATGTGCCGCAGGCCACGCGGCCGATGACTGCCTCACCGGCGGCGCTGACCGTGCAGCCCAATCAGGTGCGCGCCAGCAAGTATATCGGCAGTACGGTTTATGATCTGCACAATCGCGACATTGGCAGCGTCAAGGATCTCGTGCTCGACCAGAGCGGCCGCGTCGGCGAGGTGGTTGTCGATGTCGGCACATTCCTCGGCATGGGCGGCAAATACGTTGCCGTATCGATGGCCGACATCAAGACCGACAACAACCGCCTGACCCTCGACCGGACCAAAGAGCAGTTGCAGGCAGCGCAGGCGTTCCAGCTCGAACCGTCCAAATCGGTCGACAAATAACCTTGGACGGATAAAGGCTTCCGGGACCCGCGACAGCGGGTGCCCGAGACAGTCTGCCACACTGAAACCACCAGGCGGATACCGTCGTGGTGGTTTCGCGTCCCGGTCCTCTGAAAGCCCAGCAGCCGAGCCACGGCGCGTGTGCCATTATTTTATGCCAGCGTCCGAAAGAATTGTTTTGCTCCGCATGGGTGAAGGTCTTACGCCCTTGCACCAAGATTTTCGTGCCGAGACCTCGCCGTCGAGGCTCGGGCTTTACCGTGGGGCGGAACGATTTTGGAATTTGGCATTTTCCACGAATTTCTCTCGGCCGGGTCCGGGTCGCAAAGGGAAGCGTTTGCGCAATCCTTCGCCCAGATCGAGGCCGCCGAGCGCTGGGGCCTCGACATTATCTGGCTGGCCGAAATCCACATGAACCCGACGCGCTCGCTGCTGTCGGCGCCATTGACGGTGGCGAGCGCCGTGGCGGCGCGCACCACCCGCATCAAGATCGGCACTGCGGTGCAGATTTTGCCGCTCGGGCATCCGCTGCGGCTGGCCGAGGAGACCGCGACAATCGACCAGATCAGCGGCGGCCGCCTCGTTTTCGGCGTCGGCCGCAGCGCGTTTCCTCGGGCCTATGACGCCTACGGCATCTCGTACCAGGAAAGCCAGGACCGCTTTTCCGAAAGCCTCGATATCATCAGAAAGGCGTGGACCGAGGAAAACACCTCGTATCACGGCCATTACCACAGCTTTGAGAATTTCACGCTGGTGCCGCGTCCGGTGCAGCAGCCGCACCCGGAAATCCGCATCGCCGCCAGCCAGCCCGACACCTACGGGGCGATCGGCAGGCTCGGTTTTCCGCTGTTCTCGGCCTTGCGGGCAAGCCCTTTGGCCGATCTGCCGGCCAACCTACGGAGCTATCGCGATGCCTATCGCGAAGCGGGACATCCGGGCCGCGGCGCCGCCTATCTGCAAGTGCCGATTTACGTCGCGGACACCGCGGAGCGTGCCTTCGCGGAAGCCAGGGACGGGTTGATGCGGTTCGCCACCTACCGCGCCGACCTGTTGCGCGGACCGCTGACCTTTGAGACGGTGTTGCAGCAGAAAGGCATTGTCGGCACCCCCGACATGGTGGCCGCGCGCATCCGGGAATTGCAGGAAACCGCCGGGATCGACGGCGTATCGGCGGAGATCAACGTCGGCAGCCTGCTCAGCCACGAGCAGGTGATGAACTCGTTGCGCCTTTACTGCCAGGAGGTGATGCCGCGCTTCAAATAGCGGCGCAGCCGGCTCCTACCGGCGGCGCGTCGTAGAAATCGACCTGCATCCGCATCGGCCCGACAGGGGTGACGGTGTGCGGTTGTTCCGGAAGGATCAGGCCGGGCTGCTGCGGCGTCAAAACCAGTTCCTCGTTACGGTCGAGAAGCCGCAGCTTCAACTGACCCTCGATCACCCTGATCACGCCCCAGACGCCGCTTTTGGTGCGATGCTCGCCGCGCAAGCCCGCCGGGAGTGTCGTTTCGTCGAAGATCGGAGTGGATCGGTATGGTGCTGCCATCGCTCGCTCCTGTTGCGCGGCGGCAGCCTACACCGGTGCGGATTGATACGGCCCCGGTGCGGCCATAATCTTGCGTCGCCGCAGAGGAGGTTCGCATGGCTCGCCCGCCCTTCCCGCCCTTCACCGCACAGACTGCCGCGCAAAAAGTGCGCGCGGCGGAAAATGCATGGAATACCCGCGATCCGGAGCAGGTGGCGCTGGCCTATACCGAAGACAGTCGCTGGCGCAATCGCGCCGAGTTTTTTCAGGGCCGGCCGGCAATCGTCGCGTTCCTGCACCGCAAATGGGTGCGCGAACTGGATTACCGGCTGATTAAGGAATTATGGGCATTTACCGACAACCACATCGCTGTGCGCTTTCAGTATGAGTGGCACGACGATTCGGGAAACTGGTATCGGGCCTACGGCAACGAACTTTGGGAGTTCGACGCCGAGGGCCTGATGCGGCGCCGCGAAGCCAGCATCAACGACGTGCCGATCGCCGCCGCCGACCGTTTGTTTCACTGGCCGCTTGGCGCCCGACCGGCGGATGATCCGGGATTGACCGAGCGCGGGCTGTAGGCCGCCGCAGCTACCAAAGGGGGCGATGATGATTGGCAGCTCAACGCAGCGCGTCGCGATTGCCGGGTTTGGAACGATCGGCCGAGTGGTCGCCGCGGAACTGGATCGCGGCATCGAAGGGCTGCGTCTGGCGGCAGTGTCGGCGCGCGACATCGGGCGCGCCGAGCAGGCGATGGCGGGGTTTGCACACGCCGTCCCGGTCGTGCCGCTGGCGCGGCTGTGGGAGGCCGCGGACATCCTCGTCGAGTGCGCTCCGGCCGCGTTGCTGCGCGAATTGGCGGAGCCGGCATTGGCGCATGGCCGCACCCTGATCACACTGTCCTGCGGCGCGCTGCTCGACAATTTCGACTTGGTCGATCTGGCCCGGCGCCAGGGCGGCCGCATCCTGGTGCCGACCGGTGCGCTGCTTGGCCTCGACGCGGTGCAGGCGGCGGCGGTCGGGACGGTATCGCGCGTCCACATGATCACCCGCAAGCCGCCGAATGGGCTGGATGGAGCGCCATATCTCGTCGAGCGCGGCATTTCGGTGCTCGGCATTACCGCGGCGCAATGCGTCTTTACCGGCAGCGCCCGCGATGCGGCGCGCGGCTTCCCGGCCAATGTCAACGTCGCGGCTGCGCTGGCACTCGCCGGCATCGGCCCGGACCGTACAACGATCGAAATCTGGGCCGACCCGGAGGTCACCCGCAATACCCACCGCATCGATGTCGAGGCGGAAGCCGTGCGCCTGTCGATGCTGATCGAAAACGTGCCCAGCGTCGAAAACCCGAAAACCGGCCGCCTGACGCCACTATCGGTCATCGCCTTGCTGCGCAAGCTGTCGAATCCGCTCGCGATCGGTACATGAACCCACCTTTAGGTTAGGGTGGCGAAATGACCGCACTGTCGCACGGGCATCGCGTGCGACTTTATGGTGAGTTCACGACGTCAAATAAAAATCGAGTTGGAGAGGAAACATGACCGCACATTTAACCCGGCGTAGTGTTTTGCGAACCGCCGCGGCGGTATCGGGTGTCGCGCTGACGGCGCCATTTGTACGCGGCGCCTACGCCGCCGGCAAATTGTCATGCGGCTTCTGGGACCATTGGGTGCCGACCGCCAACGAGCCGATGCGCAAGATCTGCCAGGAATGGGCCGACAAGAACCATGTCGAGCTGTCGGTCGACTTCATCACCTCCAACGGCGACAAGATCCTGCTGACGATCGCTGCCGAGGCACAGGCCAAATCGGGCCACGACGTGCTGTCGATCCCGACCTGGTACGCCGCCGGGCAGGCCGACAATCTCGAACCGGTCGATGATGTCATGCAGGCGCTGATGCAGGAAAACGGCAATGTCAGCCAGGCCGCGGAATATCTCGGCAAGCAGAACGGAAGGTGGGTTGCGGTGCCGGGCACCTGGGGCAACGCGACGTTCCCCTGTGTCGGGCGCATCGACAAGTTAAAGGAGTTGGCCGGTCTCGACGTGGTCAAGATGTACCCGGCCTCCGGCGAGCCCGACAAGGAACTGGCCGATCACTGGACCTGGGAGGCGTTTCTCGACGCGGCACAGAAATGCCACAAGGCGGGCTTTGCCTTTGGCGAACCGATGAGCGCGGCAAGCGATGCGATTAACTGGGTCGGTTCGGTGTTTCAGGCTTATGGCGCCGAACTCGTCGATAAGGACGGCAACATCACGGTCAAATCCGACCCGACGCGCCAAGTGCTTGAATGGTTCCAGAAATTCATCGCGGTATCGCCGCCGGATGTCTGGGCCTGGGACAATGCCGGCAACAATAAATGGCTGCTGTCGGGCAAGGGCTCGCTGATCCAGAACCCCCCGTCCGCCTGGGCCGTCGCCAAGCGCGATGCCCCGCAAATCGCCGCGCAGAGCTGGTGCTTTCCGCCGCCCAAGGGACCGAAGGGACGGTTTGTCGGCGGCAACACTTATTTCTGGGGCACCTGGAAATTCTCCAAAAACACATCCGCCGGCAAGGACCTGATGCACTACCTCGGTGAGCGGGCGCAGGCCGAAAGGCTGGTCGAGGCGAGCCAGGGTTTTGACATCCCGTCCTTCCAGAAACAGCTCGACTTCAAGGTGTGGGCCGAGCAGGGGCCGCCCAAAGGGACGATCGCCAATTATCCGCCGCGGGGCGATGTGATCGTGTCGATTTCCGGTGCGCCGGCCCCGGCGCGCATCGGCACCCAGATGTTCGCGCAAGGCACGATGACCAAAATGATCGCGCATTGCACCCAGATGGGCCAGACGATCGAGCAGGCGATGGATTGGGCCTCCGGCGAACTCGAAGGCTTTATGCGCTCGTAGTCCCGGCTTTGTCCGACCGGGGCGGTCTACCCCGGCCGGTGCAGCATCGGGCCGAGATCACCGCCGCCGAACAGGTGCAGATGGAAATGCGGCACCTCCTGATGCGCCGCCGCACCATGATTGGCGAGAATGCGATAGCCGCCGTCGACCACGCCGGCCGCCGCAGCAACCTTGCCGATCGCGCGCATGAACGCCACCTGCTCGGCCTCCGTCGCGGCCGCCGCAAAATCGTCCGCCGACACGTACTCGCCTTTCGGGATCAGCACGATATGCACCGGCGCCTGTGGATTAATGTCGCGGAATGCCAGAACGTGCGTGTCTTCATACACTTTGTTGCACGGTAATTCGCCACGCAGGATGCGAGCAAATACGTTATTGCGATCATAGGCCATCGTCAGCTCCTTTACGGAGGCCTTTAGCGGCTACTACGGCCTACGGCCCGGTGCGCGCCGGTGATCAGGACGCTGAAGCCTTGCTGCCGACCAGAAAGCCGCCGTAATCGCCTCTCGCCTCGTTCGAATCGTGGCTGAATGACAAGTTCCGCGATTTCATTCCCTGGCGGATATCCCAGTCACTAAAGCCGCCATAACCTTCCCACGCCGTCGAGTTCGACAGCCACGTAAGCTGCACCAGACGGGCGCCTTTGAGATAGCCGCAAACCGAGCCTGACCCATAAACCCCAATCCGGTATTCCGGCTGATGCCCGCCCGCCTCCGTGATGAGGCCGGCAAGAACGCCGCGGAAATAATGATCGATCGTCCCCTCCACATCCCGCGACGGGGCGTTGTAATCGACCGCGAAATAGATCGCGCTGCCTGGCGGCTGGCCGATCGCGCGCGCTTGCCGGTACGCCGATTGTGCGTCCGCATACCCCGACGCATAGGAAAAATACGACGGGTTCTGCGCGCGCGATTCCCACAACGCGACCAGCCGCAACCCGACTGACGACACCGCCTGCGCCTCCGCCGCCGATAGCGGCGGCCAACGCGACGTCGGGTCGCGATAATAGCGGGCGATAAAATCGAGGTGGCTGCCCTTCAGCTCCATCGACACGTCGCGCGCATCGGTCGGCAGGTCGATGCCAAGTGCCGAACCAAGCGCCAGAGGCTCGTTTGAAACCACAGCAGGCGGCGGTTCGCTGCTGCACCCGACCAGAAACAGGACCGCGCAAAGCAATCCCCATCTTCTCACGTTCTACTCCCCCACTCGTCCGGCCGCGCCGGCGATCAGCCGATTTTCCGCAGGCCCGTTCGCCCTAGGCCATTTCGCCCCGCACCTGCTGGCGCAGCCGGTCGATCACCACCAGTTCGCCGTGGCGCTCGACGTGCCAGAAGGCCCAGCCGTTGCAGGCTGGCGCCCCCTGTACCTGGGCGCCGACCGCGTGGATCGAGCCGCGATGTTCCGCCGAAATCACGCTGCCATCGGCGCGCACCCGGGCGGTAAAACGGCGCCGCGCATCGACCAGAACCTCGCCCGGTCGCAGCAGGCCGCGCTCGACCAGATTGCCGAACGGAATACGCGGCGCTTCCCGCCGCGATTCAAGCGTCACGATGTCGCGCGCTGCCGGCCGGACCGCGGCGATACGCCGCCGCGCCGCCGCGATATAGGCCGGGTCGCGCTCAATGCCGATATAGCGGCGCCCCAGCAGCTTGGCGACCGCCCCGGTCGTGCCGGTGCCGAAAAAGGGGTCGAGCACGATGTCGCCGGGTTTGGTCGAGGCCAGCAGCACGCGGTGCAGCAATGCCTCGGGCTTCTGCGTCGGGTGGGCCTTTTTCCCCTCGGTGTCGCGCAGCCGCTCGGGGCCGCCGCACAGCGGGATCAACCAGTCGCTGCGCATCTGCAGATCGTCGTTGAGCGCCTTCATCGCCTCATAGTTGAAGGTGTAGCGGGCCTCGCGCGAGCGGGCGCACCACAGCAGCGTTTCGTGCGCATTGGTAAAGCGCCGGCCCCGGAAATTCGGCATTGGGTTGGATTTGCGCCAGATCACATCGTTGAGGATCCAGAACCCGAGATCCTGCAACGCCGCGCCAACACGGAAGATGTTGTGATAGCTGCCGATGACCCATAGCGCGCCATCCGGCTTCAGCACCCGACGGCAGGCGGCGAGCCAGGCCCGCGTAAACGCGTCATACTCGGCAAACCCGGCGAACTTGTCCCAATCCTCCTCGACGCCGTCGACCCGGCTGTTATCCGGGCGATGCAATTCGCCGCTGAGTTGCAAATTATAGGGCGGGTCGGCGAATACCGCATCAATCGACCCCGCCGGCAACAACGCCAGTGCGGCCAGGCAATCGCCGTCCAGGATAACGTCGCAGCGCGGCGGTTCGGTCGCAACCATCGCGCGAACTGTGTGCGAGCCGGACGGCAGCGTCAATTCTGCGGCCACGCCGCCCCAGGCATCGCGCCCGGTGTCGCCCCAGGCAGCGCAGCTTCAAGCAGCGTCAGCAGGCCGGCCGGAGTACCTGGAGTACCAGGCATTGCGAGGCGTACCGGCGCGAACGAGCGGCGATGGTGCGGTGTGACACCGAGCCGCCGCATGCCGTCGAAATGCCCGACCGTCGAATACCCGACATTCGTCTCCCAGCCGTAACCGGGATAGCGCGAGGCCAGCGCCCGCATGATTCGGTCGCGTGTAACCTTGGCGACAACCGAGGCCGCCGCGATCGAGAAGCTCAACGCGTCGCCTTTCACGACCGTGCGTACGGCGCAAGGCAATACGGGCGGCGTGTTCCCGTCGACCAGCGCAATATCGGGAGACATTCCAAGCGCCGTGACCGCGCGCCGCATTGCGACAAGGCTAGCCTGCAAGATGTTGATCCGGTCGATTTCCTCGACGCTCGCCGCACCGACCCCGATCCGCGCGCAGGAAAAAAGCGCGCCATAGCAGGCCTCCCGCGCCGAGCGGCTCAGTTGTTTCGAATCGTCGAGTACGCGGCGCAAATCACCGCGAAAACGTCGCCGGTCGATAATGACCGCGGCCGCGACGACCGGGCCGGCGAGCGGTCCTCGCCCGGCTTCGTCAACGCCACACACGACCCCCTCGCAGCGGCGTTCAATCGCAAAATCAGGCATGGCGCTCCCCCAGGGGCGCTTGTGCCACTCTGCCATCCCAGTGGCAAGCGTGCAGAACCGGGAAATCCGATCGCATGAACAAAAAAAGAACCAATTTGCCTTGACGCGTGATACTTCATGGTTTGTTCTATGCGCGACGCGATCACGGACAAGGAATAAACTCGATGAATTGGATGCTCACGGCGGTATCCGCCGCTGTCGCCGCTATGCTTGCCCTGCCCAGTTTCGCCGCCCAGTCAGCCGTCCAGGCGCCGCAGGCGGCCGCGACCAGCAAGGCGGCCAACTCGGAAGTGCCTGACGGTGAAGACAAGATCAGCTTCGAGCAGTATCGCGACTGGCGGCTCAACTTTATCGAACAGCGCCGTTCGGAACTGGCGGTTCAACTATCCGGCACCGATCTGCCGGCACAGCAGAAGACGCGCCTTCAACAAGTGAAAGCTTATTATGAATGGTTTGCCGGCCTGCCGGACGCCGACCGCGACCGCCGCTTTCGCGAGCGTTTCGACCGGATCGACGCGAATCACGACGGCATCATCGACCATTCCGAGCGCACGGCATGGCACGACAGGCAACGCGCCTTCTACCACCACGCCAGCAATTCCCGCGATGCGCCCGCCGCCGCGAAATAGCGCCGCACGGTGCCCGCGTGCGATGGCCGGCGACGGTTTACCGGCGCTGCGCTTCGGGACGCTGCACGCGGCTTCCATCAGGCCCGGCGCCAACGCCGTGCGCCAGAAATAGCGGGCCGGTTTTCCGTGCAAGAAACGCCGAGCCATCAGCCGTCAAGTGACCGTAATCAAACTGCAACGGTGCCCCATCCGGTGCCGTCAGCCGGCAACCGGGGGTGCATAGCGCCTCATACACCGAGACGTATCGAACGCCTTCCGGCAACTTGGCCGCGGCAAACGAGCGATCGACGATTTCCGGCTCGGCGCGCAGATGCTTCGCGGCATAGGCTGGCAGGTTCCGTCGCCTTTCGGCCGCTCGCCCCAACACCCGCGGGAGCGCCTCGTCATATTCCTCGATTGGTCCGGAAATGACGATCTGCGTCGCGTATTTGCGCAATTCGGCAGCAGTGGCTATCGCTGCCGGCACATCCGAGTCCTTCCACCGTGCCGACAGCAGGATTGTATCGAGATGATGCGACGGCAGAAATTTATCGAAGACGTAATTGACCAGATCGGTGCAGCGCTGCTCTCCGACAGGATGCTCAAGCGGGATGCAACCGGACGCAGTCGCTTGCAGGAAATTGACGTCGGGATAGACCGCGGCGTACCCGGACCATAGATGCGCTGCGTGGCTGTCGCCGAGGATCAGGACATTGCGCTTGTCCGGAAGCACCCGCAAACATGGGTCCAATTGAAAGTCGGCGAACGCGTTGAACTCAGAGGTCAAAAAACAACTGCCGACCCGCATCGGCTGTTCCGCATCGTAGTGTTCGTATTCGACGAATTTCGCGGCGGCTGGGGACAACGGCCAAAAACGCTGGTCGATCACGCCCAAAACTGCCGCGACGCAGGCGGTTACGGCCATCACCGCGCCGCCCAACCGAAGCACCGAGCGTCTTCCATACCGATACGGTTGTATCCGAAACGGTCGTTCGACAAACCACCAGGAAGCGGTCGCCAGGATGATTGCGGCGGCCACCAGGCCGAGTTTGGCGATACGGCCGGGGTTCTCGACGCTGGTATAAAACACGAATAGCGGCCAGTGCCACAGGTAGAGCGAATACGAAATCAAGCCGAAAAAACGCATCGGCCGTATCGCAAGGACACTCGAAACGAATGTTTGTTGCTGTGCGCCAGCATAGAGAATGGCCGCGGCGCCGAGGCAGGGTAGTAAAGCGGCAATCCCCGGAAACGGCGTGCTCGAATCATAGCATTCGACTGCCAATGCAATCGCCGCAATGCCGAGTGCGGCGATCCCCTCGCTGATCCAGCGTCGTGTCGTTTCGGGAAACAGGCCGATTGCGACCAGACCGCCGATCAGCAACTCCCAGGCTCTGAAGTAAACCAGATAGAAAGCCGCGCTCGGCTCGCTTGCAACCTGCACGGCCGAAGCGGCAAAGCTGATCAGCGCTGTTGCCGCGAGCACTTCGCGCTGGCGGCGCCGCGCGACCCGTTGCAGCAGAACCATCAGGATCGGAAACAGCACATAGAACTGCTCTTCGACCGACAGCGACCAGGTGTGGAGAACCGGATTGGCCTTAAGATTGTCGTCGAAATAACTTCCAATACTGTAAAAAAATATATTCGACACAAAGAAAACCGAGGAAATTATGCCTTTCCCGGTTGCAGTGACTTCCGATGGAAAATAGAGAAAGAACGACCCGATGAAACAAGCAGCGAACATAACGAAAAGCGCCGGGAAGATCCGACGAATACGGCGTTCGTAAAATGCCGCAATGCTGTAAGTTCCAGCGGAAATATCATCGTAGATAATGCGGGTTATTAGAAATCCGGAGATGACGAAAAATATATCGACACCGACATAGCCGCCGGGGGCCACACGGTCGAGCCCAAAATGGAAGGCCACGACCGGCAGGACCGCAACGGCGCGCAACCCGTCGATGTCCGCTCTATATCGCATGAGGCCTCTGCCGTATGGTCTCGGACGACCGGCGGAATCGGGCCGATCTTCGCAAGGTGGGAGCGCTGCCGGTCACGGCAACGAGCCGTTTGGACGCAGCGCCGCAACCGGAAAATACCCGCGTGACGATCGGCCAAAGGGTTTTATGCTGTGGGCCGGCGTTGTAAGCCCGCGTGGGGACAGAAAAATGGCGAATGGTAAAGACTGGCAGCCGCAAGGGGTCATTCCGGCGGTATTGTTGCCGTTCCACGCCGATTTCTCGATCGACGAGCCATCCTATCGCCGGCATTTGCGCGACGTAGCGGCGGTGCGCGGCATCACGGCACTGACCGTCAACGGTCACTCCTCGGAAGTCCACGCCTGCACTGCAGACGAGCAGCGCGAAGTGCTGCGGATTACGATGGAGGAAATCGGCGGCAAGCTGCCGGTAGTGGCCGGCATCTATGCCGATGGCAGCCTCGAAGCGGCGCGCCTCGCGCGCATGGCCGAGGCCGCAGGCGCTACCGCGCTCCTAGTGTTTCCGCCGCAAAGCATGAGCATGGGCGGCCAGTTGCGACCGGAGATGCCGCTCGCGCATTTCTCGACAATCGCCGCGGCGACCAGCCTGCCACTGATCTGCTTCAACTACACGCTGGCCGGCGGCCTCGGCTATCCGCATGAGACCTTGTTGCGGCTGGTCGAGGCGGTGCCGTCGATCCGCGCCATCAAGGATTGGTCGGGCGATCCCGCGCTGCACGAGCGCAACATCCGCGCACTGCAATCATTGCCGCGCCCGGTCAATGTGCTGACGACACACAGCGCCTGGCTGATGAGTTCGCTGGTGCTCGGCTGCAACGGGCTGCTGTCCGGCGCCGGCAGCGTCATCGCCGATTTGCAGGTGGCGCTGTTCGAGGCGGTACGCGCCGACGACCTCGCCGCTGCCCGCGCCATCAACGACCGCATCTATCCACTGGCCCAGGCATTCTATTCGCCGCCATTCCTCGACATGCACAACCGCATGAAGGAGGTGCTGGCGCTGATCGGACGGCTACCGGCCGCCGTGGTGCGGCCGCCGCAGGTCAAGCTGCCGGCCGACGAGATTGCACGGCTGCGCCGGGCGGTCGAAGCCGCCGGTCTCGGTCGCGAGCCCGCCGGCACATCGGTCAGCGCGCTCGCCGCCGAATGAGCAATAACAGCATGCCGATGGATAGCGGGCTGGCGGGGATTGTCGCCGCCGAAACGGTGCTGAGCCACAGCGACGGGGCACGCGGCATCCTCTGGGTGCGGGGGCATACCCTGCCCGAACTGGTCGCCGGGTTCGGCTATGACGGCGCGGTCGGGCTGCTGTGGGAAGGCTTTGCCGGCGACGCGCTGAACCGCGACGAGATGCGCCGCCGCCTCGGCGCCGGCCGGGTTGCCGCGTTCTCGCGGCTCGGCGATTGGCTCGCCCAGGCACGCGACCGCAGCGTTCTCGAAGGTGTCAAGCTGGCCTTTGCAACATTGCCGGAGACCAGCACGCCGCCGGAAATCCTGTCGACATTGCCGGTGGCGATCGGCGCAATGCTGCGCCAACACAATGGCACATTGCCGCTCGCCCCCGACCCGGCGCGTGGCACCGCCGACGATCTGCTGCGCATGGTGCACGGCAAACCGGTTGCGCCGGTGATGGCGGAGGCGCTCGACACCTATTTCACCTCGGTCATCGACAACGGACTCAACACCTCGGCATTCACCGCCCGGGTGGTGGCGTCGAGCCGCGCATCACTGGCTTCGGCAGCGCTCGGCGCCTATTGCGCTTTTACCGGGCCGCTGCACGGCGGCGCGCCAGGGCCGACCCTCGATATGCTCGACGAGGCCGAGGCCAGCGGCGATCTCACTGCGTGGGCAGAGCGCCAGCTGTCGAGCGGCGGCCGGATCATGGGTTTCGGGCATCGCGTCTTCCGGCTTGGCGACCCACGCGCGACATTGCTGCGGCAGGCATTGGAGCGTCTCGGCGACAGCCTCGGACCCGGCGCCGGGCGGCTCGCGTTCGCAGCCGAGGTCGAGCGCGCGGTCGGCGCTGCCTTTGCCCGGCTGAAACCGGGCCGCCCGCCGCTGCAACCCAATGTCGAGATCAACGCGGCGTTGCTGCTCGATGCGGTGGGGTTGCCGCGCGATGCGTTCACGCCGGTTTTCGCGGTGGCGCGCTGCGCTGGCTGGCTGGCACACGCGATGGAGCAGCAGCGGGCCGCCCGGTTGGTACGGCCGTCTTCGGCTTATGTCGGGCCGCTACCGCAAGGCGTCACGGAGCGAGGCTAGCCGGGTCGAGGCAAAGCTAAAACCCGGGCAATGTCCCCGGCGGCAGGGTTTCACAATAGCGGGCAATGTCGCCGGGGGTGGTCAGCCAGATATCGTCGGCGCGTGCCGTGATGTGGCGGATTGCGTCACGGAATGCACGCAGGCGGAACGGCTGGCCGATGATGAACGGGTGCAGTGCGATGCCGAAAACCAGCGGGTATTTCGCTGATTGCTCCAGCATCTCGTCGAACTGGTCGATGATCATCCGAGCGAATTGCCGGCCGGTATGGTGACGGTAAATCATCGCCGGCAGGTCGTTGATCTCGATCGGATAAGGCACCGACAGGATCGGGCCGGCGCGGGTGCGCATCCACACGGGCTGGTCGTCATGCGCCCAATCCATGACGTAGCGGTAGCCGGCTTCCTTTAAGAGGTCGAGCGTCGCACCGCTTTGCGCCAGATAGGGGCCGAGCCAGCCTTGCGGCGCCGCGCCGCTGAGGCGGGTCACGACCGCCGTGGCTTCGGCGATCAGCCGCGCCTCATCCTCTTCCCACAGGATATCTTGGCGTTCCGAATTGGTGCGGCCGTGGCCGATATATTCGTCACCGCGCCCGGTAAGCCGCTCGACAATCTCCGGGCAATATTCCAGCACCGCCGAGTTGACGTTGTGCGCTCCCGGCAGGCCGAATTCGTCGAGCAGGTCGAGATAATACCACAGGCCGACGCGGTTGCCGTAATCACGCCACGCATGGGTGCGGTGGCTTTGGTTGTCCATTGCGCCGGTCGAGTCGGTGCCGGTCCCGCGACCGAACGCAAAATGCTCGATATTGTTGCAGAGATAGACCGCGAGCCGCTTGCCTTCCGGCCAGTCATAGACTGGCCGCTTGGTGATCGGCACATAATCGTAGCGGCCGTGGTCGGGCAGCTTCATGCGTCAGCGATTGCCGGAGCCTGCGCCTTGCCTCTCAGCACAGAGGGAAGGCGCGGGAACTTAATCAGCGGCCGGTGAAGACCGGGCGGCGCTTTTCCATAAAGGCGGTACGGCCTTCGATGTAATCCTGGCTGGCAAAGCACTCCTTGACCATGCGTTCGCACAACGCCATGTCGCGTTTCGCTTCATCCTTCACGGCTTCCTTGACGATGGCCTTGGCTGTCTTGACCGTCAGGGGCGCATTGTCGGCGATCGTCTTGCAGTAATTATCGACATAGGTTTCCAGTTCATCGACTGTCACGACCTGGTTGACGAGGCCCATGCGCAACGCTTCATCGGTCGTGAACTGCCGTCCGGTAAAGAAGATTTCGCGGGCAAATGCCGGCCCGACCAGATCGACGAGCTTTTTGACGCCGTCATAAGCGTAGCCGAGGCCGAGCTTGGCAGCGGGGATGCCGAATTTCGAGCCTTCGGCGGCGATGCGCAGATCGCAGGCAATCGCGGTCGCGAGACCGCCGCCGATGCAGTAGCCGCGGATCATCGCAATGGTCGGTTTTGGCGTGTTTGCCAGAGCGACGCGCCCCGCCTCGGAAATTCGCGAGTACTCGGCCGCCGCTTCGACGCTGTTGCGCTTTTCCTTGAATTCGGAGATATCGGCGCCCGACACAAAGGCCTTGCCGCCGGCGCCGGTCAGCACGATGACGCGGATCGCGTCGTCATTGTTGAAATCGTCGATGATCTGCGCCAGCGCCTGCCACATCTCGAGCGACACGGCATTGTGGCGCGCCGGATTGTTAAAGGTGATGCGGCCGACGCCACCGTCTTTTTCGGCGAGCATCTTGCTGGTCAATGGCTGGTCGAGCATATCCGGTTCCGCTCCATCTTGAGGTAGCGCAGTGTGCCAGATCGGGCCGCACCGCGCACCCGCGCAATCTTCTCCTGCTCATTCGGTGGCGAGGACCAGCCTTGCCGGAGGTGCGTCGGCAACCAGTTGCTGTTCGGGGCGGATCCAGAAGGCGGTGATCGCACCGAGCAGCATCAGGGCCATCGACACGGCAAACGGCAATGTCCAGCTGCCGGTACGATCGAGGATAAAGCCGAAGGCGACCGGCGACAGAATCCCGGCCACCGCGCCCGCGGCGTTCATCAGCGCGCTGGCGCTGCCGACATAATCCGGCGCGATATCGATCGTGGCGATCCACATCGGCGAAATCGCCGTGTCGAGAAAGAACAGCGCCAATGTAAAACTGACAACGCCGACCGCAAGGTTATGCACAAAGATCGCCGGGATCAGAGCGGCAAGCGCCAATAGCAGGCACACCGTCACCAGCAGCGAACGCGCCGCTTTCTTGCTGCCGCTGCGCTGCAGCAGGTAATCGCTGATGATGCCGCCAATAAATTCGGCCAGCATCGCGCAAAGGAACGTCACGGCAAAGAACATCGACGATTTTTTCATGTCGATGTCGTAATTCTTTGAGAACAGCGACGGCATCCAGGTGACGTAAAGCCATCCCGTCCAGCCCATGCAGAAATAGGTCATCATCAGCGGTGCGACGCGCGGAATCAGGCGGCGCCACGGCACCGGACCCGACGTGGCCGCTATCGTCGGGTCGGCGCCCGGCAGCGTGGCAAGCTCCTCCTCGCTGATGCCGGGATACTCACGCGGGTCGTCCCGGAAGAACCACAACCACACCACCGCCCAGATCGCCGAGGCAATGCCAAGCACGACAAACAGCAGCCGCCAGGACATCACCGTGATCAGCACGGCAACGATCGGCGCGGTTATGCCAGCGCCGATGCGCCCGGCCGCGTGCGTGACGCCGATGCCGAACCCCCTGGCGTCGGCCGATGTCCATTTGGCGAGCGCGCGGGTCGCCGCCGGAAAGGTCGCGCCTTCGCCCATGCCGAGCATAAAGCGCACCAGAAACAGGCTCATCAGGCCGCCGACGGCGCCGGTCATCATCGTCGTCACCGCCCAGATCAGCGCGCAGACCGCCAAAGTCAGCCGCGAGCCATAGCGGTCCGCGATCCAGCCTCCGACGAGCTGAAACGGGGCATAGGCATAGTTGAAGGCGGAAAATGCGACCCCAAGCTCGATATTGCTGAGGCCCAGATCGTCCTTGATGACCCCCGCCGCCGCGGCGAGGTTGACCCGGTCGATGAACACGATGACGTACATCACGCTCAGAACCAGCAGGAAGTTGCGTGTCGCTCGCCCCGGCAGTACCACCGGCATGTCGACCTCCGTCTTCGCGGCACTTGCGTGCCCTGCGATTTCCTCCTCGACCGAGCCGGGTTAGCCCCGGCTCGTCATTTGCATCAAGTATGGCGGATTATCAGCGCCCATGCATCCCGGCAGCGGCGCCGGTCAGACGTGCGCGGCGCCGAGGACTGGCGATACCACCAGCGGCCGGTCGGGACGCATCCACGCCGTCGTCGCGATGCCGCACAACAGCAGTGCGATCGACACGCCGAACGGCATCGTCCAGCTGCCGGTCATATCGAGAATGCGGCCGAACACGACCGGCGACAGAATGCCGGCGACCGCGCCCGAGGCGTTCATCAGCGCACTGGCGGTGCCGGCGTAATCCGGCGCGATATCCATCGTCACCGACCACATCGGCGCGATCGCGCTTTCGAGAAAAAAATACGCCAGGGTGAACCCGGCGGCGCCGAGCAGCAGGTTATGGATCAGCATCGCCGGGATCAGCGCCGCCAGCGCGGCGACAAGGCATACCGCGATCAGCCAGGAGCGCGCCTTTTGCCGGCTGCCGGTGCGTTCGAGAATCCAGTCGCTGACCACGCCGCCGACCGTGTCGCCGATCATGCCGGCGAGAAAGGTGCCGGAGACGAAAAACGACGAACTCTTCAGGTTGAGCCCGTAATTGTGCAGGAACAACGACGGCATCCAGGTGACGAACAGCCAGCCGGTCCATCCGATGCAGAAATAAACAAACATCGTCGGGCCGACGCGGCGGATCAGTGGTCCCCACGGCACCCGGCCGGCATGAGCCCGCGTCGCTTCGCTGACGACGGGCAGCGCCGCCAGTTCGGCCGGCGTCATCGCGGGATGCTCGCGCGGATCGTCGCGGAACCACCACAGCCACAACACCGACCAGGCCGCCGACAACCCGGCGAGCACGACAAACGACCAACGCCACGACAGCCAAGTGATCAAGAAGGCGACGACCGGCGCCGTCATTGCCGCGCCGAGGCGCGAGGCGGAATGGGTGATGCCCTGCGCCACGCCGCGCGAGTGCGACGATATCCACGACGCCATCGCCCTTGTGGCGGCCGGCAGCGTCGCGCCTTCGCCCATGCCGAGCACAAAGCGCACCGCAAACAGCGAGGCAAGGCCGCCGACCGCGCCGGTCAGCAACGTGGTGACCGCCCAGACCAGGGCGCACACCGCCAGCGTCAGGCGCGACCCGTAGCGGTCGGCAATCCAGCCACCGACCACCTGGAAGGCGGCGTAGGAGTAATTGAACGCCGAAAAGGCGACCCCAAGCTCGGTATTGCTGAGGCCGAGATCTTTCTGCATGACCCCGGCCGCGGCGGCGAGGTTCACCCGGTCGACATAAAGGATGAAATACATGATGCACAGGACGAGGAGAAAATTCCGCGTCCCGCGGCCCCGAAGACCGAACATTACAGGCGGTTCCTTGAATTCAGTGCCGCATCGAAGCGACCACTTCCTCCCCGGCGCGGGGAGGAAGTGGTGCGCGCGGCGGCCGGGCGCTTAGATCGCGCCGGCAGTACGCAGATCGGCGATATCGGCTTGGTTATACCCGAGGTCGCGCAAAATCTCCTCGCTGTGTTGTCCGAGATCAGGCGTCGGATAACGCATGCGAGCCGGCTCCGGCGTTTTCATCATATTGATCGCCTGTCCGACGACCTTGAGTTCGCCGAGCCTCGGGTGATCCATCGGCCGTGCCATTTCCAGGTGCTGCACCTGCGGATCGCCAAAGGTCTGGTCGATCGTGTAAAGCGGGCCGCACGGCACGCCCACCTCGTTGAGCAGCTCGATCCAATAGGCGCTCGGCTTGGTCTTGGTGATCTCGCTGAGCACCTCGTTGAGCTTTTTACGGTTTTTCGAGCGTTGCGGGCCGGTCGCGTAATCCGGGTCGGTCAGCAGGTGCTTGGCGTTCGCCGCCTCGCAGAAGCGCTTGTAGAGATTGTCGCCCGAAGCGGCGATGTTGATCTGCCCATCCGCGGTCGGGAACAGCCCGGTCGGAATGCCGGTCGGGTGGTCATTGCCGGCTTGCTTGGCGACCTCGCCGGCCTGCAGCCAGCGCGAGCCCTGGAAGTCGAGCATGAAAATCTGCGCTTCGAGCAGCGAGGTATGCACCCATTGCCCTTCGCCGGTCTTTTCGCGCTCGATCAGCGCCATCATCATCGCCTGCGCCAGGAGGAGGCCGGCGCATAGATCGTCGATCGGAATGCCGACCCTTACCGGGCCCTGGCCCGGAAATCCGGTGATCGACATCAGCCCGCCCATGCCTTGGGCGATCTGGTCGACGCCCGGCCGTTTGGCATACGGTCCGGTCTGACCAAAGCCTGAGATGCTGCCATAGACGATGCGCGGATTGATCTTCTTGACCGATTCGTAATCGACGCCGAGGCGATGCTTAACCGTCGAGCGGAAATTCTCGACGATCACATCGGCCTTCTCCGCCATTTTCATAAAAACCGCGAGCCCCTCCTTGGTCTTCAGGTTGAGGGTCAGGCTGCGCTTGTTGCGGTGCAGGTTCTGGAAATCGAACCCCTCGCGCCGCGACCCGGTAATGTCTGTCGCCGAAGCGCCGGGCTGTTCGACCTTGATGACGTTGGCGCCCCAATCGGCAAACTGGCGCACCGCGGTTGGTCCCGCGCGGGCATGCGTCAGATCGAGGACAGTATAACCGGACAGCGGCAGGGATCCGATGCTCACGATGCTGTTTCCTTTCGGCCAGGGTTGCGTTGCAGGAATTTGATAGAGGGCGCGCTGGCGCACTTTCGGGTTTGCCGAATGCCGCCGTCAAGAATTCCGCAGCATGGCGGCGCGGTTTCCGGCTATGCGGCGCCGTCAAAATGGCTGTGGTGCGTCATCCAGAACGTGCCGAACCAAAGCGGTCGTGATCGGCCGCCCGGACTGCAACGACAGGCGATCGAGATCGGCTGCTAGCGCCGCCGCCGCGGCAAACGACCGCTCCATCCGACGCACCAGAAAATCAACGATACCGGGCGCAACACGAAGCTGGCGGTCGGCAAAATGCTTGACCAAGACGGCGCCGAGCAGCGCGTCGTCCGGCGCCGTAATCGCCACAGCCGGCGCAGCCCGCAGCCGGGAGGCGAGGTCCGGCAAGGCGATCGGCCAATGCGCCGGCGCCGCGCGCGTCACGATAAGCAGGCTGCTGCCGGCCTCGACGCAGCAATTATAGAGATGCAGCAATGCCCGCTCGGAAGCCCTATCGGCAGCATCGACAGCGACCGCCGCGGCGCGGGCCAACGCATCCGGGGCTTCCTCCGACAGCCGGTCCCCTGCCACCCGCACGCCGCCGCAACGCTCAAGCCATACTTGGGTGAGGTGGCTTTTACCGCAGCCGGACGGGCCGTGCAAAACCAGCGCCGGCGCCGGCCAATGCGGCCAGCGCTCGATCACCGCCAAGGCCGCACGATTGGATTGAGAAGCCAAGAAATCAACACGGCCGAACGCAGGACGATGCGGCAGATCGAGTGCGAGCTGTGGCGGCGAATTCATCGGATGCGGTTGAAATTGGCGACGGTCTCGTTTTTCGCCGCGTCTGGCGGGTCGGCTGGCGGCCCGATCGCCGGCATCGCCTGCGGCGCGTCCGGCCGGGTCTGCCGCGCATCGTAGAGGCTGCTGGCGCGATACCGCTGCAGGGCGAAACGCGCCAAAACGCCGATCACCGCGGCCGCCGGCACGGCGATCAGCACCCCGACAAAGCCGAGCAGCGTGCCGCCGGCAAACAAGGCAAAGATCACCCAGACCGGATGCAGGTGGATGCGGTCGCCGACCAGTTTCGGCGTCAGGAAGTTCGCCTCGGTCAACTGACCGGCGGCGAAAATGCCGCAGACGATCAGAATGGCGCTCCAGCTGCCGTATTGCGTCGCGGCCAAGCCAACCGCCAGCGCGAACCCGACGGTAACGCCGAGCACCGGGATGATCGCCAGCACCCCGATCAGCAGCCCGAGCGCCAGCCCGGAAGCAAGCCCCGCCAAACTCAGCGCGATCCCGTAATAGGTGCCCAGGATCAGGCACACCAGGGCCTGGCCGTGAACAAACCCGACCAGCGTGTCGCTGACCAGACGGGCCTGGCCGCGCACCGTCTCCAGCGATTGCCGCGGCAGGTATGAGTCGATTTGCGCGACCATGATTTCCCAGTCGCGCAGCAGGAAAAACGTCACGATCGGCGTCACGATGACCAGCGACACGATGTTGAGGATCGCGAGGCTGCTGGTAATCACGCCTTGCAGCAGGCTGGCGATCCAGGTGACCGCCTCACCCAGTTTGGCGCTCAGGACATCGCGCACCTTGCTGACGTCCTCGGCCGGCAGATGCTCCTGCAACAACTGAATCAGCTTGCCGAGATGGTCCTGCAGCGCTCGCACCAGATTGGGCGCGCTGGTGATCAGCTGCACGATCTGGCCCTGCACCAGCGGCACCAGGATCACCAGCAACAGCCCGAGGCCAAGCAGCGACAGCGCCACGACGATAACGCTGGCAAGGGTGCGGCGGACGCCACGCGCTTCGAGATGCGCCACCAGCGGGGCCAGTACATAGGCGATCATCAGGCCGGCCGCGAACGGAATCAGGATGCCCTGGATCTGACCCAGGATCAGGATCAGCAGCAGGAAAAATCCAAGCCAGAACAGCAGGCGATAGGCGGCCGGGCTCACGCCTGGCTCACAATACCGGCTCCGAGCGGAGCCAGATCCGCGCCCAGCGCAACAGATAGGACGAACCCGACAAGGTCGTCGTAATCGCGGTCAAGACAATCATCGTCTGGGTCATCGGCCCGGCATCGACCTCCAGGCCCAGTCGCGCCAGCACGAACCCGACCAAGGCGATCTGCGCCAGGGTGTTGACCTTGCTGATAAACAACGGCCCGAAATCTCGCGGCGCGGTGGTGGTATGAACCAGCACGAAACCGAGGATGATCAGCACGTCGCGCAAGACCACCCAGATGACGAGCCAGCCCGGCAGCTGCCCGGCAACCCCGAGTGTCACATAAACCCCGGCGAGCAGCAGCTTGTCCGCCACCGGATCGAGCAGCGCGCCAAGCCGGGTGCGCAGGTCATAGCGTTTGGCGATGTAGCCGTCCGCGGCATCCGACACGCCGGCAACGATGAACACCCAGAACGCCGCGCCATAGCGTTCCTCGAGAATCAGCCATACGGCGACCGGCACCAACAGCAACCGGCCCAAGGTGATCAGGTTGGGCAGGTTCAAGTCCAGCGTCAGCGCCGACTGCCGAGCGATTGCAGAAGAAGCGATCGCGGCGTGGCTGGCCAGTTTCGAGTGCGGTGTCATTTCCGGGACCATCGGCGGGCAGGCTGCGCTGCGATGCCGCTATTGCGCGCGGTCGGCGCCGTTGCGCGTCAGCCGCCACAGCGGGTCGCCGCGCACCAGATCGAGATTGATCGCGCCCAGCGCCGTTTTGAGCTGGTCGACGCTGCCGACATAACCGATTTCGATCGTCGCCTCCTGCCGCGACAGGCTGTCGAGTGCAATCTTGCGAACTGTCGGCACCCCGGCGAGCCTTTCTCGCATGTGAACCCAGTCATCAAGGCCGTTGATCGCCAGAACGGCGGTCAGACTACCCTGCTGATCGTAGCCTGGAACTGTCTCCTTCTTCCAGCCGCTCCCTGTATCGGCGACGATTGCGGCGACGGCACGGCGCAGCAGCGCGTCGCCGGCCTCGCCGGGATTGGCGGCAATCGGCAGCGAGCGGCTTTCGGCCGGCTGGCCGGTACGATAGCGGCGCAGCGTCACGTCGACGCCAGACGGGTGATCCGGCGGCCCGCGCGGCGCGGCGATCGCCACCAGGACATCGCCGCCGCCATTGTGCTTGGCAACCGCCGCTAGCGCCGCGGCATCGCCGGACTTGGCTTTCACGGCGTCGACCGCCGCGATATCGCCGGCGTCGCCCAATGGAATCACCGGCTGCAGCGCGCCGGCCAGCGGCGCCTGATCCCAGGCTTCGCGCCACGGGTTGGGATCATCCCACAGCTTTGCCTGCCCACCCGCGTCGTAGACCGGGAGAACGACGACCGATTTTGCGGCCTGGTCGGACGCTTTGCCCGGCACGGCAGGCGGGCTGGACGCGGTTGTGCCGGCGGGACTGCCGCCTGGCGGGGTCGCCGCCGGCGTGGCCGCGGCCGCATTTCCAACCAGCCGCTTTATGTCGGCCGGCCGGAAATGAAAGGTGTACACTGCGGTATAGCGCACCGCCGACATACGCTCATTGGCGACCTCGAAATTGGCAACCAGATTGGTAATCGCCTTGTCGTCGAGCTTGAGCGGCTTGGCCGAGCCGGCGCCGCCCGACAGGCGCTCGACAAGCGCCGTCAACGCCCGGCGCTGACCATCGGTCCTGGCTGTCTCTCTGGCCTTGGCGACATTGTCGGCGGTGGCATCGACGACGACCGTCGCAGCGAACGGGTCGGCGTCATCGGCTCGTGCCGACGGGGCTATGCACAGCAATAGCGCCATCACCACCAGCAACGGCATCGACCACGCCGCATTCGCCAGCCGCCGTCCGATGCGAGTGCCGGCGCACGCCGGCACCAACGGCAAGGTCATTGCAAACCGCCCCCGATCCCGTATGGTCGCGGCTCCCCGACCGCATGACTGCGGTGATAGCGCAGTTTTGGCGGGGATGCCATCGACAGCGGCCCAAACGACGCTCGTCCCGGCGGCGGAGGCGGCATGGCACGGCTCAGAATCGGTGTTTTGATCTCCGGCCGCGGTTCCAACCTGCAGGTACTGCTCCGTGCCGCCGCTGATCCCGCCTATCCCGCCGAGATTGTGCTGGTCATCAGCAATCGCGGTGATGCCGCCGGGCTGGCATACGCCGGCGATGCCGGCATTCCCCACCGAACGATCCCCGACCCGAGCCGATCCGGCTTTGCCGCCACAGCCGATGCGGCATTGCGGCAAAGCGGCGCAGAACTGGTCGTCCTCGCCGGCTTTATGCGTCTTCTCGACGACACGTTTGTCGAGGCGTGGCACGACCGTCTCGTCAACATCCACCCGTCATTGCTGCCGGCATTTCCCGGCCTGCACCCGCAACGCCAAGCGCTCGCCGCCGGCGTCAAGTTTTCCGGCTGCACCGTGCATTTCGTGCGGTCCAAGGTCGATACCGGGCCGATCATCGCGCAGGCGGTGGTGCCGGTCGTTCCCGGTGACGACGAAGACGCTCTCGCTGCCCGCATCCTCGCTGCCGAACACCGTCTCTACCCCCTAGCCGTACGGCTTTTCGCAGAGGGGCGCCTGCATATCGCCGGCAACGCCGTGGCGATTGCCGGCGGGGTTCCGCCCGACGCGACGGTATTCAACCCGTCGGAGGCGCTTGCCTCGGCGGGTGGTTAGGCTATACCTCGCTCGAAAGCGATCCCACCAGCGAGGCAGACATGACGGCTATCGATCCAGAACTCGAACGGCACCGCCGTGCCTGGATCGGGTTTACCTGGTTCATCAAGATTGGGCTGATCTGCGTGATCCTGATTCTCGCCGGAATGGCGATCTTCCTGGCATAGCCTGGCACTTGCCGCTCCAGCCCGCTGGCTCCGGGTCGGCCGTCAGGGGCAGATTTCGGTCTGCGCAAAGAAAAAAGCGATTTCCTGCGCGGCATTCTCGGCCGAATCGGAGCCGTGCACCGAATTGGCCTCGATCGATTCGGCAAAGTCCTTGCGGATCGTGCCGGCATCCGCTTTCGCGGGGTCGGTCGCGCCCATCACGTCGCGGTTCCTGGCGACGGCGTTCTCGCCTTCCAGCACCTGCACGACGACCGGACCCGACACCATAAAGCCGACGAGGCTCTGGTAGAATGGCCGCTCGGCATGTACCGCGTAGAACTGCTCCGCCACAGGCTGGCTCAACCGGATGCGCTTTTGCGCGATGATCCGCAAGCCGGCGCGCTCGAAGCGCTCGTTGACCGCGCCGGTCAGGTTGCGCCGGGTCGCGTCAGGCTTGATGATCGACAAGGTACGCTCAATCGCCATGATCTCTCTCGGGTTGCAGCAGGAAGGGGCCGCGGTTATAGCGGCGCCCAACGCCAGCGGCAATCCGCGCCATGCGGTCCGGTCACCGACGAGGCCCGTGAAACCGCCCGCGATGGCCGTCGGATCTTCGTTATCGCTACAGCGCCGCCATTTTCGCGAGGATTTGGCAAGCGCAAGCCGCCATCCGCACCCGTTTTACGATGCCGCCCTTTGTCGGCGGCATCTGTACTTAAAAAACCTGGCGTTCGGACGCGCCGCGTTTCCTGATACGGA
>DATAUE010000132.1:0-1634 GCA_036268425.1 Allostellaceae bacterium
TGAGCAATCTGTTTTCCCCGGCCTCGGCCGCCTTCAGCGTCGGCCCGGACGTTTCGATTCCGATTTTCGAAGGCGGACGGTTGCGAAGTACGTTGGCGCTTCGCGAGTCGCAACAGCGGGAAGCCGCCATCGCGTTCCAGAAGACGGTATTGCGAGCCTGGCAGGAGGTCGACAACGCGCTCACCGCCTATGCCGAGGCCCAGCATCTGCGTGCGGATATCGCGCGCGCCGTCGCCCAGAATCAGGCTGCGCTGCAGGCCGCCCGGCAACGCTACTCGGAGGGAGCGCTGGATTTCCTCAACGTCAATTCGGCACTGGGGCAGTTGTTGCAGAGCGAAAACGATCTCGCGGACAGCGAAACGCAGATCGCGACGGATCTGGTCAATCTTTATCGGGCCCTCGGGGGAGGCTGGGAAATCGCGGATGTTCCGGACAATCCGGTTGTCGCACCCCCAAAGGCTGAAACCCTGTAGGGCGCCGAGGCCGCCAGTTTCGGGCCGTGCTCATTCCGAGGATCAGGTGGGCCGGACGAAACGATGTGTGCCCGATGGTCGGGCACCCGGTCCCGTCTGGCTGGATGTCGACCCGACCAACCGCCGTGCGCCGTCCTCATCGAGCACGAATCTTGGAACGGATCCGGCCATCTCCGTATCGCGCACTAGCGCGAGGCGGCGGCTGTCCAGGATCAGCCACTTTCCGTCGACCCGCGCGGCCACGACGGCATGGTCTTCGTTCGGCAGAACGTTTCGCACGATGACGATCTTGACGTCGTCGCGGGACAGGCCCGCCTCCAGCAGCGCGAGATACTTCACGATCGCGTAGTCCTCGCAGTCACCGCGATGGGTTCGCAAGGTCTCGAACGGAGGGCTCCAATGGTCCGCCACGCCCCATTGCGCCTCATCGCTGGCGGGCGCGATGGCGAGATCGACCGCCCGGTTGATCAAGCCGACACGGGCGAGGCCCAGATGGCCGGCGCCCTCGGCGATGATATCCAGCAAGCCTTTGGCGGCCGCAGGACATGTTGCTCCGGTGCGGCACGCCGCCAGCACCTGCTGCTCTGCATCGATATCGACTTCGACCGCGCGCCACTTCACTGCAACGCCGCCGCTAACAGGCTCGCTTTCCATGCCGAACGGCACCGGATTGCCGGATTGCGGCAGCGTTGCCGCCGTCGCGGCCGACGCGGCGAGAATGCACGCGCCGATGACGACGACCGCGGCAAGCCGCAGGAGTTTTGCGCGGACGGTGTCTGGCAAGGCGGTGTGCATACCTAAACGACCCGCTCCCGCTTTGGATTTGTCGCCGCACCCCTGCGCATTTCCGGTTTGGGAAAGGGAACGACGAGGCAGGCCGGCTCTCGTGACAGCAACCTCTCGCTCGCTCTCGATGCGACGATTTCCGACTCGGGACTCGGTCCGGCCTGGATCATGCCATCATGGCGTAGCGAGCCTTTTGAAAATGGAGACGCCGCTGCAATCTCCATCAGCGCCCGGAGTTTCGGATGCAGGCCCTCGCCACGCGATGCGGCGAAAGCGCTGAATTGATGCAATGAGGTCATCACAAAGGCTCCCGTGCCCTTCCGCAACGCGCCGCCGGCGCATGGCAGCGTTGGGGAAGAGATGGTGATCCCGGAT
>DATAUE010000133.1:0-1934 GCA_036268425.1 Allostellaceae bacterium
CCGCCTTTGCCGAACGGACGAAGCTTCATGCGGCTCACCTCAATCCGCCGATGTCGGCGACCATCACGGTGCCGGTCGAAGATTCCGTGATGTAGATACGATCGCCCTTGATTGCGACATTGGTGCAGGTCTGGCCGGCGCAGGATTTGATCCGCGCGATGCACTCGCCGTTCGGCGCGAACACGAAGACATGCCCGAGCGAGGCGTGCGCGACGAACAGCCGGCCGGCCCTGTCCATGGTGATGCCGTCGGGGCCGCTGGTCCCGAACAGCGAGCAGAAACGGCCGACTTTCGACACGCTGCGGTCCTTCATGAACGGCAGCCGCCACACCGCGTTGTCGCGGGTCATCGCGACGAACAGCACGGTTTCCGTGGGGTCGAGCACCAGGCCATTGGGGCTGATGCCGGTATCGATCAGGCAATCGAGCCGGCCGTCGGCCGCCAGCCGATAGACGCGCCCGGTCGGGTCGTGCAGCCCGGTCTGGCCCTGATCGGTAAAGTAGATGTCGCCATTGCTGGCGATATGCAGGTCGTTGCAGCCGCGAAACGATTCCGAATAGCGCGAGGTCAGCACCGGCTTCATCTGCGAGGCCCTGGCGTCGAGCTGCATGACGCCGTGCCTGTAGTCGGCGACGAGGATGCGGCCATCGCGCGCGATTTTCAGCCCGTTCGGCCAGCCCTCGTACTCGACCGCCAGCGACCAGCTCTGGTCGGGCGCGATCCTGAAGATGCGGCCAAACGGAATGTCGACGATGTAGAGATTGCCCTCGGCGTCGAACGACGGCCCTTCGATAAAACAATCGACCGTCGATCCCGGCCGGTTGGCATCGGCCCAGTCGGTGCGAACGCCCTTGCGCCGGAAAGATTCGGGCATCGCGGAAAAAATTTCGGCGTGGATGAGTTTGGGCGGGGTGTCGAGATACATCATTGCGCGGTGTCACCTTGCTGCGGGCGGCCGCACCATAAATGACAACGCCTGTGGCGTCGATTGGGCCTCGTGTCCCGGACGCGGTGCAGCGTGCAACGCTGCTCCGCAGATCCGGGACCCATGCCACAAGCGATGGACCCCGGATTAGCAGCGCACCACGCCGCAAAGAGCGGCGTGCTGCACTGCATCCGGGGAACGCGGGACCGCTGTGCTCTAAACGGAAACCGCCAGCTGTCGTTGAGCGTCGTCCTTCTCGCCCGGCTCCGATTGCGCGATCAACCGCTTCAGTTCCGGAATGCAGGAACCGCAATTGGTGCCGGCCTTGAGCCGCGCGCCGATCGCGGCGACGGAATTCGCGCCGGCCGCGATCGCGTCGCAGATCGTCGAGCGGCCGACACCGAAACAGGCGCAGACCACCGGGCCCGTACTGGCGAGGCCATCAGCCGATTTGCCCGACAACAGCATGCGGCGCTGCTCCGATGTCAAGGCGTCGGCCGCGAACAGGCCCTTGACCACGTCCCAATCGCCGGCGTCGCGCGCGGGACCGACGAACAGGCAGGCGTCGAGGCGATCGCCGGCAAACGACGCAGCGCGATAGACGCCGCCGCCAAAATCGCGGTACTCGGCGACATCCTCGCCTGCGACCGCGCGCAGCCAGGATTGCCACCCCTTGAGATCGGCGTTGTCGGCGAACAGATAGCCGTAGCCGCCCTCGACCGCGACCCGCGACCACCAGGCATGCTCCGGCAGTTCGAGCTGTTTGCGCGACAGCGCAAAGCCGCGGAAGACATATTCGTAAGCCGCTATCGAGGCCGGCGTCGCCTTGGTCTCGGGCTGGCCCGAAAAGGGATCGGTGAACGGCGCCGAAAGCGCGCCGACCCGCGCGCCCGAGGTATTTTCGCGGCTCCAGTGGATCGGCGCGAACAGCATGCCGCGCTGTTGCCGCGGGCTGACCACGGCTTTGAGGGTGCATTGCCCGTAATCGGTGGTGACGCGCGCGAAACCG
>DATAUE010000134.1:0-1788 GCA_036268425.1 Allostellaceae bacterium
GTTCACCTTGCAGGTGGTCGAGCCGCATCTGAACGGCCCGGGCGGCGACGTGCCGATCATCGTGCACGACGTCAAGCGCGGCCGCACCGAGGTGATCTGCGGCCAGGGTCCGGCTCCATCAGGCGCCACCATCGCGCATTATCGCAGCGAAGGCCTCGAAATGGTGCCCGGCACCGGGCTGCTCGCCGCCTGCGTTCCCGGCACCTTCGAATCCTGGATGCTGTTGTTACGCGATTACGGCACGCTGCGACTGCGCGATGTGCTGGAACCCGCGATCGCCTATGCCCGCGATGGTTATCCGCTGGTCGAGCGGGCGTCCGCGACGATCCAGACCGTCGAGCAGTTGTTCCGGAAATACTGGACGACTTCCGCTGCGGTGTACCTTCCGAACAACGAGGTGCCGAAACCCGGCACGCTGTTCACCAACCCCAAACTGGCCGAGACCTACGCCCGCATCCTGAAAGAGGCGGAGAGCGCCGGAGCCGATCGCGTCGCCCAGATCGAGCGCGCACGCAAAACCTGGTCGCACGGTTTTGTCGCCGAAGAAATCGGAAAATTCTGTCGCACCCAGGAGGTCATGGATGTCAGCGGCTCGCCGCACCGCGGCGTGTTGACATCAGACGACATGGCGCGCTGGCAACCCACCATCGAAGCGCCGCTGACCTACGATTACGGTCGCTACACCGTCTGCAAGCCCGGTGTCTGGAGCCAGGGGCCGGTGATGCTGCAACAGCTCGCGCTGCTGAAAGGCTTTGAGCTCGATGGACTCGATCCGGCAGGGCCCGAGTTCATCCATCTCCAGATCGAATGCGCCAAGCTCGCTTATGCCGACCGTGAAAAATTTTACGGCGACCCGAAATTCACCGAGATTCCGATCACGACGCTGTTGTCGGACGCCTACAACGACGAGCGCCGCAAACTGATCTCGAAAGACAAGGCGTCGCTGGAATTTTTACCCGGCTCGGTCGAAGGCTTCGGCTCCGTGGTAAAGCTGCGCCGTCAGGAAGGCCAGCGCGAGGCGGTCGGCGCCATGGGCGCGGGCGAGCCGACCGTCGGCCGCTTCGGCGAGGTGCGCGGCGACACCGTGCATTTCGACATCATCGACCAGGCCGGCAACATGATATCGGCGACGCCGTCCGGCGGCTGGCTGCAATCCTCGCCGGTGATTCCGGAACTCGGCTTCTGCCTCGGCAGCCGGGCGCAGATGTTCTGGCTGGAGGAAAACCATCCCGCCGCGCTCGCGCCGGGAAAACGCCCCCGCACCACGCTCTCGCCCACCATGGCGCTGCGCGACGGCGAACCGTATCTCGCGTGGGGTTCACCGGGCGGCGACCAGCAGGATCAATGGATCACGCAATTCTTCTTGCGCCACGTCCACGCCAAGATGAATTTACAGGAAGCGATCGACGCGCCGGCCTGGCATTCCGAGCATTTCCCGATCTCGTTCTGGCCGCGCACCGCGCGGCCCGGCGTGATGGTGGTGGAGAACCGCATTCCGAAGGCGACCGTCGATACGCTGACGAGCCGCGGCCATATCGTCGAGACCGGCCCCGACTGGTCGGAGGGCCGCCTCACCGCGGCCTCGAAACTCGGCCGTCGCCGCCGCGCCGCCGCCAATCCGCGCGGCATGCAGGGCTACGCGGCCGGACGGTAAGGGGTTGAGCTGAGCAGTAAGGCGTCGCATGGCTTGTAAAAGATGACCTGGTCGATTATCGCCCGCGATGAAGCCACCGGCCGGTTCGGCATCGCGGTCGCGACAAGATTCTTCGCCGTCGGCGCCCGGGTGCC
>DATAUE010000135.1:0-1508 GCA_036268425.1 Allostellaceae bacterium
CACCATCAGATAATCGTCGCCGACGCCGTTCCAGTGCTCGGGAAAAAAGTGCCGCAGGCTGACCGAGATGACGCGATGGTGCTTCGACAACGGCCCCAGCACCGCCGACCAGGTGCGGAAATCGCCCAGCGTGCCGTGCACACAGACCAGCGGGCGGCCTTGCCCGATCTCGAGATAGGCCATGTTGATGCCGTTGACGGAGAGGGTCTGCATCGAAAGCTTTCTCTGATCTCTAGGGCGCGCCGAGAAATTCCAGCACGATATCGCAAAATTTCTGCGGCGCCTGCTCGAACATCGGATGTGTGGTGTTGGGAATCATCGCGGTCGTCGCGTCAGGCACATGCGCCGCCAGCGTGCGCAGCACGTTCGGCAGCGCTCCTCTGGTCCTGGCGCCGCCGATGAACAACGTCGGCGTCCGGATCGCCTCGGCGTCCGCCTTGGAGAAGGGTGGCCGGTTGTCGCGGGCCTGCCCGATCAGGGTATAGGCGTTGTCGCGCAGCGCCTGGGCCTGCGCTGCGGGCAATCGCGCCCAGGCGCCCGCGCCTTCGATTGCGTCGATGAAGAACGTCAGGCCGCCCTCGACATCGCCGGCTGCGATCTTGCTGGCCGCGGTCGCAATTCGCGTCGCGAGCGGGGAGGGGCCGGGCTTGAAATCCGGATCGAGCGTGGCGTCGAGTTCGCCGCCGGGCTCGGCCAGGATCAATTTTCGCAACAGATCAGGCCGCCGCTGCGCAACCCGGAACGAGACATGCCCGCCGCGGGAATGACCCATCAAATCCACCGGCCCCACGTTCAGTTTCTCGATAAAGCCGATCACATCGGAAACATGTTGCGCGATCGAATAGGTGTCGCCGCGACCGTCCCACTGCTCGGGAAAGAAATGCCGCAAGCTGACGGCGATGACCCGATGCTTTTTCGACAGCGGCCCGAGCACGCAATGCCAAATGCGAAAATCGCACAGCGAGCCGTGTACGCAGACCAGCGGCGGCCCTTCTCCGACATCGAGATAGGCCATGTCGGTGCCGTTGACGGGGAGGGTCTGCATGCGGGAACGGGTGTCCGCCCAAGGGCTTTTGAGTTGTTATGGCCGCCAAATTGCCCCGGAATCCGGGTGGACCGCAACAGCTTTGATCCCTAGATTCGCGACCAGGAAACGAGCTTTGGAGCCAGCCATGACCGGCTATCGTTTTGCGATTTTCGACAGCGCGATCGGCCCTTGCGGCCTCGCCTGGGGGGATCGCGGCATCCATGCGGTGCAATTGCCGATGGGCAGCGAGGACAAGACCCGCGGCCGTATTCGCCAGCGCTATGGCGAGATTGCCGAAGCGGCCCCCACCGCCGAGGTTCAGGCGGCAATCGACGGCATCGTCGAACTGCTGGCCGGCAAGCCGAATGACCTGCGCGGCGTCGTGCTCGATCTCGATGACGTTCCGGAATTCAACCGCGGCGTCTATGATATCGCGCGCGCGATCCCGCCCGGCAAGACGCTGACCTATGGCGACATCGCC
>DATAUE010000136.1:0-1610 GCA_036268425.1 Allostellaceae bacterium
AAGTTCAGATGCGCCGGCAGCAACTCGTTCTCGAGCGACAGGATGACCTTGATGACGCCCGCGATACCGGCGGCGGCCTCCAAGTGGCCGATATTCGTCTTCGCCGAACCGATCAGCAAGGGGTCGCCGGCCTTGCGTCCCTCGCCCAGAACAGCGCCGGCGGCCTGAGCCTCGATCGGGTCACCCAGCGATGTCCCGGTCCCGTGTGCCTCAAGGTAGTCGACGTCGGCGGGTACTAAGCCGGAGCGCTTCACCGCCTCGGCAATAACCCGTTGTTGCGCAACGCCATTCGGAACCGTCAAGCCACCCGATGCGCCATCCTGGTTGATCGCGCTGCCCCGGATGATGGCCCGAATCCGGTCGCCGTCGTTGATCGCGTCCTCGAGCCGCTTGATGACAATGACGCCGCAACCCTCGCCACGCACGTAGCCGTCTGCGGCCGCGTCGAACGTCTTGCACCGGCCATCGGGCGCGAGCATGTGCGCATGGGAGAAGGTGATCATCGTCGCCGGGGTGAGGATGGCGTTCGCGCCGCCAGCCAGAGCGAGGTCGCACTCGCCCAGTTGCAGCGCCTGACATGCGTGATGGATTGCCACCAACGACGAGCTGCACGCCGTGTCGACGGCGACCGCGGGACCCTGCAGCCCCAACCGGTAGCTGATCCGGCCCGCCGCGGCGGCATTCGACGTTCCGATCGCCATATAGGCTTCGATCTCGGGGAAAGTCATATCGCCCGACGCCATTCCCAGGTAGTCGTGGGTGGCCAGGCCGACAAACACGCCGGTGTTGGTGTCCGCCAAAGCCGTTGGCGCGGTGCCAGAATGCTCCACCGCCCGCCACGCCGTCTCGAGCAACAGCCGATGCTGCGGATCCAACAATTTGGCCTCGCGCGTCGATATACCGAAGAACGGCGCATCGAACCCCGTCACGTCGTCGACGAAGCCTGCCCGACGGGTCACAATCTTGCCGGGCGCGTCGGGGTCCGCGTCGAAGAACTCGTCGACGTCCCACCGGTCCTCGGGTATCTCCGATACCGCGTCCCGGCCTTCGCGCAGCAAATCCCAGAACTCGGCCGCATCCGCGGCACCCGGAAAGCGCGCCGCATAGCCGACGATCGCAAAACTTGATGTTGGCTGCAGGGGGCCTTCAACGGATACCATGCGCTGTCCTCTCGATTGGGGGGACTGTGGAAGATCCGCTCGCCGCGTGCGGCCCGGATGCGCAACAGGATTGCTGTCACGGCCAGGTAATGCAAGTGCCGTTCCGGCGGCAGTGCCGGATAACGCGACCGTACCGCACGGTATGGCGATAACCGGCGATGTTCGCGTTTCTATGTCAAGACGGGTTTCCAGGTCAATAGGTGCTCCAATTGACACTACCGAAGCTGTCAGGTGCCCGTACTCGCCACCGACACCGGGCGACAGTGACAGGTGGGCGGGATATCTTGGGTCTCGCCGATCGGCAGCAGAGGCCGTACCGGGCCGTTCATATCAGGAGGACAATCTTTTGCGCATCGGGCAGATTACGGTCGGCTCACTTAATGAGTGGACGCTGACCCCGGGCACCGTCACCTCGTGGCACCCGACCGCTGCAGCTGCGGAAAAAGCGCA
>DATAUE010000137.1:0-4128 GCA_036268425.1 Allostellaceae bacterium
GTGAGGCGGCTTCGTGTCGCGGTGTTCTCTACCGGCAATGAACTGGTGTCGCCCGGCGGAACGCGCGCCGCCGCGCAATTGTTCGATTCCAATCGCTTCATGCTGATGGCGATGCTGGCGCGGCTTGGCTGCGAGGTCAGCGATCTCGGCATCCTCAGGGATGATCGCGCTCCGCTGGCCGGCGCGCTGCAAAAGGCCGCCGGCCGCCACGACCTGATCCTGACCACCGGCGGCGTCTCCACCGGCGAGGAAGATCACGTCAAAACCGCGGTCGAAAGCGCAGGCCGGCTGGTGCTGTGGCGGATGGCGATCAAGCCGGGGCGCCCGGTCGCGATGGGCATTATCGGCGGCACGCCCCTGATCGGCCTGCCGGGTAATCCGGTAGCGAGTTTTGTCACCTTCGTGCACGTGGTGCGGCCGACGGTGCTGGCGCTATCTGGCGCTGCACAACAAACGCCGGTCCCAATGCCGGTGCGCGCGGCATTTAACTACCGCAAGAAGATCGCCCGCCGGGAATATGTCCGGGTCAATTTGCGCCGCGCTGACAATGGAGAGCTCGAAGCGGTCAAGTTTCCGCGCGAGGGCGCTGGCCTGCTGTCTTCACTGGTCGATACCGACGGGCTGGTCGAACTCGGCGAGCAGGTCACGCGGGTCGAGCCCGGTCAGGTCGTTGGCTTTCTGAGTTATAGCAGTTTGATCTAGCAGGCGATTTCGGCGGTTGCCGGGGCCGTTGACGATGCCGGTCCGCTTCGGCATGTTGCGGCATGGCCACCACAATACTCGACCTCAGCGGACTTAAATGTCCCTTGCCGGCGCTGAAAACGCGCAAGGCGTTGAAGTCGGTGCCGCCGGGCGATTTCCTGGAAGTGCACTGCACCGATCCACTGTCGGCGATCGACATTCCGAACCTGATTCGGGAGACCGGCGACAGGGTCGAGATCACCGAGCGCGCCGAGCGCCGAATCGTGTTCTTGA
The DNA here is from genome assembly GCA_036268425.1 of Allostellaceae bacterium. Taxonomy (GTDB): domain Bacteria; phylum Pseudomonadota; class Alphaproteobacteria; order ATCC43930; family CGMCC-115725; genus DATARH01. The sequence goes on from DATAUE010000137.1 coordinate 976, forward strand.
TAGAAAAAGCAAATCGGCCATTGCCGCCAGCCAATCAATCTTAGTTGGGCTTATCTACCTTTTGCCTATCGACACCCGTCCCGGCTTCTGTCCCAATTGACCTCTCCGTAGGGGTGCGGAGCAAAAGTTGCGTCTGTGCTGGACGGGGCAGTTCCGGGCCGGGCATGCTTTCAAACCGAGGCCGGTGCTTGAAGCGGGCATATCCCCTCGCGCCGGGGGTTAAAGTTATCGAGTGCGCTTCGCGATCCTGGCGCGTCTCGAGATGGTGCGGGGCAGCAATGGACGGGCTGCCGCCAATGGGCTGAGCACAGGATCGTAGGCGGCAGACACGCTCAAAAAGGGCGGCTGCAGGGGAGGAAAACAGAATGGGTGCCTTATCGTTTCTTGACCGCAGCCATACGGTCGCCGAACCCGGCTACAGCCGGTGGCTGGTTCCACCGGCCGCTTTGTGCATTCACCTGTGCATCGGCCAGGCCTACGCGCTCAGTGTGTTCAACCTGCCGATGACGAAGTTGATCGGCATTACGAAGGCGGCGCCGGACGATTGGAAGCTGACCGAGCTCGGCTGGATATTTTCCATCGCGATCTTTGTACTCGGCTTCTCCGCCGCGGTGTTCGGCCGCTGGGTCGAGGAAGGCGGTCCGCGCAAGGCGATGTTCACCGCGGCTCTGTGCTGGGCCGGCGGCTTCCTTGTCTCCGCGCTCGGCGTGCATTTGCACAATCTCTGGATCGTCTATCTCGGCTACGGCGTCATTGGCGGCGTCGCGCTCGGTATCGGCTACATCTCGCCGGTCTCGACCCTGATCAAATGGTTCCCGGATCGGCCCGGCATGGCAACCGGCATGGCCATCATGGGTTTCGGCGGCGGTGCCTTTATCGCATCGCCGCTGTCGGTCTGGTTGATGCAGAAATTTTCGACGCCCACGCATGTCGGCGTCGCCGAGGCGTTCGCCTTCCTGGGCGCGATATATTTTTGCTTCATGATGGTGGGCGCGTGGATCGTGCGCGTTCCGGCGCCCGGCTGGAAACCGGAAGGCTATGTTGCGCCGGTCGAAGCGACGGCCCTCATCACCCGAAACGACGTCTACGTCTACGACGCGATCAAGACGCCGCAGTTCTGGCTGATCTGGTGGGTGCTGTGTCTCAACGTCACCGCGGGCATCGGCGTGCTTGGACAGGCCTCCGCGATGAGCCAGGAGATGTTCCCGGGTCATGTCACCGCGGTCGCGGCGGCCGGGTTCGTCGGACTGCTCAGCCTGTTCAACATGCTCGGACGGTTCTTCTGGGCATCGACCTCCGATGTCATCGGTCGCAAGAACACCTATTTCTGCTTCTTCGCGCTTGGAACATTGTTGTACGTCCTTGTGCCCTACACCGGCTCGATCGGCAGCGTCGCGCTGTTCGTGATCTGCTTCCTGATCATCATTTCGATGTATGGAGGCGGCTTCGCCACCGTGCCGGCGTACCTGCGCGACATGTTCGGCACCCGCTACGTCGGTGCGATCCACGGCTGGTTGATCACCGCCTGGTCGGCGGCGGGCATTTTCGGTCCGGTTCTGGTGAACTACATCCGCCAGTATCAGATCGACCACGGCGTACCCAAGGCGCAGGCCTACAACACCACCATGTACATCATGGCGGGGTTGCTGGTTATCGGCTTCATCTGCAACTTCATGATCAAGGCCGTGCACGAGCGCTACCACATGAAAGCGAACGATGCGCGGGCCCATGACGCCCTCGCCGTGCCGGCTGCTGGGCGAGCCTGAGGAGAATGACCATGACAACGCAAACTGACGGCTCGACGACGCTCAAGCTTGTTCTCGCCTGGGGATTCGTCGGAATTCCCTTGGCTTGGGGCGTGATCGAAACGCTCATCAACGCAATGAAGCTGTTTCAATAGCCCTCCAGCAGGCTTCCGGCCTCCTCGCGAGGCCGAAAGCCGGGTTCCGGCGATCCACATCCGAGGAACAAAGACCAGCCCGTTGACCTACCCTCGATTGGGGGTAGGTCCGGGCTGGAAATTTTGCTTTGATCCAACGGAAAAGCACTTATATTGACGTTGGCATTTGGCATGCCACGAAGTGAGGCTGCTTGAAATCCGGATGTTTAGATGAGTCATGACGTGCAGCAGGTCCGCCCGTACGAGCATCCCGGTGAGGGACGCAAGCGAGCTCGATCAACCCCTAAGGGGCGTCAGGTCGATCCGACGGCGGCGCATGAGATCGAACTCCTGCTCGGCGACTTGCCGCGGCGCCGCGATCTGCTGATCGAGCATCTGCATCTGATCCAGGCCAGGTACAATCAGATCTCCGCGGCGCATCTCGCAGCGCTGGCTGACGAGATGAAGCTTTCGTTTGCGGAAGTATTCGAGACCGCGACATTCTACGCGCATTTCGACATCGTCAAGGAAGGCGAGCCCGACATCGCGCCGCTGACCATTCGGGTGTGCGATTCCCTGACCTGCGCGATGCTCGGCGGCGAAAAATTGTTGCAGCAGTTGCAGGAGGGCGCCGGGCCCGGCATTCGCGTGGTGCGCGCGCCCTGCGTTGGCCGCTGCGACACCGCGCCGGCGGCCGAGGTCGGTCATCACTTCGTCGATCATGCCAGTGTCGAAAGCGTGCTGGCGGCGGCGAAGGGCGGCAACACCCACGCCCATCTGCCCAAATATATCGACTACGACGCCTATGTCGCCGCCGGCGGCTACAAGCTGCTGGCGCGCCTGCGCTCCGGAGATCTCGCCAGGGAAGACCTGCTGAAGTCGCTCGATGACGCCTCGTTGCGCGGGCTTGGCGGTGCGGGTTTTCCGACCGGGCGAAAATGGCGCGCGGTGCTTGGCGAGCCCGGGCCGCGGCTGATGGCAATCAACGGCGACGAGGGCGAGCCCGGCACCTTCAAGGACCGCTGGTACCTCGAGACCGATCCGCACCGCTTCCTCGAAGGCATGCTGATCGGTGCCCATGTGGTGGAAGCATCCGATATCTACATCTACATTCGCGACGAATACCCGGCTTCGCGCGACATCCTCGATCGCGAGATCGCCAAACTGCCGCCGGGCGGACCGCGGCTGCATCTGCGGCGCGGGGCGGGGGCCTATATCTGCGGCGAGGAATCCTCGCTGCTCGAGAGCATCGAGGGCAAGCGCGGCCTGCCGCG
>DATAUE010000138.1:0-130972 GCA_036268425.1 Allostellaceae bacterium
AGAGGCCACGCAGCGGCGACCGGCGACTACCGCCACGCAGCGGCGACCGGCTACAGCAGCCACGCAGCGGCGACCGGCGACAGAGGCCACGCAGCGGCGACCGGTCGCGGCGGCCACGCAGCGGCGACCGGTCGCGGCGGCCACGCAGCGGTGACCGGCGACAGAGGCCACGCAGCGGCGACCGGCGACTACGGCCACGCAGCGGCGACCGGCACCTGCGGCCACGCAGCGGTGACCGGCGACAGAGGCCACGCAGCGGCGACCGGCTACAGAAGCCACGCAGCGGCGACCGGCAAACATGCAATCGCTGCCTCTCTTGGCGCAGCCGGAACAGCAAAGGCTGGAGTCGATGGTTGGATCGTACTCGCCGCTTGGGATGACGACTGGAATTTGATTGTCGTCAAGGCCGCCAAAGTCGGCGGTCCGGAGGGCATCAAACCCGATGTGTCTTATCGCCTGACGGTCGATGGCGAGTTTGTCGAAGCGGTTTAAGCAACACACCGCGCCCAGCAGAGAGGATCGCCAGTCATGTCTGAGACAGTCGCGTCAGTTTCACCCACGTCAGCGCCGATTGCAGAAACTCCCGCGATACGCCGCGCCAGGCTGGCGCAGGTGCTGAGGCATGAGATGCCGAAGGGGCACCGGTGGAATTTTAGTGTCGGCCTACGGGACTACGGTGACTGTGGTACAGTCGGTTGCGCCGCTGGTGTTGCGGCGCTGGTTTGGATAGATCGTAAAAAATACTTCATCGACAAACGCGACGGAATTCGCGTTTGTAAATTAGCCGAATTCTTCGGGTTGTCGCTAACGCAATCTTATAAAGTATTTAGTTATGTCGGTTACCCTTTCTTTCCCACCGTCACTCCCGAGATGGTGGCTGACAAGCTAGAGAGCTTCAACGCCCCAGCGCCCACCCCGAGCGGGGAGGGGCGCGGCTGATGGGCTGCCCCGCCCCAACATCTCTCGCCCTCGTCCCCATCAGTCCGATCGCAGAGATCGCCGGCGCGCTGATCTCAGTAGAGGTCGATCTTAAATGGGCGCGATCGGCCCTCATTGATCTCGAGCCAGTCCCGATCTCCGCGGCAAACCTTATGCGCAAGGCCGGCGAACGGCTGCTGGAAGCCGCTGCGCAACTGTCGGAGTTGGCTGGGGTGGAGGGGATCGGCCAACGAGGAGATGGACTGTGAGCGCGTGTAAACAAAAAGACCTTACCGACGATCAAAAGCAAATTCTGATGTACCTAGAAACGCAACCTGACGGAGCAACTGCGGTTTGGGTCGCAGAGGGATGCAAGCATTTCTACGACCCCCAGTGGGCGAGGCGTCGGCTCCAGCGTCTTATTGACCTCGGCTTTGTCAGTAAAATGGCAATCGGCTGGTACAGCATCACCGATGCTGGCCGCTCGGCCTTAGCTGGGGAGAGCGGACGGCTGTGAACACTGGGTGGACGGTGCCTCGCTGGCGTGCGGTGATTTGGTATCGCACTGAGGCAGGATCAGTCGAAATCGAGCACATGCTCTCGGAAATCGAGGATTTGCACGACGCTGTTGAGCGTGGCCCGCATTTCGATTGCGTCGAAAAGATTGAGGTTTTCCGCGTCTTTCATTGCGAGGATGAGCTTTTGACTGTCGAGGAGGCGGAGAGACGATGACTGATAAAGAGCTGAGTGCACTGGAGTTTCTTGCAATGCAACCAGAGCCAGTGACCGCCTTTGATCTGGGGCATTGGATATCAGGCGGCATGTTTGAATCCCGTCGATCGACAGCAGGATGCGGGTCGAACATTGGTAGGTCTCTTTATTTGAAAGGCTTTGTTAGCCTCCACTGGAAGCGCCCCGAACTTTACGTTTACCGCATCACCGACGCCGGCCGCGCGGCTCTGGTCGATGCGAAAGCCCCGGCCCCATGATTGCCCCCAACGACCCGCGCTCCCCGTTCGATCTTGCCGGAATCAAGTTGCACCGGGCGCTCGACACAGAGCGGGACGGCTTGATGCGCAATCTACTGGTCTTCGAGGCAATCCAATATCTGCGCGCCGCCGGTCGAAACGACCTCGCCGATCGACTGGTTGCCGGCGACGACATGCAAGCGATCTGCAACGAGATTTTGTGGCCGGCCGAGAGTGCTGGCGAGAGGGAGGCGGCTTGAGATGGCAATCGGAGACTGGACAGAAGACGACGTAAGAAATGGACTTCGCACACCAAACGGAGAATTAGTCGGAGGCCTTAATGTCCACGATTACGAAAAAGGACACAAGGATTTTAAGGCTGGTATTGCGCCTCCGTCCTTGACTTCGGCTTCCTATGATTTAGGCCGCCGCCGCGCCGCCGAAAACGCAGAAGCCAAAGCTGATATCCGCGCAATGCTGGATAGGCAATGGGATGAAGCCGACAAGCGCATGGAGTCGATCCTGCGCGGGCATCCAGAAGCCCTGGCAGATTATCGCGCTCGGATGGCCGATATCCGGGCAAGGCAAAAATCATGACCACATCCATCGCTGCAGAACTTCCGAAACCGATAGTCCGTGGGGGTTAAGATGATCGATTGCGTAATTCTTTATCGAGTGAATGGCGGACCTGTCGAGTTTGTCTACAACCCGGAAAATGAAAATGAACCAATAGCCGTATTCGGTTCATTAGACGACGCTATTTCATATACCGAAGCAAACGCTCTGTTCCTAAGCGGGCAAGCAGATTTCCAAATCGTGGAGTTGAACGAGCTATGACAGCCGCATTCCACGCGCCTATCGCAGAACTTCCGAAACCGATAGTTCACGAGCGCGAGCGTGCCCGCAAACGCGACCGTCGCAAATCTCGTCAGCCGCGCACGCTGCCGCAGATGCGGATTGTCCCGGCGGGTGGGGCACTTCCAGACTGGCTGATTGACCTCGCGGCTTTAGAAGCGGCGGCGCGGCCATGAGTGCGATCCAGATGTTTACCTGCCCATCCTGCGAAGGTGTTGGCTGGCGTCTGTGGTTTGACCGAGGGCGAGCGCGTTTCATCCGGTGCATGGTGTGTGTCGGTGCCCGAACAATTTGCTGGATTTACGGTGCGACGCCGACGCCGACGCTTGTTCCACATTATCTACGCGGCGGCAGCCGGATTGTGCTGGAGGTTCCACTGCCATGACCCCGCCAGCCAGCCCCTATCTGACCGCACCGCCTCGCGACCGCACGACAGCGGCACTCGACCTTGCGGCAAACGCGATCCGCGAACTTGTCGGCTCCCTGGACAATGCCGGCGAACGCGCCAGAGCGGTGATTCACGCGAGGATGGCGCTGGCGGATATTGCGACGCTGCGGGGAGCGGGAGGCGCAGAGCGATGACCTCAGTCCTCGCCACCCCCCTCCCGACAGGCCCGCTCGACATATCCGGCCGCACGCGCCAGCTCGTCCATATGGTTAAAGGCGTCGGCGCGCAGCATGCGCACACCCGGGAGCGCGGCATCCTCACCGGCAACATGAAAGAGGAGCGCGGCGCCGTGTGGTTCGAGGTCGATTTCGGCGGACGCGAGCCCCGGTACGTGCCGTCGCGGTCGATCCGGTACTGCCTGCCGCCGGTAGGCGAGTTTGGAGGTGCGGCGTGAAATGGTGTCTCTCGCACCGCGCCGATCCGGCTGCGCGTCAATTGGCTGATCGTCACTACAATCGCCAGAAGATCGGCTCTCCGCAGTTTGCTCCACCAGGATCGTGTGTCGTGTTTGTCACTGAATGCGGTCGCGCGTTCTGGATCACATCAGCACCGTTCGCTGAATTTGTGAAGCACGCATGGGCGGGCGCATGGGTTTGTTCGGCGTTTCGATCTGAGAACGCCGGTAAAGCATCCGAACTTATCCGTCAAGCTGTGGCGGCGACGCTCGCTCATTACGGCGAGCCGCCTACGCTCGGAATGGTGACGTTCATTAATCGTAAGTTTGTGCGCCCAACGATGGTTCATGGCATCGAAACTTGGGGTTGGACTTATCTGAAAGCGGGATTTCGCCCGTGCGGCGAAACGAGGGGCGGTCTGCTGGCAATGCAGTTGCAGCCTGCTGATATGCCGTCGCCGCAACCTGCGTTGCCTCGCTCAATGCATGGGACGCCGCTTTTCGATGGAAATGCGGCATGACCATCTTCGATGGCGCGCGCGATTTAGACACATTCGATCTTTTGCAAACCACCGGTGCGCTCTACCGGCCCGCACGCGCCCGCTGCCGGCACGACTGGCGCGGCGTCTGGCGGCGGCATGGCGCGCTCCTGCCGATCGCACTGGCTCTTGGACTATACGCGGGCACCGTGCTCGCTGTGATCTTTAGCGTGAGGTGATGAGCGATGAAGGATTGTAAAGAGTGCCAAGGCACGGGAGTTTGTCCGGACTGCGATGGCTCTGGAAAGGACATTTTTCAAGAAACCAAAGATTGTGACTTGTGTGACGGCACTGGAAATTGTCCGGATTGTGACGGTTCTGGAAAATTTGAAGAAGAAGGAACAGCAACACCATGACCGCAATCCCCACAAACACCCGTCTCGACGAACTGCATCGTCAACTCGACGGCATGGATATCGACATCCAGCACGATGAGCGGGCGCTCGCCGACAAGCGCCAGGAGCGTGCTGTGATCGCGGCCCGGATCGAGGAACACGAGATCATCGCGGCGGGGCAGGGAGATGGCGCAGACCGCTCTCCCGAGCCGCAACCGCAGCCGCCAGTCGCGGAGCGCCGGCCGGTGCAGCGCGAGGTTATGGCGTTGCTGGAGCCTACCGACGACGACGCTGACGAAGCGATGTGCGAAGTCGATATCGTCGCTCAGACCGGGCTGCCGAAGGCGTCGGTACACGTTTTTCTGCTGAACGCCGTCCGCTCAGGGAAGCTGGTGCGCGAGGGTGATTTCTATTCGCTGCCGAAGAGCGCCGCCGCGGGGCCAGCTGAGCTGCAGGATGCTGCGGAATGATGGAGGGGTGAGGGAAGATGGCTGACAACAGCAAAATCGAATGGACGGACTCGACCCTCACACCGATCCGCGCCCGCAACCGCGCCACCGGCAGGGTCGGTCATTTTTGCGAGCACGCCAGCCCCGGCTGCATCAACTGCTACAGCGAAGCATTCAATCGCCGCGGCATCGGCGCTGGCGTGGCCTTCCAGCGGCAGAACCGCGACCAAGTCGAGTTGTTTCTCGACGAAAAGATGCTGATGCAACCACTTCGGTGGAAACGCCCGCGCCGCATCTTCTGGGGATCGATGACGGACTTGTTTGCCGACTTCGTGACCGACGAATGGCTCGATCGGATATTCGCGGTCGCCGCGTTGACGCCGCAACATACGCACCTGTTTCTGACCAAGCGGACCGAGCGGATGCGGGAGTATGTCGCGAAATCATCGCGGCCAAACCTTATAGCGAACAGCATTGATCGCTCTCCGGCGCTATCTGGCGCCGCCATCTTAACGGGCGCATACGACAAGCTGGACGAGATCGATACTTGGCCGCTCCCCAATGTCTGGCTCGGCTGCTCGGTAGAGGATCAACAGCGCGCCGATGAGCGCCGAGAGCCGCTTAGCGCCCTTGCCGCCGCTGGCTGGCGCACGTTTGTCAGTTACGAGCCAGCACTCGGTCCTGTGGATTGGAGCGGCTGGGAGTTTCTGTCACAGCTGATTTCGGGCGGAGAGAGCGGCCCGAAGGCCCGGCCGTCGCATCCTGACTGGCACCGAGGCGCACGCGATTTCTGTCTCTGGGCCGGGGTTGCCTATTTTTTCAAGCAGTGGGGGAACTGGCACCCGGACGCGCTGCTCTACACCGATTTGCAGGGGCGCAACCCACCACCAAATATGCGCCGCAGCAAGAAAGCCGCCGGCCGGCTGCTCGACGGACGCGAATGGAACGAGGTGCCCGCATGAAACCCTACCTCGAAACCGACGCCGAGCTTATCGCCTCGTGTCGCAGCGGCCAGTCATGGACCCGGCACAACACGACGATCATGGATTTGTGCAACCGGCTGGAGCAGAGGGCGGGGGAAATCGAGTACGCGAGACTCGCTATACATTGTCTCATTAAACTTTTACCGGAAATCACGCCTCCGGAAACAAAACCGCACATGGCATTACATGAAAAGCGCGACGACAACCCAGAACTTACCAAGCTGCTCGCCGAAGCTCGGCGTGCGTATGATGCGATGACGCCGGAAGAAAAAGAAGAAATGCACCGCGAGCAAGCCAAGTCCTGGGCGCGAAGCTGCAAAGAGAAAGGCGAAGAAAAATCAGCACCCGGTATCTTGAAATGGCGCGGCGCTTTTGGTCTAGATCAACATGGTAGTGTTCCAGGGGATGATTGGGAATGAGCGAATATCTCGGTCCACAATGGGAATATCATGTAGTTGGTACGCGTGATTTCCTTCAAGATGACATTCTAAACGATTGGGGAACACATGGATGGGAACTGGCCCAAGTAATTCTAGTACGCGATAGGTATAATGAAATAATAGGAAGAAGCTATATATTTAAGAGGCAGAAATGGCCGTGTCAAACGCGCCGCTGAGCGCCGAGGAACCGCAAGGGCGATCCGGGCTATCCGAACGATCCGAGATGGGATTAAATACTGATATGACCCAGGAGACGAAGCCGAGCGCGGCCGAGCGGTTGGCTGATGCGTTAGTTATAGATGTCTGCGAATTACCCGATCGGACGAGTCCGGAAGATTGGCCCGAAATGCTGCTTATTACCCCCGATGAGCTATACACAATGGCATTAGCTGTTATCAAAGATGGCGCCGCCACCGAGCGCAAACACATCCTCGCAATGCTTCGCGCTAAAGCGCAGCAGATAGCCGATGCGCATGACGCCGCCTATTGGGAAGACCCACCCTTGAAGAATATGCAGTCAGCGGCCTCTGAGCTATTCGCCCTGGCCGACCAGATCGAGCGAGGAGAGGGATTGTGAGGATGAAAGATCAATTCGGCCGCGAGCACGACATACTCGAAGTTCTTATTGCAGATGCGCTTCTTACTGAGCCATTTCCCAATGAGATAAAAATAACGGGCGTAGCTACAGCATGGCGGGAGAAGCTCCAATACGCAGCGAAACAACGAGGCGTTAATATTGAAATCATCATCACTGAACTGCCGAAGGGGTCGCCGACGCCATGATCTGTCCTACCTGTCACGGCGCCGGCGAGATTCTGATCAACGCGCGCAGAGAGATCGTACACCGGATAGAGGATGCCGTGATGTCGCTGCCGTGTACCGCCGGATGCATTGGAGGGGTATTTCATTGCTGCGACGGAGACCAAGCCTGCAATGACGCGGAGCAGCCGCTGCTGGCGGCGAAAGAGGAACATACACCGTGACAGAAGAAAATACGACAGCGCCGCGGCCCGCGCCTTGGACCGCCAAGGAAGCTCTAGCCTGCGCTATTTGCTGGGCCGGGTTCATCAAGTCGGAAAACAGACAAGATACACCAGAGCAGTATTGGCTTGGACTAAGCGAACAGGCTCGCAACAGCTATCGCCGAACCGTGCGCGAAGAGGGCCTGCTTGCCCTTGTGCGCGGGCAGGCCATCGTTCTTCCTCACGCGACGAATTTCACCGAGGCGCAATGGACAGCGTTTGGCGCTGAGGTTGGGTTGAAACAGCGATGGCGCATGACCCAGATCGTCAATGCTCTGCATGGGGCGTTGTTTAAGGAACGCCGTCGCGCCGCCGCCGCCGTTGAGGGTGAAGGCGCCGATGGCTGACGCCGCAACACCGTTTCCTCTGGCGTGGCCCCAGGGCCGTGAACGGCGCCTTTCTAGCCTGCGCCGCGACGGCAAATTCAAGACGGGTGGCCGAGGTAACGGCTTACAGTCGTTGACGGTCGCCGAGGCTTTGCAACGGTTGCAGCGCGAACTTGATATGGTCCGCGCTCGCTTCGCGGTTATCAGCACAAATCTTGAGCCGCGTCTAGACGGACGCCCTCGATCCGGCCAGTCAGAACCTAATGATCCTGGTGTAGCACTGTATTTTCAGCTTGCGGATAAACCGCACTGCATGCCCTGCGACACCTACAAGCGCGTCGCCGACAACATAGCGGCTATCGCTGCTCATATCGAAGCCACGCGCGCGATCGAGCGACATGGCGTCGCTACCGTCGCAGAGATGTTTTCCGGATTTGCTGCACTACCGTCGCCAGATCAGGAGCGATCGTGGCGTGAGGTACTGGAATTGCATCGTGAGTCTACGGTGACCTTGACCATTGCGGAAGCCGCCTATCGACGGTTGGCGCGCAAGCGTCATCCTGACCAGGGAGGGGATAACACCCTGATGGCGGAACTAAACCGCGCCAGGGACGATGCGCGCCGAGAGCTTGGCGATGGCTGATGATCTCACCCGCCCCGCGCGCGCGGCGGACTGACGGCTCGGATATCGGTAATGGTTAACTATATCCCGAAACCAGGCTGGCTTAAACAGCAACTGGACGCCGCGGCCGCCGAGGTCGCCACATGGTCGGAGGAGAAACGCCGCCTATGTCGTGCTGCCATCGAGCAGGAACCAGATGTTCGTTTGACGTGCGTTCATCGGCATCTCTGTCGGGAAGCGCAGACGTGCGCTGGCAAGCCTTGCAGGATACATTTCTGTGGCTGCTCCTGATGACCTCGCCCGCCCTGCGCGCCGGATGTGGCTCCAAGATCGACGGCGGCGGGGCGTAGCCTGATGGCGGGTGAAAGGGCTGAGCGTCCCCATATCGAGCCGCTGTTTTTCGAGGCGGAAGCGGCCAGAATGATCAACATCGATCCGCGCGCCCTTCGTTCGGAACGTGTGTCCGGTCGCATCGCTTATAGACGGGTGGCCGGCCGCATAATGTACCGTGCTGACGATTTGACCGCATGGCAGGAGAGCGTCGCATGTCCCGCCCGCCCGAAGGGCCGAAACTCCGGCCCAACAAAAAAAGACAAGGCACGTTCTACATCTATTGGACCGACCCCAGAACCGGCCGTAGCCGAGAGCGTAGCACGGGCACTGGCGATCTCGCAGAAGCTCATAAAATCTTCTCGGACTGGCTCTCGAACCGAGACACTCCCCTCACCTGGGACGGCCCACGTCGTGCCGCTCAAACGAGCATAGCCGACGTGCTGGCCCTTTATGCCGATGGCCATGTGGAGACCGAACATGTCGTCGGCAAAGAGACGGCCGGATATGCGATCGCCGCCTTGCTGAAATGGTGGGGCAATCGGACCTGTGATTATGTGAAACCAGAGACGTGCCGCGCCTACGTGCGTGAACGAACCGTATCTCCTGCAACGGCGGCGCGCGAACTTTCAGTTCTGTCCGCGGCGATCGGATACGCCCACAAAAACGGAAAACTGATCGAGCGACCGTTCGTCGAGCTGCCCGAGAAGTCGCCAGCGCGCGCGCGATGGCTAACCCGCTCCGAAGCTGCCGCGCTGCTATGGGCTAGCCGTCATGATCCCCAGGCTCGCGGGCACCTGCCACTATTTATCATGCTGGCGCTGCGCACCGGCGCGCGCCCTGCGGCGCTATTCGATCTCCGCTGGACCCAGATCGATTTCAGCCGAAATACCATCAATCTCAATCCACCAGGGCGACAGCAGACCAGCAAGCGCCGCCCGGTGATACCGGTGCCGCGGCGGCTGCGATGGTTTTTGCTGAAAGCCCATGCACGCGCCGCGTCGCCCTATGTGCTGTCCTATCGCGGCAAGAAGCTCGGCAGCGTCAAACGCGCCTTTGCGCGAGCGCGGGAGCGTGCGAGGCTTGGGGCGGATGTTATCCCCTATACGCTGAGACACAGTGCGGGAACATGGCTCGCGCAAGCCGGTGTTGACCTATGGCTTATCGGCGGCTGGCTCGGCCACAGTCATGCGCGAACCACCGAACTGTATTTGCATCACCAGCCGGAATATCTGGCTGCAGCACGGAAGGTAATGGATTGATGAAATATGTCGTATACGTCCCTGTTGTTTCCGAGCAAGCTTTTGAAGTTAACGCAAACTCAGCCGATGCAGCAATAGATGCTGCGATTACTAAGGCCGGCGCATGGTCTTCCCTTTGTCATCAATGCGCCAGAAAAATCGGCGAGCCGCAGTACGACTGGGACCAAGCCACGGCCCAGGTGTCCGGATAACGTCCGGATTATACCCGTCAGTTCACGGAACGTCCCGTCAAATGCCGTCAGCCACCGTCAATGAAATCAATCACATGACACGAGAGCACTACGTTGACATCGTAGGGGTCACAGGTTCAATCCCTGTCGCGCCCACCATTCTTTCTACCGGGCAAAGCCTTCGGCAAGCCGCGGTCCCGCCAAGGAACTGATTCCGGCTGTTGTCGACGACGTGACAAGGGTCAGCCGATATTTCGTCTTAGAAACGTACCGTGCCGGCCACGATGCTGGCATGCAGTGCGGCGTCCAGAGGCACGAGCGTCCCGCGCTGACGATCGTCGAAGAACAGCGGCTCGGAGACGAGGACAGGGTCGTATGCCTGCGCCATCAACTCTTGCTTCTTCGGCTTGAATGTTGCCGTCGTCTCAATTTCGGTGCGGATACGCAGAAACAACGGCCTGGCGTAATCCGGCAGGCGCGCTGTCAGATACTGCCGGAATTGCGCGACGTCCAGCGAAGCATCGGCGAGGATCGCCGCCATCCCGGCACGCCCATCCGCGCCAGGGATTTTAACGCCGTAGACAACCGCTTCGCACACGCCCGGGCAGGTGGCAATTACCGCCGCGACTTCGGTCGTCGATACGTTTTCGCCCTTCCAGCGAAACGTGTCGCCGATCCGGTCCATGAAATAGAAAAAGCCGCGTTCATCGCGACGCATCAGATCACCGGTACGGAACCATGCGTCGCCGGCGGCAAAAACATCACGCAGCAGCTTTCGTTCGGAAGCCTGCGCATCGGTGTAGCCTTCAAACCGCCCAGCCGAATCGCCGAGCTTACCCAAGGCTTCGCCGGTTTCATCGGGGGCGCAGCGGATGCACAACCCATCGTCGGCGCGTACCGGCTCGCCGGCCTCGACATCAAAGCGCACCAGGGCGACGGGAAAGCGGTGTGTCAGAAAGGACGGGATGCGCCCGATCGCGCCGGGTTCGCCTTCAACATTGTAGAGCGAGAAGCTGCCTTCGGTGGCGGCGTAAAATTCGAGGATGCGCGGCAGTTTGAACCGCTCCTGAAACGGGCGCCAGACATCGCCTGCCAAGCCGTTGCCGGCGCATAAGCGGATGCGGTGCGCCGCCTCGCTCGGGTGAGGCTTGCTGTTGACCAGATAGCGGCACAATTCGCCGATATACTGAAACAATGTGCAGTCCCAACGAACAATGTCGTCCCAGAAACGGCTCGCCGAAAACCGTCCCGGCAATACCACAGACCCGCCCCGCACCAACAGCGCCCCAACCGCCACGATGCCGCCGACGCTGTGCTGCAGTGGCAGGCAGTTGTACATGCGGTCGGCCGGGCCGGTATCCATGATGCCGGCGAACCAGTAGCACCACTGCATGATCCGGTAGTGGCTGACATTGGCGGCTTTGGGCAGCCCGGTGGTGCCCGAGGTGTAGATGCACAGCGCGCGGTCGCCGAGCAACGGCGGTCTGCATTCAGCGGGATCGATGCGATGGCCGGCATAACTCCGCAGATCAAGGTCAGGAAACCCGGCCGCCGCGCCGCCCAGTACCCAGCATTTCGGGACTGCCGGACGCATGTCGATTGCCGCAATCGCGCCGGCAAAAGCGGTGCCGGAGATGATGCCGACAGGTTTCGCGACACCAATCGCGTGCGCCAGCACCTCACCGCTCAGATTGGTATTGAGCAGCGCAACGACCCCGCCGGCCCGGGTGATGCCGAGCCATACCGCAAGATATTCCGGGCAATCCGGCATCAGCAGACAGACGACATCACCGGCACGAATGCTGTGAGCCATCGCCCAGCGCGCATATTGATTGGCCCGCTCTGCCAACTCGCGATAACTCAGGCGCTGCGCATCCGACAATAATGCCGGCGCGTCGCCGAATTGGCCGGCGAGATCATCGATCAGGCTGGACAGCGTGACGGCCGGATGCTTGGCAATCGGCGCCGTTGCTTCAAGCGCCCGCACCCAATCCTTGAGTGCCGATTTGCCCTTACGCGCCGATTTTCCCTGTTTTGCCGGTATTTCGCTCAACGGAAACGGCGCGTCAGCGCGGCACAAAGAATTCGGTATAGGAGGAAATCC
Source organism: Allostellaceae bacterium (assembly GCA_036268425.1). Lineage (GTDB taxonomy): Bacteria > Pseudomonadota > Alphaproteobacteria > ATCC43930 > CGMCC-115725 > DATARH01. The sequence goes on from DATAUE010000138.1 coordinate 12,166, forward strand.
GCCCATCTCGCACCTGAATGATATCGACCAGTTCGGTCAATACCTTGGCGCCGGTGACCCGCGAGTGGATGCGCGCCTGCCAGTGGCCGGCGGCATTGTCTCCATCGACGATCAGCCGCAGAATCTGGACCTCGTCGAGCTGAAACGTCTTCAGCATCAACGTTAGCCACGGGCGGAACTCGGCGATGCCGTGCGCGGTGATCGCGATCGGGCTGGCATTGCTCGCCCCGGCAATCTGGAAGGCGGCATCGTCCGTAAAGGCGGCGCAGACGGCGTTGAGATCACCACGCGCTCGTGCGTCGTAAAGACCCCGGAGCAACCGATCGATCTGATTGCGATCTGTCATGCGGCGCCTTTTCAGCCGTGCAAACGGTTATGCTCTGCCGGCGATGCGGTCCCGGCAAACGCAGCGCGAACCTGCCCTCCGATCTGCGTCAGCGCGGTCCGCGCATAGGGGACGATTCCGGCCATGCCGTAGAAAAGATGGATCATGCCGGAATGGCAAGTGTAATGCGCCACCACCCCGGCGCCGCGCAACCGCATCGCATAGGCTTCGCCCTCGTCGCGCAACGGATCGGCCTCGGCGGTATGGATATAGGCCGGGCATACGCCGCGCAGATCGCTCGCGCGCAACGGCGATATCGCCGGCTCGGCAGCAGTGATGCCCCGCGGCAGATAGTGCGACAAATCCGATGCGATCATGCCGGAATCGATCAGATACCCCTTGCCGAATTGGCGGCGCGACGGGGTATCGGCTGCGAAATCGGTGATCGGGCACAGCAGCAGCTGAAACAGCGGCTGTCGTGCACCGCCGGTCGCCAGTTGTTGACAGACGAGTGCGGCAAGGGTGGCACCCGCCGAATCTCCGGCAATCGCAACCCGATCGGGATCGATGCCGATCCCGGCGGCGTGCTCGATCGCCCAAGCAAACGCGGCGCGACAATCGATTACGGCTGCCGGAAACGGGTGTTCGGGCGCGAGCCGATAATCGACGGAGATCAGCCGGGCGCGAGTTTCGTTGGCAAGAGCGCGGGCCAGCGAATCGTGCGTGTCGACCCCGCCAGCAACGAGGCCGCCGCCGTGGAAAAACACGAGGCCCGGCAGTTGCTCACCCTCGACGCCAAACGGAGTGTAGAGCCGTACCGGTATCGGCCCGCCCGGGCCCGGTGCGGTGCGATCCTCAACCTGCGCGACCGGCATGCCGATGCCGGACAATGCCATCAGCTTGGCAAAACCCTGCCGGCGCTCCTCAATCGTTTCCGGGCGCGGCGCACCCGGCGCGGCGGCCGCGACCATGCCGAGCAGCCGCTTTACATGCGGGTCGAGCGCCACTGCCTCAATCAAGCGCCAGGGCATGACGCACCCCGGCCGGCCAGCCGGCAACGTCCACCCCGTGTTGCGCAAACATCGCGACCGCGAGCCGGTCCATGCCGAACGCGACGCAGCCGGTGTGCGCGACCATCCCCGCCTCGCTGCGGATGCCCCAGATCTCGCCAAAATGGTCGAGATGATAGTTGAAGCTCATGCAGGCCGTCGGCTCCTCGGTCGAGCGCACCGGGATCAGCAGCTCGAATTTCAACGCCTGCTGCAACTGGCTGATCGCCATGACCTGCCCGGTACGGCCGAAGAATGGATCGCTGGCCGGCGCCACATCGTACGCGAGGCCGAGCGTGTCGGCGATTTCCTGCGCGCGGTCGACCCAGCGGCTGCGGAATGTGGTGATTTCGTCCGGCGTGCCGATGCAGACGTATTCGCGCATGCGGAACGATTGCAGCCGATCGAGATGCTTTGACGGCTCTCGGCGAAAGCAATCACAGGCGACATCGAATTTGACGCCGCCGACCGGCACCAAACCGCGCTCCGCCACCAGCGGATAGACCGGATAACAGGCAGCCGGAGACAACACCAGTTCGGCCGGCCGCAAGGTTTCGGTCCAGTCGCCGCCGTGCTCGTGCTTGTCGGCGGCGGCGCGAATCTCGCGCTCGCTGCCATGCAGCGAGCAGACGCAGCCGAGCAGGTTCGGAAAGCTTTTGAGATATCCAGATTTTTCGACCACATGCCGGCTCATCACCGGCGGAAAGCGCAGGATTTCGGTGCCCTGCTCGCGGTGCCGCGAGATCAGCCCGGCAAGGCGCTCGACGATATCTTCGTACAGCGCGGTGCGGGCATAGACGCCGTCCGCCCCCATCGGGCGAAACAGCACCGCGGCCATCGCCTCCAGCGCGGCATCCGCCCGCGCCGCCGGGTGCTGGGCAAGCGTCTTGTCGATCATGGTCATCTGGTACTCCGGAAAACGGCTAATCGGTAAGAGAGGCAGCGACCGGGCTCATCAGCGACGCGTTCGCGACGTTTGATAGGATGCGGTCGTTGTTGATCATCAGCGGCGACGACAGCACGTCGCGCAGGTAGCGGCCGATCGTGAAATCGCTGTCGTTGCGATAGCCGGCGAGGCCGCAGGCGCGCATTGCGTGCATGACGGTTTCCACCGCCATTTCCGACGCCTCGACCTTGGTCAGGTTCACCATCGTCTGGAAAGCGAGCGATACCAGCTTCTGTTCGTCGTCCCTGGCATTTTCGTAGCGCTCGACGGCCGATGCGACGAGGCCGCGTAAGGTGCTCAGCGAGGCCGTCGCCTTGGTGTAATGCGCCGCGCCGGGCGGCAGTTGACCGCCCGATTGCCGCGCCGCACTGCGGATGAACTGCCGCGCACGCTCGACCGCCGCGGCAGCAATGCCTGCCCATACTGCCGCCCACGTCAGATGCGCCACCGGCGTCATCGTCTGAGCGTGAATCTTCTCGTATGGCACCGGCAGGATCTGCTCGGTGCCCGCCGCGGCCTTGAGCGCGAACCCGGCGCTGCAGGTGCCGCGCATGCCGAGCGTGTTCCACTCGAGAATCGGGTCGAGCGTGTAATTCTCCTTGAGCAGCACGACCAGGACCTGATCGGTCGGCAACGCGTCCGGCGAGCGCCGCGCGGTTGTGACGACACCATCGGCCGCCGCGCCGTAGGAGATGACTGTAGCCTTGCGATCGAGAGTAAAGCGGTCACCGTCGGTCTCGACCGGCGCGGTGCTGGCGCGCGCATTGCCGCCCGCCTGCCCTTCGGTCGTCGATGATGCAAACAGCAGCTGCTCGCGGCACAGACGGCGCAGCAGCTTTTCGTGCCACTCGCTGCCGGCACAATGTCGCACGATGCAGGCGACCTTGATCTGGTGCATCGCATAAATCATCGCGCTCGACGAGCAGGCCTGCCCCAGCCGATAGCAGATGTCGGCGACAGCCGAGACATCGGCGCCGTCGCCGCCGAATTCGCGCGGCACCATGATGCTGAGCAGCCGCTGCTCGCGTGCAGCGGTAAACGTCTCGTGCGGAAACCGGCCCTCGCGATCGACAGCGAGGGCGTTGGCTGCCGCCGCCGCGGCCACCGTCTCGGCGCGAGCCGCGAACCCTGCCTCGCCATCCGACGCGGGCAGGTCAGCCAAGGCGCGAAGAGCCGTCATGTTATGTCCTATTTCCCCCGAAAGCCGAAATTCTCGAACAGGTCTGCCGACGCCGTCGTGCCGTACCGGCGCCGCGGCGTCGCCGTCAATCTACCGCGTTCGTTACCTGCCCGCGAAGATAGGGTGGAGCACTTACTTTAGGGTTAATCGGGCGCGGTTGATTCTTGGGAATGGGTGGCTAAGTTGTCGGGCGAGCGCGTCCCAGGGTCTGGCGGCCGCTACCGGAAGCTTGCCGTTGCGGAGCCGCTCATGCTGCAGGATCGGTTGATCGCCCTCGTTACCCAGATTTTGGCAAAGAATGCGATCGACCGAGTCCCGTCGGTTGATGTGCGTCTCAGCGAGGCCGGGCTCAGCTCGCTCGACATGGTCAACCTGATGTTCGCCGTCGAGGCCGAATTCGACATTGAAATCGCCCCGACCGACATCACGCCGGAAAACTTTCACTCGATCGCAACGATCGAAGCATTGTTGCGGCGCATGGACGTTGGCACTGGCATCTGACAGCGCGCGGCCCGAAAGCCACGACGGCCGGGTTTCGCATGCCGCGCGTCGGGATTGTGACTGGCGCGGGTTGCCAGCGGGAGCGCGCCGGTTATAGTCCGGCCACGGATTTTTCCGGTTAGATTGAGAGCAGCCGATGCCGCGTCGCCCGCCCGTCGCCCATTTGTTTTACCGGTATTCTGGCGCTATGTCCCGGTGTCTCGGCGCGGTCCTCCTGCTTCTTGCGACGACGCTGCCGGCAGGAGCCGGCGAGTTTGTCGATGCCGCCGGGCGCCGGGTCGTGCTCCCGGACCATGTCAGCCGCGTCATGCCGGCCGAGCGCAATGCCGAAGTACTTGCACTGGTCCTGGCTCCGGACAAGCTCGTCGGGCTGGAGTGGCTCCCAGGTCGAGGATTGCTGCCGCACACGGGCCGGCGCGCGGTGCTCGGGTGGCGACTGCGCCGGGCGCCCGACAGCATGGCCGCCACGGCACGGCAGTTGCGCCCCGATCTGATCATCGACGCCGGCGCCGTCACACCCCAAAACGCCGCCTTTGCCGACCAGGTGCAGCGAATGACCGGGATTCCCTATATTCTGGTCGATGACAGCTTTGCCCGTACGCCGGCGATTCTGCGCTCGATCGGCGCCGTGCTGGGCGCCGGCCAGCGCGCCGACGACCTTGCGCTGTTTGCCGAGCATGCGATCGCCGGGTTACGCGGCCGGCTGCTGATTCGGCCCGCCAACGAGCGGCCGCATGTCTATTTTGCGCGCGGCGCCAACGGTATGGCGACGGCGCTCCCCGGCTCGCCAGCCGGCGAGGCGCTCGACGAGGCGGGAGCGCTGAACGTCGCGAGTTCGCTCGGCCGCCAGGGCGAAGTCGCGGTAACGCCACAGCAATTACTGGCGTGGAACCCGGACATCATCATTACCGAGCACCGCGGTTTCTATGATTCGCTGCACCGCAATCGGGGGTGGCGGCAGCTCGCGGCAGTGCGCAATAAGCGGGTCTATCTCGAGCCGACCAGCCCGTTCGGCTGGATCGACGATCCGTCCGGCATTAACCGGCTGATCGGCATGTACTGGCTGTCGGCGCTGCTCTATCCCGACATGATGCAGGAAGACCTGCGGACGACCACCTGCGACTTCTACGACAAATTCTATCGTATCAAGCTCGGTAACAAGCAACTCGAGGCGATGATGCGCCCGGCCGGTGCGCCGCCGCCGGAATTGCCGGGCATGGCCGCCGAGCCGCTTGTCGGGCTCGGCGCGGCACCACCTTCATCGCTGCCGCCCGGCGCGCCCGGCGCTGCGAAATCGATGCGCGAGCCGGCGCCCAATTCGACGCTGACTTCCCCCAATTCGACCTTGGCATCGCCCGGCATGATGCGCCAGAGCGGCCAGACCGGAAATTGCGTCGTGCCGCACGGCCCGTCGCCGCTGCCCCTGCAAGGCATTACCGGCACCGGACCCGGCACGTCCCCGACATCGCCCGATGCCGGTATTCCCGGCGTACCCCCGCCCGGCCGTCGTGGCCGCCCGGTGCCGGGGTTGAATTATTGATGGTCACCTCACTCAGCGTCGAGACTTGGTCCGGCTTCACGTCGCGCTCGCAGCGTGCCGCTCAGTCTTGCCGCAAACTGCCGAGCAGGCCGCGCAGCGTTGCCTCATCACCGGCGCCGGTGAGCGGAATAGCGAACTCGAGTGCGGTCGCAACCGTGGCGTAGCGAGCGCGCAGCTTGCCGGCGATCTCGGCATAGGTGCCGATGACCGCGTAGGTGTCGAGCATCGCGTCGCTGACGAGGCCCGGCATTTCTTCCCAGCGCTGCGCCCGCGCATACCCTTGTAGCCGCTGTGCGATCTCGCCGTAGCCCTCGCTGTCGAAAGCCGCGAGGTAAGCCGGCGTCGAGGCATAAAATGCGACGCGCGCCCGGACATTGCGGACGCGTTCGGCAAGCGTCGCCGGATCGGCCGCTGCGGCAACCAAGGGCATCGCGCACATCGTGAAATTCCTGAGGTCGCGGCCGGCTTTTGCGGCGCCGCTTCGGGCCGCCGGCAGCATGGTTTCGGCGATGTAGCGCGGCGTCGCGACTGGATGGGCGCGGATGCCATCCGCCACCTCGCCCGCGACCTGGCACATATACGGGTTGACCGCGGCGAGTTCGACCGCGATATGCGGGTACTCGATCGGTGGCGGCGAGAACAGAGGCACCGTCAGGTTCAATTTGTAATGCTCGCCGCGAAAATCGAGCCGCGTGCCGTTCTGCCAACTGTCCCAGATTGCCCGCAGCGCACCGACATATTCGCGCAGCCACGGCCCCGGTGCCGCCCACGGCACGCCAAAACGCCGCTCGATGTGGCCTTTGACCTGCGATCCCAGCCCCAGCGTGAACCGGCCGTGCGACAAACGCTGCAAGGTCCAGGCGCTCATCGCGGTTATCGTCGGGCTGCGCGGAAACGCCACCGCCACCGCGGTCGCCAGCGATACGCGACGGGTCGCCTGTGCCGCCAAGGCCATCACGATGAACGGGTCATCCTTGGTTTCTTCGGTGATGATCCCATCGTAGCCGAGCGCCTCGGCACGCGCCGCCTCGGCCGCGATACCACCGAGATCACGCGCGGCCGGTGCGGCGCGTATCCCCGGATCAAGCTTGCCGAGCGGCAATAATGTTTCGATTTTCAGCGGATTCTCCGGCGCAGGTTCCGCTGCTCTGGTAGCGGTCAGCCGAACGTCGCGGCGATGTGTGCGTATAGCGCTCGCAGCGTTTGCGCCTCGGCGCCTTCGGGGCGGCCGGGGCGGGTGCGGTTGTTCCAGGCCATCGTGTCGATATGCGCCCAGGGGATGCCGGCGCCGACAAATTCCTGCAGATATAGCGCCGCGGTAATCGCACCGCCTTGCGGGCCGTCCGACACATTGTTGAGGTCGGCTGCCTTGCTGTCGAGCAGCCGCCGATAGGGCTTCCACAGCGGCATGCGCCACAGCGGATCGTCTTCCTGCGTGCCGGCGGCAAGCAGGTGCGCGGCAAGCGCGTCGTCGTTGCAAAATAAGGCCGGCAGTTCCGGGCCGAGCGCCACTCGCGCCGCGCCGGTCAAGGTGGCGGCGTCGATCAGCATCGCGGGATTTTCCGTCGAGGCTTCGGCTAGCGCGTCGCACAGGATCAGGCGGCCCTCCGCATCGGTGTTGCCGATTTCGACCGTCAACCCTTTGCGTGTCCTGATGATATCGAGCGGCCGCATCGCATTGCCCGACACCGAGTTCTCGACCAGCGGCAGCAGAACGCGCAGCCGCAGCTTGAGTCCGGCAGCCATGATCGCCTGCCCGAGCCCGAGCATGATCGCGGCCCCGCCCATGTCCTTTTTCATCATGCGCATGCCGGAAGCCTGCTTCAGGTCGAGGCCGCCGGTATCGAAGCAGACGCCCTTGCCGACCAGCGTCACTTTCGGGGCGTCCGCGTCGCCCCACGTGATGTCGACCAGCCGCGGCGCGCGATCGCTGGCACGGCCGACCGCGTGGATCGTCGGATAATTCTGGGCCAGCAGGTCGTTACCGGTGATGATCCGGTGCCGCGCCCCGGCGCTTTTCGCGACTTGCACGGCGGCGTCGGCCAGTTCGGCCGGCCCGAGATCGGAGGCCGGAGTATTGATCAGGTCGCGCGCCAGACAGACACCGCCGGCAAGCCGCTCGACATAGCCGCGATCAACGCCCGTCGGCCAGACCAGGCTTGTCGCCGGCTGCTTTTTCTTCTCGCGGTAGAGGTTGAAAGCGTAGGTGCCGAGCGCCCAACCGAGCGCGACATGGTTCGCATCGGTGTCCGCCGGAATCGCGTCAATGCGGTAGCTGCCTTCGGGCAATGCCCCCGATAAGCCGCCGAACGCCCACATCGCGGCATCGCTTTCCGACAGACCGACCAGCACCCGCCCGAGGCCGCCTTCGGCATTCGGGACCAGCGCCAGCTTGCCGGCCTCACCGGAAAATCCCGTCGCCGCCACCCAATCGCGCTCCCGCGCCGTCGCCGTCTCGCGCCACGCCGCCAACCCGGATTTCGACACGGCACTTACCGGCACGGCACCGGGAGCGTCATCGACCAGCAAGAAATTCATCATCCGTTCCTTCAAGCGCGACCGCGCTCAAAATAGCGCTGACGCGGCCAAGCAACCAGTTTCGACGCAAGGCTGCTTGTTTATTGCCCGGTCCCCATGCCCCAGGTGACGGCATTGCGCAGCAATGTCGTAAACGCGTCGCTCTCCCAAGGGCCGTGGAAAGTCGGAGGCGTCGTATCGGCGGGGTTGGGCGGGCGGGTGGCGCGGATCGCGGGGTTGTGGCAGTGGCCCAGCGCAAAATAGGTGACGCCGCCCTCGCCGATCCGGCGGGTATAGCCGAGAACGCGGGTCTTGCCGTCAGCCAACAGGGAGCCGTCCGTCGGGTAGAGGGCCGCGGTTGCCGACGTGCCGGCCGGCGCGGTTCCGTTGGCGCCGTAATCGGCGGTCAGCAGGATCTGCGTCGCGGCCGGGTCTTGCAACTCGATGAAATAGGGCTCGTCTTCGACCGAAAAAGACGGGCCCAGCCCCTGGGTCAGCGGGGAATCGACGGCAACATCGACGCGAATTTTGCAGATCGCCGGATGCGTCAGAAAACGGCTGCCTAGCAGCGCGTGATGTTCGGTCGTGACCGTGCGCCGCATCCGGGCGCCCTCGACCCGCTCGGCGCGCCCACCACTGGTCCCGTGCAGGCCGAGCCAGCGGCCCCCTGCGTTCAGCCAGGGTTCAAGCGCGCGGCACTGCGCGGCATTGGGATAAGGGCCGGCCACATAAGTGATCAGCAGCCGGCTGACCGGCAACCATTTTTCGAGATCTGCAAAATCATTGGCGACCGACGCGGGAATGTCCCGCTCCGCCAGCAACCCCAACAGCCGCAGGCGTGCGTAATCGTGGTCGTGTCCGCCCATCGAGCCGGCCGGAAAACCGCCGGTAATCACATGAGCACGGGCCGGCTTCATCTCCGCCATCGGATCGCTCCCGTAGTGTAGCGCCAGTAAAATGACGGAGCAGTGTCCCACGTTTTTCAGCAATTCGCCTACCGCCGCGTTTCGCCGGCAGCGGCCAAGGGCGCCGATCGCCCAAGGGCGGCGATGGTCAGCCGGCCGCCAAATCCCTGGCGAGAACGTCGGTTACCGCCGCGATGACGGTGGCGGCGCGAAGCTCGCTTAAATCCGGAACGGCCAGCACTCGGACGGCACGGCCGCGCGGGCTGCATTTGGCGGGATCGGAGGCTCGGGAAAACAGCACGATCAACGGGCAAGCGGCCGCCGCGGCGAGGTGACACACGCCGGTGTCATTACCGATCGTGAGCCGTGCCCGTTGTGCCAGCGTCGCGAGTTCGGGAAGATCGGTGCGCCCGACCAGATCGAGCGCGGCAGGGCAGGCCTCTCGGATCGCTGCGGCAAGCGGCGCTTCCGACGCTGTCCCGACGATCACCGGCAGAAAACCGTTACCGGCCAGCGCTTGCGCCAGAGTACCGAAAGAACGTGCAGGCCAGCGCTTTTCCGGGTGCTGTGGCGACGATCCCGGGACCAGCAAGATAAAATCCCGCTTGGCGAGCTCAGCCGGCAACGGCCGGCCGAACGGCGGCAGAATGGGCAATGGGGTCGGGTAAACCCCGGCCATCAACAGTTGCTCGGCCTGCTTGTCGAGCGTGTGCTGGGCATCCCGGCCGAGATTGGCGTGCGGATGCGAGCATCCCGGCGCGACCCCTGACCATTCCGGCAATCCCGGCCGCAGCAGCCACGAATAAAGCATCGTGCGCTGCGAGGTCTGCAAATCGTAGACGCGGTCAAAACCGCCCTGGCGCAGGCACCGTCGCAACGCGAGCCAACTGCGGGCATCCAACGCCTTGGGCCGGTCATCGACGATGATCTGATCGAAGAAGCCTGTCGCCTCGGCAAATCCGGCGAGCGGCCGGGTGGTCAGCAGGCTCAGTTGGTCGCTTTTGTGGTGGTGGCGGATAGCGGCAATCGGCCCCAGCGCCTGCACGAAATCGCCGAACGCGCTAAGCCGGATCACCAGAACGCGGCGCGGTTCCGCGGGCGGCGACTGAAGCTGCTCGAATGCCGCGAATACGGCGGCATGTGCCGCAATATCTGGGTTGCCGACCGCTTGGCGCAGCACATCGGAAAGCTGCCTGGTTGGCGCCGCGGCCAGCCGCACGGGATCGCGGAGCATCCGATAGCGCTGGTCGGGCCACCATCGTCGCGCGTTCCACGCAAAAAAATGCCGCAGCGGCGTACCATCCGGAAAATCCGCGGCCGTCAGCATCCAACGATCTGCGGCACCGACACGCGCAGCAACGCGGTTTCGAGGCGGCGCGATTGCTCGACGACGTTGAACCGCTCTGCCGCCCGCAACCGCGCCGCCGCGCCGAGGCGCTGCCGCAGCTCCGGCTGCCGGATCAGGCTGTCGAGTGCTTCGGCCAGTGAGGCGGGGTCCGCAGGGGGCACCAGAAGGCCGGTCTGCCCATGCTCGACCGCTTCCGCGATGCCGGCGTGCCGTGACCCGACGACCGGCACGCCTTCGGCCATGGCCTCGAAGATCACGGTCGGCAGGCCTTCCGAATCGCCGCCCGCGGCCGTGACGCTCGGAACGCACAATGCCGCCGCACCGCGCATCCAGCGCCGCACCTCGGCGTTGGATAGCCAGCCGGGAAACGACACGGCGTTAAGTCCGCGCGCCGCCGCACGCAATCCGTCGGCCAGCGGCCCGTCGCCGATCAACACCAGCCCGGCGCCATTGCCGCGGGCCTTGAGAAGCCGCATCGCCGCGATCAGATACGCCGCGCCCTTTTTCTCGACGAAACGGCCGACAAATAAAATGTAGGGCGTGTCCAGAAGACGCTTCCCTGCTGCCGTCGCCGCGCCGATCTCCACCCCCTGATGGATCACCGCAAGTTTCGCGGCGGGAAAGCCGCGTGCCAGCAGGCAGTCGCGCACGAATTCCGAAACGCAAACGAACAGCGCCGCCTCGCGTTGCAACGCCGCCAGACGGCGTGCATAAACCCGCGGAATGAGCCGCCGACGGTAATGCGTTTCCTTGGTCGCATCGGCGCCGTGAAAGGTCACGACCAGCGGCACGCCGAGCGCCCGCGCGAGCGGCAGCGCCAACGCGCCGCCGCGACCGAAATGGGCGTGGATCAAGCGGGGGCGCATCGCCTGAAGATCGGGCTGCGGCGCGATGATGCCGAAGTGCCGAAACAGCGCCTGATCGAAAAAGCCCGGGATCCCGGGCCGTCCGATCTGCAACGGCTCGGCGGTCAGCAGAGAGGCGCCGGCATCGAGGTGACAGCCGAGCCACACCGGCTTCAGCCGCTCGAACCCGACATAAAAGCGGCTGAGAAAGCCGACCTCGGACAGCGGCGCCAAGCGGTGCCGGTAGACCAGCAAGGTCTCGCGCGACTCCCCCGGCGATGGCGTGGCGCGGTCGCCGGGTGTCGTCATCCGAGCAGCGCTTCGTAGCGTTCGGCGACCTCGTCCCAGCCCAGGCCACGCTGCGTCGCAAGTGCGGCGCGATGCCAGCGCGTCCACAGCGTGTCGTCGCGGAGCGCCGCGACAGCGGCCGCGATGAAGTCGCTATCGGTTGCCGCGACCCGGCCGGTCTCGCGGTCTCGCACCCGTTCGCCGACGCTGCCGAGCGGCTGCACGATTGCCGGCACCCCCACCGCCTGGGCTTCGGCCAGGGCGAGGCAGAATGTTTCGCCGGGGTCGCCGCGATACAACATGACCCGTGCCTGCGATAGCATCTGCGCGAGCGCGGCGCGGCCGACCGGGGCATGTCGGAAAACACCGTCGCCGGCTAGCGCATCGGCGCGGGCCAGCACTTTTTCCATCGCACCCGCGCCTGTGATTGCACCGCCATAAACCGCAGCACCGGCATAGATATGCAGTTCCGCCTCGGGGACAGCCGGTCTGATCTGGGCAACCCACAGATCGAGCAGCCAGTCGAGGCCGCGCAACGGGTTCGAGGTAAAGATCGCGCGCGGCGGCGGCGGGTCGCGCGGCATCACATGGCGAAACCCGTCGAGCACGCCATAGGGAATGACCACATGGCCGCCGTCGATCAGGTGCGGCGGGATCGTGCTGGCATGGTAAGCCCCGGTGGTGATGAGCGTCGGCCGATACCAGGCCAGCCGCCAGGCGTTACGCGGCTTTGCCAGATAGCGTGCCGGGTTGTGCAGCCACAAGGCGCGCCGCTTCGGTTGTGGCACCAGCCCCAGCAGCAGCGCACCGCGATTGGCGATATAAAGATCGCAGCGCTGCGGAACACTCTGTGCCGTCGGCGCCCATCGAACATCGCGATGCGTCAACGACGCGGCGGCACGGCTGCGCGCCTCGACCCGATGGCCGCGCGCCGCCAATGCTTCGGCCAGCGCGACAAACGCGGTCTCCGCACCGCCGAGCGGCCCGTCCTCGGCGGTCCGGCCATCGAACGCAATCCCGTCATCGACCATCACGATGTCGGCCATCACTCGCGCTCGAGCCGCGCCTTCAGGTAGGACAGGATCGGATAGAGACCGGCGCACAATGCGATCAGGAAACCGTAAGGACCCTCGCGATAGCCGCGGCGCCCGATATAGCATTTCCAGAACCGCGACGGGATACGCCGCAGATTGCGCCCGTAACTGCCGATGTCGCCGCTGTCGCGCAAATCCTGCGCCCGTGCGCTGGTGTAGCGATCGAGCCGGCGCAGCATGTCGGAGATGCTGCGGTCGACATGGTGCACCAGCCGCGCGTGCAAGATGGGCCCTTGCGTTCCCGACAATTTGACGGCGGGATGGACGCGCTGGTCGCCCCAATGCTTGGTGTCGCGCCGAAACAGGCCGGCATGGGCCGAACGCCCGAACGAGGCGCCCCAACCCCAGCGCACCAACCGCTCGCCGACATAATTATCGACCGGGATCAGGTGCCAGGATGCCGACGAATGCGCCACCACGGCGCTGATTTCCGCCGCCAGTTCCGGACCGACCCGTTCATCGGCATCGACCTCGAGGATCCAGTCGCCGCGGCATGCGGCGATGCCGGTGTTGCGGCGGGGCCCTTCGCGCTCCCAGGCGCCTTCGATCAGGCGGTCGGTAAAGCGGCGGGAAATGTCGGGCGAGGCATCGTCGCAGCGGTCGAGCACGACGACGATCTCGTCGGCAAAAATCAGCGATGACAGGCATTCAGCAAGTTGTGCGGCCTCGTTATGCACAACGACCAGGATCGACAGGCGTGGCTCGCCGGCAGCCGCAGCGGCGGATCGCGACGGAGCATCGGCAGCGAGGCTCACTCCCCTGCCCTCGCCCAGCCCGCTTGGTCTTTCCAAGAGCGCTGCCACAGGTGCGCCGCGGCTGTCGCGACAGCCTCGACCGACAGGCTGTCCATCAACGTACCGGTGGTCAGCGGATCAAACCCCGGACCAAACATCGCCTCACGCGGCACGGACGTGCGCACGATGTCGGTGCAGGTGCCCCAGGGCGCATATTGCTCGGCCGGGCTTGGCCCGAACAGCCCGAGGGTGGGCGTTCCCGCCGCAGCAGCGATGTGCATCAGCCCGGTATCGTTGCCGATGAACATGGCGCAGCGCCGCAACAATGCGGCAGCGGTCAACAGCTCGGTCCGCCCGACGAGATCAATCGCATGCTCCGCCGGTATCGCCGCCAGCAGCGGTGCGGCCTGGACATACTCATGCGCCCCCGCCAACACCGCGATGCGCGCGCCGGGGAACACCCCGTCCCCCGCGGTCAGACGCAGCGCCAGGGCGGCAAAACGCTCACCGCGCCATTGCTTGCCGCGCCAATTCGCGGCAGGGCCGATCGCCAGCACCGGTGCACCTGGCGGCAGCAATTCGGCGGCGGCCCGCTCGTGACGCGGTGCGGTCCATACTGTCGGGCCTGGCGGCGTATCGAGGTCGAACAGCCGCGCCAACTGGCGCACCCGATGCTCGCGAGCATCGCCTTTGGCCATGACCCGGCGCTCCCCCGCGCGCAGCATCCACGCGATCGCCGAGCCGCGCAGATCGACCACGATATCCCAGCGGCAGCGCATCGTGCGTGCATACAATGCCGGCCAGTGCAACGACCAGCGCCGCTTGCGCAACACCAACAGCCGATCGAGCCCCGGCACCGCCTCGAATAACGGCGCCGCGATAGGACCCGCCGCGATCGTCAGCCGCGCGCCGGGATGGCGCTCAATCAGATAGGATAGCAGCCCGGTCGACAGCACCGCGTCGCCGATCCGGGTCGCCGTGATGAACAGGATACTCGGCGGTCGATTCACCGGCCGCGCCGCCATGCATTGACGCTCAACCCGGCCAGCGCCAGCGTCGCCGCCGCCAGAATCGCGGCACAGGCGAAATAGAGCGCGACCGGCGCCACCGGCAATACGATGCCGGCGAGCAACGGGCCCACACCGGCGCCGAGATCACGCCACGTCGCCATGCGGGCAATCGCGATGACGCGCGTCGCTCCGGGGTTGGCAGAAGCTGCGACCGGCGCCGCCAGCGGCGCCAGCATGCCCCGCAACAGCACAACCGCCACAACCCCCGTCCATAGGATTCCAGCACCGATCGCGGCATAGGCCACCGCCGAAGCCAGAGACAACAGGATCAGCAGACGCGACGCACCAAACCCTTCGGCGACGGCGCCGCTCGGCGGCCCGAGCACAATCTCGCCGGCATAGCGCAAGGCCAGCGCACATCCGGCCGCCAGCGTCGCGTCATTCGGCGAGGCGGCGCGTGCCAGCACCGCCAACCCGACGACAAATACGCCGTCGAGCGTCAACCCCTGCACAAACGACCAGACATCGAGCGGCGACGGCAGGCGCAGCCGCCGTCCGACGGTCATCACCGAATGGCCGCGCCCGGCCGGCAGCCGCACCGCGATCGGCAGCGCCGCCAGCGCGATCACGGCCAACGCCATGAACACCACGCGCGGCCCGGCAAGCTGTGCGATGACCGCACCGGCCAGCAGACCCAGCATCGGGCCGGCCGCAATGATCGAGCGCGATCGGCCGCTGCGCCGCGACGCGCGATGCGCGTCGGCCGTCGCCAACGTCTGTGTCGCGATATTGAGCGCGGCGAATGACAGCCCCCACAACAGCCGCGCCACCAGCAACGCTGCGACACCCGAGAACACGGCATAGCCGAGCGTCGCGCCGATTGCCCCAAGCGCCGCCGCGAGGCAAGCAGTGCGCGGCCCGAACCGCTCGTAGCTGCGCGCCACCCAGCCATACCCGGCGATTCGCACCAACCGGTTGGCGGCAAGCAACAGCCCCGCCTCCGACAGGCTCACCCCAAAGCTGTCGGCGTAAAGCGGCAACAGCAGGTACAGAACGGTGTCCCCTGGCTGAACCAGTGCCAGGGTCACCGAAGCCAGGCGCGAGGCACGGTCGGCGGTGGCAGTCGCACCGCCGGCTGCGAGCAATCCGTCGCTGGTGGTAATGCCGTTCATCGAAACTTTGCCGCAAACCCCTCGCAGGCCGCCGCAAGACAACCCATTAAATGATAGGCGCTCACCGCGTGAGTGTCATATCCGTTCCAGCAGCACCGTTACAGCACCGCCTATCGCAGGATCAACGATGACCGACGCCAGCTTCGCCTTGTTGGAAGATCGCGGCATTGTCGCCGTATCCGGCCCCGACCGCCGCGTCTTTCTACAGGGGCTTGTCTCCAACGATGTCGAAAAGATCGTCGCAGACCGCGCGATCTATGCCGCGCTGCTGACCGCACAGGGCAAATACCTGCACGATTTCATTATGGTCGAGCACGGCGAGGCGATCTGGCTGGATGCCGAGGCGGCGCGGCTCGCCGATCTGAAGCGGCGCCTGTCGATGTACCGGCTGCGCGCCAAGGTCGAATTGGCCGAGCGGCCCGATCTCGCGGTCGCCGCTGTGTTCGGGGTCGGCGCGGCAACGGCGCTCGGCCTGCCGGCCGCGGCTGGCAGCGCCCGGCCGCATGCCGCCGGCATACTGACGATCGACCCGCGACTGGCGGCACTCGGCGCCCGCGCGATCCTGCCGCGCGAAATCATGCATGCGACGCTGGCCTCCCTCGGCGTTGTCGAGGGTGATCACGCCGCCTATGACTGCCGGCGCCTTGCGCTCGGCGTGCCCGATGGCAGCCGCGATCTGGTCGTCGACAAATCCATTCTGCTCGAATCGGGGTTCGACGAACTCAACGGAGTCGATTGGCAGAAGGGCTGCTACATCGGCCAGGAACTGACGGCCCGCACCAAATATCGCGGGCTGATCAAGAAGCGCTTGTTCCCGGTGCGCATCACGGGCGAGGCACCCGCACCGGGCACGATAGTCACGCACAACAGCCGCGATGCCGGCGAAATGCGCTCGGCGCGCGACGGAATCGGCCTCGCACTGCTGCGGCTCGAAGCCGTTGACGGCTGCGCTGATCTCTCTGCCGACACGGCGACGATCACGCCGATACGGCCTGAATGGATGCAGATACCGGCCGACGAAAAATAGACGTCGATCAGTTCGTTACGCGTCGTTACGCGGTGCTCCCGGAATCGGCGCTCCCGGAATCGGCGGACAGCTCGGCCTGCGCCGCGGCGAGGCGGGCGATCGGGACGCGGTAGGGCGAGCACGAAACGTAATCGAGCCCGACCTCGCGACAGAACGCGATCGAGGCCGCGTCGCCGCCATGTTCACCGCAGATGCCGAGTTTGATGTCGGGGCGCGTGGCGCGGCCGCGCTCGGCGGCGATGCGAATCATTTCGCCGACGCCTTCGGTGTCGAGCGTGACGAACGGATCGTGCTGGAGCACGCCGAGCTTCTGGTAGGCGCCGATAAAGCTAGCGGCGTCGTCACGCGAAATACCGTAGACGGTCTGGGTCAAATCATTGGTGCCAAAGCTGAAAAAGGCGGCGCTCTTGGCGATCTGCCCCGCCAGCAGCGCGGCGCGCGGCAATTCGATCATGGTGCCGACGAGGTAGGAAAATTTCACCCCGGCTTTTGCCATGACCTCGCCGGCCACCCGATCGACCATTTCCTTCAGAATATCGAATTCGCGCCGCGTCGCGATCAGCGGCACCATGATCTCGGGCGAAACCGGCTCGCCCGTCTCCTGCATCACGGCGGCGGCCGCCTCGAAAATCGCGATCGTCTGGGTTTCGTAGATTTCCGGGTAGGTCAGACCGAGGCGACAGCCGCGATGGCCCAGCATCGGGTTTGATTCATACAGCGCATGGGTACGCTGGCGCACTTCGGCCACCGTCATCCCGGTCAGCCGCGCCATCTCGTCGAACTCGGTGTCGGTTTTCGGCAAAAATTCGTGCAGCGGCGGGTCGAGCAGCCGGATCGTCACCGGCAGGCCGTGCATCACCCGAAAAATCTCGCTGAAATCATCACGCTGCATCGGCAGCAGCTTTTCGAGGGCGGCGCGCCTTCCCGCCTCTTCCTCGGCCATGATCATCTCGCGCATCGCGCCGATTCGGTCGGCCTCGAAAAACATGTGCTCGGTGCGCGACAGGCCGATCCCTTCGGCGCCAAAGCTGCGCGCGGCGCGGGCGTCGGCCGGCGTCTCGGCATTGGCCCGCACCTTCATTTTTCGCAGCGCGTCGGCCCAGCCCATCAACGTCGCGAAATCGCCTGACAATTTGGGCTGGATCGTCGGCACCTGGCCGAGCATGACCTCGCCGGTCGAGCCGTTGAGCGTGATCTCGTCGCCGGCCCGCAGCAGGTGATTGCGCACCGCCAGCGTGCCCGCCGCATAATCGATGCGCAAATCGCCGGCCCCCGAGACACAAGGCCGCCCCATGCCGCGCGCCACGACGGCGGCGTGGCTGGTCATGCCGCCGCGCGTCGTCAGCACGCCGCGCGCGGCATGCATGCCGTGGATGTCTTCCGGGCTGGTTTCGATCCGCACCAGGATCACAGCCTCGCCGCGACTGGCCGCCGCCTCCGCTTCGTCAGCGGAGAACACCACCTTGCCAGATGCGGCGCCGGGCGACGCCGGCAAGCCATGCGCCAGCACCGTCGTCTTCGCGGCGGGATCGAGCATCGGATGCAGCAACTGGTCGAGCGAATTCGGCTCGATGCGCAGGATTGCCTGATTGCGGTCGATACGGCCTTCCTCGACCAGCGACACGGCGATTTTGAGCGCCGCCTGCGCGGTACGCTTGCCGGTCCGCGTCTGCAGCATCCACAATTTGCTGCGTTCAACCGTGAACTCGATGTCCTGCATGTCGAGGTAATGGTCTTCGAGGATCTGGCGCACCTGCACGAGGTCCTTGAAGACCGCCGGCATCACTTCTTCCATTGCCGGCAACGGCGATTTATTGGCGGTCTTGCCGGCGATCGTCAGGTGCTGCGGCGTCCGGATGCCGGCCACGACATCCTCGCCCTGCGCGTTGACGAGATATTCGCCGTAGAATTCCTGGTCGCCGGTCGAGGGGTTGCGGGTAAAGGCGACGCCGGTCGCGCAATCCTCGCCCATATTGCCGAACACCATCGCCTGTACGTTGACCGCGGTGCCCCATTCGGCCGGAATGTTGTGCAAGCGCCGGTAGGTAACGGCGCGCGCATTCATCCACGACCCGAACACGGCGCCGATCGCGCCCCAAAGCTGGTCGCTGACGTCCTGCGGGAAGGGCTTGCCGGTTTCCGTCGCGACAACGTCCTTGAAGCCTTCGACCAGGGTCCGCCAGTCTTCGGCGCTGAGATCGGTGTCGAGCGTCGCACCGGTTTCGAGTTTGTGGTCTTCGATCAGCTGCTCGAAATGGTGATGCTCGATGCCGAGCACGACCTGCCCGTACATCTGCAAAAACCGCCGATAGCTGTCATAGGCAAAGCGCTCGTCGCCGCTTTGCCGCGCCAGCCCCTGCACCGTCTCGTCATTGAGGCCGAGATTGAGGACCGTATCCATCATCCCCGGCATCGACGCCCGCGCCCCGGACCGTACCGATACCAGCAGCGGCTTTTTCGGGTCGCCGAATTTGGCACCGATCACCTCTTCGACGGCGCGCAGCGCGGCGGCGACCAAGTCGTCCAGTTCATCGGGGTAGCGATGCTGGTGATCGTAAAAATGCGTGCAAACCTCGGTCGTAATCGTAAATCCCGGCGGCACCGGCAAGCCGAGATTGCTCATCTCCGCAAGGTTGGCGCCTTTGCCGCCAAGCAGGTTTTTCATCTCCGCCCGCCCCTCGGCGGTGCCATTGCCGAAACTGTAAACCCATTTCGTCCCGTTGGTCGTCATGGGCTTGTTATCCCTCGATCTTTGAGAAATCCGCGACCTGGTTCATAACCTCGCGAATACGCGACAGCAGCCGCAAGCGATTTTCCCGCAGCGCCGGGTCATCGGTATTAACGGTCACGTTGGCAAAAAATTCATCCACCGGTTGGCGCAAGGTCGCAAGTCGCATCATCACCCGATCAAAATGATCAAGCCGAAGGGATGTCGCGCTCATATCCATCATCCCATTCAAGCGATGGTAAAGAGCGATCTCTTCGTCAAGTTTAAGGGCTGCGCCATCGATTGGGCCGTCGTATTTGCAGCTATCGCGCCGCTCCTCGATGCCGACGATGTTGGAAGCACGTCTGTAGGCGATTAGTAGATTGGCGCCGTCTTCCGTGCCGAGGAATTTTTGAAGCGCGGTAACGCGCGCCAGCAGGCGCACTAAATCATCCTCTGAGAGAACAAATACGGCAGCAATTAAATCATGCCGCACGCCTTGCTCGCGCAAATGCACCTTCAATCTGTCCGCAACGAACGGGAGCAAGTCGGGTGCGGGATTCCATAATCCAAACTGTTGAGGGTCGAAATTTTCCGAGGCCTTTTTCAACACATCGCTAAGTGAAAGACGCAGTCCGCTTTCCAAAACCAAACGAATAATACCGAGTGCAGCCCGCCGCAGTGCAAACGGATCCCGTGAACCCGTAGGCTTTTCGTCTACACGAAAAAATGCAACGAGCGTATCGATCTTGTCTGCAAGCGCCAGCGCGACGCTCACCGGCTCTTTTGGGCAAGTGTCGGCGGGACCGAGTGGTTTGTAATGCGCGGCGATCGCGTCGGCGACACGGCCTTCTTCACCGTCATGAAGTGCGTAATAGCGACCAATGACCCCCTGCAATTCAGGGAACTCCCCGACCATTCCGGTCGACAGATCGGCCTTGGCGAGATGTGCCGCCCGCTGCGCCAGACGAGCCAGCTCTTTCTCCTGCGGGGCAATCAGCGGCGCGAGGTAGGCGGCGAGGTTTTCGATGCGCCCGACCTTGTCGTAAACGCTGCCGAGCTTGGCGTGATAGACACGGTCCTTCAGCGCATTGACGCGGGCAGCCAGCGGCACCTTGCGGTCCTGGTCCCAGAAAAAGCGGGCGTCGGCGAGACGGGCGCGCAGCACGCGCTCGTTGCCGGCAATGATCGTGCGGCCGTCATCGGGCGTTTTGTTGTTGGCGACGAACAGGAAGCGGGGAGCGGCACTGCCGTCCGCGTTGAGGCATGAAAAATATTTCTGGTGGGTGCGCATTGCGGTCGCTAGCACCTCGGGCGGCAATGCCATGCTCTCGCTGTCGATCGCGCCCATCAGCACGACCGGATATTCGACGAGACCTGTCACCTCGTCGAGCAACCCCTGATCCGGCTTGACGGCGACCTGCGCCGCGCTGGCGCACGCCGTCAGCCCGTCCTCGATCAGTCTGCGCCGGCGGTTTTGGTCGAGCACGACATGCGCGGCTTCGAGCTTTGCGAGGTAATCCTCGGCCCCCGTCACCGTGATACTTCTATCCGACAGGAAACGATGGCCCCGCGTTGTCGGCCCAACCGGCACTTGTCCGAGCTGCGGCCGAAGGCCCTCTATCACCTTGCCATCAAATAAGCAGATGACCGAAACCAGAGGTCTTACCCAGCGCAGCGGTGATGCGGGATATCTCATTGACTTTGGCCAAGCCAGATTGGCAATGGCGGCGTACACGATGTCAGGCAGAGCCGCAGTAGTGGGACGGCCAGGGCGATCAAGCACAGCGAAGTAGAACTCACCGCGCCCGGTATCTCGCACCTCGCATTCTTCAACCTTGCTGAGCCCGACCGAGCGCAAGAACCCCTCAATCGCGGGCCGCGGCGCACCCAAGCGGGGACCTCTTCGCTCATCCTGAAGCGAAGGTAGCTGTGCTGGGATACCCTCTGCGATGACCGTCAAGCGCCTCGGCGTGACGTAGCCGCGGATTTTAACTGCGGGGATACGGTGAGTTTGCAGCCATTCGCGCAAACTCTGGACGAGATCGTCGATCGCACGGCGCTGCATGCGCGCCGGGATTTCCTCCGACAATAATTCGAGCAGCAACTCCCCGCCGGCGGTCTGCATCACGCAGCCGCCAGCCAGGTTTCGCAGCAGGCGCGGGCCATCGCGCGGACCCGGCCGATATAGGCGGCGCGCTCGGTCACGCTGATGACGCCGCGGGCGTCGAGCAGGTTGAACAGATGGCTCGCTTTCAGGCACTGGTCATAAGCGGGCAGCGCGATGCCGCGCCCGATCAGGCCCTCGCACTCGGCCTCGGCATCCTTGAAATGCTGGAACAGCCGACGGGTATCGGCGGCCTCGAAGTTGAACGCGGAAAATTCGCGTTCGGCACGCTTGAACACCTGCCCGTAGGTGATCCGCCCGTCGCCGGCGACCCCGTTGAAATCGAGGTCGTAGACGCTCTCGACACCCTGCACATACATCGCGAGGCGTTCGAGACCGTAGGTGAGTTCGGTCGACACCGGGTCGCACTCGATGCCGCCGACCTGCTGAAAATAGGTGAACTGGCTGACCTCCATGCCGTCGAGCCAGACCTCCCAGCCAAGACCCCAGGCACCAAGAGTCGGGCTTTCCCAATCGTCTTCGACAAAGCGGATGTCGTGCTTTGACGCATCGATGCCGAGCGCGGCGAGGCTGTCCAAATAAAGCTGTTGGCTGTTGGCGGGCGACGGCTTCAGGATCACCTGCAGCTGATAGTAATGCTGCAGCCGGTTCGGGTTTTCCCCGTAGCGGCCGTCGGTCGGGCGGCGCGACGGCTGCACATAAGCGGCGCGCCAATGCTGCGGCCCCAGCGCCCGCAACGCCGTCGCCGGATGAAACGTGCCGGCGCCGACCTCGATGTCATACGGCTGCAGGATCACGCAGCCTTGCGCCGCCCAGTAGCGCTGCAAGGTCAGGATCAGTTCCTGAAAGCTCGTGGCGGCGGCAGAGGCGGTCATCGTGGGACTCGATTCGGCTCAATATACGGGCTGGATACAGGCTGGTCGTTGAGGCAGAACGGTTCGGGGTGCGGCGGCTAGCGGAGCTGTGGACAGCCCGCCTTGCCGCAGCTACCGGCGCCGGGGGCCGCATAGGCGCCGCATACCCGGCAGGCAACCAGATCCTCGATCGCGCCTTGCGGCCGCGCTGCCGGCCGCCGACGCGCGACATTCGGCGACGGGCGGTTCAGCCAGCGCATCGCATACCATACGACAAACGCCACGAGCGCGATCAGGACGATCTTGGGTATCGCGATCATCGGTCAAGGTTTATGGGAGGCGGGCGGTAGGGTCAAGCGAGCCTATAGGCCAAACCGCGCCCACAACGCCCGCGCCTCAAAAAAGTCAAGCACATCGCCAAGCACCGCCGGTATGGCACCCGGCGGTATTCGCGTGACCGATGGACGCGCCCGCCTCCGCCACCAGCGGCGGCGGGCGGCCGCGACCGGCACCAGCCGCAGCTTATCGCCAAAGCGTGCCCGCATCACCGAGCGCAGATCGCCGATGCCGTCGATGAGGCCTTTCGCCAATGCCATGCGGCCGGTCAGCACTGTGCCACTGAACAGGGTTTCGTCGGCGGCGTCGATCTTGGCGCCGCGGCAGCGCCGGACATGATCCTTGAAGGTTTCGTGGATGTCCCGTTGCAACACGGCGAGGCGCGCGACATCGTCGGGGTCCTCTGGCAAAAACGGGTCGAGCAGCGCCTTGTTGTCGCCGGCAGTATGCAGCCGCCGTTCGATACCGAAACGCTCGATCAGCCGCTCCAGGCCAAACCCGGCGCTGACCACTCCGATCGAGCCGAGAAGCGAGGCTTCCTCGGCATAGATCTCGTCACCCGCGAGGGCCAGCCAATAGCCGCCGGACGCCGCGACATCCTCGGCGAAAGCAAAAACCGGAACGTTCTTCTCGTCGGCCAGTTGCCGGATGCGGCGGAACAGCAGCGCCGATTGCACCGGCGAGCCGCCCGGCGAGTTGATCGCCAGAGCCACCGCGCTCAACCCGTCTGGCGCGAAGGCGCGCTCCAGCACCTCGGCCTGGCTCTCCAGCGACAGGCCGCCACGCCATTGCCGCGGCCCGATTACCCCGTCGAGCCGAATCACCGTCACCAATGGCGGCGGGTGGCGCAGCCGCTCTATCGGCAGCAGCTTCAGAATATTGCGCATCGTCATCGTGCAGCGCAGATGGTGATTGCAGCCCCGCCCGGCCAGCCCATACAGCCGTAATACGCGCGAGCTACGGTCCGAAGTCGAGCGCCGCAGCACCGCGCAACACAGCCTCGGCAGCCGGGGTGAAACTTCCGTCGGCGCCGTGCAGCACCAGCCCGGGCAGCAGCCGGGCCGGCGCCTTGATCTGCTTACGCGCGCGTATCAGCACGCGGTTAGCAGCGCGGCCTGCCGCCGGCCACAACGGGAACACCGAGATTTCCCCGGCGCCCCCGACCAGCGCCGCGATCAACGCGTCGACACGGTCGGCGCGATGGATAAACGTCATCGAGCCTTTGCTACGAACCATCGTCAGCGCAAACCCCACCCAAGCCGCAAGGTCTGCCTCCCCTTCCATAGTCGCCGCGATTTTGGCCGGCGTACTCGACGACGTGCCGCGACCGCGCTCGACAAACGGCGGATTGGCCATGACATGATCGAAACTGCCGGCGCGCAACGAGGGCAGCGGTCGCAGCAGGTCGCCGGCAAGGACCGCGACACGTTCGCTGACGCCATTGAGCGCCGCGTTTTCCGCCGCGACACGAACCAGATCGGGTTGCAGCTCGAGGCCGACGACCTCGCATAGCGGCACCCGCGCCGCAAGGCACAGTGTCGCGGCGCCGGTGCCGCAGCCGATGTCGAGAACCCGCTGCCCCGCCGCGACCGGCACCGCGGCGGCGAGAAAGACCGGATCAATCGCGGCCCGCGCGCCGTTTGCCGGTTGCTTGAGGCGAACTCGCCCGTCGAGCAGCCCGTCTTCGGTAAGAGAGGCCGGTGCCGGCGCGGTCAGCGCAATTCCTCTTCGGCCGCGGCAATCAGCGCCTTCGCCCGGTGATGGTCGCGTTCGCTGACCATCAGGCGGCTCTGAATGGCGCCGATGCTTCCTTCAACAAGGCTCGTATGATGATCCAGAACAAGGCAAGCGATCCCGGCATCACGCAACCGAGCCTGCGCCCACGACAGCCGAACGATATTGTTGGTGCGCAGCAATTCCCGCATTCCGTACCTGTGGGCCTGCGTCCGGCCTATGTCCAGCACTTGACTCGCTCGGTCATTCTATGCTCGCTCGCCATCAGGCGCGTCAAGCCGTGCGAAACAGCGCTTACGGCGTGCCGATCGGGCGAGCGGCGGCGCGCCCGCAACGTCTGACCTTCAACGGCGGCTGCGGCGTCATCACGCTGTTCGCGCGCAGGAGAAACGGGTGGAGCTGGCGACCATCGATACCAATCCCGAGCCGGCGAAAGCCTCGCTCGACCCGCTGTTTCATCTGCTGAAAACCGATCTCGACAGCGTCAACCGGCTGATCGTGGCGCGAATGCACAGCCCGGTAGCGCTGATCCCGCAGCTTGCCGGCCATATCGTCTCGGCCGGCGGCAAGCGGCTGCGCCCGATGCTGACCCTGGCCACCTCCCGCCTCTGCGGCTATCGCGGCGAGCGGCAGATCGCGCTCGCCGCTGCGGTCGAGTTCATCCATACCGCGACGTTGCTGCACGACGACGTCGTCGACGCCAGCGATCTGCGCCGCGGCCGCGACACCGCCAACGCCGTCTGGGGCAATAAGCCCGCCGTGCTGGTCGGCGATTTCCTGTTCTCGCGCGCGTTCGAGCTGATGGTCGAGGATGGGTCGTTGCGGATTTTGCAAATTCTGTCACGCGCTGCTGCGATCATCGCCGAAGGCGAGGTCGGCCAGCTCGTCACCGCCAATGATACCTCAACGACCGAGGCAGCCTATCTCGAGGTCATCGAGGCCAAAACCGCGGCGTTGTTCGCCGCGGCCAGCCAGATCGGCGCCATCATCGCCGAGCGCCCGCCAGCCGAGGAAGACGCACTCGAGCGCTACGGCCGCAATCTTGGCATCGCCTTTCAGTTGATCGACGACATGCTGGATTTCTCGGCGCGGCAAAGCGAACTCGGCAAATCGGTCGGCGACGATTTTCGTGACGGCAAAATCACCCTGCCGATTCTGATCGCCATTGCCCGTGGCGATGGCGAGGAGCGCGCGTTCTGGCGCCGCACACTGGAAGACGAAGACCAGGGACCGGGCGACCTCGAACACGCGATGCGGCTGGTCGAGCGCCGCGGTGCTCTGGCGGAAACCCTGGCGCGTGCTCGTCTGTATGCTGCAAAAGCGGTAGCGGCACTCGACATTTTCCCCGCGAGCGCGCTGCGCCAAGCGCTGGTCGAAGCCGCCGATTTCGCCACCAGCCGGGGCTTTTGACGCAGCTTTTCGGATGGGTGCGCGAGCCGGTTGCGCCGGAGCGCCATCTTCCCTATATATCGCGGCCGGTCGGCGGAGTGTAGCTCAGCCTGGTAGAGCACTGCTTTCGGGAGGCAGGGGCCGGAGGTTCAAATCCTCTCACTCCGACCAAATCTCAATGAGGCGCCGGTACCTCAATAGATGCCGGTACTGGCGCCCCGTACGATGACCTGGATTTCCGCCACCGCCTTCGTAACGGCTTGACCAATCAGGTCGAGGCGGACCAGGTAATCGATCCGAGCGCGGTTCTTTTCAATTTCGTCCTCGCTCAACAACAGGTGCAGCAGGTTCGACGCATCGATCAGACACAACAGGACAACATCACGCGGTTCAGGAATGTCGTCGGTCAGCACCAGATGCCGCAACCGCGCGGTAACTTCGCGCTGTTCTGTTTCGTCGACAACGGGATACCGCCGCGTGTGGAACACCCACAAAAACTGGCCGTCCTCTTCACGCAGGATGCCTTTTTCGATCAGCGACTGCACCGCGCGGCCCTGATAGGCTTCGGCGTTGGCCGTCAGGCACGACAGCGCCTCGGTGGCGGTAAGGCTGCCGCCCGCCGCGCCAAGCCGTCCAATTGCATCATCCAGAATCTCGTCGCCGGTCGCCGTCCGGTTTACGAGGGTCACATGATCGGGGTCGGCATCCACCCGATTCTGCAAGGCAAGTTCCATCAAGGCGGCGCCGGCGAGCACCACGTCGGTTGCCGACACCGGCAAATCGATAAACTTGCCGTGCGTGTCGTCGAGCAGTAAGAGAACGATCTCTTCAACGAAATTCAGCATTGGCACAGCCTCAGCGTACTGCGGCGACGGCCGCACCCGCGTCCGATTGGATCGCAAAGATCTTATCGAAACCGCTGATTGAGAAAACTTCACGGACATTGGGCACAAGCGCAAACAGAACGACTTTCCCCTTGGCCTGCTGAACTTTTTTCGCCACAACGAGGAGAACCCGCAGCCCGGCGCTGCTGATATAGTCGAGCTTAGACATATCGATCGCGATGTGCGGCGAGCCGCTGCCCAGGGCTCGCGTAAAGCTTTCTTCGGCAGGTTGAGCCGTGCTGCTGTCGAGCCGGCCCGTGAGCTTTACGACCAGGACATCTCCCACCTGTTCTTGCGCAAAATCCATGACAAACCTCGCGCCTGGGTTGCTGCCGGGTAATTTGGTTACCACGGCGATGCGCGCAGAAGCAATAGAGCGGCTTTCCGGAGGCTGACCACAACCCAACGATCACGATGATCAGACTTGGCTTGGCGCGACCATCGCGGTAAGAGGCTTGATGGCCTCGCACGAACTTTGCATCGAGCCCCATGTTCCAGAGATCACTCGATTGATCGACTGGATCGAATCGTGCTGCGGCAGCGACGGGCTGGCCGAGGATATCACCTACAAGATGACGCTCGCCCTCGAGGAAGCCGTGATGAACGTGATCAGCCACGCGTTCGAAGGCATCCCGCCACCTTACCGGATCACCGTTCGGTTGAGCGTCATGCCGCAGACGGTCATGGCGGAGATCATCGACAACGGCCGCCCATTCGATCCAACCGCGGCACCTGATCCCAATCTCACCATACCACTCGACGAGCGCCACCCCGGCGGCCTCGGCATTCACCTGATGCGCAGCGTTACCGATCGGCTCGATTATCACCGCAGCAGCGACGGCAATAATGTGCTGCGGATGGAAAAGGCCCGCGGCTGAGCAGCCTCAGGCCTGATAGACCAGTGCAAGACAGGTAATATCGTCTGACTGGTCAGCCTCGGCGGCGAATTCCGTCGTCGCGGAGAGCACCCGGGCGACCAGTTCGGCCGCGGTCTGCCCTCGCCCCGCCTCAAGCGCGTCCTCCAGCCGATGGTTGCCGAATTCCTCACCGGCCGGGTTGAACGCTTCGGTAATGCCGTCGCTGAACAGAAACAGCATATCCCCCGGTAGCAAAATCGTCTCGTCGATGCGATAGGGCATATCGGGCTCGATGCCGAACGGAATACCGGTGGCGCCGAGCTTGTCGCGGCCACCTTGCCCGCGCAGCAGATAGGGCGGGTTGTGCCCGGCATTGCAATAGCGCAACACGCCGGTCGTCAGGTCGAGCACGCCGTGAAACATCGTCACAAACATGCACGCGGTGTTCTGCGTCGCGAGCAGCCGATTAGCCTCGACCATGCCGACCGCCATATCGGTGGCGCTGGTGATGCTGCGCATCACGGTGCGCGACACCGCCATAAACAGCGAGGCGGGAATGCCCTTGCCGGAAACATCCGCGACGGTTACGGCCAGCCGGTTCGGATCGACCAGAAAGAAATCGTAGAAATCGCCGCCAATCTCGCGCGCCGGGTGCATTTCGGCGTGCAGATCGATCCGCTCGGGTGGGCCGCCAGGCGGGAACGGTGCGGGCAAAATCGATTGCTGGATTTCCGCCGCCGCCTGCATTTCCTCACGGCGATTCTGCTTGGCGCGAATCTCGGCGGCCATGCCGGCAAAAGCGCGCGCAAAGCTCGCCAATTCGCCTGGCTGGTCGGCAAGTTCGTCGAGCATCACCGCATCGTATTCATCACGGCCCAACGCCTCAGCGGCATATTTCAACCGCGCCAGCCAGCGATTCATATTGGCGACCTGCGCCCCGAGATCGCGGACGATCGACACTCCGATCGACGGATACTCGGTGCTGAGCCGCATCAGGCTGTCCTGCTCGATGCGGACAACGATCAGGTAGGTACGCGCGACAATCGTCGCGGTGCGCGGCATGTCGGTGAACACGCCGAGTTCGCCGATGATGCGGTTGCGCCCGAGCGTCGCGACATGCACCGGCCCTGACGGCAACTCGACGAAAACGTCGACTTCGCCCTCGACGATCACCAGGGCGAAGCTGCCGGGGTCGCCTTCGTGCATGATCGTAGTGCCGGCCGGGTAGGTCGCGAACCCACATTGCGCCGCTACCGCCAGCAGCGACGCCCGGTCGAAGCGCGCAAACATCGGCGTCGGCGCGAGGATCTGCGCGATTTCCTCGGGCGGTGCCGCGAAGGCGCTGTCGGCTTGCAGCGACATGGTGCGAGCGGCGATCCCGGTTTTGCGTCGGTGCCGATTGCCGCCGGCTAACGGCCGGAGCGCACGAGCCGGCCCGGCCGAGCGCCGGTTTCCTCGCCGTTCTCGAACACCGGCGTGCCGGCGACGAGCGTCGCACGGTAGCCGTCGACGCGCTGCACCAGCCGGCGTCCGCCGGCCGGCAGGTCATGCACGACTTCCGGCTGACGCAGGTTCAACCGATCGAAATCGATCAGGTTGACGTCGGCGCGCAGCCCCGGCGCCAGGCGGCCGCGATCCCGGAAGCCAAAGAAATCGGCGGTCTCGCTGGTCTGCATCTTGACGAGTTGCGGCAGCGGCAGGCCCGGCCCGCGGCGACGGTCTCGCCCCCAATGGGTCAGCATGAAGCTTGGCACGCTGGCATCGACAATCGCGCCACAATGCGCGCCGCCATCGCTGAGGCCGAGCAACGTCGCCGAGTCGCTCAGCATGTCGCGTACGGTCGTGTGATCGCCGTAGGTGTAGTTGACGATCGGAAAGAACAGAAAGCGGTCGAGGCCCTCGGTCAGGTAATCGTAGGCAACTTCCTGCGGGGTCGAATTGCCCCGCGCCGCGATCGCCGCGATGCTCTTGTCTTCCGACGGTTCGTAATCAGGCGTGGCGCCGGCCATTACATACATGCGGTCCCAGCGTCCGACCATGTTCTGCCGTGCCTGCGACAGCCGCGCGAGCTGCCGTTCCGACGGCTCTTCCGAGAGGAGCTGACGGCGGATTTCCGGATCGCGCATGCGCTGCAGCCGCTCCTGCGGCGACAGCGAATCGAGCGGAATGTAGCTCGGGCGGATCGAGAACGGGTTGAACGACCCGGCGATGCCGAGGATCACTCCGACCGGACGGCCGGCGACCTGGGCGGTGATGTTGCCGCCTTTGGCGCGCGCCTGATGCACGCCGGTCATCAGCCGCTTCCAGCGCTCCGGGTCCTTGGTGCGGTCGGTCAGCAGAAACCACACCGGACGGCCGGTTTCCTTCGAAAGCCGCGTCATCCAATCGAGTTCGGCCGCTTCGTCGACAAAGTCGCTGTTCATGCCGAACGCGCCTCTGCGAGTGGCGCCGAGCGCCTGCCCGATACCGAACAATTCGGCTTCTTCGGCGAAATGGCCGGGGACGAGGTCGCCCTGGTTTGTCTTATGCGAATAGGTACGCGAGGTCGTAAAGCCGAATGCACCGGCGCGCAGCGCCTCCTCCGTCAACCGCTTCATCTCAGCGATATCGGCCGGGGTGGCCGCTTCGCGGTCGATGGCACGCTGCCCCATGACGAACACGCGCAGTGGATGATGCGGAATCTGCGCGCCGATATCGATCGTGCGCGGCAGCCGGTCGAGCGCATCGAGATATTCGGGGAAACTCTCCCAATCCCACTTAAGGCCCTCGGCAAGGGCAGTGCCGGGGATGTCCTCGATCGCTTCCATCAAATCGATCAGCCCGGCCTGATGTTCGCGCCGCACCGGCGCAAACCCGACGCCGCAATTTCCGAACAGAATCGTGGTCACGCCATGCCAGGAAGACGGCGCCAGCACCGGGTCCCAGGTCGCCTGACCATCGTAATGCGTGTGAACGTCGACCCAACCAGGAGTGACGAGCAGACCGTTCGCATCGATTTCCCGCTTGCCCGGCCCCGCCTTGCCACCGACCGCCACGAGCTTGTCGCCGTCGATCGCGACGTCACCAACAAGTTCCGGAGCGCCGGTGCCGTCGAGAATCGTGCCGCCGCGAATGACGATATCATGCATCGATAATTCTCCTGGGTTCGCAGGTGCCGTCGCGCGCGGCGATTACCGGCGGTTCACCGCCGCCACCTCGCCAAACGCGATGTTGGCCCCTTTGGTTGGGGCCACTATAGCGGAAAAGACAAAGGTGAATCACGCCTCAACCGCACCGCTGGCCCGCGACCACGGGGGAGCCAGCGCGAGAATACGGGGATAGACGGGACAGTCCGGTTCATGCGCGCCCGGCAGGTAGCCGAGGCTCATCAGGAACTCGCCGACAATCAGCCCACCGGTAAAACGGAAGGTGCGGCGGAACAGCCGCGTCCATTCCTCAGGCGGCAGCGGATGATTCGCCTCCAGCCAGCGATGAAATGAGCCGTGCGACACACGCAACTCCTGGATGCGCCGGGCATTGGCAATCACCGCTTCGATCTTGAGCCGGTTGCGCACGATGCCGGCATCGCCCAGCAGCCGGGCGACATCGGCTTCACCGAAATCCGCGACACCATCCACCGCGAAATCGGCAAAGGCGGCGCGAAACGCCGGCCGCTTCTGCAAGACGGTCAGCCACGACAGCCCCGCCTGATTGATCTCCAATACGAGCCGCTCGAACAGCACCGCCTCGTCAAGGGCGGGAAAGCCGTATTCCGCGTCGTGGTATGGCCCGTGCAGCTTGTGCCCGGGCGCGGCCAAACAGTAAGCAGCGCTCATGCCGCGGATCATCCGGGATCGGCAACCACAACGCCAGATTTTCAATGCCGCGGCAGGTTACGAGTCGCGGAAACTGAACCACGGTTCGCTTACGACGACGTGAATGCCGACCCAGATCACCGCCGCGATCACGCTGGTCAGCGCCAGTTTCCGCAGCAGCAGCGGCTTACGCGGCGCGCCGGCGGCATGACCCAGTTCGCCCGGCTCGGTCGGGGTGACCCACAGCGGCAGGATTGCGAACAACGTGATCCACCAGACCAGAATGTAAATGACGACACCGGTCAACCAACCCATCGCATCCATACCTATCGGCGGTGCGCGCTCAGCGCCCCTCTAAACCTGCTCCAGCTCGATCAAGGTGCCGCAGAAATCCTTGGGGTGAAGAAACAGCACGGGCTTGTCGTGCGCGCCGATTTTCGGCTCGCGGTCGCCGAGCACTCGTGCTCCCGCAGCACAAAGCCGGTCACGAGCCGCGATCAGATCGTCGACTTCGTAGCACAGATGGTGCATGCCGCCTGACGGGTTGCGATCGAGAAAACCCTGCACCGGCGACTCCGGTCCCAGCGGCTCCAATAACTCGATCTTGCTGTTCGGCAGATCGACAAACACCACCGTAACGCCATGCGCCGGCAGCGCCAGCGGCGCGGAAACCTCGGCGCCCAACGCATCGCGGTACAGCGCGGCAGCCGCAGCAAGCCGCGGCACGACAATCGCGACATGGTTCAGCCGACCGATCACGCCACGGCCTCACAGCCGCACAAGCTGGATGTCGATCAGCGGGCGCTTGCCAAAACGTTCATTGATGCCGCGGCGCAGTACCCGGCGCGCCGCGTCGCGCAACGCGTTGTCGTCCTGCCGCAGCGGCGCCGGCAATCCTTCCATCGCGTCACTCAGCGCGCTACACAACCGCGCCACCGGCTCCTCCGTCGCCTCGGCGAGCCCGATCAGACTGACCTGCGGCGGCGCGGCGAGCAAGCCGCGGCGATCGACCACCAGAGTGGCAACAACGCTGCCGTCGCTGCCGACCCGGCGGCGCTGCTGCAACACCGCACCGCGGATCGGCAACAGGCTCTTACCGTCGCTCCCGATTCGGCCGACCGGAATTTCCTCAAGCAGCGTACCACCATCCTGGTCGAGCCGGATCAGATGGCCGTTTTCGATCACCAGCGCCTCCGGCACCTGGCATTGCAGCGCAAGCTGCGCGTGACTCAGCAGGTGGCGCATTTCGCCATGCACCGGAATTGCAACCTGCGGCCGCACCATCTGATACATCCGCACCAGTTCGTCGCGCGCCGGATGCCCCGAGACATGCACGAAATGGTCTTCTTCGCTGACCACCTCGACGCCAAGCCGCACCAGGGCGTTGTGCAGCCGACCGATCGATTTTTCGTTACCCGGAATGATCCGCGACGAAAAAATCACCGCATCGCCCGGTTCCAGCGTGACGTTGGGATGGTCGTCGCGCGCGATGCGGGCCAATGCCGCGCGCGGCTCGCCCTGGCTGCCGGTGCAGATCAGCAGGATCTTGTCGCGCGGCACATAGCCGGCTTCGTCCTCGGTCAGAAACGCCGGCACATCGGCGAGATAGCCGTTGTCGCGCGCTGCCTTGTCCATCCGCCACAGCGACCGGCCGACCAGCGCAACATCGCGATCATGCGCCCGCGCCGCCTTGGCGATCGTCGCCAGCCGCGCCACGTTCGAGGCGAAGCACGCGACCGCGATACGACCGTCATAATTTCCGATCAGTTCGCTCAGCGAGTCCTGCAACTCGCCTTCCGAACCGGAGGTGCCAGGCTTTAGCGCGTTGGTCGAATCGCAGACGATCGCGAGCACGCCCTCATCGCCCACCTCGCGCAGCCGCGCCTCGTCGGTCGTGTCGCCGATTACCGGGTCGGGATCGAGCTTCCAGTCGCCGGTATGCAGCACCGTCCCCGCCGAGGTGCGGATCACCACGGCGTTCGGCTCGGGGATCGAATGGGTCAGCGTAATCAATTCGAGGTCAAACGGGCCGATTTCAAAACGGCCCGACATCGGCACGATGTTGATCGTCACTTTGTCGCTGAGCCGCGCTTCGACGAGTTTGGCGCGCAGCAATGACGCGGTAAACGGCGTCGCCCAGATCGGGCATTGCAGTTGCGGCCACAAATAGGGAATGGCGCCGATATGGTCTTCATGGGCATGCGTTGCGACAATGCCGAGCAGCCGGTCGCGGCGCGCCGCGATAAAGGCCGGGTCGGCCATGATCACATCCACCCCCGGCTGGTGCTCCTCCTCGCCAAAGGTCACGCCGCAATCGAGTATCAGCCATTGGCCGCGATAGCCGTAGAGATTGAGATTCATCCCAATCTCGCCGGAACCGCCGAGCGGCAAGAAATAAAGCGCGTCGGGATCGTGCGAGTCCGCCGCCGGGTTCTGCTCCCTTCCGGGTTGCACCGCCGACCGGCTCATCGGTTGCTGTTATGCCGATAGATCAGCCGCAGCCCCCACAACGTCAAATCGGCATCGACCGTATCGATCGCGTCGGTCGCGCCGGCAAAGAGCGGCGCCAAACCACCGGTTGCGACGACACTCATCGCCTCGCCACGCTCGTTCCGGATGCGCCGCACCAATCCTTCGATCAATCCGATATAACCCCAGAAAACGCCCGACTGCATCGCCGGAACGGTGCTGCGCCCGACGATCGTCGGCGGGCGCTTGATGGTAATGCGCGGCAGCTGCGCCGCCGCCATTTCCAACGCATGCAATGACAGGTTGATCCCCGGCGCAATGATCCCACCGCAGTAATTACCGGCGCCGTCGATGACGTCAAAGGTCGTCGCCGTGCCGAAATCGACGACGATCAACGGCGGTGCGTGGCGGTCCTGCGCGGCCACCGCATCGGCGACCCGGTCGGCCCCCGCCTCCTCCGGCCGCTCGATATCGATCAGGATTGGCAACCGGCAAGCCGGCCGGCCGACGACCAGCGGCTCGCAGTTGAAATAACGCTGACAAAGCTGCAGCAGGTTGAAATTTGCCTCGGGCACGACGTTGGCGATGATGCACGCGTCGATAATGTCCGGCGCCAGCCCCGCCAGAGCCATCAACTGGGTCAACCAGATCGCATATTCGTCGGCGGTGCGCCGCGGATTGGTCGAGACCCGCCAGGAGGCACGCAACGTGTCACCCTCATAGACCGCGAACACGCCGTTGGTATTTCCCGAATCGATGGCGAGCAGCATCGAGCGCCCTCCTCACCCGGCCGCCAGGAAAATTTCACCGGCGGCGATGCGCCGGCGCCCTTCCGCGGCCTCCAGCACCAGCGCGCCATCCTGATCGAGATCGCAAAAGCGGCCGTAAAGCGTGCTGCGTTCGAGACGGACGCGGATGCCGTCGCCCAGCCCGCCGGCACCATCGAGCCAAGCCGCCCGTACCGGACCAAACCCTTCCTGCTGCCAGCACCGCTCCCAGCGGTCGAATTGCCGGGTAAATTCCGGCAACAGGTCTTCAGGGTCGATCGCGGCCCCGACGGCGGCGAGCGAAATTGCCGGATATTCGACCCCGCTCGGGGCCGATGCGATGTTGACACCGATGCCGATCACGACGAAATCGACCCGGTCGCTGGCGGCTATTTCCGATTCGAGGAGGATGCCGGCGATCTTGCAGCCGTCGAGCAGTAGGTCGTTTGGCCATTTGAAGCGGAGCCGGTCTGCGAGCGGCGTCAAAACGCGCAGCGCCACGCCGAGCGCCACTGCCGCGACAAAACCGAGTTGCGCCGTGATGGCGGGCGGCTGGTCAGGCCGCAGCACCAGCGAGAGATAGAGATTGCCCGGCGGCGACTGCCAGACGCGACCGCGCCGGCCCCGGCCGCCGGTCTGCTCGCGGGCCCAAACCAGTGTCCCAGGCGGCGCGCCGGCGCGAGCCAGCGCCTTTGCTTCATCATTGGTGCTGCCGACCGCGGCAAAAGCGTGCAGGTGATACCCCGAGGGCAGCGCCAGCGCCGCGTCGCTCATCGCGCAAACAGGGATGCCGCCGCCGCTCCGGCGCGCCCGACGATCGGATCGGGCATCAGAATAAAGAACATCGTCAACAGCGCCGCCACGAGCAGCACCCCTTTGAGTTCGGGGGCAATCGGCCGATCGAACGGGGTCAATGCCTCGTCGAAATACATGACCTTGACGATGCGCAGGTAATAAAATGCCCCGACGACGCTGGCGAGCACTCCGATGACCGCCAGCCCGACCATATGGGCTTCGATCGCCGCGAGAAATACATAGAGCTTGCCGAAAAACCCGGCGGTCGGCGGAATGCCCGCCAGCGCGAACATGAAGATGCCGAGCGCCAACGCCAACCCCGGCTGGGTACGGCCAAGCCCGCTCAAATCAGAGATGTTCTCCACCATTCGGCCATTCTGGCGCATGCACAGGATGACCGACCAGGTGCCGAGGTTCATGAACAGGTAGATCGCCATATAGACGAGAATGCCGCGCACCCCGGCCGGGGTCGCCGCGGCCAGCCCGATCAGCGCGTAGCCGACGTGACCGATCGAGCTATAGGCCATCAGGCGCTTGATATTGGTCTGCGCGATCGCCGCAACCGCGCCGAGGATCATCGACGCGATCGACAAAAACACGATGACCTGGCGCCATTCGACCAGCAACCCGCCAAACGGCTCGATCATAAAGCGGACAAACAGCGCGATCGCCGCGATCTTGGGCGCGACCGAAAAGAACGCGGTGACCGGGGTCGGCGCTCCCTCGTAGACATCGGGCGTCCACATATGAAACGGCACCGCTGACGCCTTGAAAGCCAGCCCGACCGTGACGAAAACCAGTCCGATGATCAGCCCGTTCGATGGTTTTGCGGCGCCTCCCAGCAGCCCGGCCAGCGCGGCAAAGCTGGTCGTGCCGGCAAACCCGTAGATGAGCGACGCGCCGTACAGCAGCATGCCCGAGGCCAGCGCGCCGAGGACGAAATATTTGAGCCCGGCTTCGGTCGAGCGCACCGAATCGCGATCAAAGCTGGCAACCACATATAGCGACAGGCTCTGCAATTCGAGGCCGAGATAAAGGGTGATCAGGTCGTTGGCCGAGATCATCACCATCATTCCGGTGGTGGCGAGCAACACCAGAACCGGAAACTCGAACCGCGCGATGCCGTGCTCTTCGTTGTAGCGCAATGCCATGATGATGCTGACCGCCGAGCCGATCAGCACCAGCACCTTCATAAACACCGCAAAGGCATCGGTCACGAACATGCCGTAGAACCCGTCGCGGTGTTCGATCCCGTATTTGCCGCACAGCACCAGCACCCCGAGCAGCACCGCCACCGCCAGCCAGGAGACGAGGCGGGTCGATCTCTCGCCGCGCAGCACACCAAGGATCAGCAGCACCATTGCGGCAACGGCGAGCGCTATCTCCGGCAAAGCCGGCATCATCGCGGGAAGCGGCGCCAAAGACATCGATCGGATCTCAGTTCGGTTTCACAGCCGCCGCGGCGACCGCCGGGGCCCAAGCAGCAGAGCCGTCGCCCTCTTGGGCGGTTTTGATGGCGGCATGAACATGCTGCACGACATTATCGACCGAGGCGCGGATCGGCGCGAGGAACGAATTGGGGTAAATGCCCATCCACAGCACCAGCAGCATCAGCGGCGCAAAAATCAGCTTCTCGCGCCCGTTCAGATCGAGCATGTCGCGCAGGTCATCGCGGGTGATCGTGCCAAAGATGACCCGGCGGTACAGCAGCAGCATATACATCGCGCCGAGGAACAGAGCAGTCGCGGCGAGGAAACATTCGAGCGTGCTGACCCGGAACGTGCCGAGCAGGATCAGGAATTCGCCAACAAACCCGCTGGTGCCCGGCAACCCGACCGACGCCAGCATAAAGCACATAAAGACAAACCCGTAGACCGGCATCCGGTCGGCAAGACCGCCATAGCGGTCGATATCGCGGGTGTGCAACCGGTCATAGACGACACCGACGATCAGGAACAAGGCGGCCGAGACGAGGCCGTGGCTGAGCATCTGGATGATGGCGCCTTGCACCGCCTCGCTGGTCACCGCGAAGATGCCCATCGTCACAAAGCCCATATGGGCGATCGACGAATAGGCGATCAGCTTTTTCATGTCGGTCTGGGCAAGCGCGACAAACGAGGTGTAGATCACCGCGATCGCCGAAAGCGCGAACATCAGCGGCGTGAAATAGGCCGAGGCCAGCGGGAACATCGGCAGCGAAAACCGTACGAAGCCATACCCGCCCATCTTCAGCAGCACGCCGGCCAGGATGACCGAGCCGGCGGTCGGCGCCTCGACATGCGCATCGGGCAGCCAGGTATGTACCGGCCACATCGGCACCTTGACGGCAAACGACGCGAAAAACGCCAGCCACAACCATTTCTGCAGGCCAGCAGGAAATGTATGCCCCAGCGCCACGACGATATCGGTGCTGCCGGTTTGGAAATACACCGTCAGGATTGCCAACAGCGACAGCACCGACCCCAGCAGCGTGTAGAGGAAAAACTTGAACGACGCGTAGATCCGCCGCGGCCCACCCCACACCCCGATGATCAGAAACATCGGAACCAGGACGCCCTCGAAAAACGTGTAGAACAATACAAAATCGAGCGCGCAGAAGATGCCGACCATCATCGTTTCGAGGACGAGGAAAGCGATCATGTATTCGCGCATCTGGCTGTGGACAGAAGTCCAACTCGCCAGAATGCAGATCGGCGTCAGCAGGGTCGACAGCAGCACAAAAAACAACGAAATCCCGTCGATCCCCATGTGGTAGTTGATCGAAAACCCGCCGATCGTGATCCAGCGGGCGCGTTCGACAAACTGGAAATCCGCCGTGCCCGGTTCAAACCCGAGCCACAGCATGATCGACAGGATAAAGACGATAAACGAGGTCGACAGCGCGATATTGCGCGAGTTACGGGCGACGACAATGTCGCTGCCGCGCATGATCATAATAAATGCGACGCCGACCAGCGGCAGAAACGTTATCAGCGACAGTAACGGCCAGTGGCTCATGCCGCGTGCCCTTCGCCAATTCGGATATGCAACAAGGGCTCGATCACAATATCACCGCGGCAACAAATACCAGGTCACCAGCACCACGACGCCGATCAGCATCGCGAACGCGTAGTGATAGACATATCCGGTCTGCAGCCGGCTCGCTTCCTGCGCCAGTTCGCGGGTTGCGGAGGCGATGCCGTCCGGCCCGAAACCGTCGATGATCTTGCCGTCGCCGGTCTTCCACAGGCCCTCGCCGAGCGTGAAGGCGCTTTTGACGAACAACCGATCGTAAAGTTCGTCGAAGTACCATTTGTTGAGCAGGAACAGGTACAACGCGCGGTATTGCGTGACCAGACGCGCCGGAATGCCGGGGTCGATCGAATAGCACAGATACGCCGTGGCGATGCCGAGGACGCCGGCGATCAGTGGCAGGAACATGATAATTCCGGTCAGGGACGCGGCGGCGGTGATCGAATCATGAGCCGGCAGCACCAGGATGGCGTGCTTCCAGAACTCGGCGCGCTCCGGCCCGACGAAATAATCCTCGGCGGCATACCCGGCGAACACGGCACCGGCGGCCAGCACGAATAACGGGATCAGCATGACCCAGGGGCTTTCATGCACATGGTGCATGGTTTCGTGGTCTGCCCGCGGCTTGCCGTGAAACGTCATAATCAACAGGCGCCACGAATAGAACGCCGTCAGAAACGCGGTAAAGATGCCGAGGCAAAAGGAGTAACGGCCTACCGCAGTGCCCGATGCCCATGCGGCGTTGAGGATCGAATCCTTGGAGTAGAACCCGGAAAAGAACGGAATGCCGGCAAGCGACAAATTGCCGATCCACATCAGCACATAGGTGATCGGAATCTTGTTCCACAGCCCGCCCATGCGCCGCATATCCTGTTCGCCCGACATCGCATGGATGACCGAACCGGCGCACAGAAACAGCAATGCTTTGAAGAAGGCGTGGGTGAACAGGTGGAACATCGCCGCGGTATAGGCCGACACCCCGGCGGCAAAGAACATGTAGCCAAGCTGCGAGCACGTCGAATATGCGATCACCCGCTTGATGTCGTTTTGCGCCATGCCGATGCTGGCGGCAAAGAAGCAGGTGGTGCCGCCGACCACCCCGACTACAGCCAACGCACCCGGTGCGTATTCGAACATTGGCGACAGCCGCGCCACCATGAACACACCGGCCGTGACCATCGTCGCCGCGTGGATCAAGGCCGACACCGGGGTCGGGCCTTCCATCGCATCGGGCAGCCAGGTATGCAGGCCGAGCTGCGCCGACTTTCCCATCGCCCCGACGAACAGCAGCAGACAGGCGATCGTCAATGACGGCACCTGCCAGCCGAGGAAATTGATCGTCGTGTTGACCGCGGCGGGGGTCTTGCCGAACACCGTGTCGAAATCGAGCGATCCGAAAATCACAAACACGGCGAAGATGCCAAGGGCAAACCCGAAATCGCCAACCCGGTTGACCAGAAACGCCTTGATCGCGGCGGCATTGGCGGTCGGCCGGTCATACCAAAAGCCGATCAGCAGGTAGGAGGAAAGGCCAACACCCTCCCAGCCAAAAAACAGCTGTACGAAGTTGTTGGCCGTCACCAGCATCAACATGAAAAAGGTGAACAGGCTGAGGTAGCACATGAACCGGGGAACGCCCGGGTCATGCGACATGTAGCCGATCGAATAGACATGAACCATCGCCGATACGATGGTCACAACGAGGATCATCACCCCGGACAGCGTATCGACCCGCAGCGCCCAATCGACATCCACGCCGCCGGCGACGATCCAGCTGAACAGGTGCAGCACCTGTGGTCCGTCGTGATCAAGAACACCGCGGAACAGCACAATGCCGCACAGCATCGACAGGAGCAGACCGCCGCAGGTGATCACCTGCGAGCCGCGATCGCCGATGGCCCGGCCGAAAAACCCAGTAATCGCCGCGGCCAGCAGCGGCAGGAAAACGACGAGAAGAACCACCGCGATCAGCCCCGCATCATCCGGATATCCTCGACCTGGATCGAGCCGCGATTGCGGAAATACACAACGAGAATGGCAAGCCCGATCGCCGCCTCGGCGGCCGCGACGGTCAAGACGAACATCGCGAAAACCTGTCCGACAAGGTCATGCAACATGACCGAAAACGCGACGAAGTTGATGTTGACCGCGAGCAGCATCAGCTCGATCGACATCATGATGATGATGACGTTCTTTCGGTTCAGGAAGATGCCGAACACGCCGAGCGTAAACAGAATCGCCGCCACTGTCAGGTAATGCGCGAGACCGATGACCATTAGCGTCGATCCCCTGCCACATCGGCGCGCGCGCCCACCGCGCGATCGGTAATCGCGGCAGCGCCGACCGGCACCTTGACGATCGCGACCGCGTCGGCGCGGGTGCGCCCCAACTGGGAGGCGATCGACTGGCGCCGCACCCCGACGCGGTGTCGCAATGTCAACACGATCGCCCCGATCATCGCCACCAAGAGGACCAACCCGGCCATCTGGAAGGCGAAGATGTAGCGGGTGTAGAGCAGGTCGCCGAGCGCTCGGGTATTGGTCATCGCGGCGGCGTCGGCGGGCATCGGCGCCGCCTGCAAACCGGCGACGCCGGGCGCGATGACCCAGCTGCCGAAAATCAGGATCAGTTCGGCAAACAGGATCAACCCGATCAGCGCGCCGATCGGCAGATAGCGCATAAAGCCGCTGCGCAACTCGGCGAAATCGATGTCGAGCATCATCACGACAAAGAGGAACAGCACGGCGACCGCGCCGACATAGACGATGACCAGGATCATCGCCAGAAACTCGGCCCCCATCAGCACGAAAAGCCCGGCCGCGTTGAAGAACGCCAGGATCAGAAACAGCACCGAGTGCACCGGGTTGCGCGCCGATACCACCATCACGCCCGACGCCACCGCGACAAACGCAAACAGGTAGAACATGACCGCCTGCAGGATCACGCCCGCGCGCTCCCCTGCCCTGTTGCAAGCGCCGACATCCCCCCGACGCAAGCGGGAACCCACTTATCAGCGGCTCGGATCCCGAAAACGTGGATCGCGGCCGGCACCGGAATGACGGCGCGGGACAACATGACGTCTGAGGTCGCCGTCATCGGTACGGCGCCTCGAGCGACAAGGCTTTGGCGATTTCGCCTTCCCACCGGTCGCCGTTCGCCAGCAGCTTGTCCTTGTCGTAGAACAATTCCTCGCGGGTCTCGCTGGCGAATTCGAAATTCGGCCCCTCGACGATCGCGTCGACCGGGCAAGCCTCCTGGCAGTAGCCGCAATAGATGCATTTCGTCATGTCGATGTCGTAGCGCGTTGTGCGGCGGCTGCCGTCGTCGCGCGGCTCGGCTTCGATCGTGATCGCCAGCGCCGGGCAGATCGCCTCGCATAATTTGCAGGCGATGCAGCGCTCTTCGCCGTTGGGATAGCGGCGCAGCGCGTGCTCGCCACGAAACCGCGGGCTGAGCGGCCCCTTCTCATAGGGGTAGTTCACGGTGACTGGGGTCTTGAACATATAGCGCAGGGTCAGCGCCATGCCCGAGAGCAGCTCCGTCAGCAGAAGGCCGCGCGCGCCGCGCGCAAAAAAGCTCATCGCTCGATCCCCAGGCTCATCGGCGGCACCATAGCCACGCCTCTGCGCCAGTCAACTTACGGTGTCGGCAACGTACCGCTCAGTGCACCGGCACCCAGCCGAACGCAGTCAGCACGCCGGCCGTCAGCACCAGCCAGAACAGCGAAAACGGCAGAAATACCTTCCAGCCGAGCCGCATCAGCTGGTCATAGCGGAAGCGCGGAAAGGTCGCACGCACCCACAAGATGCAGAACATCATGAACGCGGTCTTCAGCAGAAACCAGACGATCGCCGGGACCCAAGTAAACGGCGCAATATCGAATGGCGGCAACCAGCCCCCGAGAAACAGGATCGTGGTCATCCCGCTGACCAGGATCATGTTGCCGTACTCGCCGAGGAAGAACAGCGCAAAACTCATCGCCGAGTATTCGACGAAATACCCTGCCACCAATTCCGATTCGCCTTCCGGCAGGTCGAACGGCGCGCGATTGGTCTCCGCAAGGCCGGAGATGAAAAACACCACCGCCATCGGCAGCAATGGCCAGGCATAGGCATGCCAAACCGGCACCCGCGCCTGTGCCATGACGATGTCCGTCAGGTTCAGTGAGCCGGCGCAGAGTAGCACCGTGACCAGCACAAAGCCGATTGACACCTCGTACGAGACCATCTGCGCCGCCGAGCGCAACGCGCCGAGAAACGCATAGCGCGAATTCGACGCCCAGCCCGCCATGATGATGCCGTAGACCGACAACGAGCTGATCGCGAACAGGTAGAGTATTCCGACATTGATGTTCGCGACGACCCAGCCGACGTTGAAGGGGATCACCGCCCAGGCGATCAATGCCAGCGCAAATGTCACGATCGGCGCGGCGACAAAGACGATGCGGTTGGCGCCGCTCGGCACCACCGTTTCCTTGGTCAGCAATTTGAGGCCGTCGGCGATCGGCTGCAGCAGACCGAACGGGCCAACGACGTTCGGTCCTTTGCGCAGTTGCGAAAATGCCAGCACCTTGCGTTCGGCATAGGTGAAATACGCGATCGCCAGCAACAGCGGCACGATAATGAAAAGGCATTCGACCGCGATGATGATCGTGTGGCCGACATAGCCTGACCAGAACCCGCTCATCGACGCACCCACTCCGTCGTCATCCGGGTCTCGGAGGTTTGCCGCTCAACCATGCGTGCCGGTCCGCGGCTGGGTTTCGGGGTTACCGCCGAACATTGCGCTGCACTCAGCCATCGTATGGCTGGCGCGGCTGATCGGATCGGTACGGTAGAAATCGCTGATCGGGTAGGCGAACGGCGCGTCGCTGATCCCCTCCGGGACCGTATCCGGTGCCCCAAAACTGCCCCACTCCGCCGGGACGATCTGATCGATTTTGGCGAGGTTCGGATGGGCGGCGCGCATTTTCTGCCGCAACTCCGAGAGCGAATCGAACGGCAATGCGCGTCCCAGCGCCGCCGACAAAGCGCGGATGATCGCCCAATCCTCGCGCGCCTCCCCCGGCGGAAACACGGCGCGCCGACCGAGTTGCGCGCGCCCCTCGGTATTGACGTAAGTCGCGTCTTTTTCGGTATACGCCGCGCCCGGCAGCACGACATCGGCGCGTGCCGCTCCGCGGTCGCCGTGATGCCCCTGATAGACCACAAAAGCCGAGCCGGTATCCGCTAGATCGAGTTCGTCGGCACCGAGCAGGTACAGCACCTCGACCGCGCCGGAACGACAGCCCTCTATGATACCGGCGACATCCTTGCCGCCCGCGCCAGGCAGAAAGCCGAGGTCGAGGCCGCCAACCCGTGACGCCGCGCGGTGCAGTACGTTGAAGCCGTTCCAGCCGTCGCGCACCAAGCCGAAATTCCCGACCAGCGCCCGTGCCGCGCCAAGCACCGCGGCGCCATCCGGCCGCGCCACGGCTCCCGGACCGACGATCAGCATCGGC
Organism: Allostellaceae bacterium; assembly: GCA_036268425.1. GTDB lineage: Bacteria > Pseudomonadota > Alphaproteobacteria > ATCC43930 > CGMCC-115725 > DATARH01. The sequence goes on from DATAUE010000138.1 coordinate 55,873, forward strand.
GCTTTGGCGCCTTTCAATACCTCTGCCCAATCGTGCCGGCCGCCGGCCAGATCGGCGAGCGCCGCGCCGCCATCGCCGAGACGCTGCACCGGGTAGCTCAGATCATGCGTCGGCCCGATTGCCGCAACCGTGAAGCCGCCCTGAAGATACCGCTTGCGCAGCCGCGCGTTGATGATCGGCGCTTCCCAGCGCGGGTTCGTCCCGATCAGCAGGCAGGCATCGGCCTGCTCAATGCCGGCGATCGTCGTGTTAAAGAGATAGCCGGCCCGCACGGCGCCGCCGAGCCTGGCGCCGTCCTGCCGGCAATCGAGGCTGGTGGCGCCAAGCCCGCGCAACAATTCCTTCAACGCGTACATCGCCTCGGCATCGCACAGGTCGCCGGCGATCGCCGCGACCCGCTCGCCGGGCACCGTCTTCATCCGGTCGCCGATCAGTTCGAGCGCCTCGTGCCATTCGGCCTCGACCAGCCGGCCACCGCGCCGCACATAGGGTCGGTCGAGCCGGCGGCGGGTCAGCCCGTCATGCGCAAAGCGGGTCTTGTCGGAAATCCACTCTTCGTTGATATCCTCGTTGAGCCGTGGCAGCACGCGGAGCACCTGGGCGCCGCGCGCGTCAATGCGGATATTGCTGCCCACCGCATCGAGTACGTCGACCGACTCGGTCTTCCGCAACTCCCAAGGCCGCGCGACAAAGGCATAGGGCTTCGAGGTCAGCGCGCCGACCGGACAGAGATCGACGATATTGGCCGACATCTCCGAGCCGAGCGCGCGCTCGACATACGTCGTGATCTCCATCGCCTCGCCGCGCCCGGTGGCCCCGAGTTCCTCGACGCCGGCCACTTCGGTCAGAAAGCGGATGCAGCGGGTGCAATGAATGCACCGATTCATGCTGGTTTCGACCAGCGGACCGAAATCCTTGTCGCGCACCGCGCGCTTGTTTTCCTCGTAGCGGCCGCGATCGAACCCGTAGGCCATCGCCTGGTCCTGCAGATCACATTCGCCGCCCTGATCGCAGATCGGGCAATCGAGCGGGTGGTTGATCAACAGCATTTCCATCACGCCGTGACGGGCCTTTTTGGCCTTTTCCGATTGCGTGTGGATGACGTTGCCCTCGGCCACCGGCATCGCGCACGACGCGACCGGCTTTGGCGAGCGCTCGACCTCGACGAGACACATGCGGCAGTTGCCGGCGATCGCGAGGCGTTCGTGGTAGCAGAAATGCGGAATTTCGACGCCGGCCTGCTGGCAGGCCTGCAGGATCGTCGTGCCGTTGGCGACTTCCAGTTCGTGCCCGTCGATCGTTACCTTCGGCATGCCCCTACCCTGATATCGATCGATTGCCGGCGCGCCCTTGAATGTCTTCCCGGCGAAGGCCGGGATCCACCGGGCAGTTTTGGAGTTGCCGCACCGTGGATTCCGGCCTTCGCCGGGAAGACATAAAGGGGACACCGAGGCATATTCGCGCCCTACTCCGCGGCCTGGCGGGTAGCGACGGCGCGGTATTCCTGAATGCGCCGCTGCATTTCCGGTTTGAAGTGGCGGATCAGGCCCTGCACCGGCCACACCGCGCCATCGGCCAAAGCGCAGATCGTGTGACCTTCGATTTCGCGAGTGACTTCGTCGAGCATATCGATTTCTTCGATCGTCGCGTTACCGACGACCATGCGCTCCATGACCCGCCACACCCAGCCCAGGCCTTCGCGGCACGGCGTGCACTGGCCGCAGCTTTCATGCTTATAAAAGGCCGACAGGCGCGAGATCGCGCGCACGATGTCAGTCGACTTGTCCATCACGATCAGCGCCGCAGTGCCAAGACCGCTTTTCTCGGCGACCAGCGCGTCGAAATCCATCAACACGGTTTCGCAGGTCGAGGCCGGCAGGCACGGGGTCGACGAGCCGCCGGGGATGACCGCCATCAAATTGTCCCAGCCACCGCGCACCCCGCCGGCATGTTTTTCGATCAGCTCCCGCATCGGGATGCTCATCGCCTCCTCAACATTGCAGGGCTGGTTCACATGACCGGAGATGCAGAAGATTTTGGTGCCGGTATTGCGCGGCCGGCCAATGGACGAAAACCACGCGGCGCCGCGTTTCAGGATGGTCGGCGATACCGCGATCGTCTCGACATTGTTGACGGTCGTCGGACAGCCATAGAGCCCGACCGCGGCCGGAAACGGCGGCTTGAGGCGCGGCTGCCCCTTCTTGCCTTCGAGGCTTTCGAGCAGGCCGGTTTCCTCGCCGCAGATATAGGCGCCGGCGCCGCGATGCATGAACACGTCCATGTCATAGCCGGAACCGCAGGCGTTCTTGCCGATCAGCCCCGCTTCGTACGCTTCGTCGATCGCGGCCTGGAGGTGCTGCGCTTCGTTATAAAACTCACCGCGCACATAGATATAGGCGGCGCAAACCCCCATCCCGACCCCGGCGAGCAGACAGCCTTCCACCAGCTTGTGCGGGTCCCAGCGCAGGATGTCGCGGTCTTTGCAGGTGCCCGGCTCGCTTTCATCGGCGTTGACGACGAGATAGGTCGGCCGGTCGCTGGTTTTCGGCATGAACGACCATTTCATGCCGGTCGGGAAACCGGCGCCGCCGCGCCCGCGCAACCCGGATTCCTTGACCTCGTTGACGATCCAGTCACGACCTTTGAGGATGATTTCCTTGGTGCCGCTCCAATCGCCGCGCCGGCGCGCGCCGGGCAGATGCCAATCGTGCTCGCCGTAGAGATTGGTGAAGACGCGGTCGCGATCAGCCAGCATTGGCGTTCTCTCCGCCTTCCTTGGGCTCAGGCGCAGGTTCGAGCGTCGTCAGGGGCGGCGGTGCCGGCGGTTCGAGCAACGCCTTCTTGCCGTCAAGCGGCGCCGAGCCGCCACGCCCGATCATCGAACCGCGCGGCGGGATGCGACCGACGCTCAACGCGTCGATCAGCGTATCCGTCAGCGACCCGTCCATGTCTTCGTAGAAATCGTCATTGACCTGGAGGATCGGCGCGTTGACACAGGCCCCCAGACATTCGACCTCGACCAGCGTGAATAGCCCGTCCTCGCTGGTGCCACCCATCCCGACGCCTAGCTTTTTCTCGCACGCTGCGACCACCTCGTCGGAGCCGCGCAGCCAGCACGGCGTCGTGGTACAGACTTGCAGCAGATAGCGCCCGACTGGCCGCAGGTTGAACATCGTGTAGAAGGTCGCGACCTCGTAAACGCGGATGCGGGCCATGCCGAGCGTCTCGGCGACATGATCCATCGCGGCGCGCGGCAGCCAGCCGCCCGATTGGCGCTGCGCCAGATCGAGCAATGGCAGCACGGCACTGGCTTGCCGCCCTTCCGGGTATTTCGCGATATAGGCGTTGGCCCGTTCGCGGTTTTCGGCGGTGAATGCGAAATGCTCGGGCTGGGTAAAGGCCGGCCCTTCGGCGTGGCTGTTCACCGGTCGATCTCGCCGAAAACAATATCCATCGAGCCGATCACCGCGACCAGATCGGCCAGCATGTGGCCTTTGCACATGAATTCGGAGGCTTGCAGAAAGGCAAACCCCGGCGCGCGTATCTTGCAGCGATAGGGCCGGTTGGTGCCGTCGGCGACGACATACACGCCAAACTCCCCCTTGGGCGCCTCGACGGCTGTATAGGTCTCACCGGCCGGAACGTGATAGCCCTCGGTATAGAGCTTGAAATGATGGATCAGGGCTTCCATCGACTGCTTCATCTCGGCCCGCGGCGGCGGCGCGACCTTGCGGTCGTTGACCTTGATCGGCCCAGCCGGCATCTGCGCCAGCACCTGCTTGATGATGCTGAGCGATTGCCGCATCTCTTCGAGCCGCACGAGATAGCGGTCCCAGCAATCGCCGTTTTTGCCGATCGGTATATCGAACTCGACCTTGTCGTAGGCGTCGTACGGCTGCGCCCGGCGCAGATCCCAGGCGATGCCCGAACCACGCAGCATCGGGCCGGTGAAGCCCCAATCGAGGGCGTCCTTCGCGGTGACGACGCCGATATCGACGCAGCGTTGCTTGAAGATGCGGTTTTCCGTCAGCAGTCGCTCGATATCGTCGATGGTCTTCGGGAAGGTTTCGCAGAACGCCGCGATATCGTCGGCGAGGCCGGGCGGCATGTCCATGTGAACACCGCCGGGGCGAAAGTAATTAGCGTGCAACCGCGCGCCTGAGACGCGCTCATAAAACTCCATCAGCCGCTCGCGTTCCTCAAAACCCCAGAGGAACGGCGTGATCGCGCCGACATCCAGCCCGAAGGCGCAGATGTTGAGCAGGTGGTTGAGGATGCGGGTGATCTCGGCGAACAGCACGCGGATGTATTGCGCGCGCGGCGGCGGCTCGATCCCCAGCAGCTTTTCGACCGCCAGCGCGAAAGCGTGCTCCTGACACATCGGCGAGACGTAATCGAGCCGGTCGAAATAGGGGATCGCCTGAAGGTAGGTCTTGTACTCGATCAGCTTTTCGGTGCCGCGATGCAAGAGGCCGATATGTGGGTCGGCGCGTTCGATGATCTCGCCGTCCATCTCCAGCACCAGCCGCATCACGCCGTGTGCGGCCGGATGCTGCGGTCCGAAGTTCATCGTAAAATTGCGAATCAGCGGGCTGCCGCTGAGATCGTCGCCGCCGCCATCGCCGCCAGGCGACGGCATGATGGAAGACGGCAGAATCGCGGGATCGCTCATGGCGCCTTCCCTTCGTCGGGCGCGCTCGCCTTTTCGTCGCCCGGCAACACCTTGTCCATCCCTTCCCACGGCGACAGGAAGTCGAAACTACGAAATTCCTGTTTCAGTTTGACCGGTTCGTAAACCACGCGTTTCTGGTCGTCGTCGTAGCGCAATTCGACGTACCCGGTCAGCGGGAAGTCCTTGCGCAACGGGTGCCCGTCAAACCCGTAATCGGTCAGGATGCGACGCAGATCGGGGTTGTCGGCGAAATAGATGCCGAACAAATCCCAGGCTTCGCGCTCCCACCAGCCGGCGCAACTGAAGAGGCCGACGGCCGACGGCACCGGCTTTTCTTCGTCGGTCTGCACCTTGAGCCGGATGCGCTGGTTAAGGCCGATGCTGAGCAGGTTGTAGACAACGTCGAAGCGGAACTCGCGATCGGGGTAGTCGGCGCCGCAGACATCGCACAGCAACGTGAAACGACATTTCTCGTCATCGCGCAGAAACGCCAGCACCTGCGGCAGCGCGTCGCGCTCGACGGCACAGCATAATTCGCCGTGATGGATCACGCTCCCCGTCACCGCGTCGGGCAGGGCCGCGGTAACATATTCGGCGAGGGCGTTCAGCTTGTCGTCTTGTGTATCGGCCATCGGTCAGCGGGCGAAGTGACGGGTGCGTTTGATCTTCTTCTGCAACAACAGCACGCCGTAGAGCAGCGCCTCCGCAGTCGGTGGGCAGCCCGGCACATAGATGTCGACCGGCACGATGCGGTCGCAGCCGCGCACCACCGAATAGGAATAATGGTAATAGCCGCCACCATTGGCGCACGACCCCATCGAAATGACCCAGCGTGGCTCGGCCATCTGGTCGTAGACCTTGCGCAGTGCCGGCGCCATCTTGTTGCACAGCGTGCCGGCGACGATCATCACATCGGATTGCCGCGGGCTCGGCCGGAACACGACGCCGAACCGGTCGAGGTCATAGCGGCTGGCGCCGGTATGCATCATCTCGACGGCACAGCAGGCGAGCCCGAACGTCATCGGCCACAACGATCCGCTGCGCGCCCAGCCCAGCAATGCGTCGGCGGTCGAGGTGATAAAGCCGCGATCCTGCAGCTCTTCGGTCGCGGCCCGCAGCAGCAGGTCCTGCTCCGGCCCCGGTGGTACGGGCAGTGTGCCGGACCTGGCGGGCGTGTCGATCACTCCCATTCGAGCGCCCCCTTGTTCCATTCGTAGATGAACCCGATCGTCAGCACGCCGAGAAACACCAGCATCGACCAGAAGCCGAACATGCCGATATCACCCAGCGATACGGCCCAGGGGAACAGGAATGCAACCTCAAGGTCGAAGATGATGAACAGAATTGCGACCAGGTAATAGCGCACGTCAAACCGCACGCGGGCGTCTTCGAACGGGTCGAAACCGCATTCGTACGGCGACAGCTTTTCCGAATTCGGGTTCTGTCGCGCCACGACGAACGATGCGGCGATCATCACCACCGCCAACCCACCGGCAATGACCAGAAACACCAGGATCGGAAAATATTCGCTGAGCAGGCTCTCCATGCCGAACCTCTGGACTCCTGGACCGATCGCGGCGGCGTAGAACCCCGGCCGGCACGCGCGGATCGCGGCAGGTCGGAAATGCGCTGCAAATCGCCGTAGATATCAGCCGGACGCGCGGCCCAGGGAAACCCGACAACCGGGAAAACCCCGACAAGACCGGCGAACCAGCCCTCCATTCGCCTCCAAAATCGATGGCGGGAGCGACGGGGCTCGAACCCGCGACCTCCGGCGTGACAGGCCGGCGCTCTAACCAACTGAGCTACGCCCCCGCGACGCTCGATCGCGGTGTGTCGTCGTACCTAGGCGCCCGGAAGGTGTCAAGCAAGTCACCCGGAAAACAGGGCAGACGCGCAACATGCCGCGCCCGAATTGCCACAGGTCCCCGCCACCTCCCCCGCGGCGCCTATGCGAGATACCCGCCGCCGTTGACGTGCAGCGTGTGGCCCGTGATGAAGCCGGCATCATCCGACGCGAGAAACACCGCAGCGCGCGCGATATCATCCGGCTGGGCAAGGCGGCCGAGCGGCAAGGCCCGGCCCATCGCCATCAATTCCTCCTCACTGCTGCCGTAGCGCGGCTGCGCCGTATCGGTCAGGCCCGGTGCGATCGCATTGACGCGGATGCGGTGCGGCGCCAGTTCCAGCGCCATCTGCCGGGTCATCGACAAGACGCCGCCCTTGCTCGCGCAATAATGCACGCCGCGCGGCGACCCGCGATAGGCAGCGCCGGAGGTCATATTGATGATCGATCCTGCCCGCCCCGCCGCCACCATCGCGCGGGCGACGGCCTGAGCGCAGAAGCAGGCACCCTTCAGGTTGACGTCGAGCACGAAATCCCAATCACGCTCGACCATGTCGAGAAACGACACGCGCGGAAAGACACCGGCATTGTTGATCAGCACATCGACTGGCCCAAGTTGCCGCGCCACCGCGTCGACCATCGCGGTCACGGCGTCGAGCCGCTCCATATCGGCCTGTACCAGCAAGGCGCTGCGGCCCGTCGCGGCAACCCCTTCGGCGACGCGCTGCGCCGCACCTTTGTCATCCAGCCAGTTGATCGCGACATCGGCTCCGGCCGCAGCAAACGCCAGCGCCGTCGCCGCCCCGATCCCCTGCTGCGCTCCGGTAACCAGCACCACCTTGCCCGCATGTTGCATGTTCCGACTCCCCTGACGTGCCTGGTTAGCGGCTGGCCCGAAACGACTGGCGCAGTATGCTGCGCGGCGCTCTGTTCCGGGAGATACGCAATGGGCATGCTGGTCAACGGCATCTGGCACGACGACGACCCTTCGGCTGACAGTATCGGGCGTTTCGTGCGGCCCGATTCGATCTTCCGCGACCGGGTGAGCCGCGACGGCACCTCCGGCTTCAAGGCCGAAGCGGGGCGTTATCACCTGGTGACCGCGCCGTCATGCCCGTGGGCGCATCGCAGCGTGCTGATGCACAAGCTGAAACGCCTCGACACTGCGATCCCGCTGCTCGAATCCGATCTGCCGAAAGGCGAAGGCTGGGCCTATTCCCGCGGCTTTGACGATCTCGCGCCGATTGACGGGGTATTTCACGTCCATCAGGTCTACAGCGCGGCACGCTCCGATTATACCGGGCGCGCTACTGTGCCATTGCTGTGGGACCGGCGGACCCGCACCATCGTCAACAACGAATCCTCGGAAATCATCCGCATGCTGAATTCGGAATTCGACGAATTCACCAATGCCGCGATCGATCTTTACCCGGAGGAACTGCGCGACGAGATCAATCAGGTCAATTCGTTCGTCTACGATAACGTCAATAATGGCGTCTATCGCGCCGGTCTGGCAAAAAGCCAGACCGCTTATGAAGCCGCGTTCGGCAAATTGTTTGCGGCATTCGATGAACTGGAAACCCGCCTCGGCAAGCAACGCTGGCTGGTTGGCGACCGCTTCACCGAGGCCGATCTACGGCTGTTCCCGACGCTGGTGCGCTTTGACACGGTTTATTATGTGCTGTTCAAGTGCAATCTGCGGCGGCTCAGCGACTACCATCACCTGACGAACTATACGCGCGACATCTACCAGATGCCGGGGGTCGCCGAGACGGTCGATTTTGCCAGGATCAAGCTCGGCTATTACGGCGGCATGCGCCATATCAACCCGAACGGCATCCTGCCGCACGGCCCGCAACTCGACTTTGCCGCGCCGCACGACCGGGCGCGCCTGCGGTAGACGGGCAGGCGCGGGTTACGCGGCCGCGCTCAGAAGAGCGCCGAGCCCACCATCAATCCGGCGACCAGCAGAATTACGAACGCGATGATGAAGATAAAGAACAGGATCTTCGCGAGACCGGCCGACGCCGCCGCGATCCCGGTAAAGCCAAAAAGACCGGCGATAATCGAGATGACCAGGAAAAACAGGGCAAGTTTCAGCATCTCACTCTCCCATCGTGCTTGAACGACTGACCGATGCGTCCGCCTAAACCGGTAGATTGACGCTCCAGCGGCGCAAACGCATCCAACATAAAAGGGTTGCGCCGATACCTCAAAATTCGCGTCCTTGGATAATCAGCCTGATCGGATTAGCTCGTGGCGTGGATCGCACACCACAACCGCTCGTCAACGCTGGTGGGCATCGGCAAAATCGAGTGTGAGATCGAAGCTCTTAGCGAGTTCGCGGCGGCGCCCTGCCCGCAATATTGGTCAGTTGCGTTGCGCGCGCCAGCCGAGGCAGGCTTGGAGCGGAATCTCGATTGGCCAATGGAGGCGAGAATGGCGACGACACGGCGCACTGTCCTGCAAACCGCCGCGTTAACCCCGATATTGGCGGCGCCGTTTGTCCGAGGCGCCCACGCCGCCGGCAAATTGAGTGTCGCATTCTGGGACCACTGGGTCCCCGGCGCCAACGGACCGCTCGAAAAACTGTGCCGCGAATGGGCGGAAAAGGAAAAAGTCGACCTCAAGCTCGATTTCATCACGTCGAATGGCGACAAGGACCTGTTGACCGTCGCCGCCGAATCGCAGGCGAAATCCGGGCACGACGTCATTGGCCTGCTCGCCTGGTATGCGCCGGGGCAGGCCGAGAATCTCGAACCGGTCGATGACGTGATGGCCACGCTGATCCAACAGCACGGCGCCGTCAGCGCCGGTGCGGAGTATCTCGGCAAGCAGAACGGCCATTGGGTCGCGGTGCCGACATTGGTCGGCAGCACGATCTCGCCGCCTTGCGCGCGCATCGACCTGATGAAGCAGCTTGTCGGCCTCGACGTCACCAAGATGTATCCGGCCGGCGCACCGCCCGATAAGGACCTTCAGGCGGCCTGGACCTGGGACGCTTTCACGCAAGCCGCCGAAAAATGCTTCAAGGGCGGCCACCCCTTCGGCATGCCGGTCAGCACCTGCAGCGACTCGGTGCAATGGGTCGGCGCGCTGTTCAATAGCTATGGCGCGCAGCTTGTCGACGCCAAAGGCGCGATTACGGTCAACAGCGACCCCGTCAAAACGGCGCTCGAATGGTGCAAAAAGACCGTCCCGTTCTTCCCGCCGAGCGTTTTCGCCTGGGACGATTCGTCAAACAACAAGGCCCTCATCTCCGGGCAAAGCGCCCTGATCTTTAACGGCCCCTCGGCCTGGGCCGTCGCGAAACGCGACGCGCCGAAGATCGTCGAGCAGCTATGGACTTTCCCGACTCCAAAGGGACCCCAGGGCCGCCACGTCTCCGGACGCTATCGCTATTGGGGCATCTGGAATTTCTCCGCCAACAAGCCGGCGGCAAAAAGCCTGTTGCTGTATCTCTCGACTCGCGACGCGATGGAAAAACTGCTGCAGGCCGGCCAAGGCTTTGATGTACCGCCGTTCGAAAAGCTGACCGATTCCACGGTGTGGGCCAATGCCGAGCCGCCCAAGGGGACGCTGTATAATTTCCCGCCGCGCGACGATGTCATCGTCTCGGTTGCCTGCCGTCCGGCGCCGCCGCAGATCGGTGTGCAGATGTACGCGCAGGGCATCATGTCCAAGATGATTGCGCAGTGCACCCAAGAGGGAAAATCGATCGACGAGGCGATCACCTTCGCCGAGCGCGAACTCGAAGGCTATATGCGGACATAAGGGTCGCGATTTACGGCTGAATGCCGCTCAACGATTGACCATCCAAAAGGACTTCCCGCGAATGGACATCTCCGGCAAGACCGCCATCGTCACCGGCGCCGCCTCCGGCATCGGCCTCGGCATTGCGACCGCACTGGCGGAGGCCGGTGCCAACGTGGTGATGGCCGACATCCAGAAAGACGCGCTCGAACAGGCCGCCCACGGTCTTTCCGGTACCAACAAGCGCGTCATGCCGGTGCGGATCGATGTGACGCAGGAGCAATCCGTGCTCGATGCGCTGGCCGAGGCCGAACGCAATTTCGGCAAGCTGCACATTGCCTGCAACAATGCCGGCGTGCCGATGCACGGGACGCAAATGGCCGACGTATCGCCCGCCGACTGGCAATTCGTCATCGGGGTCAACATCTGGGGCATCATCCACGGCATCCGCCACTTCGTGCCGGCGATCCGCAAGCACGGTGAAGAAGGTCATATCGTCAACACTGCGTCCGTCGCCGGCTTTCAGAATCGCCCCACGACCAATCAGGGGCCGTATTCGATGAGCAAATACGCCGCGCTCTCACTGTCCGAAGCCTTGGAGCACGAGCTTGCCGGCAGCAATATCGGAGTGTCGGTGCTGTGCCCCGGGCCGATCAACACGAATATCGCGCGCGGTGCCCGCAACCGCCCGGACCATATGGGTGGGCCGCAGGTGCGCGCCACTGACGAGGCGGTTCTGGCCGAGCGCCTCGCCACAATCGGCCTCGACCCCAAGAAGGTTGGCGAACGCGTCGTCGATGCGATCCGTACCAAGACATTTTATGCCTTTGTCGGGGCGGTTCCGGCCGATGTCATCCGAGGCCGCCACCGCCGCATCGAAGAGGCGCTGAACAGCCCGTGGGTGACGCACTACTGATCCTGCCCTGATTCTGCTATGTTCGGTGCGGCTCTCAGGGAGTGCGAACGATGACCGAAGCCAAGCTTGCGCCGAACCTTCCCGACTGGATGGTCGAGCATGCAAACCGCTATCTCTCCAGCGGCGGCAGCGAAGGGCACCTCTACCACATGGCGCAGCCGGGCCGGCCGGAGATAACCGTGCCATCGCTGCTGCTGACGACAACCGGCCGTAAATCGGGCGCGCGGTTCATCTTCCCGCTATTTTACGGAAATGCCGGCGACAGCTATTTCGTCATCGCCTCGAAAGGCGGCGCACCGCAACATCCCGGCTGGTATCGCAACATCCTCGCCGACCCCGAGGTCGAGGTACAGGTCGGCACCACAAAGGTAAAGGCGAAGGCACGCACCGCCACCGGCGCGGAGCGGGCGCGGCTCTGGGAAAAATCGCTCGAGTTCTGGCCGCCTTATGCCGAGTACCAGCGCAAGACCGAGCGCGAAATCCCGGTGGTCGTGCTTGACCCTGTCAACTGACGCGACCGGTCGGCGGGGCGGGCAGTGCCGCGGGAAATTCGCGGAAAAGGGCTGCGGTTTTCGCTGCGCCACGCACCCTGCGCCCATATCTGCCGGTATTGTCTGATCTCGGAATCGCGAAAGCGCAGCACACTTCCGTTCTCGCGGTTTGAGCAACTCGTTCACCGCTTTCATGATTGGAAGCAATCAAGCGGGCGCGATGATTTCGCGATCGGGGTCTTTGTCGGCCCGTCTTTTGATTACGATCTTGAAACCCTCAAGGGCATCGCGAGATTGCGGGCACGGCGCGGCGCCACGGTCCAGATCCTCAATCTCGGCGGGTTGCGCATCCGGTCAGGCGATGTGTTGACGCGTTGGCTGGAGGAACGCAAAGCCGCCGGTATCGTCGGCGTCCATACGTCACTCGCCGGCTGCGGCGCAATCCATGACAGATGGAACGGGCGCGCCGGCGATTTCGACTACCAGACCACGATCCTGCGACAGGCCGCCAAACACGGCATGGTGCGTCAGGAAAAGCTGTTTCTGACGCAAAATACCCTGCCCGTTTTTGATCAACTCCTCGACATCCTCGACAGCATTCCGGGAGAGGTCAGCCATCGCTCGGCCAGCCCGTTCTTTTATGCCGGCCTGGCACCAAGATACGAAGACGAGCGCATCACCGAAGACATCCGCGACAACCTGCCGGACCGGATCAACCGACTCCGACCCCAAAAATTCAATAATTGGCTGTCGGAGCGCGAGTGGATCCCAATCATGTTGGAAACCGCGGACCAGCCGCGAAAGCTGTTGCTGAAGCTGGATGTCGACGAGACGAATATCGAGTACCTCGAAACCACCTCGTGCGAGGAGGTCATCGCCGGGCGGGAGCGCCAGTATCAGGAATCCTACCGAGACCTTCCCGCACTTGACGAGCTATGCGCCCGCTATGGCGATCCTGAGAACCGCAAAGTCTACATGATGAGCCGCGATGTCGAAGGCCGCTGGCTGCATCTGCACGAACGCACCACCGGCGCCAAGCCGCCAATCGATTAACCAACCCATCTGACGCGAGACCGCGTCCCAACCCGGCCTCGCTTTATCAATATCAAGGGCAGATCATCCGTGATGCTTGTCGGGCGTTAAGCAGCCTGCTGTAGGGCCGTGGGCCGCGGGTAACCCAGACCACTAGAAACCAGTTGCACTTCCAGCGTGAACCCGCCAGCGAACGCGCGCAGCCAGGTCTCGGGGAGGCGTGCCATCCCATTGGTCCAGCGGTGCGAGACTTCATCGTCGTAAAAGCCGTCGCGCAGCAACGGATGACCGTGTCCGGCTTTAATTGTCATGTCGCCGTCCTGGAGGGCACAGCCCTCAACCGGCACGCCAAGACGACGGATATCGACCGACGCAGCATCGATTTCCGCGGCAACAACGGTGCTTGACGCGAGGCAGACCGTCTTGCTGCCGGCAGGTACGGTGAAGCGGTAGGTGCGGCCAGTCACCGATTCCGGCCGAATTGCAGCACCGTCGACAACCAGGTGCAGATCGGGGTCGTAATCAAGCGTATGACCGGCTGCCGCCGCGCGCTGGAATAGCGCCGCGCGGATCTTGGTCATCTCGGGCGCACCCCGTTCCAGGCGGGGGGCCGCGAACTGCCAGCGTGGCCGATCGTCATCCGGGTAAAGCGCGGCGTGCTCCGAGGCGTTGGCGAACATCATCCGGTTATCGCAATCGACATAACTTTCGGCGGCGGCGCCCTCAGCGAAGATCACGTCATGCGTGTCAAGTTCGATGTGGAAATACTCGACTTCCTCGACCATCTCGGTCTGAGTAATCGTTGTGCCGTTGACCAGGTGTTGCGCCGGAACGAGGTAGCCGTCGATATAGAGCGCATGTTCGGGCGAAATCGACAGATCGCGCATCGGCACCCCATCGGCAAGCGCCCCGGCCGAAACACGGATCGGCAGCACTGCGCGGTTGCCGGCAATAAAGCGACCGGCATAGCTGCGCCGTCCGATCCACTTGATCGGCCGGACCTCGCCCGCTGCCGTCAGCACCTCGTCACCAATCACCAGAGATTCGACCGAAACATCGCCCGCAACGGTGCGGATCAAAGTGCCGGCGAGATAACAAGCGATAGTGAATGGCGTATTCGTTATGCTAATATTGCTGCCCGAAAGATAACTAGAATTATTTGTGTATAAATAGAAGTGATTTACGTTAAATTCTCCCACAAAACTCAGACCATTACTGGTATCTCCAACGTAAACTCCGGTATATGTGCCACTAACAGTGCCTGATGCCGTATCTGAAAAGTGATCATTGCCAATATCACCTAGCTGGGTGAGATTGTCGCTGCCGTTATCTGCCGTCTCGGTTATCGTATAGTGCGCGCCACCTGCGCCTCCTGGTCCAACTATCGTGTAGACACCTGCCGATACTTTGGTTACCGAAAAGCTGTATTTGAAATATTCAGAAGCCATGACGTCTCTCTACTTATCGTTTGTCCGCCGCCCTCGAATATTCACTAGATATCGGAGCACATCTGGGTGCAGGTGTCGCCCGATCCCTTCGTGGATTTCTCTATATAACATAGCCCAGCCGCGCGATGAACGGTTGCAACATCGGGACGACCGGCTCGAGATATGCTCGGTAATTACGATAGCGAAAACGCGAGCGGTCGTAGAGTTTTTCGGCGACCTGCGCATAGCTCGCCGTGCGCGCATATCGGTTGTTCTGCTCGAACTGCAGGACGGCGGGGTCAAACGCCGCGCCGATAAAGTCAAACACCCGCCGGATCGTCGCCTCCTGATTATCGACGATGTCCTCGTAGCGCACGGGCATGTAGCGCAACTCCATCTCCTGCCGGTAATGCTCGACAAGGTCGCTCACCAGCAGCAAATGCTTTGCCGCCGATTCGAGCGTCGTCGAACAGAACCTGCCATGCGTGAAAAAGTTGGACATCGCCGACACCATCACATCCAACGGGTGACGGATGACGTGCAAAAGCGGCGCCTGCGGGAACATCAAGGCGATCAGCCCAAGATGCATTTCGTTCAATGGCATCTTATCGGTGAACCATGTCGCGCCGTCGCGCAAGACGCCCATCTGCCTGACTTTCTGCAGATAGTAGTCGCGCATATTGTCCAGCCCCTCGCGCTGGTCCCCCATCCACAATTCGCTTAAGGCTTCGGGGTAGTTCAGCGGGCTGTCGAGCAGACGCGGCATGATTCCGACGAGATCGTGGATCAGGGTCAGCTCGTCACCGGCGCAGATGGCAGGTGACGCCGACAGCGTCTGCTCCAGCAAGGTCGTTCCGGAACGTGGAAAGCCCAGAATGAAGATCGGCTGCGGAATGTCGGCCCGCAGCCCGGCGCGCGGCAGCAATTCCAACCGGTCGCGGGTGAAAAAGCGTTCGAGCCGCCGCGCAAACGCGCTCATCTCCGCTTCCGGATAACTATTGCCGCTCAGTTCGTGGGCACGCTCCTTGCCGGCCGTGAAATCGGCCCAGGCGTCGTCGTATCGGCCCATACGGTCGAGCAAGCGGCCCCTCTCCAACAGCTCGACCGGCCTGAGCGGTGCTGCTTTCGCGGAAGCGGCTGTCTCCAGCAGGGTGATTGCTTCGTCGTACCTGCCTTCGCGTCCAAGGATCCCGGCACGCGCCAGCATCGCGGCAGGATTGCCGCCGGAAGCGAGACGCTCGACCTCGTCCAGCAGCGCGTTCGCCGCAGCGAAATCGCGATCGATCTCTTCGAGCCGGGCCCACCCTAGCAAGGTCTGGCGCACCCCGGGCGCACCCTCGTTCGACTCCCGGTACAGCACGCGCGCTTCGGCAAGACGGCCTTGGTTCACGAGGTTGGTCGCGAGATTGGCGAGCAGCATCGGAATACGCGTTCCGGAAAGCTCGAGCGCGCGGCGATAATGGTACTCGCCGACAGCCGGGCGCTGCGTTTCCGTCATCGCCATGCCCATCAGATTATGCGATTGCGGATTTTTCGGGTTGATGCGGACCGCGCTTCGGGCAAGCCGCGCGGCATCTTGCAGATTTCCCCGAGCCAGCAACAACAATGTCAGCCTGTTGGTCGCCCAGTAATCGTTGGGGTCGAGCGCGAGAAGACGCTGCAAAAGGGCAACGGCTGCTGTATTCCGGCCGTCGGACTGGCAGATCTCGCAAAGCACGCGCAACGCACCAGGGCGATCGGGAGCGCGTTCCAGCACCTCAAGGCAGAGCTGTTTGGCGGCGCTACGGTTGCCGCCCCGCCACGCTTGAACAGCGCGCTCCACCAGGGGAATGAGGCCAGGGATATCTTCGGGTGCTGTTCTGACTGTCGCGTCATAGTCGCAACAGTGGCCCGCGCTCAGCCCGCTGCCGCAGCGGCATGCCTGAGTAGGCATGTCTGGCGAGGAGATAGAAGGCGAAGTTCCGATCGGTTCAGACAAGAGGCCAGCCCCACGGCTACTCGGGCCTGCCCCGTTTTTCAGGGGCGAGCTTGACGCAGCCTCCCGACGAGCGTTCTCCAACACGTCGGGAGGCAGTTCCTCACCGCGGTGGTGTCTCTAGGTATCGAGGAAGCTGCGCAGTTTGCGCGAGCGGCTCGGGTGTTTCAGCTTGCGCAATGCCTTGGCTTCGATCTGGCGGATGCGTTCGCGAGTGACCGAGAATTGCTGGCCGACTTCTTCGAGCGTGTGGTCGGTGTTCATGCCGATACCGAACCGCATGCGCAATACGCGCTCCTCGCGGGCGGTCAGCGAGGCCAGCACGCGGGTTGTCGTCTCGCGCAGATTGGCCTGGATCGCCGCGTCGACCGGCAATATCGCGTTCTTA
The DNA here is from genome assembly GCA_036268425.1 of Allostellaceae bacterium. Lineage (GTDB taxonomy): Bacteria > Pseudomonadota > Alphaproteobacteria > ATCC43930 > CGMCC-115725 > DATARH01. The sequence continues at coordinate 72,373 of DATAUE010000138.1, forward strand.
TCCTCGATGAAATCGCCGAGATGGCTGTCTTCTTCGTCGCCGATCGGAGTTTCGAGGCTAATCGGCTCCTTGGCGATTTTCAGTACCTTGCGCACCTTTTCCAAGGGCATCGCCAGTTTCTCGGCAAGTTCCTCGGGGGTCGGCTCGCGGCCGATTTCGTGCAGCATCTGGCGTGAGGTACGCACCAGCTTGTTGATCGTCTCGATCATGTGCACCGGAATGCGGATCGTGCGCGCCTGATCGGCGATCGACCGGGTGATCGCCTGTCGGATCCACCAGGTCGCATAGGTCGAGAATTTGTAGCCACGGCGGTATTCGAATTTATCGACCGCCTTCATCAGCCCGATATTCCCCTCTTGGATCAGGTCGAGGAATTGCAGGCCGCGATTGGTGTATTTCTTGGCGATCGAGATCACCAGGCGCAAATTAGCCTCAACCATCTCCTTTTTGGCACGTCCGGCTTCACGTTCGCCGCGCTGTACGGTCTGCACGATGCGGCGGAATTCGGAGATCGGGAGACGGGCTTCGGTGGAAATCTTCGCGATCGCGGTGCGGTGCTTCGTGACCTCGTCGGTCCGCCGTTCGGCAACCTTGACCCAACCACGCCCTGGCAGTAGCGCCACCCGTTCGAGCCAGTCGCCCGACAATTCGTCGCCCATATAGTGCTGCAGGAATTCGTGGCGCTTGACACCCTCGCCTTCGATCAGCCGAAGCAACCGCCCTTCCTCGACCACCAGACGGCGGTTGAGGTCATAAAGCTGCTCGACCAGGTGTTCGAGGCGGGTATTGTTAAAGCGCACCCGCTTTAGCAATTCGATCAGCTCTTCCTTGAGCTTGTCATAGCGCCGCTCGGTGACCCGCGGCAGCGCGGCTCCCTTGATCAGCGCGGTGATGCGCTGTTCCTGGACCTTCTGGATTTTCTTGTGGGCTTCGGCGACGGCGTCGAAGATCGCCATCATCCCCGGCTTGAGCTGGGCTTCCATCGCGGCCAGCGAAATCGAGCTTTCCTCGCCCTCGCCGTCTTCGCCCTCGCCTTCGGCCTCCGCTTCGATTTCCGCCTCTTCCTCGGCTTCCTCTTCTTCAGCGCCCTCGCCTTCGGTGGCGGCCTTCAGCATCTCGGCTTCGGCTTCGTCGAGCACGGCGCTGCCATAAGTTGCGTCGAGATCGATGATGTCGCGCAGCAGCATCTTGTTTTCGTTGAGCGCGTCACGCCACAGCAGCAGGGCGCGCACGGTCAGCGGATTTTCGCAGATGCCGCCGATCATCATGTCGCGGCCGGCCTCGATGCGCTTGGCGATCGCGATTTCGCCCTCGCGCGACAGCAACTCGACCGAACCCATTTCGCGCAGGTACATGCGCACCGGGTCGTCGGTGCGGCCGATATCGTCGTCATCGACATTGCCGCGGGCTTCGCCTTCGCCCTCTTCGGCTTCAGCTTCGGCCGGCTCCTCGCTGTCCTCGCTCTCGATCAGGTTGATGCCGAGTTCCGACAGCATCGTCATCGTGTCTTCGATCTGCTCGGAAGACACCTGGTCCTGCGGCAGCGCGGCGTTCAGCTCGTCATAGGTCAGGTAGCCGCGTTCCTTGCCGCGCACCACCATCTTCTTGATCGCAATGGCGATCGTATCGAGAAGAGGAGTTTCGGCCGCATCCTCGCGGGTCTCCGCTGTGTCTGCCGCATTCACTGCCTTGCTCGCCATTCCGCCATCCCTTGGGTTGCTCGAAACCGAAAACGGGCTCCCGACCGCACTATTCGCCGCCGGAAACGCCCGCTTTTGTAGTCTTCCCCGTCTTCATCCTGCCCATCTTCGTCATGTCGGGCCTACGAATCAAACCCGCCGACCGGGCCGTCCTGCTCTTCGCGCTCCTTGAGCGCCTGCAGCCGCCGCCAGTTTTCGTCGGAAACGTCCGCCGCCAGCGCGCGCGTCGCCGCAGCCCGGTCATCCGAATTGCGCATATGCAACAGTTGGAGCGTTTCCGCTAGGCCAAGCCTGATCACCTCAGGATCGTCTCCTCCGCGCGCAGCGAACCCTGCGTGTCTCGCAATGGTTATCGCCAGGGTATCGACAATGTCGGCGTGGCCGCAAACAGCTAAATGTTGCCGCAGCGCCGATGCGTCAAGCCCCTGATTCGAATCGGCGATCTCTAGAATCGCCTGCCGCAGCCTGTCAAGCTCCGGCTCGGGCAGATCGACCGCGACAATGTCCTCGACCCATTCGTCGATCAGTGCCGGATGATGCACGAAGATGCCGAGAAACACTTCGCGATTGACCCGGCCGGGTGAGCGCGGCGGCGGTGGCGGGACACCATCGTGAGCCGCATCGACCTCGCGCCCCCGCCCATTCCCCGAGCCGCGGCGTCTGCCGGCGTAAAGGCCAGGCCGGGCACTTACGCGCGTTGGGCGGCCGAGCGCGAACAGGCGCTCACGCAGGAACCGGCGGTATTCGTTCTGCACGTTTCGATCGGCGATCGTGTCGGCTTGCGCCATCAGCCGGCATTCGAGATCGGCGCGCCGCTCCGGCGTGTCGATCGCGCGAGCCGTCAGTTCCTCCTGCCACAGCACGTCGCAGAGCGGCTGCGCCGCCGCGAGGATATCGCCGACCGCAACGCTACCGCCGCTGCGGATCAGCGAGTCCGGATCTTCGCCGGGCGGCAATGTCGCAAAGCGCAGGCTGCGGCCGGGCTGCAGGATCGGCAACGCCCGATGCAGAGCGCGCAGCGCGGCGCGCTGGCCGGCCGCGTCACCGTCGAAACACAGCAGCGGCTCTGGCGCAAGACGCCATAACTCCTGCATCTGGGTCTCGGTCAACGCCGTGCCGAGCGGCGCCACCGCACCACCAAACCCGGCGCAGTGCAGCGCGATCACATCCATATAGCCTTCGACGACGATAATCGCTGCCGCCTCCTCGGCGGTGCGACCGGCATAGGCTCGCGCCGCCGCCCAGGCATACAGCACCCGGCCCTTCTCAAAGACCGGCGTATCCGGTGAATTGAGGTATTTCGGCTGGTCGTCCCCCAACGTGCGACCGCCAAAGGCGATGACGCGCCCAGCACGGTCGCCGATTGGAAAAATCACCCGGCCGCGAAAATAGTCATAAGGCGTGCCGCCGCCTTCCGGCAGCCGCAGCAGCCCGGCTTCATGCAGCAACGCCTCGGGGTATTCACCCCCAAGGCTGCGCCGCAACGCCTGCCGATCATCCGGCGCCCAACCCAGCCGGAAGCGGCGAATCGTTTCCTCGTCGAGACCGCGGACCGCGAGATAATCCCGCGCCCGCGCCCCGGCCGGCGACCAAAGCTGCGCCTCGAAGAAATCGGCAGCAGCGGCGAGCGCCTCGATCAGCGTTTTCTGGCGCTGCGCCCGCTCGCGCTCCTGCGGGGTCTGCTGCGGCACGGCAAGCCCGGCCTCACCCGCCAGCCGTTCGACCGCCTCGATGAAATCGAGATTGTCGGCGCGCATCGCAAAGCCGATCGCATCACCGTGTGCACCGCAGCCGAAGCAGTGAAAAAAACCCTTATCCTCAACAACGTAAAACGACGGGGTCTTCTCGTTATGAAACGGGCAAAGGCCGCCATATTCGCGGCCTTTGCGGGTCAGCCGTACCCGCCGCCCGACCAGATCGGCGAGCGAAAGCCGGCTGCGCAGTTCATCAAGAAAACCCGGCGGGAAAGCCATTCCCGGTTACGCCGCCACTGCCGCCGGCATGGCGGTCAGCTCAGCAACTGCTTCACCGCGGCACCAGCGCGGGCCATATCCATGACCCCGGCATGCCGTTCGCGTAACGCTGCCATGACCTTGCCCATGTCCTTGATGCCGGCAGCGCCGGTATCGGCGATAGCCGCCTTGGCGGCGGCGGAGATTTCTACCTCATCCATCTGCTTTGGCAGAAAGCTCTCGATAACCGCGATCTCTGCCTCCTCCTTTTGCGCCAGTTCCGGGCGGTTGCCCTGCTGGTACAGCGAGATCGATTCGCGGCGCTGTTTCACCATGCCTTGCAGCAGGCGCAGGATATCGCCGTCGGGGATTTGCGGCCGATCGCCATCGCTGCGGGCCGCGATATCGCGGTCCTTCAGTGCCGCCAGCATCATGCGGATCGTCGACACCGCTGGGGCGTCCTTCGCCCGCATCGCTTCCTTCAGCCGTTCGGCAAAGGCCTCGCGCAGCATCGATCTCTCCCGAATTGTCGGCTTCCGCGCGAAGCCTACAAGCTCGCCCGCCAGCGGCCAAGCCCGACACAAGGATCACTTGCGGAACTGCTGCGACAATTTCGATGCGGTAGCGCACAATCGCGATATTTCTAAGCTATTGAAATGGCTTAACGTTCAAACCTGCACGGCTTGACAATGGCGCGTGCTTCCCTATCTTCGCGGGCGGCTGGCCTGGTGCCTTCCGGTCGTCTGAGACGGCCGCCATTATGCCTGCAGGATATTATTTTGATGGAAGACCCGAACGCGGCTGCGCCGACGCCGCGACCGCCCGACTGCAACGCCGCGCTGGTGCTGGCGGATGGGACGGTATTCTGGGGCCGCGGCATCGGCGCCACCGGCAGCGCGGTCGGCGAGATCTGCTTTAACACCTCGATCACCGGCTATCAGGAAATATTGACCGACCCGTCCTATGCCGGGCAGATCATCAATTTCACCTTTCCGCATATTGGCAATGTCGGCGCCAACCGCGAAGACATCGAGACGACGACCCCGGTCGCGCGCGGCGTCGTCGTGCGCCACGCCCCGACCGTGCCGGCCAATTATCGCGCCGAACAATCGCTCGACCACTGGCTCAAATCCCACGGCATGGTCGGCCTCAGCGGCGTCGATACGCGGCGGCTGACACGGCTCATCCGCGACAAGGGTCCGCCGAACGGCGTCATCGCTTATCGAGCCGACGGCAATCTGGATATTGCGGGCATGCAGGCCGAAGCAGCGGCGTGGCCGGGCCTCGAAGGCATGGACCTGGCGATCGAGGTCACCTGCCGCCAGAGCTACGAGTGGACCGAGACGGCATGGCAGATCGATCGCGGCTACGGCACCCAGCAGGCGCCGCGCTTTCACGTCGTCGCGGTCGATTACGGCGCCAAGCGCAACATCCTGCGCATGCTGGCCGAACATGGCTGCCGCGTGACGGTGGTGCCGGCGACCGCCACCACCGAAGACATTTTGCGGCACCAGCCGGACGGCATCTTTCTGTCGAACGGGCCGGGCGACCCGGCGGCGACCGGCGAATACGCCGTGCCGGTGCTGCGCGACCTGATCGACAAGGGCGTACCGATGTTCGGCATCTGCCTCGGCCACCAACTGATGGCATTGGCCTTGGGCGCGATGACTTACAAGATGGATAAAGGACACCGCGGCGCCAACCACCCGGTCAAAGACCGCGCGACCGGGAAAGTCGAGATCACCAGCCAGAACCACGGCTTTGTTATCGACCCGGTCACCCTGCCGGACGGCATCGAGCCGACGCATCTGTCGCTGTTCGACAAAAGCAACGAGGGGCTGTCCATCACCGGCAAGCCGATTTTTTCGGTGCAGCACCACCCCGAGGCCAGCCCGGGGCCGCAGGACAGCTATTATTTGTTCAAGCGCTTCACTGAGTTGATGGCCGAGTCCAAGGCCGGCGCGAAATGAGCGCGCGATTTCGCAGGGCGGATGAGCAAAGCGTAATCCGCCATTCTTCGGGCGGCGCCACAAGCGGCGGATTACGCTTTGCTTATCCGCCCTACATGCCGCCCCTGCCCAAGCGTTCCGACATTCAATGTATCTTCGGGTGGAAAAGCGCAGCGCATTCCACTGGGGGAGCGTTGCGTGCGGGGTTGGCGGATGGCGCTTCGCTTATCCGCCCTACGGTTCGTTCCGCCATCCCGGCGATGGTGGGGATATTGCATGCCTAAACGCAACGATATCCATAGCATCCTGATCATCGGCGCCGGGCCGATCGTGATCGGGCAAGCGTGCGAATTCGATTATTCCGGAGCGCAGGCGTGCAAGGCGCTGAAGGCCGAGGGGTATCGCATCGTCCTGGTTAATTCCAATCCGGCGACGATCATGACCGACCCGGACCTTGCCGACGCCACCTATATCGAGCCGATCACGCCGGAGATGGTCGAGGCCATCATCGCCCGCGAGGCGCGCACCGGCCACCGGATCGACGCGCTGCTACCGACGATGGGTGGCCAGACCGCGCTCAACACCGCGATGGCGCTGTCGAAATCGGGCGCGCTGGAGCGGCACGGGGTGCAGCTCATCGGTGCCAACGAAACGGCGATCGCCAAGGCCGAGGACCGCCTGCTGTTCCGCCAGGCGATGGACAAGATCGGCCTGGTGTCGCCGAAAAGCCGGCTGATCGCCTCGCTCGACGCCGCGATGGAGGCGCTCGGCGAGGTCGGCTTGCCGGCAATCATCCGGCCCTCCTTTACGCTGGCCGGCACTGGCGGCGGCATCGCCTACAACACCGAGGAGTTCGAAGAAATCGTGCGCGGCGGGCTGCGCGCCTCGCCGACGCATGAAGTGCTGATCGAGGAATCAGTGCTCGGCTGGAAGGAGTACGAACTCGAAGTCGTGCGCGATCGCGCCGACAACTGCATCATCATCTGTTCGATCGAAAACGTCGATCCAATGGGGGTACATACCGGCGACTCGGTGACGGTCGCCCCGGCACTGACGCTGACCGACAAGGAATACCAGATCATGCGCAACGCCGCGATCGCGGTATTGCGCGAGATCGGCGTTGATACCGGCGGGTCGAACGTGCAGTTCGCGGTCAACCCGGCGGATGGGCGGCTGGTCATCATCGAGATGAACCCGCGCGTGTCGCGCTCCTCGGCTCTGGCGTCGAAGGCGACCGGGTTCCCGATCGCCAAAATCGCCGCGAAACTGGCGGTCGGCTACACGCTCGACGAACTCGACAACGAGATCACTCGCGTCACCCCGGCCTCGTTCGAGCCGACGATCGACTACATCGTCACCAAGATGCCGCGCTTTACCTTTGAGAAATTCCCCGGCGCTGAGCCGCTATTGTCGACCTCGATGAAATCGGTCGGCGAAGCGATGGCGATCGGTCGCAGCTTTGCCGAGTCGGTGCAAAAGGCGCTGCGCTCGATGGAAACCGGGCTCGACGGGTTTAACGAAATCGCGATCGACGGGGTTGAAGGGGCGGTGCCCGACGCCGTCAAGGCGGCGGTCAAGGCAGCATTGGCAAAGCCGTCGCCCGATCGACTGCTGCTGATCGCGCAGGCCTATCGCCACGATCTCTCGACCGACGAAATCCACGCCGCCTGCCACTACGACACCTGGTTTCTGGAGCGCATCCGCGAAATCGTCGAGGCCGAAGAGCAAGTACGCCGTGACGGGTTGCCACACGCACGGACCGGGCTGTTGCGGCTGAAGGAGATGGGCTTTTCCGATGCGCGGCTGGCGCAACTGGCCGGCCTTGCCGAGAGCAAAGTGGCCGCGCTGCGGCAGCGCGTCGGCCTGTCCCCGGTCTACAAGCGCATCGATACCTGCGCGGCCGAGTTCCCGTCGCTAACCCCGTATATGTATTCCTGCTACGAGGGCGACGGCGTCAGCCCTGCCGAATGCGAGGCTGACCCCAGCGAACGTGACAAGGTCATCATCCTCGGCGGCGGCCCCAACCGGATCGGTCAGGGGATCGAGTTCGACTATTGCTGCGTCCATGCCGCCTACAGCTTGGCGGATGCCGGCGTCGAAACCATCATGGTCAACTGCAACCCGGAGACGGTTTCGACCGATTACGATACCTCAGACCGGCTCTATTTCGAGCCGCTGACCGCCGAGGACGTGATCGAGATTGTGCGGGTCGAGCAGCGCAAGGGGCATCTGCGCGGCGTCATCGTGCAGTTCGGCGGGCAGACCCCGCTCAACCTGGCGAAAGCGCTGGAGGCGGCGCAAATCCCGATCCTCGGCACCTCGCCCGATGCGATCGATCTCGCCGAAGACCGCAAGCGTTTTCAGCAACTGTTGCAGGGGCTGGGCCTGCGCCAGCCGGAAAACGGTACGGCTTATTCACCCGCGGAAGCGCAAGCAATCGCGCAGCGCATCGGCTATCCCGTGGTGATCCGTCCGTCTTATGTGCTGGGCGGCCGCGCGATGGAGATCGTGCACGATACTGCCGGCCTCAATCGCTACATTCAGCGCGCCGTCGTTGTTTCGGGCACCAGCCCGGTACTGCTCGACCGTTATCTGCAGAACGCGATCGAAGTCGATGTGGACGCCGTCGCCGATGGCGACGAGGTGTTTGTCGCCGGCATCATGGAACACATCGAGGAAGCCGGCATTCACTCGGGGGACAGTGCCTGTTCGTTGCCGCCCTACAGCCTCGAAAAGGTGACGATCCACGAAATCGAACGACAGACCATCGCGCTAGCCCACGCGCTGCATGTCGTCGGCTTGATGAATGTGCAATTCGCGATCAAGGACGGCGACGTCTATGTGCTGGAGGTCAATCCACGCGCATCGCGCACCGTGCCGTTTGTCGCGAAGGCGACCGGCGTGCCGATCGCCAAGATCGCAGCGCGGGTGATGGCGGGTGAAAAGCTCGCGACCCTGTTGCCGCCCGAGCGCCGCCATCGCGGCCCCGCCAGGCATGTGGCGGTGAAGGAGGCGGTATTTCCGTTTGCACGCTTTCCCGGCGTCGACCTGATCCTTGGGCCGGAGATGAAATCGACCGGCGAGGTGATGGGACTCGACACGGATTTCGGGCGCGCCTTTGCCAAGTCGCAACTCGGCAGCGGCACTGTCTTGCCGCTCGAAGGCTGCATTTTCGTGTCGGTGCGCGACGGCGACAAAGACGCGCTGGTGGCGCCGTGCCGCCAGCTTGCCGAATGGGGCTTTGAGTTGATTGCGACGCGCGGCACGGCGCGGAGGCTGAATGATGCCGGCGTGCCGGTCGGGACCGTCAACAAAGTCCAGGAAGGCCGGCCCGACATTGTCGATCTGATGCGCAGCGGCCGGGTCCAGCTGGTCTTCAATACGACCGAAGGCGCGCAAGCCATTACCGACAGTTTCAGCTTGCGGCGCAGTGCCCTCACGCACGGAATCCCCTACTGTACCACCGTCGCCGGCGCGCGCGCGGCGGTGCAGGCTATTGGTGCCCTGCGCGAGGGCTGTCTTGAAGTCGCCCCCCTGCAATCTTACCTTTGATCGCTTATTCGGCAATCAAGGCGCGAAATGGGTCTGATGAACAAGATCCCGATGACCGTGGACGGTTACAGCCGGCTGCAGGAAGAGGCGAAACGCCTCAAATCTGTCGATCGGCCAGCCGTCATCCGGGCCATCGCCGAGGCGCGGACGCACGGCGACCTGTCGGAAAACGCTGAATACCATGCGGCGCGCGAACGCCAATCCTTTATCGAAGGCCGGCTCGGCGAGCTCGAGGACAAGATCGCGCGCGCCGAGGTCATCGATGTCTCGAAGCTGTCGGGATCGGTCGTCAAGTTCGGCGCGACCGTGACGCTCGCCGATGAAGAGACCGATGAGGAGCAGACCTTCCGGATTGTCGGCGAAGATGAAGCCGATATCCGAAACGGCTTGCTGTCGGTCACGTCGCCGTTGGCGCGCGCCCTGATCGGCAAAGGCACCGGCGACAGCGTCGAAGTATCGACACCGCGCGGCAACAAATCCTACGAGGTCGTCACCGTCGCGTTCGGGTAATGACAGCCGCCGTCTGCAATCCGGAAGACGGCGGCGGACGGACCCTGCCCTCCCCCTATTCCTCCATAATTTGCTGTTTGGCGCGGTCTGCGAAGTGGTCCAGTTCAAACTGAACCTGTGCCGTGGTGACGGTTTTGCCTTTGGCGGCGAGGTCGGCGACGACTTTCTCGACGACATGATGGTCGCCGCCGGCAAATTCCGCGTTGATCACCTGTGTCGCGTATTTTTCGGCGCGCTCGTTTTTCAGGCCCATACGTTCTGCCGCCCATAACCCGAGCAGGTGGTTGCGGCGCGCCTTAACCTTGAATTGCAGGTCCTGGTCGTGCTTGAAGCGGGCCTCGAATTCTTTTTCGCGTTCGTCAAAGGCGTTCATGATTCCAACATCCACTGCCGTCTGCCGTTCGATTCCTGGCCCTATCTTACTCCAACCACGCCTCAAACGAGCCGCTTGAATGTGTACGCTCGCGATCCTGCGCCGGCCGGACAGCGACTGGCCGGTCATCATCGGCGCCAACCGCGACGAGATGATCGACCGCCCGGCCGACCCGCCGGGACGACATTGGCCCGACCGGGTCGAGATCATCGCCGGCCGCGACCAACTGGCCGGCGGCTCGTGGCTCGGCCTCAACGATTGGGGCGTCGTCGCGGCGGTGCTCAACCGCCAGGGGACACTCGGCCCGGCCGCCGGGCTGCGCTCACGCGGCGAACTGGTGCTTGAAGCCCTCGACCATGCCGATGCGGTCGACGCGGCGACGGCGCTGGCCGAACTGGACCCCGCCTCATATCGCAGCTTCAACCTGATCGTCGCCGACAACCGCGATGCCTTCTGGCTGCGCCACACCGGCCGCGGCCGGATCGAGGCACGCCCGATCAAGCCGGGATTGTCTTTGATCGCCGCCGGCGACCTGGATGAATTGTTTACGCCACGTCTCGCGCTGGCCGCGCCGCGCTTCCGGGTGGCAACACCGCCCGACCCCGATCGCGGCGACTGGACGGCCTGGCAAGATTTGCTCAGCGACGACAGCGCACCGCCCGATGCCCCGCCCGAAGCGGCGCTGCGGTTCCGCACGCCGCGCGGTTTTGCCACCGTGTCGAGCGCCCTGATCGCGCTGCCGGCGATCGCGTCGGAGCTGCGCGAGCCGGTTTACCGTTATGCCAGTTGGCTGCCGGAAGCGTCGCCGTGGCGCACCGTGGCCGGGGACGATGTCGCGGCGTCGTGAGTTGTCGCAGCCGCGTTTTATGACCATATGATTGCGGCTCTGCATGGATGATCAATAGATGTCGCGCCGCCGCCAAATCTACGAGGGCAAGGCCAAGGTCTTGTTCGAGGGGCCGGAGCCCGGCACTCTCGTGCAGCACTTCAAAGACGATGCGAGTGCCTTCAACAACCGCAAGCGCGGCATCATCACCGGTAAGGGCGTCCTCAATAACCGCATCAGCGAATACCTGATGCTGAAGCTTGCCGAAATCGGCATACCGACGCATCTGGTGCGGCGCCTCAACATGCGCGAGCAACTGGTGAAACAGGTCGAGATGATCCCGATCGAGTTCGTCGTGCGCAACGTCGCGGCGGGTCTGCTGTCGCGCCGTCTCGGCATCCCGGAGGGTACGCCGCTGCCGCGCTCGATCGTCGAGTATTATTACAAAAAGGACGAATTGAGCGATCCGCTGGTCTCGGAAGAGCACATCACCGCCTTCGGCTGGGCGAGCACCCGCGATCTCGACGAAATCATGCAGCTTTCGCTGCGGGTCAACGATTTCCTGATGGGGCTGTTTCTCGGGATCAACATCCGTCTGGTGGATTTCAAGCTGGAGTTCGGGCGGCTCTATACCGATGACGACGTGCGCATCGTGATCGCCGACGAGATCAGCCCCGACAGTTGCCGGTTGTGGGACGTGCGCACCAACGAAAAAATGGACAAGGACCGCTTTCGCGAAGACCTTGGCCGGGTCGAGGAAGGCTACCAGGAAGTGGCGCGCCGCCTCGGCATCCTGCCGGAAGCCGGCCCCAATGATTTCAAGGCCCCGAAAACCCTGCAATAAGGCCCGGAAAAGGAGCTGACGCCATGAAGGCGCGCGTTCACATCAGCCTCAAACCGGGCGTGCTCGACCCGCAGGGCAAAGCCATCGGCAACGCGCTGGGTGGGCTCGGCTTTTCCGGGATCGCCGAGGTCCGCCAGGGAAAGCTGATCGAGCTCGACCTGAGCGACACCGATCCGGCGGCGGCACGGGCGCGCGTCGAAGACATGTGCCGCCAGTTGCTGGCAAACCCGGTCATCGAAAACTATGCGATCGATATCGGCTAAATCTGCCGCGCTGGGGTTCGTCCTGGCGATTGCCGCAACCGCTCAGGCAGCGGAGCCGCAGCATTGCGTGCGCCCCGATATCATCCTGTGGGGCGACGGGAAACATGACGACACCGAGGCGCTAAACGCTTGGCTGCACGGCGCCGATGCCGAATGGGCCGCGACCGGCGACCCTGTCGGCAACAGCATCTCTGGCCATGATTTCCGCCTGTCGGCGGCGATCTATGTGTCGGCCGGGGCCGACCGCAGGCTCGAAAATTTCCACCTGACCTGGCCGGACCGTGGCGAGACGGTCTCGGGCGGCACCATCCAATCAACCGCCGATCCGGCGCAGGCGCCAGTTACCGCGGGCATCAGCATCGTCGGCGGCGATGGCGGCGAAGGCAAACCGTTCGACGCGCCCGACCCGGCACCGGCCGCACAAAACCCGCAGGCAAGCTGTGCCATCTCCTGAGCGACCACCGGCGCCTATTTGGCAAGCGGCCGCGATCACCTTATAATCAGGCGACGCCAACCTCAGCATCGCGGAGAACCTACGATGGCGGACGGGACATCCTCAATCGCGCCTCCGGCACCGACGGCAGCGGTGACGCCGGGCGGCATCAACCATCTGGTCATCAATGTGCGCGACATCGAAGAGTCGCACAAATTCTGGACCGAGATTCTCGGGTTCAAGCAGGTTGGTGCGTCGAGCCGGCGGCCGATGCGTTTTTACAGCGGCGATCACAACGGCGAGATGAACCATCACGACATCGCGCTGGTCGAAAACCCGAACCTGCCAAAGCCGCCGGCCGACTGGCAGATGTTTGACAGTCCGGTGGCGATCAACCACATCGCGATCACCCTGCCGAACCGTGACGCTTGGCTGAAGCAGCTGGCATGGCTGCGCCAGAACAACGTCAAGTTCCACCGCCGCGTCAATCACGGCATGACGCACAGCCTTTATATCAGCGACCCGAACGGGTACGGCGTCGAGGTGCTGTACGAATTGCCGCGCGATATCTGGGGCGACAACATCCAGGGCGCTCTCGATTACGCCGAAGGGTTGCCGACCGACGGCGACGAGGCGTTTGTCGACGACACCAACTATCCGAAATTCGGCGCGGCCAAGACGCCGGCCGAGTAGACCACCACAGCCCGTTTCGCCATCTCGGCTTAGCAAAATGCGTCTGCGCTGGCCGGGAATGCGTTACACGAAACTTGCGCTGCTGGTTTTCGGCCTTGGGCTGATTTCGGGCTTTATCGCGGTTGTCGGCGAAATTCCACGGCTCGAATTGCCGTCCAGTGCAGTGATGGCACTCGGCCTTGTGCTGATCCCGGTCGGCCTGTTCGCCGACGGCCACGGCTTTGTCATGCTGCGCTGGATCGCCGACCGGCTGTCCCGCCATAAGCGCCCGAAACCACGCGCCCGCGCCCGATCCCCTGCCAAGCCGCGTTCGCCGACACGGCCGCGCGGCAGGCCTGCCGCACCCAAATCAGTCAAACCCGCCGCTAAATCCGCCACGCCGCGCCGTGCCGCCAAGCCTCGACCACGCACCGCCAGGACACCGCGCAGCCCCTCTCGTTGAATTTCACGCGGTTCCGGGAGGCTGCCATGCCGGCTTTATCGTCACGGCGCACAGGACCGCGGCTTCCCCCGCGACGGCGCCTCGTACTAGGATTGCAGCCGAAGATTTTGAGCGCCCGGGCGCAACCATGCGCCGAAATAACGCGGAGGGAATGAGATGGCGACGGGAAAGAGAATTGCCGTGGTGTGCACCGGTGCGGTCGGCGGCTATGCCGGGGCGCACATGGTCCAGGCCGGTGAGGATGTGACCTTTATCGATTTCTGGCCCGAACACGTCAACCACATGAACCAGCATGGGCTGGAAATCACCCATATCCGCGAAGTCGAGCCTTTTACCGTGCCGGTGCGCGCCCTGCACATCACCGAATTGCAGCATGTCAGCAAGGAAAAGCCGTTCGACATCGCGTTCATCTGCACCAAATCGTACGACACCGCCTGGGCGACGGCGATGATCAAGCAATACCTGGCGCCGGATGGCTACTGCGTCTCACTGCAGAATTGCATGAATGAAGAGACCATCGCGGGCGTCGTCGGCTGGGGCAAAACGCTCGGTTCGATCGCCAGCTCGATCACTGTCGAACTGCACGCGCCGGGGCAGATCCGTCGTGCCGCCGGCAAGTCCGGAACGCGCCACACGGTGTTCCGCGTCGGCGAAGTGCACGGCCGCATCACCGACCGCGCGAAGGAAGTCTGCGGCCTGCTCGCCAACGCCGACAGCGCCTTTGTCACCGAAAACATCTGGGGCGAGCGCTGGTCGAAGCTGGTCACCAATGTAATGGGCAACGGCCTGTCGGCCTGCACCGGGATGATCGGCCGCGAGGTGGTCAAAAACGACGTGCTGCGGCATTTCTCGAATCGGCTCGGCAGCGAGGCGATCCGGGTCGGCCAGGCGCTCGGCTATACCTTCGATGAAGTCAGCCACATGGACCCGGAGACGTTGGCCAAGGCCGGCGAAGGCGATGCCGCGGCGCAAAAGGAAATCGACGACCACCGCGTCGCCGAAGCCAATCGCGGCGGCGGCGAGCACCGCCCCTCGACCGGCCAGGACATGTTCAAGGGCCGCCGGACCGAGATCAACTTCATCAACGGCTTTGTCGTCCAGAAAGGCGAAGAGGTCGGGATTCCGGCGCCGACCAATGCAATTCTGACGGACATCGTGCGGCGCGTGGAGATCGGCGAACTCAAGCCCGATCCGAAGCACATCACCGACCTGCGGCTGAACTGAGCGGTCGCGGCGCATTCCTCTTCCGCATCGCGGGAGAGGGTGCCAGCCGACGAAGACCGAAAGCGGGTGGGGGGCCGCTGACAACTGCAGGCCCCTCACCTCCCCCAGCGCGGTGCGCTGGGTCCCTCCCTCTCCTGCGCTGCGGGAGAGGGTATCTATGGCGCGGAGGAGTGATGCTCGCTGTCGTCAATACGCCGGCAGGGCCGGAGCCGGTCGCAATCTGCGAGATTGCGGAGCCGGCACTGCAACCGAACGAGGCGCTTGTTGCGGTGCATGCGTTTTCGCTGAACCGCGGCGAGTTACGGCTGTTTCAGGTGCGCCCTGAGGGTTGGCGGCCAGGGCAGGACATTGCCGGCGTCGTATTGAAGGCGGCCACGGATGGTAGCAGCCCCGCCGCCGGCACTCGTGTCGTTGCATTGTGCGATTGGGAAGGCTGGTGCGAGCGCGCCGTCGTCCCGAGCGACCGCATGGCGCCGATCGCCGATAACGTCACATTCGGCGCGGCAGCATCATTGCCGGTCGCGGGACTGACAGCGCTGCGCACGCTGCGCCACGGCGCGCCGCTGCTCGGCAAGCGGGTGCTGATCACCGGCGCTGCGGGCGGCGTCGGCAACCTGGCGGTGCAGATTGCGGTACGATCCGGCGCGCAAGTTACCGGCGTGGTCGGCAGCCGCGATCGCGGTAAAATCATCGACGGAATTGGTGCCGTCGACATCGTCACCAGCATCGCCGATGCGCCGGGCCGTTTCGCGCTGATCCTCGAAGGCGCCGGCGGCGCGTCACTGACGACGGCGCTGGAAAAAATCGATCATTGCGGCATCGTCGTGATCTTCGGCAATTCCTCGGGCGAACCGACGCCGATCAATTTCCGCGATTTCGCCGAACACCAGAATGCCCGCATCCAGGGCTTTCACTATTTCACCTGCGAGCCGGCCGAACGGTTCGGTCCCGATCTCGCGCTGCTGGCGGCATTGGTCGCGGACGGATCGCTGAAGCCGCGCATTGTCGAACATGATTGGCACGAACTGGCAAAGATCGGGCCGCTGCTGCGCGACCGGCGGATACCCGGCAAGGCTGTTTTTACCATCCCGCAATCGTGACAAATCCCAACTGAGAGGAGCGAACGATGACGATCAAGGTCGGCGACAAGGTGCCATCGGTAACCCTGCGCTATCTAACCCCGGAAGGTGTCAAGGCGGTTTCGTCGGACGAGTTCTTTGCCGGCAAAAAGGTGGCGGTGTTCGCGTTGCCGGGCGCTTATACGCGCACCTGCTCGTCGCGCCACCTGCCGGGCTATGTGACCAATGCTGCGGCGCTGAAGGCCAAGGGCATCGACACGGTCGCCTGCCTGTCGGTCAATGATGCGTTTGTGATGAACGCCTGGGGCAAGGAGCACAATGCCGGCGACAACGTCGTCATGCTCGGCGACGGCAGCTGCGACTTCACCGAGGCGATGGGGCTGACCGTCGACCGTATCTCGGCCGGCATGGGCATCCGCTCGCGGCGCTATTCGATGATCGTCGATAACGGCAAGATCACCGCGCTCAATGTCGAACCCTCCGGCGAATATGGCGTGTCCAGCGCCGAAGCCATGCTGGCCGGGCTGTAGGCCCGCGCATGGACCGCCTGACCCTCTACGGGAGCTTCACGTCAAGCTCCAGCTACAAGCCGATGCTGTATCTCGCGCTGTCGCGGCTGCCGTTTTCGTTCCGCACGGTGAACCTGAAGATCGGCAAGCAGAAGGAGCCGGAATACCTTGCGGTCAACCGCTATGGCGTCGTGCCGTCATTGCAGCATCGCGGGCTGACGATCGTGCAGTCGAATGTGATCCTCGATTACCTGGCGCGCCAGACCGGGCATTTCGAAGGCAAGACTGAGCAGGAATGCTGGCGCGCCCGCGAGTGGCTGTCGTGGGAGGCGGACCACATCACCGCGGTCGCCCGCGTCCGGCATTCGGCGCGGTTCCGCAAAATGCACGACGAGGTCCTCAAGGAGGCGAGGCCGCGCGCCGAGGCGGCCTTGTCGTTTGTCGACAAAACCGTGACCGACCAACCCTTCCTCGTCGGCGATTACCCGACGATCGCCGATATCGGCTGCTGGGGCCGCATGGTGTTTATGGCGGAAGGCGGGTTCGAGATATCGAATTGGCCGCATCTCGAAGCATGGTCGCAACGCATCAAGGCGATGCCGGGCTTTGCCTTGCCCTATGACCTGATCCCGAGCAAGGACCGCGAATTCGATCCCTGAGGGAGAATTAATCTCCCTACGCTGCGACGGAGGGAATGACAAACCCTGGTCAGGGACCGGAGTAGAAAAATCCTCTCCTCCGGCAATCGGTGAGAGTGGCGCGGATCGTACCTGGTGATACGATGCGCCGCCATGACGCTGGAACAACTGCGCATCTTTATCGCCGTCGCCGAGCGGCAGCATGTGACCCGCGGAGCGGAAGCGCTGAACCTGACGCAGTCTGCGGCAAGCGCTTCGATCGCCTCTCTCGAGGCGCAATACGGCACAAAGCTATTCAACCGCGTCGGTCGCCGCGTCGTGTTGACCGAGGCCGGCCAACTGTTTCTGGGCGAGGCGCGCGCCGTGCTCGGCCGCGTCGAAACCGCGGAAGGTGTCCTGTCCGAACTGAGTGGGCTGAAACGCGGCACCTTGTCGGTGCAGGCAAGCCAGACGATCGCCAGCTACTGGCTGCCGCGGCACCTGGTCGAGTTCCGCCGGCTGCATCCTGGTATCGAGATACGGCTCGGTATCGGCAACACGGCGCAGGTTGCCGCTTCGGTGCTCGACGGCTCCGCGGAGATCGGCTTTATCGAAGGCCGAGTGAATGCCCCCTCGCTGGCAAGTTCGGTGGTTGCGCACGATCAACTGATTGTCGTCGTGGCGCCGGGGCATTCGTGGACGATTGAAATACCAACTCTGTCCGGGCTTGCGGACGGCGAATGGGTGCTGCGGGAGCGCGGCTCCGGCACGCGGTCGGTGTTCGAAGACGCGCTGCGTGATGCAGGCATTCCGCCGGAAAGCCTATGCGTGGTGCTGGAACTGCCCTCCAACGAAGCGGTGCGCGCCGCCGTCGAGGCCGGGATGGGCGCCACGGCAATCTCCGCATCGGTCGCGGCGCCCAGCATCGAGGCCGGGTTGCTGTGTCATGTGCGCGTCGCACTGCCGGAGCGGGATTTCTCGCTCGTCCATCGTTCGGAGCGGCAATGGAGCAACGCCGCCGAGGCGCTGATGACGCAGCTTGCGGCCGGCTGATTTCAGGCAATCCCAAGAACGCGGATCAGCCCCAGGCTGATCCCGCCCAGCACCAGCAGCGACAACGTCACCACCGCCGCAACCCGGCCGCCGGCCCGTGCGACGACGCGCAGATCGGTGCTGAGACCGAGCGCCGCCATCGCGATGATCGTCAGAACATTGGCGGCGGTGGCAGCGGGGATTAACACGATTTGCGGCAACAGGCCGGCCGAACGCAGCCCGGCCATAGCCAGAAAACCGATGATGAACCACGGCACCAGCTTCCGCAAACCCGGTTTGCGCGCTTGTCCCGCCGCGGCAGTATCGGTCATCTCGGGTCTATAGCGAGCGAGAACAGAAAGACCGAGCACTACGGGACCCAGCGTCAGCACGCGCACCAGCTTGACCAGCGTGCCGATCTGCAAGGCAATCGCACCGGCGGGCGCTGTCGCCGCCAGAACCTGTGGCACGGCATAGACGGTCAGCCCTGCGAGAACCCCGTATTGCGATTCGGACAGGTGCAGCAACGGCACCGCGAGCGGCAGGGTCAGCACGACAAACACCCCGAGCACCGCGGTGAATGCGATCGAGGCGACAATATCGGCGCCGCTCGCGCCGATCACCGGTGCGACCGCGGCGATCGCGGAGTTGCCGCAGATCGAGTTGCCGCAGGCGATCAGCGTCGCCATGCGATGCGGCAGGCCGAACGCTCGTCCCATCGCGTAACTGGCCGCTATCGCCACCGCGACAATACCGAGAACGCCGAGGAACAGCCCCAACCCGGCGGCGGCCATCGTGCCCGCGCTGAGCGAGGCGCCCAGCAGAACGATGGCGATTTCCAACAGCAGCTTGGCGCTGATTCCGATGCCCGGGCTCCAGCGCTGGCCGGGCGTCCAGGCCGTGCGCACCGCGGTGCCGACCAGAATGGCCAGTACCAATGCTTCGACCCAGGCGCGCCCGGTAAGCTGCGTTTCAATCCATTCCAGCAGCGTCGCGACGATGGTGACCCCAACGCAGAGCAACACACCGGGAAGGACGCCGCCAAGACCCACCGCCACCGGGCGCAGCGCGGCGGATTTCTGGGCTGGCCGGTTTGTGGACACATCGCCAATGGCGGCCATCGCGGCCCCTCCCTGCATAGCCAGGGAGGTTGACCACCTCAGATTCCATCGATCCAACGAATAGGAATGATGGGTTCAATCGGGATTTTTGATTGGTGTTTACGCGTCAGTCGGCGGGCAAATAACCCTCTCCCGCATTGCGGGAGAGGGTTATTCCCGTTAGTGGACCGCGGCGCTGCCGCTGGAGCCGCCGGCCGGGGCCAAGGCAAAGCCGATTGGTGCGCGATCGGGGGCCTTGAAGCCCTGCGGCCGGTCTTCCTCGACCACGACGCCGTCGAGTGTCAGGCGGCCGTCCGTCACCGACAGCGTCAGGATACGGTGGCCTTCCGCCTCCGTTGCCGTCTCGCTCTCGTCGAGCAGATGCTCGGCGATCGGGTCTTCGACCAGTCCCTGGATCGCCCTCTTCAATGGACGAGCGCCAAAAGCCGGATCCCAACCCAGTTCGGCGAGACGCCGGCGGGCCGGTTCGTCAGCCGTGAACAGCAGACCGCGTTCGGCCAGCCGCTGGTTGACCCGCGCCAACTGGATGTCAACGATCCGCCCCATCTCCTCGCGACCGAGCCGCCCGAAGACCAGGACGTCGTCGAGCCGATTCAAGAACTCCGGCCGGAAGGCACGCCGCACCGCGTCCATGACCTCGTCGCGAGCGAGCGCCACCGGCTCGCTTTCGCCCAGCGCCAGTAAGGCTTCGGCGCCGAGGTTCGACGTCATGATCAGGATCGCATGGCGGAAATCCGCGGTGCGCCCTTGGCCATCGGTCAGCCGTCCGTCTTCCAGTGCCTGCAGCAGGACGTTGAGCACATCCGGGTGCGCCTTTTCGACCTCATCGAGCAGCACGACCTGATACGGCTTCCTGCGGATGCGTTCGGCCAGCGTGCCGCCATCATCATAGCCGACATAGCCCGGCGGCGAGCCGATCATCCGCGACACCGTGTGCCGCTCCATATACTCCGACATGTCGAGGCGGGTGACGGCGTTCTCGTCGTCAAACAGGAACTCGGCCAGCGCTTTTGCCAATTCGGTCTTGCCGACGCCGGTCGGGCCGAGAAACAGGAACGAGCCTGTCGGCCGCGCCGGGTCCTTGAGGCCAGCACGGGCGCGACGCACCGCTTTGGATACCGCACGCACCGCCTCGCGCTGCCCGACGACACGCTCGGCGAGCTTCTCCTCCATGTCCTTGAGGCGCTGCCGCTCGGCTTCCAGCATCTTCTCGACCGGAATGCCGGTCCACCGCGTCACCACGGAGGCAACATCGCGTACCCCGACTTCCTCGCGTTCGGTCGAGGCGCGGGCTTCCGCATCGGCCAGCCGCTTTTCGAGGTCGGGGATCAGCGAGTAGGTCAACTCACCGGCGCGGCTCCAGTCGCCGTCGCGCTGAGCGCGTTCCAGACTGGTCCTGGCCTGGTCGAGTTCCTCTTTCAGCTGGCGGCCCGCGTTACGCCGCGACTGCGAGGTGCGCCAGGTTTCCTCGGTCGAGGCCTCTTCCTTTTCGGCCTCGGCCAGTTCGGTTTCGAGCTTTTGCAACCGCTCCTGCGAGGCGCGATCGGGCTCGGCGCGCAACGCCTCGCGCTCGATCTTGAGCTGCATGACGCGGCGGCTGATGGCATCGAGCGCTTCCGGCTTGCTGTCGATCGCGATGCGCACGCGCGAGGCGGCCTCGTCGATCAGGTCGATCGCCTTGTCGGGCAAACGCCGGTCGCCGATATAACGGCCGCCAAGCTGCACCGCCGCGACGATCGCCGCATCGGTGATACGCACGCCGTGATGCACCTCATAGCGGCTCTTGATGCCGCGCAGGATCGACACTGCGTCATCGGCCGAAGGCTCGTCGATCGTCACCGGCTGAAAGCGCCGCGCAAGCGCCGCGTCCTTCTCGATGTAGCGGCGGTATTCGTCAGGCGTGGTCGCGCCGATGCAGCGCAATTCGCCGCGCGCCAGGGCCGGCTTCAGCATATTGGACGCGTCGATGCCGCCATCGGTGCGGCCGGCGCCGACCAGCATGTGCAATTCGTCGATAAAGACGATGATCTGTCCGGCGGCCGCCTGGATTTCGGCCAGCACGGCCTTCAGCCGCTCCTCGAATTCGCCGCGGAACTTGGCGCCCGCGAGAAGCTGCGTCAGGTCGAGCGCCAGCACCCGGCGGTTTTTCAGTCCCTCGGGTACATCGCCGGCGGCGAGACGCTGAGCCAGGCCTTCGACGACAGCGGTCTTGCCGACGCCGGGCTCGCCGATCAGCACCGGGTTGTTTTTGGTGCGGCGCGACAGAACCTGGATCGTGCGGCGGATTTCGTCGTCGCGGCCGATCACCGGATCGAGCTTGCCGTTTTTGGCTTCCTCCGTCAGGTCGCGAGCATATTTGGCCAGCGCTTCCCAATTCTGCTCGGCCGAGGGCGCATCCGCCTTGCGGCCGTGCCGCCAGCGCTCGACCGCCTCGGCCAGCCCTTCCGGGTTGGCGCCGGCGCGGGTGAACATCGCGCGCAGCGCGCCGTTATGCCCGGCGACGGCAGCCAGCAGCCGCTCGGCGGTGACGAACTTGTCGCCGCTGGCGCGCGCCGCCTCGACCGCGCTTTGCAGCACAGCAGCAAGCTCCGGCGACATGTAGATCGGGTGTGGCCCGTCGCTGGCGATCTGAGGCAGCCGCGCGAGCCGGTCTTCGGCCGCCGATTTCAGCCGGTCTGGATCGCCGCCGGCATCGCGCACGATGCGGCTGGCAAGCCCTTCGCCGTCTTCCAGCAGGGCCTTTAACAGATGTTCGGGGAGACAATTCTGATGGCGCCCGGCCAGGGCTTCCATCTGCGCGGCTTGCAGAATTCCGCGCGCACGTTCGGTGAAATTTCCGAAGTCCACAGTGGCACTCCGTCCCTGAATTCCCGCCCTTCAAGAGGCTCGGGAAGCGTCTGCGGCGGCCCGCCCAATGCGCGACCGCCCTGACGCTGACAGTCCAGATAGGCGCTTTTGGGCCCAATTCAATACACGGTGCTAACGTGTTCTTTTAGGCAATGCAACGCCGGCCCTTGGTGTAAATACTGATAGGCAGTCCATGAATTTTCACCAGTAACCGTGAGCTGCGGGAGAGGTGATTGTCGAAGTTATTGGATGATTAAGGCTCTATTAACCATTTTGGTCACGGAATCGTAACTCTCGGCGGGCAGCCCGGCAGTGGAGGCACGGACCGGCAATGACCCCAGAACTCGCCCGTTTTATTGCGGAGATTCCGGCGGCCGTAGCGCTGTTCGACTGCGATCTTCGCTACGTCGCAGCGAGCAAGGCCTGGCTTGCGGCCTTTGGCCTTTGTGCCGTGCCGCTCGCGGGGCAGCGACACGACGAGATCTGCAATCTCGCCTCAGCCACCTTGCCGATCCGGCTGCGGCTTGCCTGCAACGGCGAGAGTATCGAGGAAGAGACCGGCGACGAGGTCGCCTTCAGCGTACGGCCCTATCGCGATCCTGGCGGCCGGATCATCGGCGCCGTGGCGGCACTCACCTCGGGAACCACCAGCCCGCCGCCACCTCAGGCGCCTGAACCGCAATCCGACATTGCGACCCCGGAGGCCTTTGCCCAGTGCCTGCGTAACAGCCTTACCCGCCCCGACGCCTCCGCTTCCGCCCCCGGGATCGCGGTGTTCGCGATCCACCTCGGCAATTTGCGTAATATCGGCAATTTGCATGGCATGGCGGTTGGCGAACAGGCATGCCGGGTCACGGCCGAACGGCTGCTGGCCGCCCTCCGGTCACGTTTTTCCGGCGATGAGGGCGCCGCGATGGGCCGTGACGGCGACATCGTCGCACGGCTCGGTCCCGATCAGTTTGTCGTCACCTGCGGGGCCCCTGCACCGGTCCACAGCGAAATTGAAGCGCTCGCGACCCGGCTGCTGCGCACCGTGCAAGACCCGATCGTCATCGGCGGCCGTGCGCTGCGGTTGACCCCAAGTATCGGCTTCGTCATCGCCGGCGACGAGCATCACAGCACAAACCGGTTGTTGCGCGATCTCGACCTGGCGTTACAGCAGGCGGAGTCTATAGGGCCCGGCCGCGTCGTCGCCTGGGAACCAGCGCTGACGAGCGCCGCCACCCGACGCTATACGCTCGGCGAACAGGTGCGCCGGGCTTTTGACAACGGCGAGTTCGTGTTGCGCTACCAGCCGATCGTGCGGCTTTGCGACGAGCGAATGGTGGCCGCGGAAGCATTGTTGCGCTGGAACCAACCAAGCAATGGGTTGGCCGAGCCGGCCACATTTCTACCGATGCTCGACGAAACCGGGCTGACCGCCGAACTCGGCTGTTGGGTCGTCCGCAAGACAATTAATCAGGTCGAATCGTGGCGGCTGCTTTACGGGCGCAACATTGTCGACTGGATCAGCGTCAACCTGTCAGCACATCAGTTCCACGATCTCGCGCCGCTGCTGGCGACGGTGCGCGGCCTCCATCGTGGCGGTTTGCCGGTGCATCGGCTGAAATTCGACATCGCCGAGACCACACTGATGCGACGGCCGGAAATCAGTCGGGCCACCTTGGTGGAATTTGCCGAATTGGGTGTTCGTGTCGCGATCGACGATTTCGGAACCGGGCATTCATCGCCCACCGGCTTGCAGCCGCTACCAATCGACGCGATCAAGATTGATGGGGATTTCATCGCGCAAACTGGCACGTCGGAAGGCAACCGTCTGGTGCGGGCATTGATCGACCTCGCACAGCTTTACAACACGACCATTATTGCCGAGGGGGTTGAAACTGCCGAACAGCGCGACGTTCTGCGGGGTGCGGGCTGCAATCTGGCGCAAGGCTATCTGTTCGCGCAGCCGATGAGCGGCGCCAAGTTCGGCGCCTACGCGCTGATCCATGCCGCCAACGCCGACCGTCCGGTGATACGGCAACGCCTGAACGGCTAGGCACAGCGTCAGTCGTCCGCCATCATCCGGTCCGTGACCGGCAACGTCAGCCAGTGCGGCGCATAGCGGCCACCCAGCGCCACAATCCTGTTCATCAGCCCGGTGACGACGACAGAGCGGCCGGCGACCAGTGCACGGTAGCCGAGCCGCGCGACGACATCGGCCCGCATCATGCGGCCGGTGCGCCGCGCAATCGCTGTGCTGCTCGACCCGGCCGCAACAAAGAAATTTGTGGCCGTGGCGCCGGGGCACAGCGTCGTCACGGTGACCCCGGTGCCGCGCAATTCATAAGCGAGCGCTTCGCCGAAGCTCAGCACATAGGCCTTGCTGGCGAAATAGACCGCCATACGCGGCCCCGGCTGAAACGCGGCGACCGAGGCGACGAGCATGATCCGGCCGCGCCGGCGCTCGACCATGCCGGGCAGCAACAGTCGCGTCAGTTCCGTGAGGGCAACGATGTTGACCTGCATAACCTCGTCGATCCGCTCCGGCGTCTGCCCATCGAAACGGCCAGCGGCGCCCAGCCCGGCATTGTTCACCAGCACATCGACGGTGAGACCGCGTGCGGCGATATCGGCGGCCAGGGCGGTGGCGGCAGCGGGCTTGCTGAGATCGGCGGCCATCACCGCAACGGCCGCGCCGAGGCCGCGCAACTCGGCGGCCAGCGTTTCCATCGGCGCGACGCCGCGTGCCGCAAGGATCAGGTCATGTCCGTCACGCGCCAGTTCGCGCGCCAGGTCAACGCCGATACCGCCGGATGCGCCGGTAACGAGAGCCAAAGGCCGGGAGTTGCTTTGCATGCTTCAAACTACACATCAGCCGTCGCTTTTGGGAAAGCCTGCTGCGCTGTTGATTGCGATGCCGGCCCGGTCTGGGCTATCACCGCACCAGCAGCAGGAGGATTTGCTACATGCCACAGGCTGGACCGCTTTCCGGCATCACGATCGTCGATCTGTCGCGCATTCTCGCCGGCCCCTACTGCACATTTCTGCTTGCGGAACTGGGCGCCCGCGTCATCAAGGTCGAGGCGCCGAAGACCGGCGACGACGCACGGCAATACGGCCCGTTCAAGAACGGCAAATCGACCTATTTCGCCTCGATCAACAGAGGCAAGGAATCGATCGTCCTCGATCTGAAGGCGGAAGGCGACCGCGACATCTTCGAGCGCCTGCTCGACAAGGCCGACGCGATCGTCGAGAATTTCCGGCCCGGCACGATGGAAAAGCTCGGCTATGGCTGGGAGACGCTGCATCCGCGCTATCCCCGGCTGATCTATGCCGCCGCCTCGGGCTTCGGCCATACCGGCCCTTATTCGCACTATCCGTCCTACGACATGGTGGTGCAGGGCCTCGGCGGCATTATGAGCATCACCGGCGCACCGGGCATGCCGCTGGTGCGGGTCGGCGCCTCGATCGGCGATCTCGGCGGCGGCCTCTATACGACGATCGCGCTGAACGCCGCCTTGCTGCATCGCGAGCGCTCGGGCGAAGCGACCAAGGTCGACGTCGCGCTGTTCGACTGCCAGCTGGCGCTGCTCGAAAATGCGATCATGCGCTACACGACGACCGGCGAAATCCCTGGCCCGCTCGGCGCGCGCCATCCGTCGATCACCCCGTTCGAGGCGTTCGACACCGCCGACGGACACATCATCATCGCTGCCGGCAATGACGGGCTGTTCGTCAAGATGGCGGCGGCGATCGGCCGGCCCGACCTCGCGGAAAACCCGCTGTTCAAGACCAACCCGCTGCGCAACCAGCACCAGGTCGTCTTAAAAGCGGAAATCGACAAGGCGCTGAGCAGCGGCACGACCGAACATTGGGTCGGCGTGCTCGAAAAGGCCGGACTGCCGTGCGGCCCGGTCAACAACGTCGAACAGGCGCTGGCGCACCCGCAAACCGCGGCGCGCAACATGTTGGTCGATGTCGAAGACCCGGTGACGGGGCCGCTCAAACTCGCCGGCAACCCGATGAAGTTTTCGGCTTTCGCGGACCCGGCGACGCGCGAGGCGGCGCCCGACCTCGACGCCGACCGCGAGCGCATCCTGCGCGAACTCGGCCTCTAGGGCCGGCCGGGATGAAGCCCGCCAACACTCTCTTCATCCTGTCGGACGAACACAGCCGGCGGGTGCTCGGCTGCTACGGGCATAACATGATCCGGACGCCGCACCTCGACCGGCTGGCGGCATCAGGCGTACGGTTTTCCGATGCCTACTGCAATTCGCCGATCTGCGTGCCGTCGCGCGCCAGCCTCGCGACCGGCCGCTACCCGCACCAGATCCGCTTCTGGGACAACGCCATCGCC
This sequence comes from Allostellaceae bacterium, assembly GCA_036268425.1. GTDB lineage: Bacteria > Pseudomonadota > Alphaproteobacteria > ATCC43930 > CGMCC-115725 > DATARH01. Next base: position 98,681 of record DATAUE010000138.1, read on the forward strand.
TATGACGGCAGCGTGCCCTCGTGGCATCACCGGCTGAAGGCGGCCGGACACGAGGTTGTCTCGATCGGCAAATTGCATTTCCGCAGTGAGGCCGACGATAACGGCTTTACCCGCGAGATCATGCCGCTGCACATCAATGACGGGATCGGCGACCCGATGGGCTGGCTGCGCGATCCTTTGCCGGTGCGCAAGGCGACGTTGCGGCTCGCCAGGGATGCCGGGCGCGGCAATTCGAGCTACCAGGATTACGACGAGAAAATCACCGACGCGGCGGTCGACTGGTTGAAGGCGCATGCCGCGGCGTCTTCGGACAAGCCGTGGGCGTTGTTCGTGTCCCTGGTCTGCCCGCATTTCCCGCTGATCGCCCGCCCGGAATTCTATGATCTCTATCCCGAGAGCGAGGTGCCACTGCCGGCGCTGTACGCGCCATATGAGCGGCCAGACCATCCTTATATCGCGGCGTTCCGGCAGTGCCAGATCTACGACCAGGGCTTTACCGACGAGGCCAACCTGCGGCGCGCCATTGCGGCCTATTTCGGGCTGGTCAGCTATACCGATTACAATGTCGGCCGCCTGATGGCGGCACTGGAGCAGAGCGGCCTCGCCGACACGACGCGGATCATCTATTCGGCCGATCACGGCGACAATCTCGGCACTCGCGGGCTGTGGGGCAAATCGACGATGTACGAGGAATCGGCCGGGGTTCCGATGATCATTGCCGGACCGGGCTTGCCGCAGGGTTTCGTGTGTTCGGAGCCGGTTACCTCGGTGGATTGCTTCCCGACGATCCTCGAATGGGCCGGTGTCGCGCCGCATCTGGCGGACCGCGATCTGCCGGGCGCCCCACTTGACCGGATCGCGCAAGGCGTCACCGGCAAGCGCACGGTATTGTGCGAATACCATGCGACAGGTGCCGCGACCGGCGCCTTTATGATCCGCAAGGGCCGGTTCAAATACGTCCATTACGTCGGAATGCCGCCGCAGTTGTTCGATCTCGGTGCCGATCCGCAGGAAGCCCGCGATCTCGGGCAGGACTCCGGCTACCAAGGTCTGGTCACGCAATGCGAAACGGAATTGCGCCAGATCGTCGATCCCGACGCGGCCGATGCGCTCGCCAGAGCCGATCAGCGCGCTCGCATCGCCGCCTATGGCGGCCGTGACGCAATCCTGTCGCGCGGTAGCTTCGCCTATTCGCCCGCTCCCGGCACGGAAGCGGTCTTCAACTGAATTAATCCTGAAAGCGAGGAAACGGCCATGCGCATAAGCACCATGCTGCGGATCAGCCCGGCGGCCAATCCCGATCCCGGCCTCATTGACCGCATTACCGATCTCGCTCGGAAAACGGAAGCGGCAGGATTCCCCGGCATCTGGCTTGGCGATTCACTCGGCCGCGGCCGACCGACACTCGATCCGCTGGCGACGCTATCGGCCGTGTCGGCAGTCACCAAAAAGGTCGAACTCGGGATCAGCGTCTTGCAGACGCCGCTGCGTAATGCGGTCGAACTGGCGCACCGGGTGCAGTCACTGCAGGCCCTGTCGAACAATCGCCTGCGACTTGGGATCGGCAGCGGCTCGACCCGCGACGATTTCGAGCTGCTTGGTTACGATTACGACCACCGTTTCCGCACCTTCAAGAACTCGATCGAGATTATGCACAAGGTGTGGAACGGCGAACCGGTCAACGGCGGCAAGCTGTCGATGTGGCCGGGATGCGCCGGAGGTCCGCCGATCCTGATCGGTGCGTGGCGCAGCCCGCGCTGGATCACCTATGCCGCCAAAGAGACCCAGGGCTGGACCCCATCCGGCCATTACAGCAGCATGGAAGACCTTGAACACGGCATGAAAATCTTTCGCGAAGCCGGCGGCACCAACGCCGTCCTCGCCAATGTCGCGATCGATCTGTCGGAGCGGCCCGAATCCGCGGCGCTGGCCAAAACGGCGAACCTCAGTTTCATCTGCTCGCTCGACGAAGCGCGCCGCCGCATCCAGCGCCTCCAGGATATGGGCTTCGAGGAAGTGCTGATCGGCTCGCATTTCGGTGAACTGGAGGATGTCGAGCGGGTGCGCGACCTGGTGAGGTAACAGCGCACGTTGCTCGGCATTACATCGCGCCACCGTGGTGCATCGCCGCCACGGTTGCCGCCCATCCCTCGCGGGCGCTGGGACTGGCCGGCGTCCAGCCGGTAGCAGTGCGCAGCTTACCGTTTGAGATGCGCAGCGAGCGCGACAGTATCTCGCCGAGCGACCCGAACAGCGGCGTTACCCAGCGCGGCAGGGGGCGGGGCGGCGCAACATCGATCGCGGCGGCAATCGCCTCGAAAAAATCATGCCGGCTCAAGGGCACGTCATCGGTGACGTTGTAGGCACCGGCTGGCGCCGTCAATGCCGCGGCGACGGCACTGGCGGCATCGTCGTGGGTGACCGACGAGAGGTAGTTTTCCGCCGCGCCCGGCAGCGGCGCCCAGCCGCGGCGGACCGCCTGTATCATTGTTGCCGACTGCTCCGCGTCGGGTCCGTAGAACGCGGCGAACCGCAGCACGACGCCGGTGCCGCCGCGCGCGGTGAAATCCGCAGCGGCCCGCTCGGCGTCGAGCACGGTCCGGTTATAGGAAGTCGGCGCCAGAATCACCTGCTCGTCGATCCAGCGATCGCCGCTGTCGGGATAGGTCGGAGCGAACGATTCCTGAATAAAGCGCTGTGCACCGCCCGCCATTGCGGCGCCGGCCAGGTTCGCCGACGCGACGCGACGCAGCCGGTCATTTTCCCGCCACGCCCAAGGCAGGAAGATGCGCAGCCCCGATGGAATATGGGTCGCGAGGTTGACGACGACGTCGTGCCCGGCGATTGCCGTGGCCAGAGCATCCGCATCGAACACGTCCACGTCGACCGAACCTGCACCGGCTTGTTCCAGGCCGGCGCACTTATTCGCGCTGCGCCCGATACCGGTGACCGAATGCCCGCCGGCAATCAATAAGGGCACGGCGCGACGGCCGATGACGCCGGTCGCGCCGGCCATAAAAATCTTCAACAGCAGCCTCCATGCCGGCGTTTTTCATTGCCGGCCTCGGCCGCTAACGCCGTTTGCGGCGATCGGGTCCCGTCGTCAAGCGGTCACTGTCAAGCTGCCGCCGCCGGTTGGGCGCGAGCGTCTTCCTTGATCATGGCGGCGGCCTTTTCGCCGATCATGATGGTCGGCGCATTGGTGTTGCCGGTCGTGACGGTCGGCATCACCGAGGCGTCAGCGACCCTGAGGCCCTCGATGCCGATCACCCGGAGTCGCGGATCGACGACGGCCATCGTGTCGGTGCCCATCTTGCAGGTGCCGACCGGATGGAAAATCGTCGTGCCGGTATTGCGGGCGAATTCGAGAAATGCCTCGTCGGACTGAACCTCGGGCCCAGGCACGGTTTCCTCGACGCTGTGCTCCGCCATCGCCGGCGCCGCAAAGATGCGCCGCGTATGATTGACCCCGGAAATCAGCACGCGCAGATCGTTGGGCGCCGACAGGTAGTTCGGACGGATCGCCGGGTAGGTCAGCGGGTCGGGGGTCTGCGCCATGATCGTGCCACGGCTCTCCGGACGCACCGGGCAGACCGCGACGGTCATGCCGGCCTCGTGCTCCAACTCGCGAAAGCGGTTCTGCGCATAGCTCGCCGGGGTGAACAGGAGTTGCAGGTCGGGGCTGGCGAGCCCCTCACGGCTGCGGCAGAACACCATCGCCGCGGTTACGCCAAAGGTCAGCGCGCCGTTGCCGATGGTGGCATAGCGCACGGCTTCGCGCGCGAGGCGCACGCCGCGCGATAGCTGGTTGATCGTCACCGCATCACGCACCCGATGCGAGATGCGCACGACGTAATGGTCCGACAGATTGCCGCCGACGCCGGCAAGATCGTGCAGCACCGGCACGCCGATCGCCTGCAGGTGATTGGCCGGGCCGATGCCGGATATCTGCAACAAATGTGGCGAGTTGATCGCGCCGCCCGACAGGACCACTTCGCGCGTAACGCGGATTTCCTGGTCCGTGCCGTTCTGGCGGAAGGCGACGCCGACGCAGCGCCGCGCATCGAACAGCAGTCGGGTTGCGATCGCGTTGGTTTCGACCTTGAGGTTCGGCCGCTTGCGGGCTTCGGCGAGAAAGGTGCGCGCGGTCGAGCCGCGTACCCGGCCGCGACGGGTCATCTGCGAATAGGCGACGCCTTCCTGCTGCCTGCCATTGTAATCCGGGTTGAACGGAAACCCGGCCTGCTGCGCCGCCTCGACAAAGCGGTGGGTGAGCGGCAGGATTGTGCGGTAATCCTCGACCTTCAGCGGCCCGCCGCCGCCGCGAAACTCACCGTCGCCACCCTGAATGTAGGTTTCCGACTTGCGGAACAGCGGCAATACCTCGTCATAGGTCCAGCCGCGGCAGCCCATCTGCGCCCAGCCGTCGTAATCGGCGGGGTTGCCGCGGACATACAGCATGCCGTTGATCGAGCTTGAGCCGCCGAGCACCTTGCCGCGCGGCCAGTAAATCTGGCGCCCGGCCGTACCGGGCTCACCTTCGCTATTGTAGTTCCAGTTGATCTTGGGATGGTGCAACAGATGCAGCACACCGGCCGGGATGTGGATCAGCGGGTTGACATCCTTGCCGCCGGCTTCGAGCAGCACGACGCGCGAGCCGTCCTCGGAGAGCCTGCTGGCGACGACGCATCCGGCCGAGCCGGCCCCGACCACGACGTAATCCGCATCCATCTCGTCTTCCTCACCGCCGCGTTATCGTGATTCTCATACACCACCGTAGTGACGGGAAGAAAACGCTTCAACGCAAAGGGCCCGCAACGAACGCGAAGACAATTCTCCCTGGCGTGCAGCGCCCATGAATTACGTTTATTTTATGTGTATTACCGAGCTCTCACATCGAGAATGCCGCCATCGCGTCCTCTGCGTTAACCTTTACCTTCGATCGCCGCGAGCAGGGCGCGGGTCGCCGCTTCCGGATCGGCGGCACGCATGATTTCGCCCATCACCGCGATGCCGCCGGCGCCAGCGGCCAGACACGAGGCGATATTGCCGTCGTCGATGCCGCCGAGCGCGACGATCGCCCGCGGCGACCGGTGCGCGGCCTCGCCCAGCGCATCGAGACCGATCGCCGGGCCGTATCCGGGCTTGCTGGCGGTCAGAAAAATCGGGCTGAGGCTGGCGTAATCGGCGCCGCCTTTGATTTGCGCCGCGGCCTCTTCCGGGGAATGCGCCGAAACGCCGATCAGCCCGTTGGGGAGACGTTGCCGCGCCGCCGCCGGGTTGCCGCCGCCCGGCAGGTGCACACCGCCGGCACCGACCGCGACAGCGGCGTCGAGATCGTCATGCACGGTAATGATCGCACCGCAACCGCGCCCGAGCGTCACCAGCGCCGCCAGCAACTCGCGGCGCTCGGCGGCCGGCAGATCCTTCTCGCGCAGGCTGAACCAACGGCAGCCACCCCGGAAGGCGGCGGCTGCAATGTCGATGAGCGGCCGCTTTGCCTGACTGCGGTCGGAGATGATCAGCAGCGGCGGGTTCGGCAGATGCATCAGCGCATCCCTATCCTACCCGGCCCTGCACTCAGGCGGCCGTCAGTTCGCGCGCCGACAAATGTTCGAGGTTTTTCAGTCGCCCGAACAGTATTTCGGGCGCGATGCGGGCATGCCCGGCGCCGAGGCAGGTGCCGAATTTCTCGAACAATTCGGCATCACTGAGCGGCAGTTCGGCAGCACCGCGGGCGCGTCGCACCTGCGCGCTTTCGAGCGTCTCGCCATTGGTCAGCTGCACCCGCACCTGATCGAACACCGCCGCACCCGACACTTCGGGATCGTAGTTTTCGTTGGCGTCGATCGACACCTTGCGCATCAGCGCCTGCACATCGGGACGGCGCACAAACCCATCGTTGAACTCGGCGAGGCTGGCACGCCGCGCGATCACCGCCGCAGCCATCGCAAACTCCATGCTGAACTTGCCTTCGAGCCCGGTCTGCGGCTGGTGGTTGCGCAGAATCATCGCCCGTGTCTTGCTGATCGAGGCGGTGATGCTTTCGATGTCCTCGGGTTCCAAGGGCCGTTGTTTCAGCACATCCAGCAGCCCGTCGATCGAGCGGTGCAGCGCATAGCAGGCCGGATATTTCTTGATGCTAAGCCGGTTCTCGACGATGTGCCACGGCTTGCCGAGCGCCGCCGGGCTGTCGCGGTCGGCCAGCCCTTCCGGCGACACCGCCGACAGAAAACCCTGCGGGTGTTCGAGCGCGTCGGTCGCGGCGGTAAAGCCGGCCGCTGCCAGCCGCGCCGAAACCAACCCGGAATGCGCCGCACGACCGGCGTGGAACGGCTTGGTCATCGTGCCGAAATTGGCCATCAGACCGCTGGATTGCGACGCCGCCAGCGCCAAAGCCATCGCCGTCTTGGCGGTGTCGAGCCGCCGCAAACTGGCACATGCCGCCGCCGCAGCGATCGTTCCGAAAATGCCGGTCGGGTGCCAGCCCTTGCGATGGTGGTGGCCGGGGTCGCGCCGCGACAATTCGGCCCACGCCTCATAGCCCGCGACATACGCGGTAATCAGCGCCGCACCCGACGCGCCGAGCGCCTCACCTTCAGCGAGGATCGCCGGCACCAGCACGGTGCTGGGATGGCCGCGCACCGCGACATCGTCGTAATCGAGCGCATGCGCCGCGGTGCCGTTGATCCAGGCGGCCTCGGGGGCTGGCGCGGTTTCTCCGGTAAAGTACAGCGTTGCATCTCCGGCAGGCGGCGCCAGCGCTTTTTTCAGCAGTTGCGGCGCCTCGTCCCGCGAGCCGGCAATCATCGTCGCGATCGTGTCGATAAAGCCGATGCGCGCGACATCGACCGCCGCGGCCGGCAGGCGTTCAAAGATGAGGCCGGCGACAAAGCCGCCGAGTTCGCGGGTCAAAGGCATCTGGGTTCCTCCGGTTTTCCCGATTATGCCGCAAGGCGGCCGGCGGGCTTGCGGGTAATCGCAGCGTCGACGAATTGACCGTGCCATCGGCCGGTCCTTGTTTCCCCGTCGATCTTAGGCGATGAAGATAGGTATGACGATGCCGCAGCGCCGTTTGGTACATCACCCGATCCTTGCCCTGATAACCCGGCCGCGCCGCGAGGCGGCGCCGCTGGCCGCGGCGCTCGCCGCGCGCGGTGTCGAAGCGGTTGTTGAGCCGCTGCTCGACATCCACCAGTTCGGCGGCCCGCCGCTCGACCTGGGCGGCGTGCAGGCGCTTTTATGCACCAGCGCGAATGGCGTTCGGGCACTGGCGGGCCGCACCGCGGAGCGCAATCTGCCGTTGCTCGCCGTCGGCGACGCAACCGCGCACCGCGCGCGCAACGAAGGTTTTTCGTGCGTCGACAGCGCTGCTGGAGCCATCGACGATCTGGTGCGGCTGGTTGGCAGGCGCCTCCGCCCCGATGCGGGGCGGCTGCTTCATGTTGCCGGCAGCGCCGTCGCCGGCGATCTTTCGGCATCCCTGATCCCGTCAGGTTTTTCGGTCGACAGAACCGTGTTGTACGAGGCGCGCCCGATCTCCCGGTTGAGCGACACCACCGCCGCAGCGTTGGCGGACGGCGCGATCGACATCGCGATGTTTTATTCACCGCGCACCGCGGCGATCTTTGCGCGGCTGGTTGATATCGCCGACTTAGCCGACGCGATGTCCTGCGTCACGGCAATCTCGATCAGCGCCGCGGCCGACGCGGCACTCGCCGCCCTGCATTTTCGCGAGCGGCAGGTCGCATTGCGGCCGGACCAGCCGAGCCTGCTCGCCGTTCTTGATCGCGTGCTTGACGAACAGCGATGCCCCGCATGACCGAGCCTCACGAGGAAACCGCTGCTCCGGACGTAACCATCGGGCCCCCAGCCAGTGCAGCGCCGGGCCAGATTCCGCCCAAGCCGATAGTGTCCGAACCGCCCCTGCCAAAACCGCCCTCGCCCGAACCGCCCTCGCCTGAACCGTTCCCGCCTGAACCGCCCCCGCCTTCCCCATCGTCGCAACCGCAAAGAATCCCGGATTACCGCGCCGTCGCGCTGTGTCTTGCCGCGGCGTTGATACTCGTCATCGTGCTGGTCGGCACCGCGCCGTTCTGGGCGCCGGCATTACCGTGGAGTACACCGCCGGCGCCCGAAGCGGCGCCGCGCGACGATGCCGCGCTGAACCAGCGGCTCGACCGGCTCGACGCATCCCAGCAGCAGATGCGCCAGCAGACGACGGGCGCCGCGGCGACCCTGCAGCAGCTCGACCGGCGCCTTGCCGCCATCGAGGCCAAGCCGCCGCCTCCGCCGCCCGATACAAGCGGTATCCGGCAGCAACTGACGTCGCTGTCAGGCGCGTCAGCGGCATTGGCGGCGCGCGTCGACGCACTCGACAAGAGCGTGCGCAGCCGCAACGAGCACGACACAACCGACATGTCGCTGGTCCTCGCATTGCTGCAAATCCGCGACGCGGTCGATGCCGGACGCCCGTTCGACGCGGAATACGGCGCGCTCACGACCCTGGCCCGCAGCCGCCCCGATGTCGTGACAGCTGCCGCGCCCCTGGCCGAGCCGGCCAGGACCGGTACAGCGAGCCGCGCCGTCCTCACCCGCCGGCTGCGCGAGCTTGGCGGTGAAATCGCCGCAACCGAGGCACCGCCGGCCGCATCGGAAGGGTGGTTCGGCGAGGCCTGGGCTCGGGTGCGCGGCCTCATCCGCATCCGTCGGATCGACGGCGCCGCCCCCGGCGGCAGCCCGGACGCCGCGGTGAACGCCGCGGAACTGTCGCTGGCCGGCGGCGACCTGGAGGGCGCGGTGACGGCGCTCGGCAAGCTCGACGGCGCTGCCGCGGAAGCTGCCGGACCCTGGCTGCGCCAGGCGCGCCAACGGATCGCCGTCGAAGCCGCTCTGCACCGGATCGAGAGCCTGCTGTTGGCCGGCGGTCCATCCGGAGCATCCTCCGGAACATCCCCGGGTGCCCCGCCGGCACCGCCGCCCGCAATGGGATCGGCGCACTGATGCTGCGACTCCTGATCATTTTGTGCCGGGTCGTCGTGGCGCTGCTGCTGCTTGCGATCGTCGGCGGCGGCGCGGTGTTTTTTTCCGATCGCCCCGGGCAGGTGGAGATCACCTGGCAGGGCTGGCAGATCGATACATCGGTCGGCGTGCTGGCCGCCGGTGTCGTAGCGGTTGCGCTGCTCGCGTCGCTGGTGGCGCTGCTGCTGGCGGCGCTGCGGCGGGTGCCGCGCAATCTGCGGCGGCGGCGTGCGCGGCTGCGCCGTGAAGCCGGGGACCGCGCACTCACCCGCGGCCTTGTCGCGTTAGCGGCGGGTCAGGCGGCGCCGGCGCGGGTCGAGGCACAGAATGCCGAACTGCTGATCCCCGGTCATCCAGTGGCGTTGTTGCTCGCGGCAGAGGCGGCGCAGCGCGACGGTGACACCGCACAGGCGCAACGCGCCTACGCCGCGCTGCTGGAACGGCGCGAAACCGAATTCCTGGGCTTGCGCGGCCTGATCGGGCAGACATTGCGTGCCGGCGACGACGATGCCGCGCTACGCTTGGCCGAGCGGGCACGGCGGGTGCGTCCCGACGCGCGCTGGCTGATCGAAACCTTGCTGGTGCTGGAAGCGCGGGCAGGCGCGTGGGACGCAGCCCGCGAAACGCTGGCCGCCGCAACGCGGCGCGGCGCATTGTCCGAAGATCGGGCGCAGCATCACCACGGTGTGTTGCTGTACGAATTGAGCAGCGCCGCCGAACAGCGCGGCGAGTTGCGTCATGCAGCGCGGCTCGCCGCCAAAGCACAGCGGCTGGCTCCCGATATCGCGGCGGTCGCCTATCATCGCGCGCGGCTGCTGCTGGCGTTAGGACGCCGGCGCGCCGCGACAAAGGCAATCGAGCATGCGTGGCGCACCGCACCGCACCCTGATCTCGCTCGGCTCTACCTCGAAGTCAGGCCACTCGACGGGCCGCTGGCTCGAGCCGCGGCGTTGCCGCGCCTTGCCCAACAGAACCCGCACGCGGCGGAAAGCCACCAGTCGATCGCCGAGGTCGCCCTTGCCGCGCAGCTTTGGGGCGAAGCGCGACGCCATCTCGAACTGGCCGCCGCCGCGGCGCCTCCTGGACAGGGGCCGTCGCGCCAGCTTTGCCTGTTGATGGCACGGCTCGAGGAAAGCGAAAGCGGCAACGCCCGCGCGGCGCGTGAATGGGTCGATCGCGCGGTAGGTGCACCTCCCGACGCAGCCTACATCTGCGAACGCTGCGGCGAAGCGACACCGGATTGGCATGTATTGTGCCGTCGCTGCGACGGCTTTGACACGCTCTCGTGGCGACGCCCTCCGCCGGGTCAGCGGCCGTTTGCGGACAGCCCGGATGCCACGGCGATCCTGCCGGCGCCGGCAACGCTGCATGCCGCCACAATCAGCCACGCCACGAGCGGCTTGGCGGCGCCGGCACAATCGGATAATTAAAGACCACCGGTTCACCACACCGGCACAGGCTGGCACCGGCAAGCCCCGATAGCTCAGCGGTAGAGCAACCGCTTCGTAAGCGGTAGGCCGTTGGTTCAAATCCGACTCGGGGCACCAGCCTGCCAATGACTTAGAGGACTGATCCTCTGAGTCATTCCTCCGGGGGTCGCAATTAGGGTAGCAAATTTGCCTGTGGCTTCCTCGACAAACGCGGTCCGAACTATCTGCCGAGCTGCACGCTTGGCTCAGCGAACGTCAGCGATCGCCGACCACGCGCTGTCTCACATTCAGGTTTACCTTCCCCGCTGGCCTCGTTAACCCGCCTGGCCGGTCCCATTAACGGATCGGGCGATGTTCTCGAAACGCTTGCAAACACTGCTCCCGTGATAATGAGGCGGACGCTGTCTTCATCACTCCGTTAGGGTCGACGCGACGAGAATCTGATTTTCGACGTACTCGAAGCCGATCGAGCGAGCGTGCAACCGAGTGCCCTCATATCGCACGGAGACACCCTCGCGCGCCGCGCTAATTTTCTAGGGCAGGCGAAGGCGCTCTGGTTTAGTCGCTTGGAGCGGGTGAAGAGCCCCGGATAAGTTGCTAGTATTCACAAGAAATGCACGATTGTCAAATAGTTGCGCTGCCGAGGCGAGCATGCAGAGAGCGCAATTGTTGGACGTTCTGTTGGACAGTTTGTTGGACGATTTTCGCCGCCGCAGGTCGGAATCCTGCATCGCGGGCTCCCTTCATGAAAGCGTTTCGAACATCGTGTACTGTGCCGTTATCCGACATTCGGGCGGTGTTTGAAGATCTCAGATGAGTACGAGGGTTGCCGCCCGAAGCCATACTGTTGTGATCGAGGCAGCCTCAATCATCGCGCGTTGATCACGGAGGTGAAAATCGCGACGTTCGCGCACCGCGTGAGGGCGCGATCCGCGTGATTTTGGTGTCGTCCGTCCGCAGCCTTCCGGATTACCGTGCGGCCTGCGCGTTATTTCCGAGACCGGGGTATTGACGGTGCGGAGTAGGCATCCCCGATGGAATCGCGGATGCCGGTCGACCACCGAAAAAATTGATTTCTTCGCCTTCTGTCCCCCCTTGAACGAGGATTTGGTAAGATTATCTTACCGTCCGTAAGGAGGATGGCATGACCCTCGATGAAGCGAAAAAGGCCTTGATCAACGTTCTCCAGCGGATCCAAGCCGTGAGCGGTGAGGAGTGCCCCGCGCTGAACGGGTCAGTGATTCCTGCCAAACAGCTTCCCAAATTTGATAGTACCGTGTGGCCCGCCGCCACGACACTTGTCGCGCGCGATCTCGGAGTCTCCATCCCTAACAATGTGCACATCTTTGGCGGACAAAACGGAGCGCCTCTGTTGACCATCGACCAAACTGCCGCGCTGATCTGCAAGAAGTGGCTGCCCCGCGAGCAAACGAAGGCTGCCTGATATGGAAGAGCAGGATCGCCGCCGGCAGGCCATCGCCGCCCGTCTAAGAGAGGCCAGGCGCCTATCAGGTCTTAGCCAGGGCCAAGTTGCAAAGCTCATGGAGCTTCATCGGCCATCCATTACAGAGATCGAGGCCGGCAATCGAAGCGTTCGCGCAGAGGAGCTTGGCCGATTCGCAGAGATATATGACATCAGCATAAGCTACTTGACGGGCGAAACTCCGGATACGTTGGCAATTGATGATCCGCGATTGCAGCTCGCCGCCCGCGAGTTGAAAAATCTTTCGCCAGAGTCGCTGGAGAAGCTCCTAAAGGCTCTCGCCGCGCTTCGTGCCGGCGATCCAGAAGCGTCCAAATAAATGCCCGCGAGAAGGTTACTTCTGCAGCAAGCCATCCAAGCGGCGAGCGAACTGCGGGACGCGACTGGATTCGATCAGTTCGGCCCCGCTGATCCGTATGCGGCCGCCGAACGCCTAGGAGTGAAGGTCGTCTTTCTCGGCGCCAGCATGGAAGGGTTTTATTTTAAGGGCTCTCCAGCACGTATCCTTCTGTCGACCTTGCGCCCTGTCCCCAGACGCACTTTCACTTGCGCTCATGAACTTGGCCACCACTGGTTCGGTCACGGCTCTACCATCGATCAACTGCAAGAGGACGAACGTTTAGACAGTAACAAGCCCGATGAGATACTGGCGAACGGCCTCGCTGCTTTCTTCCTGATGCCCACCGTGGGATTACGAGGCGCCTTCGCGCGACGTGGTTGGAATATGGCCACAGCCAGTGCTCTGCAGTTGTTTATTGTTTCTTGTGAATTTGGCGTCGGATACCAAACGTTGCTGAATCACATCACCTATTCACTTCGCGAAATCAGCGCTAGCCGAAAAGAGGAGCTCGAGAAATGGACCCCTCAACGAATTCGGCGAAAGATATTGAATGATGATTATGACTCTCTCATCATTGTTGATGCGCATTCGAAATCCCCTACCTTCGATGTAGAAAAAGGTGCGGCGGTTCTTCTCCCAATCAGCGATGCAAGTGACAACAATACATTGAATCATGTTAAATCCCTACCTGATTACGAAGTTTATCATGCTGCTAAGCGCGGAATCGCCTCGATAAACGGTGCGGCTCGCACCTACGCCATACGAGTGATGCCAAAGCCCTACGAAGGAGCCGCAAAAAATCGCTTCTTGGAGGATCCTGATGAAAACTGATGGACGGCCACTAGCAGTAGCGAGCGACAATTTATCCCTTGGCTGGGCGAAGATACTCGATCATCTCGCCAAGCCTGGGGTAAGCCGCGTCACGCCACTCACACTGACGATTACCGGATTCGACGCAATGGGACTGCCGGAGGAAACGCCTGCGATACGGGAGGCTGTTGACGTATTTCTTGCCTCTCAAGGAAAGCGCGACACAGAAAACGTCGCATGGACAATTTTCCCGCAACGTTATCTCGAACTAGCTGGCAGTGACCGCGACGCCTTCTTCGAGCTCTTCATCGAAAGCTTCCAGCGTGTGCAAGAGTTCAATCCTCGAAATAATCGCCGGGGATCATATTTTCAACGTTTAGTAGACCTGAATGGAGGTGGGAAAGGCCCAAATCAGCTGAAGTGGATAATTGACGAATATAACGATCATCCCAAAGCAAGACGCACCTCCAAATTTCAGGCAACTACCTTCGATCCCATACGGGATTATTCCTCAACTGGCCAGCTTGAATTTCCATGCCTACAGCAAGTAAGTTTCACGTTTGATGATGGAAAGTTGGCGCTAAATGGTTTCTATGCTACCCAGCAAATCGCGCGAAAGGCGTATGGAAACTATCTTGGTTTATCGCGATTGGGTGCCTTTATGGCAGCGGAGATGAATCTACAGTTCGAACAGCTTAATGTGTTCGTAGGCTTGGCGAAAATGGATGTGCAAAAGACGGATACCGCTCTGCAGACCCTGCTAACCTCCGTCAGAGAGTATCTGTGAATCGAACGAATCCCGACGTGTCGACGAGTGTACATCAAACACCCTGGCTTTTTTCACGGCTCGGCGTCACGCCAGTTTTTGACGTGTATTGGCAATTTGCAGTTAAGCGGCAAGACATCTTCTTCAACCGCCTGTCGGGAAACACACAACCCTGGACTGACGACCTCATTCTGCAGAAATATAAATTCACCAACGCTTATCGTGCATCAGATCGAGTTAGCCAATTTTTGATACGCGATATTATCTATAATCCCGCATACCCTACGGCCGCCAGTGAGGTTGTCTTCCGAATATTACTCTTCAAGTTGTTCAACAGGATCTCCACGTGGAGTCTGCTTGAAGAAGAGGCCGGCCCTTTGTATTGGCAAAACTTCGACTTCGATCGATACGACCGAACGTTGACGAAGGCAGCAGCGAGTGGCCGTCGAATTTATTCCGCAGCTTATATTATGCCGCCCGTCTCTCTTACGGATACGCGTATTAAACATCATGGCCACCTTCGTCTACTTGAGCTGATCATGAAAGGCGACTTCGTCTCGAAAATTCTACAAACCTCCAGTCTACAAGAAGTTTTTGAAACATTGAAATCGTATCCATCGCTTGGGGATTTTTTGGCATTCCAGCTAGCAATAGACTTGAACTATTCAGACATAATTGATCATAATGAGAGCGAATTCGTCGTCGCGGGCCCCGGCGCACGCGATGGCCTCGCTAAGACATTCACAAGGGCGGGTGAATGGGAACCGATCGACTTAATTAAATTGATGATGAATCAGCAGGAAAGTGAGTTTGAAAGATTGGGTTTATCTTTTCCATCGCTATGGGGGAGGCGATTGCAGTTAGTCGACTGCCAAAATCTGTTTTGTGAGATCAGCAAATATGCGCGCATCTCACATCCAGAAATTAAAGGGTTGTTCGGCCGGACGCGCATTAAACAGCTGTTTAAGCCACAACCGACGGTTGTCGTACCTTGGTATCCCCCAAAGTGGGGGCTCAATGGGAAAATCGACACATTCGAAACAACCGGTCCCCAAGGTGATCTATTTGGGTGATGTTGCAGATTGAGGATTTTAGCGATCCTACGGCATTTATAAAGCGATAACAACAGCAGCGGCGCTCTTGCTAGAATGGGTCACGCTTAGGAGAAGAGTGCGAATTCCTTTGCGCGCTGCCATAGCCTTAGCCTCGCCCTCAAGAAGCAGATAAGGTGCGCCCGAACTGTTGTTCGCCACCACAATATCTGTCAGGGCAATGTCGACGCCACCGCCAAAAGCCTTATAAGCAGCCTCTTTGGCCGCGAATCGCGCTGCCAAACGCGCAAGACGGTCGGGACCGGAACCAACCGAGAGCAATTCGGCATCAGTAAAGCAGCGGCCCATCAGCTCTGGATCGTCACCACCGTACAGTCGGCTAAAATGGTCTATATCAATCAGGTCTAATCCAATACCGACAATGGCAGTTGATTTTTTAAACATCTGCGGTTAGGTAAATATAAGCCTAAATCAACGCCCAGGATGGATTCGCAGAACTTCTACAAATTCGTCACCGTGCAGCGCTTGTACGGAGAGTTTGATCCTTGATCTCTTCAAGAGTGCGACGCCTATCGTCCGCTAGGTTCTTCGCATCTGCAATCACTTTGTCCATGGCTTGCTTGTGGCGGCCCTCTAGGTCTTTTTTCCTCGTCTCGGTAGGCAGGTTTTTGCCGGAGCGGACGGTGAAAGTCGTGCTCTTAAATGCCATCAGGCGCCCTCCAGATCTTTCAACTCATGTAGTACCAGACTGAAGAAGTCTCTCACAGCCGCCTCGACATCATTCAAGGCGGTCGCCGTGCTGGCGTCCTGTGCCAAAGGCGAATTTCCGTCCAGATGCACCAGCAGCCGCGGAGTGCTGGCTTGATCATCTAAGATGGGAATGCACATGACCCAGACGAGCCCGCGCCAGCGGCTTTTCCGGCGGTAGCGGTTGGCGGGCCCTGGCAGGTCTCGTTCCGTATCTAACGGATAGAGTTCCAGGATGCTCTGCCTTTCCCTCCAGGCTGCGCCAGCGACCGAACCTTCTAACGGTACTAACATTGCCTCGTCAGTATCGTCCTCGAATCCGACGCTGTAAGAAAAACGCACGGAGCGAGAATAGCCACGCTCCAGCCGGCCAACCGCTACCCGCACTCGATGATCATCACCAGTGCTGCCGGGCGTTAGGCCAAGGCCGTCAATGGCAATGGCTTGCGCGACTTGGCATGCGTTGCGGTATATCTCTGGGAGCCGGAATAGGCGCTTATCGAGACGTAGGCCCACAGCAGCTGCAACGTCACGAACCTCCTGTTTTGCCGCCGCTGTGGTGATATCGAAGTCCAGCAGGTCAAGTCTGGTTGGTAAGGCGAGTTGCTCCGCTGGCCCCGAGACCCGAACGTTCAATTCCGCAGATCCGGCAAGGGCGGTGCGGATCGCCGCAAGTAACCAACTATACCGCCCTGCCTTAAGCTGTCGAGGAGCTTCTATCTCAATCGCGATGGTTAGCGCCTCAGGATCGAGTTCGCGCTCCTCATCGAAAGACCACGCGGGCAGGTTGGAGACAATACCTCCATCGATGTGAGGTTCGTCATCGATAAACCACGGTGAAAAAATTACGGGCAAGCAGATTGATGCCGCGACCGCATCCGCCGCCGCAACGGCAGGTGAACGTTCTGGTGAAAAAAGATGTAAACGATGTTTCGAGAGATTGGCACTAACGATTTTGAGAGATGGCCGTCCTTCAACGCCGAAGTCTCCCATGGTGACAACCCGCGCCGGCTCGTTGGGAAAAATCTTCTGTTGGAGAAGCCGATCCAGAGCGTTTCGAAATCGGCTAACGTCCGCAAGTCCTCCCATAATCGAACGGTATATCCACCAAGAAACGATGCCCACGGAAACCCACACAATGAGAAACAACAAAGGAAACCATGGCAATGACAAATATAAGAACATAAAGCCAAGCAGCGCTAGAAGACACCAACTGATCCCAAGCGCTGCCCCAAATGAAATCCGTTGCTTCAGCAATGCGCGAAACAATCTTATGCGCCACCAACCACCCGGTCCGAATAGGTCGGTCGCGCGGCGCAGCTTTGGGTCGAGCTCACTGAGAGCGCCAATTATAGTATAGCCTGATTCGGGATTGATAATCTCGTCGGCTGTGAATCCTGCTGCTGCCAATGTCGCCACGATGGCACCGGCGCTTGTACCGGATAGCCCAACAAAAGTGACAGGACGCGCTTCGAGCGCCTTGAGAGCGCCCACATGCACAATGCCTTTGGCGCCACCTCCAGAAAAGGCCATGAATGCTCTGTACGTCATTATTGACGATTATCATTGTCAATTGGCAGATGGAGCTCCCTTACCTATGGGTGAAAGTCAGCGTGCGCGCCATCAAATCGGCAGTCACCATGCCACGCCGATGCCTTTTAAGTTCTCGGAACACTCGAAATCCATTGAGGATGGATTTTTCCCACTGCCACAATCCACAAACCTGAACTTCAAAGCCTTTCGTAAAATCTCGGATGGATTTCAGAAGACTATAATCGACCTGATCCAATCCTTCATAGAGATTAAGCTGCTGGCCTCGCCCGAAAATGAAGGTCGACACCCCTTCCTCGATCAAGATGGCGCGAGCGCCATCTTGATTTTCATCTAAATTCGCATCACTCTTTCTCTTAAGCCGAAACAATGCTCGAAGTACGGGAGACCACCCCAAAAACACTGCATAGGAAATATGAAAAACATCGTGAAACCGATAGTCGTCCTTCTCGGATTTATTATCTGTCAGACGATCCCCCACAATGATTCCGTTGCACTTCTGTATGACGTAAGTTTTTCCTGCTGCCTCGTGCTCCTCGAAGTACATAGAAAACTGCCTTGGGAGGCGTTCGATTTCGATCATCTCCGAGTCGACTAGCGGCGGATAACACTCCTGGGCGGGCCATCGACTGAACGTCTTCTCTAGATTTCTACGCGCGGCCTCATCGAGTGCCACATCCGCAGCCTCCGCGGCGGCGATGAGGGCACGAAATATCTCCACAAGATGTGCAGACAAGGCATCGCGGTTTGCAGTTATCCGACCTGAACCGAAGTCATTCATCAGATCGCCTGCCCTGCCCGCCAAGGTGACGAGGCGGCGCTCATATTCAGCAGCAGCCTTCGCATCGTGCGCACTCTGAATGTCACCGAAGGTGCCATGGAAAGTCGCGTCAACTTCATCCCAGTCTCGGAGCTCGCGAAAACTTCTTTGTGCAAGTACCTGGAGGCTAAGATCAGCACGAGAAGCTAGTTGAGAAAGATACCAAAGAACATCCCCAAGCTCCTCAAGAACAGCATCATCATATTTTATATAGGCACGCTGGTCGCGCTGCTTTTTCTTGAGTTCACTTAGAAGGCTTCCGATTTCGCCAAATAAGCCTAGAAGCGGCATATCCAGGTTATTTACGGGCATTCGGTCAGTTAGACGACTTACCCGCTGGTATTCGTTCATCGAAAAATTTTCCAGGCTATCCAACTCGGCGGGCAGCCACCGTCGCGCCACTTCACTATCGCGCACAGCCTCGACATTTGGCGCCATGGCTCACCAAAATTGATCCCTTTTCAGGCGGCGCTACGATGCTCCACTTTCTCCCGATTGAAAATGTCGTTTAGGAGCCCGTTGCACCTCCTGAGCGCCAATTGCCTTTGCACAGTGCTTTTGACAGCAGCCGCATCCGCCAAAAAGGACCGTGGGTTAGAGCACCAGCCGCATGAGATACTCAGAACTGCCCACCCCTGACCCCATAGATGTGTAAGTCAGAGAGCGTGTTCACACCCGGTGCCGCACTCTCGGCATGACGCAAATCACTCTCACCAATCAGCGCGGATCACCCTGCAACAGATCCAGAAATACGAAGCGCGCGCCAAGCGCGTCAACGTTCCCGCCGCGCTAAATAACCGCACACCGATTAAGGGGCGGAGTGGCCCTGGGGAACGTAGCCGCCGCTGTGGGGAACCCCACCACGGTATTCCGTGTTTAAGGTGCGCATCGCATATCTAGATGTCGCGTGGAAATATGCGGGCGGCGGACGCCGCGCTCTACCGCGCCAAAAACGAAGGGCGGAGCCGCGTGGCATTTGACGAGGGGTGATGTTCGGCTGCCAATGAGATGCCGCCGCCCCACACGACAAGCGAAAAAGCTCGGTCCTGTCCGAAGGTCAAGCGGGGAGCGCGCCGACGTTGAGGCGGATCAGAGCGGCAAGGCAGTTATTCCGTCGCCGCGGGTACGTTGCTTCGTGCAGTTTTGGGGGACGTACTGGTATGTGGGACCGCATATCGCAGTTCGGTAATCCCCTCGCGGCAGGTCGTCGCCCACAGATCGCCCATAACCGGCTCCGGCCGAAAATCGGCCGAGGACTGTCGTCATCGCATTCGACTTCCATGCGGAGATAAACCAACATAATCTCCGCATATAATGCGGATTATAAGCTTTGCTTTTGCGGAGAATAGCTGGCATGATCTCCGCGAGAGGTACGGAGAATGCCTTACATATATGATCTGCCCGATTGGCCTAAATTCCATTGGGACCAAATGGCGCTCGCCGAACCGCTGGCTGCATTACGCCATCGGCAGGGGCGGCTGGTCGGCAGGATGGAAGCGCTGGGCTTCCGGCTGCGCAGCGAGGCGGTGCTGCAAACCCTCACGGACGACGTTCTTAAATCGAGCGAGATCGAAGGCGAAAAGCTCGATCACGATCAGGTGCGGTCCTCGATTGCGCGCCGGCTCGGCATGGATATCGGTGGCCTAACGCCCGCTGACCGCAGCGTCGAAGGCGTCGTCGAGATGATGCTCGACGCCACCCAAAAATACGATCAACCGCTGACTAAAGAGCGCTTGTTCGGCTGGCATGCCGCGATGTTCCCGACCGGGCGCAGCGGCTTGAGCAAAATCATTGTAGGCGCATGGCGCGACGACAAAGGGGGCCCGATGCAAGTCGTCTCCGGCCCGACGGGCCGGGAGCGCGTGCATTACGAAGCGCCGCCTGCAAAACGCCTCGACCGTGAGATGAAGGCCTTTCTTGCATGGCTGGATCGGAATGCATCCATCGATGCGGTTCTCAAGGCCGCCATCGCACACCTGTGGTTCGTGACCATCCATCCTTTTGAGGATGGCAACGGGCGCATCGCTCGCGCCATCGCCGATATGGCGCTCGCGCGCTCGGAGCAGACAGGGCAGCGCTTTTACAGCATGTCCGCTCAAATCCGACAGGAACGAAAAACCTACTACGAACTTCTGGAAGCAACGCAGAAGCAGGACGATCTCGATATTACTTCTTGGTTGGAATGGTTTTTTTGCTGTCTCGGACGTGCTTTCGACCGCTCCGAGGAAGTGCTCGCCAAAGTATTTCATAAAGCGCGCTTTTGGGAAACGCATGCTGAAGAGTCATTTAATGCGCGACAACGCCATATGCTCAATCGTTTGCTGAATGGCTTTGAAGGAAAGCTGACTTCTTCCAAATGGGCCAAACTGGAAAAATGCTCACAAGACACGGCATCACGCGATATTGACGATCTGATCAAACGCGGGGTTCTAGTCCGGGACCCCGGCGGCGGACGTAGCACCAGCTATTCATTGACGGAGCTAATCCAACACGAACAAGAGTAAATCATTTCAGGTTCCGGATCCGCAGCGCCTCGCGGATGATGGCGCGGCCACGTCGCCGCGCTTCGACATTCGGTCCCGACATGGGCGCAATGGGAGGCCGCAACCTAAGCTCGCCGAGTGCGCCGAGCACCTGGAGGTAATTCTCGAAGCCGTGTTCACGCAAGGCGTGCCAACTGATCTCACCGGCGGCGTATTGCCGGATCAGCGTTCCCTTCTCCGATTGGACAACTCCCTTCGTATCGTCAGGCATTTTAAATCTCCAATACTGATCCGTATAATATCAATTATGGTCGATTGGCGACTGGCAAATGCCAGAGGTAAATGGCTGTTTCCTTGTTTGTTGGATGATCTCACTGGCGGGCGGCAGACTGATACCCCAAATCCTCCCGAGCGAGCCGCAGCAGGCCACTCAGGCTATAGGCAACGCCATAACGGCGCCGAACCGTCGACCACAACGTGGTCCGAGACATATGGGGCTCCGCTTTGATAAGTTCGGCCAGCTCTTGCTTTTGATCGGTCGTCAATTTTGAAGCGTTGGCGAAACCCGCTTCCCGTTTCCGGTCGGCGCGCAATCCTTCGAACCCGCTGTCGCGAAAAATCTTTAGCCAGCGCCGAACCGTCACCGGCGCGAGGCCAATGCGTGTGCCCGCATCGTGCGAGCTTCTGCCTTCGGCAAGAAGTGCCAAAGCCTCGATTACCCTGGAGATGCGGTGGTTCTCCGGGCGCGAGGCAAGAACCCGTAAGCCCGCAGCATCTGCGATCAGCAATGGCTCACGCGGCGTCCTTTGAAAAGCGACCAGCGCATCCGCGCCGCCCAGTCGCAGCGTGCGCATCCATAGCCTTACCGTCTGGGGGCACACCGCGACATCTTGCGCAACAGCAACCAGATCTTCGCCGGCGAGGATGCGATCAACAACGGTCAAACGGCGATTCTCAATCGGCCCTTGGATCGTCTGCAGCAGACGTTGTATCTCGGTGCGCAACCGTGAGGCTTCGGTTTCCGGCATCGGCGCTCGTTTGCGTCCGGGTTTCCAGTCCTTATCGGAAAAAAACAATGTCAGCGCTCTCCAGCCTGAGCGTTCGGCAATGGCGATCCAGCGCCGAATGGAATAAGCATGGCTTTGGTTCCCGGCGATATCCTCAACTGAATGACCGACGAGTATCCGGTATACCGCCTCTAGCCGCCGACGAGCCCATACACGCTCTTCACGGCGAAGCGTTTCTTTAAGCGCGGCACGCTCGCCGCTGGAAATAACAATTCTGGACATGGAGAACCGCGTTCGTGATGGCAATAATTGCTATATTGATTAGATCAATTTTCGGTTAATGTTTTTGTTTGTTATCATTTCGTTTACCAAGCAGCGTTGTGAAATTCGTGAATTCAGGAACTGTTTAATGTTCTGCCATACCATGCACCGAAGCATTTCAATTAAGGTCATGCATGGATCAGGATATATTGAATTCACCGGGAGGCGATATTAGCAGCCGCGAAAATTCCGCGCCTGCGGCGGCTATCGCCGCCGCGCCGCTTCTGCTAGCAGAAGCGGCCTTCTCTTTAAAAGATATTGCAGAGCATAGCGCGGCAGATGTTGCGCCGATTGATAACGCCGCCGTGCTGGAGCGCCTCACCACGCTGGCAGCCGGATTTGACGGTGACGAGGCATCCGGCGTGGCGCGGGCGCTGCTTCAGGTTCCGGCGGATTTGCACCAGCCGCTGCGCGACATCTTCGAAACTGCCATGCGCCATGTGAGCGGTCAGAAAAACATACCGCTCACCCCCGAGCTTCAAGCCAGCCTAATCGACGCCATCATTCAGTGTCTTCAGCCTGACAAGCTATGCGGCATCGTGCGGGCGGAACACCGTCCTATACGCCTGATGATCGATCTGATCGACTACACGCTCGACATCATTGCCGCGATGCAGGTGATGAGAACGCTGTGGCAATTGCGCGGCTTTGAAGACCTCGATCTCTACAGCTTCTGGAAGCCCGCCGAGACATGGGTGCAGGGCCGCGCCGCGAACGACATTGGCCGTAACCGCTTCTGGTGGCCCACCGTCCTCAATATGATCGTTGATTATTACCGCCCGCAGGTGCCGGACCGGCTTTCCGCGCGATATCCGGACAAGCAACTGCCGCGCGCCACGTGGCAACTCGACCGCGCCGCGTTCGACGGGGTGGCGAGGGTCGGCGCGCAAGCCAAGCCGCCGCAATTTCTGTTGCCACGAATGAGCGGGTGCCCGTGTCTGCCGGGACGCTACATGCCCGATGGCAAAGAGACCACCCGATATCCGAACGAGGTTTTCACCGCCTGGTATCGCAACGGACTCGTGCATCGCGACCCGCAGGAGGGCCCGGCTTTTCACTCGATCGAGCCGAACCGGGAAGTCACGAAGTACATGGTGGACGGGCAACCGCATCGCGATCCTGATGAGGGCCCCGCATGGATTGACACCAATCGCGACGGCTTGCAGATCGAAGAATTCTACTGGTATGGCCAGCTTCATCGGCCTGCCGAACACGGCCCAGCGCTGCTGCACAAGGAACGCGGCGGGAACATCATCAAAGAAGTCTACTGCGAACACGGCCAGCGTCACCGCGATCCCAAGGCAGGTCCGGCACTGCTCGCGCGCGAGAACGGGCAGCAAACGGAAGAATACAGCGTGCAGGGCGCCTTGCATCGGGAGGTGGAGGACGGTCCCGCAGCGACGGTGCTCGATTTGAACACGGGCGCGCTGATTTTAGAAACCTACAACATGAATGGCGAATATCACCGGATCGGCGGCCCGGCCATCATCGCGACCAATCGCGAGGGCCAAGGGATACGCTCGGAGGAGTATTTTGAGCACGGCCAGCGGCATCGCCCGTCGTCCGAAGGCCCGGCAATCTGGTGTACAGATTCCTCGGGAAATATCGTGCAGGAATCCTATCACGAGCACGGCAAGTGTCACCGCGACCCGGCACAAGGACCGGCATGGGCCGGTATTCAGGATGGCGAGCACATTGAAGCGTATATGGTCCATGGCGAGCATCATCGGCCCGAGAATGATGGCCCCGCCGTGACGCATCGGGATCCTGAAACGGACCGTGTGACACGACAGGAATACGCTCACGATGGAGAATACCATCGGGTCGGCGGGCCCGCCTTTATCGAATATCAGCCGGATGGTTCGCCATCTTTGGAAAGCTGGTACCGGCATGGCATTCGCCATCGTGATCCGCTGGATGGTCCAGCGCTGATCTGGAACAGCGACATATCCGGCGAGACCTACGAAGAGTTTTTTGAGGGCGGCATGATTCATCGCGAGCCCACCCAAGGACCAGCAGATATTAGACGTGACAATAACGGCGTTGTAATCCGCGAACGATATCTGGTTGCAGGCGAGTTACATCGTCCTGACGGGCCCGCAATTGTCCACCGCAATCCAGAAACTGGTGTTATCGAGCACACCGAATATTGGCTTCACGGCAAGACGGTTGATGCTCCCCCGGTGGAGGAAATTCCGTGATGGCGAGCGACACATCCAATCATAACAAGCCGCCGTTCGCGGGCTTACCGGCAAGCGGAAGCAATGCGTCCGCCGGTAATCTCACTCCCGGTGCAATCACCGATGCGGTGGTGGCGCTCATGCGTGCAGCTAATCCCGGCGCGGAACCGGACACGGCACTCGCCGCGCGCGTTGCGGGCGGCATTCAACCGATGCTGGTTTCGGAACTCGCCAAAGGCCGCGCGACGACCGGACAGGAACTTCTCACCGGGCCAGGCTTCGCCAATGTGGTGACGCAGTATCTGGGTTCGCCAAACAGCGGTTATCTCGACGATGTAAACCGCAAGGCGTTGCTCGCGCAGTTGCAGCGCGCAAATGTAAGCAGCAGCGACAGTGTGGCTCTCTCTGCCGCATTGGGTGGCTTGGTGCCGCTACAGGCAAGCCAGCGCAGCGGCAGCAGCTTCAGCGCGGGCAGCACCGACAGTGGAAAACGCTTCGATGCGCTGAGCTTGGCGAGCATTCAGACCGAGGTGGAATATCGCAGCGCACCGGCCACGGCGGAGCTGGTCGGGGCGGGCGTCAGTTTCCAGACGTTTCAAACGCTGCGCGCCGACGGCTTCTCGCCGGGCCAGATGGTGTCGGCGGTCAGGTTTACGAAAAGCATCGGCCTCGAACCCAATCAGAGCGCGGTGCATGTGGCGCACATCCAGCGCGCGCGCCCCGAAGACGCCAACAGCGCCATGCGCGATACCAGTGCGAACTGGAAAAGCGTTGCCGGGTTGGAGAAGGCATTGGTGGATGCGAAAGCGCAGGGCGCTCCGCAGGAAAAGATCGACGGGATTCAAAAGCAGTTGCGTGAGATGCATGAATACAGCCGCGACTATGACAAGGGCTATCAAGGAAAGGTTGAAACCAGCAAGCCGAGTGAGGGGCATCATTACGAAGAGTTCAGCCGTCAGGTGCAGGAGATGGTGAACAAGGGTGCGACGCCCGTGACAGCCACAAGTCAGATTGAAGGAGAGCTTCGCAGAAATAGAAAATTGGATTCAACTGAACGGAAGGCCCGGCAGGCGGGTGTCGATAGACAAGGCGGGCTCTCAAATGAGGAGAAAATTAAAAAAATGAAAAGTGTTGTGGCGGAGGCACCCACGCGTCCTGCGGCTGAACAGCCAGCGGGGCAAAGTACTCTCAAGACAGCAAAGCTGGACCTCGGGTAGCTATCTTTGCGCCACCACAGCAGGGCGAGCAGCATCTGCTCTCCTCATCGCGATAAGATGCACGCGGAATTCCATGAAAACCTGTTCGTCAGCTTTCGTCAATAATTTCCAATCTGTATTCAGATCGCAATGATTGGAACTAAACTGGACAAAACTCTCGCCGAGCTCATGACTGATTTTTTTTGCATTTCGCTCAACAAGTGAGGTGGCTATCGAAATCGCGTCGGAGCATTGTTGCGTGCTCAACTGCGTTGCAGGGTCTGCGTGTGCCGGAGCAGTGACAAGCGCGGTATTGGCAAAGAAGGCGGTCAATCCCGCTAAGGTCACACCGACACCGGTTTTACGAATTTTATCGCCGAGGCTCGTCAGAATGCCGCCCATGTTGCGCGCGGCGTCTTTAAAGCGTGAGGATGACTCTTGCGCGTTCGAAAGACGCGCGTCGAAAGAAGAGGTAATCGCGGCAGAATTTTTCATGTCAGGGCTCTCTTATTCTTGTTATTCCCTAGAATAACCGTAACACATATTTGCCACATATTCACTTTCAATATTAGTTAACGTGCAACACTATTGCTCATATTGTTGCATCCTCAGAATTACTGGGCTATAAACCCTTCCGGAATACATGAACGCTAGCCGCGGGGTGTCCGCAGAGACGACTAAATGCTTGAGAAAATTATGAAATTCCCGGTCTGCAACCCTATGAGCAATACGGTTTCACGGGCCGCGCGGAATCAGCCGGCCCACGCCGGATCACGCAGCGATGCGGCCAGCCTCTATGCCGTCAGCGGCGGGCGGAAATACCTCAACCAATCCGAACGCCAGCGCAGCCTCGCCGGGATGGAAGAGCTTCCCAACGAGCAAAAGCTATTCGCGCAAACCCTTGCGTGGACCGGCGCGCGCGTCAGTGAGGTGCTGGCGCTAACGGCAGCATCTTTTCAGGTAAAGGCGGGGATCGTCGGCATCGTCACCTTGAAGCGCCGCCGCTTCGCTGTGCGTGAGGTGCCGATCCCGCCCGCGCTGATGGCCGACCTCGATGCGCATTTCGGATTGCGGGCGAGCCGGAACTCGCCACGCATGCTCGACCGCCTCTGGAATTTCTGCCGCACCACCGCGTGGCGCGTCATCAAGCGGATCATGAAGACGGCAGGGATTTCCGGAAGGCACGCCTGCCCAAAAGCGTTTCGCCACGCCTTCGGCATCGGCACGCTGCAATCCGGCGTGCCGATGAATTTAACGCAGCGCTGGCTTGGCCATGCCAGTGTCAGAACGACCGCGATCTACGCCGATGCCGCGGGCCCGGAAGAGATCGCGTTCGCACAGCGGTTTTGGCGGCCGCCGAGTGGGGAGGCGAGGCATGACCAAGTCACCGCGGCATGACACGCCGAGAAAGGCGCGCGCAGCACACCCGATAGATATTCGGGTCGGAGAGCGCATCCGCGCCCGTCGCCTCGCGCTCGGTATGAGCCAGCAAGCACTTGGGAAGTGGCTCGCGGTCAGCTTTCAACAGATCCAAAAATACGAAGGAGGCGCAAACCGAGTCTGCGCTTCACGCTTGAGCGGACTTGCTGCGGCCCTTCAGGTAGAGCCTTCCTTCTTTTTCGGAGATGCCGCCGAAGAAGAGGCTCCCACTACGCTCGCGATGGAGCGAGGCACGGCTGACGAACTCACCGAGGCATGGCAACTGCTTCGAAGCTTCAGCATGGTCAGGGACATGGCCAGCCGCAAAAAGATCGTGGCGCTCGTAAAGGCCATCGCGACGGCACGTTGAACGGGCCTCACCGATTTCCGCGGTGGAGGCCAAAGCAAGAAGACTAGGCTCAAGGCTGGGCATCGTCGCAGTCGCTGCGGAAGCCGCCACTCGCTGAGCTCGTTGCTGTGACCGCCTCGCGCCGAGAGCGGTCAAAAGAATGCGCATCCCCGTGCTCGATGCGACTCCGCTAGCCACGGCCGAGGAGAGATATCTCACCCAAGCGTGCTCTCGCCCCGACTATGGCACATCCGCTAGGCAAATTCTGGCGCACAGCACGAGCAGGTGACGGCGTCTTGGCGCGGGGGGTGTCTATGCGATCCAGACCAGTACAGCATGGGTGCAAGATTTTGCCGGCATTTTGCGCCGGATCTCCGGATTAGTAGGCGAGGTGACCAGAGGCGTCCCTTGGGCTAGTCTCAATGATGGCCGGCATCGATTTCAGTAACCTTCCTGCTTTTCATTCCAGCGAAGAAATCCTCGCCCATCCTCGCTTTCCGTTGGCCCGTGACGAATTCGTCAAAGCCATGCTTGCGCTTTACGAGCACAACCCGTTCCTCAACCGGCTGCTGCTCGAGGCGAGCCGCACCGTTCTGATGGCGGTGATCATGTGCCTTTATGCGCGTTACGACGAGGCCGATCGTACGACGTGGCCGACGCTGCGCCTGGTCGCGGACGCGATGGCGGAGCATCGTCTTGCCAGTGCGAGCCGCGTCCACGACCTCGTTTCGCGGCTGGTCCAGACCGACTATCTCGAACAACGCGCGGCACCGCGGGACGGCCGGGTCCGCATCCTTACACCCAGCCCGAAGATGATCGCGCAGGACCAGGATTTTCTGGTATCGCATCACCTGCCGCTGCAGATTTTATTTCCCGACCCTGGTTACGCGCTGATCATGGCGCGCGATCCTGCGTTTCAGTTGAAGCAGCGGCTGGTGTCACGCGACCTGTTCGCGCTCGGCGCGCAGATACTAGCCTCAAATCCGGTCATGATGCTGTTCCAGGGCCGCGACGCCGGCGTGATGATCCTTATCAAGATGATCGAGATGGCTAAAGCGCATGGCGCTGCGACGCCGCTCAAGATTTCTTATTCCGACCTGGGCGGTCGCTTCGGCGTGTCGCGCACCCATGTCCGTAAGCTTCTGGTCGCGGCGGAAGAGATGGAGCTGGTTCGTTTGACCCGGGGCAGCGGTCACTTTGTCGAAATGACGCCTCAATTAATCAACGCCTTCGACCGCCTTGTCGCCGACGCGATGAGCGGCTTCGATCTCTGTTACCAGTTGACGCTGGAAGCGTGACAACCAATCGGCCTGGAGCGGGGCGCCTGTATTTAAAATTCATTGGCAAAAGTTCCGTTGGTGCGCTGTTAACCCCGGCTTAGTCTGCTGGCCACAAAGCAGCTACGCGCGAACCGTCCCAGCAGGGAGGCGAGTCACGCGCGATGGTTGCAGCGGCGGTACGGGCCAGTAGCACGCGATTCCTCTGCAAGCGGGCATGGACACATTAAGCAAGTCAAAGACGGGTCAGCACGTTGATCGCATTACGTGCGCAGGCGTGAGTGAACTCGTCCTACACCCGTTGGGAGTTTAGTACGATGCGGCGATTTATTATCTTCAGCCTTGCCGTTACTGGTATTATTACTTCCTTCGCAGCATCTGCGCAGAACGCCTTGCCGAGCTATGAAGGTTCGCCGGATACCTACAAGGTGATATTCGAAGATCAGAACTTCCGCGTCATAGATGCAATCTGGAAGGCAGACCAAACCGACAAGCCGCATACGCATCCTGTCCCATCGGTCATCTACAATATCACAGGCTGCACGTTGAAAGTGCACGGGGCAGACGGAAAAATACGAGAAGTGCACTCAAAGCCGGACACGGCCGGCGCATTGCCTATCATCACGCAGCCACATACGGCAGAGAATGTTGGTTCGAAAGATTGTCATGCAATATTTGTCGAGCAAAAATAACCCTATGCACGAATAAAAACATGGACAAGCGGGAGATTGCTCACGTGTCTATTCGAAACTTAGCCTTTGCCGCAGCGGCATGCTTTCTGATGGTCCCCAGCGTATACGCGCAGCAGGCCCAAAACGGCGACCGGGTTGAGGCCAGAGCTATGCTCGAGAAGGCCGCTACCGCGGTGAAGGCCGACAAAGCGAAAGCGCTCGACATGGTCGACCAGGGCCAGGGCGGCAGCTTTTATATCAAAGAGCGCGACCTCTTTCCATTTTGCTTCAACATAGCAGATGGCAAGATCGTCGTTACCCAGACGAAGCAAGCGCTTGGCAAAGACATAAGGACGTTCAAGGATAAGACCGGCAATGCTTTTGGACAAGAAATATACAATGCGAAGGAAGGTCAGATTTCCGAGGTCCATTATCACTTTGCACGCCCTGGGGCCGACCAAACTCCGGTGCCAAAGGTGAGTTTCGCGACGAGAGTTGGCGATTTGGGTTGTGCCGTGGGTTATTACCCGTAAGCCGGCTGATCTTTTGGCCCGTTTGAGCGATGGGTTAAGTCGAAGTTTTTGAGAATTCGCTTACAGGCGTGCCGTGCTGCCATTTGGGGTGCGACTGCGTCCGCGACGGCCCTTGACCTAGATCGAAGCCACTCAAGTTTGAAAGTGATGCGCCGCTGACAACGCCGGCGCAAGCGAGCGGCGTGCGCCGGTTCGTCATTTGGTCATCACCGTCGATCGGCCGGGCCGATCGATCAGCTATATCGGATTTAGGGGTCTAACAGATGGCGGAAATCATCCTGAAGCCGGGTTCGCCCGCCGGGTCGTATTACGACAACGGCACGTCGGTCTACGGCAGCCCTTACGGCATCTATGGCGAGGGGATCGCCTGGCAGGTCATCAACAGCGCCTCGATAGGCGGGTCGAGCCTCGCGGGCTTGCAAAAGGAGCGCACCATGACGTTGTATTCGACCTGGGACTTACGAGCGCGGCGTTCGGCGCCCGCTGGCCAGTGCCCTGCAAGCGCAACCAGAGCCACCAGCCTGTTACTTAGAAAAAAGGATACCAAGATGCGAGGGCGTCTATGCGCGTTGGCCGGGGCCGCTGTCGTGCTTTCGGTTTTGGTTGGAACGACACAGGCAGCGGAGATCAAGCTCATTAGCTCCGACGGGGTAGCTAGCGTCCTCGACGTTCTGAAGCCGGAATACGACCATGCGTCGGGTAACACCGTAGCAATTCATTTTGGTGCCGCCAACTTGCTCAAGAAACCGATCTTGGAAGGCGAAGCATTCGATGCGACGATCCTTACCAGTGAGGCTATGGACGACATAATGAAGGCTGGCAAACTCGTCCCTGCCACACTTGTCGAGATTGCGCGCGCCGGCTTTGGCATCGCATACAAGGCCGGATCGCCGCGGCCCGATATCCACGATGCCACGTCATTCAAAGCCGCAATGCTGGCAGCGCCGTCCGTGTCGTATATGGCACAAGGTGCAAGCGGCGTCTATTTCAGCGCCCTCGCCGAAAAGCTCGGTATCGTTGACCAGCTTAAAGTAAAAGCGAAGGTGATGCCGAGCGATCGGGTTATCCGCGCAGTGGCGGACGGCGAGGCTCAATACGGCATCCAGGTGATCAGCAATATCGTGTCGGTGCCGGGCGTAGAGTATGTACCGTTTCCGCCAGATTTGCAGAAGTTCATTGTGTTTACCGGGGCGGTCGGGGCAGTGGCGCGGCAACCGGAGGCAGCGACAGCGCTGCTCAAATTTCTGACCGATCCCAAGAATGCGCCGATCATCAAGGCGAAGGGCCTTCAGCCCGGTTGATCTTAAAAGCGTCGCGCGCGCGTACTTTGCGTGGAACCGCATTGTTACGCGTGCCCACTTATGGTCCCTCGGCAAGGTCCAGATACGTCAGTTCGCCTTTATTAGGAGACAAACGGGCATCAGGCGTATCGTCACCCCAAACACTCCCCGCAAAACCGGCGGGGAGTGTCATGTCTAACCGGCAGAGGATAATGTTTTATTCGCGCGCCTACATGCATTTGCCGCCTAAAATGTCATTGTGTTAAAATATTCGCGAGCATTTATCATATAATATAAATTGATATCTAAAGTCGGAACCGGCGAACAGCCAAGATTTTCTGCCCAATGCGATGCCGCGCAGGCTCGTTCCGCCGCGTTGTTCGAAAGGCAGACGCGGCCGTAATCGAGGAACAAGGCTGTCAAATCGCTTCCAACCACGACCCCCATTTCGCGTTCAATCGCCCACGCCGGATAACACGGGTCTCGCTGATCGACGCGGCGGAGCGCAAGAAATGCGGCAGCGCAAGGCGCAGCGCGCAGATGAGCATCGCAACGTGTTGATCCGTTGCTCGCCTGTTATTACGAGAATTGTGAGTAATTTCTGTATCGAAGCAGGGTTAGTCAATGGGGACGCTCGTCACTTTCCGATAAGATAACGCGAACCCTTGATGTCAATTCCTTTAAGTTAAACGGCTTGGTCATGATGTGCATTCCGGGTCCGAGAACACCCTTCCGGATCACAGAACTATCTGCATAACCTGTAATGAACAGGACTTTGAGATTCGGTCGATGTAATTGTGCGGTGTCGGCCAGTTGGCGTCCGTTGATGCCTCCTGGCAAACCCACGTCGGTAATCATGAAATCGATAGAATTTTCCGATTGCAGGATCGCTAATGCCCGCGGGCCATCCTCAGCCTCCAGCACGGCGTATCCCAGTTCCTGTAGCACTTCTACTACGAGCATGCGGATCCCTGCCTCGTCATCGACCACGAGTACGGTCTCGCTGCCGACGTTCCGATCGAGTGTGGGCGCAGGTTTGACGATTTCCAGAGCGCCCGCGTCCTCCCCGTGCCGGGGAAGATAGAGGCGAATGGTGGTGCCCCGGTCGATCTCGCTGGAGATGTGGGCCTGTCCGCCCGATTGCTTCGCAAAGCCGTAGATCATCGGCAAACCCAGGCCGGTCCCCGAGCCAAGAGGCTTGGTCGTGAAGAACGGATCGAAAGCTCTAGCGACCACATCGGGAGACATTCCAACGCCGGAGTCCGTGACGCCGATGACGACGTACTGTCCGGGCGGCATGTCACGCTCCTGCGCTTCGCGCCTACCAAATCGCGTATTGGCTGTTTCGATGGTGAGCTTGCCGCCGTCGGGCATCGCGTCCCGGGCGTTGATCGCCAAATTTAAAATAGCGTTTTCTAGGGTCTGTACTCAAATGAGAAAGTGTGATTCATGCTCCTGGGGAGGACATGGATCATGCCGGATAATTTTTGGCTGAGCGATGCGCAATGGGCGGCGCTTGCGCCGCATCTGCCGCTGGTTCACACCGGGCCGGTTCG
>DATAUE010000139.1:0-2220 GCA_036268425.1 Allostellaceae bacterium
CCGGTCCTAGCTATGGCGGCGGATCGCCCCGGCGGCCGGCGGTCGAACCCAAGGGAGATACGCGATGGGCACGAGCGGAAAATTCGAAAACACCGACAGCAATCGCCGCAGCTTCCTTGGCCGCGCCGCCGCAACCCTTGCCGCCGCCCAGTTCATGCTGAGCCGCTCCGCCGATGCGGAGTCCGGCAAGATGAAGCCCGCGGCGATGCGCGCGATCAAGCCCGGCACCAATACCTCGTTTGGTCAGATCAAGCAGATCGATGCCGGCCTGCTCAATGTCGGATATGCCGAGGCTGGGCCCGCCGATGGTCCAGTTGCGATCCTTCTGCACGGCTGGCCCTACGACATCTACGCCTTCGTCGATGTCACGCCGATGCTCGCCTCGGCCGGATACCGCGTGATCGTGCCCTATGTGCGCGGCTATGGCCCCACGCGCTTCCTGTCGAGCGACACGCTCCGCAACGGCCAGCAGGCCGCGGTCGCGCTCGATCTCATCGCGCTGATGGACGCGCTGAAAATCGACAAGGCGACGCTCGCCGGCTTCGACTGGGGCGCGCGTACCGCCGATATCGTCGCCGCACTCTGGCCGGAGCGCTGCAAGGCGTTGGTCTCGGTGAGCGGCTACCTGATCGGCAGCCCCAGCATGGCGCCGCTGCCGCCGAAGGCCGAACTCGCATGGTGGTACCAGTATTACTTCGCTACCGAGAACGGCCGCGCCGGCTACGAAAAGAACCGGCACGATTTCGCCAGGCTGATCTGGCAGCTCGCCTCGCCGAAATGGAATTTCGACGATGCCACGTTCGATCGCACCGCGGCGTCGTTTGAGAATCCGGACCACGTCGCGATCGTGATCCACAATTATCGCTGGCGGATCGGGCTGGCCAAGGGCGAACCCAAATACGACGAGATCGACAAGCGGACCGCGGAATTCCCTGTCATCACCGTGCCCACCATCACCATGGAGGGCGATGCCAACGGGGCGCCGCATCCGGAGCCGGCCGCCTATGCCAGGAAGTTCACCGGCAAATACAGCCACCGCACCATCAGGGGCGGCATCGGGCACAATTTGCCGCAGGAGGCGCCGCAGGCCTTCGCCGAGGCGATCGTCCAGGTCGCGGAAACCTGAGCGCTGCCGTTTAGCCTGCAACCAGCAAGGTGAGTTGACATGTTCGACATCATCAAGCGGCGCGCGCGGTGGCGGCAATCACCGTGGTGGTTGCGATCGTGCCATTCGCTTTCGCAATCATCAACGCGGTCGCGCCGGTCGCGCATCCGTGAAGCCGCGTTGATCGGAAAGGCTTTGCCGCCGCCAAGGACAGGACAAGCACAGGAATCGACAATTTCTTGATCTAAAAATGCAAGCCGCTCGCAGGGGCCGTCGCTAGATTGCCGGCATCAGTCAGCAGGGACGCGGCCTATGCAGATCGCAAGCAGCCAGATGGCGGAAAAGAAGCGCAGGCGAATTCCGATCCGGCTCGGTGAGGGCTGCGAGGACCATCCCGGCGAGCTGCTGCTGCTGCGGGAAATGGCGCACCGGATCAACAACGAACTGACCTCGACCATCAGCGTCGTCACCTGCACGGCGCTGCGTTCGACCAATCGCGAAGTCAAGGTCGCGTTGAGCGAGGTGATCGAGCACCTGCACGATCATGCCAGGGTCTATCGCGCGTTGCAGATACCGACCGCCGATCGCTGGATCGACGCCGGCGGCTATCTTCGCGAACTGTGCCAGTCGATCAGCCGCGCGCGGCTGCGTCACCGCGGCATCGAACTGGTCCTGATCGACAACCCGCTGCAACTAAGCGCCTCGCAGTGCTGGAGGCTCGGCCTGATCGTCGCCGAGTTGATCACCAATGCCTCGCGGCACGCGTTCGCGAACGGCGGTGGCGTGATCCGGATCGAGCTGAAGCGGCACGGATGCTTTGCCGAATGCCGGGTCACGGATGACGGTGTGGGTCCGGAAAAAATTCGTCCGGGGCAGGGCCTCGGTATCATGCGACAGCTCGCCGAGGGCCTCGATGGCAAGTTCGAGCAGTGCTTTGGGAAACGCGGCGCGGTCGCGACCGTGTCCTTCCCGATCGCGGAACCGCTGCGCGGCGACTGAGGCACAGCCGCAGCGCGCGTGAATTCGCCTGCTTTTGCCGCTGGTTCCCGTCGGTGTGACGACAGCGTGACAGCCGATCCCGCTAAACCAAACGTATGAGCTAACCCTCTGCGGCG
>DATAUE010000140.1:0-1960 GCA_036268425.1 Allostellaceae bacterium
CCGGCAGCCTGGATCGCCTTGAGATAATGCATCGTCGACGAGTAGTCGCCGGCGTCTCCCATATGCGGCATGCGCTTCATCCGCTCGAAGAACCGCTTCGACCAGGCGCGCGTGTCGTCGTCGCGATCCCAATAGAAGGCATTGGTCAACACGAGCCCCTGGGCGGCTTCCAATCCCAGGCTCTTGATGTCCGTGGTCCAGACCAGCAGGCCGGCCAGCGTCTGTCCGCCCTTGGGGATGCCGAATTCCTGCGCCGCCTTCACCGCATTGACGAAAACCGTTCCGGAACCGGCCAGCGCCACCACCTTGGCGTGGGAAGACTGTGCCTGGAGCAGGAACGAGGATTGATCCGAGGTTTCGATCGGATAACGCGTCGAGCCGACAATCTGGCCGCCGAGCGCCTTGACCACCGCCGAGGTATCGGCCTCGAGCGCATGGCCGAACGCATAATCCGCGGTCAGGAAATACCAGCTGGTGCCGCCCGACTTCATCAATTCGGTGCCGGTGCCCTTCGCCAGGGCGTAGGTATCGTAGGCATAGTGGACGCTGTTGGGGGTGCAGGCATCTCCGGTCAGCCGAGACGATCCGGAGCCATTGACGATCGCGATCCGGTCCTTGTCCCTGGCGATCTGGGTGACGCCGAGCGCGATCGACGAATTGATCAGATTGCCGATCATGTCGACTTTTTCGACATCGAACCACCTGCGCGCGATCGCCGAGGCCACGTCCGGCTTGTTCTGATGATCGGCAACCACGAGCTCGATGGGCTTGCCCAGCACCTTGCCGCCGAAATCCTCGATCGCCATGCGCACGGCGGTCACGGCGCCCTCGCCCGACTCATGCGAAAACTGGCCGGACATGTCGGTCAGCACGCCGATTTTCACGACATCGTCGGAAATGCCCGGGGTCTGGGCCGCGACCGGCCCCAATCCGATGGCCGAAACCAGCATGACGGACAGCACTGCTCGACGAGCGGTTTTCATCTCGCACCTCCCTGATGATCCGGGCCGGACCCGGCTTTTCCCGCGGATTCCCGCTGGATTTTATGACATGCATAACTAGACTTAGTTTTTTCGGTAAGTCAATCGGGGTCGTGTAGAATGCTGCGTCGACGCGGCAACTTTTCGGGATCGGCGATCCCGCGTGCCGCGGCAGAGAGCACGAACGTCTTGCAGGGCAGACGTCCGGCAAAACGGATGTAGACTTGATGGCACGCGCCGCCACGGCAAAACTTACCCCCGAACGCACCTCAGCGTTACCGCGGCCGCGGCCGGCGCCGCGCCACGTGCGCGGGGAGCGAAATTGCTCGGTGGCGCGCACGCTGGACATCGTGTCGGACGCCTGGGCGTTTCTGATCATCCGCGAGGCATTTTTCGGCACCCGCACCTTCGAAGCCTTTCGCTCCGCGCTTGGCATTCCCCGCGCCACGCTGACGGACCGGCTGAAAAAACTGACGCGGCTCTCGATCTTCCGCCAGGCCGCGACCGCCACGACCCAGCGCAAGGAGTACCGGCTGACCAAGATGGGGTTCGATCTCTATCCGAGCTTCATGGCGCTGATGCAATTCGGCGACCGCTGGCTGTCGGGGAAAAAGCCGCCGCCGCTGCTACTGGTTCACATGCTGTGCGGATGCGAGAGCCGCCCGATCGTGGCGTGCTCCGAATGCGCGGTCGAACTCGTTGTCAAACAGGTAGTCTATCGCGACGGCCCGGGTGCCGGCCGCGCGCCGTGCAAGACGGCCCGCAACACCCGGCGAGCATCGGACGAAAGCCGCTTTTTGCTCGGACGACCCAGCTCGGTCTCGCGCACGCTTCAGATCATCGGCGACAAATGGAGTTTCATGGTCGTCCGCGAGGCGTTCTTCGGCAATCGCCGCTATGACAAGATCCAGACCGAGCTCGGCATCGCGCCGAATATCCTGACCGACCGGCTGTCACGGCTGGTGGCGCAGGGAATTTTC
>DATAUE010000141.1:0-1572 GCA_036268425.1 Allostellaceae bacterium
GGCCTTGGCGACTTCGCCGAGTTGCTCGGGCGTCTTGCGTTCGATGGTGCGGCCGGCGGCGAGCGATTGACCGATGGCGCAGAACTGGCAGGTTTTGGTCCGGCTCTGGTAGCGGATACAGGTTTGCAGGATGGTGGTCGCGAGCACATCGCGGCCGTGCAGCACGGCGATCTTGGAATAGGGAATGCCGTCGGCGGTCGAGCGCTCGTAGAACCGCGGCCGCAACTGGAACTTGACCTCGCCGATCACGGCGCCGTCGCGGCTCACCTGGCTGCGGCCCAGCGTATCGGGCTTTGCGACGATATAAGGGCTCTCGAATGCCGGCGCGTTATGCACCGGGATCATCACGGTCGCGCCGTCGATGGTCATCGGCATGTGGTCGGAGGGACCGGCCCCACCCCGGCGGCTGTCGCCACCGGCCTTGGGATCAACGAGACGTACTCCGTAGGACTGCAACTCGTTGATCAGCTGCTCGGTCGGCATCGGTCTCGGGGTTTCGGACGCCAGAAGCGGTTTCATCGGATTGTCCTGCGGTTGCGAGGGACGGCGTGGGATGGGCTATGCGCATCGGCGAAGCGGGACGATCGTCCCACAGCAGCGACAACAGTTCCGGCCGGGCGTAATGGCCGACCGAATCCATCATCCGCTTGCGCTTGACGATCAGCGCCATGTCGAGATCGGCCAGCAAAATTCCCTCGCCCGAGGTCAAGGGCGGCACGATGTGATTGCCTTCCGGCGAAACGATCGCTGTCATGCAGCCGCCGCGCAGGCCGCGGCGCGGGCCTTCGTCGGGCGAAATTTTCGCGATCTGCTCTTCGGTCAGCCAGCCGGTGGCGTTGACCACGAAGCAGCCGCTTTCCAGCGCATGATGGCGGATCGTGACCTCGATCTGGTCGGCGAAGATCTGGCCGACCAGCGAGCCCGGAAACTGCGCGACGTGAATTTCCTCGTGCTGCGCCATCAGCGCGTAGCGGGCGAGCGGATTGTAATGCTCCCAGCAGGCCAGCGCGCCGATCCGGCCGACCGATGTATCGACGACCTTCAATCCGGCGCCGTCGCCCTGCCCCCAGATCATGCGTTCATGGAAGGTCGGCGTGATCTTGCGGCGCTTCAGCACCAATGTGCCGTCGGCATTGAACACCAATTGCGCGTTATAGAGCGTGCCGTGGTCGCGCTCGTTGACCCCGAGCACGACCACGATGTTGTGTTGGCGCGCCACCGCCGATACCGCCTCCGTCACCGGGCCGGGAACCACGACCGCGTTGTCGTAGAGATGGATGTGCTCGGCGCCCGAGAGCATCGGCGGACGGATGAACGAGAAGTAGGGATACCAGGGCACGAAAGTCTCGGGAAACACCACGAGACGCGCACCCTTCCCCGCGGCTTCGGCCGTCGCCGCGAGGACGCGGTCAAGCGTCCCCGCCGGCGTATCGAGATCCGGCGCGATCTGCACCGCGGCGACCCTGATTTTCTCTTTCCCGGTCATGCGCGCCTCGCCTCGTCAGATGCTGCCGATCAGAGAGTCCAGGTGTGCAGCATGAAGGCGTTTTCGTTGCGATGGAGCAGCGTCAG
>DATAUE010000142.1:0-1529 GCA_036268425.1 Allostellaceae bacterium
AGCGCAGGCCGTTCTGCTCGATCTGCAAGGTCTCGAAGATCGCCATCAGGTCGAGGCCCATCTGGGTGTTCATGGCGTTCGCCGCCGCCGGCCGGTTGATCCGGACGATGAGCACATTTGGCTCCGGCCGTTCCAGTTCCAGGGTCGGGTAGGGGCCGGCGAGGAAGTCGGTCATTGTCCAGTTCCGTTTTTGCTGTTGTGTTCGCCGAGCTTTGGCGCACGCCGCGCGTTGCGAGGCCGCACGCCGTCGAACGAAATCGGAATCGAAACCAGCGACAGATTGTCGTCGCAGGCCACCATCATGTCGAGCGCCCTGGTCTGCGGATGATGGGCGACGCCCTCGACCCCGAGCAGCGGCGAGTTGGGCACGCCGGCGGCATCGAGCCGCTCGCCCAGTTCCTCCATGCCGAATTTGGCCACCGCTTCCGCAACGATCGGAATCAGCGTCTCGCGATGGATGATGCGCTGGGAATTGGTGACGTAGGCGGGATCGGTCACGAGATCCTTGCGATCCAGCACGTCGCAGAGCTTGCGGAACAGATTGTCGTTACCGGCCGCGATCATCAGCCAGCCGTCTCTGGTCCGGAACGCCTGGTACGGCACGATCTCGGCAACGCCCGAGCCATAGGGCTTTCGGACATCGCCCGCGGCCTCATACCCCGCCAGCGGAATGGTCATCCAGGCAAGCCCGGTCTCATAGAGCGAGGTCGCGACCTGCGCGCCGTCGCCATGCTTGATCCGGGAAATGAACGCGGACAGGAAGCCGAGCGCGGTCCACATGCCCGAACCCAGATCGACCAGCGAGATGCCGACCCGGACTGGCGGCCGGTCACCTTCGCCGGTGACGCTCATGATTCCGGTGGAGGCCTGCACCAGCGGATCGTAGCCGGGTTTCCGCGCCATCGGCCCCTTGGCGCCGAATGCGCCGATATCGCACCAGATCAATGACGGTTTCGCCGCGCGGAACGATTCCGCAGACAGATCGTACGCATCGAGAATGCCCGGCCGCAGATTCTGGATCACGCCGTCGGCCTGATCGATGATCAGGCGGCGCAGGCTTGCGGCCTGATCCGGGTCGGCGAAATCGACGGTGATGCTTTCCTTGCCGCGGTTCAGCGCCGCGTAGGCCGACGCCACGTCGCCCCAGAACGGCGGGCCCCAGCCCCTCGCGTAATCACCGTGACCGGGATGTTCGACCTTGATCACGCGCGCGCCGAGGTCGGCGAGGATCAGTCCGGCATAGGGCGCCGCGACGCTATGTCCGAGTTCGACGACAACGACGCCTTCGAGCGGCCTTGGATGTTTCATGCCTCGCCTTCCGTTTTGCGCGGCAGACTAACAGCGATCGATTGCCCGTCAAGCAACGTACCGCAGCGGCACGGGCGGCCATGCGGAGATATGCCGCATTCGCGTGCGGTCCCTGCGGGAATTGCGGTGGCGCTCGCGATCGAATAACGAAAGGATTGCATTCGAGGCCAAAGCCGGTTGGGCGATATGTATCCAGACCCAAAATCATCTTCGCAAAAACT
>DATAUE010000143.1:0-1616 GCA_036268425.1 Allostellaceae bacterium
CCGCGCCGGTCTTCGAGGCGTTGTAGGCCGGATTGCCCTTGGTGGAGTGATAGGCCGCGGTCGAACTGACGATGATCAGCGAGCCTTTGCTGGCGCTCAGCATCGCGTGGAATTTTGTCGCGCAGGCCATCAGGCTCATCAGATTGACTTCGAGAACTTTTCGAAAGCCGTCCATGGCGAATTCGCCGCGCCGGTAGATCACCGCGCCCTGCGCCAGCACCAGCACGTCGAGCCGCTCGAACGGCTCGCGAAAATTCTCGATTGCCTTGGGGTCGCTGACATCGAGCTGAACGTAGTCGAGCCCGTCGAGATGCGAGCCTTCGGCCGGTGAATAATCCGCCGCTTTGGCGCGGGTGCCGCAGACGGCGACGCGCGCGCCCTTTGCCCGGAACGCCTGCGCGATGCCGTTGCCGATGCCGCTGGAGCCGCCGACCACCAGAACCTGCCTGCCGCTGAAATCGAGTTCGTTCATCCTGCGCCAGCCTTCCCGTTTTCTTGCCCTTGCATCTTGTTTGACCTCTGTGCGGATCGGTGCAAGCCTTGTTTATCGAGCCTTGTTTATAAAGCACTGTGAATCAAGCAGGCACTCACTCCCGGGAAGAACAGCGATGTCCGATTTCAGGCAACTCAGCCGCTCGGTGAAGGATCTCAGCGTTCTCGTCACCGGCGCGGCCAGCGGCATGGGCCGCGCCACCGCCCGGGTGTTCGCGGCTGAAGGCGCCAGGGTCGCGGTGACGGATATTTCCACTGATGCCGCGCAAGCCGTGGCGGAGGGGATCACTGCTGATGGAGGCACCGCCAAAGCCTGGACGCTGGATGTCGCCGATCGCGACAACATCAAGGCGGTGGTCAATGACGTCGCCAGGCATTTCGGCGGGCTCGATATCGTTATCAACAATGCCGGCATTTCGGTGCGGGCGGCGATCGACGATGACGGCTACGACGAGGCCTGGGCAAAAGGCCTTGCGGTGATGCTGACCGCGCATCAGCGCATCATCCGCGCCGCGCTGCCG
Source organism: Allostellaceae bacterium (assembly GCA_036268425.1). GTDB lineage: Bacteria > Pseudomonadota > Alphaproteobacteria > ATCC43930 > CGMCC-115725 > DATARH01. The sequence continues at coordinate 1,014 of DATAUE010000143.1, forward strand.
TACCTCCGCCAATCGAAATCGCCGCGCATCGTCAACATCGCTTCCACCGAGGCGCTCGGCGCCACCGCGCTGCACAGCCCCTATTCGGCGGCGAAGGCCGGCGTGACCGGGTTGACCCGGTCGCTAGCGGTGGAACTGGGCCGCGACGGCATCACCGTGAATTGCATCTGCCCGGGTCCGATCACCACCGGCATGACGGCGCGGATCAGCGACGAGCACAAGGCGACCTACGCCCGGCGCCGCACCGCGCTCGGCCGCTACGGCGCGCCGGAGGAAGTCGCCCATATGACCTTGAGCCTGTGCCTGCCGGCGGCCTCGTTCCTGACCGGCGCGGTGATCCAGGTCGATGGCGGACTGATGGCACGAAATGCATGACCGGAAGCGCCAAGGGCGTGTTGACATCGGGCCTTGCCGGAGTAGCTTTTTGCAAAATTAAAGACTCCGGGAGGCCTCCATGTCCGTCGCTATCCGCCAGCTGCATCCGTTTTTCTTCGGCGAAGTCAGCGGCGTCGATCTACGAAAACCGCTGACGCCGCAGGAAGCCGCCGACATCGAAGCCGGCATGGACAAATACGCCGTGCTGCTGTTCCGCGACCAGGACAT
>DATAUE010000144.1:0-2393 GCA_036268425.1 Allostellaceae bacterium
CGGTGGCCACGATCTGGCTCAGCGCGCCCAGCATCAGCCATGGCCAGAACGCCGCGGTCGGCCACGGCACGGCATCGCCGGTCGCCACGATCACCACGCCGAAAAAGATCACCGAGAACGGAAAGCCGAACAGGAAGCGGATATTGGTCGCGCCCCAGGTGCCGAGCGGCCCGGTCAGGCTGCGCTGCATCGCGTTGCGCGCCACCTGCCCGAGCGCGGCCGTGACGGTGAAGGGAATCCAGAGCGTGGCGGTCGGGAACATGAGGGGGATTCGGTTAGCGGCGAAAAACTCCTGGACCGTGCCGGGCGCAGGCCGCGCGGTCAACCGGAGTATCTTTCGTCGTCCCTGCGAACGCATGCGTTCGCAGGGACGGCATAAACGGTCGATCTTATCTAAGCCGCCCCTTCGGCGATCACCATGTAGTTGACGTCGGTGTCGGACGAGAGACTCCAGCGGTCGGCGAACGGGCTGTAGACCACGCCGGTCTCTTCTGAAATCACCAGCCTGTTGTCGAGCAGGTGTTTCGCCAGTTCGTCGGGGGTGACGAACTTGTCCCATTGATGGGTGCCGCGCGGCAGCCAGCGCAGCACGTATTCGGCGCCGACGATCGCCAGCGCAAAGCTCTTCCAGTTGCGGTTCAGGGTCGAGACCACCATGATGCCGCCGGGCTTGAGCATCGCCGCGCAGCGTTGCAGGAACACGCCGAGATCGGCGACATGCTCGACCACTTCCATCGCCAGCACGATATCGAAGCGCTCGCGCACGTCCATCTGCTCGACGGTAGTGCAGCGATAGTCGATCGACAGATGGCCCTTGTCGGCATGCAGTTTTGCGGCGGCGATATTGCTGGCGGACGGATCGACCCCGATCACCTGGGCGCCGAGCCGGGTGAACGGCTCGCACAGCAGGCCTGCGCCGCAGCCGATATCGAGGATGCGCAGGCCGGAAAGGCAGCCGAGGCTTTTGACGTTGCGCTCGAACTTGCGGCAGGCGGCGTCGCGGATATAGCTCAGCCGCAGCGGATTGATCTTGTGCAACGGCGCCATCTTGCCGTTCGGATCCCACCATGTGTCCGACAGCTTTGAAAATTTCGCGATCTCGGCCGGATCGACCGTGCCGCCGCCGGCGCCTGGAGAATTCGCGGAAGGATTCTGTTGTATGGCCATGGATGAACGCACCGCTTCCCTATCGCGCCGTGATGTGATTGCGGAAGTCGAGCGGCGAGGCAATGGTCTTGATGGTTTCGGCCCCCTCGCCGACCCCGCGCACCGTGACGTCGCCATAATTCAGCAAACGGCCGAGGATGCTCTGATTGACGTCGACGCTCTCGACCTTGTCGAGGCTCATCTCGAAGGTGCGGCGCTTGATGAAGCCGGTCTTGTGGACAACCCGCAAATTCGTGACGTCGGTCTCGGTGGTCCAGCGGTGGAACCAGGCGGTCAGCATCTTGTAGAGCGCGAAGATGCCCGCGATCGCCGCCAGCGAAAGGCAGATCAGCGCCGGCGTTTCCGCGACGATCATGCGCGACAGCACCAGAAAGACGATCGCCACGATCCAGGCCCCGATCGCCGGCAGGTAGAATATCCAGTGCGCGTTGGTCGAATACAGCACCTTCTCGCCGGGTTGCAGAATATCGTCGATATAACGCCCCATACGCCCGCCTCGTTTACCCGTATTTTACCGCCCGGAGCCGTCCCCGGGTAGCAACGGCCCGGTTGCTTGCCCGGAACCGCGCCGCTATGTATACGCGCCTTTTGGCCGGCGCGCGCGGTTTGTGGCGCGCGCCACGGCTTTTACCTTGTCAGGGAAACCAGCTTCCGTCATGGGTCGCCTCGTCATGAAATTCGGCGGCACGTCCGTCGCCAACCTCGATCGCATCCGCAATGTCGCGCGGCATGTGAAACGCGAGGTCGACGCCGGCCATGACGTCGCCGTGGTGGTGTCGGCGATGGCCGGCAAGACCAACGAGCTGGTGGAATGGTGCCGCGACGCCTCGCCGATGCATGATGCGCGCGAATACGACGCGGTAGTGGCGTCCGGCGAGCAGGTCACCGCGGGGCTGCTGGCGATCGCGCTGCAGGCGATCGGCATCCAGGCGCGCTCGTGGCAGGGCTGGCAGATCCCGATCAAGACCAGCGACGCGCACGCTTCGGCGCGGATTCTCGAGATCGACGGCAGTGAGCTGATCCACCGCTTCAAGGAACGCAAGGAAGTCGCCGTGATCGCCGGCTTCCAGGGCATCAACCCGCAGACCGGGCGAATCACCACGCTCGGGCGCGGCGGTTCCGACACCTCGGCGGTGGCGATCGCCGCCGCCCTGCACGCCGACCGCTGCGACATCTATACCGACGTCGACGGCGTCTACACCACCGATCCGCGCGTGGTTCCAAAG
>DATAUE010000145.1:0-2237 GCA_036268425.1 Allostellaceae bacterium
GTAAAATTCTGGAACGTCGAGGGCATGGCGGCCTCGCCGCGCGCCACCCAGCCGGCGCCCCCGCCGGCGATGAACGCCACCAGGGTCGCCGCAACCGCGCCATAGATCCATTTGCGCGGCTGCCGCACCAGCCGCTCGATCTCGAGCCGCTTCGGCACCACCTCGTCGGCCACCGAATCGTAGCGCGCGTGCAGCGCCTCCGCCATCGCGCGCCACGACTGCACCCGCGCGGCATCGTCGGGATGCGCAACGAGCCAGGCCTCGACATCGGCGCGGCGCTCGGCCGGCAATTCGTTGTCGACATAGGCGTGCAGCTCATCTTCGGTAACGGGAATTTTTCGGTCGTTCATTGTCACTGTCTCTGTCTAATCGTCTCTGTATAATCTCGATCGGCATGCGCTTGATCGACAAGCGCTGCCGGCCGGTTGCGATCCCTCCGGCCGGAGGGCAATTGATAAAAGTCCGTCGTGATGCAAACCCCGGCGCGACGCCTACATTACTTTCAGTCGGTTCCTGCTTCCTGAACCGGTTCTGGATATCGTTCTCGACCCGTACTCGACTTCGTTCTTAAATGCATTTTTCCTGCCATTGCCGTGCCGCTCATTTGACCCGCCGCAGCGCCGGACGCTCGCCCTCCAGCGAAGCTTTGACATGGGCGCGGGCGCGGGCAAGCCGGGACATTACGGTGCCGATCGGTACGCCCTGGATGTCGGCGACCTCTCGGTAGCTCAATCCCTCCAGCATCACCAGCAGCAGCACCGCCCGCTGTTCTTCCACCAGGGTGGCGAGCGCGCGCGAGATATCGCGGCCTTCCGCCTCGGTCCCGCTGGCGTCGGGATTGTTGTCGAGCAACGGCATGAATTGCGGCCGGCGGGCCAGCGAGCGCCGCCGGTTCTTGTTCAAATTGGTCAGGATCGTATACAGCCAGCTCCTGACGTCGCCGCCGAGAAACAGCCGCTCCGAGCGCAGCGCCCGCACCAGCGTATCCTGCACCAGATCGTCGGCGACGTCGGCATCGCGCGCCAGCGCGCGGGCGTAGCGGCGCAGGGCCGGAATCATGGCTTCGACGCTCTGGCGAAATGCGGTCATCGGCGTTCGATCTTGCGGTCGGCTCGGGCTTGGTTCGGCGCGAACGCCTTGCACAACATAACACCCCGGTAAACCAACTATTCCGGCGGTTGGGCGGCGGGGCCCACAGCCCGAATCGGGGCGGATTTGCACTGTACCGGCCGGGAGCGCTGGTGTACCTCCAGACCTGATCCCGGACCTGGTTCAGCCAGAGATTTGGTCAAGGCCGATTGGAAACCGAATGACACAAAATGCAGGCCTGATGCAGGGCAAACGCGGCGTGATCCTCGGCGTCGCCAACAACCGCTCGATCGCCTGGGGCATCGCCAAGGCCTGCCGCGCGGCGGGCGCCGAGATCGCGCTGACCTGGCAGGGCGATGCGCTGAAGAAGCGGGTCGAGCCGCTGGCAAGGGAACTCGACGGTATCCTGCTCGGGCATTGCGACGTCACCGATCCCGCGACCATCGACGCGGCCTTCGACGTGTTGAAGCAGCAATGGGGCAAGATCGATTTCGTGGTCCACGCCATCGCGTTTTCCGACAAGGACCAGCTCGACGGCCGCTATCTCGAAACCACGGCGGACAATTTCTCCAGAACCATGCTGATCAGCTGCTACTCGCTGACCGCGATCGCGCAGCGCGCCGAAAAACTGCTGGTCGACGGCGGTTCGATCGTGACCTTGACTTATTACGGCGCCGAAAAATGGATGCCGCATTACAACGTGATGGGCGTGGCGAAAGCGGCGCTGGAGGCCAGCGTGCGCTATCTCGCCGCCGACCTCGGCGAAAAGAACATCCGCGTCAATGCGATTTCGGCAGGCCCGATCAAGACGCTGGCGGCGTCCGGCATCGGCGATTTCCGCTACATCCTGAAATGGAACGAGTACAACGCGCCATTGCGCCGCACCACCACGATCGAGGAAGTCGGCGACAGCGCGCTGTATCTGTTGTCGGACATGTCGCGCGGCGTGACCGGCGAGGTGCACCATGTCGATTCCGGCTACCATGTCGTCGGCATGAAGCGCCCCGATGCGCCCGACATTTCGCTCAGCAACTCGCTGAACAAGGAATAATCGCCAAGCCGCGATGCCGTCGCCCGTGATCTATTACATTCGCCACGGCGAGACCGGCTGGAACGCGGAAGGCCGCTTCCAGGGATCGAAGGATATC
>DATAUE010000146.1:0-1715 GCA_036268425.1 Allostellaceae bacterium
ATGATCGTAATACGCATCAAATTTTAAGTTCCCAGCCGCGGGATGACCTGCATTTGCGGGTTCGCGGCAACCGCGCATTAACCAACAGAAACGGCGGCGGCTTCGGCGCCTTCACCACAGGTTCTTGCCATCGATCACCGGCACCGGCACGGCGTCGGGATCGAAATCGTCGAACAGCCAGGCATTGACGCCGATCTTCATCTTGCTGAAATCCGGCTTGCCGGTCGACCAATCCGGCGATTCCGAATAGGTCCCGCAACCGCAAGTGGCGCAGAAATGGTGTTTGACGGTGCGGCTGCCCCACAGATAGGTCGCGACGTTTTCCGGCGGCGAGGTCAGGCTAAACTGCGAGGGTCGATAATAGGCCCATAGCGCGCCGCGCTTCGAACACAGCGAACAGGTGCAGCGCGTGACGCCGCCCGGCGCCTCGCTGACCTCGAATTGCGTGTTGCCGCAATGGCAGCTTCCCTTGATTGGCACGATGCTCTCCTGACCTGAGGACCGGTCCGGACAGGCTTTAGACCGGGCCTGCTGCCAGGGTGCTGTCAGCAGCCAGCATTTCCGATTCTTGCTAGGCTTGCCTCCCCCGCCGCAGCGAATCGCGGAGACCGCAAATTCTCAATTACCTGTTCGTCCTCGCGGTCGGCCTGGTCGCCGGCACCGTCAGCGGCATCGTCGGCACCGGCTCGTCGATCATGCTGATGCCGGTGCTGGTCTATCAATATGGCCCGAAACAGGCGGTGCCGATCATGGCGATCGCCGCCGTGATGGCCAATTTGTCGCGCATCCTTGCCTGGTGGCGCGAGGTCGACTGGCGCGCCTGCGCCGCCTATTCGATTCCCGGCATTCCGGCCGCAGCGCTCGGCGCCCGCACCCTGCTGGCGCTGCCGTCGCGCACCGTCGATATCGCAATCGGGCTGTTTCTGATCGCGATGGTGCCGGTGCGGCACTGGTTGGCGCGGCACGATCTCAAACTGTCGCTCTGGCACCTCGTGATCGGCGGCGCGGTGATCGGCTACATGACAGGCATCGTGGTGTCGACGGGGCCGTTGAGCGTACCGCTGTTCCTGTTCTATGGCCTCTCCAGGGGCGCGTTTCTCGCCACGGAAGCGGCGAGTTCGCTTGGCCTCTACGTCAGTAAATCCGTAACCTTCGAGCAATTCGGCGCGCTGACACCGGATGTCGCGGTGCAGGGTCTGATCGCGGGCTCCTCGCTGATGGCCGGCGCATTCGTCGCCAAGCCGCTGCTGCTCAAGTTCAATCCCGACACTTTTCGGCTGGTGATGGACGGCATCATGCTGATGGCGGGGGCGTCGATGCTGGTCAATGCGATCTGGGGCGCGCCGTGAAAAATCTTGGACACAAGCCCGGCAGACACATAGAACAAAATAGGAACTTTTTAGGAATTCGTGCTATGAAGTTGCGCCCCCTTACCAGCGATTCATCCCCGCCATGGCGAAAAACACCCTTTCCTTTGTCTGCCAGAATTGCGGCGCGGCCTATAACCGCTGGCAGGGCAAGTGCGAATCCTGCGGCGAGTGGAACACGCTGGCCGAGGAAGACGCCACCGGCGCCACCTCGATGCCGGTCTCGATCCGCAGCAAGCGGCGGGGACGAACGTTCGCGCTGGAGACATTGACCGGCAAGAGCAACGACGCGCCTCGCCTGCCCTCCGGCATGGCCGAGCTCGACCGCGTCACCGGCGGCGGCTTTGT
>DATAUE010000147.1:0-1629 GCA_036268425.1 Allostellaceae bacterium
ACCGCCAGCGGCACGCCGGCATTGAGCACGTCGCGCACCTCGATCGGGGGGCCGTCGCCGAGATAGGTTTTGTCATAGAGCTGCGCCGGCTCGACATTGACGATCATGGTCGGGCTACGCTGCACCATGGTCACGTCGGCGCGGTGGGCTTGCAGCTCCTGGCAGATGTCATGCGCGCTGGTGCCGGTGCCGAGCACGACGACCGACTTGCCGGTCCATTCGCCGCCACCCTTGAACTGGCTGGAATGCAGCACCGGACCGGCAAAATCCTCCAGCGTCGCGATTTTGGCAATATTCGGAGTCCCGCTGACGCTGGTGGCGAGCACGATATGCTTGGGGTGCAGCGTGCGCATGCTGCCGTCGGCCTTTCGGATACGCGCCGACCATTGCTGCGTGGCCTCGTCATAGTCGGCGCCATCAAAACTCGTCTCGGTCCAGAAATTGACCTCCATCATCTCGACGTAGCTTTCCAGCCAGTTCGCGATCCTGTCCTTCGGGATGTAGTCCGGAAACGAGCGCGGAAACGGCAGGTAGCGCAGGTGATTGACCGGCGTCTTGTTGTGCAGCTTGAGGCCGCGATAGCGCAGCCGCCAATTGTCGCCGACGCGCTTTTCCTTGTCGATGACGAGCGCATTGAGCCCGATGCGCTTCAGCTCCACCGCCGCCGAGATGCCGGCATGGCCGCCGCCGACGATCAGCACATCCGGCTCGCGGCCCTCAAAGGCGATCTCGGCCCGGCGCTGCTCCAACCAGTCCGGTCCGGCGAAATCGCGCATCGAGGACGCGGATTCACGTTGGCTCGACCGCGCGTCGCAGATCCTGTCGAAATTGGGCGATGTCGACATTGTCCACGCCTGCGGCGCTGCGCCGGGCGAACAGACCAGCCGCAGCGAACCGATGCCCGGTCCGTCGCTGGTTTGAAACGAAATGACGGCCTCGACGACCTCACGCCCCGCGACCATCGCCCGGCGCGGCGCCAGCGCGGCCGTGTCGACCTGGAAATCGGCGGCATCAACCTCGGCGGCGCGCCGGCTGAGCGCCTTGCACAGGATTTCGCGGCCGCTGAAGGTCGCCAATTGCCAGGAAATCCCGAAAATATTGCGCCAATGGCTATCGGGCAGGAACAGATCGCCCAACGAATCCGCGTCCTCGCTCGCCAATGCGAGGTTGAACGCGCCCATCCATTGGTTGGCGATCTCTTTGGCAGTCTCTTGGGCCTGCTCGGCCGAGGGCGCCAATCTTTCCAGCATCGACGCGTACCCCCGATTGATCGGTCCGGCTCTTATCCGCACATCAGACAGGATCGTCCGGCCGCGCTCAACCGCCTTTTCTAAAATCGTGCAGCCGACGGAACCAGACGGAAGCCCCACGGCTTAAGGAGTTGGACTTATCGCGGCCCATTCAATCGAGGCCCACGAACATGAAGATGCTGAAGCGTCTCTTTCAGTTCTCGCGCAAGCGGCTGGAAATCGGCAAGGAATCGCTCGGAAAACCCCAAAATGCTCCGCCGCTCCTTTCGGCGCTCGACCCGGAAGAATTCGCCCGCCTGCTGGCAAGCGGCCGGCTGGAGGATCTGAAAATCCTGGCACAGCGACTGAGCGGCACCACCAAGGTGAAAACCTGACCCTC
>DATAUE010000148.1:0-4885 GCA_036268425.1 Allostellaceae bacterium
GAAGCCGAAGCCAGGCAACTGGCCGAACGCTTCGAGCAGGCGTTCTGGTGCGAGGATCTGCGCACCTATGCGCTGGCGCTGGATGGCGACAAGAAGCCGTGCCGGGTGCGGACCTCGAATGCGGGCCAATTGCTGTTCAGCGGCATGATCCGGCAGGATCGCGCGTGGCTCGTCGCCGCCGATCTGATGCGGCCGCATTTCTTTACGGGGTGGGGTATCCGCACCGTGGCGCGGGGCGAGGCGCGCTACAATCCGATGTCCTATCACGACGGTTCGATCTGGCCGCACGACAACGCGCTGATCGCGCTGGGGCTGGCGCGTTACGGCCTGAAGCATTCGGTCGGTCATTTGTTCGGCGCGTTGTTCGATGCTGCGGCCTATATGGATCTACGGCGGCTGCCGGAATTGTTCTGCGGCTTTCGGCGCGAGAAGGGGCGAGGGCCGACGCTTTATCCGGTGGCCTGCGCGCCGCAGGCCTGGGCCAGCGCGACGCCGTTTACGCTGTTGGAAGCCGCGCTCGGCCTCGAATTCGACGCGGCGCATGGCGAGATACGCCTGCGCAATCCGCGCCTGCCGGTCTTTCTCAACGAAGTGGTGCTGCGCGACCTCAGGCTCGGCGCTTCCAGCGTCGATCTCAGGGTCCGCCGCCATGGCGAGGACGTATCGCTGGAGGTGTTGCGCACGCGCGGCGAGATCCGCGTGTCGATCGTGCTTGCGCACTAGTTCGGCTTGATTTTTTAAGGAGGCCCCATGCGCGCCAAACACCTGCTCGCGTCGCTTGCCATCGTCGGTTCGGCGCTGACGCTGGTTCCGATCCGGGCCGCCGACAATGCACCGCCGGAGCCGATGCACAACGGAACGCCGCCGAATGGTGCCAAGGAGACTGCGCCGCCGGCCTCCGTCACCATCATCGGCGCCAAGGAAGCCCATGGCGTGCTCGGCCGCGACGTCCGCAGCGCCGCCAATGAGGATATGGGGCACATCGTCGATGTGATCGTCGATCGCAGCGGCGCAGTGCGCGCCGCAGTGATCGACTTCGGTGGTTTTCTCGGCGTCGGCAGCCGGAAGATCGCGGTCGACTGGAACGCGCTGCGCTTCGGCCGCGTTTCCGACAAGAGCGATGCCGTGAGCCTCGAATTGACCAAGGATCAGGTCAAGGCGGCGCCCGAATACAAGGAAGGTTCGCCGATTGTGGTGCTGGGCGCTTCCGGCAGCCTGGAGCCGCTGCAATTCGATGACCCATAAAGCAGGCGGAGAGGGCATCCTGTTCGCGCGCGTACCCATACCCAAGCTGGGCCGAATCGACGACGACGATCGCGCGCGGCCGGCCGGAGCCGAAAACGATGCGCCATTGCCGGCGGGCGGGCCGTCGCCCTGCGCCGAGAGCCTGCGTGGCCTCGACTGGTTCATCTTTTTTCTCGCTGACGTGCAAACCGGGTTCGGACCGTTCATCGCGGTCTACCTGACGACACAGAAATGGACGCAAGGCCAGATCGGTCTTGTGCTGTCGATCGGCGGCATCGTCGGCCTGATCGGCCAGATGCCCGGCGGCGCGATTGTCGACGCCGCGCGTTCGGAACGGCTGGTGGCGGGACTGGCGGTCGCGACCATCGGATTCAGCGCGCTCGGCTACGCGGTGTGGCCGATTTTTCCGGTCGTGGTTGCCGCCGCGACATTGCATGCTGCGGCGAGTTGCGTGCTGGGTCCGGCGATCGCCGCCGTCAGCCTTGGGTTGGTCGGCCCGTACGCGATCGGCGAGCGGCTCGGGCGCAATGCCCGCTTCGCCTCGCTCGGCAACGGCATTGCCGCGGCCGTGATGGGTACCTTTGGTTATCTATTGTCCAGCCGCTCGGTGTTCGTCGTCACCTTTGTTCTGGCGATCCCGGCGCTGCTGTCGCTGATGCAAATCCGCGAATGCGACGTCGACGCCACCCGGGCGCACGGCGCGGTGGTGCGCGAAGTCGCCGACGTCAACGCCACCAGCATCTTTCGCCTGATCCGCCAGCCCGCGCTGCTGATCTTCGCGGCCGCCGTTTTGTTGCTGCAACTCGCCAACGCGGCGATGCTTCCCTTGATGGCCGGCGTCGTCACCACCCGGTCGAGCCAATGGGCGCCGGTGCTGATCGCGGCCTGCATTGTCGTGCCCCAGGCGATCGTGGCATGGACTTCGCCGTCGGTCGGGCGCAAGGCGCAGCAATGGGGCCGCCGGCCGCTGCTGCTGCTGGGCTTTGCGGCGCTGGCGATCCGCGGCCTGCTGTTCGCAGTCGTCAGCGATCCCTATCTGCTGGTCATGGTGCAGGTGTTCGACGGCATTACGGCCGCGGTGTTCAGCGTGATGGTGCCGCTGATCGTCGCCGATGTCGCGTTCGGCAGCGGGCACTTTAACCTCGCGCAAGGCATCGTCGGCACCGCAACCGGGATCGGCGCTTCGCTGAGCACGGTGCTGGCGGGGTATGTCAGCGATAAATTCGGCAGCGGTGTCGCCTTTACCGGCCTGGCCTGTGTGGCAGCGCTCGGTCTTGCGACGATCTGGCTGGTGATGCCGGAGACACGGCCGGTCGAACGGGCGCGCTAGGCCGACAGCGCCTTACGATACAGCGCGCTATAGCACGCCGCGGAGATATCCCAGCTGAACGAACGCGACATCGCGTTGCGCCGCATCGAGTCGAGACGCTCTTTGGCTGCGAAGGTCGAAAATGCGCGCCGCACGCCGCCGAGAAACGATTCCGTCGAGGGCTGCGAGAACAAAAATCCGGTTTCGCCGTCCTTGATGGTTTCCGCAAGCCCGCCGGTCTGATGGCCGATCGGCAGCGATCCGAATTTCTGCGCGTACATCTGGCTCAATCCGCACGGCTCGAACCGGGACGGCATCAGGGTAAAATCGCTGCCGGCGAAAATCCGCCGCGCCTGGCCGTCGTTGAAGCCGATCGCAACCCCGATCGCGTCAGGGCGGCGGCGATGGGCGTCGATCAGCGCCTGCTCGATTTCGGGTTCGCCGCTGCCGGTCACCACGATCTGGCCGCCGGCTTCGACGATCTCGTCGGCGGCCGACAGCACGAGATCGACGCCCTTCTGATGGACCAGCCGCGCCACCAGCCCGAAGATCGGGCCGCGCGACAACGCCAGGCCGAATTGCTGGCGCACGTAATCGGCATTGGCGCGCTTGCCTTCCCAGTCGCCGGCGCCGAACGGCTGCGCCAGTTGGGCGCACACCCGCGGGTCCCAGCTCTCGTCGATGCCGTTCAATATCCCGGTCAATTCCGAGGCGTCGGAGCGACGGCGCAGCAGGCCTTCGAGCCCGCAGCCGAGCTCGCGCGTGGTGATCTCCCGGGCGTAGGTCTCGCTGACCGTGGTCAGATGGGACGAATAGACGATACCGCCCTTGAGGAACGACATCTTGTTGTAAAATTCGAGGCCGTCGATGTGGAAGGAGTCTTCCGGCGCACCGATCCGGCGCAGCGACTCCTTCGGGAACAGGCCCTGATAGGCCAGATTGTGGATGGTCAGGATGGTCGGGATCTTGACCGCGTTCCAGGCAAGATAGGCCGGCACGAGCGCGGCCTGCCAGTCGTTGGCGTGGACCAGATCGGCTGCCCAATTTTTATCCAGCGTGCCTGCCGCGAGCTGGGCGGCGGCGGAGGAAAACCGCCCAAAGCGGATGTCATTGTCCGGCCAGTCGCGGCCGTTGGCGTCGCCATAGGGATTGCCGGGGCGGTCGTAAAGTTGTGGGCACAACAGCACATAGACCGGCAGACCGTCGCGGGTCGACGCCCGCCCCAGTTTGCAGGCCGGCATTTCCCCCAACGCGGCGCAGTGGCCGACGACCTGGATGTGGGTGAGTTGCTCGACGACGTCCTGATATCCGGGCAGCATGATCCGGACATCGCTCAGGGCGCGAAGGGCCCGGGGCAGGGCGGCTGAAACGGCTGCGAGTCCGCCCACACGGACGAAGTCATCCATTTCAGTGGTAACGAACAGGACCCTCAAGTAATGCCCTCGCAGCCGTCTGGCATCAATCGATGCAAGAATGATTCCAGTTGTATTCGAGCCAGATGGGTACCGGGCCGACGTTCGTCAATGGACGAAGCGGCTTGGCAGCGCCGGAACCGGCTTCCCTGGCGCAGCCGCACAATCTAGGGTCACGGCCCGCGCCGGCGGCCGAGGAGACTTCTGGCAATGACGATAACGGCAAACGATGAGGCTAATTTGACAAAGAGCTATCAGGGCCTGCGCGTGCTGGATTTTTCGACCACGATCGCCGGTCCGCAGTGCACCCGGATGCTCGCTGACATGGGCGCGGAAGTGATCAAGATCGAGCCGGCGGAGGGCGAGACGATGCGCAGCCGTCCGCCCGTCCGTAACGGGTCAAGCACCGTGTTCGGCCAGCTCAATGTCGGCAAGAAGAGCCTTGTGCTCGACCTCAAATCCCCGCAGGCGATCGAAGTGATCCGCAAGCTGGCCGCAACCGCAGACATCCTGGTGGTAAATTTCCGCCCCGGTGTGATGCGGCGCTTGAAACTCGACTACGCCTCGCTGCGCGAGATCAATCCGAAACTGATCTACTGCTCGATCTCCGGCTACGGCCAGACCGGCCCGTCGAGCGAACTGGCTGCCTATGCGCCGGTGATCCATGCGGCGTCCGGTTACGACATGGCGCATCTCGCCTATCAGCCCGGGCGCAGCCGGCCGGATTATTGCGGCATCTATCATGCCGACGTCTTCAGCGGCACACACGCTTTCGGCGCCATTTCGGCAGCACTCTACCAGAGGTGCAGCACCGGACAGGGCCAGCACATCGACGTATCGATGCTGGAAGCGATGCTCGGCCTCACCCTGAACGAAGTGCAGTGGTCGCAATTCGAGGTGCCGGCGCCGAGCCGGCCGA